>NZ_JBYTEC010000010.1:0-282056 GCF_058792075.1 Ensifer sp. EB106-03-01-XG145 | reverse complement strand
AGCTGTCGCAGTCCCTGACGCTGCGCTATGACAAGGTGATGTTCATCCTCGATCCGACGGATTTCGCCACGGCGCTCGCCGGCAAGAAGGTCATTGTCTGCGACTATCCCGATGGTCGCCTCGAGGTCACCCATGAGGGGACGTCCCTGCCCTACAGAACCTTTGACACGCTGCGCTCGGTGCACCGCTCCGAGGTGGTTGAGAACAAGCGCCTCGATGACATGCTGGCGCTGGTGGCCGAGATGCAGGCCGGCCGAGAGCAACAGCGCAGCAAGGGTGGGCCGCGCCGCACCGGCCAGACGGACCATATGTTCGGCATTCCCGACGGCAGCCAAAGCAATGGCTACCAAAAGCGCGGCACCAAGCCTGGCCGGAAGACCGATTTTACCAAGGATCCCGTGGTCATCGCCCGGCGACAACAGGCGCTGGCAAGACTGAAGGCTGCCGAGTATCCGACGGGTTCGGGCTCTCAAAGCTAAAGTTTATCTTTGCACCTCAAGCCATCCGCCGCCGACCGGCCTGCGCAACCCTGACCAGCTCCAGCCGATCGGCGGCTTGCGTCTACGTATTAATCAAATATGTCCTCTTGAAATCGCAGTAATAAACGATAGGATGATGTCGCGTTTCTAAGTTGACTACTTTGTCTCATCTTTAAATAGCTGTGACATTGTGTGTAGCCGCAAAGTTAAAGTGTCCTGATCCTGCAAAGTTGGAATGTCACTCTCCCCGGGGTTTTGATGACCTGGGAGATTTCAGCTTGCGGCGCCCCATAGCAGGCTTGCGCCCGTGCCAAGCAAAAGCGCGTCCATAACGTGCCTGAACGTTTCAGGTGTGAGGCGAAGAAGAAACGGCTTGGCCAGCAGCGAACCAACCATCAACGATTCGCCGACCGTCAATCCCTTTGCCAGCGTGGCAAACGGCAGCGCGCCGAAACTCTGGAATGTGAGCGTCTTGGTGATGTAGATCGTCAGCGAGGCTGCGGCTTCGGTGCCAATGAAGCTCCCCTTCGTCAATCCATACCCCAGGAACACCGGAACGGATATGGGGCCGGTAGAAACAACGATACCCGTCAGGAAGCCGATGATGGCTCCGGCAAAGGCCAGGTGCCGCAAGCTCAGTTGCCGCAAATATGCGGCACACCGTCGACGCATCGGGATCATGGCCAGGAAGAAAATTCCAATGGATGCATCCACCACGTGTGGAGGCAGAACAAGCATGGTCCGCGCGCCCAATGCCGCCGCCGGTATCCCGGTTGCTGCATAGGCCGCAACCGCGCGCCAATCGACGGAGCGCGACCATACAAGAATGCGCGAGACATTTGCCATCACCGCCGCCACCGCCATGATCGGGATCGCTTCCTTCGGGCCATAGACGTACGTCAAGATTGGCAAAAGCATGATCGAGGATCCCGTCCCGATGATGCCACTAATGACCCCGGCAACAAGACCAACGATGAGGACAAGAAGCAATTCAGGCTCCATCAGTTTCCGACCCATCGCGGATAGAATCCGAGTTTCCTGATTCTGAAAAGCGCGAACGCCACCCTCGCCGGTGGTTTGCAGAATGCCTGGCGGCGGGCTGCTCTGCGTTGCTGTCATTCCAGTTTCTTGGTGAGGCGCTCAGCAGACCCGAACTCAGTCGCCACCTTTCCCGCATGCTGAAAGCCGAGAGCGCGATAGAAGGAAACCGCATGGCCACCGGGTGTGACGCACAGCGTGTTCACGCCAGCCATTGCGGCGCGCCGCTCCGTCTCGATCAGGAGCAATCTCCCGATACCCCTGCGCCAGACGCCAGGATCGATGAAAACGGCATCGACTTCCGCAAGACCCGCCGATATCGGCAGCATGGTGCAGAAGCCGACGACCTGAGGCCTTAAAGCTTGCGCCACTTCCAACGCCATTTTGGTGATCGGGCAGCCCTGCCCGATCAGCCAATGCTGCATATCACCAACTTATGATATATAAAGTATATTATTCGAAATGCTTTTTAATAAATTGATTTTCATTGTAAATACCGAACGGAATTTGGATTGAATGGCGCATGCCTGGCGGGCACGACCATTTCCAAAGCGCTCGGCCATCCTATGCTCATCTTAGCTGGCTTGGATGGAGAGAACGCGATGTTCAGGACCTTTGCCATTGCCCTCGGACTGACGACCCAACTTTTCACTGCATGTGCCTCTCGCGCCGATGAACCTGTCGATACCGCACGCGCGATCATTCAGGAGCAGATCGCAGCCTTTCTGCATGATGATGCAGAAACCGCCTATTTCTTCGCCTCACCGGCGGTCCGCGGCAAGTTTCCCGACAAGACCACATTCTTCGACATGGTCAAACGCGGCTACCAGCCCGTCTACCGGCCCGGCAACTTCGCCTTTGGCCGGTCGAAGGTCGTCGGCGATCAGGTCCTGCAGGAGGTGTTGATCTCGGCCCCTGATGGCAAGGACTGGACGGCAATCTACCAACTGGTGAAGCAACCGGACGGGAGCTACAAGATCAACGGCGTCATGATGCTGCAGGCAGCACCGGGGCCGGCGATCTAGGCCCTGCACAAAGCGCCAAGCGTCCTCCAACCGTCAGACCGGCGGAAGGTCCCCTCGCCGCCAGGTTTCCTGGGTTTCCGCCATGAAGTCGGCGAAGCGACCTTCGTCGATCGCCAGACGGATGCCGGCCATGAGCTCCTGGTAATAGGCCAGGTTATTCCAGCTCAAGAGCATGCCGCCGAGCGACTCGTTCGAACGGATCAAGTGATGCAGATAGGCGCGCGAATAGTCGCGCGCCGCCGGGCACGAGGATTCTTCGTCGAGTGGGCGCATGTCTTCGGCGTGCCGCGCATTGCGCAGGTTGATGCGGCCATGACGCGTGAACGCGAGGCCATGGCGCCCCGAGCGGGTCGGCATCACGCAGTCGAACATGTCGATGCCCTCGGCCACCGACCGCAGGATATCATCGGGCGTGCCGACCCCCATGAGGTAACGCGGCTTGTCCACCGGCATGATCGGGCAGGTAATGTCGAGCATGCGCAGCATCACTTCCTGCGGCTCGCCGACGGCCAGACCGCCGACAGCGTAGCCCTTGAGATCGAGCCCCTTCAGCGCCTCGGCCGAGCGTTCGCGCAGCTTTGGAATGTCGCCGCCCTGCACGATACCGAACATCGCCTTGCCTGGCTGGTCGCCGAAGGCCACCTTGCAACGCTCTGCCCAGCGCAGCGACATTTCCATCGCGCGCTCGATTTCCTTGGGCTCGGCCGGCAGCGCCACGCATTCGTCGAGCTGCATCTGGATATCGCTGTCGAGCAGGCCCTGGATCTCGATCGAGCGTTCCGGCGACATGTGGAAGAGCGCGCCGTCGACATGGCTCTTGAAAGTGACGCCCTGCTCGTCGAGCTTGCGAAGGCCCGCAAGCGACATGACCTGGAAGCCGCCGCTGTCTGTGAGGATCGGTCCCTGCCAACGGATCAGGCCGTGCAGACCGCCGAGCCGTGCGACGCGCTCGGCGCCGGGGCGTAGCATCAGGTGGTAGGTATTGCCGAGAATGATGTCGGCGCCGAGATCCTTCACTTGGTCGAGATACATCGCCTTGACCGTGCCGACCGTGCCAACCGGCATGAAGGCCGGCGTGCGGATCGTGCCGCGCGGCATGGACACTTCGCCGCGACGGGCCTTGCCGTCGGTCTTGTGAAGCTTGAACTGGAAGGTCTCGGTCATCTAGTCTTTCCGGAAAAGCAGGCTGGCGTCGCCATAGGAATAGAAGCGGTAGCCGGTTTCGATCGCATGTGCGTAAGCCGCGCGCATAGTTTCCAGGCCTGAGAAGGCCGAAACCAGCATGAACAGCGTCGATTTCGGCAGATGGAAATTGGTCATCAGCATGTCGACGGCGCGAAAGCGGTAGCCGGGCGTGATGAAGATGCCGGTCGGCCCGGACCACGGCTTGACGATACCCTCTGCCGAGGTCGCGCTTTCGATCAGCCGGAGCGAAGTCGTGCCGACGCAGACGATGCGGCCACCCCTCGCCTTCACGGCGTTCAGCCGCTCGGCGGTGCGGGCGTCGACGTGGCCGATCTCCTGGTGCATCACATGGTCGTCGGTGTCGTCGGCCTTGACCGGCAGGAACGTGCCCGCCCCGACATGCAGCGTCACAAAATGCCGTTCGATGCCGGCCTCGTCGAGCTTGGTGAAGAGACGGTCGGTGAAGTGCAGTCCGGCGGTGGGCGCGGCTACGGCGCCCTCCTCCCGGGCATACATCGTCTGGTAATCGGCGCGATCCTGGGCGTCCTCGGCGCGCTTGGAGGCGATGTAGGGCGGCAGGGGAATGTGGCCGACCGCCATGATCGCCTCGTCGAGCGACGGGCCCGAGAGGTCGAAGCGCAGCGTCACCTCGCCGGCATCGCCCTTTTCCTCGACCGTCGCGTCGAGTGTGCCCAGCAGGCAACTCGAACCGCCATGGCCGAAGGCGATGCGGTCGCCGACCTTGAGGCGCCGCGCCGGGCGGGCAAAAGCCTTCCAGCAATCGGGTGCCGTGCGCATGTGCAGCGTCAGCGAAACCGGTGTGGTGATCTCCTCGCCGCGGCGGCGGATGCCTTCCAGTTGCGCCGGAATCACCTTGGTGTCGTTGAAGACCAGTGCGTCGCCTTCCCTGAGGAACGACGGCAGATCGAGCACACCTTTGTCGGACAGAACTTCCGCGCCATCAGGGCGAACGACAAGCATGCGGGCGCTGTCGCGCGGGCTTGCGGGCCGAAGCGCAATCGAGGTTTCCGGAAGGTCGAAGTCGAACAGGTCTACGCGCATTGTTATCTTCAGACAAAAGCAAACCCGCCCCGGCGCAGTTGGCGACCGGGGCGGGTCCGTGCATTAGCGCAAATCAGGCGTCTGCGGCAACCCGCATCGTGACGATCGAGTCGGGATCGCGCACGGGTTCGCCGCGCTTGATCTTGTCGACATTGTCCATGCCTTCGATGACCTGGCCCCAAACGGAGTACTGCTTGTTGAGCCAGGGGGCATCGGTGAAGCAGATGAAGAACTGCGAGTTTGCCGAGTTCGGCATCTGGCTGCGGGCCATCGAGCAGGTGCCGCGAACGTGGCTGACGTTCGAGAATTCGGCCTTCAGATCCGGCTTGGAGGAGCCGCCCATGCCGGCACGCGCCGGGTTGAAGTGCTCGCCGCCGGTCTTGCCGTACTGAACGTCGCCGGTCTGCGCCATGAAGTCCTCGATCACGCGGTGGAATACCACGCCGTCATAGGCACCTTCGCGAGCCAGTTCCTTGATGCGGGCGACATGACCCGGAGCGACGTCAGGCAGAAGCTCGATGACGATCTTGCCCTTGGTGGTCTCCATGATGATCGTGTTTTCCGGATCCTTGATCTCGGCCATGGGTTTTCTCCTTCTGTTGACTTTACTTGCCGACCTTGACGCTGATCATGCGGTCGGGATCGGTGACGGAGCCGTTGTTGGCATCGTCGCCGAGCTTGATCTTGTCGACGTTCTCCATACCCGAAACGACCTTGCCGACGACCGTGTATTGGCCGTTCAGGAAGTCGCCCGGTGCGAACATGATGAAGAACTGCGAGTTGGCGCTGTTCGGATCCTGCGAGCGCGCCATGCCGACCGTGCCGCGTTCGAACGGAACGTCGGAGAACTCGGCCGGCAGATCCGGCTTCGACGAGCCGCCGGTGCCGGCAGCCTGTGGCTGGTAGCCGTTTTCCATATCGCCATACTGCACGTCGCCGGTCTGGGCCATGAAGCCCTTGATCACGCGGTGGAAGGCAACGTTGTCATACTCGCCGGCGGCGGCAAGCGCCTTGATCTGCTCGACATGCTTCGGGGCAATGTCCGGACGCAGTTCAACGACGACCGGCCCATCCTTGAGCGTGATCGTGATGAAGTTGTCGGCCGATTGCGCGATCGCCGTTCCCGTCCAGGAGGCAAGCGCAAGGGCGCCGGCAAAAGCGAGGTGGAGGATTTTCATGGTTTCTCCCTGCGTGGTGTAAAGAGGGCCGCGCCTCAAGCGCGGCGTTTGGCCTGCAGTGCTTGGTAAACTGCCGCGGGCACGAAGGCGCTGACGTCACCGCCCATGGCGGCGATCTGGCGGACCAATGTGGCCGTAATGGGCCGCGATGCCGTGCCTGCGGGCAAGAATAGCGTCTGGATGTCGGGGGCCATCTGCCGGTTCATGCCGGCCATCTGCATCTCGTAGTCGAGGTCCGTGCCGTCGCGAAGCCCGCGCACAAGCAGTTTCGCGCCGCGCTCGCGCGCCGCGTCGACGACCAGATTGTCGAAGGCGACGACGTCGATATCGCCGACCCGGTCGGGCAGGAATTCCTGAAGCGACCGACGGATGAGTTCGGCGCGTTCGTCAAAGGTAAACAGCGGCGCCTTCCCCGGGTGGATGCCGATTGCGACGATGACCTTCGCCGCCACATTCAGCGCCTGCACGAGTACGTCGAGGTGGCCGTTCGTCATCGGATCGAAGGAGCCGGGATAAAATGCCGTGGTCATCGCACCTGTTTCCGTTTGGTGAAGCCTTTTGTCACGGACGGCGACGGATCGCAAGAGTTGTGCCGATGGCTAGAGCTGTTCCCTGGGAAACAGCGGGACAGAAAGAATGAATGCTAAATGAATGCCATGTTCAACGGTGCTTCACACGCAGAACGCTAGTGTAAGCGCAGTAAACAACGGAACTTTTCGAACGTACTGCCGTTTAGGATGCGAAAGGATTACGGCTATGGGACTTGCTCTGTTTTCGATGGCGATGTTTTTCGCGATGCTGTTTGCGACGATACATGGACTTCGCAATGAGTCCCGTGCCCGGCGCGAGCAATTCGTGACCCAGAAGATCTTCCGTTGATGGAGGGCGTCATGGCCACCCTGTTCATGATCGCGGCAGCGGTCATCAGTTTCGTTTTTTTGATCGATTTTGCCCGAACGATACGCGACCTCCAGCGCGATCGCCAGGGTTCGGAGCGGCTTGACGGTTTCAACGTCTAGCGGTTTCGAGGCTTCGTAATCGAAGCTTGGTAGTAGGCGACGCCGTTCCCTTCCCCTGAGGCGGTCGCCATTGTAAGCCGGACGGCATCCCCTGCCCGTCCGGCTTTTTCTTTGCCCGCAGCCTGGAGCCTATCGCTAAATCGCGGTGTGCCTCGGGGGCGTGGTCGAAATCGCGCCGATCATCCGGAAGAAGCGCCAGTTCAAAAGCACGGCGGCTGCCGCGAGCCCGAGGACGAAGCCGAACCAGACGCCCATGCCGCCGAAGTTGAACGGAAAGGCGAAGGCCCAGGCGCAGACGAAGCCGATCGGCCAATAGGAGATCAACGCCAGCAGCATCGGCACCTTGGTGTCCTTCAACCCGCGCAGCATGCCGGCGGCGATCGCCTGCATGCCGTCGACGAGCTGGAAGGCGCCGGCAATGACGATGAGCGGCGCGGCGAAGGCCAGTACTGCCGCGGCATCCGGGCGGTTGGTGTCGAGATAAAGGGCGGCGAGATGGCTCGGGAACAGGGCAAAGATCGCGCTCCCGACGACGGCAAAGCCCGCACCGAGCACGAGTGATGCAACCGCCGCGCGCCGGACGCCCAGCATGTCGTTTCGGCCGTAGGCAAGGCCGACACGCACCGTGGCGGCTTGCGCGAGCCCGAGCGGGATCATGAAGGCGAGTGAGGCGAACTGCAGGGCGATGCCGTGCGCGGCAAGTTCAATCGTGCCGATCGTGCCCATCAGCAGCGAAGCGACGGTGAAGAGGCTCACTTCGGCAAGGATCGTCAGCGAGATCGGAATGCCGAGAGACACGACCTCCCAGAACGCCGTCCAGTCAGGCCGCCAGAATCGGACGAACAGTTCGTACTGGTTGAGCTCAGGCTTGCTCTTGATGTAGCCGATCGTCAGCGCCGCGCCGAGCAACGCAACGCCGAGCGCCGCTACCGCTGCACCGAAGATGCCGAGCTGCGGGAAGCCGAAATGGCCGAAGATCAGCACGTAACAAAGAGCGGCATTGAGTACGAGAGTCGCCAGCGTCACGTAGAGAATGATTCCTGCCCGCTCGAGGCCGCTCAAGAAGGCTCTGAGCACCATGAAAATCAGGCCGGGAAAGATCGCCCACTGGGCGATGCGGATGTATTCCCCTGCAAGGGCTGCGACCTCGGGTTGCTGACCGGCGAAAAGCAGGATCGGTTCGGCCATCCAGAGCACCGGCGCCGTCAGCACCCCGTAGAGCAGCACGACCCACATGCCCATGCGCACGGAGCGGCGCACCGAAACCTTGTCGCCTCGACCAACGGCTTGGGCTGCCATCGGAACCACCGCGTTGGCAAAGCCGTTCCCGAAAACATAGACGGTGAAATACATCTGCGTCGCAAGAATGATCGCCGCGAGTTCGGTGGCGCCGAGCTTGCCCACCATCAGGACGTCCGTCGTGTTGATCGCGAGCTGGGCGAGCTGGGCGCCGATAAAGGGCACGCCGAGATAGAAGCTCGCGCGATAATGCATCCGCCAGGAGTTGTCGGTCGTCAACGGCTTCGGGCTCGCATTCGCGGTCAGCATGGCAGATTCCTGGCGGTCGATGCGGCCTCGGCCGCAACTAAAGGTCGGAGGGAGGAAAACCGGAGATAGAATACCCCCGGGCAAAGAGCCAGCCGCAAGGGCGAGGTTGCTCAAACTTTCATCGATAGATCACGAAAATTGATCAATTTCCGTGCATTCTTGGCTGTTCGATCCCTTCAGCCTCTTCCGCTGCTGCAACCGCAGCCGCAGCCGGCTCGATAGCCTCCTCCAGCCCTTGCGGTCCTACCGCCCTGCTTCTGGGTATCTTCAACAGGAACACGACGAGCGCGCCGACGAGGAAGCAACTCGCGAGCGCATAGGGCGCACCGGCGAAGGCGACGGGAGCGCTAGGGCTGGTGAAATAGCCGAAAGCCTGGGTGAAGACCAGCGGGCCGATGATCGTGGTGATGCTGCCGATGCTGGTCAGCGCGCCCTGAAGTTCTCCCTGTGCCGATGGCGGCACGTGGGCGGCAGCGATACTGCGCAATGGCGGATCTGCGAGGCTTTCGAGCGCGGTTGCGATGATCACCGCATAGATCATCCACCCCTGCCAGGCACCCGCATAGCCGATGGCGCCAAGGGTGGTGAAGGTCAGTCCCAGCACCGCCGTCCGCCACTCGCCAAGCCGTGGCACGACGCGCGGCAGTATGACGGCCATGACAAACGCGCCGCCGATGCCGAAGATACCGAGAGATAGCCCGATCTGCCCCTCGCTCCAGCCATAGCGGTAGTTGGATACGAAGGACCAGACCGCCGGATAGACGGAGTGGGCGAGCCAGAAGAGAAAGAAGACGAGCCCAACCCAGCCGATGCCTGGGTAGTTGCGCATCTGCTTGAGGGCGCCGAGCGGATTGGCGCGCTTCCACTCGAAGCGACGGCGATTGGCGCGATCCAGCGTCTCGGGCAGCAGAAATACGCCGAGAATGAAATTGACGAAGGAGAGCGCCGCGGCACCGTAGAACGGCACGCGTGGCCCCAATTCGCCGAGCAGACCGCCAAGCACCGGGCCGAGGGCGAAGCCGGTCCCGAAGGCGATGCCGATCAGCCCAAAATTCTTGGCGCGGTTTCCGTCATGGCTGATGTCGGCGATATAGGCCGATGCGGTGCCGAAACTTGCACCGCTGATGCCGGCGAGCACACGGCCGATGAACAGCATCCAATAGCTGGTGGCGAGCGCACAGATCAGATTGTCGAGTGCGAAGGTGAAGACCGATGCGAGCAGCACCGGACGGCGGCCGAATCGGTCGCTGAGGTTGCCGATCAGCGGCGCGAAGAGAAACTGCATCGCCGCATAAACGAGCAGCAGCCAACCACCGTCGATTGCCGCTTCGCTGATATCGGAGCCGGTCAGTTCCTCCAGATAGGTCGGCAGCACTGGAACGATGATCGCAATGCCGATGATATCCAGGAACAGGATGAGGAAGACGAGGAACAGGCCGCGTCGCACAAACTTCTCGTCGCGCATGCGATCCCTCCCCCGAGCGGCCTGCCCCGGGATGCGGGACAGAACGTGAACAACGCTACCAATTTAGGTGTAACGGATCATTTCGCGCGAAACAATCCGTGAACGTCTCAAATTATCTGATGGGACTATCGCAATGGTTGATGTGACGGGTGACGTGCATCTGCCTTCACCCGTTGTCGCGCCGCTGTTCAAGCTTCAAGAAATCCACGAAGGCGCGCAGCGGCGTCGGCATATGCCTGCGGCTCGCATAGTAGAGAAACGGTCCGGAAAAACTCGTCGTCCAGTCTTCAAGAATGGGCCGGAGCCGTCCTGCCGCGATGGCCGGGGCGACGAACTCCTCGAAGGTCCGGATGATGCCAAGCCCGTCAAGGGCAGCGCCGAGTTCGAGGTCGATCGTATTGGCGGTCACGACGGCAGGAGGCGCGATCGTCAGCGCCGCCTCCCCTTCACCGAACTCCCAGGGAAGAGAAATGCCGCTGGCGAAACGGTGGCGAATACAGCCATGGTCAAGCAGATCGCGTGGATGTTGGGGCACGCCGTGCCTGGCGAGATAATCCGGTGCCGCCGCGGTGACGTAGCGGTGCCGGCTCGGCCCGATCGGTATGGCGATCATGTCGCGCTCGACCCGTTCCTCATAGCGAACGCCAGCGTCGAAACCCGCCGCCAGAACGTCGACGAACCCATCTTCCGCCGTCACTTCCAAGGAGATTGCCGGATGCTTGCTGAGGAAGCGGCCGACGATCGGTGGTAGGATTTCGCGGGCAACGATGGTCGGGACATTCAGTTTCAGCGTTCCCGCCGGACTGTCGCGCATCTCGTTGACCTGATCGAGCGCGCCGGCAATCTCGCCGAGCGCCGGCGTCAGCCGATCCAGCAACCGCATGCCCGCCTCCGTCAGTGTCACGCTGCGGGTCGTGCGGTTGAGCAGGCGCACTTGCAGCTTGGCTTCGAGCCGTCGCAGCGCCTCGCTCAGCGACGACGCGGAAACGCCGCGCTTCTTGGCAGCGGCGCGGAAGCTGCGCGTCGCGGCAACGGCGGTAAAGGCATCGAGATCTGCAAGCGGCAGGTCGTTCATTGTGCGGAATTTCGTACAAGTCGTTCGATTGAGGTCGGATTATCGCACGACGCCAAAGGAAGTAAACAAGAGACCGATCAACGGCCGGCGGATTTCGGCCATGTCGAAGGAGAACGAGAATGGATTACGTTTCACTCGGAAAGACCGGCCCCTCGGTGTCGGCGCTCGGACTCGGCTGCATGGGCATGTCCGGCATGTACGGCCCGGCCGACCGTGCCGAAAGCATCGCCACCATCCACGCCGCGCTGGAGGCCGGCATCACGCTGCTCGATACCGGTGACTTCTATGGTATGGGCCACAACGAGATGCTGATCGGCGAGGCGCTGAAGGGCGGTAGGCGCGACAAGGCGCTGTTGAGTGTGAAGTTCGGCGCATTGCGTGACGCTGCCGGCAACTGGGCTGGCTATGATTGCCGGCCGAAGGCGGTTCGCAACTTTCTCGCCTACACGCTGCAGCGGCTTGGCGTCGATCATATCGACATCTATCGTCCCTCCAGGCTCGATCCCGACGTTCCGATCGAAGATACCGTTGGTGCGATTTCCGACATGGTGAAGGCTGGATATGTCCGCCATATCGGCCTCTCCGAGGTTGGGCCCGAGACCATCCGCCGCGCCGCTGCCGTCCACCCGATCTCGGATCTGCAGATCGAGTATTCGCTGATTTCACGCGGCATAGAGACCGAGATCCTGCCGACCTGCCGCGCTCTCGGTATCGGCGTCACCGCCTATGGCGTGCTGTCGCGCGGCCTGATCAGCGGCCACTGGCAGAAGGGTGTGGCCGGCAAGGGCGATTTCCGCGCCATGAGCCCGCGGTTCCAGGAGGGCAACATCGACAAGAACCTCGCCCTCGTCGAAGCGCTGAGGCAGGTCGCTGAAAGCAAGGGCGTTTCGGTGGCTCAGATCGCGATTGCCTGGGTAGCCGCCCAGGGCAAGGACATCGTGCCGTTGATCGGTGCACGCCGGCGCGACCGCTTGGCGGAAGCCCTCGCGTCGCGCGATGTCGATCTCAGTGCCGGCGATCTGGCGGTAATCGAACAGGCGGTTCCGAAAGATGCCGCTGCGGGCGCCCGCTATCCCGAGGCCCAACTCGCCCATATGGACAGCGAACGCTGACCCGACAAACGAAAGGGCCGGCAATCGTGCCGACCCTGACAGTTTTCTTGTTTAGAAGCGGCTAGACGGCGCCCGATAAGGTATCGCAGGCCGACATCTTGCCGCTGTCGAAGCCACGCTTGAACCAGCGCATGCGCTGTTCGGAGGTGCCGTGGTTGAAACTCTCCGGAACGACGTAGCCCTGCATCCGCTTCTGCAGCGTGTCGTCGCCGATCTGGGTGGCGGCGTTCAGCGCCTCTTCGAGGTCGCCTTGCGAGAGCAGGCCCTTCTGCTCGGTAAATTTGCCCCAGACGCCGGCGAAGCAATCGGCCTGCAGTTCGACACGCACCGACATCTGATTGGCTTCGGTTTCGCTCATCGACTGGCGCATCTGGTTGAATTTCGGCAAGACGCCGATCAGGTTCTGGACGTGGTGGCCGACCTCGTGCGCAACCACATAGGCCTGGGCGAAGTCGCCGGATGCATCGAACTTCTGGGCGAGTTCATCGAAGAAGCTCATGTCGAGATAGACCTTGTGGTCTCCCGGGCAATAGAACGGCCCGGAGGCGGCAGACGCGAAGCCGCAGGCGGAGCGCACTTGGCCGCGGAAGAGCACCATCTTGGGCTCTTCGTACTGTTTGCCGCTCGCCTGGAAAATGCCGTTCCAGGTATCCTCGGTCTCGGCGAGCACGGTCGCCATGAAAGACTTCATTTCCTCTTCCTGGGCCGAACCGCGCGGTGCCGGCGAGCCGTCACTCTGCTCGAAACCGGGCAACTGTACCTGACCGCCGCCACCTTCCAGCACCTGCAGCATGTCGATGCCCATGGCCTTGAGGATAAAGTAGAGGATGACGAGGAAGATGATCGTTCCGAAGCTCATGCCGCCGCCGGCGCGCCGCATACCGCCTCCGCCGCCCGGCATGCGGAAACCACCGCCGCGCCCGAACGGATTGCCGCCACCCGGGCTCGCGCCGCGCTGGTCTTCGATGTTTTCGGATTGGCGGCGGCCTTTCCATTCCATGATCTGTCCTCCCAGCCTCTGTAAAAAGGGCGTTGTCGGTTTGCTCTTTTATAAGATGCGCCCAACGTCGTTGTAAAACGCAATCGCCGCCCGTAAGTTCGCGATCTGGCCAAACTTTTTGCTGCGGCTGCTAGCTCCCGCTACGGATATCGGCAGCGAAAACTCCGCCGGCTGAAGTCTGCTCCGCTCTCCTTGACGTAAAGTCGCTTTGCCGCTCCTAAGCCACCCGCAGAGCGGGACGAGGCGGAGCCTTCGTGAAGGCGTTGCGGCTTGAAGGAATCGGTCGCCTCGGCGTGGAAGAAGTGCACAAGCCCCGGCCCGATCCGCACGACCTGCTCGTCCGGGTCGAAGCCGCCAGTGCGCGCCGTCGGCGCCTAACGCTTTGGCGCGGTTTTAGTGCCGCCGAGCGAGCGATAAAGCAGAGAACGCGCAAATATGCCGGCTTCTTGTCGATTCCGGTATTTTCGGGGTTTCGCTTGCAGATACATTTGCCTATAAGCCGCTTCTAGCCTGAAAAGACCATCAATGCGTGCCCGGCCGGTGACCTCCCACTTTGGCCGGTTTTTCGCGCAGCTAGAAACGGATGACCGACCATGCCGAAGCGCCAAGATATCAAGTCCATTCTTATCATCGGCGCGGGGCCGATCGTCATCGGTCAGGCATGCGAATTCGACTATTCCGGCACCCAGGCCTGTAAGGCGCTGAAGGAGGAAGGCTACCGCGTCATCCTCGTCAACTCCAACCCAGCGACGATCATGACCGATCCGGGCCTCGCCGATGCGACCTATGTCGAGCCGATCACCCCGGAAGTCGTCGCCAAGATCATCGCCAAGGAGCGCCCGGACGCGCTGCTCCCGACCATGGGCGGCCAGACCGCGCTCAACACCGCACTGTCGCTGCGCCGTATGGGCGTTCTCGACCGCTACAATGTCGAGATGATCGGTGCCAAGCCCGACGCGATCGACAAGGCCGAAGACCGTGCCCTCTTCCGCGAGGCGATGGCGAAGATCGGCCTGGAGACGCCGAAGTCGCGGCTGGCGAACGCCACCGACATCAAGGACCATGACCGCAAGGTGCATGAGGCCGAGCGCGCCGAACTGAAGGGCCGACTGTCCGGCCCGGACCTCGACAAGGCGCTCGACGAGCTGGAGAACCAGTGGAACCTCGGTGAAGGCGACCGCAAGCAGCGCTATCTGAACCATGCGATGGCGATCGCCGCGCAGGCGCTCGACGATGTTGGCCTGCCCGCGATCATCCGCCCGTCCTTCACGCTCGGCGGCACCGGTGGCGGTATCGCCTATAACCGCACGGAATTCTTCGACATCGTCGGCAGTGGCCTCGACGCTTCGCCCACCACCGAAGTGCTGATCGAAGAATCGGTGCTCGGCTGGAAGGAATACGAAATGGAGGTCGTCCGCGACACGGCGGACAACTGCATCATCATCTGCTCGATCGAAAACATCGATCCGATGGGCGTGCACACCGGCGATTCGATCACCGTTGCTCCGGCGCTGACGCTGACCGACAAGGAATACCAGATCATGCGCAACGCCTCGATCGCGGTTCTGCGCGAGATCGGCGTCGAGACCGGCGGCTCGAACGTGCAGTTTGCCGTCAACCCGAAGGACGGCCGTCTGGTCGTCATCGAAATGAACCCGCGCGTATCGCGCTCCTCGGCGCTCGCCTCCAAGGCGACCGGCTTCCCGATCGCAAAGATCGCGGCGAAGCTCGCCATCGGCTACACGCTGGACGAACTCGACAACGACATCACCGGCGGCGCGACGCCGGCCTCCTTCGAGCCCTCGATCGACTACGTCGTCACCAAAATCCCGCGCTTCGCCTTCGAGAAGTTCCCGGGCGCCTCGCCGGTCCTGACCACCGCGATGAAGTCGGTCGGCGAAGTCATGGCGATCGGCCGCACCTTTGCCGAATCGCTGCAGAAGGCGCTGCGTGGCCTTGAGACCGGCCTCACCGGCCTCGACGAAATCGAAATCCCCGACATGGACGACAACGGCGATGGCCGCAACGCCATCCGCGCCGCGATCGGCACGCCGACGCCGGACCGGCTGCGTATGGTTGCCCAGGCGCTCCGCCTCGGCATGAGCGAGGCAGATGTTCACGAGGCGAGCAAGATCGATCCGTGGTTCATCGCCCAGTTCAAGGCGATCGTCGACATGGAGGCACGCATCCGCGAGCACGGCCTGCCCCAGGATGCCGAGAACCTGCGCATGCTGAAGGCCATGGGCTTCTCCGATGCGCGCCTCGCTACGCTCGGCGGCAAGCGCCCGAAGGAAGTGGCCGAACTGCGCAACGCGCTGAATGTTCGCCCGGTCTACAAGCGCATCGATACCTGCGCCGCCGAATTCGCCTCGCCGACCGCTTACATGTACTCGACCTACGAAACGCCCTTCGTCGGTGCCGCCCGGTCGGAAGCTGGGGTTTCCGACCGCAAGAAGGTCGTTATCCTTGGTGGTGGTCCGAACCGTATCGGCCAGGGCATCGAGTTCGACTACTGCTGCTGCCACGCGGCATTCGCGCTGAAGGATGCCGGCTACGAAGCGATCATGATCAACTGCAACCCGGAGACGGTTTCGACCGACTACGACACCTCCGATCGCCTCTATTTCGAGCCGCTGACGGCCGAAGACGTGATCGAGATCATGCGCGCCGAACAGGAAAAGGGCGAACTCGTCGGCGTCATCGTGCAGTTCGGCGGCCAGACGCCGCTGAAGCTGGCCGAAGCGCTGGAAAAGAACGGCATCCCGATCCTCGGCACGGCACCCGACATGATCGACCTTGCCGAGGACCGCGACCGCTTCCAGAAGCTGCTGATGAAGCTCGACCTCAACCAGCCGCGCAACGGCATCGCCTACTCGGTCGAGCAGGCCCGCCTGGTCGCTGCCGAGATCGGCTTCCCGCTGGTCGTGCGCCCGTCCTACGTTCTTGGCGGCCGCGCCATGCAGATCATTCATTCGGAAAGCATGCTGCAGACCTATCTGCTCGACACGGTTCCGGGCCTGGTTCCGGAAGACATCAAGCAGCGCTACCCGAACGACAAGACCGGCCAGATCAACACGCTGCTCGGCAAGAACCCGCTGCTGTTCGACAGCTACCTGACGAATGCCACGGAAGTGGACGTCGACTGCCTCTGCGACGGCAAGGACGTCTTCGTCTCGGGCATCATGGAACACATCGAGGAAGCCGGGATCCACTCGGGCGACAGCGCCTGCTCGCTGCCGGTGCATACGCTCGACACGGCCATGGTCGACGAACTCGAACGCCAGACGGCAGCGCTTGCCAAGGCGCTCAATGTCGGCGGCCTGATGAACGTGCAGTTCGCCATCAAGGACGGCACGATCTACGTGCTTGAAGTCAACCCGCGCGCATCGCGTACCGTGCCCTTCGTCGCGAAGACGATCGGCGCGCCGATCGCCAAGATCGCAGCCCGCGTGATGGCCGGCGAAACGCTCGACGTCGCGATCGCCGCCTATGGCGAGAAGCCGGATCCGCGCAACCTGAAGCACATTGCGGTGAAGGAAGCGGTCTTCCCCTTCGCCCGCTTCCCCGGCGTCGACACGCTGCTCGGTCCGGAAATGCGCTCGACCGGCGAAGTCATCGGTCTCGACACCGACTATGCGCTGGCCTTCGCCAAGTCGCAGCTCGGCGCAGGCGTCGACCTGCCGCGCGATGGAACGGTGTTCGTTTCGGTGCGCGACGAGGACAAGACCCGGGTTCTTCCGGCGATCCGCATTCTCGTCGATATCGGCTTCAAGGTCATGGCCACGGCCGGCACCGCGCGTTTCCTCGGTGAAAACGGCATTGCCGCCACCAAGGTCAACAAGGTCCAGGAAGGCCGGCCGCACGTCGAAGACGCGATCCGCAACCGTCACGTCCAGCTCGTCATCAACACGACCGACGGCAACAAGGCGATCTCGGACTCCAAGTCGCTTCGCCGCGCGACGCTGATGCAGAAGGTGCCCTACTACACCACCATGGCCGGCGCGGAAGCGGCAGCCCATGCGATCAAGGCGCTGAAGGCCGGCAGCCTCGAAGTGCGTCCGCTGCAGAGCTATTTCAAGGCCTGATACGACGAGCGGCGCGCGACAATCTCGCGCGCCGTTTTCGCTCCCCGCGAAACGATCGTCCGTGTGGGATGCCGTATGGCGCGACCTTTGTCCGGCACCTCCGGCTGAATGCCCGATGAACGAGCGGTTCAGCCTGCATTCTTCCGCACCATGCTCTTATACGCCTGCGCACTTCGGGATCGGAGAAACCTCCGGCATGGCGCGATATGGGGCAAGATCGTGCAACTCTATTTCTTCGATCTGCATTGCGGCGACGAGCACTTCGTCGACGAGGACGGCATCATCCATTTCGATGAGGGCTCGGCCCTCTATTATGGTCAGCGCATCGCCGACAAGATCGGCCGCGACGCGGACTATGGATCGCTGAAGGTCGAAGTCTTCTCCAGCAATCGCAGGCTGCTCGCAACGATCGTGCCATCGATCGGGCGCGGCGGCGAGCAACGGGCGCTTCTTGGGCGCCGTCACGTCGGTACGCCGCTCCACGCAGCTGCCTAGAACGTCATCTGTCTGAACGCACGGCGCTCTAGTCTCCTGCGAGCGCCCCGAGCGCCGCTCCTCCTTGGGCGTGCCGCGATCGTTTGCCTGCAAGCCGCACGGTTCTGACGCCGAAATAGAGCGATGCCGTCGATATCACGGATGCGACCACAAAGACGGTGAACAATGCGCCATGCATCGTCGCCACGCTTGCCTTCTCGTCAAAGCCGCGAAGATTTGCGGTAAGCCCGCAGATTGCAGCACCGATGGCGTAGCCGGCCGATTGCAGCGTCGGCAAAAAGGCTGACGTCTTGTCGCGTTCCTTATGCGGCGACACATCCATCATCAACTGGCTGAGCGTGCCCCAGGAGATGCCAAAGCCGGCGCCAATCGCGATCTGGCTCGGAAAGACCAGGCGGAATTCGTCGATGGCGACCGCGATCGTCAGGCCGGCAAGTCCGATACTGAGAAGAGCCGGCCCGGCCTGGATCAGCTTCACGCGCAGATCATGTGAGCGCAGGCTCGCAACGAGAATTGCGGTCAGGCTCCAGGAGATCGCCATCAGCGCGCCGGAAAAGCCGGCGGCCGTCGGGCTGAAGTTCCACACGTGCTGCAGGCCGTAGATGAGGTAGATCGAGCCGGATGCCTGCGCCAGCGGCATCAGCAGCACCACCCAAAGGCCGGTGCCGAGCGGTTTTGCGAGCGTGAAAGCGCCGGCAGGCAGGATCGAATGTTCTGCGCGCCGGTCGGTCTGGACCACCGCCCAGAGGATCGTTAGCGCTGTCGCTAGCGCTGCGACCATCAAGGGGACGCTTCTGGCCGTGGTCGATACCGATATCAGCAATATGCCGGTGCCGACGATGACCAACCGTAGAAGCGGGATCGGACGTGATTTCGTGGTTGGTATCTTCTGTGCCGGCACGATGGCGAGGACGAGCACGACGAAGATTGCGGCTGCCGGAATATTGACGCCGAAGGCCGCCCGCCAGGACCAATGTTCCGTCAGGAAGCCGGAGACGAGCGGACCGCCAAAGGCAGCCATCGCCCAGACGATGGCTTCGGCTCCGAAGACCTTCGGCACCAGCCGCGGCGGGAAGAGTTCCGGGATCAGTGCGTAGCAGACCGCGGCGATGATACCTTCGCCGAATCCCTGGAACACCCGTCCGGCAAGCACCTGCGGCATGCTGCTCGCGGTCGTCGCGATCATGGTTCCGGCGACAAATACGACGGCGGCAGCAATCAGCGTGCCACGTGCGCCGAACCTCGCCTTCAGATTGGCGGCAAGCGCCCCGCCGAGAATCGCAAAGACGAGATAGAGCGTAACCGCCCATGAAAGCAGCGTGGCGCCGCTGATCTGCGCGACAGCCGTCGGTAGCGCCGTCGAAATGAAAAATTCATTGAACGCAAAGAGTGCGACCCCAAGGCAAAGTGTGACCGTTGCCGCCAGATAGTCGGGCCGGAGCAGTTCGCTCCAGCGGCCATCCGCTTGCGGCTCCGCGTTCGGGCCTGTCTTGATGTGGTGATCCTTGGCCAGATCCATGGGCCATGCTTCCTCGTGATATTCTGCAGGAGCAGTTCTGATACGACCTCAACCGCAGTTGAGGTAAAGCTGTTTCTGCAAAACTTGCCACCGGTTTCCTTCGTCTACAAGTTGCGGATGGTTTGTTGGCTTCGGTGGATGGTGGCGAAATATCTGGCTTTCGCGCTTCCGTTTCTGCTATAACGAAGGTTCGAAGTTTCGGACGGTTCCGGTGTTTACGCGCCGGAGACCGTTTTCTTTTGCGTTGGCGCCGCCCAAAGGGCGGCGCCTCGTGCTTGATGAAGGACAATGAAATGGTCGAAAAAGTGCCGATGACACAGGGTGGATTCGTCAACCTGCAGGAGGAGCTGCGCTGGCGCCAGCAGGAAGAACGACCACGAATCATCGAGGCGATTGCCGAAGCCCGTGCACATGGCGACCTGTCGGAAAATGCCGAATACCATGCCGCCAAGGAGGCGCAGAGCCACAACGAAGGCCGCGTCACCGAGCTCGAAGACTTGATCGCCCGCGCGGAAGTCATTGATCTCTCGAAGATGTCCGGCTCCAAGATCAAGTTCGGCGCCAAGGTCAAGCTGGTCGACGAAGACACCGAAGAAGAAAAGACCTATCAGATCGTCGGCGACCAGGAAGCCGACGTGAAGGCTGGCCGCATCTCGATCTCGTCGCCGATCGCGCGCGCCCTGATCGGCAAGGAAGTCGGCGATTCCATCGAAGTGAACGCCCCCGGCGGCTCCAAGGCCTACGAAATTCTCGCGGTCAACTGGGGCTGATCAGCCCCGGCAGGGGCGAAGCCTCCCTTCGCCCCATTTCTCTCTTTCCAAAAGACGAACGTTGCTCGCGCAAGGAGTGCGCTTTCGTGGCCGATATCCGGAACGTCGAGGTCATCGCTCCCAATTTCAAGCGCCGCCTCTCGGGCGTGACGTCCACCATTATCCAGTTGGTTCCGATCCAGCGCGCGCTTGGCGAAAAGGTCGCCGTGCTTGGCCCGGGGCTGCCGGACACCCTGCCCTCGATCCGATTCCGCGATCTCCTGCGCTTGTGGAGCGCACCGGATGGCCGCCCCTGCCGGGTCTGGCATGCACGCCGTAACGTCGAGATGCTGCCGGCAATCGTGCTGCGCGATCTGCTCGGTATGAAGCTGAAGATCGTCTTCACCTCGGCTTCGCAGCGGCGCCACACCGGCTGGAGCAAGTTCCTGATCTCCAGGATGGATGCGGTGATTGCGACGAGCGGCAAGACCGCCGCCTATCTCGAAGTGCCGAACACGGTCATCCTGCACGGCATCGACACGAAACGCTTCCAGCCGCCGGCGGATACAGTCGCCGCCAAGTCTGCGCTCGGGCTCGATCCGGCGCAGAAATATGTCGGCTGCTTCGGACGGGTGCGTAAGCAGAAGGGAACCGATCTGTTCGTCGATAGCATGATCGCGTTGCTCCCCTGCCGGCCGGGCTGGAGCGCCATCGTCGCGGGGCGCGCGACCGGCCCGCATGTGGCGTTCGAGAACGAGTTGAAGGAACGGGTCGCAAAGGCCGGGCTGACGGACCGCATTCGTTTCGTCGGCGAGCACACCAACATTCCCGATTGGTATCGCGCGCTTGATCTCTTCATCGCGCCGCAGCGCTGGGAAGGTTTTGGCCTGACGCCGCTCGAAGCCATGGCAACCGGTGTGCCGGTTATTGCGACCGATGTCGGTGCGTTTTCGGAACTGGTCGTCGTCGGCGAGCAGGAAACCGGTACGGTCATTGCGGCAAACGATCTGCAGGCGATGGTTGAGGCGACTGCCGGCTTCATGGATGATGATCGCCGCCGCACGATGGCAGGCGCCAACGGCCTGGGGCTCACCTGCGCCTCCTTCGCCATCGAGGGCGAGGCCCGTGCGATCAACGCCGTCTACGAACGGCTGATGCGTTCCTGATCGGCTGCCATTCGTGTGGCAGCCGCGCGAGCGAAATTAGCTCAGCGCCTGGAAGCGAAGAGCTTCAAGTAGGCGTCAGTGATCGCCTGCTTCGAGAACTGGTTCATCAGCGTCTCGTGGCCGCGTGCGGCGAGGCGCTCGCCCAGTGACGCGTCGCTCGCGATGCGGTCGATCGCCTGGGCGAAACCGTCGGCGTCGCCGATATCGACCATCGAGCCGTTCTCGCCATCGCGCATGAACCATTGCGGCCCTTCCGAACGGCTGGAGACAACCGGCGTGCCCTGGGCCCAGGCC
Source organism: Ensifer sp. EB106-03-01-XG145 (assembly GCF_058792075.1). Lineage (NCBI taxonomy): Bacteria > Pseudomonadati > Pseudomonadota > Alphaproteobacteria > Hyphomicrobiales > Rhizobiaceae > Ensifer > Ensifer sp. EB106-03-01-XG145. The sequence continues at coordinate 260,562 of NZ_JBYTEC010000010.1, read as the reverse complement.
TCGAGGATGACATTGCCGAGCGGCTCATGGCTCGATGCCATGACGAAGATGTCCGAAGCGGCGAGAAACGGCCGCGTATCCTTCTGCCAGCCGGCAAAGCGCACACGCTTTGCCACCCCGAGGTCGGCCGCAAGTTTCTCGAGGTTTTCCCGCTCCTCGCCGTCGCCGACCAGCCAGAGATAGGCGTCCGGCACCTTGGCGATGGCTTGTATCAGCGTGTGGAAGCCCTTGCGCGGCACGAACCGGCCCATCGACATGACGACCGGCACATTCTCCGGCGTGTCGAGCGTGGCGCGACTGACTGGCGCGACGCGTTCCGTCCCGGTGAAGTTGGAGATCACTTCGACGTCGCGTTTCCAGCCGATCTTGCGCACATGCTCGGCAATTCCGGGCGTGTTGCAGACGAGACAATCCGTGTTACGGAAATAGTCGAGGCGCAGCGGATAGTCGCCGAGCCGGGAGATCTTGATGCAGCCCTTGTAGTTCGGCATCAACCGGCTGGCGCGCGGCATCCAGGCAAAGAGCGCGTCCGGCTTCTCGCGGCGCGCCATGCTGCTGACCTTCATCGGCAAAAGGATCCGGTCGAGCGACAGGTTGCGGAAATTGCTTTCGATGATGCGCGTCGCACCTTCGATATCCTTCCGCCAGATGCGTCCGGGCCGGATGACCGAGGTCTGCTCGACGCCGCGCTCGCCAAGCGCATTCACCAGATGAACGAAGAAGCGCTCTGCGCCGCCGTCCTTGCCGAAATGAAAGTGCATGATTTTCATGGGAACCTCACGGACTGGTCTGGCGCCGATCCATGTCGTCATGGTTCGGACGGCGCTTCAGCGCGTGCCTCTGATAGATCTTGGCTGCGGTCAGGAAGGCGTAGACTGCCCCCGTCGTCGCTTCGATGAAACCCGGAAAGCCGCAGCGCCAAAGGCCATTGCGGAAATAGAGCCGGTAGAAATAGAGCGGTGGGCTGAACAGCATCTTGTAGGGTCGCGCGGACTTTCCGGCCGCAAACTGCTGGTCTGCCTTCAGCGTCGAGTATTTGTTTTCCTTGAGGATCTGTTCGTCAATGATCAGCGGCCGGTAGTGCAGCAGGCTGCCCTTGCCTGCGGCGCTGACGGCACCGTCCGGAACGATCCCCTCATGGACCTTCTGGTTGAGGTCGTAGCGTCCCCTGCCCTGGCGGATCAGCCTGAGGTTCCGCCGCTCGTGCACCCGCTCGGGCGTGTAGCCGTAACCGATCAGATAGGGCCTGCGGGCGACGCGCCAGCCGACCGTCTCCGCCGGTGCATCGAGCAGCGATGGCAGCAGCGCCTTCAGCGGCTCATCGAGGCGTTCGTCGGAATCGATGTTGAGGCACCACGGCTGCGTGCACTGATCGAGGGCGAACTGCTTCTGGCCGGCATAACCCCGCCAGGGCTCATGCAGGAAGCGGATCGGCCAGCCCTTGTCGATATAGGACTGCACGAGTACCGGCGTGCCGTCGGTCGAACCGGAATCTACGATGACGATTTCCGCGCATTGCTCGAGGCTCTCGATGCAATTACCGAGGTAGGCTTCTTCGTTCTGGCAGATGATGAAGGCGGAAAGCGGAAGCTTGCTCATGGGCGGGCCTTAGATCTGAACGAGGCCGATATCCTTGACCTGGCGAATGGTCAGCATCGTGCGCACCGTGTCGACCCGTTCGTTGGCCGTCAGCACTTCGATGACGAAATCCTGGAAAGCCGTCAGATTCTCGGCGACACAATGCAGCAAAAAGTCGCTTTCGCCGGAAACTGTCCAGGCTTGGCGGACGATCTGCCATTCGGCCGTTGCCGCGGCGAAAGCCTTCAGGTCTGCTTCCGACTGGCGCTTCAGACCCACCATACAGAAAGCGACGAGGTCGAAGCCGAGTGCCGGTGCGTTCAGGAGCGCGTGATAGCCCTTGATGACGCCGGTTTCCTCGAGCTTGCGCACGCGCCTGAGGCACGGCGGCGCAGAGATGCCGACCCTTTGGGCGAGATCGACATTGGTCATCCGGCCATCACGCTGGAGCTCGCGAAGGATCTTGAGATCGATTGCGTCGAGCTCGACTTGTTTCGTCATGAACGTTCGTCCTTCTTGCGTGGTGACATTTTGCGCGAGGGCAAAGTCAAAAACTTTGTATTTGCTGACGGTTGAGCTGGCCCCGATGGCCGGCGATGTTGACTGGTGCGTCCCCTATCCCGGCGCAGCCGCGATCATCTCGGTCGAGATTCTCGGCAAGGCGCGCTCCAGGAGGGCGAGGTCGTCTCGAGTCGGTGCGTGGCCGAGCGCAGCGCGATGGAACCAAGCACGGCCGGCATTCAACCCCATATGCTTCTCCAGCAAAGTGAATCCGCGTGAAATATCGCCAAACCCGCTGGACAACAAGCAGTCCCGCCGACTATTCGCGGGAAAATGGCATGGCTGACACCGGTCTTACCGCAAAAATGGGCCGCCACAGTCCGAAGCGGCATCGGCTTGGCCCGATGCGGCATTCATTCCGCTGTCGCACTGCTCCCGGCGCATGGCTCGGTAAAGACGGATCGCATGGCCGAAACCTGGTGCACAAACGCGTCATCTGGTGGCAAAACTAGGCTTGGCGCTCAAGCACTTGTGTGTATCAGGGCCGACGCCCTTGAAAGTCGTGGTAGGGAATACCTAAACTATGGAACTATTTCCCATTGACGCAATGGAATCGGACGAGAGCGTTCCCTCTCCCCGTGAACGAAGGACAAGACTATGACTGCCCGTCACGTGAAAGTGCTGATCATCGGCTCCGGCCCGGCCGGTTATACGGCCGCCATCTATACGGCGCGCGCCCTGCTCGAGCCGGTGCTGATCGCCGGCCTGGAACAGGGCGGCCAGTTGATGATCACCACCGACGTGGAGAATTATCCGGGCTATGCCGACCCGGTCCAGGGCCCGTGGATGATGGAGCAGATGCTGAAGCAGGCGACCCATGTCGGTGCCGAGATCGTCAACGATCTCGTGACTGACGTCGATCTGTCCGTGCGTCCGTTCCGCATCAAGACCGATAGCGGCACCGACTGGACGGCGGACGCCCTGATCATCGCCACCGGCGCCAAGGCGAAATGGCTTGGGATCGAGACCGAGCCGACCTTCATGGGCTTCGGCGTCTCGGCCTGCGCCACCTGCGACGGTTTCTTCTACCGCAACAAGGATGTCATCGTCGTTGGCGGTGGCAACTCGGCCGTTGAAGAAGCGCTTTACCTGTCGAACCTTGCCAAGACCGTCACCGTCGTGCATCGCCGCGATTCCTTCCGCGCCGAGAAAATCCTGCAGGAGCGCCTGTTCGCCAAGCCGAACGTCAAGGTGATCTGGGACCATGAGGTCGTCGAATATCTGGGCGCACCGGCCAAGCCGCCGATGCCCGCCTCGGTCGACGGCGTGAAGCTGCGCAACACCAAGACCGGCGAAACCTCCGACATGGTCACCGACGGGGTGTTCGTCGCGATTGGTCACGCCCCGGCGGTCGAACTTTTCAAAGGCAAGCTTCGGCAAAAGTCCAACGGCTATCTGTGGACCGCGGCCGATTCGACGGCGACCGACGTGCCCGGCGTTTTTGCCGCAGGCGACGTGACGGACGACATCTATCGTCAGGCGGTGACGGCGGCCGGCATGGGCTGCATGGCAGCGCTCGAGACCGAGAAATACCTGGCGGGTCATATGCCCGTCGCAATTGCAGCCGAATAGAAGCTGCGAATCGGGGTGGTGCCGCTGAGGCACCTCGCCCCGTGTGGGAACAGACGCATCAGCCACATCCGGAAGACAGGACCCCGTCTTCCGGAGTGGTTTCTTATGGGGGACTTCATGTCGCTGGACTGGGACAAACTGCGCATTTTTCACGCGGCGGCCGAGGCTGGGTCGTTCACGCATGCGGCAGACAAGCTCCATCTTTCGCAATCGGCGATCAGCCGGCAGGTGAGCTCGCTTGAGCAGGACGTCGGCATCAAGCTGTTCCACCGCCATGCGCGCGGCCTGATCCTCACCGAACAGGGCGAGATCCTCTACCGGACGGCGCACGAAGTGCTGATGAAGCTCGAAAGCGTCAAGGTCCAGCTGAGCGAAACCACGGACAAGCCAAGCGGCAAGCTGCGCATCACCACGACCGTCGGCCTCGGCCAGGGCTGGCTCACCGACAAGATCCAGGAGTTCATGTCGCTGCACCCGGACGTGCAAGTCCAGCTCATCCTCGACAATGAAGAGCTCGACGTGAACATGCGCCATGCGGACTGCGCCATCCGCCTGCGCCAGCCGCAGCAGTCGGACCTCATTCAGCGCAAGCTGTTCACGGTGCACATGCACGTCTATGCAGCACCCTCCTATATCAACAAATACGGCGAGCCGCAGTCGGTCGAGGATCTCGACAATCACCGCATCATCACCTTCGGTGAGCCGGCGCCGAACTATCTGCTCGACGTCAACTGGCTCGAAATCGCCGGCCGCGATTCCGACAATCCGCGCGTGTCGCACCTGCAGATCAACAGCCAGACCTCGATCAAGCGGGCCTGCCTCCTGGGCATCGGCGTTGCGATGCTGCCTGACTATATCGTTGGCCGCGATCCGGGCCTCATACAGCTTCCGATCAGCGCCGACATCCCCTCGTTCGATACCTATTTCTGCTATCCGGACGAGATGAAGAATGCCGCCAAGCTCAAGGTCTTCCGCGATTACATCGTCGCCAAGGCCCGGAACTGGAACTTCTGACGTTCAATCGGCAAATGCTCTTTTTGTGAGCATTTCTTGGCTGTTCCCGTAACTATATGTTTTTAATTTGATATTTTGAATGCGCCCTCTATTTTATGCGGCGCATTTTCTTTGTGCGATGCAGAAATGGGCAGGGATGCGCACATGACATGGCTGTCATGCATATTAAATGATTGCTGCCCGCCCAAAAAAGCAGCATACCAAACTCAGCTGATGCATCTTTGGTGGCTTCTCCTCCCAGTGCCACCGCAGCAGCTGTTCCCCTCTGGAGGTTTAATTACCTTCACAACTTATAAGGGCCCAAGTCATCTTGTGGCCCTCTTTTTTTGTCTACTGTTTGAAGACGAGCGAGCCGTGACGAAAATCACAGTCGGCTATTGAAAGCCGATACTTCGCTTCCCATATCAAAATGCAGCTGATGCATTCTTGGTGGCTCCTCCTCCCCCGCCACCGCATTAGCTGTTCCCCTCTGGAGGTTCTTATTACCTTCACAACTACAAGGGCCCAAGTTTTCTTGAGGCCCTCTTTTTTTGCCGTCATGGTGTTCACGGTCTTGTGATTTGAATATCGAGTTTTGGCGATACATCTATCGATAAAACACGATATGGCGATATACAATGGATCGAGACGAGATATTGAAGGCGCTTGCCCATCCAGTGCGGGTGAACATCCTCGCCTGGCTGAAGGAGCCTCAGCTCCATTTCCCAACACAGGAACATCCGCTCGATCTCGGCGTATGCGCCGGTCAATTCGAACGCTGCGGCCTGTCGCAGTCGACCGTTTCCTCGCATCTCGCAGTGCTTCAGCGCGCCGGCCTCGTGACAACGCGCCGGGTTGGCCAGTGGATCTTCTACCGCCGCGATGAAGAGACGATTGCCGCCTTCCTCAAAAGCATCGGCGATCTCTAAAAGCAAACAGCTCCTCCCAAGCAGACTCCACCGAAAGGACTTCCCATGGCCTCGCTTTTTGACCCCATCACCATCGGCGACATCGCGCTGAAGAACCGCATCGTCATGGCGCCGTTGACACGCAATCGTTCACCCGGCGCCGTTCCGAACACACTGAACGTCACCTACTACGAGCAGCGCGCGACGGCCGGCTTGCTGATCACTGAGGGAACGGCGATCACCCAGCAGGGCCAGGGCTATGCCGACGTGCCCGGTCTCTATACGCCGGAGGCGTTGGAAGGCTGGCGCAAGGTGACGGATGCGGTGCATGCGAAGGGTGGCCGGATCGTCGTGCAGATGTGGCATGTCGGCCGTATCTCGCACAATTCGCTGCAGCCAGATGGTCTCAAGCCGGTTGCGCCCTCTGCAATCCGTGCCAAGTCCAAGACCTATCTGATCAATTCTGACGGTACCGGTTCCTTTGCCGAAACCTCCGAACCGCACGCGCTTGATGTCGCCGAGATCGGAGGTATCGTCGAGGACTACCGCAAGGCTGCGCGCGCTGCGATCGACGCCGGCTTCGATGGCATCGAGATCCATGCGGCCAACGGCTATCTCATCGACCAGTTCCTGCGTTCCGGTTCGAACCACCGCACGGATGGCTACGGCGGTTCGATCGACAACCGTGCCCGCTTCCTGTTTGAGGTCATGGATGCCGTGACGACGGAAATCGGCGCCGGACGCGTCGGCATCCGCCTTTCGCCCGTCACGCCGGCCAACGACGTTTTCGATCCGGAGCCGCAAACGCTCTTCGGCTATGTGCTAAAGAACCTCGCTCGCTATCCCCTCGCCTACATCCACATCATCGAAGGCGCGACGGGTGGTCCACGCGACCACCAGCAGGGCGACCGGCCATTCGATTATGACGCTCTGCGTTCCACCTACGTCGCGGCCGGCGGCAAGGCTGCCTGGATGACGAACAACGGCTATGACAGGACGCTGGCGGTGAAGACGATCAAGGACGGCGAAGCCGATCTCGTCGCTTTCGGCAAGTCGTTCATCGCCAATCCGGATCTCGTCGAGCGGCTGAAGCGCGACGCGCCGCTCAACCCGCCGGATCAAGCGACCTTCTATGGTGGCGGCGCCAAGGGCTACACGGACTATCCGGCCCTTGAACAGGTTGCCTGACGCTCCCACATGGCCGATGCCCCGTCACCCGACGGGGCATTTGTCCATTGGGAAATTAACTCCTTATGTTTTCTAGATATTTTGAAAAATGGTCATTGCAGCCTGACGGCGAAATTATCGTCACGCCTTCCAGCCATCTTCAACCCGTCCGCTACCGCAACCAGTCGGCGATGCTGAAAGTCGCGCAGGATCCCGAGGAAAAGTTCGGTCGCCTGCCGATGCTCTACTGGAACGGGCACGGTGCGGCAAAAGTCTATGAGTCCGATGGCGATGCCGTCCTGATGGAGCGCACGGACAGCCAGCGCAACCTCTTTCACATGGCGATGACGGGAAGCGATGAAGACGTGACGCGCATCATCTGCCGCACCGTTGCCGAGCTTCATGCTCCGCGTTCGACACCCGTTCCCCAGGATCTCGTGCCGCTCGACAAATGGTTCGCTTCACTTGAGGCGGCCGCTCCTGCTCAAGGCGGCTTTTTTGTCCGTGCGCTCGAGGCGGCGAAAGGCCTGTTTGCCGATCCGGAACCACCTGTCGTGCTGCATGGCGACGTGCATCACGCCAACATTCTTGATTTCGGCGACCGCGGCTGGCTGGCAATCGACCCGAAGCGCGTCCTTGGCGATCGCGGCTACGACTATGCCAACCTGTTCTGCAATCCGGAGCTGCCCCTGGTCACCGCGCCGGGCCGGCTGCAGCGGCACCTGCCCATCGTCGCCGAGGAGACCGGCCTTCACCCGCGCCGCATCCTGAATTGGGTGTTGGCCTATGCCGGGCTTTCCGCCGCCTGGTTCCTGGAGGATGGTGACGACTTCGGCGTGGAGAGCGACCTGGCGATGGCGCAGATCGCAATCGCCGAGCTCGACCGTTAAGTTCGGCCGGTCCTCAACAGGACGACGGCGTAGATACAGGTCTCGCCGCTGGCGTTGCGGAAAACGCAATCCTGCGGCGGGCCAAGCTCCAGGCAATCCCCCTCGCCGAGAACATGGGTATCGAGGCCTTCCACAAAGGTCAGGCTGCCCTGCTTCACCCATATCCATCGACGATGAAGCGCATAGGCGGATGCCGGGATCGACACGTCGGCGCCTGCCGGAAGCTCGATCTCGACCAGTTCGAGCGGCAGCTCCGACATCGGTGACACGTGGCGCCGGAGATATCCTGTTTGTGGATCGCGCCAGACCGATTGGTCCCGGCGTCGCGACAGCCTGCCCTGGCTCATTTCTGCGCGCGCGATCAGGCTGGACATGGTGAGCCCGAACGCGCCCGCAAGCTTGGCGAGCAATGTTGCCGTCGGGCTGCTGTCGCCCCGCTCGACCTTGTGGATCATTGCGCGCGAGACACCCGAGCGCTCCGAAAGCTCGCTCAGCGACCAGCCGCGCGCTTCTCTTTCGAGCCGAATTCGTTCACTGAGCCGTTGATCCAGGCTGTCTACTTTAGTATCCATATCGTAGTCATATAGTGAACGAATGTGAGGAGCAAGCATGCTGATCCGAGCGGCCATCCAAGACGATCTGCCAGTCATCTGCGAGATCTACAATGACGCGGTGGCAAACACGACGGCGATCTGGAACGAGACCTTGGTCGACGTCGCCAATCGAGCGGCCTGGCTGAAGGCGCGCGCGGACGCGGGCTATCCGGTGCTGGTGGCCGTATCCGATGAAGGCGACGTCGTCGGTTATGCGTCCTTTGGCGACTGGCGCGCTTTCGATGGTTATCGCCACACGGTCGAGCACTCCGTCTATGTTCACAAGAATCGGCGCGGCGGTGGCATTGGCCGGGAACTCATGGTCGCGCTGATCGCCGAGGCCGAACGGCTGGGCAAACACGTGATGATCGCGGGCATCGAATCGGAAAACACGGCCTCGATCCGTCTTCACACCCAACTGGGCTTCATCGACACCGGCCGCATGCGCGAAGTCGGCACGAAATTCGGCCGCTGGCTCGATCTGACATTCATGCAATTGGTGCTCCCGACAGGTTCGCCGCGCTAGACCGTCTCGACAATGACCGTTTGTCGAGGCGGTCTTAGATGCTATGAACGCGCAAGGATTGTTTCTGGAAACACTTAAACGTGGGTCTTCGGCGGAAGGTGAGAGCGGGCGCTTGGGCACGGGTCGCGAGAGCGGCGCTGGCGCTGCTTGTCAGCCTTCCGGCATACAGAGCGGTCCCCGCGGCCGCTCGTATCGATGAGCTCCTCCCCCAACCGAAATGCGTCTATTCAGGGCAGTCTGTCATCGATCCCGCGAAGGCGCTCTGCATCAGCAAGGAGAACTTCGCCCGCGATGTTTGCGGCGTGATCGACCATTACGCGACGGTGAACGACCTGCCCGCGGCCTTCTTCGCCCGCCTGATCTGGCGTGAAAGCCTGTTCCGGCCGAATGCGGTCAGCCCCAAGGGGGCCGAAGGGATCGCGCAGTTCATGCCTGGAACGGCGAAGATGCGGGGGCTCAACAACAGCTTCGATGTCGTCGAGGCGCTGGGCAAGTCCGCGGAATATCTGAACGAGCTCAAGTCGCGCTATGGCAATCTCGGCTTTGCCGCCGCCGCCTACAATGCCGGAGAAAACGGGCTGGAGCGTTTTCTCGAGGTCGATTGGCTGCCGACTGAGACGCGCAACTACGTCCTGGCGATCACCGCCTACAGCGTCGAGGACTGGCGCGACAATCCACCGAAGACGCTCGACCTGACGCTCGACAAGGGCAAGACCTTTCTCGATGGTTGCGTGGCGCTCGCCAGCACCCGCAACCTTCGCGATATCGAGGTGATCGACGAAGCCGAATGGGCGCCCTGGGGCGTGCAACTCGCCGCGCACTTCCAGAAGTCGGTGGCGCAGCGATTGTTTGTGCGTGCTGCCAAGCGCCTGCCGGAACCGATCCGCAGCGAGAAGGCCCTCCTGCTCAGGGAGCGCAATGCCAGCTTTGGCCTCAGGATCCGCTACGCCGCACGCATCGGCCGCGAGACCCAGGCGGAAGCAAACAAGCTCTGCGCCACCATTCGCAAGAGCGGTGGCGCCTGCCTTGTCTTCAGGAACTGACGGTTCGACGCGCCATCCGTGCCGCTAGCCGTAGCGGCTTCGCCAGGCAATTCCACTACGCGAGAACGCGGTCACCAGTGGCCGTTCTGGCCTCTGCCTCTATAGGCGGCATGCAACCAAGTCCCCTGAGCGTCGTTGCGACCGCCTCGTCGATTGGCGTATGCGGTTCTTCGCCGAGAACCGCCAGGAGCCGCTCGTTCGGCATTCTCAGAGGTTCGCGCCAAACGTAGCGCATCTTGCGCAGTTCCCTGAACAGCGGGACGAAGGGCGAGACAAGGCCGATCAGCCACCAGGGAAAAGCCCTGACGGGTAGCTCCGGCTTGCCGACGACGCGGCGGATCGCCGCCACCATCTCCGTTCCGTTCCGGTCGAGGAAGCCGCGCATATGATAGACGGCAAAGCGCGGCAGGCTTTCGGCACGCTCCACGAGGCGGAGCATGGTTTCCGCGACATCGGGCAGATAGGCCCACTGGTGGGAGGTGCCTTCACGGCCGGGATAGGAAATCGCCGTCAGCGGTTTTCCGGGCTTTACCAGCCCTTGCGAAAACCAGTTGTTGGCGGCTCCCGGGCCGAAAAAGTCTCCTGCCCTGACGATGATGACGCCGATGCCTGCCTCGGACGCGTCCTTCAGGCGACGCTCCATCTCCTTGCGGATCAGGCCCTTGTCGGTGTCAGGGTTCTGCGGGGCGTCCTCGGTCAGAATGGGAAAGGCATCCCGGCCGAAATTATAGATCGTTCCCGGCAGGAGGATGCGCGCGCCTGAGGCTTTCGCAGCCGCGATGGTGTTGTCGAGCATCGGCAGCACCAGGGTTCCCCAGTTGCGGTAGCCGGGCGGATTGACGGCATGCACGATCAGATCGACCCCTTCCGCCGCAGCGCGAACGTCGCGTGCGTCCATGGCATCGCCTTGCCGCCAGTCGAACGCCGGCTCCGCCTGCGCTGCCTTCTCGGCGTTTCGGTTCAAGGCGCGCACCTGCCAGCCGCGCCTGCTGAGCCCGCGTGCCACAGCGCTGCCAATACCGCCCGTCGCCCCCAGCACCAGCGCGCTCTTTGTTCTTTCCGGCATCTCGGCCATGTCTCGCTCCATCCGTTTCGATGAGGACAGGATCACGCATCGCCGAGCTAAACGGAATTGCCGAAAACTCTTGATCAGATATACTGAAATATATGAGCAAGATGGACTTGAGCTGGGATTTCTACAGAACGTTTCTCGCGGTGCTGCGGGAGGGGTCGCTATCGGCGGCCGCCCGTGAGCTTGGCTTCACGCAGCCGACCGTCGGCCGGCACGTGGACGCGATGGAAGCGGCACTCGGCTATCCGCTCTTCGTGCGCTCCCCGCATGGCCTGCTGCCGACCGATGCCGCGCTGGCGCTCAGGCCCTATGCGGAGACGCTCTCCGCGACATCTGCGGCGCTGTTGCGGGCGGCGTCCAGCCAGCGTGATGCCGTTAGCGGTACCGTGCGCATCAGCGCCAGCGAGGTCATCGGCATCGAGGTCCTGCCGCCGATCCTGGCGAAGCTGCACGAGGCCTATCCGGAGCTGACGATCGAACTCTCCGCCTCCGACACCGTGGAGGACCTGCTGCGTCAGGAGGCCGATATCGCTGTGCGTATGGTCGCGCCCGCGCAGGATGCATTGATCGCCCGCCACCTCGGCGTCGTCCCCATCAGTTTTCACGGCCACCGCAGCTACATCGCGCGGCGCGGCATGCCGCAGGCACTGACCGATCTCGCCGATCACAGCCTGATCGGCTACGACCGGGAAACCGCGGCGATCCGGGCGATCATCGCCCGATCCCCCGAACTGCCGGCGGCACGGTTTGCGCTCAAGGCCGACAGCAACCTTGCTCAGCTCGCAGCGATCCGCGCCGGCTTCGGCATCGGCATCTGCCAGAACGGGCTGGCAGCGCGCGACCCCGACCTTCTCCCGGTGCTGCCTGGTCTCTTCGAGATGAAGCTCGATACCTGGCTGGTGATGCACGAGAACCTGAAAACGGCGCCGCGCTGCCGCGTCACTTTCGATGCGCTCGCCAAGGGGCTGCGCGACTACATTCGCAGTGTCGCACCTGCAGCCCAGGACGGTGATGCTTCCACTTAGCGCGGCGACTACCCATCAAGCAGCGTCGTCCCGTAGGAATTGTCGATGACGCAAAGCCATTTTCCGGCATCCGACTTGCGGAAGACGTAGGTTGCCCGCCTCACGATGGAGACATCGGCGCCCTCCGCGTCCACCGTATCGAGTACCGTTTCCATGATGACGAGCGCGGTGTCGCCTCCTTCGATCACTTTCATCTCGCCCTGGCGGACTTTCATCTGGTTCTTGAAATGGGCGGCGATCGCCACGAACGCTCTTTGGATCTGGGGCTTTCCGGTCGCGTTGAGACCGGGTTTGACGACCAGCGTCGCGTCGTCGGCGTAGAAATCCATCAAGCTCTCAAAATCTTCCGCCGTGATTGCACGGTCGGCAGCTTGGATAACCTGTTTCAGTTCGTGATCTGACATGTCCGTCTCTTGGGTTGCGCAAGACGGATAAACAAAACCCGCCTTGCGGCGGGTTGCTGCTTTCGGAAAAGGAGCGCGCGTCAACCCACCATTCGATGAATAGTGCGAATAATCGAAGCATTGACGTTGCCGACATTTTCCATGGTTCGCGCGTAACACGCTTCGATCTCGTGGGCAAGTTGCGTTGCCCGCAAAGGGACGCGTGCGCCACCAATAGAAAAGCCCGCCAAGATGGCGGGCTTTCAAAATCCTTGGCGCTTCTATCGCGTGGGCAGTTAACCCTCGGATTCGGCTGGCGTTTCCGGCGCTCCGTTCTCGACAGCCGCCTCCTCGCCTTCCTCGTCGCCCTCAGGCTCGCTGATGCGCTCGACCGAAACGACCTTCTCGTCCTTGGCGGTCGAGAAGATGGTGACGCCCTTGGTCGCGCGGCTCGCAAGCCGGACGCCATTGATCGGCACGCGGATCAACTGGCCACCATCGGAGACGAGCATGATCTGGTCGTTGTCTTCGATCGGGAAGGCCGCAACGAGTACGCCGATTTCCGTCGTCTTCGAGGTATCGGTGGCGCGGATGCCCTTGCCGCCGCGGCCCGAGGTGCGGAAATCGTAGGACGACGAGCGCTTGCCGAAGCCCTTCTCCGAGACCGTCAGCACGAACTGTTCGCGTGCCTTTAGTTCTTCGAAGCGTTCGTTCGACAGTTCGCCGCCGTCGGTGACTTCCTCGCCGACCAGAGCGATTTCTTCCTCTTCGCCGTTCGTCGTGCGCCGCTCGGCGGCCGCACGCTTCAGATAGGCTGCCCGTTCCCAGGGCTCGGCATCGACATGGCCAAGGATCGCCATCGAGATGATGCGGTCGCCGTCGCCGAGGTTGATGCCGCGAACGCCGATCGAGTTGCGGCCGGCAAAGACGCGCACGTCGTCGACCGGGAAGCGGATGCACTGGCCGAGCGCCGTCGTCAGCATGACGTCGTCATGCTCCGTGCAGGTGTCGACGGAGAGGATCTCGTCGCCCTCCTCCTCGAGCTTCATCGCGATCTTGCCGTTGCGGTTGACCTGGACGAAGTCCGACAGCTTGTTGCGGCGAACCGTGCCGCGGGTCGTCGAGAACATGACGTCGAGGTTTTCCCAGGTCGCCTCGTCCTCGGGCAGCGGCATGATGGTGGTGATGCGCTCGCCGGGCTCCAGCGGCAGCATGTTGATCAGCGCCTTGCCGCGCGATTGCGGGGTGCCGATCGGCAGGCGCCAGACCTTCTCCTTGTAGACGATGCCACGCGAGGAGAAAAACAGAACGGGCGTATGGGTATTGGCGACGAATAGCCGGGTAACGAAATCCTCGTCCCTGGTCGCCATGCCCGAGCGACCCTTGCCGCCGCGGCGCTGCGCCCGGTAGGTCGTCAGCGGCACGCGCTTGATGTAGCCGAGATGCGAGACGGTCACGACCATATCTTCACGGGCGATGAGGTCCTCATCGTCCATGTCAGGGCCGCCTTCCATGATCTCGCTTCGGCGCGGGGTGCCGAATTCGTCACGGATAGCGATGAGCTCGTCCTTGACGATGGTCATGATGCGCAGGCGCGAGGACAGGATGTCGAGGTAATCCTTGATTTCCTCGCCGATCTTGTTGAGTTCGTCGCCGATTTCGTCGCGGCCGAGCGCAGTCAGGCGCTGGAGGCGCAGGTCGAGGATGGCGCGGGCCTGCTCTTCCGACAGGTTGTAGGTGTTGTCTTCATTGATCCGGTGGCGCGGATCGTCGATCAGCCGGATGAGGCTGTCGACGTCATGGGCGGGCCAGCGGCGTTCCATCAACTGTTCGCGTGCGGTCTGCGGATCGGGCGCATGCCGGATCAGCTTGATCACTTCGTCGATGTTGGCAACGGCAATTGCGAGACCGACCAGGACGTGGGCGCGGTCACGCGCCTTGCGCAGCAGGTACTTCGTTCTCCGGCTAACGACTTCCTCGCGGAAGGAGACGAAAGCACGCAGCATATCGAGCAGCGTCATCTGTTCCGGCTTGCCGCCGTTCAGCGCCACCATGTTGCAGCCGAACGAGGTCTGCAGCGGCGTGTAGCGGTAGAGCTGGTTCAGGATAACGTCGGCATTGGCGTCGCGCTTCAGTTCGATGACGACGCGATAGCCTTGACGGTCCGATTCGTCACGCAGATCCGAGATGCCCTCGATGCGCTTCTCGCGCACCAGTTCGGCCATCTTCTCGATCATCGTCGCCTTGTTCACCTGGAAGGGGATCTCGGTGATGATGATCTGCTCGCGGTCGCCGCGCATCGGCTCGACATGCGCACGGCCACGCATGATGACCGAACCGCGGCCGGTCTCGTAGGCCGAACGGATGCCGGAGCGGCCGAGGATCAATGCGCCGGTCGGGAAGTCCGGGCCCGGGATGATCTCCATCAATTCCGGCAGTTCGATCGCCGGATTGTCGATGAGCGCCATGCAGCCGTCGATGACTTCGACCAGGTTATGCGGCGGGATGTTCGTCGCCATGCCGACGGCGATACCGCCGGCGCCATTGACGAGCAGGTTGGGGAACTTCGCCGGAACGACGGACGGCTCGCTCAGCGTGCCATCATAGTTGTCGCGGAAATCGACGGTTTCCTTGTCGAGATCATCGAGCAGCGTATGGGCCGCCTTCTGCAGGCGGCATTCGGTGTAGCGCTCGGCTGCCGGCGGGTCGCCGTCGACCGAACCGAAGTTGCCCTGGCCGTCGATCAGCGGCAGGCGGAGAGACCAGTCCTGCGCCATACGCGCCAGCGCATCGTAGATCGCTGCGTTGCCGTGCGGGTGATACTTACCCATCACGTCCCCGGTGACGCGGGCGCATTTGACGTATTTCTTGTTCCAGTCGATGCCGAGCTCGCTCATCCCGTAGAGGATGCGGCGGTGCACGGGTTTCAGACCGTCACGCACGTCGGGAAGCGCGCGGCTGACGATGACGCTCATCGCGTAATCGAGATAGGACCGCTGCATTTCCTCGATGATGGAAATCGGCTCGATGCCTGGCGGAGTTTTTCCGCCGCCGGGAGTGCTTTGCTCAGTCAATGGTGATCACGATCTTTGTTCAGAATCAGTCGGATATTTATAGCGGATTGCCACGGGAAGCGCCAATTTGCGGCCCTTCGCGCCGTTCACCCGCCAACCTGTGAAGATGTCACTGTAACGCTTTGATTCGCTGCATGATTCGTTCGACAGTCCAGATCAGGAGCCGAAGAGCCATGCGGCAGTTGTGAACAGTCTTTTGCCGCCGGAGCAGGCTTTTCTAGGGCATCGCGCGGGAAATCGGAAGACCCCTGCCGCCAATCGCCGCGACGCCGCGCATTTGCGGTCCGATTGCCGCAAGGGATTGCTCATTAAGTCATTGCTGAGACTTTGTTTGCCGCCCTCTTCCCAAGCCCGTGCCGCTTGCCTAACAATGCCTTCATGCCACCGGGAAAACCCGGGGCGAAATCCGGAAGGGGAAACGGATGTTCAATGTCGACCTCCTGGTCAATGCACTCACCACGCTTCTCGTCACGCTCGATCCGCCCGGCCTCGCGCCGATCTTCCTAAGTCTGACGGTCGGTCTCAGCCGACAGGAGCGCTTTCAGGTGGCCACCCGCGGCTCGCTGATCGCCTTCTTCATCCTTGCCGCCTTCGCCGTGTTCGGCAACGGCATCCTCGGGCTGCTCGGCATCTCGATCGGCGCCTTCCGCATCGCCGGCGGTCTTCTACTGTTCTGGATCTCTTTCGAGATGATTTTCGAGAAGCGGCAGGAACGCAAGGAAAAGACCGGCGAGAACGCGACCACCAAGGATCACATCCATAACATCGCGGTCTTTCCCCTCGCGCTTCCCCTGATTGCCGGGCCAGGCGCGATCTCCGCGACGATCCTCCTCGCCGGCTCGTTCCCGACGGCGGTCGAGCGCACGCAACTCTTGATCGTCATCGCGCTGTCTATGCTCAGCCTGTTCCTTGCGCTCGTCATCGCCGAGCGCATCGATCGCTTTCTCGGCGTCACCGGCCGCGCCATCCTGACGCGCCTGCTCGGCGTCATCCTGGCGGCGCTGGCGGTGCAGTTCGTTGTCGACGGCGTCAAATCGGCAATGGCGCTTTAGAGCCGCGGCTGATCGCCTTTCGTCGCCGAACGAGCGACAAAGAGAACGGACAACAAAAAACGCCATGTCCCAGAGGACATGGCGTTTTGCGTCAATACTGATCGACACTGATCGATGGGCGATCAGAACGGGATGTCGTCGTCCATATCGCGCGAGAAGCCACCGCCCTGGCCGCCTTGACCGCCCTGGCCACCGCCCGAACGGCCGCCACCGGAAGACTGGCGCGACTGGTCGTAGTCGTCGTAACCACCGCCGCCACCGCCGCCGTAGTTGCTGCCGCCAAAGTCGCCGCCGCCACCGCGGCTGACGCCGGAGCCGCCGCCCTCGCCGCGACCGTCCAGCATCGTCAGCGTCGAGTTGAAGCCCTGCAGCACGATTTCGGTCGAATAACGGTCGTTGCCGTTCTGGTCCTGCCACTTGCGCGTCTGCAGCGCGCCTTCGATATAGAGCTTGGCGCCCTTCTTCACATATTGTTCGACGACCTTGCAGAGGCCCTCGTTGAAGACGACGACCGTGTGCCATTCGGTCTTTTCCTTGCGCTCGCCGCTGTTGCGGTCGCGCCAGGATTCCGAGGTTGCGATGCGCAGGTTGGCAATCGGCCGGCCGTCCTGCGTGCGCCGGATTTCCGGGTCTGCCCCGACATTTCCGATCAAGATTACCTTGTTGACGCTTCCAGCCATGTTGCTTTTCCCGTGGTTTCACCGGGCCGCCGGCCCGGCTTGGAATTTCAAGAGCGCGCATCTTAGCGGTCCGATGCCGCCGATACGCCCCGCCTCGCACATAATCCACAACAGATTTGGTCGTTTTATGGGCGATTTGTTCTTTCTTTGTTCTAGTATTTGGCTATGATCCTGTCAACCGACTCGAATTGGCCGCCTGTTTTGCCGATTGCGCCTCGACATGGGCGTTAGCGTCATTACATAGGGGGCTTTCAACCGACATGCAAAAGCTGGCTTCCGATGAGTGAACTCAAGACCATCTCCATTCGTGGTGCGCGCGAGCACAATCTGAAAGGCATCGACCTCGATCTGCCGCGCAACAAGCTGATCGTGATGACCGGACTTTCCGGCTCCGGCAAGTCCTCGCTCGCCTTCGATACGATCTATGCCGAAGGGCAGCGCCGCTATGTCGAGAGCCTGTCGGCCTATGCGCGCCAGTTCCTCGAGATGATGCAGAAGCCGGATGTCGACCAGATCGACGGCCTGTCGCCGGCGATCTCGATCGAGCAGAAGACGACCTCGCGCAACCCGCGCTCGACGGTCGGCACGGTCACCGAAATCTACGACTATATGCGCCTGCTCTTCGCGCGTGTCGGCGTGCCCTATTCGCCGGCAACGGGCCTTCCGATCGAGAGCCAGACGGTTAGCCAGATGGTCGACCGCGTGCTGGAGTTCGGCGAAGGCACGCGCCTTTACATTCTTGCGCCGCTCGTTCGCGGCCGCAAGGGCGAATACAAGAAGGAACTCGCCGAGCTGATGAAGAAGGGCTTTCAGCGCGTCAAGGTCGACGGCACCTTCTACGAGATCGCCGAGGTTCCGGCGCTCGACAAGAAATACAAGCACGACATCGATGTGGTGGTCGACCGTGTCGTCGTCCGGCCGGACCTTGCCTCGCGCCTCGCCGACAGCCTGGAGACCTGCCTGACGCTGGCCGATGGGCTTGCCGTGGCCGAGTTTGCCGACAAGCCGCTGCCGCCGGAAGAAACGGCCGCCGGCGGCTCCGCCAACAAGTCGCTCAACGAGACTCATGAGCGCGTGCTGTTTTCGGAAAAATTCGCCTGCCCGGTCTCCGGCTTCACGATCTCCGAGATCGAGCCGCGCCTGTTCTCCTTCAACAACCCCTTCGGCGCCTGCCCGACCTGCGACGGCCTCGGCAGCCAGCAGAAGATCGACGTGGCGCTGATCGTTCCGGAGGAGCACCGGACGCTGCGCGACGGCGCGATTGCGCCCTGGGCCAAGTCCTCCTCGCCTTACTACAACCAGACGCTCGAAGCGCTCGGCAAGGCCTTCGGCTTCAAGCTCGGCAATCGCTGGAACGAACTGTCCTCCGCAGCGCAGAATGCGATCCTGCACGGAACGGAAGAGAAGATCGTCTTCCACTATGAGGACGGCGCTCGTTCCTACAACACCACCAAGAATTTCGAGGGCATCGTGCCCAATCTGGAGCGTCGCTGGAAGGAGACCGACAGCGCCTGGGCGCGCGAGGAAATCGAGCGCTACATGTCGGCGGCGCCCTGCCCGGCCTGCGCCGGCTTCCGGCTGAAGCCTGAGGCGCTTGCGGTCAAGATCGACAAGCTGCACATCGGCCAAGTCACCGAGATGTCGATCCGCATCGCGCGCGACTGGTTCGAAGCGCTGCCGGCGCATCTCAACACCAAGCAGAACGAAATCGCCGTCCGCATCCTCAAGGAAATCCGCGACCGTCTGCGTTTCCTCAACGATGTCGGCCTTGAATATCTCAGCCTGTCGCGAAACTCGGGAACGCTGTCGGGTGGCGAAAGCCAGCGCATCCGGCTCGCATCGCAGATCGGCTCCGGCCTGACGGGCGTGCTCTACGTGCTCGACGAGCCGTCGATCGGCCTGCACCAGCGCGACAATGCCCGCCTGCTCGACACGCTTCGCCATCTGCGTGACATTGGCAACACCGTGATCGTGGTCGAGCACGACGAGGACGCGATCCTGACCGCCGATTATGTCGTCGATATCGGCCCGGCTGCCGGCATCCATGGCGGCGAAGTCATCGCGCAAGGGGCGCCTGCCGACGTCATGGCCAACCCGAAATCGCTGACCGGAAAGTATCTCTCAGGCGAGCTTGCGGTTGCCGTGCCTGGAGAACGCCGCAAACCGAAGAAGAAAAAGGAAATCACCGTTGTCGGCGCGCGCGCCAACAACCTCAAGAACGTCACCGCCTCGATCCCGCTCGGCGTCTTTACGGCCGTGACCGGCGTCTCCGGCGGCGGCAAGTCGACCTTCCTGATCGAAACGCTCTACAAGTCCGCCGCCCGCCGCATCATGGGCGCGCGCGAGAACCCGGCCGAGCATGACCGTATCGATGGCTTCGAGCATATCGACAAGGTGATCGACATCGACCAGTCGCCGATCGGCCGCACGCCGCGTTCGAACCCGGCGACCTATACCGGCGCCTTCACGCCGATCCGCGACTGGTTCGCCGGTCTGCCGGAGGCAAAGACGCGCGGCTACCAGCCGGGCCGCTTCTCCTTCAACGTCAAGGGTGGCCGCTGCGAGGCCTGCCAGGGCGACGGCGTCATCAAGATCGAGATGCACTTCCTGCCGGATGTCTACGTCACTTGCGACGTCTGCCACGGCAAGCGCTACAACCGCGAAACGCTCGACGTGCACTTCAAGGGCAAGTCGATCGCCGACGTGCTCGACATGACGGTCGAGGAAGGCGTCGAGTTCTTTGCCGCCGTCCCGGCCGTGCGCGACAAGCTGGTGACGCTCAACCAGGTCGGCCTCGGCTACATCAAGGTGGGTCAGCAGGCAAACACGCTCTCGGGCGGCGAAGCCCAGCGCGTCAAGCTCGCCAAGGAACTGTCGAAGCGTTCCACCGGCCGTACGCTTTATATCCTCGACGAGCCGACGACCGGCTTGCATTTCCATGACGTAGCCAAGCTTCTTGAAGTTCTGCATGAGCTCGTCAACCAGGGCAATTCCGTCGTGGTCATCGAGCACAATCTCGAAGTCATCAAGACCGCAGACTGGGTCATCGACTTCGGTCCCGAGGGCGGCGATGGTGGCGGCGAGGTCATCGCCAAGGGCACGCCCGAAGAGGTGGTCAAGGAGAGGCGCTCCTATACCGGCCAGTTCCTGAAGGAGCTTCTCGATCGCCGGCCGATGAAAAAGGTCGAGGCGGCGGAGTGAACGCCTCGACGCCGATCGGCGATCGGAAGGAGTGATCGCGGCATGATGCGGCCTGCTCGTCTGGAAGATCTGGCCGCGGTGCAAAGCATGACGGAGGCGGCCTACGAGCCCTATCGGGCGCTGCTTGGCGGGCCGCCGCTCCCGGTCACCGAGGACTCTGCGCCTCGCATTCTTCGCGGCGAGGTTTGGCTTCGGGAGCAAGATGAAGTTGTCGCGGCGCTTGCCGTTTTCGAGCGGCACGCCGATCACCTGCTGATTTTCAGCATTGCCGTTGCCCCAGCCTGTCAGGGCCAGGGGCTCGGCATCGAATTGCTGAAATTCCTGGACGGCAAGGCGGCCGAGTGGGGCTTGCCGGAGGTGCGGCTCTATACCAATTCACGCATGGAGCGAAACATCGCCCTCTATCGCGCCTATGGATTTCAAGAAACGGGTCGCCGACCCAATCCCTATCGTCCAGGGTGGACACTCCTGGACATGGCGAAATCGATCAAAGACTGAAAAGCACGCGGTCAAGCGACGACCGTTGTTGAGGAGGATGGCATGGCAAAATCCGGAAAGATCCGCGTTGGTATCGGCGGCTGGACCTTCGAGCCCTGGGAGGGCACCTTCTATCCGAGCACGCTGGCAAAGAAGCGGCAGCTCGAATACGCCGGCAAGCAGCTTCGTGCGATCGAGGTGAACGGCACCTATTATTCGTCGCAGAAGCCCGAGACCTTCGCCAAATGGGCCTCCGAGGTGCCGGATGATTTCATCTTTTCGCTGAAGGCAAGCCGCTTCGTCACCAACCGCAAGGTTCTCTCGGAAGCCGGTGAATCCATGGAGCGATTCCTGACGCAGGGCTTGACCGAGCTTGGGCCTCATCTCGGACCGATCCTCTGGCAGTTCGCGCCGACGAAGAAGTTTGAACCTGACGACTTCGAGGGTTTTCTGAAACTATTGCCGGCAAAACAGGATGGGCTTTCGCTCCGCCATGTGGTCGAGGTCCGAAATCCCACCTTCCAGGTTCCGGAGTTTGTGGCGCTGCTGGAGAAATACGGCGTTGCCGTGGTGCTCGCCGAACATGCGGATTATCCGATGATCGCCGACGTTACCGCCGACTTCGTCTATCTGCGTCTGCAGAAGGGCAGCGACGATATCGAGACCTGCTATGCGGCCGACAAGCTCGACCTCTGGGCCGAGCGCGCCAAGAGCTTTGCCAGTGGCGACGAGCCGAGCGGGCTTGAGAAGAGCGCCCCGGACCGCAAGGCCAAGAAAGAGCCGCGCGATGTGTTTGCCTACTTCATCACCGAGGGCAAGGTGAATGCGCCGAATGGTGCCCGCGCGTTGCAGAAGCGCGTCGATTGAGTTCCAAGGCGGGATCAGTGCGTGCCGCTGATCCCGCTCACCCCTCACGAACCTGCCAGTCTTTGCACCTGCGCCAGTATCGTCGGCCGGGAGCGGGATGGTGTAGAGCACTATAGGTAGTGCCGATACTCCGTTCGCGACCCAAAAGGCGAGCCGCCTCAAGGCGTAAGGCGCGAATCACCACGGCCACCCCATATCGTTTTCCTGAGCGCAACCGAGGGTACCGTTGGGGACGGTTTTTATGCGGTTTTTTACCCGTCAATTTTTTGATTTGGTGCTGACCGTTGCGTTAGTCTCACAGGTAACCTCTGGAAGTGCCTGATTTTCATGGGGTTGGCCGATGTCCCCGTTTTCCACAGTCGGTCCACACAACATCTAGCGCTCAAACTTCCGTCACAAACCACCCCTTGACGCCCCCGGACGATTCACGGTTAATGGATTTCACGTTGCGACGGCGGCGGACCGGATTGTTTAGCGCCCGGTTCATCTCACCAAATCGTCGGTTCTGACAGGCGGCAGTCATGGATTTCACCATGCGGTCGCCGTGAGGATTTTTGTGCGATTTTTTGGGCCTGCTGGGGCAATATTTGGCTGGCAAAAAGATGCTGTTAACACTATATTTAGTGCTTGCAGCCAGCCTATATCACAAGATACAGGGTAACCCGGTTATGGGTTTCTCTCCAAGGACGGAAGCTGAGACTGGCTGCGGGATGACCCTCGCGGCCGGGCGGGGACAATTGCGCCTGTGGCGGGCGCTAGGCAACACGAAGGACCAGGGACAATGAAGATCGAACGTCGTTTCACCAAGGCCGGGCAATCCGCCTATGCGGAGATCGAATTCCGCAAGGCTACGAGTGAGATCAAGAACCCCGATGGTTCGATCGTCTTCCGCCTAGCCGATATCGACGTTCCGGCTCAGTTCAGTCAGGTCGCTGCCGACATCCTCGCCCAGAAGTATTTCCGCAAGGCCGGCGTGCCTGCCAAGCTGAAGCGCGTCGAGGAGAACGATGTCCCCTCCTTCCTCTGGCGCTCGGTTCCCGACACGGAAGCGCTGAAGGCGCTGCCGAAGGATGAACAATACGGCTCCGAAACCGATGCACGCCAGGTTTTCGATCGCCTGGCCGGCACCTGGGCCTATTGGGGCTGGAAGGGCGGTTACTTCGCCAGCGAAGAAGACGCCTCCGCCTTCCGTGACGAACTTGCCTATATGCTCGCCACTCAGCGCGTTGCGCCGAACTCGCCGCAATGGTTCAACACCGGCCTGCATTGGGCCTACGGCATCGATGGTCCCGGCCAGGGCCATTTCTATGTCGACCCCTTCACCGGCAAGCTGACCAAGTCCAAGTCGGCCTACGAACACCCGCAGCCGCACGCCTGCTTCATCCAGTCGGTTGCCGACGACCTCGTCAACGAGGGCGGCATCATGGATCTCTGGGTGCGTGAAGCGCGCCTGTTCAAGTATGGCTCGGGCACCGGCTCCAACTTCTCGCATCTGCGCAGCGAAGGCGAAAAGCTCTCGGGCGGCGGCAAGTCCTCGGGCCTGATGTCGTTCCTGAAGATCGGCGACCGCGCCGCCGGCGCCATCAAGTCGGGCGGCACCACCCGTCGCGCCGCCAAGATGGTCGTCGTCGACATCGACCATCCGGACATCGAGGAATACATCAACTGGAAGGTCAAGGAAGAGCAGAAGGTTGCCGCCCTCGTCACCGGTTCCAAGGTCGTCGCCAAACACCTGAAGGCGATCATGAAGGCCTGCGTCAACTGCGACGGCACCGACGACGCCTGCTACGACCCGAAGCAGAACCCGGCGCTGAAGCGCGAGATCCGCGCTGCCAAGCAGGCGCTGGTTCCGGAAAACTACGTCCAGCGCGTCATCCAGTTCGCAAAGCAGGGCTACAAGGACCTCGAGTTCAAGACCTATGACACCGACTGGGATTCTGAAGCTTATCTTACGGTTTCGGGCCAGAACTCGAACAACTCGGTCTCGATCAAGGACGACTTCCTGCGCGCCGTCGAAGCCGATGGCGACTGGCACCTGACCGCCCGCAAGGACGGCCGCGTGATGAAGACGCTGAAGGCCCGTGACCTCTGGGAGTCGATCTCCTACGCCGCCTGGGCGTCCGCCGATCCGGGCCTGCACTTCAACACGACGATGAACGACTGGCACACGAGCCCCGCCGCCGGCCCGATCCGCGCGTCGAACCCGTGCTCGGAGTACATGTTCCTCGACGACACCGCCTGCAACCTTGCCTCGCTGAACCTGATGATGTTCAAGGATGCGGCGACCAAGCGCATCAACATCGCCGATTACGAGCACGCCGTCCGCCTCTGGACCGTTGTCCTCGAAGTCTCGGTCATGATGGCGCAGTTCCCGTCCCGCGAGATCGCCGAACTCTCCTACGAATACCGCACGCTCGGCCTCGGCTATGCCAATATCGGCGGCCTGTTGATGTCCTCGGGCATCCCCTATGACTCAACCGAAGGCCGCGCCATCGCCGGTGCCCTGACCGCGATCATGACCGGCATCTCCTACGCCACCTCGGCCGAAATGGCCGAGAAGCTGGGTCCGTTCCCGGGCTTTGCCCCGAACCGCGACAACATGCTGCGCGTCATCCGCAACCATCGCCGCGCCGCCTATGGCGAGACGACCGGCTACGAGGCGCTCTCGGTCAACCCGGTCGCCCTCATCCATGGCGACAATCCGGACCAGGACCTCGTCATCCACGCCATGAGCGCCTGGGACAAGGCGCTGGAACTCGGCGAAAAGC
Source organism: Ensifer sp. EB106-03-01-XG145 (assembly GCF_058792075.1). Taxonomy (NCBI): domain Bacteria; kingdom Pseudomonadati; phylum Pseudomonadota; class Alphaproteobacteria; order Hyphomicrobiales; family Rhizobiaceae; genus Ensifer; species Ensifer sp. EB106-03-01-XG145. Next base: position 236,132 of record NZ_JBYTEC010000010.1, on the reverse strand, counting down.
ACGGCTACCGCAACGCCCAGGCAACCGTCATCGCGCCGACCGGCACGATCGGCCTCGTCATGGACTGCGATACGACCGGCATCGAGCCCGACTTCGCGCTGGTGAAATTCAAGAAGCTCGCCGGCGGCGGCTACTTCAAGATCATCAACCGTGCCGTACCGGAAGCGCTGCGCTCGCTCGGTTATAGCGAAAGCCAGATCGCCGAGATCGAGGCTTACGCCGTCGGCCATGGCAACCTGAACCAGGCGCCGGCAATCAACCCGTCAACGCTGAAGGCCAAGGGCTTCACCGACGAGAAGGTCGAAGCGGTCAACGCCGCGTTGAAGAGTGCCTTCGACATCAAGTTCGTCTTCAACCAGTGGACGCTGGGCGCCGACTTCCTCAAGGGCACGCTGAAGGTCACCGACGAGCAGCTCGGCGCGATGGACTTCAACCTCCTCGACCATATGGGCTTCTCGAAGAAGGACATCGAAGCAGCCAACATCCACGTTTGCGGCGCGATGACGCTTGAAGGCGCGCCGTTCCTGAAGAACGAGCACCTGCCGGTCTTCGATTGCGCTAACCCCTGCGGCAAGATCGGCAAGCGCTACCTCTCGGTCGAAAGCCACATCCGCATGATGGCGGCTGCCCAGCCGTTCATCTCGGGCGCCATCTCCAAGACGATCAACATGCCGAACGAGGCGACCGTCGAGGACTGCAAGAACGCCTACATGCTTTCCTGGAAGCTGGCGCTGAAGGCGAACGCCCTTTACCGCGATGGTTCCAAGCTGTCGCAGCCGCTGAACGCCTCGCTGATCGAGGACGACAAGGACGAGGATGCGCTGGAGGATCTGATCCAGGCGCCGGCCGCCGCCCAGGCCGTGACCATCACCGAAAAGATCGTCGAGCGCGTCATCGAAAAGGTGATCCGCGCCCGCGAAAAGCTGCCGAACCGCCGCCAGGGCTACACCCAGAAGGCCGTTGTCGGTGGTCACAAGGTGTATCTGCGCACCGGCGAATTCGGTGATGGCCGCCTCGGCGAGATCTTCATCGACATGCACAAGGAAGGCGCTGCCTTCCGTGCGATGATGAACAACTTCGCCATCGCCATCTCGCTCGGCCTGCAATATGGCGTGCCGCTCGAAGAATATGTGGAGGCCTTCACCTTCACCAAGTTCGAGCCGGCCGGCATGGTCCAGGGCAACGATGCGATCAAGAACGCGACGTCGATCCTCGACTACGTCTTCCGCGAACTCGCCGTCTCCTATCTCGGCCGCCACGACCTCGCCCATGTCGACACGTCCGATTTCAGCAACACGGCGCTCGGCAAGGGGATCCAGGAAGGCAAGACCAACCTGATTTCGACAGGCTGGACCCGTGGCTACAAGCCGACCATCGTCGGTGGCACGGCCGAACGCGCCGGCGAGCCGAAGGGCTCGGCAACGGCTGCTCCTGCCCGCGCCTCTTCTGGCGCAACCGTAACGGCGATCGCCGGCAACACGGTGCGCAAGATCGAGACGACAACCGCCATCGCGACCTCCGAAATCGTCGCCTTCAAGCGCGATTACGAAGAACGTGCGGCGGAATTGGCCGAAGAGATTGCCGAGGAAACGGCTGAGACGGTTACGGAAGTGACGGCTCTCTTCTCCGACAAGGCAGCCGCCGAAGCGGCATCGGCCAAGACGGACGCCAAAAAGGTGGAGGCCGAGCGCCGCGCCCGCTCGATCATGCAGGGCTACACCGGCAACATGTGCACCGAGTGCCAGAACTTCACGATGGTGCGCAACGGCACCTGCGAGAAGTGCGACACCTGCGGTGCGACGAGCGGCTGCAGCTAACCTGCTCCACCGAGATGGTGGTTGTGGTGACGTATCAATCAGTCACGCGGTTTTCATGGAACGCGTGACTGTCCCCCGACCAGAATTTTGCCCAGGGGCGTTTGAGCCGTGCCCCTGGGTTTTTTCGTGGATGGGACGTGACTCGGTCAGTCAGCGCGTCCTGTCGTGCTTGTGTGCAAAGCTGACGCCGCTGTTGCCGCTCCCAGGGCAGATACCGCTCTGCTGTCCTGCAGCACGATGCGCGATCATCCATATCGCCGGCTGCCGTTCACATCCTTGCCGATGATCTCCCGGATGATCGTCAGGGTCTCCCTCGCCGCCTCCTTGGGGGCAAGCGCGGTATCGGCGACGTTGCTGACCAGTTTCGTCATGTCGTGGTCGATGTCCTTCTCCGCCCAACGCTTGCCCTTGGCGACGGTGATATAGACCGAGTAGGCATGGTGCATGGTGCCTGGCCGCTCGCCGATGATGTGGAGGATGCCTCGGAAACTGTTGGGATCTGCATCTCCAAAAAGCATCTCGCCGATCCTGTAGCCGGCCCGCACCCTGCCGCTGGTCACCAGGATGTTCTTGTCGCTCACCGTGACACCGGCGTCTCCAAGCAACCTTCGCATCTCTTCGAGGTAAGGCGCTAGATGCCCGTCATCCATGATGGCCTTGGCATTGAGACCGTCCGATATGACGATCTGACCTTTGGGCATGTCGCCCTTCCACGAAGCCCTTATCCGCTCAATCTCCTTGATGGAATCCGGGCTCAGCGCTTCACCGGTGGTCGGGTGCGCGATGTAGTCGTTCCGGTCCTTGGACAGGGTGCGAACCGGGACGACGCCGGGCACGGCAGCGATAAACTCCGGCGTAAGTTCGGCCCAAAGAGATTGTTTGGCGTCGTCATACAGACCCCTCACCTTCGTCGCGAGCGCAGGGTTGAGATCCCAGATCTTCTCGCCGTGACCCGTCGCCAGGTCGACGCCTCTTGCTTCGACCTCCATCATCATCTGCCTGCCTTCGGCGTAGACGGTTTCCTTTGGCCGCTTGTCACCCTTGGCGAGGCGGTACTGATAATAGACCCAGAGGGGATCCCCGTAGTTTGACGTGTAGCTGTTGTCGTTGCCGACGATCCCGATGCGTTTGTAGAAATCCCACATCGCATCGTTGACCTTGAAGCCAAATTTCTCCCTCACGCGTACGTGATCCTGAAACGCGGTCGTCAGATAACTCAACATCGGGTCGTTTTTGGTGGGCAGAGCAATCAGGTAGGCCGGATTGGCCGGCATGATCTGGTCCTGGCACCAATCCAGATCGTCCAGGCTGACAGTCATATGCAGGGTGGTGCAGATATCGAGGCCGATGGTCAGCCCATGGAGCTTACCCATGACCATGTCTTCGAGGCAGCACCGTACGAGTTGTTCGCGACTCTTGAAGACCTCCGGCCCGATGAAGCCGGCAACATCGTTGACATGGAGCCATGCGCCCTTGGGCTGCACCTTCGCAAGCTCCAGGCTCACGGCCCTGCTGAAGCCGTACTTTCGAGACTCAAGCACCATCATGTCGACGCCGTTTGCCACGCCGTTGGTGAATTCCGAGCCTTGCCCGGTCTCGAAGTAGAGGCCATATCTTTCCCCTGCCTTCGCGCTTGCATATTTCAGGATCTTCTCATTGGTGATGTCGAAGATCTTGTTGCAGTCATCCGTTCCCGCGAGGCTCTGGAACACCGTGGATACCGTTCCGGGGAAGCTCTCGTTCACCTCGGCCTGAACGTCGATGTGGGCGAGCACGCACCAGGGAATGACGTCAACCAGCTTGAAGGTATCGACGATATCCTTGAGGGCACGTTCCACCGTGACGACGCTGTTGACGGTACTGTCCACCGGGTTGGTGCCGATGACGATGTCGCCGGTTGCATAGGAGAACGCATCGAAGACCTGCCACATGATGTCGTCGGGGTGGTCGGTTGGCGAATTCGGCTGAATACGCGCGCCCATATACCCCTTGGCCCCCAACTTGGTGCCGGGCATGACGTTGAAGATCTTTTGGCTGACGGAGATAAGCTCTTCGTTGCTCATCAGTTTCGGCACGCAACCGATCGTATCGCTGGTCAGCCCATTCATGATGCCTTTGATCTCTTCTTCCGATGCAGTCAGGAGAAACTCCTTCAGCTGGCCCATGGTCCAGTCTTTGACCTTTTCGTGCTGGGCCTGGTCCGTTGTCTGCCAGATCAGCCTTTGCAGATCGTCCTCAAGCAGCGGGCGCTGGTGAAGGTCTCCGATCTTCGTGCTTGCCAGAAGGGTCCGGGCGTTCGTTCGCGATGTGTCATTTTCCGCCACCACCCCGATCGTCTGATCTCCTTCCTTGAACGCGTTCGCACACCCCAGCACCTGTCGATAGGTCGTCTCGTCAAAAGCGCCCTTGATCCTGCTGATATAGGCAAAGACGTCCTCGCCCTGCTTCACCTCATCGATCACAAGGGTGCCTCCGCCCGGTGCTGCCCGGGCAGCCTGGCTATATGTGGCAAGCGTGGCCGCCGCAGTCCCTGCCACCAGCAGGAGATCTCGTCTGGAAAGTCCGTGCTGATCCGAGAACATGCCCTTGCTCATTGCCATTTCCTTTCTGCAAAAGGTCTGCGGGCATTTCGCCAAACGGCCCGGGTGGGGACGGCGATTTGAGGAGGCGCGCAGTTTGGGTGCGCAATACATTCTCCAGTCCGGGCATGGGCCTGCTATTCCCATCAATCGATGCGGCACCGTTCCTTTGGCGGAAACGAAGCGGGGCCTCTCGACCGGACGGGCACGGCTGCGCCGGCTACTGCAGGCTCATGACGATGCGCCCGTCGATCTTGCCGGCCTCCATCCGGTGGAAGATCTCATTGATGTTCTCGAGGCTGTCCCATGAGAAATGCGGCGCCACCTTGCCTTCAGCGGCAAACTGCAGCGATTCCTCCAGATCCTGGCGGGTGCCGACGATCGATCCGCGCACCGTTATGCGCTTGAGCACCGTTTCAAAGACCGGCACGGAGATCATCCCAGGGGGAAGGCCGACGAGCGCCATCGTGCCCCGCGATCGCAGGAATCCGAACGCCTGTTCCATTGCAGCAGGTGAAACCGCAGTTACGAGCGCCCCATGCACGCCGCCGGTCGCCTTGATTACCTGCTCTACGGCATCCTTCGCCTTGCCGTTGACTGTAATGTCGGCGCCTAGCTGCTTTGCAAGTGCCAGCTTGTCGTCGAAGATGTCCGCGGCGACGACATGCATGCCCATCGCCTTTGCGTACTGCACAGCCATGTGGCCAAGGCCACCGATGCCGGAGACGGCGACCCATTCGCCGGGCCGTACTTCCGTTTCCTTCAATCCCTTGTAAACGGTCACGCCGGCGCAAAGAACCGGCGCAGCAGGGCCGAAGTCCAGCCCGGTGGGCAGGCTGCCGACGAAGTCGGGATCCGCCAGTCCATACTCGGCAAATGTTCCGTCGACGGAATATCCGGTGTTCGACTGTGATGCGCACAGTGTTTCCCAACCGGTGCGGCAATGCGGGCAGTAACCACATGCGCTGTGAAGCCAGGGAACGCCGACCCTGTCCCCCTCTTTCACTCTTTTGACACCGGCACCCACTGCCGAAACATAGCCGACGCCCTCGTGTCCCGGAATAAACGGCGGGCTAGGCTTTACCGGCCAGTCTCCATTTGCTGCATGGAGGTCGGTGTGGCAGACGCCCGTTGCTTCATATTTGACGAGGATCTGCCCAGGTTGCGGCGTCGGCACCGCCACCTCCTCGATCACAAGGGGCGTGCGGAACTGCCGAACGACGGCGGCCTTCATCGTCTGGGCCATTGCTAATCCTCCTCCAAATCGCCGGGCCCACGGAGAGGCCCATTAAGGGAAGTGCGGAGCCGGCAGGCGCCTATGTCGGATACCGAAAAAGTGCACATTGATCCGGACGCCATGGACGTTCGCGGCCGGGACTCGGGCGTCATCTCATCGTTGACACGCACCGCCAGTATTTCAGCGAGGTTCGGGCGGTGCTTTCGTTAGGCATCAGCGTAAACCCGCGAGCATAGTTCGACAATGGCTCCCCGCGCGTGGGGGCGTGACCTACTGTAACATACAGCGGCGCGCGTCGATGAGGGCCCCGAGCGGAAATGGCGCGTCTGCCCGCTACTTTCGAAGAAACGGTTTTGAAACGGATCGCCCGACGAACCGATCGAGCGCGTCGCTTCGCGCAATGATGTCCAACCAGGCGCGTCGTCTCAAGTGTATTGACATGCTCGGCGCGTGTCGTGTTGACTGGATGTAATGGGGCCGTAGCTCAGTTGGGAGAGCGCCGCAATCGCACTGCGGAGGTCGAGGGTTCGACTCCCTTCGGCTCCACCAGAACACAACCGCGCGCGTCGAGAGCTAGTTAAATCCAATCGGGCTGTGCACGAGTGTTTGCGCTCGACTAGAAGCTGCAGCATGGGTTCTGCCAGCGCCGGCGCTCAACTCGAACGTCTCCCCCACGAACAGGTTGTCGAACCGCCGCGATAGGTTTACCTTACGCCCGCCAATGACGGTACCAAGGTCCTTTTCGGAGTTGGATCGACATGCGCGTCAAAGATGTGATGACGACAAAGATCGTCAGGCTTTCGCCTGACAACAGCGTCAGACAGGCAGCCCGGATCATGTTCGACAGCCACGTCAGCGGCCTTCCGGTCGTTGACGATGAAGGCCGTCTCATTGGGCTGATCAGCGAGGGCGACTTGATCCGGCGCACGGAACTCGGTGGCGGCGGACCGCTGGCGGACGCGACGCTTGCGGCCGACGACAGGGCCCACGCCTATATACGCCGATCCTCCTGGAGGGTGGGCGACGCCATGACAGCCGATCCCGTTACCATCGACGAGGATGCGCCGCTCGCGCGGGTGGCGGCGCTGATGCAGGAACGTGGCATCAAGCGCCTTCCCGTTCTCAGGAACGGCGTACTGGTCGGCATCGTCAGCCGCGCCGATCTGTTGCAGGCGGTTTTGTCAGCAAAGCAGGACGAGACGGCCGCGGGTGATGAAGCGATCCGGCGCAGCATTCTTGTGCGCCTCGGCGAGAACACCGGCCTCGAAGGTCTGGATGTGAAGGTCGCCGTGACCGATGGCATCGTTCATCTCTGGGGCAACGTGGAGACGGCCGAGTGCCGGAGGGCCGCACGGATCGTTGCCGAAAATGTCCGCGGCGTTCGGGGCGTGGTCGAGCATTTCTCGGAACCATATCCGCAATAGCGCCCCTTTTAATTGTGCCGCGACACGCAGGTGTTCGCGACACCGAGTTGGCAAGACGATCCCAGCCGCTGTCGTCCGAAGACAGGTGTTCCATCATTCTGCCCGTCGCCGGCAAACAGCAACGACCGTAGCGAATTCAAGAGACTGCAGTGGCTTGCACGACTGCAAGTCGGAGAAATCCAGGCAATGTCCTAATGATCGGGAGGTTCAGATGGTTTCGCCTGAAACGGTATCGATGAAAGAGACGGCATCCGGGAGCTCGCATTCAACAACGCCATTATCGGCAGACGAACTCCGACTGATGGACGCCTATTGGCGCGCGTCGAACTACCTTTCTGTCGGCCAGATCTATCTGCTCGACAATCCGCTCCTGCGCGAGCCGCTGAAACGCGAACACATCAAGCCGCGCCTGCTCGGCCACTGGGGCACCTCGCCTGGCCTCAACATGCTCTATGTGCATCTCAACCGCGTGATCAAGCGCGACGATCTCAACATGATCTATATCATCGGGCCGGGGCACGGCGGGCCGTCGCTGGTGGCGCATGCCTATCTCGAAGGGACCTACACCGAGTTCTATCCGAACATCGGTGAAGATGCCGAGGGTATGCAGCGGCTCTTCAAGCAGTTCAGCTTTCCAGGCGGCATCCCGAGCCACGTGGCGCCGGAAACGCCCGGCAGCATCCATGAGGGCGGCGAACTTGGCTATGCGTTGAGCCACGCCTATGGCGCCGCCTTCGATAACCCGGACCTTGTCGTCGCCTGCATCGTCGGCGATGGCGAGGCCGAGACCGGGCCGCTTGCTACCGGCTGGCAGAGCAACAAGTTCCTGAACCCGGCCCGCGACGGCTGCGTGCTGCCGATCCTGCATCTGAACGGCTACAAGATCGCCAATCCGTGCTTCCTCGCCCGCATTCCGCGTGACGAGCTGCAGAAGTTCTTCGAGGGCATGGGCTACAAGCCCTACTTCGTCGAAGGGCATGATCCGGCAAGCGTGCATCAGCAACTCGCCGCTGTGCTGGATACGGCGATGGCCGAGATCCGGCAGATCTGGGACGATGCCCGCGTGAGGGGCAATCTGAAGCGGCCGGCATGGCCGATGATCGTCTTCCGCACGCCGAAGGGCTGGACCTGCCCCCCCGAGATCGACGGCAAGAAATGCGAGGACTACTGGCGGGCGCACCAGGTGCCGATGGGCGAGATGGACAAGCCCGAGCACATCCGCATCCTCGAGCAATGGATGAAGAGCTATCGCCCCGAGGAGCTTTTCAGCGATCAAGGCCGGCTGAAGCCGGAGATCGCAGCGCTCGCGCCAACGGGGCATCGCCGCATGAGCGACAATCCGCACGCCAATGGCGGCCTGTTGCTGCGTGACCTGAAGATGCCGGCGTTCCGCGACTATGCCGTCGAGGTTCCCCGTCCCGGCGGGACCAATGTGGAAGCGGCCCGCGTCATGGGCAAGTTCCTGCGCGACGTGATGAAATCCAACATGGACGCCAGGAACTTCCGCCTGTTCAGTCCGGATGAAAACAACTCGAACCGCTGGCAGGACGTGCTGGAGGTCACCAATCGCTGCTACATGGCCGAAATCTATCCGGAGGACGACCACCTCTCACCGGATGGCCGCATCATGGAGGTGCTGAGCGAACACCAGTGTCAGGGCTGGCTCGAAGGCTATCTGCTGACCGGCCGCCACGGCTTCTTCTCCTGCTACGAAGCCTTCATCCACATCATCGATTCAATGTTCAACCAGCATGCCAAGTGGCTGAAAGTCTGCAACGAGATCCCCTGGCGCCGGCCGGTGGGGTCGCTAAACTACTTCCTGAGTTCCCATGTCTGGCGGCAGGACCACAACGGCTTCAGCCATCAGGATCCCGGCTTCATCGATCACGTCGTCAACAAGAAGGCCGACGTCATCCGCGTCTACCTGCCACCGGACGCCAACACGCTGCTGTCCGTCACCGACCATTGCCTGCGCAGCCGCAACTACATCAACGTCGTCGTGGCGGGAAAGCAACCCGCGCCGCAATGGCTGACGATGGAACAGGCCGTGCGCCATTGCAGCATGGGCGTCAGCATCTGGGATTGGGCGAGCAACGATGCCGACAGCGAACCGGATGTCGTCATGGCCTGCTGCGGCGACACTCCGACGCTCGAAACGCTGGCCGCGGTGCAATTGCTGCGCGAGCATCTTCCGGAAGTGAAAGTGCGGGTCGTCAATGTCGTCAACCTGATGAAACTGCAACCGGCGGAAGAACATCCCCACGGCCTCACGGACCGTGATTTCGATGGTATCTTCACCAGGGACAAGCCGATCATCTTCGCCTTCCACGGCTATCCGTGGCTGATCCATCGCCTCACCTACCGCCGGACCAACCACGGCAACCTGCATGTTCGTGGCTACAAGGAGGAAGGTACGACGACGACGCCGTTCGACATGGTGGTGCTCAACGAGCTCGATCGTTTCCATCTCGCCGGCGATGTCATCGACCGCCTGCCCCACCTCGGGGCGCGCGCCGCCTATTTCAAGCAGGCAATTCAAGCCAAGCTGATCGAGCATCGCGAATATATCGAGAAGCATGGCGATGACATGCCGTCGATCAGCGGTTGGAAATGGGGCGTTCAGGGTGCGCATCAGGCGAAGCCGAGGACGTCGACCGAGGGTGACAACGTGTAGCCCGCAATGAAGGATCGGTCTGATGGTCCGGCCAGCTGGCAAGGTTGACGTCAGTGCGACACGTCCGGCAGGCGTGCCTCCTGACACGACCCTGCTTTCGAATGGGAACTACAACGTGCTTCTGACCGAGGCCGGTGCCGGGTATGAAACCTGGCGCGGCCTCGACATCACGCGTTGGCGTGAGGACGGCACACGCGATTGCTGGGGCCAGTTCTGCTACATCCGCGACCTTGAGAGCGGCGAGGTCTGGACGATTGGCCGGCAGCCGATCTGCCATGCGGAGGCGATCTACGAACACACGTTTCACGGCGAACGTGCCGAGTATCGCTGTTTGCTCGGAGATATCGATATTCGATGGGACGTGTCGGTCGCACAGGACTGCGATGCCGAAGTGCGTTTGCTGAAACTCTGCAACAAGGGTGGGAAAGCGAGAAAGCTTGAGCTGACAAGCTATTCCGAAGTCTGCCTGAATGGCCGAAGCGCCGATAGCGCACATCCGGCATTTGCCAAGCTTTTCATCGAAACCTGGTTCGACACCGAAACAACCGCTTTGTTCGCACGGCGCCGGCCGCGCAGTGCATCGGAGCGCCCCGTCTGGGCGGTGCACGTGTCTGCGTCAAGCCGCCAGGGCCATGCGGTGGAATATGAAACGGACCGCTACAGATTTCTTGGCCGGCGGCGGACGGCCTCAAACCCTGACGCCCTGGTGCCGGGGAGCCGTCTATCAGGGACGACGGGTCCCGTGCTCGACCCCATCTTCAGCCTGCGCCGGACAGTCGATCTGGAACCCTCCGGAGCGGAGGTGATCGCGTTCGTAACGGGCGCAGCCGATAGTGATTTAGACGCTGCCGCAATAGCAAGACGCTTCGCCAATATCGACGCCGCGCGCCAAACGTTGGTGGATGCCGAGAAAAACAATGAAGGCCCGCCCCGGTCACCCTCTCCTCAAGAGTTGGCCGTCTACAATCGGCTCGTAGCACATCTGGCATTTTCTGTTCCCGGCTTAAGGGAAGGCAGCACGCCCGGCACGAGGCGGCTGAACCGCGACGACTTGGGATCGGCGGGACTATCGGGAGCCATCCCAATTCTCCTGCTGCGTATCGACAAAACAGGCGAGGACGCTCTCGTCGACGATGTCATCAAGGCCCACGCATTCCTTGCCAGTCGCGGATTTCCCTTCGATCTCGCGGTCCTTGATGAAGAGGAAGCGAGCGAAAGCTTGCAGTTGAGCGCCAAGGCGACGGTCCATGTGGAGCAAACCCTCGGCAAAGCCGGGGGTGTTCATTTCCCACCGAGGGCCAGTGTTTCGGCCAGTGCAGAAAATGCGATCACGGCCGCCGCGCGCCTCGTCCTTTGCTGCAGTCAAGGATCCCTTTCAGCTCAACTTTCGGCGAGATCGGCCACCACTTTTCCGACGCTGAGGGAGACCAGGACGAATGTTTCCGCCGCGCACGAAAGGCGTCACGAGGCCCCACGAGATGGCCTGCTTTTTTGGAATGGCCGTGGAGGGTTTACCAAGGACGGGCGCGAATATGTGATCGGAGCGGATGCGACGCCAACGCCGTGGTGTAACGTCCTTGCCAATAGCGCGTTTGGCTGCCTGACGAGCGACAGCGGTCTTGGGTACACTTGGGCGGGCAACAGCCAACTGAACAGGCTCACGCCCTGGTCTAACGACCCGGTCTCGGACCCGCCGAGTGAAGTTATCTACTTGCGCGATGAGCAGACGGCGGAGCTATGGACGCCGACGCCTTTGCCTCTCGGCCAGACATCGACGACGAGGACGAAGCATGGTCAAGGTTACACGTGCTACGAAAGCAGTCGCGGACCATTGCATCATGAAATGACTGTCCACGTGCCGGCCTCGGGAGCGATCAAGGTTGTCCGCCTTGCTATTCGCAACGACGGAAAACGACTTCGCCGCCTTACCGCCACCTACTTCGTTGAATGGGTCCTCGGCACGCTGCGCGAAAGCGCATGCTCCCGGGTCGAATGCGAATTTGACAGCGAGATCGGTGCTATCGTTGCCCGGAACGTCTGGGAAGGGGATTTTTCCGGAACGCTCGCATTCGCCGCCTCAAGCGCGCCTGTCCGATCGTTCACATGCGATCGGCGCGCGTTCCTCGGCAGAAACGGTTCCATCGCTCAGCCGGTGGGATTGGAAGGCTTCGATCTCGGGGGACAAACCGGTTCTCTGCTCGACCCCTGCGCAGCCCTCATGGTCAGCGTTTCAATCCCGCCGGCGGTGACCGTCGAGCTGGTATTCGTGCTCGGGCAGGCCGAAAGCCGCGAGGAAATGCGCAGGCTCGTCCGCGAACATGCCGGACCGAGGGGCGCCAGGAACGCGCTGGCAGCCGTTTCACAACAGTGGGATCATCTGCTGAACGCCGTCACGGTCCGAACGCCAGATACGGCCTTCAACCTCATGATGAACCGCTGGTTGCTCTATCAGGTGTTGGCTTGCCGTATCTGGGCGCGAACAGGGTTCTACCAATCCGGCGGCGCCTATGGATTTCGCGACCAGCTCCAGGACGTCGCAGCCCTCGTCCATTGCGCGCACGATGAAGCGCGAACGCACATCCTTCGCGCTGCCTCGCGCCAGTTTGCCGAGGGAGACGTTCAACATTGGTGGCATCCGCCATCGGGTGCCGGCGTGCGCACACGCATGACGGATGACCTCTACTTTCTGCCCTACGTCGTCCATCACTATGTATCGGTCTCCGGAGACTACGGGCTCCTCAGCGAACAGGTTCCTTTCATCGTCTCGCCGCCTCTAGAGGACGAGGAGGAGGAGCGCTACGAGGTGCCTCCGGCCAGCCAGGAGAGCGGGACCGTCTATGAGCACTGCTGTCGGGCACTTGACCGAGGTTTGCGGCTAGGCAGCCACGGGCTTCCGCTTATGGGAACGGGCGATTGGAACGACGGCATGAACCGGGTCGGCGCGGAAGGCAAAGGCGAGAGCGTATGGAACGGATGGTTCTTTCTGACCGTCCTTGGATCCTTTGCCGCCATCGCATCGGCGATGGCAGATGACGAACGGGCCAAATGGTGCAAGGAGCGCGCCGAGACCCTGCGCATATCCCTGGAGACCCACGCCTGGGATGGCGCCTGGTATCGCCGTGCCTACTTCGACGATGGCACTCCCCTCGGGTCCCAGTCGAACGACGAGTGTCAGATCGACGCGATCCCGCAGGCCTGGGCAGTTATCTCGGGTGCTGCAGATGCCGAGCGCGCCGCGCAGGCAATGCGCGCGGTTTGGGAGCGGCTCGTTCGTACCGACAGCGGCTTGATACAGCTTTTCGATCCGCCGTTCGACAAGGGCGCGCTGCAGCCCGGCTACATAAAGGGCTATGTGCCCGGAATTCGGGAGAATGGCGGCCAGTACACCCACGCGGCCACGTGGGTGGCGCTGGCGACAGCATTGCTGGGGGATGGCGATCGGGCGTTTCAGCTCTGGAGCATGCTCAATCCCATCAACCATGCCCTGTCACCCAAAGACACCGACCGCTACATGGTCGAGCCATATGTTGTCAGCGCCGACGTCTATGGCGCCGCTCCTCACACCGGCCGCGGTGGCTGGACCTGGTATACGGGATCGGCGGGCTGGCTGTACCGCGTTGGCCTTGAGGCCATTCTCGGCATTCGCCGTCAGGGACCCCGGCTTTTTGTCGAGCCGTGCATTCCCACCGGGTGGTCGACATACGACGTGGACTTTCGCCATGGGAGGTCGACCTACCGTATCAAGGTGAGCCGAGATACCAAACGAGGACAGAAGCACTATTCGCTGAGCCTCGATGGCAAGAAGGTCGCTGACCGGAGTGTTCCACTCGTGGATGACGGACGAGATCACGACGTCCGCCTCGTGGTGGCCTAGCCATGCCGGGATTGTTGTCGACAGACCCCGAATTGAACCGGATGCCGACCGAGCAGGATCTCGCCCGGCTCCAGTTCACGACGCTTCTGTACTATCTGCATTGCACCAATCCCGACAACGGCCTGGTGCGCGACAAGACACAGGAAGATGCACCCGCAAGTATTGCGGCGATCGGTATGGCGCTGGCGACGATCCCCGTGCTTATCGAGCGGGGCATTGTCATTCGCAAGTTCGCCGCAAAGATCGCGCGTCGACGGCTGCAGTTTCTTCTGCAATGTCCGCAAGGGCCGGAGCCGGATGCTTCCGGCTACAAGGGCTTCTTCTATCACTTCCTGGATATCGAGACCGGCAGGCGCGTTTGGGAATGCGAATTGTCGACGATCGATTCCGCCTTCCTTTTCGCCGGGGCGCTGACGGTGGCCGCCTATTTTGACGGCGATACGCCGGATGAAATCGAAATTCGCCGGTCGGCAAATGCGCTCTATGAGCGTGCCGACTGGAACTGGGCCTGCGATCACGGACTTACGCTGACCCATGGCTGGCGGCCGGAGAACGGCTTCATTCCCTATCGCTGGCGCGGCTACGACGAGGGCCTGCTTCTCTACATACTCGGCCTCGGCTCGCCGACCCATCCGCTGCCGGCCGAAGCTTACGCCGCCTATACCGAAAGCTACGACTGGCGGAACCTTTACGGTCGCGAGTTGCTCTATTCGGGCCCTCTCTTCACGCACCAGCTCTCGCATATGTGGATCGATTTCCGCGGGATCCGTGACGAGTTCATGCGCGAACACAATAGCGACTACTTCCAGAACAGCCGGCACGCGACATTCGTCCAGCAGGAATATGCCATCCGCAATCCGCTGAATTTCGTCGGCTACGGCGAGCATTGCTGGGGCTTCACGGCGAGCGACGGGCCAGGCTGGACCAAGCGTACCGTGAACGGCAGCGAAAGGGAGTTTTTCGATTATCTCGCCCGCGGCGCGCCCTTCGGCCCGGATGACGGAACCGTGTCGCCCTGGGCCGTCGTCGCCTCGCTGCCGTTCGCGCCGGAGATCGTCATCCCGACAGTCTGGAACTGCGCCCGCATGAAGCTCGGCATGACCAGGCTTTATGGCTTCAAGCCATCCTTCAACCGAAGCTTTCCGGTGGAAGGAACCGAAACTGGCTGGTGGGTCAGCCCCTACCACTTCGGCATCGACCAGGGCCCGGTTGTCCTGATGATCGAGAACTACCGAACAGGCTTGCTGTGGAACATCATGCGCCGGTGCGCGCCTGTGGTGGTGGGATTGAGGCGTGCAGGTTTTTCCGGCGGCTGGCTCTGAGGGCCAAACCAACAAAAGGTACTCAGATGGACAGCCAGCCAGTACCGATCAGAACGACCGCATTTCGTTTCGCAAGAGCTGTCCGATTTTTCCTGACATCCGAAGTCGGCGGCAGGGCCAGGTGGATGTTTGCCGGGCTCATGGCTCTGCTCTTCGGCTTGAATGGCCTCAACGTGGTGAACAATTACGTCGGCCGCAATTTCATGACTGCGATCGCCGAGCGCCAGATGGATGAGTTCGTTCGGCAAGCGGTCTTTTACGTCTGCGTCTTTGCCGTCCTCACCGTTGTCGGCGTCATCGCGCGCTTTGTCGAAGAACGGCTGGCGCTGCTTTGGCGCGGGTTCCTGACGAGACGCGCCGTCGATCTCTATCTGGAGAATGAGGCCTACTATCGCCTGGAGGTCTCAGTGACGCTGAGCCACCCGGACCAGCGGATATCCGAAGACATCCAGGCATTCACGGTCACCACCCTCTCCTACATCATCATGTTGTTCAGCAGTACACTGACGGTGGTGACGTTCTCAGGCGTGCTTTGGTCCATAAGTCCCCTGCTGTTTGTCGTAGCCGTGCTATATGCGGCTTGCGGCTCGTACATGACGATCGTTTTGGGGCGCCCTCTCATCGGCCTGAACTATGAGCGACTCGACAAGGAAGCGAGCTTCAGGTCCAGCCTCATGCATGTGCGCGAAAACGCTGAATCGGTGATGGTGGCCAGCGTTGAAGGCCAGCAAAAAACGCGATTGATGCAGCGCCTCGATGATCTGATCGCCAACATCCTCACCATTACCGCGGTCAACCGGAACCTGGCCTATTTTACGAGCGGCTACAATTGGATGATTCAGATCATCCCGGACTTGATCATTGCTCCGGCTTTCATGCGGGGGGAAATCGAATTCGGAGTGATCACGCAATCCGGCGCGGCCTTTGCCATGCTCGTGGGCGCGTTCTCCTTGATCGTTCGGCAATTCAATTCGATCTCAAATTTCGCTGCAGTGGTTTCCCGGCTGAGTTCCCTGCTCGAAGCCATTGAAAAGAGCCGAACAAGGGGTGGTGGGACCGGCATCGAACTGGTCAAGCAAGATGGCGATTTGGCCTTCGACCACGTGACGTTGGGCTCGGCTGGCGGCCACGCATTGCTACATGATCTGTCGGTAACGATCCCGCCGGGAACACCGGTGTTGATATCGGGATCGCATGGGGCTGCAGGTGCAGCGCTCTTCAGGGCAACCGCCGGAATTCCGACCGCCGGCGCCGGGCGGATCCTGCGCCCGAACGACCTGATGTTTCTTCCGCAGCGCCCCTATCTGCCGCCGGGGTCGCTTCGGCAAATTCTTCTGCCTCCGGATAACCCGGGCGATGCCTCCGACAGTCAAATGCTCGAGGTCGTGCGCAGCGTTGGTCTCGACGGCCTCGTTCACGACGCGCTCGGGCTGGAGAAGGAACAGGACCGGGAGATGTCCCTGGGTGAGCAACAGCTCTTGGCTGTCGCCAAGGTGCTTCTCGCCAGACCGCGATATGTCTTTCTTGACCGGCTTGAGGCAACCCTCGGTCATGAAACGTTTCGGAAGGTGCTGAACCTGCTCTCCAAGAACGCGATTACCTGCATCAACAATGGCGAAGAAGGCGACGCGCGTGATCTCTACGAAGCCGTGCTGGATTGTCAGGAGGATGGCCGTTGGACATGGACCCATCGCCGAGCATGACCGCTTCGCCTCGCACCGCACTCCTTGCTCGGGACGACATCAAGCGCGATGCAGGGGCGGCCAAAGCCTGTCACTTTGGGCCCGGCGGCCGCTGGCCCACCAGACTAGCCGAGCCTTTTCCCTCTGGCGAAGGCGCGCTCGCGGCAGCCAAGTGATCGATGGAAAACGACCGCTGTTACCGGGGGGCGACGATGCCCTGGTAGTAATCGCCGTCACCGCCAACATAGTGCGTGCCACCGCCGCCGGTCTGCGAGCAGGCGGCCAGAGTGACGAGTGCGAACAGCAATACGATCGTTCTCATGAAGTCGGTTCCTTTCGGGCCTTAACAGCGGCTATGTCCTTGAGACTAGTGGGTATATAAGGATTAGCGTACGGGACAGGCAGCATCTAGTCGGTGGTATAGCAAAACGCTTGATCGTTGAAGATGTAATTTGTACCGGCGACCACTTGGCCGCTCGCGCATCCAGAATCTCCATGAATTTGTGTAAATCTTGGTCAATGATCGATGAGCGCGCGGGCTAGATCGGCTGCTGCTTGTTCCCCTGCTCCCGCTCCTGCCAGTATCTGAGGCGAAGCCGCGGCGCCATGAACCAGGCGACGAACGGCGTCGTGACAAAACAGGCAACCACCAGCGCCGGGATCGAATACTTCGCGTTGTCGGCGAGAACCGGGATCGACAAAACCGTTACGATGCCGATCCCGAACAGGATGGCATTGATCATCAGGCCGACCATGATGGCGAGTTGCAGGCGGACGGACATTTCGACCTCCCCGAGCTTCGAGGCAACGTTGCACCCCAAAGAAAACTTCCCGGCGTTGATTGTATCAGAGATCGCGAATTCGCGAAATGGTCGAAGGTGCAGAGCCGCAACCGGCCGCGCCGGCGACAATGCGTCACGCATGGTGCGCCGCCCCTGTCGCGCGCGAAAATCCGCCCTATGCTCTTAGGCGAGTGATTGAAGACGCATGATCGCAACGCACGCAGAGCGTCGGCGATGCGACCTCAATCGATGCCGCCTGAGGGAGACCGCATGACGAGCCCATACGAAACGCTCGGCGTCAGCCGCGAAGCGACACAAAAGGACATCCAGAGCGCCTATCGCAAGCTCGCCAAGAAATTGCACCCGGATCTTAACCCGGGAGACAAAGGAGCGGAGGACCGCTTCAAGGCTGTTTCGGCGGCCTACGCCCTCCTCAGTGACGAGGAGAAACGCGGCAAATACGATCGCGGCGAAATTGACGAGACGGGTGCGGAGACTGCACCCCGCCACTACTACCGCGACTATGCCTCGTCTGGAGATACGGCGGGACGCTACGAGAGCGCACATGGCTTTTCGGATTTCGCGGATGCGGACGATATATTCTCGAGTTTCTTTTCCCGTCGCAGCGGCGGCCAGCAGCAACGCCAGCGCGGCCGTGATCAGCACTTTTCCATGGAGATCGGCTTTCTCGACGCGGCCAACGGCACCAAGACCGAGATCAGCCTGCCGGGCGGCGGACCGGCGCTTGATCTCACCATCCCGCCCGGCACGCGCGACGGCCAGACGCTGCGGCTGCGTGGCAAGGGCGAACCCGGGTTCAACGGTGCGCCGGCCGGCGACGCGCTGATCGATATCCGCGTCAGGCCGCATCCTCTTTTTGCAACCGATGGTGACGACGTTCGCTACGAGGTGCCGATCTCACTGAGTGAAGCGGTGCTCGGCGGCAAGATCCGGGTTCCGACGATCGACGGGGCGGTCAATGTCACGATCCCGCCGCACTCCAACACCGGCAAGACATTGCGTTTGAAGGGCAAGGGCCTGCACAAGTCCGGCGGCGGCCATGGCGATGCCTATGTCAGCCTGAAGATCGTGCTGCCGCAGACCCCCGATCCGGCGCTATCCGCCTTCGTTGAAAGCTGGGCAGGCGGAAAGACGGAAGACCCGCGCAAAGGCATGGGAGGGCAAGCATGAACGACCGCGAATTCTGCGAACACCTCGACATCGAGGTGAAGGTCTTGCGCATCTGGATCGAACAGCGTTGGCTGATGCCGCGCGAGGCCGACTCCGGCTGGCTTTTCGAAGACGCCGACCTCGCCCGCGCCCGTCTGATCCAGGATCTGACAGGTCCAATGGGCGTCAACGACGACGGCGTTGATGTCGCCATGCGGCTGCTCGACCAGATCCACGGCCTGCGCAGCCGCCTCGCCGTGTTGATGAACGCCATCCGATCCCAGGAACCGGAAGTTCAAAGGCTCATCCTGTCCAGAGTTGAGGACGAATAGTCTCTGTCCCGCGCGTCCAGTAGCCCGATCGTTTCGGCGACGAACAAGGTGTCAACGAACTCCGTCAGATCGACGATCCACCCGTCACGGAACGTGAACTTGTCGATGATTTCGGTCCGTTGACGGGTTTGCGATGGAATGAAGCAAACGACGCCGGCGCGGTGGACGACGATAGTATCGCCGTCAGCGTAAGCGCCAACCATCTCCATCTCGCTCAGGTCCCAGTTCTCAACGAGGGCCTGGAAACTGCTGCGCACCGTTTCCGGCGTGTTGACCCCGAGCGCCATCGTGCCGAGCCTGCCGTTTCCGACGATGCGGAAGCTGAAGTCTGGATCGAGTTGCGCCATCATGGTGTCGAGGTCGTTGACGTTGCGGGCAAGGTAGAGGGCCCGAATCCTGGTTTCCAACACGCTTCGCTCGGTCATTTGAAGCCTCCCCGTTTCTATCTGGGCGAGTGTGCGCGAACTTTAGTGATATCGCAAGTACAGGTTCGCGCTTCGGGATTCGTTCACCGCAAGTGCCACGAATCTGGCTGTCGTTAGGATTTTATTAAAAGGCAGGTGCTGGCTTTTACACGCCTGCAAGTGGAGTTGAGCGACAAGAAAGGATTGAACGACGGGAAAGCAGGAAAGACGTGACACAGGTCGTCACAGTATCCGCGACGACAGCGGCTTATGCAGCGGAAGCGCTGAAGCCGTCTGCACGCGTGCGGGGTGACGGTCCGACCGACGAAGCGATCACGCTGCTTTCGATCCGGCGCGCCGAGGAGCCCGCACTGACGCCGGTCTCGATCCCCAAGACCAAGGGCGCCCTGCCCCTCTCCTTCATGCTCATGAGCGCCGATGGCCGGTTGCCGGAACGCTCGGAAGCCGAAGCGCTGCGCCGCTATCTCGAATTCATGCGCGATGACGACGACGGATCCGAGAGCCGCGAAAACGAAGGCCGGCAGGATGAACCGGCCGGCCAAGAGGATGAAAGCGACGCCGCCTGAGGCGAGCGTCGCAATATCTCAATCAGTGATGCTTGTGGCCGCCGGCCGCCGCGCCGCCCTTGGCCGAGCCCACCGGGAATGCCGCATCGACCTTGCCAGCCTTTTCGAAGACGAGCGTGACGGGAACGGCATCACCTTCCTTGAACGGCGTCTTCACGTCCATGAACATCAGATGCAGGCCGCCGGCCTTGAGCTCGACCGTTTCACCGGCCGGTACTGCAACGCCGTCATCGAGCTTGCGCATCTTCATCACGTCGTTTTCCATTTTCATCTCGTGGATCTCGACGCGAGCAGCCGCGGGGCTTTCGACGGCCACGAGCCGATCCTCGCCTGCCCCGCCATTCCTGATCGTCAGGAAGCCGCCGCCGACCTTGGCGCCCGGCAACATGGCCTTAACCGAGCCGCCTGATATCTCGAGGTCGCCAAGTTTCGCTGCCCCGTCGGCAGCAGCCATGTGCCCGCCATGGCCGGCATGAGGATCGGCAGCGTCGGCCATGGTTACCGTCACGGTCGGCGCCGGGCTCTTCAGGTCATGCGCGTTCTGGCCTTCGGCAGCAACCTGATCCCAGACGACCTTGCCTTCGGTTCCGCAAAGCTGCGTGGTCGGGAACGCAAGCACGGTTTCCTTGTCGAAGCCCGAGAGTTTGCCGCGTACGACAAAGGTGTCGTAGTAGTCGTCCGAGAGGTTGCCGCCCTTCCAGCGGATTTCCACCGGGCCGGACGAGACCTTCTCGCCATGATTGTCATAGGTTTTCTGGTAATCGCCCTTGATCACCTCGAGCTCCCAACCGGGCTTCGGCTGCGGCTTGGCGAAGACGAAGCCTTCGGGCAGCTTGATCTGCACTTCCGTCGTCGGCTTGCCGTCGCAGCCGTGTGGCACCTGCAGCACCGCCTTGAAGGTGCTCTCCACCGGCGCCGTGTCGTTTTCGAAGGTGGCGTGCGCGTGGGCAATGCCGCTTGCGGCAAGGCTAAGGCCGAGCGAAAGCGAAGCCAGTCTGGTCGTGTTCATGTCGTAATCTCCTGACCACGGGGGTGGTCCAAGCCGCTTGAGGGCGGCGAATTGTAATGGGAATGCGAGAGGAGGATTACGAACGCACAGGCGGCCCGCGCGAATGCGGCAGCAGGCGCAGATGCTGATGGGGCGTGGCGTTCTCAGCGAGAACCGGCGATAGCTGCCATTCGCCGGCATCGGCGCGAACGCTCTCGGTCGGCGGAACTGGCAGGAGGATCGAACCCGAGAGCCGGCAGGCTTCGCAGATCGGGGCCATCGATTGGCCCTTGCCGCTTTGGTGGTCGACGCCGTCCAGGCCGAAGCAGATTTCGGCGATCGAACCGTCAGGCAGCTGATAGGCGGCGATCTCGGCCGGCGTCAGCGTCTTGGCCATGAGCGGCTTGTGGGCAAAGGCCAGGAAAACGAGCGCGAATACGGCGACGAGCCGCACTGCTATCCCGAATTTTCCTTCGCGCCCTGTCATGGTCATCCCCGGTATTTCACTTGGGTTATCCTCAACCGGAGAAGAATGCAAAGACAGAATTGCCGCACCCGCCCGGGCTGCGGCCTTTGGTCGTGCGACAAAAATGTGTTTCACCGCGACACCGCCCCCTTGCCAAGCTCCCGCCTTCGCCGTTATCTGGAGACGATCTTGTTGGGAGAAGCCGGCTCAAACCGGTGCCGAAGGAGCAACCGCCCCGGAAACTCTCAGGCCAAAGGACCAGCAAGGTGCCGGTAGGACTCTGGAGAGAAGCGTTTTTGCGCTCGCCGAAGGGATAACAATCTCAGGCAAAGGGACAGAGGGGGCTCGAATCGACGGCGATTGACGCCGGAAGTGTGAGCCGGCGCGGGAGCGCCAGACCTGGAGGCCGGATTTGGAACAGAATCCCCATTTGAAGCATACGCCGCTGCATGCGCTGCACCTTTCCTTGGGCGCGCGCATGGTGCCCTTTGCCGGTTACGACATGCCGGTGCAGTACCCTGATGGCGTGATGAAGGAACACCAGCACACCCGCGTTGCCGCTGGTCTCTTCGATGTCTCCCATATGGGCCAGGTCATTGTCCGGCCGAAGTCCGGCAAGATCGAAGACGCAGCGCTTGCGCTTGAAAAGCTGGTGCCGGTCGATGTGCTCGGCCTTGGCGAAGGCCGGCAGCGTTATGCGATCTTCACCAATGCCGAAGGCGGCATCCTCGACGACCTGATGATCGCCAACCGTGGCGACCACCTGTTCCTCGTCGTCAACGCCGCCTGCAAGGATGCGGATTTCGAGCATCTGAAAAAGGGGCTTGCCGACACCTGCGAAGTCACCATGCTCGACGACCGCGCGCTGATCGCGCTGCAGGGTCCTCATGCCGAAGCCGTGCTGGGCGAATTGTGGGCCGATGTCTCGGCCATGCGCTTCATGGACGTCGCCGAAGCCGATCTGCATGATGTTGCCTGCATCATTTCCCGCTCCGGCTACACCGGCGAAGACGGTTTCGAAATCTCCATTCCCGTCGCATCCGCAGTGGATGTCACACAGCGGCTGCTCGAGCATCCCGATGTCAAGCCGATCGGCCTTGGCGCGCGTGATTCGCTGCGTCTGGAAGCGGGTCTTTGTCTTTATGGCAACGACATCGACACCACGACCACGCCGGTCGAGGGCGCCATCGAGTGGGCGATGCAGAAGGCCCGGCGGGCCGGCGGCGCCCGTGAGGGAGGCTTCCCCGGTGCCGATCGCATCCTCGGCCAGCTGGCCGATGGCGCTTCGCGCCGCCGCGTTGGTTTGAAGCCGGAAGGACGCGCGCCCGTGCGCGGCGGCGCAAATCTGTTCGCCGATGCCGAGGGCAAGACGCCTGTCGGCCAGGTGACGTCGGGTGGTTTCGGCCCCTCCGTCGATGGCCCCGTCGCCATGGGCTACGTCGATGCCGGCCACATCGAAATCGGCACCACCCTCTTTGCGGAAGTGCGCGGCAAGTACCTGCCCATAGCGGTCGCCGCCCTGCCCTTTGTCAAACAAACCTACAAACGCTGATCAGGAGAGAGCGCACATGTTGAAGTTCACTGAGGAACACGAGTGGCTGAAGATCGAAGCTGGTGTCGCAACCGTCGGCATCACCGAGCACGCCGCCGGCCAGCTTGGCGACCTCGTCTTCGTTGAGCTGCCGGAAACCGGCTCGACCTTCGCCAAGGGCGATACCGCCGCCACCGTCGAATCCGTCAAGGCAGCCTCCGACGTCTATTGTCCGCTTGACGGCGAAATCGTCGAAGTGAACCAGGCGATCGTCGACGACCCGTCGCTCGTCAACAGCGACCCGCAGGGTGCTGCCTGGTTCTTCAAGCTGAAGCTTGCCAATCCCAGCGAAGCCGACGCCCTTCTCGAAGAAGCGGCCTACAAGGAGCTCGTCGCCTGATGAGCATGCCCAAGGATTTCACCTTTACCGACTACAAGCCGTATGACTTCGCCAACCGGCGTCATATCGGCCCGTCGCCGGCCGAAATGGACGAGATGCTGAAGGTCGTCGGTTACCCGTCACTCGACGCGCTCATCGACGATACCGTGCCACCGTCGATCCGCCAGAAGACGCCGCTCGCCTGGGCCGCGCCGATGACCGAGCGCGAGGCGCTCGACAAGATGCGCGAAACGGCCAACCGCAACCAGAAGCTCGTGTCGCTGATCGGCCAGGGCTATTATGGCACGATCACGCCGCCGGTGATCCAGCGCAACATCCTGGAAAACCCGGCCTGGTACACGGCCTATACGCCCTACCAGCCGGAAATCAGCCAGGGCCGCCTCGAGGCGCTGCTCAACTACCAGACCATGGTCTGCGACCTGACCGGCCTCGACGTCGCCAACGCCTCTCTGCTCGACGAAGCGACCGCCGCAGCTGAAGCCATGGCGATGGCCGAGCGCGTCTCGAAGTCGAAGGCCAAGACCTTCTTCGTCGACGAGAACTGCCACCCGCAGACGATCGCTCTCCTGAAGACCCGCGCCGAGCCGCTCGGCTGGCAGATCGTCATCGGCAATCCCTTCACCGATCTCGATCCGGTCGATGTTTTCGGCGCGATCTTCCAGTATCCGGGCACCTACGGCCACGTGAACGATTTCACCGGCCTGATCGCCCGCCTGCACCAGACCGGCGCGATCGCAACCGTCGCCGCCGATCCGCTGGCGCTGGCTCTGCTGAAGTCGCCCGGAGAGATGGGCGCCGATATCGCTATCGGCTGCACCCAGCGCTTCGGCGTGCCGGTCGGCTATGGCGGTCCGCATGCGGCCTATATGGCGGTCAAGGACGCGCACAAGCGCTCCATGCCCGGCCGCCTCGTCGGCGTATCGGTCGATGCGCGCGGCAACCGCGCCTATCGCCTGTCTCTGCAGACCCGCGAACAGCACATCCGCCGCGAGAAAGCGACGTCGAACATCTGCACCGCCCAGGTGCTGCTCGCCGTCATGGCCTCGATGTACGCGGTGTTCCATGGACCGAAGGGCATCAAGGCGATCGCCCAGAGCGTTCACCAGAAGACCGTGCGTCTCGCCATGGGCCTTGAAAAACTCGGCTATACCGTAGAGCCCGATGTGTTCTTCGACACGATCACCGTCGAAGTCGGCAAGCTGCAGGGCATCATCCTCAAGACCGCGGTCGCCGAGGAAGTGAACCTGCGCAAGATCGGCGAGACCAAGATCGGCATCAGCCTTGACGAGCGCTCGCGCCCGGTCACGCTCGAAGCCGTCTG
The DNA here is from genome assembly GCF_058792075.1 of Ensifer sp. EB106-03-01-XG145. Lineage (NCBI taxonomy): Bacteria > Pseudomonadati > Pseudomonadota > Alphaproteobacteria > Hyphomicrobiales > Rhizobiaceae > Ensifer > Ensifer sp. EB106-03-01-XG145. The sequence goes on along the minus strand of NZ_JBYTEC010000010.1, from coordinate 211,542 downwards.
GCGCGCCTTCGGCGGCGACTTCAAGGTGGAACAGTTCGAGCCGGGTTACCGCCTGCCGCAGCCGCTGCTGCGCACAAGCGAGTACCTGATGCACCCGATCTTCCACATGAACCGCGCAGAAAGCGAGATGACGCGCTACATCCGCCGTCTGTCGGACCGCGACCTCGCGCTCGACCGGGCGATGATTCCGCTCGGCTCGTGCACGATGAAGCTCAACGCGACCGCGGAAATGCTGCCGATCACCTGGCCGGAATTCTCCGAGATCCATCCCTTCGTGCCGAAGGAGCAGGCGGCTGGCTACCAGCACATGATCGAGGACCTGTCGGAAAAGCTCTGCGCCGTCACCGGCTACGACGCGATCTCGATGCAGCCGAACTCGGGCGCGCAAGGTGAGTATGCCGGTCTGTTGACGATCCGCGCCTATCACATCGCCAACGGCAACGGCCATCGCGACGTCTGCCTGATCCCGACCTCGGCGCACGGCACCAACCCGGCCTCCGCGCAGATGGCCGGCATGAAGGTCGTCGTCATCAAGGTGAGTGAAAACGGCGACATCGACATGGACGATTTCCGTGCGAAAGCCGAGCAGTACGCGGAAAACCTCTCGTGCTGCATGATCACCTATCCGTCGACCCATGGCGTGTTCGAGGAGAACGTGCGTGAGGTCTGCGAGATCGTGCACAAGCACGGCGGCCAGGTCTACTTGGACGGCGCCAACATGAACGCCATGGTCGGCCTTGCCCGCCCCGGCGACATCGGTTCCGACGTCAGCCACCTCAACTTGCACAAGACCTTCTGCATCCCGCATGGCGGCGGCGGTCCCGGCATGGGCCCGATCGGCGTCAAGGCGCATCTGGCACCCTATCTGCCGGGCCATCCGGAAACGGACGGCCATGAGGGTGCGGTCTCGGCGGCTCCCTTCGGCTCGGCTTCGATCCTGCCGATCTCCTGGAGCTACTGCCTGATGATGGGCGGCGAAGGCCTGACCCAGGCGACGAAGGTGGCGATCCTCAACGCCAACTACATCGCTGCCCGCCTGAAGGGTGCCTACGAAGTGCTCTACAAGTCGTCGAAGGGCCGCGTGGCGCATGAGTGCATCATCGACACCCGTCCGCTGGTCGAAAGCGCCGGCGTCACCGTTGACGATGTGGCCAAGCGGCTGATCGACTGCGGTTTCCATGCGCCGACCATGAGCTGGCCGGTTGCCGGCACGCTGATGATCGAGCCGACGGAATCGGAAACCAAGGCCGAGATCGACCGCTTCTGCGATGCGATGCTGGCAATCCGCGAGGAAGCCCGCGCCATCGAGGAAGGCCGAATGGACAAGGTCAACAACCCGCTGAAGAACGCACCGCACACGGTCGAAGACCTGGTCGGCGAATGGGATCGTCCCTACTCGCGCGAACAGGCCTGCTACCCGCCGGGCGCCTTCCGGGTCGACAAGTACTGGTCGCCGGTCAACCGTGTCGACAACGTCTTTGGCGACCGCAATCTCGTCTGCACCTGCCCGCCGCTGGAAAGCTACGCGGAAGCGGCAGAGTAACGTCAATAAAGCCGGCGGGGCGCTCGCTCCGCCGGTTTCCTCAGCGCCTTCTGGCGCCCGTGGCACCGCGCAGCGCCTGCCCTCATCCAGATTGATTCCCGAAATCTACAAGGATCGACACCAGGACGTGACGCGTTCGTCCGCCCGCGTTTTTTGGCGCGCACTTACCGACGCGTGGTCATTCCGGGAGGCAGGATGGTGTTTTCAATCCAGAAGCGGACGAAGGCCTCGGCAAAGTGCCTGTAGCCGGCGACCGAAGCAGGTTTGGCGACATAGGCATTGGCGCCGGCGCGGTAGCAATGGAGCACGTCGGTCGGATTGCTGGATGACGTCAGCACGATGACCGGGATCAGGACGGTCGCCTGCCCCCTGCGGATGCGCCGCAGAAGCTCGATACCGTCGCTGCCGGGCATTTTGATATCCAGGAGCACAAAGTCGAAATGGGTGCGGGCAAGCTGGGCGATCGCGTCGTCCGCATCCGCCGCCAGCACCAGATCGATGGTCTCGTCGACCTGTGCGAAGGCACGCATGACGAAGCGCGCGTCGTGCGCGTCGTCCTCCACCAAGAGCAGTCGCTTTGGCGTCGAGACCACCTGTTCCGCCCTAGTTTGCCTTCCGTAGCCGCCTCGGAAGAAGCACGATGAAACGTGCGCCTTCGCGGAAGGTGGTGTCAAGTCGGATCGAGCCGTCGTGGCTTTCGGCTATGCGCTTGGCAAGTGCCAGACCTATCCCCGTGCCGCCATAGACGGTCTCGTCCTTGTGCAGCCGCTGGAACACATCGAAAATCCGCGTCGAAAAGCGCGGGTCGATGCCGATGCCATTGTCTTCGACCACCAGCTCAACGATCTGATCGGCGACGCCGCCGTGAATGCGGATCACCGGTTGGCGGTCGGTGTGCCGATACTTGATCGCATTGCCGATCAGGTTCTGGACCAGGCGGCGCAGAAGCTCCGGGTCCCCTTCCACTTCCGGCAGGTCGCCAACCTCGAAGGTTGCCTGCGCGTCCTGTATATCACCGGCCAAGATCGTCAGCGTCTCGGCAACAATGTCTGTGAGCCGTACCTCTGTCCAATGGGTGATCCGGTGCGCGATCTGCGCATAGTCGAGCAGGCTGTCGATCACCCTGTTCATGCGTTTCACGCTGTCGCGCAGATGACGCGCATTCTCGGCGAGTTCAGCCTGGCTTCCTGCCGCCAGATCGTCCTCGATCATTTCGGAGAACATGGAGATGTGTCTGAGCGGCGCTTTGAGGTCATGGGAGACCGTCGCGGTGAATTGATCGAGCGCCTCGTTCTTGTGCTCGAGTTCCTGCCGCTGGCGCTCGAGCGCGAGCTCGGCGCGTTTGAGATCGGTGACGTCGACGCGTGCGACGACGGTGTTACCGTCCTTCGCCTTGATATTCTCCACGCGCAGCCAACGATCATCGGCATAGCGGTATATCCTGGGTCGACCATCGGGGTGACGGAAATCGCGCAGGCGCGAAGCGATCCACTCGTCGCCCTCGCGGGTGCCCGGCAAGGCATCGGGATAATGGCCGCCCTGTCGCGCCAGAAGCAGGATCTCCTCGGCCGTGATGCCGGGCTTCAGCGCCGCGCCGGCCGGCCCGCAGATTGCGTGATACGCCCTGTTATAAACGACCAGCCGCTCTTGCCGGTCGAAAATGGCAAAGCCCTCTGGCATCGCTTCCAGCGCTGCGTTGAGCATATCGGAAGCCTTCTGCCGCTCGCCCACAGCCTCCGTGAAATCCGAAACGTCGCGGATGATGCCGATGAGCGCCAGTTCCTCGCCCTGGTCGTCGAGCAGCGGCGTCGTGCGAAGGTGGCCGGAAAATGTCGATCCGTCGCGCCTGACATAGAGATAGTTCGACGTCCGGGCCGCGGTTTCGTCGACGCGTGCCGCGCGGTTCCGCAGGCGCTTCTCGTATTCCGCGTCGTTGGCATAGATCAGCCGCACCGAGCGGTCGATGAATTCTTCTGAGGAATAGCCGAACTGACGAAGGGCGGCGTTGTTTGCGGAGCGGATGACGCGCTCGGCGTCGATGATGATCACCGGATCGGGAAACGTCTCGTAGAGCGCCTTGAAGACGAGATCCTCATTGAACGCCGCCATGCCCAATCCCCCGTTCCATGTTCAAGCATCTCAGCAGAAAAATGGCCCGGCGAAAACCGGGCCAACCTATCCGTTTGAAAGAATGGAGGAAATTTAGTTGGCGCGCACCACCGCATCGCCCTGTGCGGCCAGAGCCGCGAGGTCGGCGGGCTTCAGTTCGACCGATTCGCCACAGCCACAGGCGGACGTCTGGTTCGGATTGTTGAAGGTAAATCCGGAGCGCAGCGTCGTGACTTCGAAATCCATCTGCGTGCCAAGCAGGTAGAGCACGGCTTCGGGCGCCACCCAGACCCTGGCGCCCTGATGTTCGATCAGGTCGTCCTTGGGGTTGGGCTCGGTCACCAGGTCGACGGCATACTCCATGCCGGCGCAGCCACCCTTCTTGATGCCGACGCGAATGCCCTTGGCATCGGCACCGGCGCCTTCGACGATCGAACGGACGCGGTCGGCGGCAGAATCGGTCAGGCTCATTACGGCAAAGCCCATGGGCTCATTCTCCTTGTCGTCACCGGGGTAAAGGCCCGGCGCCTTACAGAATCAAATGTAGTATCCGTGCCTTAACGGATCAATATGCGGCGCCGGCTCAATACCAGCCGACAGCGACCTGCGCCTCCTCGGACATGCGGTCCGGTGTCCATGGCGGATCGAAGGTCATCGAGACTTCGACGCCCGATACGCCCTCGACGGCGCCGACGGCATTCTCGACCCAGCCCGGCATTTCGCCGGCAACCGGGCAGCCCGGTGCGGTCAGCGTCATGTCGATCTTGACCATCCGGTCGTCTTCGATGTCGATCTTGTAGATGAGGCCAAGCTCAAAGATGTCGGCCGGGATTTCCGGATCGTAGACGGTCTTCAGTGCGGCGATGATATCGTCGCTGAGGCGCGCCAGTTCCTCGGTCGGGATCGCCGAATGCACGATGCCCTCGCGGACATCGACCTTTTCTTCCGTTGCATCAAGGCTCATATCGGCCTCCTGGACTTTCTCTTTTGGTTCAAAAGACTACGAGAACTCTTTGAACCTTTTACCAATTTCTTAGGCGAAAAACTTGCGTGCATGCTCCAGCGCGTCCGCCAGCGCGTCCACTTCGGCCCTGGTATTATAGAGGCCGAAAGATGCACGGCATGTGGAGGTAACACCGAAGCGTTTCAAGAGCGGCTGAGCGCAATGCGTGCCGGCGCGAACAGCGACCCCGGCGCGATCGATGACCATCGAGACGTCGTGGGAATGGATGCCGGCGATCTCGAAGGCAAAAATGCTGCCCTTATCGGGCGCGTCGCCGAAAACCCGAAGCGAATTGACCGCCGAAAGACGCTCGCGCGCATAGGCCGTCAGGTCTGCCTCATGCGCCTGGATCGCTGCGCGGCCGAGCTTTTCCATGTAGTCGAGCGCGTAGCCAAGCCCGATCGCCTGTACGATCGGCGGCGTGCCCGCCTCGAAGCGGTGCGGCGGATCGTTGTAGGTGACGTAATCTTCGGTCACCACCTCGATCATCTCGCCGCCGCCGAGGAACGGCCGCATCTCCTTCAGTCGGTCCATCTTGCCGTAGAGCACGCCGACCCCGGAGGGGCCGTAAAGCTTGTGGCCGGTCATCACGTACCAGTCGCAATCGATGTCCTGGACGTCGACCGGCATGTGCACGGCACCCTGGCTGCCGTCGACCAGAACCGGGATGCCGCGTTCGCGAGCGATGCGGCAGATCTCCTTGACCGGAACCACCGTACCCAGCGCATTCGACATATGGGTGATGGCGATGAGCTTGGTGCGGTCCGTCAGGCATTTGACGAAGTCTTCGACGTGGAACGCGCCGTTCTCGTCCACCGGCGCCCAGACAAGCTTGGCGCCCTGACGCTCACGGATGAAGTGCCAGGGAACGATGTTGGAGTGGTGCTCCATGATCGACAGCACGATCTCGTCACCCTCGCCGAGCTTCGGCATGCCGTAGCCATAGGCGACCGTGTTGATCGCTTCGGTCGAGGATTTGGTGAAGATGATGTTGTCGGGCGAAGGGGCATTCAGGAAGCGGCGCACCTTATCGCGCGCCGCCTCATAGGCTTCCGTCGCGGCATTCGACAGGAAATGCAGGCCGCGATGGACGTTGGCATATTCGTTGGAATAGGCATGGGCCACCGCGTCGATCACGACCTGTGGTTTCTGCGCCGATGCGCCGTTGTCGAGATAGACAAGCGGCTTGCCATAAACGGTTCGCGACAGGATCGGGAAATCCTTGCGGATCGCTTCGACGTCGTAGGCAGGCACCGGTACGGAGTGTTCCATGTCTTTCAATCCAATTTCGCTACAGCGCCGCGCGTCATTCCAGACGCGCTAAGGTCGCTGTAACATGTTGAACTGCTGCATAATTCTATCCCTAAATCGCTTCCGAATTAAGGAATTACGCAATAGCCTTAGGCGTGCTTGTCGAGCCAGGTCGAGATGACGTCTTCGAGTGCCTCGACCAGCGCTTCGTGCTCTTCCAGCTCTTCGACGATCTCGGCGACGAAGGCGTTGACGAGCATCGCCCGCGCCTTGTTCTCCGGAATGCCGCGCGCCAGCATGTAGAAGAGCTGGGTGTGGTCGATGTCGGTAACCGTCGCACCGTGACCGCACTGGACGTCGTCCGCGAAGATCTCCAGTTCCGGTTTCGCCGACAGGTCGGCATCGTCGGACAAGAGCAGCGTGTTGCACGCCATCTTCGCGTCGGTCTTCTGGGCGTCCTTGGCGACCAGGATCTTGCCCTGGAAGACGCCCTTGGCGCGGTCGAACACGACGTTGCGGATGACCTCCGTCGAGGTCGTGTGCGGCACGTTGTGGCCGAGCGTGAAGGTCACGTCCGTGTGGCTTTCACCACCGAGCAGGTTGATGCCGCGCAGCTTGAAATCCGCGCCCTCGCCGCTCGTCTTGCCGTGGATCTCCTGGCGCACCAGCTTGCCGCCGGCATTGATGACGAAGAGATGCAGCTTGGCGTTCTTGCCGAGGTCGAAGCGGAGCTGGCCGAGATGGGTATCGGAAATGCCCTGCTGCTGCAGGATGATCCAGATGATCTCGGAACCTTCCGCAAGCGTCACGTCGCTGACAGACGAGACGAAGCTCTCGCCGGCATCGGTCGAAAGATGCCGCTCGATCACGGTTGCCTTGGTGTTGGCGCCGAAGGCGACCGGGAAGCGCGTATGCGCCTGGCCGAGGCTCTGCACCAGCTGGATTTCCAGCGGATCTTCCAGAGCAGTTTCAGCAGCCACGTCGATTTCGAGACCGCCGCGGACAAGACCGCCATTGATGCGGCCGATCGCGTCGTCAAAGCCGAGCACGGCGAGGCCGGCGGCCGCCGAACCGTCGAGCAGGCTGTCGACATAGGAACGGACGGTCACGCCATCAGGCAGGCTGGCCTTGACCTCAGCCTGGCCGTTGCGGACGGAAAGTACTGTCGAGCCCGGAACCAGCGCATCGACGCGATCGGCAAAGGCCGTCGGGTCGGCGGCCGGCACTGCGCGCAGCAGGGTGCGCAGGTCGGTATAGTGCCAGGATTCGACGCGGCGGGTCGGCAGGCCAGCCGTCTTCAGTTCGTGCACCAGCGTGTCGCGGACCGAGAGAACTGAACCATCACCCGGCAAATCGCCGATCTGCGCGGTATAGGCATCGACGAGCGCCGTCTCGGCCGCCGTCATCTTGATTGCCTGTTGCATATTCATTCGAACACTCCTTCAACAGGCGTCAAGCCGCGGCATCGATGATGTCGGCGTAGCCGTTGGCTTCGAGTTCGTGCGCCAGCATCTTGTCGCCCGACTTGATCACTTGGCCCTTGTAGAGGACGTGCACCGTGTCCGGAACGATATAATCGAGCAGGCGCTGGTAGTGGGTGATGACGACGACGGCGCGGTCCGGCGAGCGCAGCGCGTTGACGCCGTCGGCGACGATCTTCAGCGCGTCGATGTCGAGGCCCGAGTCTGTCTCGTCGAGCACGCACAGCTTCGGCTGAAGCAGCGACATCTGCAGGATTTCGGCGCGCTTCTTCTCACCGCCGGAGAAGCCGACGTTCAGCGGACGGCGCAGCATTTCCGGAGCGATCTTGAGCTCGGCTGCAGCTTCCTTGACGCGGCGCATGAATTCCGGCGTCGTCAATTCGTCTTCGCCGCGATACTTGCGCTGTTCGTTCATTGCCACCTTCAGGAACTGCATGGTGGCGACGCCGGGGATTTCGACCGGATACTGGAAGGCAAGGAAGATGCCCTTGGCCGCACGCTCGGAAGCGTCGAGTTCCAGGATGCTCTCGCCGTTATAGAGGATGTCGCCTTCGGTGACTTCGTAGTCTTCACGGCCCGAGAGGATGTAGGAGAGCGTCGATTTGCCGGAGCCGTTCGGGCCCATGATGGCAGCAACTTCGCCTGCCTTCACCGTGAGGTTCAGGCCACGGATGATTTCGGTGCCATCTTCGGCGATGCGGGCATGCAGGTTCTTGATTTCAAGCATTTCTATCGTCCTCTTGGGAAACGAACGTTTGTTCGCGCGCAAACACGACGTGCGCGCCATTCAATATTCAGTTCAGGGCCTTAGCCGACGGAGCCTTCCAGCGAGATGCCAATCAGCTTCTGCGCTTCGACGGCGAATTCCATCGGCAGTTCCTGGATGACTTCCTTGACGAAGCCGTTGACGATCAGCGCGATCGCCGCTTCGGTCGGGATGCCGCGCTGCAGGCAGTAGAACAGCTGGTCCTCGGAGATCTTGGACGTCGTGGCTTCATGCTCGAACTGCGCCGTCGAGTTCTTCGCCTCGATATAGGGCACGGTGTGCGCGCCGCACTTGTCGCCGATCAAAAGCGAATCGCACTGGGTGAAGTTGCGGGCGTTCTCGGCCTTGCGGTGGGCCGAGACCTGGCCGCGATAGGTGTTTTCCGAAACGCCGGCAGCGATGCCCTTGGAGACGATGCGGCTCGACGTGTTCTTGCCGAGGTGGATCATCTTGGTGCCCGAGTCGATCTGCTGGTGGCCGTTCGAGACCGCGATCGAATAGAACTCGCCGCGCGAACCGTCGCCGCGCAGGATGCAGGACGGATACTTCCAGGTGATCGCCGAGCCGGTTTCGACCTGCGTCCAGGAGATCTTGGAGTTCTTGCCACGGCAATCGCCACGCTTGGTGACGAAGTTGTAGATGCCGCCCTTGCCTTCCTTGTCGCCCGGATACCAGTTCTGCACCGTCGAGTACTTGATCTCGGCCTCATCGAGGGCGACGAGCTCGACGACGGCAGCGTGAAGCTGGTTCTCGTCGCGCTGCGGCGCCGTGCAGCCTTCGAGATAGGACACGTAGGCGCCCTCTTCGGCGATGATCAGCGTGCGTTCGAACTGGCCGGTGTTCTTCTCGTTGATGCGGAAATAGGTGGAGAGCTCCATCGGGCAACGAACGCCCTTCGGCACGTAGACGAAGGAACCGTCGGTGAAGACCGCGGAGTTCAGCGTCGCATAGTAGTTGTCGGTCGTCGGAACGACGGAGCCGAGATACTTCTGCACCAGCTCGGGATGTTCGCGGATCGCCTCGGAGATCGACATGAAGATCACGCCGGCCTTCTTCAGCTCTTCCTTGAAGGTGGTGACGACCGAGACGCTGTCGAACACGGCATCGACGGCGATCCTCGACTTCTGCACGCCGGCGAGGAATTCCTGTTCCTTCAGCGGAATGCCGAGCTTTTCGTAGACCTTGAGGATTTCGGGGTCGACCTCGTCGAGCGACGTCGGACCGGTCATGCCCTTCGGCGCTGCATAGTAGTAGATGTCGTTGAAGTCGATCTTCGGATAGCTGACGCGGGCCCAGGTCGGCTCGTCGAGCGTCAACCAGCGGCGATAGGCGCCAAGGCGCCACTCGAGCATCCATTCCGGCTCGTTCTTCTTGGCCGAAATGAAGCGGATGATGTCTTCCGACAGGCCCTTCGGGGCCTTCTCGACTTCAATGGTCGTTTCGAAGCCGTATTTGTACTGGTCGACGTCGATCTGACGGACCTGATCAATGGTCTCCTGCACGGCAGGCATGTCGTTCTCCAATCTTTCCGGATCCAAGGTCCGGTAGCTTGTCAACACGATGCGACTGAGCGCATCGCTTATGTAATGGCTAAAAGGCGCTTTTCACCCTGTTTGCCAAGCGGAAAATTGCTTTTCCGCAATTTCGTCCCATCGCCTCGCCTTAGGCCGCCTGCCCCGGCGCCCGGCGTCTTGCTGCTACCTTTGCGAAGGCGGCGGCGCAACGTTCGATTTCAGCCGCGGTCGTCGCCTCGCCGATCGAGATCCGCAGCGCACCCTGGCGCGGATCGTAGCCCATCGCCGTCAGCACGTGACTCTGTCCCACCTTGCCGGACGAACAGGCCGATCCGGCCGAAAGCGCGACGCCTTCGAGATCGAAGGCGATCTGTCCCGTCTCGGCTTTCAGGCCAGGGAGCGTGAAGAATGTCGTGTTGCCAACGCGCGAAACGTCGCGGCCGTGTATGACCACATCCGTTGCCGCTTTCAGCATCTCGCCTTCGAGCTTGTCGCGCAACGCTCCAACGGCGCTCATCCGCTGGCCAACGCCTTCGCCGACCTTTCTGGCGGCGGCGGCAAAGCCGGCAATCGCCACAGGATTTTCAGTCCCGGAACGATGCCCCTTCTCCTGCCCGCCGCCGCGGATCAGCGGTGCGGGCATCAACACCTCGCCGCGCGCCACCAGCGCGCCTGCGCCTTTCGGGCCACCGATCTTGTGCGAGGAGAGAATGAGAAAATCGGCGTTCAGCTCTTCGATCGCCAGCGGCAGCCGGCCCGCGGCCTGCACCGCGTCGACGACAAGTATACCACCTTTGGCGCGAACGATTTCGGCAATCTCGGCAATTGGCTGAATGATGCCGGTCTCGTTGTTGACCAGCATGACGGCGACCATCGGCAAGCCAAGTTCACGGTCATGCGCTGCGAGCAGTTCGCGAAGCACCTGAAGATCGACGACACCCGCCGAGGTCACCGGGATTTCGCAAACGGCTTCGCGCGCAAAGCGTCCGCCTTCGCGTATCGCAGGGTGTTCGATCGCCGACGCGTATAGCCGGCTGATCTTGAGCGGTGTGCGGCCCATGCGGAAATCTGGCGTCAGCACCAGATTGGCCGCTTCCGTCGCCCCGCTGGTAAAGATGACGCTGGCAGCTTTCGCACCGCAAAGGGCGGCCACATCACGGCGGGCATTTTCGATGAGCGTGCGCAGCGCACGGCCCTCGCCGTGGACGGAAGAAGGGTTGCCGACGAGGTCGAGCGCGAACAGGCAGGCCTCGCGCGCTTCGCTCAGAAGCGGCGCCGTGGCATTCCAGTCCATGTAGATGCGCGAACCCGACATGATTTCCTTCGCTAGACCAACAGGCCGCAAGCCGGCAACCTCTGGCGATGCATTTTCCTTGAATTTTCCGCGTCGCTTGCCTTAAGAGACGAAGCACAAGGCGGAATGCCCGCACAGAAGTTTTGAACGGTTCTAAACTAGGTTTTAGAAAAGCTGACTGCTTTCGTCAAGACTGATCGCGATCTGAACCCAAGATTCGAACCAGGAACACTCCCGGAGAGCCAATGCCCGAAATCATTTTCAACGGACCCGCCGGCCGCCTCGAAGGCCGTTATCAGCCTTCGAAGCAGAAGAGCGCCCCGATCGCCATCATCCTGCACCCGCATCCGCAGTTCGGCGGCACGATGAACAATCAGATCGTCTACCAGCTCTTCTATATGTTCCAGAAGCGCGGCTTCACCACGCTCCGTTTCAATTTCCGTGGCATCGGTCGCAGCCAGGGTGAGTTCGACCACGGCGCCGGCGAACTGTCGGATGCGGCGTCCGCGCTCGATTGGGTGCAGAGCCTGCATCCGGATTCCAAGAGCTGCTGGGTTGCCGGCTATTCCTTCGGCGCCTGGATCGGCATGCAGCTCCTGATGCGCCGTCCGGAGATCGAAGGCTTCATGGCCGTGGCACCGCAGCCGAACATCTACGACTTTTCGTTCCTGGCGCCCTGCCCGTCCTCCGGCCTGATCATCAACGGAGATTCCGACAAGGTCGCGCCGGAGAAGGACGTGAACGGTCTCGTCGAGAAGCTGAAGGCGCAGAAGGGCATTCTCATCACCCACCGCACGGTGCCCGGCGCCAACCACTTCTTCAATGGTCAGGTCGACGGACTGATGGGCGAATGCGAGGACTATCTCGACCGTCGCCTGAACGGCGAACTGACGCCGGAGCCGGCCGCCAAGCGCATTCGCTGACCGTTTGGTAGATTGAGCAGTAGAGCCGTGCGTTCTTCGGACCGCACGGCTCTTTTCGTTTGCGGCGAGCTTTGCGTACGTTTGAGCGCTGCGCCGCGTCGCTGTTACCCTCATTTAACTCCGAAGCCCGGTCGTCCTTCACCCGGTGGGGTGATTTCAGAGCCGCGCAAACGGCGTATGGTGCAAGTCTGAGCTGTTTAAAGGACGGCAGGGTTATTTGGAGTTGATCCGTTTGTCCGTGCTGGCGTGCGCGTCACGCCAGGCGCTTTTTTGGGGGATCGCGATGACGGGAATGTTGGGCGTTTCATTTGGCGAACCGAAATGGCAGACCCTTCCGGATACTCCGGCGCTTCCAGCGGCCACGCAGAACGGGTTCGTACCGGTATCGGGTGCGGAAATCTGGTACTCGGTCTACGGCACAGGCGAGCCCATCATCATGTTGCATGGAGGCCTGGCCAATTCCGACTATTGGGGGCGCCAGGTTCCTGAACTCGCCAAGTTCTACCAAGTCATCGTTCTCGACAGCCGCGGCCACGGCCGCAGCACCTGGGACAACCTTGTCGGTTACGACCTCATGGTTTCCGACGTCGTGGGGGTGATGGAACAGCTGAACATACCCAGAAGTGCCATTGTCGGCTGGAGCGACGGTGCCATTACCGGCCTCAAGCTGGCGATGCTGCATCCCGAGCGGGTCAGCGGCGTATTCGCCTTCGGGGCAAACAGCAACCCGTCCGGAACCTTCGATCTAACCAATAGCGCCATGTTCAACGCATACGAGGCCCGGGCCCGCGTCGAGTACGAGCGGTTGTCCCGCACTCCCGGCGGATACGCTGCCTTCTATGATCAGATGCTGAAGATGTGGACCTCACAGCCAAACATGACGGACCGCGATCTCCAGGGAATCCGGGTTCCCGTCTGGGTCGTGGATGGCGATCACGAGGAAGTCATCAAGCGAACGGATACACTGTTCATCGCCGACAACATTCCGAACTCCGGTTTGCTGATCCAACCGGAAGTCAGTCACTTCTCCCTCTTGCAGGATCCTGACCAGTTCACTCTGGACATTCTTCGCTTTCTGCAGGCGAAGGGTATCGGCAAGACATCCGGCGCGCTTGCGGACGCCCGTCCAATCTATGCTTGAGCCCGCGGCCCCTAGGGGCGACCGACCCACTGCGGCACGGTCGGATTGACGACCGTGGTCGGCGTCTCCGTGCATTCGACCCGATTGCGCCCGTTTGCCTTGGCCGAGTAGAGCGCCATGTCGGCGCGCTGCATGACGGGATCCAAGGCCTCGCCGCTGCCGACGGCGGTGACGCCGAAGCTCGCCGTCACGCGCGCTGCTTCCGGCAGGCCGGCGATTTGCTGGGACATGATGGCAGCGCGCATGCCGTGCGCGACGACGCGCGCTTCTGACAAGTCCGTGCAGGGCAGAAACACCGCGAATTCCTCACCGCCAAGGCGGCCTGCCACGGCACGGTTCGGCATGACGTCCATCAGCACCCGCGCAAAACGACGGATCACCTCGTCGCCGGCGAGGTGGCCATAGGTGTCGTTGACCAACTTGAAGCGATCGAGGTCGGCGAGGATAAGCGTGCCCGGCGTCTGGGTCGCACGCGCATGCAAGAGCGGCATGACGCGATCCATGAAGCCACGGCGATTGTAGAGCCCCGAAAGCAGGTCGATTTCCGAACGGGCCTGAACATCGTCGACGATGTCCTTCACCATCACGCCGAGCATGGCAAGCCCTGCCCCGACGATCAGCATTGCGCCGAGTGCCTGGGAAATGAGCGCGAATGGGCTCGAGACGTAGTCCTGGGCGGTGACGCCCGAGCCGGCTGCAACTGCGGCATAGATTTTCACGAGATAATAGAGCGAGCAGAGCGCCAGAAGACCGAAAAGCAGCCAGTCGAAGAACGAGCGTCGCCCCGAGCGCAGCACCACGGACGCGGTCCACACCTGGATCAGGAAGAAAGGCATCTGGTAAGGGATGGCGTGCTGCCAGGTGCCGCGCGGCAAATCGTAGATCGCCATGTCCAGCGCAACGCCCACGACGAAACACGCGGCAAGTACCGGCCAACGCACCGGAACCTGATAGAAGAGGCCGAGGCCGAACCGCAGAAGACAGAAGCCGCCGAGCACGCAGGCGAAGGCGCCGATGGCAAAGAGCCGCGGTGTCGACGAGAAGGGAACGATCGCTTCGCAAACGGCAGCAAGCGACGCGACGGTAAAACCGGCCGCGCACCACAGCGCCGCGCGGCGCTGTCGGCTCTTTACGGCAATGGTGAGGAATGCGACCGTGAAAATCTGCGCAATGATAAAGTTCACAGCCAGCAGAGAGATCGCACCACCCATCGAAGAACCCGAAACCTTCGTCCTGCGGCTAGCCGCCTTTCGCCACCTCCGGTGGTCGCGGAGGCCGATCCTAATTGGCCGATGCGAAGAATTGATTAATCCATTCGGTGGATAGCATATACCGTTTCGGGCCTATCAGCGAGCAGGTCTGGCGGCTTGTTTTCCGCCCGTGACAGGCCGCCGGACCCCGGTCGTTCCCGGATAGGTCAGCGGCAAGCCCTGCAGCGATCTTACGGCGAGATAGGCCCAGGCCTCGGCCTCCATGGAATCGCCGTTAAAGCCGGCGTCCTCCGCCGGCAGCACCGCTGCACCCTCTTCCTTGGCGAGCGCCGCGAGGTCGCGCATGATCACCGGATTGAGGCGGCCGCCGCCGCAGATGATGTAGGTCGATGGCCGCTGCGGCAGGTGTACGGCCGACTTGAGGATCGCCGCTGCGGTCACATGGGCAAGCGTGCGGGCGCCGTCGGCAAGACCGGCGTCGCTTCCCGTCGGCGGCGCAAAATCGTTTCGGTCGAGCGACCGGCGCTGCTTCGCGGTGAAAAAGGGATTGGCGAGGTAGCGCTCCGCGAGATCGGGAAGAACGGCGCCCTCGCTGGCGATCATGCCGCCCTGGTCAAAGGGAATGCCGGCACGGGCCTCGACCCATTGATCGATCAGCGCGTTGCCCGGGCCGCTGTCATAGGCAACGAGCGTTTCGCCCGCGCCGATGAAGGTCAGGTTGGAAATGCCGCCGATATTGACGAAGACGACCGGCGCCGCGAGACCGGCTGCACCCCGCGCCAGAGCGGCGTGATAGGCGGGGATCAGCGGCGCGCCCTGCCCGCCATGCACCATGTCGTTGGCGCGCATGTCGTAGACGACGTCAATAGCCGTTTCGCCGGCAAGCAGCGGGCCGTCGCCGACCTGTACCGTCAGGGCTTCGTCGGGACGGTGCAGCACGGTCTGCCCGTGGAAGCCGATCACGTCGATAGCCGTCGGCGACAGGTCGTTTTGCTGCAGGAAGGCTTTGACTGCTTCGGCATGCCGCAGCGTCAGGTCGCGCTCAAGCTGCGACAGCGCGCCGGGCCTTTGATCCCGTTGCGTGATCGTCTTTGCGTCGACCAGTCCCTGCTTCAGCCGGTCGCGAAAGCGGGCGTCATAGGCAAAGCCGGCGGAGGGGCCGCGCTCGACGATGTCTTCGCCGTCCGTCCTCAGCATGGCGACGTCGATGCCGTCCATGCTCGTGCCGCTCATCAGGCCGATTGCCGTTCTTGTCCGTGTCATGCCGTCAACATTTCCAGAATCACTTTTGAAGTGATTATGCGCGGAAACAGTGCTAAACGCCCGTTCGTTCAAAAACTTCCCCGCAAGAGAGACAGAATATGTCCGGTTTCAAGTCCGATTTCCTTCACACCCTCAGCGAGCGTGGTTTCATCCACCAGATCTCCGACGAGTCTGGCCTGGATGAACTGTTCCGGAAGGAAATCGTGACGGCCTATATCGGCTTCGACCCGACCGCACCGAGCCTGCATGCCGGCGGTCTCATTCAGATCATGATGCTGCACTGGATGCAGGCGACCGGCCATCGGCCGATCTCGCTGATGGGCGGTGGCACCGGCATGGTGGGCGATCCGTCCTTCAAGGATGAGGCGCGCCAGTTGATGACGCCGGCGACGATCGAAGCCAATATCGCCAGCATCAAGACGGTCTTCTCCAACTATCTCACCTATGGCGACGGCCCCAAGGACGCGTTGATGATCAACAACGCCGACTGGCTGCTCGGCATCAACTACCTCGAGTTCCTGCGCGACGTCGGCCGTCACTTCTCGGTCAACCGCATGCTGTCCTTCGACAGCGTCAAGACGCGGCTCGATCGCGAGCAATCGCTGTCGTTCCTCGAGTTCAACTACATGATCCTGCAGGCCTACGACTTCGTGGAACTGCACAAGCGCACCGGCTGCCGCCTGCAGATGGGGGGATCGGACCAGTGGGGCAACATCATCAACGGCATCGACCTCGGCCACCGCATGGGTACGCCGCAGCTCTATGCGCTGACCTCGCCGCTGTTGACGACGTCGTCGGGCGCCAAGATGGGCAAGTCGGTCAACGGCGCGATCTGGCTCAACCCGGATATGCTGTCGGCCTATGACTTCTGGCAGTACTGGCGCAACACCGAGGACGCGGACGTCACCCGCTTCCTGAAGCTCTATACGACGCTGCCGATGGCCGAGATCGAGCGGTTGTCGAAGCTTGGCGGGTCGGAGATCAACGAGGTCAAGAAGATCCTGGCGACGGAAATCACCGCCATGCTGCACGGTCGCCCTGCCGCCGAGCAGGCCGCGGAGACTGCGCGCAAGACCTTCGAGGAAGGCGCGCTCGCCGACAACCTGCCTTCGGTCGAAATCCCGACCGCCGAGCTCGAAGCCGGCCTCGGGCTTTTGACGCTGATCGTGCGCGCCGGCCTCGCCGCCTCCAACGGCGAAGCCCGTCGCCACGTGCAAGGCGGTGCCGTCAGGATCAACGACGAGGCGGTCAGCGACGAGCGTCGCCTGATCGGCACCGGTGACGTCACCGCCGATAATGTCGTCAAGCTGTCGCTCGGCAAGAAGAAGCACATCCTCGTGCGCCCGGCTTGAGCCGAGCCACAACGAATAGATGACTGAGGCCGGCCACCACGCCGGCCTTTTTCATTGGAACTCGAAGATGCTGCGGAAGACGCCCGGCGCGATGATCGACAGGGGATTGACCGTCAACTTCGGCTGATTGAAGGGACCGTTGAGCTTGAAAGTGATGCCGAGCAGGCCGCGGTCGCGGCCATTGCCGAGCAGAACGCCGATCAGCGGCAGTTCGCCAAAGATACGGTTCAAGCCATAGGCCGGCATGAAGGTGCCGGTCATATCCATGATGCCGTTGTTATCGCGCACCGTCCCCTGGAAGGTCGCGCCGACGTCGGTGCCGCGCAACACGCCGCCATCGACGCGGATCGCGCCGCGGTCGAGCGCGAGCTGGGCGAAACCGCGCTCGAAGCGGGCCGAGCTCACGTCGATGTCGCGGCGGACGGCCTGGTTGAGGCTTCGCCCGTCGGCGCCTGTTGGCGTCGACACCATCGATTGCAGGCGTTGTTCGCCGACGAGCTGGAACTTGCGGATGTCGACGCTCCCGCGCCAGGAACGCCCGCCACGATCGCGCAGTTTGAGATTGAGCAGGCCGCCGCGCATGTTCTGGTAGATATCGGCAAAGCGTGCCAGCGCGCCGGCGTCGCCTGTGGTCAGCTCAAGCGTATTATCGGCGCCGGCCTTGGCAATCCGGGCGACAAGTGCCTGACCGCTGCCGGTGACAGCCGAAAGATTGACGTCCTCGATCTGGCTGCCGCGTTCGGCATAGACCAGGTTCACATTCGACAGGGATTCGCCGTTGAAGCCAGTGACGCGATCGAGCTGTGCCTTGATGGTGATGTCGTCGCCGCCGCCCTGGCTCTGGTCGCTTCCCGCCTTCATCTGCGCGAGGATCGGCCTGATGTCTGCAGCGGCGCCGCTGAGCGTGGCCGTATAGCCCCCCTTGCCGCGGTCGACCGAAACCTTGAAGTCGTCGCCCTGGGCCAGTCGGACGTTGTCGAGGCGGGCGGAGACCAGTCCGCCACCGTCCACCTGCAGATCACCCCGTGCACCGAAACCGTCTCCGGCGACGGCAAAATCGGAGATGACGACGGTGTCATTAGACTTGCTCGCCGTGAAACGCGCCTCCGCCGGAATGCCGGCTCCTTTGCTCCAGCCGATCCACGGCAAGGACAGAGCGGCCTTTGCGAGCCCGATCTTCGCCTCTACCCGATCCTGATCGCCAATCGTCACGTCGGCACTGATCGGTCCGGAGACGATCTTCGACAGGCCCGGCGCCAGCTTCTGCCAGACACCCTGGTCCAAGGTGCCTGAAATCTCACGCGAGCGCTTGACCTTCGAATCGCTATCGACCGGTTCCGTCAACGCAATGCTGACCTTGGCGCCCTCCAGTTGCGCGTCGGCATCGAGCACGGCCTGCTGATTGTCGACCCGGAACGTTCCGACGAGGTCGGATACCGGCCGGCCATAGAACGCCCTGTTGACGCTGACCTTGTCCAGTTGCATCTCCACCTGCCACAGCGGCTTGGGCGGGCGCTGGTCCGAGATCAGGCCGAAGCGCGCACCGACAAGCGCGGTGAGAGGACCGCTGAAGTCCTCCGGCAGCAGCGACGTCTTTTGCAGTGCCTGGATCGGTTTGTAGGTGACGAGTTCGGCAATCGCATCCGCAGCACCTCCAACCTCGATCTTCATCTCCGCCATCAGCGGCTTGGTGTAGACATCGGGGAGGATGAAGTCGCCGCCGTTGAGCGCCACGGACCGTCCCGACGGGAAATAGGCGGTGCCCTGCCCGATCTCAACCGTCATGCGCTGGCCGCTCAGCTTGAACTTGCCGGAGGTGTCGCGCAGCGGCGGTATCTCGCCGGTTATGTTGATGCGGGTGTCGTCGATGTCGAAGTTGATGTTGAGCTCCTGTTCGTTGAGCTTCAACTCCCCTTCGTTGTTGGCAATCCGGCCTTCGGCAACTGACACTTCGATGCGCGCATTGGTGACTATGCCGCCGAAGAGGTTGCCGATCGCCCAACGGCGAGCGCCCTTGGCGATCCACCACGGCCACAACTGCTTGACGGCCGTCGCCTCCATGCGGTCGCTGACGGCGGCAAAGCTGATCTGCGGCGAGGTCTTGCCGAAGGCGACCGAAAGCGAGCCATACATCGAGCCAAGCGGGCTCGACACGGCGAGCTGATCGAAGATCAACCGGTGGGTGTCTGCGGTGAACCGGCCGCTTGCCTTGGCATCGAAGGTCAGCGGCTGATCGGTGACGTCTTCCGGGGCCGAGCTTGCGTTCTTCAGGAGGAGATCGATCGCGAAGCCATTGTCCGTGGCGCCGGCAAGTTTGTCGAGGTCGATGACCGCGCCGGTGAACGGAAAGGTCGAGCGGCCGATCTTGACGACCGATGGCAGGATCTCGACCGCGGAGCGCCCGAAATCATAGGCGATGTCCATTTGCGACGGATTGAGCGTCGAGACGAGGCCGCCGGCATGGAAGGTGCCCTTGGAGGTGCGCACTGCCACGCGCAGATCCGGCTTCGCCTCCCCGACTGCCCGCGTCGCGTTCAACGTCAGCCCTGCCGTCGCGTCGATGCCAAAGGCCTGCTCCGCACCCGACTTGCCGTGGTAGAAGAACGGCGCGAGAGGCAGATTGGTGATCGCCGCATCAAAGCCGGTCACGTGCCCTCTCTGGCCAAGCGCGTCGGCGGTGATATCGACCTCGACACCATCGACGGTGGCGCTGCCCTTGACGCTCATCGAACCGCTGGCATCCCGGTTGAATTCGAGTGCGGAGGCGACGACCGGAACGACGCGGTTGCGGGCGCCGACGACGGAAAAACTGAAGTCGGAGAGTGTTACGGTCTGGCTGCCCCGCCCGGCCGCCATCTGCGACATGCGGTCGACATGGGAGAACAGGGCCTCGAGCGCATCGCCGACATCGGCGATACGGATCTTGGTGAGATCGAGCGGCTCGCCCCGAGGAAGGAGCCCGGTATCGAAATCGCCGCCTTCCGCTTCAAGGCTGGAGACGGCGATGCGGCCGGTCATCAGCGCCAATGGGTCGAGTGCGATCGAGATCGAGCGAAGCTTCGCGACGGGTTGGCCGGATGCCGCTTCGCTGAGCGCCACCTCGCGGGCCTTGAGCGCAATCGCGCCGCTTGCCGTCATGCGCACGACCGTGCTGCCGACGTCGGCGCGGTAGGCGTCTCCGAGCGCAGCATTGAGGGCCGTCCGGGCACGCGCGTTCAGCGTGCTGTCCATCATGCCGCTTTCGATCACGGTCACGAGGATCGCCCCTATGATGAGGGCGAGCAGGGATATGGACAGGGCAATCTTGGCACAGAGACGCAGCAGGGCGCGCTTGCGTGGTGCGTGCACGATCATGGGATCGTGAGCCTGCGCCGAAGGCAACGCATGCAGCGCGACGATGTCTTTCTTGCGAAAGCCGACTTTTTCGCCGCGGATCTCACTCATCAGCGCGGACGTCCTCCGTTCGATACGAGCTTTTTCGCCGCGCCTTCTTTTCAATCGTTGCGGACGGCTGGTTCTCGTTTCCTGTAGACCACATGTCGTCGTGCAGAGTCACCATGAGACGCGGGACCATGCTGTGGAAAGCCACCACCCTCAACGGGAATCGCGCGGGCGAGCGACTGCAACGTTTCGTAGCGGCTGACGCCGTCCGAAACCTGTCGAATCTAGCACAAATGCGCTGGACGGCAGTCGACGAATTTCGATATGCCCTACAGCGCGGCGTGCCTTAAGAGGCGCGCAGAAGTCGCTGTAGAACTTTGAGTTGCCGCAGATTTCGCATTGATCGGCAACGATCAAGGGCCACATGCAGTAGCGTCCGATTGTCTGCAAAACTTGGCAGAAGGAAGGTTTAATCATGGCAAGACCCGCTCCCGGAGATGTCGCTCCCGACTTCACGCTGCCGCGCGATGGCGGCGGCACGATCTCGCTTTCCGCCTTTCGCGGCCGCCCCGTCGTGCTGTTTTTCTATCCGAAGGACGATACGCAGGCCTGCACGCTGGAGGCGATCTCGTTCTCCGAACTTGCCGAAGAGTTTGCCGCAGCCGGCATAACGCTGATCGGCCTCTCCCCCGATTCGGTGAAAAAGCACGATCGCTTCGCCAAGAAGCACAACCTCACAGTGACGCTCGCTGCCGACGAGGAAAAGGCGGTGGTGACTGCCTACGGCGTCTGGGGTGAGAAAATGATGTACGGCCGCAAGTACATGGGCGTCGAACGCAGCACCTTCCTGATCGGCGCCGACGGCGTCGTCGTCAGGGTATGGGAAAAGGTGAAGGTCGACGGTCACGCCCAGGAGGTCCTGGCCGCCGCAAAGGCCCTCTGAGGAAACCCATGACCGAATTGCCCGTGTTTCACAGCCTGCGGGGCGGCGCAGTCGAAGCGATTCGCGCCGCCGACCTCGAGGTCAAGACGGCGCTTGCGCAAGAAACGGCACGGCGCTGGCAGCGCCGCACGCTGTCGCTGCGCTCGCCGCTCGACCGACCCGTTCCGGTTCGCCCCGGGCGGCCGGACAAGCCCGTACTGACACCGCCGACGCAGGTGAAGCGGCGGTCGCTCGGTTCCCTCAAGGGCCGCATCGCCTTGCTGCACTCGATCGCCCATATCGAGTTGAACGCCGTCGACCTGGCCCTCGATATCGTCGCCCGCTTTGCGACCGAGCCGGTGCCCAATTCCTTCTTTGACGGCTGGATGCGCGTCGCCTTCGAGGAGGCCAAGCACTTCCGGCTGGTCCGGCAGCGGCTGAACGATCTCGGTGCAGACTAT
The DNA here is from genome assembly GCF_058792075.1 of Ensifer sp. EB106-03-01-XG145. Lineage (NCBI taxonomy): Bacteria > Pseudomonadati > Pseudomonadota > Alphaproteobacteria > Hyphomicrobiales > Rhizobiaceae > Ensifer > Ensifer sp. EB106-03-01-XG145. The sequence continues at coordinate 189,927 of NZ_JBYTEC010000010.1, read as the reverse complement.
GGCGACATGCCTGCCCATGACGGGCTCTGGCAAGCGGCGCACGATACCCGCAACGACCTGACGGCCCGCCTTGCCGTGGTGCCGCTCATTCTCGAAGCGCGCGGTCTCGATGTGACGCCGGCCCTTCAGGCCAAGATGCGCGAAACCGGCGACGTCGAGAGCGCCGCCGTTCTGGATGTGATCTACGAAGACGAGAAAGGCCATGTTGCCGTCGGTGCCAAATGGTTCCGTTTCCTCTGCGCCCGCGAGAAGAAGGATCCCGCGGTGACCTTCCAGGCGCTGGTGCGCGCCAATTTTCGCGGACCATTGAAGGCACCGTTCAACGACATTGCCCGCGCCGAGGCAGGCCTGACGCCGTCCTTTTATCGCTCGATGACCGCCTCGACCAACCGATAGCCGCATCACGCAACCGCAATCATCCTTACCAATTGTTAACCCTAACGAAGTGTAATGATCCGCAGGTGATGCGAGGCAACGCGCACATGGCGGGAGAGAACGGGTGTCTGGACGTTCGGCAAATCGTGCCTTCGGAAAACGTAAGGAAAATCACGTTCTGATACTGGCAAGTGGCGACAAGGTTCGCCACATGACGGTTCGTCCCTGGATGGCGGCAATCGCCGTATCCTTCGCCGGCGTCTGCAGCATCGGCTATCTCGCGGCCACATCCTATCTGGTCCTGCGCGACGATCTCATCGGCGGCACGATCGCCCGCCAGGCGCGAATGCAGCACGAATACGAGGATCGAATCACGGCGTTGAGAGCGCAGGTCGATCGCGTCACCAGCCGGCAACTGCTCGACCAGCAGGTGGTCGAAGAAAAGGTCGAGAAGCTGCTGCGCCAGCAGATGGCGCTGACCTCGCGCAACGGAAAGCTCGGCGCCCTGGTCGAAAGGGCCGAAAGTTCCGGCCTGACGACGGAAAGCAACGGGACCCCGGAGATTGAACCCCTCGCCTTTGAGAAACGGGCCGACGCCAGCAGCGGCGGCGTAAAGGCGATCGAGAAATTGATGGGCCTGAGCGGCGCGTCGGTCACCGGTGCAATTCGTCCCGCTCCCCTCGCCTATGCCGCACCCGATGCGGCCGAATCGACCTCGGACCGTGCCGACCGGATATTCTCCAAAGTGACGCTGTCGCTGAAGGACGTCGAACTCGAACAAATGGCGCGACTGAAGCAACTGACGGATGGTGCTGCAAAGACGTCGGGTGCGATTCGCTCGATCGTCGGTCGGACCGGTGTCGACCTGCCGGTCGGCGATGTCGCAGCAATGGTCCCCGTCGCGACGTCTGACTCTGTCGATAGCGCCATTGGCGGCCCGTTCGTCGAACCGGCGAATGATGACGAGTTCGGCCAGTCGCTGGCGGCTCTCGATACGGCTCTTCTGGAACTGGAACGGACGCGGGCGCAGGTCCGCGCGCTGCCGTTCGGCAACCCGTCTCCGGCGAGCGACATCACCAGCGACTTCGGCAACCGTCTTGATCCGTTCCTCGGTCGCCTGGCGCTCCATGCCGGCATCGACTTCCGCGCGACGGTCGGCACGCGCATTCGCGCGGCCGCGCCCGGCACCGTGACGAATGCCGGCCTGACCGGCGGCTACGGGAACATGGTCGAAATCGACCACGGAAACGGCGTGTCGAGCCGATACGCCCACCTTTCCGCCGTTCTGGTGAAGGTTGGCGACCAGGTGACGGAAGGTGAAGTCATTGCCAAGTCCGGCAATACGGGTCGTTCCACCGGTCCGCACCTTCATTATGAAATCCGCCTGAATGGCGAGGCGGTGGATCCCATGCGCTTTCTCGATGCCAGCCGGAAGCTCGCCTCCTACATGAACTGACGGGTCGTTTGGCTGTCTCCAGGTCTTGCGCGGCTTGACAAGAAATGCGACAGATTCGCCACTATTTACCTTTTGCTGCTTCAACGTGCTGGATTTCTTGACTTTCAGCGACGTTCAGCTTATGAGCGCGGCCACGTCTCGTGCGTTTTCCATCGATCGATCAGTGTTCTATTGAACCGGAACGGAAACAGATTTCCCTTTGACCAATTTTGCTGACCTTGGCCTGAGCCAAAAAGTTCTCTCCGCTGTCACCGATGCGGGCTACACAATCCCGACCCCGATCCAGGCTGGCGCCATTCCGCCGGCCCTGCAGCGTCGTGACATTCTGGGCATCGCCCAGACGGGAACGGGTAAGACCGCTTCGTTCGTGCTGCCGATGTTGACGCTGCTGGAAAAGGGCCGCGCCCGCGCCCGCATGCCGCGCACGCTCATCCTGGAGCCGACGCGCGAACTCGCCGCCCAGGTCGCGGAGAACTTCGACAAGTACGGCAAGAACCACAAGCTCAACATCGCGCTTCTGATCGGCGGCGTTTCGTTCGATGAGCAGGATCGCAAGCTCGAGCGCGGCGCAGACGTTCTGATCTGCACGCCCGGCCGCCTGCTTGATCACTTCGAGCGCGGCAAGCTGCTGATGACCGGCGTCGAGATCCTGGTCATCGACGAAGCCGACCGCATGCTCGACATGGGCTTCATTCCCGACATCGAACGCATCGCCAAGATGATCCCGTTCACGCGTCAGACTCTGTTCTTCTCGGCGACCATGCCGCCGGAAATCCAGAAGCTCGCCGATCGCTTCCTGCAGAACCCGGAGCGCGTCGAAGTCGCCCGCCCGGCCTCCACGGCACAGACGGTGACACAGCGCTTCGTCGCGGCGCACGCCAAGGATTACGAAAAGCGCGCGGTGCTGCGCGATCTGATTCGCGCCCAAGACGATCTGAAGAACGCCATCATCTTCTGCAACCGCAAGAAGGATGTCGCCGACCTCTTTCGGTCGCTCGAGCGTCATGGCTTCTCGGTCGGCGCCCTGCATGGTGACATGGACCAGCGCTCGCGCATGGCCATGCTTGCCGGCTTCAAGGACAACAATATCACGCTGCTCGTTGCATCCGATGTTGCTGCCCGCGGCCTCGACATCCCCGATGTCAGCCATGTCTTCAATTTCGACGTTCCGATCCATGCGGAAGACTATGTTCACCGGATCGGCCGCACCGGCCGTGCCGGTCGCTCTGGCGCCTCCTTCACGCTTGTGACCAAGCGCGACACGAAGTTCTCCGATGCGATCGAGAAGCTGATCGGCCAGAAGGTCGAATGGCTGAACGGCGACCTTTCCAATTTGCCCGAGCCGATGGAAAGCCACGACAGCGGTCGCCGCGATCGCGGTCGCGATCGCGATGGTCGCAAGGACCGGAAAAAAGATGGGGATCGCGGCCCGAGGGCTCGCGCCGATCATAAATCCGATACCGTGCGTGTCGATAGTGAGGCCGAAGTTGCAACAGTCGTGGAAAGGGCGGAATCGGTGAAACCGGCACGCAGCGCAGAAAACAAGCAGGGACAGAACAACCGCGCCGATCGTCCGGTGCGCGCATCGAACCCGGCCAACGATGACAATCGCGATCGCCGCAACCGTCACCGCCGCGACTATGATGACGGCCCGACGCCCGTTGGCTTCGGCGACGAAATCCCCGCTTTCATGCTGATTGCCGGCAAGGCCTGATTAAACCTATGGGCCTGCCGGGCATCGATTTTCCGGGTCTCGGCTGCGGACTTGCAATCGTGCGCGACGGCAAGATCCTGCTCTACAAGCGCGTTAACGCGCCTGAAGCCGAGCACTGGAACATCGTCGGCGGCAAGGTCGATCATATGGAACGCTCGGAAGCCGCAGCGCGGCGCGAGGCCGAAGAGGAAAGCGGCCTCCAGATCCGTTCGAGCGAGTTCCTCTGCCTCAGCGAACAGGTGATCGAGGCTGACCGCCAGCACTGGATCTCGATGATCTATGTGACCCGGGACTTTATCGGTGAGCCTGAACTCACCGAGCCGGACAAGCTTTCCGCTCTCGGCTGGTTCGATCTCGATGCCCTGCCCCAGCCGCTGTCACGTTTTACGGCCGACGCAGTCGATGCGTTGCGCAGGCTGGAGCACAAGAGCGCCGTGCGTTCAAGCGAAGGCACAAAGGACGCTCTAGCACTTTGATTATAGAGCATCTTTCCGCCTCCAGTGATTCCACTTGAGAGCGGGATCCTCTAGCGGCGCAGTCGTCGCGGATTGCCTCCGCCGGCGGGTTTATCCTCTATTTTCTCGATCGTAACGCTGCTTCATAGGCAAGCCGCACCCAGCGCGCCATCTCGTCGGGGTCGTCAAAGGCGTCGTCCGGTATGCTCCAATAGGGCATCTTCACCGGCTTGCCCTTGCCATCATAGGCCCATTGCCGGGAGCCGGCCGCCTCGAAGGTCGGCGCCGTCTGCTCGTCCCCCTTCAGGAGGATTTCTCCGTCCACCTCGAGTGCGAAGATGATGCCCTGGCAATAGATCCCCTTGCCGCCGAACATCCGCTTGATGGTCACCGGCCCCAGCGTCTCGAACATCTCCTCGATGGCAGCATTGTCCACGCGTTCATTCCTCCAGGATACCGCCGGCAGCCACAATCTGCTCCGGCGTGTCGAGATCAAGCCGCGCCGCCGAACCAAGCTCGACATCGATGACCGGCAGTCCGCACTTCTCGATGATGTGCCTTGCGCCAACGTCTCCAACCAAAAGACGGACAGCGGAAAAGGTTTGCCGCGGCAGGATGACCGGATTGCCGCGTTGCCCATCGGCGGTTGCCCGAATGACGGCGCGGCCGCCTTCGGCCGCAAAACGATCGAGCAACCTGCGCAGATCGCCGCTGCTGACGCCCGGCATGTCGGCGAGCATGACCAACATGCCCGCGGATCGCTCGTTGATGGCCGAAAGTCCAATCGTCAGAGATGAGGCCATTCCGGACATGTAGTCTGGATTCGAGACGAGCTTCGCGGGCAGACCCTCCAACGCAGCGCGGATATCGGTCTCGCGGTGGCCGGTGACCACGACAACCCCGCCGGGGGCCGCAGCAATCGCTGCCTCGACGCTGCGGCGAACCAGCGGCACGCCGTCAAAGGTCGCCAGCAGCTTGTGCCCGCCGTCCGGTCCCATCCGGCTGGCGCGGCCGGCGGCCAGAACGACGATCTCGACCGGTCCTAACGGCAACGCCGTTGCTTTTTCACGCGGCTGCGGCCGGGTCGGGATTTCGCCGAGCAAACCACCGACGCCAAGGCCGGTTATGTCGTCGAAGCTCGGCCACTCGCCGGCGAGGATACGGTCGAGGATCCAGTCGAATCCGTTCTCGCGCGGGCTGCGGGCGCATCCGGGAGCCCCGATCACGGGGATCTCGCCGACACGGCCAAGAACGAGAAGATTGCCGGGATCGACGGGCATGCCGACATGATCGACGACGCCGCCTGCCCGACGAACCGCCGCGGGAATCACATCATCCGGATCGGCGACAGCGGAAGCACCGAAGACCACCAGCAGGTCATGGTCGGCCTGGAGTTCGTCGATTGCCGCGGCGACCGCGCCTTCCGTGTGTGCGACGCGTCGCTCGGTCACAAGCTCGCTTCCCGATTGCCGCAGGCGAGCCGCCAGGATGGTTTTCGTCTTGTCCATGACCTGGGGTTTCAGTGTCGGCAACTGAGTTGCTATTAGCGCTGCGCGTCGCGCGGAAAAGGGTTTTACTTCGAAGGCGGCATGGCTCCGGAGCAGCTTCTGTGCTTCCTCGACGAGTTGGCCGGCCACGGCGAGTGGAATGATCTTGATCGTCGCGACCATGTCGCCGGCCTGCACAGGCACATGGTCGGCAAGGCAGGCGAGCGTGATGGCGGGATCGATGCGGTTCAATCGGTTGACGGTGTCGCGCTTCGCGACGAAGAGGCCGGCAACCCGAGAGTAGACGTTCACACGCCCGGTTGCCGCCTGAGAGAAGCGCAGGTGGTCGGGTGCAATTGCCGCCGCAATGCGCGTTGCGGCCTCGTCTTCCATGAGATCGCCGGGGTCAAGGCGCGCAACAACCACCTCCAGCGTGCCGCAGGCGATCAAGGCGGCGATATCGGCGGGCGAAAGCCGGTGACCCTTCGGCAGCCGGATCTCATCCGTCTTGACCGCATGCGCCAGCATGGCGCCCTCCGCTTCGCTGGTCTTGACCGGCCCGAACCTCACGCAATCACTCCTTTGACATGGCTGGTATCGCGGCGCCGTAGCGCCTCGATGATTTCGGCCAGGATGGCGACGGCGATCTCGGCCGGGCTCGCCGCACCGATATCGAGGCCGATCGGTGCGCGGATGCGGGCTATGTCAACATCGGAAACACCGGCCTGTCGCAACCGTTCGACCCGTGTCGCATGGGTTTTCCGGCTGCCGAGCGCGCCGACGTAGAAACAGCCGGCTGCAAGGGCGACCCGGATTGGTTCGTCGTCGATTTTCGGATCATGGGTGACGGCCAGCACGGCGGTGAAGCGGTCGAGCGGCCTCTGTTTCAGGGCATCCTCGGGCCATTCGGCGATGAGCTCGACGCCTGCGAAACGTTCCGGCGTTGCGAAGGCAGTACGCGGATCGATGATCGTCATGTCGAAACCGGCAACGGGCGCCAGCTGGGCCAAGGCCTGTGAAATATGCACGGCGCCGATGACGAGAATGCGTGGCGGCGGCAAGTAGACATTGAGGAAGAAAGAGCCCTGCTCCGTCTCCACGATCCCGGCCTTGCCGGATTGCAGGGCGCGCGCGACCGGGCCGCGCCAGACATCCGGACAATCATCGCCCTCGAGATAGACCTGGCTGCTGCTGCCGGCTAGAGCGCTGACAGTGACAACCGCCCGACGCGCCGAACGCGCCGCATTGAGTGCTTCAAGAATCCTCCGTTCCATCGCTAGCCTTCGACCCGTTCAACAAGGACCCGGATCCTGCCGCCGCAGGAAAGTCCCACGCGCCAGGCGGTTTCGTCCGCAACGCCGAAATCGAGGATCCTTGGCGCGCCCGAAGCGATGACATCTGCCGCTTCGGTGATGACGGCGCCTTCGACGCAGCCGCCGGAAACCGAGCCCTGAAAATTGCCGTCGCCGTCGATCACCAGATGGCTGCCGACGGGGCGCGGCGCCGAGCCCCAGGTTTCGATCACGGTGGCAATCGCCACCTTACGCCCTTCCTTCATCCAGGCTTGGGCGATGTCGAGCGGATCCAGAACATTTGCAGCTTCCAGCATGTTGCCACCCTCCCGCCGGACAGATCAAGATCTGAGGAACCGCCGCGGGTTAGCCTGCCGGGAACCCTGCCCGGAAAGCGCCTTCACCAGTTCCCCAATCGATTCAAGATTGTGCACCGCCCGGAATTCGTCAACATGCGGCAGCATCGCTCTGACGCCGCGCGCACGCGCCTCGAAGCCGTCGAAGCGCAGCAGCGGGTTGAGCCAGATCAGCCGGCGGCAGGACCGGTGCAGTCGATCGATTTCGATTTCAAGATCGCCCACATCGTCACGCTCCAGGCCATCGGTGATCATCAGCACGATGGCGCCTTGTCCGAGCACGCGCCGCGACCAGCGTCTGTTGAATTCATGCAGCGTTTCGCCAATGCGCGTACCGCCGGACCAGTCCTTCACCGCAGCCACGCAGTCGTCGATCGCGGCATCCGGATCGCGATTGCGCAACTGGCGGGAGACATTGGTCAGCCGTGTGCCGAACAGGAAGGTGTGCACGCGCCGCCGCTCCTCGGTCAACGCATGCAGGAAATGCAGAAAGATGCGGGTGTACTGGCTCATCGAGCCCGAGATGTCGGCAAGCACGACGAGCGGCGGATGCACCACACGCCGCTCCCGGAACCGCGGCAGGATCAGTTCCCCGCCGAAACGCATCGCGTCACGCATGGTGGCGCGCGGGTCGATGCGGATCTGCCTCTTCGATGGGCGGAAGCGACGGGTTACGACACGGTCCATCGGCAGCGTCAGCGCGGCAAGGGCGCGTTTCGCCTCGGCAAGTTCGGCAGCACTCATCTGCGCGAAATCGGCCCGACGCAGGAGCTCGCGGCCCGAAACCGTGAAGCGCGCATCGATATCGATCTCGGGTTCCTCACGTGGCGGTCGATCCGCTTCGTGCCCGGAAAGCAACGCATCGCTGACGCGTGTCTCGCCGGCACGCCGCTGGTGCCGCTCGCTTTCGCGCTCCGGCGCCAGCGGCGACATCATCGCGATCATCTTCTCGACGAGGCCGCGCGAGCGCCAGAACAGCCGAAAGGCTTCGTCGAACACCGGCTGGTCCTCGTGGCGCTTCACGAAGACGCATTGCAGTGCGGCGTAAAACGCATCCCGGCCGCCGATTCCGATCAGTGCCACCGCATCGATGGCATCGGCGATGGCACCGGGCCCGATCTTGATGCCGGCGCGACGCAGGGCGCGTGCGAAGAAGACGATGTTGTCGGCAAGCCGGCCGTCGCTTTCCCCTGGCGGCGGGACAATGGCACCATCCCTGTGCTGCTCCCGCTCCTCCATGGTCAGCCCGCTGCCAGCAGTTCCGCCTTGACTTCGGCGAGTAGCTTGCGCCCCTCGGCACCCTCTATCCTGGCGATGTCGTCCTGATACTTGAGCAATGTTCCGAGCGTATCGGCGATCGTTTCCGGATCGAGCGCCAGCCGGTCGAGTTCCGTCAGGGCCGTTGCCCAGTCGATCGTTTCGGCGACGCCGGGGTTCTTGAAGAGGTCGATCGTCCGCAGCCGCTGCACATAGGCGATGACTTCGCGCGACAGCGTCGCGTTGCAGCCGGGAACCTTGCGGCGGATGATTTCCAGCTCCTGCGCCGCCTTGGGATAATCGACCCAGTGATAGAGGCAGCGCCGCTTGAGCGCGTCATGGATTTCGCGGGTGCGGTTGGTGGTGATGATGACGATTGGCGGTTCGTCCGCCCGGATTGTTCCAAGTTCCGGTATCGTGACCTGGAAGTCGGACAAAACTTCGAGCAAGAACGCCTCGAAGGCCTCATCTGTCCGGTCAAGCTCGTCGATCAGGAAGACAGGCGCGCGGCCCGCGCTGGAAGAAATTGCCTGCAGGACCGGGCGGCGGATCAGGAACCGTTCGGAAAAGATATCGCTTTCGATCCGTTTTCGATCGACCTTGCCGGCTGCTTCCGATAGGCGGATTTCCAGCATCTGTGCCGGATAGTTCCATTCGTAGACGGCCGAGGCGACGTCGAGGCCCTCATAACATTGCAGCCGGATCAGAGGCCGATCGAGCGCCTTTGCCAGAACCTTGGCGATCTCGGTCTTGCCGACGCCTGCTTCGCCCTCGAGAAAGAGCGGGCGCTTCATCCTGAGCGCCAGAAACAGCACCGTCGCCAGCGCCGTTCCCGCGAGATAGTCATGCGCCTCCAGCAGCGCCATCGTCTCCTCGATGGACTGCGGCAGGGCTGTGGTCGCCTGTGTCGCCATGTCTCCTCCGCCACGGCTCGAATCGATAACTTGATGTTGAAAAGCGAATGAACTCACCCTTCCAACTCAAAGGCTTACGGCGATCTTCTCATGTCTCGATGGGCACGAAATCTCGCCACGTAAAACTTATAGCGAGTGGTATCCGCGGTCCACATAAATGAGTGGCGGCCGCGCCGGTCCGATGGCGACATCGACGACTTCGCCGAAAAGCACCAGATGCGTGGCGATCGTCTTCACCTCGATGAGCCGGCAATCGAACGAAGCGATCGCGTTGGTGAGGATCGGAGAGCCTGTCGTCAGCTTGGTCCACTTGCCAAGGGCAAAGCGCAGATCCATGTCGAGCTGATCGCGGCCGGAAAAAGCGTGTGCCATGGCGCGATGTTCATCGCCAAGCAGATTGAGCGCGAAACTGTCGCTGCGCGTGAAGATCTCATTGCGCGGATTGGCGCCGTTGAGGCAGGCCAGAATCGTCGGCGGACTGTCGGACACGGAGCAGGATGCGGTGACCGTGACACCGCGCCGCTCGACACCATCGGCCACGGTGATGATCTGCACGTGACCGGCCAGGCGACTCATGGCGTCGCGGTAACTGATGGGGTCCAGCCGGCTCTTGTCCAACAATTCTTTCTCCGAGCGAAGTCAGCCACATACATAGACAGTACCGGGAAATATGAAACCCGCTGCAAGGAGAATCTTGCAGATCTGCGACACGCCAGCGACGCGGATAGAACCATCCGCGGCCGAAGTCACATCTTTTCCTTTGACGCGGCAGGGCACATCCTTAAAACATGCGGCCACTACCGTGCCGCGCGCCCGTCGCGACCGGCACGGATAAGGCAATGTTTGGGCTCGCCGCAGGGTCAGGATCCCTCCTGATCCGGGGAAAATGCGGCAGCGGAGAAAATGAATGCTTCGATCGATCGTCGCCAGCCTTGTCGTGGCCGGACTGGTACAGGCCGCACCCGCCGCGGCAGCCGGCATCAAGGTGGCCGTCGTCGCGCCGGTCGAAGGCCCGTTTGCACCTCTCGGCAAGCAGATCATCGATGGCGCCGCGTTCCAGGCCGGCGATCGCGGCAGTGAGATCGTCGTCATTCCAGAGAGTTGCGATACGGCCGGCAATGAAGCGCTGACCAAGGCGCTGCTTGCGGCCGGCGCCGAGGCAGCGATCGGGTTTCTCTGCACCGAAAGCCTGGACGCCACACTTCCGGCACTTGCCGAAGCGGGCCTTCCCGCCATCACCCTCAGTGTGCGTTCCGATGTCCTGATGGAAGATGCGCTGAAGAAGAAGTGGCCGCTCTTCCGTCTTGCGCCGAGCGGTAACGCCGAGGCTGCCAGCATCGTCGACACCATCGTCCAGCGCTGGAAGGACAAGCCGATCGCGTTGATCGACGATGGAACCATCCACAGCCGGGAACTGGTTGAAAGCGTACGCTCCGCCCTCGGCGAAATTGGGCTGACACCGGTCTTCACCGACACCTATCGGCCCGCCCAGGAGCAGCAGGTCAACCTGGTGCGGCGACTGGTGAAGAGCGGCGCGACCCATGTCTTTACCGGCGGCGACAGGCAGGACACGGCGGTGATCGCGCGCGATGCGCAAGGCGAAGGCGCGAGCCTCGCCTTGCTCGGCGGCGATGCGCTGAATGCCGCCGATCTCACCGTGCCGCTCGCCGATGGCGTTTTCGCGGTCACCTTGCCGGACGCATCGCAATCGCCCGAGGGCAAACCGGTCGCGGATGCCTTGCGCGCCGCCGGAACCGAACCGGATGGCTACGTATTGTCCGCCTTTGCGGCGGTCTCCCTGCTCGAGCAAGCCAAGGACCAGGCGGAAAAGGACGACAAGCCCCTTCTCGACGCATTCGCCAAAGGACCCTATCCGACCGTGCTCGGCCCCATTGCCTTCAACGCGCAGCACGAGCGCGCCGAAAATCCCTATCGCCTGATGCAGTGGCAAGGCAGCCGCTTCGTGCCCGCGCCTGCCGAAGGAACCGCCCAATGATGCGCACCGGACCGCTGAACCTGATTACCGACGTTGAGGGCCTGACGGTCGGCAATGCCGAGGATCACCGGCTGAAATCCGGCGTCACCGCCATCCTCTGCGATCCCCCGGCAACCGCTGCGGTTCAGGTGCTGGGCGGCGCGCCCGGAACGCGGGAAACCGATCTGCTCGACCCGCACAATACGGTGCAGACAGTCGACGCCCTGGTGCTTTCCGGCGGTTCGGCCTTTGGCCTCGATGCTGCGTCCGGAGCCCAGGCCGCGCTAAGAGAAATGGGCCGCGGCTTTGCCGTCGGTCCGCACCGGATACCGATCGTGCCCACCGCCATCCTGTTCGACCTGATCAACGGCGGCGACAAGGACTGGGGACGTTACCCGCCCTATCGCGAACTCGGCTTCGAGGCGGTTCGTCGCGCCGGCCCGTCGTTCGCGACCGGAACCGCCGGCGCCGGTACCGGCGCTCTGACCGCCGCCTTCAAGGGCGGCCTCGGCTCGGCATCGACCGTTCTGCCAAGCGGCATCACCATCGGCGCGCTCGTCGCGGTCAACGCGCTCGGCTCGGCGACCGTTGGAGATAGCAGGCATTTCTGGTCCGCACCCTTCGAGCTTGATGGCGAGTTCGGTGCGCTCGGCCTGCCGCATCCCCTGCCCGCTGACGCCGCCGATATCCGCATCAAGTTCCGCGACCGGCAGTCCGCAGCCGCCAACACGACGATCGCCGTCATCGCGACGGATGCAGTGCTCACAAAGGCCGAAGCGAAGCGCCTGGCAATCGCCGCCCATGACGGTTTTTCCCGAGCGCTCTGGCCGGCGCACACGCCGCTCGACGGCGATCTCATCTTTGCGCTTGCCACCGGCGCCAGCGGCAAGACCCCCACACTTGAGGATTTCATCGACCTCGGCGCGGTGGCGGCATCGACGATGGCACGCGCCATCGCCCGTGGCGTTCATGACGCGGCCCCGGCCGAAAACGACCTCATGCCGTGTTGGTCGCAGCTCAGCTGACGCAGCTTTGATCGCAGGCATGTTGTTTGCGCGGCCAGCCGGTGCTATTGCGCGGAAAACACGCTGGAGTGCGCCATGACCCATCCTATCCGCATTGCTCCGTCGATCCTGGCGGCCGATTTCTCCAAGCTCGGACAGGAAGTCCGCGACGTCGTCGATGCCGGCGCCGACTGGATCCATCTCGATGTCATGGACGGGCACTTCGTGCCGAACATCACCTTCGGCCCCGACGTGATCAAGTCGTTGCGCCGCTACACCGATGCGACGTTCGATTGCCACCTGATGATTTCGCCCGCCGATCCGTTCCTCGAAGCCTTTGCGAAAGCCGGCTGCGATATCCTCACCGTGCATGCCGAAGCCGGTCCGCACCTTCACCGTTCGCTGCAGACCGTCCGGTCGCTCGGCAAGAAGGCCGGTGTCTCGCTCAACCCGGCAACGCCGGAAAGCGCCATCGAATACGTGCTCGATCAGGTTGATCTCATCCTGGTCATGACCGTGAACCCGGGCTTTGGCGGACAGAAGTTCATCGAAGCTACGGCGGAAAAGATTCGCCGCATCAAGGCGATGATCGGCGATCGTCCGATCGAGATCGAAGTCGACGGCGGCATTACGCCCGACACGGCGGCTTTCGCAACCGGCGCCGGCGCCAACGTTCTCGTCGCCGGTTCGGCGATCTTCAAGGGCGGCTCCGTCGAAGCCTATCGCACGGCGATCGAGGCGATCCGCACGCCGGCAGAGAAGGCCTATCGATGACGCCGCGCGCGGCACTGCCCGGCGTGCTTTTGCTGGGCGCTGCGGCAGCCGCAGCGCCGGCCTTGGCGGGCGACTATGCCGCGCTCCAGCCGATCGGCTTTTCGGCCGACGGCAATGTCTTCGCCTTCGAGGAATACGGCGTTCAGGATGGCTCCGGCTTTCCCTATTCGACCATCTATGTGATCGATACGCGCAATGACAGCTTCTTGCCCGGTGCGCCGGTGCGCGCCGTCAGCCGCGAAGATGGCAGCCCGCTCTCCAAGGCGCGTCACGAGGCACGCCGCCGTGCGGCACCCTTGATCGACGCCTATCGCCTGGCTGATGCACCCGGGCTGCTTGCCGCCTTCAATCCGATCACCGAGGCGAACGCCAAGCCGCTGGCGCTGACCTACGATTCCTTTGCGGCCGACGAAGGGTTCCGCGAGACCTATTCGGTGACGCTCGAAGAGAAGACCTTCGAGCCCGAAGGCATCTGCAAGGACTTCCTGAAGGAGGTCAAAGGCTTTCGTCTGTCGATGACGATGAAGGCGGGCAAGCCGGCGACCGACGTCCTGCAGGAGGACAGCCGCTTGCCCGAGAGCCGCCGCTGCCCCACCGGCTATCAGGTCGGTGGCGCCGTCACCCATCGGAATGACGATGGCTCCGAAACCCACGTCATCATGGTTCTCGTCAAGTCGCTCGGCTTCGAAGGCACAACCGATGGACGCTGGATCGCGATCCCGACCCGGATCGCGAAATGAGCGATGCGGCGGCCGGCGTCGAGGCAAAAGCAGATCTGGCGCCGGTAGGCGTCCTGCGTCGACGCCGGCTCGCCCAATCCCTTCCGACGATGCGGGAGCTTGTCATCGGTGCGCCGCTCTGGGGCGGCGCGATGGTGCTTTCGGCCTGGTGCGGCCTCTGGCTTCGCGAGCGTGCTCTCACCTTTCATCTGTCCGAGCTGCTTCTGATCTTCGGCTTCGGGGCGCTTCTGGCCTGGGCGCCATCGCTGTTCCTGGCTCGACTTGCAGCTTTGGGGGGCCGGCCGGAAACGCGTTTTGCGGCTTACCTCTTCTTCCTTTCGCTCGGCACCGTCGCGATGACGGCGATGCTCTATGCCCTCGACTACCGGCAGTTTTACGCCCAATGGCACGCGCCTGCCGGCACCAGGACCTGGTTTCTCCAGCTCGCCTTCACCTCGCTCATCGCGTTCTACCAGTTTCTGGTGATGGGGCTTCGCCTCTATCTGCCCCTCGGTGGTGCTATACTCGTCGGCGTCAGCCTGTGGCTGGCGAGCGAGCGCACGAGCCAAACGCGTTGAGCTTCACGGCTATCTTTGCTAGAGGCACGGCCATCCTCCACTGACGACGAAAGCTAAAGCCCATGATCCCGCGCTACTCCCGTCCGGAAATGGTGGCCATCTGGTCGCCGGAAACCAAGTTCCGCATCTGGTTCGAGATCGAGGCTCATGCCTGCGATGCGCTTGCCGAAATCGGTGTGATCCCGAAGGATGCGGCCCGCACGATCTGGGAGAAGGGCGGCGCTGCCACCTTCGACGTCGCGCGCATCGATGAGATCGAAGCCGTCACCAAGCATGACGTCATCGCCTTCCTGACGCATCTTGCCGAATTCGTCGGCCCGGACAGCCGCTTCATCCACCAGGGCATGACCTCGTCCGACGTGCTCGACACCTGCTTCAACGTCCAGCTCGTCCGCGCGACCGATCTGCTGCTCGCGGATCTCGAGCATCTGCTCGAAGCCCTGAAGCGCCGCGCTTTTGAACACAAGGACACGGTGACGATCGGCCGTTCGCACGGTATCCACGCCGAACCGACGACGTTCGGCGTCAAGCTGGCGCTTGCCTATGCCGAGTTCGACCGCTGCAAGCAACGCCTGCTGGCCGCACGTGAGGAAGTCGCCACCTGCGCGATCTCCGGCGCCGTCGGCACCTTCGCCAACATCGATCCGCGCGTGGAAGAACATGTCGCCAAGGCGCTTGGCCTGAAGCCGGAACCGGTTTCGACCCAAGTCATCCCGCGCGACCGTCATGCCATGTACTTCGCCACCCTCGGCGTCATCGCCTCGTCGATCGAGCGCCTGGCGACGGAAATCCGTCACCTGCAGCGCACCGAAGTGCTCGAAGCCGAAGAGTATTTCTCGCCGGGCCAGAAGGGCTCGTCGGCAATGCCGCACAAGCGCAACCCTGTACTGACCGAGAACCTGACGGGTCTCGCCCGCATGGTCCGCGCCTTCTCGGTACCGGCAATGGAAAACGTTGCCCTCTGGCACGAGCGCGACATCTCGCACTCCTCCGTCGAGCGCATGATCGGACCGGATGCGACGGTGACGCTCGACTTCGCGCTTTCCCGCCTGACCGGCGTGATCGACAAGTTGCTCGTCTACCCCGAGAACATGATCAAGAACATGAACAAGTTCCGCGGTCTGGTTCATTCGCAGCGCGTGCTGCTGGCGCTGACCCAGGCAGGGGTATCGCGTGAGGATGCCTACCGCCTCGTTCAGCGCAACGCAATGAAGGTCTGGGAACAGGGCAAGGACTTCCTTGAGGAACTGTTGGCCGATACGGAAGTCCGTGCAGCGCTTTCCGAGGAAGACATCCGCGAGAAGTTCGATCTTGGCTACCACACCAAGCACGTCGACACGATTTTCAAGCGCGTCTTCGGCTGAGCCTGACTGTGCGCGGGTCACGCGCCCGCGTTGCACCTCATGAATATGCCCGCATTTGGCGCACATCGCTCAAATGCGGGCATTTCTTTTAGCGCGATGTTCAGTGATCGTGTGTGACGATCCAGGCCTGTCAATTCAGGTTCGAGGATCACATGGCCTACAAGGACAGTACGGAGCGTGCGGCAGCCCGCACACAGACGAAGATCACCGGCATGGTCACCTGCAAGACCGGGTCCAGCAACGGCGTCGTCAAGGACCTTTCGGACGAAGGCATCTGTTTCCAGCTCTATTTCGACATCGGCGCCAAGACGGGGCAGGAAGTGACGATCAGGAGCGAGGAACTGGGCTTCCTGACCGGCATGGTACGCTGGTACCGCGGCGACAAGATCGGCATCAAGCTCAATCTGTCGTCCAACACGGCGGCGCAGATTTCCTCCTACTACAAGTACTTTCGCTAAGCCGTAAGACCGGTCTTCGCTGACGCTTGAAAGCGCCGCAAGTCGATTGACCTGCGGCGCTTTTCGCGTTGATAGGTTGCGTCGGCTCTCGCCGTGACTCGCCTATCGTGAACCGGCGCGCGGACCTGGCTCCACCATCTTGCGATAGATATGCCATGTGGCGTGGCCGAAGATCGGCATGATGACGGCAAGACCGACGAAGACCGGGATCGAGCCGACCACCAGACCAGCCGCGATGATGAAGCCCCAGAGCGCGACGGGTACCGGATTGACGAGGGTCGCGCGGATCGATGTTTCCACCGCCGCGACGGCGCCGACATCGCGATCGATCAGCAACGGGAAGGATACGACCGTTGTCGCGAGCACGATGACGGCGAAGACGAAGCCGACGGCGTTACCGACGAGGATCAGGTTCCAGCCCTGTTCGGTACCGATGATGCCGTTCCAGAAGGCAGCGATCGAAGCCGGCGGTTCGGCCCCGAAGATTTGTACGTAGAGCGCCTGGGCCACCAGCAGCCAAACAATGAAAACCACGAAAAGCATGGCGGCAACGGCCATGATCGATGGCAAGGCTGGAGAGCGATGCAGGCGAAGCGCATGCGGCCATGAATAGTCCATGCCGAGTTCACGCCGTCGACTGATTTCGTAAAGACCGATCGCCGCGACAGGGCCGATCAGGGCAAAGCCCGAGACCAGCGGATAAAGCAGCGGCAGCATGTTTGCGCCTGCACTCCAGGTAATCAGCACGGCGCCGGCAATCGGGTAGATCAGGCATAGAAAGACGTAGTGCGACGGCTTTTCGCGAAAATCTTCAAATCCGAGACGCAAGGCGTCGAACACATCCGAGACACCAATCTTCTTTATCCCGGGGTGGGCGACACTCGCATCCGCCCCCGACAGAACATGGAATGTTGTCATGGCTCACTCCTCAACGAACTAGAGCGGCCGCGGAACAGAGATGCGACGAAACAAAGTCGCACCAACCGCGACCGTCATGGCGATTATACAGAAAATGAAGGCGCTGTCGCCTGCTGCCTGTTTCTCCAGGTCGTCACCGATCCAGGGATGAAAACATCCAGTCCTTCGAGGTGCTGCTGCGACCATGGCGCCTCTCAAATAGCGCACGGCGTTGCAGGTCTTGACTTCGGCCGCTTTCAGCGCCACATCGCGGCCACTATGAAAGTATCCGACGCCCATATCCTCATTGTCCCTGGCTACACCAACTCCGGACCGGAGCACTGGCAGACCCGCTGGGAGCGCAAGATGTCCACCGCGCGCCGCGTCGAGCAGGCGGAGTGGGCAAAGCCCGTGCGTGAAGATTGGGTGGCGCGCATGATCGAAGAGGTCAATGCGGCGGAAAAGCCGGTCGTCATCGTCGCCCATTCGCTTGGCGTCGCGACCGCCGTGCACGCCCTGCCCCACTTCAACAAGCCGATCGCTGGCGCCTTCCTGGTAGCACCTCCGGATGTGGCCAATCCAACGATCCGCCCGAAGCATCTGATGACATTCGGCCCCTATCCGCGTGATCCCCTGCCGTTCCCGTCGCTGATGGTTGCAAGCCGCAACGATCCTTTCGGTTCCTACGAACACGCAGACGATATCGCCAATGCCTGGGGTTCGCTGCTCGTCGACGCCGGCGAATCGGGCCATATCAACACCGAGTCCGGGCATGGCCCCTGGCCGGAGGGAACGATGGTGTTTGCTCAGTTCCTGAGCCGCCTGAAGCCCTGATGCTTCGCCGCCCTGGTTGACGGCTTCCCATTAATCCGACGTTCATTGTCCGCGGTCATCATCGTTTGGCATGGCAACGTGACTCGTCCTCAAGGGGCGTTGAGCGTTGTCGAATCTTGATTTGCAGCCTGATTTCCGGCTCCCCGTGCCTTGGAAATGCGGCCGCAAACGCTGGACATGGGATAAGTGGCCGTCAACGAAGGTCTCACCAAAGGTGCGCGTGGCGCGCCGGCGAATTCGGATGTTCTCACGCAGGCCGCTCTGGAGCGCTTGCCGGCCGGAGCAATCATTGCCAATGATCTGGGACGGATCCTAACGACCAACGCGCGCGCCGGCGAACTGCTGCTAAGGACACCCGCTTCGCTCCGCAAAGCCCTTCTCGCAGATCTCGTGCTGGATGAGGACCGGCCGCTGTTGCCGGCGCGGAACATCTTGCCGCCCACGACGACCGCGTCCACGACGCTCCGTTTCGAAAGCCTCTCCGGTCCGCTGCCGATGCTTGTCTCCTGGTCACCTGTGCTTTTTGCCGACCAGGACGCCTTTCTCCTGCTGATGCTCCCCGCCCATGAGCTCGTCGACGAAATCGCCGGTCTTCGCAACGACGAAACCCGCTGGAAATATGCGCTCGACAGCGCACTTGAAGGCGTGTGGGACCACGACTTCGAAACCGGGAACCTGTTTTACTCCACCACCTGGAAGCGGCTTCGTGGCCTGCCCGACGATGCCGAAGTCGACGGTAGTCTTGAGACCTGGATCCAGAACGTCCACCCCGACGACCACGCGCATGTGCGTGCCGCAATCGAGCGGCAGGATTCCGGCGAGGCTGTGTTCAACACCTTCGAGTACCGCGAGCGCCATGCGGACGGGCATTGGGTCTGGATCGAGAGCCGTGGCGCGTCCGTTGCCTATTGGCCGGATGGCAGACCCTCCCGCATCATCGGGACGGACACGGACATCACGGCGCGCAAGGAGGCGGAGGCCCGTCTCGAAGAGGTCTCTCGCCGCCTGAGGCTCGCTCTCGGCGTTTCGAAGATCGGCGTGTTCGACTTCAACCTCGACGCCCAGAGGGACGACTGGGACGAGCGCATGTTCGAGATCTACGGCCTCGACCCAAGTGATGGGCCGCCGAGCTCCGAATCCTGGGAAAACACCCTGCATCCCGACGACCGCGACAAGGTCATCGCTCGGACCAACGAAGGCATCGCTTCCGGCAAGCCCTACAGCAATGCCTTTCGGATCGTGCGCCCGGACGGCACGATCCGGCATATCCGCTCCAATGCGGCGACCTATATCGATCATCTCGGGACGCGAAAGCTCATCGGGGCGAACTGGGACGTCACCGAAGACATCGCATTGCAGGAGGACTTGCGCCAGGCCCAGGCTTCCGCCGAAGCGCGCAACCGCGAGCTCGAGCTGGCGCGGATCAGGATCGAATACAACGCCCTGCACGACTACCTGACGGATCTGCCCAACCGGCGCTACCTCGACCAAATGCTGGCGGAAAACGTCGCGGTCAACGCCATCCTGCATATCGACCTCGATCGTTTCAAACAGATCAACGACACGCTTGGGCACCAGGCTGGTGATGCCATGCTGACCCATGCCGCTGCCATCCTTCGCGCGCACGCTCGACATGACGATTTCATTGCCCGCATCGGCGGCGACGAATTCGTCATTCTCTGCCGCCGCGGTCGCAACCTGCCGCAGCTCTCCGAGCTTGCCGAGCGTATCGTGCACGCCTTCCGTCGCCCCATTCCCTACGAGGGCCAGCTCTGCCGCCTGGGCGCGAGCATCGGCATTGCCTGGAAAGGGCATGACGATTTCGATGCGAAGCAGTTGTTGATGAACGCCGACATCGCGCTCTACCGGGCAAAGAGCCTCGGCCGGGACCGGGTCGAAGCCTTTTCGGAGCAGATCCAGACACAAATTCTGACTGCCAAACGGATCGGCGACGATATTCGCCAGGCGATCGAGGAAGGGCAGTTCACGGTTTACTATCAGCCGCAATTCGATGCGCGTTCGCTCGAGATAACCGGTGTCGAGGCTCTGGTCCGCTGGAACCACCCCGAGCGCGGGGTGCTCGCCCCCTTCCATTTCCTGAAGATCGCCGAGGAGATCAATGTCCTGCCGGCCATCGACCGAAAGGTCGTGGAGCTCGCCTATGCCGACTTTCAGTCCTGGCGGCGGTCCGGCTTCGCGATTCCCAAGATCTCGGTCAACATGTCGTCGCCGCGCCTGCGTGATCCCGGCCTGATCGCCGACCTGCGTGATCTGCAGATCGCCCCTGGCGTCCTCTCGTTCGAATTGCTCGAATCCATCTTCCTCGACGATCCGGAAGATGAGATCGCCGAGACCATCTCGGCCCTCGGCGCGCTTGGGATCGAGGTGGAGATCGACGACTTCGGCACCGGGCACGCCTCGATCATCGGCCTGCTCAATCTCAATCCGGCGCGGCTCAAGATCGACCGGGCGCTGGTCGGACCGATCACGGAGAGCCCGAAACAGGCCAAGCTGGTCCGCGCGATCATCGACATCGGCCATTCGCTCAACATCGAGGTCGTCGGCGAAGGCGTCGAGACCTGGGAGCATGCAGCGATGCTGCGGGATCTCGGCTGCGATGTGCTGCAGGGCTACGCGCTGGCCCGCCCGATGGATCGTCTGGAGCTCGAACGGCGCCTGCGGCGCGGATGGAAGCCGGTCTTCGGCACGGAGGACAAATAAAAACGCCCGGCTTTATGGCCGGGCGTGAATGGTCGGCATTGGTGCCTGAAGACTTACTTGTTCTGGATCTGCTGGACGGCTTCGCCGAGAAGCTCGAGCATCCGCAAGCGGATCTGATCTTCCGTCTGGGCAACGCCTGCAGCGTCAAAGTCGGCCTTGATCTTGCGGACGACGTCTTCGTGGCCGGCCTCTTCGAAGTCGGCAACCACCACTTCGTTGGCGTAGGCGTCGGCGTCGGCCTTGCCGAGCAGACCGGCAGCCCAGAGACCGACAAGCTTGTTGCGGCGCGCTTCAGCCTTGAACTTCAGCTCTTCGTCCAGCGCAAACTTCGCCTCGAAGGCCTTTTCGCGATCCTGCATCGTCGTCATCAATCGATCTCCCTGAAAATTCCATGCCGGAAACAGTTATCGCCATAAACCAAAACGGAGGTCAAACTGCAATGCGTAGTTTTCCGGTTTGATGACTTTCATGTTACCCTTCGGATGGTTCCTGAAATTGCGTTCAATTCAGGGACTACAAACGTCGCAGCGCCCAAAGTGACACGGCGACCTTGACGCGTCCAGGTAGAGACGCGCGGGCGCCCTACGCAATTCAAGGGGACGGGAAGATACGCCGATTGTGAAATCCGTTCTTTTCGGTTATGGACCCCGAGAGATATTCCACGCGCGCGACCCAAGAGCGCCAACAACCACAGAGACAGAATCCATGAATCGTCGCCGCCGTATCTACGAGGGCAAGGCCAAGATCCTCTATGAGGGTCCGGAGCCAGGTACGCTCATCCAATTTTTCAAGGACGACGCGACCGCCTTCAACAAGAAAAAGCATGACGTCATCGACGGCAAAGGCGTGCTGAACAACCGTATTTCCGAGTACATCTTCACGCATCTCAACAAGATCGGCATCCCCACGCACTTCATCCGCCGCCTCAACATGCGCGAGCAGTTGATCAAGGAAGTCGAGATCATCCCGCTCGAGATTGTCGTGCGCAACGTTGCCGCCGGCTCGCTGTCCAAGCGCCTCGGCATCGAGGAAGGCACCGTTCTCCCCCGTTCGATCATCGAGTTCTACTACAAGGCCGATGCACTGGAAGACCCGATGGTCTCCGAAGAGCACATCACCGCCTTCGGCTGGGCAAGCCCCCAGGAACTCGACGACATCATGGCGCTCGCCATCCGCATCAACGACTTCCTTTCGGGCCTGTTCCTGGGCGTCGGCATTCAGCTCGTCGACTTCAAGATCGAGTGCGGCCGTCTGTTCGAGGGCGACATGATGCGCATCGTGCTCGCCGACGAGATCTCGCCGGATAGCTGCCGTCTCTGGGACATCGAGACCCGCGAGAAGCTCGACAAGGACCGCTTCCGCCGCGACCTTGGCGGCCTCGTCGAGGCCTACCAGGAAGTCGCCCGCCGTCTTGGCATCATGAACGAGAACGAACCCGTGCGCGGCACCGGTCCGGTTCTGGTGAAATAACTTTCGGGGAAAATCAAAGTGATCAAGGCACGTGTAACCGTGACGCTGAAGAACGGCGTTCTCGATCCGCAGGGCAAGGCAATCGAAGGTGCGCTCGGCGCACTCGGCTTCGACGGCATCGGCCAGGTCCGTCAGGGCAAGGTTTTCGATCTGCAGATCGAATCCACAGACAAGGCCAAGGCCGAAGAAGACCTCAAGGCGATGTGCGAAAAGCTGCTCGCCAACACGGTGATCGAGAACTACAGCATCTCGTTCGCCTGATCGATCAGGCATGAAGATCGGTCCGTGCCTTCGGGCGCGGATCCAGACGTTAAGAAACGCCGAAGCAGCACGAACGCCCAACGGAGCGGTGCTGCGATCGGGAGATGCCTGGCTCGTCGGGGTGGGGCATCAAGATTTGATCTCGCCGCTAACGGAGACAGAGATATGAAGTCAGCCGTCGTTCAGCTTCCGGGCCTCAACCGCGACCGCGACATGATCGCGGCCCTCACCAAGATTTCCGGCAAGGCTCCGGTCACCGTCTGGCAGACGGAAACGGATATCCCCGATGTCGATCTGATCGTCATCCCGGGCGGCTTCTCCTATGGCGACTATCTGCGCTGTGGCGCGATCGCAGCGCGCATGCCGGTCATGCAGGCGATCAAGGCCAAGGCGGAAAAGGGCGTCAAGGTTCTCGGCGTCTGCAACGGCTTCCAGATCCTCGTCGAGGCCGGCCTCCTGCCAGGCGCGCTGATGCGCAATGCCTCGCTCAAGTTCGTCTGCCGCGAGATCAAGCTCGAAGTGGTCAATGCCGAGACCGACTTCACCCGCGCCTATTCGAAGGGCCAGATCATCCGCTCGCCGGTCGCCCACCACGACGGCAACTACTTCGCCGATGCCGAGACGCTGAAGACGATCGAAGGCAATGGCCAGGTGGTGTTCCGCTATGCCGAAGGCACCAACCCGAACGGCTCGATGAACGATATCGCCGGCGTGATGAATGCCGAGGGCAACGTGCTCGGCATGATGCCGCATCCGGAAAACCTGATCGAAGCGGCGCATGGCGGCTCCGACGGCCGCGGCCTCTTCGCTTCGGCGCTCGAAGTAATCGCCGCTTAACCATCCGGCTGATAGAAGGCATCCGACCGACCCCCCAAATGCGAGCGAGACCGTCGATGCCTTCATTTGTCCCTGCACGCCTGGCCGGCCTTGCCTGCGCAACGTTTGGCCTGACCCTTCTCGCTTCGTGCCAATCGCCGAAGCCGCCGGCACCGAGCCCGAACACGGCTGCACTGCCGACCATGGAGCGCGTGGCGCTTGGCGCCAACGGCTGCTGGTTCAAATCGGGCGATTCCGAGTTCAAGTCCTATCGCCTGGCGCCGGAGCTTAATTCCTTCTCCGGCCGCCCGCGCATACTGATCGTGCCGCGCAAATCGCCGGAAGCACGCCCGCTCGCCGTCGTTCAGGCTGAGGGCAACCCGGCACGCCTGCAGGCCTTCGGACCGTTAATGAGCGAACCCGTCGGCACGCGCATGGCCGCCGATATCAAGCGCTGGGCTGCCGGCGGACAGGGCTGCAAGTAGACCTCAGTCGAATTGGCGAATTGATCCAAGGGCCGGTGCACCTCAGCGATGCGCCGGCCCTTTTGTATTGTTCTTGAGTGGTTCTTGCCCGAAAGGCTAGCGCCAGAACGGGACAGTCGATTCCTGGCGCGCGTCCTTCTCGGAAACACCGATATCCCTGAGTTGCCAATTGCTCATTTCCCCGAGCGCCAGACGACCGCGTCGCTTCGCTGCCAGCTTGCAATAGAGCCCCCATAGGCGCTTCAGTACGCTTTCGCGTTCCTCTGAATAGTCGCCACCAAACAATGTGCTGGTGCGTTCGACGGACTTCGCTTCCGAGCGGGACAAACAAATTGTATCGATTGTACTCATTGATAACCCCAATGCAGCGATTGCTATCGCTGTATTGGTGATAATTGACATATTCCGCGCTGTAATCTAAAGAATTGTCACTATGACAAATTGGCTCCCGGACATTCAGCAGGGTCACGGTCCGCTTTATGCGCGGATTGCCGACCAGATCGAACAGGCAATTGGCAACGGCGCCCTGCCCGTCGGCGCCAAATTGCCACCGCAGCGCAACCTCGCCTACGACATCGGCGTGACAATCGGCACGATTGGACGCGCCTATAACATCGTCCGCGAACGCGGACTTGTGAGCGGTGAAGTCGGTCGCGGCACCTATGTACTAGATCATCCCGAAAGCCGTCCGCCGGAGCAGGCGGATCCGCTGACGACCTCGCTCGCCGGCACCCGGCCGCTTGTGGCGCCTGCCGGCAAGTTGAGGTTCGACAGCACAGCTGCACCCGATATCGGCCAAGGCACGGTCTTGAGCGAGGTGCTTGGCGAGATCAGTCACGACCACCATGCGGACATTGCAAGCTACGCCCGCAACTTCCCGGATCACTGGTTCGAGGCGGGTTGCCTATGGCTGGCGCGCGGCGGCTTCCGCCCGAAGCCGGAAAACATCGTGCCGACGCTCGGTGCCCATGCGGGCGTGGTTGCCGTCATCACTGCGGTTACCGCGCCTGGCGACCGTATCGCCTTCGAGACGCTCACCTATTCGCAGGTGAGCCGCAGCGCCGGCCTGGTCGGCCGCCGGACGACGCTGGTCGAAAGCGACGAGTTTGGCATGATCCCCGAGGATTTCGAGCGCGTCTGCGCGCAGCAACATCCGAAGCTCGCGTTCCTGATGCCCAGCGCACAGAATCCGACCGTCGCCGTCATGCCGCTCGCGCGCCGCCAGGCGATCGCCGACATCGCCCGCAAATATGGCGTCTGGCTCGTTGAGGACGATCTCTATGGCGCCATGACCGGTGATCAGACGCCGCTCTTGGCGGAGCTTGCGCCGGAACGCACCTTCCTGGTTGGCGGTCTTTCGAAGTCGGTCGCTGCCGGTGTCCGCGGCGGCTGGGTCGCCTGCCCTCCGCATTTCAGCCAACGTATCCGCATTGCCCACAAGATGGTGAGCGGCGGTTTGCCGTTCATCCTGGCTGAGCTCTGCGCGCGCCTCGTGCTTTCCGGTTCGGCTGCAATCCTGCGCAGCAAGGGCATTGAAGAGGTGCGCGCCCGCGAGGCGATGGCCCGCGAAATCTTCGAAGGCATCGAGTTCACCTCGCACCCCTGTATTCCGTTCCTCTGGATGAAGCTGCCCGACCCCTGGCTCTCCGGCACCTTCAAGCAGGCTGCCCTGCAGGAGGGCGTGCTCGTCGACGACGAGGACGAGTTCAAGGCCGGACGAACCGACCGCGTCTTCCACCGCATTCGCATCGGTTTTTCCTCGCCGCCGGACCGAGCCCAGGTAAGAGCAGGTTTTCAGGCGCTGAAGCGGCTGCTCGACAGCGGCCGGGCGGGCTACGATAGTTTTGAGTGACTACAGAAATCCTCGGGGTGACTTTCGGGCAAGCTTGCGCAACATACTACTTTAGCAGTTTTGCGCATATGATTCGCCTTTAAGGATTCCGCATGCCGCTACCGTTCAGCCCCGCCTCGTCGCGTCGCATCGCATATCTTTTTCTCGCCACGACCACGTTGACCTCCGCCGCCCCGGCCCTTGCCGCGGACGGCGTTTTCGACGAAATGCGCTTCGGCGTGACGACGTCGATCGCTGCCGGCGATAAACAGGAAGACGGGGTCTTTCCGTCATTCACCGTGTACTTCGACCCGTTCGACGCCGATGGGGCGACCGACCTCGGCGAAAAACTGCTGCGCCCACGGGTCTATACCGGCGCGGCGGTTGCGACGTCGTCTAACGGGGTCAATCAGGCCTATGGCGGTTTGAGCTGGACCTTCGACATGACCCAGCGCCTGTTTGTCGAATTCGGCGCCGGCGGCACGATTCATGACGGCGACCTCGATGACCCCAATGGTTCCGGTCCCCAACTCGGCTGCCGCCTTCTCTTCCGCGAATACGCCGCTGCTGGCGTCCGCCTCGACGAGCACTGGAACGTCTCGGCGACCGTGGAACATGCTTCGCATGCCAATCTGTGCGACGGTCCGAACAACGGCCTGACACGCGCCGGCCTTGCGCTCGGCTACAAGTTCTGACGCTGGTCGCCGCACTGCCTTCTGCAAAGCTTATACGGGCGTCAACCGCTGTTGATCGCCCGTATTTTTCTGTCGCGCCGCGCCGCAGCATAGGCTAAAGAAGCCGCAAAGCGCTCCCTGTGTCTGTTGCGGTTCGCACGCGCCATATTCCTCTTAAGTGGATTGCGCGCCGCCCGAAGGATTTGACGGTCGACGATGACGATTTCGAACACCCGCCCCATCACCCCGGACCTCATCGCATCGCACGGGCTGAAGCCCGACGAATACGAGCGCATCCTGAGCCTGATCGGGCGCGAGCCGACTTTCACCGAGCTCGGCATCTTTTCGGCGATGTGGAACGAGCACTGCTCCTACAAGTCCTCGAAGAAGTGGCTGCGCACGCTGCCGACCAAAGGCCCGCGCGTCATCCAGGGGCCGGGCGAAAACGCCGGCGTGGTCGATATCGATGATGGCGACTGCGTCGTCTTCAAGATGGAGAGCCACAACCACCCGTCCTATATCGAGCCCTACCAGGGCGCTGCGACCGGCGTCGGCGGCATCCTGCGCGACGTCTTCACCATGGGCGCCCGTCCGGTTGCTGCGATGAATGCGCTCCGCTTCGGCGCGCCTGATCATCCGAAGACCCGCCACCTCGTTTCCGGCGTCGTTGCCGGCGTCGGCGGCTATGGCAATTCCTTCGGCGTTCCGACCGTCGGCGGCGAAGTCGAGTTCGACGCCCGCTACAACGGCAACATTCTCGTCAACGCCTTTGCCGCCGGCCTCGCCAAGAGCGATGCGATCTTCTACTCCAAGGCCGAAGGCGTGGGTCTCCCCGTCGTCTATCTCGGCGCCAAGACCGGCCGCGACGGTGTTGGTGGCGCGACCATGGCCTCGGCCGAGTTTGACGAGTCGATCGAAGAAAAGCGCCCGACCGTCCAGGTCGGCGACCCCTTCACCGAAAAGTGCCTGCTTGAAGCCTGCCTCGAGCTGATGCAGACCGGCGCCGTCATCGCCATCCAGGACATGGGTGCGGCCGGCCTCACCTGCTCGGCCGTCGAAATGGGCGCCAAGGGCGACCTCGGCATCGAGCTCAACCTTGATAGCGTTCCCGTTCGCGAAGAACGCATGACCGCTTACGAGATGATGCTGTCGGAAAGCCAGGAGCGCATGCTCATGGTGTTGGAGCCCGCCAAGGAAGAAGTCGCCAAGGCGATCTTCGTCAAGTGGGGCCTCGACTTTGCCATCGTCGGCAAGACCACAGACGATCTGCGCTTCCGCATCCTGCACCAGGGCGAAGAAGTGGCGAACCTGCCGATCAAGGAACTGGGCGACGAAGCGCCGGAATACGATCGTCCCTGGACCCCTGCCAAGACCTCGACTCCGCTGGCAACCAACGACATCCCGGCTGCTGACGTCGCCGACGCACTCGTGAAGCTCGTCGGTTCGGCCAACAACTCCTCGCGCCGCTGGGTCTACGAACAGTACGACACCCTGATCCAGGGCAACTCGCTGCAGCTTCCGGGCGGTGACGCTGGCGTCGTGCGCGTCGAGGGTCACGTCTCCAAGGCGCTGGCCTTCTCCTCCGACGTAACGCCGCGTTACGTCGAAGCCGATCCGTTCGAAGGCGGCAAGCAGGCGGTCGCCGAATGCTGGCGCAACCTGACGGCAACCGGCGCGCTGCCGCTGGCAGCCACCGACAACCTCAACTTCGGCAACCCGGAACGCCCGGAAATCATGAGCCAGCTGGTCCATGCCATCAAGGGCATCGGCGAAGCATGCACCGCGCTCGACTTTCCGATCGTTTCCGGCAACGTCTCGCTCTACAACGAGACCAATGGCCAAGGGATCCTGCCGACCCCAACGATCGGCGGCGTTGGCCTGATCAAGGACTGGTCGAAGATGGCGCGCATCCGCTTTGCTGCGGAAGGCGAAACGATCCTGCTTGCCGGTGCACCTGTTGGCCTGGGCACCCACATCGCCCAGTCGGTCTACATGCGAGACGTTCACGGCCGCACCGACGGTCCGGCGCCGCATGTCGATCTGGCGCATGAACGCAAGGTGGGCGATTTCGTCCGCGGCCTCATCGTCGATGGCCTCGTGACGGCCGTTCACGATTGCTCGTCGGGTGGCCTGGCGCTTGCGGTCGCCGAAATGGCGATGGCCTCGGGCATTGGCGCCACGGTTGATGCCGTCGCCGGTCACGACCCGATCGCGACCTTCTATGGCGAAGATCAGGGCCGCTACGTCGTAACTGTTGCCGCTGGCGCACTCGACGCGGTTACCGCCCGCGCTAAGGCCGCAGGCGTTGCCCTGCCCGTCATCGGCAAGACCGCTGGCGATGCCGTCAAGCTCGGCGATGCCAGGGCGGTTTCGGTCGCTGAGCTGCGCTCGACCCACGAAGGCTGGTTCCCGGAATTCATGCAGGGCGATCTCGCTCCCGAGAACTGAGAAACGACGACGGGAGCCGCTGATCGGCGGCTCCCGTCTGGCTCTTCGCATGCCTCGAAAGGTGTCATCTGGGGACGCGATCAAGCGTGATCATCTGATCGTACCGGCGCCAGCAACTGGCCGCCCTCACCCAATTCAGCAATTGCGTTCCGCCCCTGAATCGTGGTTCCCTAATTTCATGGATGGCGTCGGCAGGCTGCTGACGTTGCAGAATAAAAAGGGAGTTGGCGTATCATGCCCATGACACCAGGCGACATCGAAGACATGATCAAGGCAGGGATTCCCGGTGCCAAGGTCACGATCCGCGATCTGGCCGGTGA
Source organism: Ensifer sp. EB106-03-01-XG145 (assembly GCF_058792075.1). Classification (NCBI taxonomy): domain Bacteria; kingdom Pseudomonadati; phylum Pseudomonadota; class Alphaproteobacteria; order Hyphomicrobiales; family Rhizobiaceae; genus Ensifer; species Ensifer sp. EB106-03-01-XG145. The sequence goes on along the minus strand of NZ_JBYTEC010000010.1, from coordinate 160,992 downwards.
CGGCGACCACTATGCCGCCGAAGTCGTGGCCGAGGCGTTTCGTGGCAAGACCCGCGTGCAGCAGCACCAGATGGTCTACAACGCACTCAAGGGCAACATGGGCGGTGTTCTACACGCCCTCGCCCTGCAGACGAGCGCGCCGGAGTAAGCCGGAATGGCTGACCTGATCAAGGAACTCGTCAGCGGCGTCGTTGACAGTGCATTGAAGGAAATCCTCAAGAAGACCGGCGTCAAGCGAACCTCGACCAAGCGGACAAAGCGCCGGACGCGGACGACTTCGTCCGGCGGCGGCATCCTCGCGGATATCCTCGAAGCGGCCATTCGCAAGCCGGCCAAGAAGCAGGTCAGCCGTCGCAAAACGGCTGCGGCGCGCAGCAAGACCCGGCGCCGCACCGCTTGACTGCATGTTTCCTTAACTCGTCGCGGATTTATGGACGAAAACATGCAGAAAATCAAAGTGCTACAGCGACCTTTGCGCGCCTGAGAAGACGCGCGGCGCTGTAGTGGTAATAAAACCACATCTTGAGGCCCATCAATATTTGTTGCGATTGGGTGGTGAAAATCACCAATATGCATGCTATCTAGAACCCAATCGATATCCGGCCCTTGAAGCCGGCGCAGGAAGGAAGACGAGATGAGCGGAATTCACGAATTCATCGACAACGAAGTCAAGACAAACGATGTGGTGCTCTTCATGAAGGGTACGCCGCAGTTCCCGCAGTGCGGCTTCTCCGGTCAGGTTGTCCAGATTCTCGACTACATCGGTGTCGACTACAAGGGCGTCAACGTGCTCGCCGATGCTGACCTGCGCCAGGGCATCAAGGATTACTCCAACTGGCCGACGATCCCGCAGCTCTACGTCAAGGGCGAATTCGTCGGCGGTTGCGACATCGTGCGTGAAATGTTCCAGGCCGGAGAACTGCAGTCTCACCTTGAGGCGCAGGGCGTTGCCGTCAAGGGCGCCGCCGCCTGATCTAAGGATGCCTCGTCCCGATCTTTCGGAGAAGGCGGGCAACCGCCTTTTTTGATTCTGGCCGTAATTCCGCATCGCCTAATTTTCGTTGTCCTTCAGAAGGACTTGCGCGTGCGATTCGCGCAGGTGCCGCCAAGATACGTTCAGAGCGCGCTTCCTTCGGGGAGCGAAGGGCCGGATGTCCGGCCTGTCATGAATCGGTTGCGATCGTTCGGCATAAGCTGCCTGTAGAGGTTCTCGCCTCGCCCCCTTGGCGCCCGGAAAGTCCGGTCCCTGCCGCTCGACGCTTCCTTCGCTTCATGCCGGCCCGGTCCGTGCGGTTGGTTTCCAATCGCCCCGGTTGCCCCCGCTCAAATTCGATATGTCTGCTGGCATGGCGTCAGCCGACACCCTTCTTTTCCGGATTTGCTCCGGACCAACCTGTTTCGCTTGCGCCCGGTGCGCCGCTAGGACTTTTTGCAAATGACCAGCACGACCAACGAAGACGCCCGGCCCGGGGTCACGAAATTCCAGTTCATCGCGCTGATGGCCATGCTGATGGCAACCAACGCCATCTCGATTGACATCATGTTGCCAGGTCTGCAGCAGATCGGAGCCAGCCTCGGCGTCGCCTCTGAAAATGAGCGGCAGTACATCATCACCGCCTATCTGCTCGGCATGGGGGTGGCACAGCTGTTCTTCGGCCCGCTTTCGGATCGCTTCGGGCGTAAGCCACCGCTGATTGCCGGCCTTGCCCTCTATGCGCTCTGCGCGCTGGCGATCGCGATCGTACCGAGCTTCGGCCTCATGCTGGCGCTGCGCTTCGTGCAGGGCGCCGGTGCTGCGGCGACGCGCGTCATCACCATCTCGATCGTCCGCGACGTCTATGGCGGCCGACAGATGGCTGAGGTCATGTCTCTGGTCATGATGGTGTTCATGATCGTGCCAGTTGTGGCGCCTTCGATCGGCCAACTCATCATCAGCCTTGCCGATTGGCACATGATCTTTGTCGTCGTCGCACTCTATGCCGTGATGAACATTGCAATCGTCGTGTCGAAACTCGGCGAGACGCTCGATCCGGCCCATCGCCGCGCCTTCACGCCGGCGGTCATCCTCAGCGGTTTCCGCATGGTGCTGACGAACCGGGTGTCGCTGCTTTACACGCTCGCGACCTCGGTGATCCTTGGTGCACTGTTCGGCTTCATCAACTCGGCGCAGCAGGTGCTCGTCGGCGTCTACGACCTCGGCGTGTGGTTTCCGCTTGTCTTCGCCGCCTTTGCCAGTATGATGGCGGTCGCTTCCTTCACCAATTCCCGCCTTGTCCGCCGCTTCGGCATGCGGCCGCTATCCCATGCGGCACTCATCGGCTTCACGCTGGCGAGCTTCGTCTGGATGTCGGCCTCGCTCTATGCGCCGCTGCCCTTCCCGGTCTTCGTGGTCCTCTACTGCGCCACGATGTTCCAGTTCGGGCTGATCGCGCCGAACTTCAACGCCATGGCCATGGAGCCGCTCGGCCATGTTGCCGGAACTGCCTCCTCGGTTCTCGGATTCATGCAGACGATCGGCGGAAGCGTGATTGGAGCCTTCATCGGCCAGTCCTTCGACGGCACCGCAACGCCGCTCGCCACTGGCTACTTCACTGTCGCCGCGATCGGTCTCGTGTTCGTTCTGATTGCCGAACGCGGCAAGCTCTTCAAACCGCACCATCAGCCGGCCGGTTGATCCCAGAACCGGCCAGTCCTCATTTTTGAAGAATTTACGGGCTCATCCAATGACCACCATCACCAATCAATCCGAACATATCGACGGGGTTTCCGGGGCTCAGCGCCTCAACATGGGCATCGTCGAGTTCATCATCACCATCGCCGTCATGACGGCGAGTGTCGCCATCGCCATCGATAGCATGCTGCCGGCGCTGCCGGCGATCGGCCAGTCGCTGAATGTCGCCAACACCAATGATAGCCAGCTGGTGATCGGCGTCTTCTTCCTCGGCTTCGGCATTTCGCAGATCTTCTTCGGCAGCCTTTCGGATGCCTTCGGCCGTCGCCGCGTGCTGCTCGGCGGCCTCGCCTTCTTCACCGTGTCGATGTTTGCGGCCGCCCTCACCCAGAGCTTCGAGACGCTGCTCATCCTGCGTTTCATTCAGGGCATCGGCGCGGCCGCGATCCGCATCACCACCATGGCGATCGTGCGCGACTGCTTCGGCGGCCGCGAGATGGCGCGTGTGATGTCCTATGTCATGATCGTCTTCATGATCGTGCCGATCGTTGCGCCCTCGATCGGCCAACTCGTGATCCTTTATGCCAACTGGCACTGGATCTTCATCCTGATCGGCGTCATCGGCGCGATCCTGTTCGTCTGGGCCTTTTCCCGCATGAAGGAGTCCCTGCCGCGCGAGGAGCGCATGCCGCTCTCCGTCGGCGCAGTCGCGTCGGGTTTCAAGACCGTTCTCACCAACCGCATCACCTGCGGCTACATGATCGGCATGACGCTCTTCACCGCGGTCATCTGCGCCTACATCGTCACGGTCCAGCAGATCTTCGGCGAGGTCTATGGCCTCGGTGACTGGCTGCCGATCGCCTTTGCCGGCACGGCCGGCGGCATCGCGGTCGCGAACTTCGCCAACGGCTTCTTCGTCCGCAGCTTCGGCATGCGCCGGATCTCGCACGTCTCGATGATCCTGTTCACGCTGCTTTCGGTCGTCGGCTTCGTGATGTCGCTCTCCGGCACGCCGGCCTTCGTCGTCAGCTACCTGATGTTCTCGGTGCTCCTGATGTTCTTTGCGGTGATCGCGACGAACTTCACCGCGATCAGCCTGGAGCCGATGGGGCACCTTGCCGGCACGGCGACGGCGATCACCGGCTTTGTCTCGACCACCGGTGGCGCCTTGATCGGCGGCACCGTCGGCCAGCTCTTCAACGGTACGCTGCAGCCGCTCTTCGGCGGCTTCGCCCTCTTCGGCATCCTGACGGTTCTGGCGACGCTCTGGGCCGAGAAGGGTAAGCTCTTCACCCATCCTGGCGACAAGGACGTCACCATGGATCACGGCGGCGGCCACATGTAACCGGCGGCCGTATGGCAAAAAAGAAAGCCCGCCTGGAGCGATCCGGGCGGGCTTTTCATTTGCTGTCGGCTTCGAACGGCTTAGACCGTGAAGACCTCGCGGCGAAGCGTCTCCCAGCTCTCCTTGTCGGTCGCGAGCAGCAGGCCGCCGTTGAGATGGGCAGGCAGATAGGGCGAACCGTCGAAGCGGGCCGCATAGGCACCGGCTTCCTGCGAAATCAGCGTTCCCGCCAAGTGATCCCAGGGCATCAGCTTCTGGTACATCAGGAAGTGCAGATGCCCGGCGGCGAAGATGCGGTATTCGTGGGCCGCGCAGCGGTAGCTGGTGGCCATACGCACCTTGGCCATATTGGCCATGACTTCACGCCGTGCTTCCTGCTGATAAAAGCCTGTCGAGGCGCCACCGACCATGGCTTCGAGCGGTACGCCCGCCGTCACCGACATACGCTCCTGCGAGCCGTCAGGGCGGCACATCCAGGCGCCCGATCCCTTCTCCGCGATCACCCAGTCATTGCCGAGCGGATCGTAGATGATGCCGGCGACCGTTTCGCCCTTGGAGACCACGCTCGCCATCACGCCGAAGAGCGGCAGGCCAGCGGCGAAGTTGAAGGTGCCGTCGATCGGGTCGACGACGACGGCGAGATCGGCCTCGTTGAGCTTGTCGAGAAGGGTCGGATCGGCCGCGACCGATTCTTCGCCGACGAACAGAGCGCCCGGTGCCACCTCTTCGATACGTGACTTGATCAGCCGTTCGGCCGCCTCGTCGCCTTCGGTCACGAGATCGATCGCTTCCGACTTCATCCGGACATCGCCTGCATCAAGATTGCGGAACCGCGGCAGGATCTCTTTGACCGCCGCTTCCTGCAGGAGGTTGGCAAGGCCGGCGATGTCAACGGAATGGCTCATTCTTTGGGCTCCGGTGTAAGGGACAGGAAATCGAACAGCTTGGGATCGAGCAGATGCGACGGGTTCACGTGACCGAGCGCGCGCAGCATCGTGTCCTTGCGGCCGGGCATGCGCCGCTCGATATCGGCCAGCATCGCCTTCATGGCGTTGCGCTCGAGACCGTCCTGCGAGCCGCAAAGGTCGCAAGGGATGATCGGAAACTCCATCGCGGAGGCAAACTTGGAAAGATCGTCCTCGGCCGCATAGGCGAGCGGGCGAAGCAACATCAGATCGCCTTCGTCGTTCAGCAGCTTCGCCGGCATCGAGGCGAGCCGGCCACCATGGAAGAAGTTCATGAAGAAGGTTTCGAGGATGTCCTCGCGGTGGTGGCCGAGCACCAGTGCGTCGCACCCCTCTTCGCGCGCAATGCGATAGAGGTTGCCGCGGCGCAGCCGCGAACAGAGCGAACAGTAGGTCGCCCCCGTCGGTACCTTTTCCTTCACGATCGAATAGGTGTCGCGATACTCGATGCGGTGCTTGACGCCGATCGATTGAAGATATTCCGGCAGGATATGCTTCGGGAAGTTCGGTTGGCCCTGGTCGAGATTGCAGGCGATCAGTTCTACCGGCAGCAATCCGCGCCATTGCAGGTCCATCAGCAGCGCCAACAGGCTGTAGCTGTCCTTGCCGCCGGAAAGGCCGATCAGCCAGCGCTTCGCGCCCTTCAGCATGCCGAAGTCGTCGAGCGCCTGCCGTGTCTGGCGCAGCAGGCGCTTGCGCAGCTTGTTGAACGAGACGGAGGACGGCATGCGGCTGAACAGCGGATGCGTGCCGGCGTCGATCTCGCCCTCATCGAAAGTGGTTTCGGCCTGGTCTTGCGACACGTTAAGCGAAAGGTCCATGGCGGGGATCCTGTGCGGCAGGCACGGGCGCAACCCGCGCCCGGCAAATCTTGGCCTGCACTTGCCCGCTCCGGCCGTCAAGATCAAGGGAAATCGGCCGGATTGTGCTGGTTGCGATGCCGCAGAAGGTCCTAGGACCCGAAGACCGACCAGCCGGTGCGCGCTGCCAGCATCTCAAGCGCCAGCGAGCCGAGCAGCGAGTTGCCGTTTTCGTTGAGACCAGGAGACCAGACGGCAACCGACGCCTTGCCAGGCGCCACCGCCAGAATTCCGCCACCCACGCCGCTCTTGCCCGGCAGGCCGACGCGGTAGGCAAAATCGCCCGAGCCGTCATAGTGGCCGCAGGTCAGCATCAGCGCGTTGATGCGCCGCGCCCGCTGTCGCGAGACGACGTTATGGCCCGTCAGCGGATTGCTGCCGCCAGCGGCCAGAAACAGCCCGGCCTTGGCCAGCTGGCTGCAGGTCATCGCCAATGCGCAATGGTGGAAATAGACGCCGAGTACATGCTCCACCGGATGGTCGAGCTTGCCGAAGGAGCGCATGAAATTGGCGAGCGCGAAGTTCCGGTAGCCGGTAGCCGTCTCCGAACGCGCAACTTCGTGGTCGATGACGATCTCGTCGTCGTCGGCAAGGTAACGGATGAACTGCACGATTTCGCCGATCAGTTCCCGCGGCGTATGGCCGGCGAGGATCAGGTCGCTGATGGTGATGGCGCCGGCGTTGATGAAGGGATTGCGCGGCTTGCCGCCTTCCTGCTCGAGCTGGACGATGGAGTTGAAGGCCGAACCGGATGGCTCGCGGCCGACACGGTGCCAGATGTTCTCGCCATGTTTGCCGAGTGCCAGCGTCAGCGTGAACACCTTGGAGACGCTCTGGATCGAAAACGGCACTTCGGCATCGCCGACCCGGTAGAGCTTGCCGTCGGTGGTCACGATCGCCATGCCGAAATGCTTGGCGTCGACGCGCGCGAGCTGTGGGATGTAGTCGGCAACCTTGCCCTGGCCGAACCGCGGGCTCAGTTCCCGATGGATATCGTCGATGATCGCTTGCAAGTCTTGCGGAGCGTTCTGCTCAGGCATCGGCTTCCCTCTCACTCATCGCCTGTCGAAGGGATGAAATCGCGCCATGGACGGCAGCGCCACGGTAATCGCTACCGACAAAAAAACCGCCCGTTTCCGGGCGGTTTTCGATACGTCACAAGGCGTGAGCCCCGGATTAACGCGAATAGAATTCGACGACCAGGTGCGGTTCCATGACGACCGGGTACGGAACGTCAGAGAGGCCCGGAACGCGGACGAAGGTCGCAACCATCTTGTTGTGGTCGGCTTCGATGTAGTCCGGAACGTCGCGCTCAGCGAGCGAAACCGATTCCAGAACGGTTACGAGCTGCTTGGACTTTTCCTTGACTTCGATAACGTCGCCCGGCTTGCAACGGTAGGAACCGATGTTGACGCGGACGCCGTTGACCTTGACGTGGCCGTGGTTGACGAACTGACGGGCAGCGAAGACCGTCGGAACGAACTTGGCGCGGTAGACGATCGCGTCGAGACGCGACTCGAGCAGGCCGATCAGGTTTTCCGGGGTGTCGCCCTTGCGGCGGGAAGCTTCAGCGAAGATCGCGCGGAACTGCTTCTCGCGGATGTCGCCGTAGTAGCCCTTGAGCTTCTGCTTGGCGCGCAGCTGTACACCGAAGTCCGAGAGCTTGGACTTGCGGCGCTGGCCGTGCTGGCCCGGGCCGTATTCGCGGCGGTTTACCGGGGACTTCGGACGGCCCCAGATGTTTTCGCCCATACGGCGGTCAATTTTGTACTTGGACGATTCGCGCTTGCTCATCGCATTTCCTTTCAAACAGTTACACCGGCCTGTTTCCAAGCCGGATCAAGGAAACACGCCCTCCTCTGAACCCATTTTCGGGGTTCTGACAGGTTTCTCACGATCACGCTGACGGAGAAGCCACGGGACATGTCAAATGAAACACCGGACATTTCTGCCCGGCGTTGAGGCGGCTTTAGTGCGTCCGGCCCCTATTGTCAACGAAATTGTGACAAACCGGCATCCGTTCAAGCCGGATCAACGGCCTCGGCCCGCTCCAGCGAGACGAGCAGTTTCCTGAGGAGCGCCGCCAATGCGGCGCGATCCTCCTTGCTCAGCCCTGCGAGGTACTGCGCCTCGCTGGTCATATCCGCACGAATCGCCGTTTCCGCAAGCGCTATTCCTTTCTCGGTCAGTCCGACGACGCTGCTTCGGCCATCGGATGCCGAGCGTTCGCGCACGATCAGCCCTGCCTTTTGCAGCCGGTCGAGGCGATGCGTGAGCCCGCCCGACGAGATCATCAGCAATGTATAGAGGTCGGTCGGCGTCAGGCGATAAGGCGGGCCTGAACGCCTAAGCGTCGAGATCACGTCGAACTCGCCGCGGTCGAGGCCGAATGAAGAGAATGTCTCCTCGATCGACGGGCGCACAAGGTTGGAAAGGCGGTAGGCGCGCCCAAGGATGGTCATCGGCTCGGTATTGAGGTCGGGCAGTTCGGCCGCCCACTGCGCCTGCAGCCGGTCGACGTGATCCCTCGCCTCGTTCTCATTCTGCATTGCTCACCTCGGTAATTCATCAATATATCTTGACGAGAAGATAGTTTCGAATAATATCTTCTCGTGAAGATAATTCATCCACTGCAGGAAGCCAAGCCGACCGGAGATGGAGGCCAGCATGTTTCATGTCATTCCGCGTGCAGAGCAGAAGCAGAGCCCCAACCGAACCATCCTGTTTGAAGGCGGGCAATACGGCACGCCCATCTCGCTGTTCCTGATGGATGCAGCGCCCGGCCAGGGGCCTGCCCTTCACGTCCATCCCTATCCGGAGACCTGGATCGTGCATTCCGGCGAAGCGGAGTTCACTGTCGGTGAGCAAAAGATCATGGGCAAGGCCGGCGACATCATCGTCGTCGATCCCGAGGCGCCGCACCGTTTCGTCAACACTGGCACCAGCCGGCTGCAGATGACTTGCATCCACGCGTCGGATCGGGTGGTTCAGACCTGGCTCTAGCGTTCGTGCGCTTTTGGCTGTGACAGTAGCCCAAAGGCGCGGGAATCGGGAATGGAGGCGGCTTACTCGGCCGCCGTGGCCGTCGTGTTGCCCATATCCGGTCCGTTCGCATCCCCCGGCGCGGTTTCGCTGCCAAGGTCCGGAAAGGCGACGATGCGCTTGCCGGAGAAGTCCGCATGGATGACGATCAGCCCATGCTCCTCGAAATATCCAAGCAGTCGGCGCGCACGGCGCGCGGAATGCGTGCCGTAGGCGCGCGCGATCATCGCGTCTGAAGGACACGGCAGGCGGCGGACAGCGGCCTGCGCCATCATCAGGAACACGGCTTGCAGATCCTCGGTCACACGATCGGCAAGCAGCAAGGCCTGCGCCCAGGTCTCGGTCGCCGCCGTCTCGGCGTCGACACCGGAACGGGCAACCGCCATCTTGCGGCGGAAGGCACTGAGGGAAAGTGCTGCACCTGACGGCAGGCGGCGAATGCGGCAACGCACCAGGAAGTCCTGGAACAGTTCTGCATCGGGACGGAAGGCCGCCTCCGGATTGGTGAGGATTTCCGCGAAGACGCTGTCGAGCAGGCTTTCTTTCTCGTCAGCGGTCATCTCCGGCTGAACCGGCCTCGCCTCGATTGGCGCTGCTGCTTCCGGCCGCGGGCGTGATAGTTCGGCGAGGATATCCGTTGTCGGGCGCGGCGGCGCGACCGCGCGGCGCATGATCGGCCGGGTCAACTCGTCCGGGTCCGGCGTGAAGATCAAATCCTCGACGTCCTGCGGCGCCTCCGGCAGCGGCATGAGCTTCGGGCTCGTCGAACGGGCCGATGTCTCGACCGTGCCGATCGTCACCTTCAGCGGTCTGCGCGACAGCGCCGGGCCGAGTGCGACGAAGGAGCCGCGCTTCAGGTCACGGAACATTTCCGCCGTGCGCCGGTCCATGCCGAGCAGATCGGCCGCACGCAGCATGTCGATGTCGAGGAAGGTACGACCCATCAGGAAGTTGGAGGCTTCGGCCGCCACGTTCTTGGCAAGTTTCGCCAGACGCTGCGTGGCAATCACGCCGGCAAGTCCGCGCTTGCGGCCGCGGCACATCAGGTTGGTCATGGCGCCGAGCGAAATCTTGCGCACCTCTTCGGTGACGTCGCCGGCAACGGACGGCGCAAACATCTGTGCTTCGTCGACCACGACGAGCACCGGATACCAGAACTCGCGGTCGGCATCGAACATGGCGTTGAGGAACACGCCGGCATTGCGCATCTGCTGCTCGATATCGAGCCCTTCGAGCGAGAGCACGCAAGAAACGCGATGCTGGCGAATGCGGTTGGCGATGCCAATCAGCTCCGCATCGGTCCGCTCGCCCTCGACGACGACATGGCCGAACTTGTCGGCGAGCGTGACGAAGTCGCCTTCGGGATCGATGATGCATTGCTGCACCCAGGGGGCGGATTGCTCCAGCAGCCGGCGCAACAGGTGCGACTTGCCCGAGCCGGAATTGCCCTGCACCAGCAGACGGGTGGCCAGAAGCTCCTCGATATCGAGCGAGGCCGATGTCCCTTCGGACGTCGCTCCCATGTCGATGCCGACCTTCATTTCCACCTCTTGCTGAATTGATTCGCGCTCGGGCGCAGACCGCCGAGCCGGCGACACCTAGCACGCTTTTGCCGGAATGCGTGCCTCCGACGCAGAAAACCCACAGGGAATACATGCCGGAAAGTCACCCGGAAAGCACCGGCTGCACAATCCGCTCGCCGCAAGATAAAGTTGAGATTGGCTGATGGTCATACTTTTGCGAGCAAAGACGAATGCCCATATCGGTTATGGTCGAAGCGTTTTGCCAGGGGCAGTGATGGAACACTACGAAACAGAACAGCAAATGGAGATGTACAATCTCGATCAGCGCATGCGCGACGCTTACAAGGATGGGCAACGCATCACGTCAAGAGATGAAGCTGCATGCATCAGCCGTACGCACTTCCGGACCGCCTGCGTGCTGGCTGCCTTGATCGGAATTTCGCTGGCGATCTTCTTCTAGCCGATCGTCTCAGTCCGTCCCACCCGGTGTTCGACGGTCGCGTCCGGGGTTACCGTCAGGCCGAATCCCTGCATCAGCCGCCGCGTCGCAAAATCTGGCTTGCCGGAGGTAAAAATTGCCGGATCCTGGCCATTCAGCGGGTCGAAGCCGTTCGGCAGCGGCACGAGCGAACGCGCCCGCCGGGCAATCGCTTCGGCCGGATCCAGCCAGTCGACCGGCCATGGCGCGAGCTTTCGGAAGACATTGGCCATGAAGGGATAGTGCGTGCAGGCCAGCACGACGATATCGGTCTTCCTGCCGTCCATCTCGACGAAACACGGGGCGATTTCGGCGAGGACCGTCTCATCATCCAGCTTCTCGCCACGAATATAGGCCTCCGCCATCCTGGCGAGGTTCTCCGAGCCGACGAGGCGCACGTGACACTGGCTGGCGAAAGACTGGATGAGATCACGCGTATAGGCGCGCTTGACGGTGCCCGGCGTCGCCAGAACAGACACAAGACCGGAGCGCGTGCGCTCGGCCGCCGGCTTGATGGCCGGGACCGTGCCTACGAAGGTCATCTGAGGATAGGCCGCGCGCAGATCCGCGCCGACAAGCGTGAACGCGGTGTTGCAGGCGATCACGCAGATTTCCGGATCATGCTCGGAAAGCAGCCGGCCGAAGAGTTCGATCACCCGCGCCTTCAGCGCCGCCTCTTCCCAGCCGCCGTAGGGAAAGCCGGCATCGTCGGCCACATAGATGAAATGCCGCTCGGGCATCAGCACCCTCGCCTCGCGCAGCACGGTCAAGCCGCCGATGCCGCTGTCGAAGACGAGAATGGGTTTCAGTTCACTCGCTGTCACCTTTGTCTCGCGCTTTCCTGTTGTGCTCGCCCCTGCTGTGATCACCCGGAGCGCCGGAGCCCCGCGGGTTTTCCCGCGTGAACCGGTCGAGCGAAGAAATGACGCCGCGCAGCACCTGGATTTCGGATTCGGTAAAGGATGGTCTGGTCAGAACAGCGCGCAGGTTTTCGACCAATTTCGGCTTTTTGTCGGCGGAGCGGAAATAGTTGCGCGCGTCGAGCGCTTCCTCGACATGCTCGAAGAGCCCCTGCAGATGTTCCTTGGTTGCCGGCCGCTGCTCGATCGCCTGGAAGGAGGTCTGGTCCTCCGATTCCATGCCGGTCTTCAGCCACTCATAGGACATGAGCAGCACCGCCTGAGCGAGATTGAGCGACGCGAAGGCCGGGTTGACCGGAAAGGTCACGATTTCGTCGGCAAGCGCCACTTCCTCGTTGGTAAGCCCGGTGCGCTCGCGCCCGAACAGGATCCCGGTCTTCTCGCCGCCCTGGAAGCGCTGGCGCAGCGTGCGCGCTGCGACAATCGGAGAGCGGACCGGCTTGTAGCCGTCGCGGTCGCGAGCGGTCGTCGCATAGACGAAGTTGAGGTCGGCAATAGCCTCTTCGACCGAACCATAGAGCTTGGCGCTGTCGATGACGTGGTCGGCGCGGCTCGCAGCCGAGCGCGCCTTTTCGCTCGGCCAGCCGTCGCGCGGATTGACGAGCCGAAGCTCTGCCAGACCGAAATTCGCCATCGCTCGCGCAACCATGCCGATGTTTTCGCCGAGCTGCGGATAGGCGAGAATGATCGCCGGTCCTTCCACCAGAAGTTCGCGCTCGCTGTTCGTACCTGCCATTTTCCCGTGCCTTCGCCTGTCGTTCGGCGCTTCCCTTGCACAAATACCGCGGAAATTAAAGTCCACTACAAATGAAGCCGGTTGAGAGAGACGCCGATCATCTCGAGACCAAGCTCCGCATCGTCCTTCGAGATCGGCAGGTGCCGATCGACCGGCGCACCGATCCGGCCGACCTCGTAGAAATAGGCGGACGCCTTGTCGCGCACCGACCGAACGAGTTCGAGATTGGCGTCGATGTCCTCTTTGAAATCGGTGCCCTCCAGCTCCGCATCCGTGCCGACGCGTCGCGCGAAGACCCGTGCCCAGTAGGTGCAGGCCATGAAGATTGCCAGCGCCTGGCGCACATGGCCGGGGCGCGTCACCAGCTGCCACGGAAGCCCGAGCGGTTTTGCCGCCGCCGCGAGCTCGCGATAGGCCCGGTCGAGCGCCTGAGAGCGGGCAACGAGAACCATGCCGGAAGTGCCGTCCCGCGCAGCCTGCAACAGGCCGATCAGTTCGTCGCACCAGGTCGCGACAGCTGCATCGAGCGTGGTGCGGGTGCGCGTCGGAAAAACGACGAAGGCGACGGCCGCACCGGCGATCGAGCCGATCATGGTTTCCTCGAGACGAAGCTGCAGGAGGTGCGGCGTCAGCACGCCCATGAGGCTGTAGACCAGCGACAGCACGACGGAAATGAAGAAGGTCATCGTCGCGTAGGAAACGGCGAGGAAATAAAAGGCAAGAAAGACGCAGAGGGCGCAGAGCGGCAGCACGAGATAGATATTGCCGCCAACCAGCGTGCCGACGACGATGCCGACCACGATGCCGAAGAGGGTGCCTGCCGAGCGCTGCAGCGCTTTGACGGCCGTGTCGCCACGCGAACGTGTGTTGGTGAAGACCAGAAACGCCGCGAGCACCGCCCAGAACCAGCGTTCGCGTGACAGCATCAGCCCGAAGACCATGGCGATGCCGGAAGCGAGCGTGATCTGGATCGCTGCCTTCAGCGCCGGGTCGGCAAGCGATGGCTTCCAGCGGCTTGGTCCGCCACTCATGTGTGCCTGCGGCTCTTCGATGTCGGCCGGCGTCAGCTTTGCAAGGCTGCGGGCAAGCCTCTGCCTGACATTGCGAAGCCAGAGCAGCGCCTTCACGGTTTCCGCGCGCCGTGGTGCAGCATCGCCGAGCCGTGCGATCTCCTCGTCGATCCGCTCGCCGTCACGCGCCAGCATCGCCTCCACCAGCGCCGGCGGCGGCATCGACTGGAAGCTCACCACAATCACGCTTTCGGCCGCGAGATGCAGGTCGAAAAGATTGACGACGACATCGGCCGAGGCGAGGCCCGGCTCCGGTTCCGGCCGCTGGTTCTCGGTCGGAATGAAGCTTTCGGCCATCAGCACCGCTTCCTTCAATCGCTCCTCCGCCGTGTGCAGCCGACGCCGATCGACCTCGGAAAGAACCGGCTTACGGGCAATCTCCGCCAGTTGCAGCAGCATCTGGTCGACGCGGCGCTGCACGCTGGCGGTCGCCCGCAACAGGTCCTGGTAGCGATCATCCGGCAGCAGGCGTGTGCGAACGAGATGCGCGACCGTGGCGGAGACCGCCGCGCCGAAGAACAGCGCCGGCAGCTGATCGAGCGTCGGTCGCAGATAAGCGCCGGTGAAATAGGACATGAACGCGAACATGCCGACGGCAAAGCCGCGCGGCCCGAAGGACCGGCCATAGACGGCGAGAAAGATGATCAGCAGGAAAACGACATCAGATGCGTAGCGATGAGTCTCGAGAACCGATGCAAGCCCGACCATGCAAACACCGACGGCGACGGCGACGATGCGGGTCAGGCGCTGGCCTGCCACCGTCGTGTCGCGAACGGCGAGACCGCCTTCGATCGACAGCGACGCAGCGAGGCCGAAGGCGGCCGGCGGCAGCGGCGCCACGAGATAGTGAAACGCCATCAGGAGCAGAATGGAAACGACGATCGTCGCGGTGATGCGGGAGGCCTGCCGCAGGCGGGAGAAGGCCGGATCGTTGGCAAGAAGCCAATCGCGCATACGGGAACGAAATGCCATCGGATGCCTTTGTCTGTCTGCGTTCGCCTCACGTGCGCGTCGCTTCGCGGGGGTTCTTCCTGCATAGCGGCAGGCGCGATCTTTGCAAGGCCGGCGCGCTGAGAGCCCAGCCGGAAAGGCGTGCCGAAGCCTTGTGCGAGGCCAGTCGCAACCTCCATCCAAAGTTTCAACCAAGCACGCTTTGCCTTGCCGGTTCTGAGTGCTATAGGGCACAGGATTTTTCAGAGAGGAAGGGACATCGCTCCCGCTGTCCCGCATAAGCTACGAGGCATATTCATGGCAAAGATCAAGGTCGCCAATCCGGTCGTCGAGCTCGACGGCGACGAGATGACCCGCATCATCTGGCAGTTCATCAAGGACAAGCTGATCCATCCCTACCTCGACATCGATCTGGAATATTACGACCTCAGCGTCGAAAACCGCGATGCCACCGAAGACCAGGTGACGGTCGACGCGGCCAACGCGATCAAGAAGCACGGCGTCGGCGTCAAGTGCGCCACGATCACGCCGGATGAAGCCCGCGTCGAGGAATTCAAGCTGAAGAAGATGTGGAAGTCGCCGAACGGCACGATCCGCAACATCCTCGGCGGCGTTATCTTCCGCGAGCCGATCATCTGCAAGAACGTTCCGCGCCTGGTTCCGGGCTGGACCAAGCCGATCATCGTCGGCCGTCATGCCTTCGGCGACCAGTACCGCGCCACCGACTTCAAGTTCCCGGGCAAGGGCAAGCTGACGATGAAGTTCGTCGGCGAAGACGGCAAGGAAATCGAATACGACGTCTTCGACGCACCGTCGGCCGGTGTTGCCATGGGCATGTACAACCTCGACGATTCGATCACCGAATTCGCGCGTGCTTCGTTCAACTACGGCATCCAGCGCAAGGTTCCGGTCTACCTCTCGACCAAGAACACCATCCTCAAGGTCTATGACGGCCGCTTCAAGGACATCTTCCAGAAGGTCTTCGAGGAAGAATTCGCCGAGAAGTTCAAGGAACTGAAGATCTGGTACGAACACCGCCTGATCGACGACATGGTCGCCTCCGCTCTGAAGTGGTCCGGCGGTTACGTCTGGGCGTGCAAGAACTACGACGGCGACGTGCAGTCGGACATCGTGGCCCAGGGCTTCGGCTCGCTCGGCCTGATGACCTCGGTTCTGATGACGCCGGATGGCAAGACGGTCGAAGCCGAAGCTGCCCACGGCACGGTTACCCGCCACTACCGCCAGCACCAGAAGGGCGAGGAAACCTCGACCAACTCGATCGCCTCGATCTTCGCCTGGACCCGTGGCCTTGCGCACCGCGCCAAGCTCGACGGCAATGCCGAACTCGCGAAGTTCGCCGACACGCTTGAGAAGGTTTGCGTCGACACCGTCGAATCCGGCTTCATGACCAAGGACCTGGCGCTGCTCATCGGTCCCGATCAGCCGTGGCTCTCGACCACCGGCTTCCTCGACAAGATCGACGAGAACCTGCAGAAGGCCATGGCTGCCTGATAGGGCGCCAGACACTTCGAAAAACACGGAACCCGGCCATGCGCCGGGTTTCTTTTTTACCAGCACCGTCGCTCAGCTGATCTCCGCGGCGGCAAGCCCTTACGGGAACGACCGATGATCTCATTCAGACCGATGCTTGATAGCGAATACCCGGCCTATCTCGACTATTTCATTCCGGACTACGCCATTGAAATTTCGGCCAACTACGGCTTTTCCGACGCTGACGCGCTGGTGCAGGCAAGACGTGAAATCGCACAAGATCTGCCGCAGGGCGTGAAGACGCCGGGCAACGTGCTGCTCTGTGTGATCAATGAGACCGATTCCAGCCTCATAGGCTACCTCTGGTATAGACCAGACCTCGCCGGCCATTCGGTCTTCATCAGCGATTTCCACATCCTTGCCAGCCAGCAGGGGCAAGGTTTCGCCAAGCAGGCCCTCAATGCGCTCGAAACCGAGCTTTCAGCGAAAGGCTTTAAGCAGATAAAGCTGCGTGTCGCGGAGAACAATCGACGTGCCAAACACGTCTACGATGTCGCAGGTTTTCGCGTTACCGGCATCAATATGAGCAAGTTGATCAAGCCTTGCGGGCCGTGAGGGGCGAAAGCCGACGGCTCGATAGCATGCGATTGCTGGCCACGGATGTACCGGCACTGCAAAATGGCGGACGAGGAGAGGTCGGCTCAGCCGGCCCTTCTTGTTTGTGTGGCCGGATGTCTGCGCTTGGATCGGCAGGTGCCATCAGGAAAAGGCAGACAAGGCTTGAAACCTTGTCGGCCGTTCAGAGGTGTTCCACTTCGCCGATCGCAACCGACCACCGACGTCTTGCAAGCCTCACTTCAGCGGCAGGTAGATCTCGCTCAAAAGCTCCGTCGGCGCCACTTCGCGGGGATTGTTGAGATACTTCTCGAACATCAGGCTGTCGCGGATTTCACGATCTGACTGTGGCAGCCAGGTGCCGTAGAGCCATTGGTAAGCGTTCGGCATATCCGCATAGGGACCCTTGTGGCGCAGCACGGCGTAGCGGCCGCCGTCGAGGTGCTGCGGTGTCAGCGGCGTCTCCACCGGCATCTGTTCGCGAACGCTGACGCAGGCGAAGGAGCGCAGCTTGTCGGTCGGAACCAGTTCGGGGTCGTCGAGGTAGATGCCGATCATCTCCATGTCCGGCCGGAACAGCTGGCGCGAGAACAAGGTTCCGTAGAGCGTCTCGAACGCCCGCCCGATCTCCATGTAGGAGCCGCTATGGGCGACGCCGACGAGGTCGAAGGCCTCGACCTCCTTGAGGGTGACTTCATACATATCAGGGATTCCTTCCGTTGACGCGGTTTCAAAGGCGACATGGCTGCCCTCCTTCCGGTAGCGCGCCGGCGGCAGCCCGTAAGCTCCCTTGAAGGTGCGGTTGAAGGATTGGAGATTGGGGTAGCCAGAGCGCTGCGCGATCGCTTCGACAGGAAGATCGGACTGGGCGAGATCGGCCGAGGCCCGCTGCAGTCGCAGCCGCTTCACGGTTGCGGCCAGCGTCTCGCCATGGACCGCACGATAGATGCGGTGCCAGTGGTGCGGCGATAGACAGGCGATCTCGGAGAGACGATCGAGGTCGAGATCGCCGTCGAGATGGCCATAAATGTAGTCGCTGACCCTGTGCAGGCGCCGTTCATAGGTCGCCCACGCTACCCGATCGTCCATGTCTACCCTTTCGCGCTTTGCTCACGGATCGGTAGACCATAGATCAATTTGACAAATCCTGCGGACTTCTCCGGCGTACCGCCACAATTTTGCAAGCGCCGCGACTCAAGCTAGCTCTATTATCATTGCCGTCTTGCAGGCTCCGCCCGGGATCCACCGGACGGAACTCTTCTGGCCGAAGGCCCAGCCGATGACCGATACTCTTGTTCCGAAGATCGTAAGCGTTTTCACTGAAGGATATGACGGCGCCCGCCTGCGCGCCGACGCGATCGCCGGCCTCACTGTCGCAATCGTTGCCTTGCCCCTGTCGATGGCGATCGCCATCGCATCGGGCGTCACGCCTGATCGCGGCCTCTATACCGCCATTGTCGGCGGCTTTCTTGTCTCCTTCCTCGGCGGCAGCCGCTCCCAGATCGGCGGTCCGGCTGGCGCCTTCATCGTGCTGGTCGCTGCCACGGTCAATCGCCACGGCGTCGACGGTCTCCTGCTGGCGACGATGATGGCCGGGGTGATGCTGATTGCTGCCGGCTATTTGCGGCTCGGCAAATACATCAAGTTCATTCCCTATCCCGTCACCGTTGGCTTTACCGCCGGCATCGCGGTGATCATCTTCGCAAGCCAGCTGCGCGATCTTCTCGGGATCACGCTTGAGGGCAATGAGCCCGGCCCCTTCCTCGACAAGATCACCGCCCTCGCTGCCGCGATCGACACGATCAACCCGCCGACCGTGGCAACCGCAGCACTGACGATTGCTGTTATCTTCGTCCTACGCAAGCTGAGGCCGCATTGGCCGGGCATGCTGATCGCGATCGCCGTCGCATCTGTCGCCGTCGCCCTGTTACACCTGCCGACCGAAACGATCGGCACCCGCTTTGGCGGCATCCCCGGCGGCCTGCCGAGGCCGGCGCTGCCGCCGTTATCCTTCGACCGGGTCGCTGCGGTCTTCCCGGATGCAGTTTCGTTCGCGCTGCTCGGAGCCATCGAATCCCTGCTTTCCGCCGTCGTCGCTGACGGCATGACCGGCCGGCGTCATCGCTCCAGCGTCGAACTGATCGGCCAGGGCATTGCCAACATCGGTTCGGCACTCTTCGGCGGCATCTGCGTCACCGGCACCATCGCACGCACGGCGACGAATGTGCGGGCCGGCGGCACCAGTCCGGTGTCGGGCATGCTGCACGCGGCTTTCCTTCTCGCTTTCATGCTGGTGGCTGCTCCACTTGCAAGCTATATCCCGCTTGCAGCCCTTGCCGGCATGCTTGCGGTCGTCGCCTGGAACATGGTCGAGAAGCCGGCCTTCATGGCGTTGTTGCGATCATCAGGCGGCGATGCCGTGGTGCTGCTCGCCACCTTTGCCATCGTCGTCTTTCGCGATCTGACCGAAGGTATCGTCGTCGGCTTCGCGCTTGGAGCCGTTCTCTTCATCGACCGTATGGCCAAGAGCATCGCCATCGGCAAAGCGAAGCGCCCAGGATCCAGCGCGGAAGAAAATGGCGCCGAGGAACATCCCGTTGCCGCCGACGACCCGGATACGGTGATCTATCACATTTCCGGCGTCTTCTTCTTCGGCTCCGCGGCAACTGTTGGCTCGGTGCTGGACCGGATTGCCGACCAGCGCCGCAACTTCATTCTTGATTGCAGCGACGTGCCTTTCATGGATTCAACCGCGGCTAACGTGATCGAAGGCACCGTCCGAAAGGCCGAACGGACCGGCGTGCGCTTCATCGTTACCGGCGCCTCGCACCAAGTCCGGCGCATGCTGGCGAGCCACGACGTGCACGAGCCACGTGTCGCAACGTTTGCGTCCATCGAACTTGCGCTCGACAACATCCGCGGTGCGACGAAAGAATAGAGAATTCAGAGCGATGCCGACGTTTTCTAACAATTTGAGGACATCGAACAAAAAAGGGCGCCGAAGTGGCGCCCTTCTAGTTTCTGTCTTTGACGGTTACCCGGCCAGTGCAACGGCCACGGCCTCGATGGCTTCGGCCGCCTTCTCACCATCCGGACCACCGGCCTGGGCCATGTCAGGACGTCCGCCGCCACCCTTGCCGCCGAGCGCGGCTGATGCGACGCGAACGAGGTCGACGGCGCTGAGCTTCGAGGTCAGATCGTCGGTGACGGCCACGACCGCACTCGCCTTGCCATCGCCGGACACGCCGACGAAAGCGACGACGCCAGAGCCGAGGCTCTTCTTGCCGTCATCGGCAAGGCTCTTCAGATCCTTGGGCTCGACGCCCGAGACGACCTTGCCGAGGAAACGAACGCCAGCGATGTCGCGGGCTGCGTCGGCGGAACCCGCCTCGCCGCCACCGCCGAGCGCCAGCTTCTTCTTGGCTTCGGTCAGTTCGCGTTCCAGCTTGCGGCGTTCGTCGAGCAGCGCCTCGACGCGGCCGAGCACGTCGCCCGGCTGAACCTTCAGCGTGTTGGCGAGTGTCTTCACGCGCTCGTCCTGCTCGTTGAGATAGGCGCGTGCGGCTTCGCCGGTCAGCGCCTCGATGCGGCGAACGCCGGCGCCGACTGCGCTTTCCGAAACGACACGGACGAGACCGATGTCACCGGTGGCCGACACGTGGGTACCGCCGCAAAGCTCGACGGAATAGGCGCGGTTGGCCTTGGAACCGTGAATGCCGCGGCCCATCGAGACGACGCGCACTTCGTCGCCATACTTCTCGCCAAAGAGTGCCATCGCGCCTTCGGCGATCGCATCGTCGACGCTCATCAGGCGCGTGGTCACCGGCGTGTTCTGCACGATGATCTCGTTGGCCATTTCCTCCACGATCTTCAGCTCTTCCGCCGTCATCGGCTTCGGATGCGAAACGTCGAAGCGCAGGCGTTCCGGGGCTACCAGCGAGCCCTTCTGGGCGACATGGGTGCCGAGCACTTCGCGCAGCGCCTCATGCAGCAGGTGGGTTGCCGAGTGGTTGGCGCGCAGGCGCGAGCGGCGCGCATGGTCGACGTCGAGCTGCGCGGCGTCGCCGGTCTTCACCGTACCTTCAGCAACGGTCGCGAAATGAACGAAGAGCCCCTCGCCGCGCTTCTGCGTGTCGGTCACGACAAGCTTGCCGGTTTCGGTGGTGATCGTGCCGGTGTCGCCCATCTGGCCGCCCGATTCGCCGTAGAACGGCGTCTGGTTGAGCACCACCTGGACCGTGTCGCCCTTGGCTGCCGAAGCGACGACGGCGCCGTCGCGCACGATCGCCTGGATCACGCCTTCGGCGGTCTCGGTGTCATAGCCGAGGAAGTCGGTGGCGCCGTGCTTTTCCTTGAGCTCGAACCAGATCGTCTCGGTCGCCGCTTCGCCCGAGCCGGCCCAGTTGGCGCGGGCTTCGGCCTTCTGGCGCTCCATGGCGACAGAGAAGGCGTCGGTATCGACGGTGATGCCCTTGGCGCGCAGGGCGTCCTGGGTCAGGTCGAGCGGGAAGCCGTAGGTGTCGTAGAGCTTGAAGGCGGTTTCGCCGTTGAACTGGTCGCCTTCCGAGAGATCGGCAGATGCGTCCGAAAGCAAGTTCAGACCGCGCTCCAGCGTCTTGCGGAAGCGGGTTTCCTCAAGCTTCAGCGTCTCGGAGATCAGCGCTTCTGCGCGCATCAGTTCCGGATAGGCGCGGCCCATCTGGCCGACCAGCGCCGGCAAGAGCTTCCACATCAACGGATCCCGGGCACCGAGCAATTGCGCGTGGCGCATGGCGCGGCGCATGATGCGGCGCAGCACGTAACCGCGGCCCTCGTTCGACGGCAGCACGCCGTCGGCAATCAGGAAAGCGGACGAACGCAGATGGTCGGCAATGACACGATGGCTGGCGCGCTGGTCGCCCTCGGCCTTGACGCCGGTTGCTTCCTCGGAAGCTGCGATCAGGGCGCGGAAAAGGTCGATGTCGTAGTTGTCGTGCTGGCCCTGCAGCACCGCTGCCAGGCGCTCGAGGCCCATGCCGGTGTCGATCGACGGACGCGGCAGGTTGACCCGCTCTTCCTTGGTGATCTGCTCGTACTGCATGAAGACGAGGTTCCAGATCTCGATGAAACGGTCACCGTCCTCGTCGGCCGAGCCGGGCGGTCCACCCCAGATATGGTCGCCATGGTCGTAGAAGATTTCCGAGCATGGGCCGCAGGGCCCGGTATCGCCCATGGCCCAGAAGTTGTCGCTCGTCGGAATGCGGATGATGCGGTCGTCGGAGAAGCCGGCGATCTTCTTCCAGAGATCGAAGGCTTCGTCGTCGGTGTGGTAGACCGTGACCAGCAGGCGCTTGGCGTCGAGGCCGTATTCCCTAGTGATCAGGTTCCAGGCAAGCTCGATGGCTTTCTCCTTGAAGTAATCGCCAAAGGAGAAGTTGCCGAGCATTTCGAAGAAGGTGTGATGGCGCGCGGTGTAGCCGACATTGTCGAGGTCGTTGTGCTTGCCGCCGGCGCGCACGCATTTCTGCGCGGTCACGGCCGTCGAATAGGGACGCTGTTCCAGGCCGGTGAAGACGTTCTTGAACTGCACCATGCCGGCATTGGTGAACATCAATGTCGGGTCGTTGCGCGGCACCAACGGGCTCGACGACACGACCTCATGACCGTTCCTGCGGAAATAGTCGAGAAAGGTCGACCGGATTTCATTCACGCCGCTCATCTTGCGTCCTATTCTAAAGCACCGATTCCGGCCCGGATCCGGCATCTGCCGCGCCACTAAGCCATTGTCCTTAAACCCCGTGGCCATCCATGATGGCCACGCCCTCCAACGCCCTCGGTCGCCGGAACCAAAGGCTTTTATCGTTCACGTATCATACTGTCCAGACGGCAGCAAAAAACCGGCCGTCATAGGACGACCGGTTCTCCGGAAGCTTCAGTTCCTGGTGTTTCACGCCTCGGCGGCGTCGTCGCTGCCGTCGTCGGGTTCCGGGCCGCCGTTTTCGAGGAACCGGTCGGCGATCAGGCCGGCGTTCTGGCGCAGCGCCGTCTCGATCTCACGCGCCAGGTCCGGGTTGTCGCGCAGGAACGTCTTGGCGTTCTCGCGGCCCTGGCCGAGGCGCTGGCTGTTATAGGAGAACCAGGCACCGGATTTCTCGACGATGCCGGCCTTGACGCCGAGATCGACGAGTTCGCCGGTCTTGGAAACGCCTTCGCCATACATGATGTCGAACTCGACCTGCTTGAAGGGCGGCGCCATCTTGTTCTTGACGACCTTGACACGGGTCTGGTTGCCGACGACCTCTTCGCGCTCCTTGACCGAACCGATGCGGCGGATGTCGAGGCGGACCGAGGCGTAGAACTTCAGCGCGTTGCCGCCGGTGGTGGTTTCCGGCGAACCGAACATGACGCCGATCTTCATGCGGATCTGGTTGATGAAGATGACCATGCAGTTCGACTTGGAGATCGACGCGGTCAGCTTGCGCAGCGCCTGGCTCATCAGGCGTGCCTGCATGCCCGGCAGGCTGTCGCCCATTTCGCCTTCGATTTCGGCGCGCGGCACAAGCGCTGCGACGGAGTCGACGACGAGAACGTCGATCGCACCGGAGCGCACCAGCGTGTCGGTGATCTCAAGCGCCTGCTCGCCGGTGTCCGGCTGCGAGATCAGGAGGTTTTCGAGATCGACACCGAGCTTGCGCGCATAGATCGGATCGAGCGCGTGTTCGGCGTCGACGAAGGCGCAGATGCCGCCCTTCTTCTGTGCTTCGGCGATCGTCTGCAGCGCCAGCGTCGTCTTACCCGAGCTTTCCGGGCCGTAAATTTCAACGATGCGGCCCTTCGGCAGGCCGCCGATGCCGAGCGCGATGTCGAGGCTGAGAGAACCCGTCGAGACGGTTTCGATCTCGATGATGCTGTCCTTCCCACCGAGCTTCATGATCGATCCCTTGCCGAACGACCGTTCGATCTGGGAAAGTGCCGCTTCAAGTGCCTTGCTTTTATCCACCGATTTGTCCTCTACGAGCCGCAAAGAGTTTTGTGCCATTTGGTCCACCTTTAGGTTATTGAAGCTACCGAGGCAATGAAGCCGCCGCAGGAGTTTTTGTACATGTTTTGTTCCGTATTTGCAAGAGCAGGACAATATATTGAAAAACAATGATTATCTTGGTTTCGTTCTTTTCATGTTCACGGGATTGAAACCATAGGTTCTCAAATGCGCGCAGTACGTCTTCAAACCTGCCCCTCAGGGCTTGGCCGATTCGCCTGAGACGAAGAGATCGGGCGCATGGGTCCTTGGAATTTGGACCTCGGCCATTGCAGAAAGCCAACAGATATTTCGGCCGATGGGCCAAGCAGAGGAACATTCATGACGGAAGCTGAAATCGCCGTCTTCGGCGGAGCGCATATCGACAGGCGCGGCCGCATATCGGGGACGACCACACCGGGTTCCAGCAATCCCGGCACCTGGTTCGAAGAGGCTGGCGGTGGCGGCTTCAACGCGGCCCGCAACCTTGCGCGCCTTGGCCATGGCGTGCGCATGATCAGCACTCGCGGCGGCGATGCCGCCGGCGAGATGGTGACGGCGGCGGCGGCCGCAGCAGGGGTCATCGACAGCCCCCTCACCTTTCTCGATCGCCAGACGCCGAGCTACACCGCGATCCTTGAAAACGACGGCAATCTGGTGATCGCGCTCGCCGACATGGAACTCTACCGGCTGTTCTCGCCGCGACAATTGCAACGCCGGGCGCTCCGCGATGTCGTCGCCACGAGCAGGCTCGTGCTGACGGACGCCAACCTGCCGGAGGAAACGATCGCCGCGCTGGTCCAGTCGGCCGCGGGCAACGGGCGCCTCGTCGCCGGCATTGCCGTTTCGCCCGCCAAGGTCATCCGCTACCGGCCGTGCCTCCCCCATCTCTCCTTCCTGTTCATGAATGAATCCGAGGCACGGGCGCTGACCGGCAAGGACGCGGCCGAGGCGGAAGCATGGCCGGCGCTTTTGAGAAGCGCGGGCCTCAATGGCGGCGTGGTCACACGCGGCGGCCGCGCGGTCGTCGCCTTCGATGGCGACAGCATCTGCGTTGCCGTTCCGCCGGCGCTCCCGGCACTGGCCGACGTGACCGGCGCCGGTGATGCGCTTGCCTCCGGCTTCCTCTCCGCGCGCCTCGCCGGCTGCAATCTGACCGAGTGCCTGCGGCACGGCATCGCAGCCGCCGGAATCACATTGCGCTCTCCCTTGGCCGCATCCGAAGAGATGTCCGCGGCCAATCTCGAACAGGCGCTGGCTCTTGTGCCCACGCCCCAAATGCTGTCATGACAATTGCCAGCAGAACTCCCAAGGAAAGACCATGACCAAACCCGCTTCTCCCTCCCTGCCGATGGCATATTCCGACGAGGTCGCAGCCGCCAAGGCGCGTGGCGCGCCGATCGTGGCGCTGGAATCGACCATCATCACCCATGGCATGCCCTATCCCGGCAATCTGAACATGGCCCGCAGCGTCGAAGCGATCATCCGCGAACAGGGTGCCGTGCCGGCAACGATCGCCGTCATCCATGGCGTGCTGCATATCGGCCTTGATGACGCCAAGCTCGAGGAGTTGGCGAAGACGGAAGGTGCGATGAAGGTCTCGCGCGCCGACCTCGCCTTCGCGATCGCCGAGCGCCGCACGGGCGCAACCACCGTCGCCGCGACGATGATTGCGGCTGCCCGCGCCGGCATCCGCGTCTTTGCGACCGGCGGCATCGGTGGCGTGCACCGCGGCGCCGAACTCAGCTTCGACGTCTCCGCCGACCTCGACGAACTTGCCCGCACCGGCGTCATCGTCGTCTGCGCCGGCGCCAAGGCGATCCTCGACATTCCGAAGACGCTCGAAGTGCTCGAAACCCGCGGTGTCCCCGTCGTCACCTATGACAGCGAAGTCTTCCCGGCCTTCTGGTCGCGCGACAGCGGCCTCAAGAGCCCGCTGATGCTGAACAGCCCGGCGGCGATCGCCAACTTCCAGAACATGCGCGAACTGCTCGGCGTCGACGGCGGCATGCTGGTAGCCAATCCGGTGCCGGAGGAAAGCGAAATCCCGCGCGAAGAGATGGAAATCTACATCGCCCGCGCGCTCGACAATGCCGAGAGCGATGAGATCACCGGCAAGGCCGTCACGCCTTACCTGCTCGACAATCTCTTCCACATGACCGAAGGCCGCAGCCTCGAGACCAACATCGCGCTGGTCGAGAACAATGCGCGCCTTGCCGGCGAGATCGCGGTCGCGCTCAACGCCAAGTAATTCCGATAGGATACCAGACGAAAAAGCCCGGCACGCAAGCGCCGGGCTTTTTCATGTCCGGCTTCCACCGGCTGATGATTTCAGTGTCAGACCGCTGATCTAGGAGTCGAGCATTTCGCGCACGGAGACTGCGAGCTGCTTCAGCGAGAACGGCTTCGGCAGGAAGCCGAATTTCGCATCCGCCGGCAGGTTGCGGGCAAAGGCGTCTTCGGCATAGCCGGAAACGAAGATGAACTTCAGGTCTGGATACTTCTTCCGCAGTTCGGTCAGCAGCGTCGGTCCGTCCATCTCGGGCATCACCACGTCAGAGACGACGATATCCACCGCGCCATCGAGCTCTTCCATGATATCGAGCGCTTCGACGCCGGAGCCCGCCTCGTAGACTGTGTAGCCGCGCGTTTCCAGCATGCGCTTGCCGCCGCGGCGTACCGCCTCCTCGTCCTCGACAAGCAGGACGACGGCCGAATCCCCGGTGAGATCGGCCGGCTCCTCGGTCTTTGCCGCCGGTGCTGCAATTGTCTGCGCTACCCGCGCCGGAGCCGCCTCCGCCGTTTCTGTCGCCGCCGGGTTGGTCTCTTCGACCGCTACCGGCACCTCGATGTGGCGCGGCAGCAGGATGCGGAAGGTCGTACCCTTGCCGACTTCCGATTCCGGATAGATGTAACCGCCCGACTGCTTGATGA
Source organism: Ensifer sp. EB106-03-01-XG145 (assembly GCF_058792075.1). Classification (NCBI taxonomy): domain Bacteria; kingdom Pseudomonadati; phylum Pseudomonadota; class Alphaproteobacteria; order Hyphomicrobiales; family Rhizobiaceae; genus Ensifer; species Ensifer sp. EB106-03-01-XG145. Next base: position 134,394 of record NZ_JBYTEC010000010.1, on the reverse strand, counting down.
TGCCATAGACCATCGACAGGCCGAGACCAGTGCCCTTGCCGACTTCCTTGGTGGTGAAGAACGGCTCGAAAATCTTGTCGAGGATCTCAGGCGGGATGCCGGTCCCCTGGTCGGCGACCTCGACCATCACGAAATCGTCGTCCGGCAACTCGCGTCGTCCGAAGGCGGCAACCTCGGCGGCAGGCAGGTTGCGCGTCCGAAGGGTGATCGTGCCGCCCTCCGGCATTGCGTCGCGGGCATTGACCGCCAGGTTCAGCAGCACCTGTTCGAACTGGCCGAGATCGGTCTTGACCGGCCAAAGATCGCGGCCATAGTCCACCTCGACCTTGACGTTGGTTCCGGTCATGCGGTCGACCAGCATGCGCAGGTCGCCGATCACATCCGTCATATTGAGCACCGTCGGCCGCATCGTCTGCTTGCGCGAGAAGGCGAGCAATTGGCGCACAAGCACTGCAGCGCGGTTGGCGTTGCGCTTGATCTCCATGAGATCGGCAAAGCTCGGATCTGCCGTACGGGCCGACAGGAGCAGGTGGTCGGACGACAGCAGGATCGCCGTCAGTACGTTGTTGAAGTCGTGCGCGATGCCGCCGGCGAGCGTGCCCACAGCGTTCATCTTCTGGGTCTGCGCCATCTGGTTCTCGAGCGCCTTCTGCTCGGTGATTTCAAGCGCATGGATGATTGCCGCTTCCTCTGGCGACTGATCGCTCTGGTCGATTACGGCGTTGATATAGAAGCGGAAGTGGCGCTCACCATCCTTCGGGTGCAGCGCATCGATCGGCGCGATGTCACCCTGCCGGTCCTTGGCTGCCGCCAGCGCCTCGTGCAGACGGCCCTTTTCGGTTTCGTGCACCACGGCTTCGATCAGCGCTCCGCGCTCGACCTCGTCCTGCGAGACGAGGCCGGAGAAGAGCTTCAGGAACGGCGCGTTGGTGCGCAGAATCCGGCCATTGCCATCGACGGAGGCGATCGCCATCGGCGTATTGTTGAAGAAGCGGGTAAAGCGCATTGCCGCGCTCGACGCCGATTGCTCGTTGTCCTCGCCGCCTTCGCGCGACATGACGATGGTGCGGCTTTCGCCGGGTGCCCCGTCGCGCGTCGAGGAGACCCGGTGGATCATGCGCACCGGCAGGCTCTGGCCGTTCAGCTTGCGCAGATCGAGGTCGAGCATCTTGGTTTTCTTCAGGCCAGGCTCCGCCTGCACGGCCTGAACCAGCGTCAGCCCCTCGCCGGCCACCAGGTCGCCGATGCTGATCGACCCCGGCTGGAACTTGGTCAGGTCGATGCCGAGCCAATCGGCGAGCGTGGCATTGATGTAGAAGATCTCGCCCTTGCGCCCGGCAGAGAAGAAGCCGGCCGGCGCGTGGTCGAGATAGTCGATCGCGTTCTGCAGTTCCTTGAAGAAGCGCTCCTGGTCGTCGCGCTCCGCCGTAATGTCGGCAATCTGCCAGAGATAAAGCGGATTGCGCTCGCTGTCTTCGAGCGGCAGCACCCGCGCCTTCAGCCGGAACCAATGGGCGCCGGAGCCGCTGGAGGTGCTGGTCGCGAGCGGCTTCAGCAGGCGGAATTCCTCATGCCCCTGCTTGCCCTCGTGTAGACCGTTCGTCAGCCGATAGATCGCTTCCGTCGCCTCGCGATTGCGCGACAGGATGGTTTCCAGCGACTGGATGCCGGCGGCGCTCTTGGCACCCGTCAGCGCGCCATAGGCGGCGTTGGCGTAGATGATCCGGCCCTTGCGGTCGGTGACGATCGTGCCGTCCTCATGGGCATCGAGAAAGGCGCGCGCCAGTTCGTCCGGGCGCGACTGCGGCATGACCTCGATGAAGCCGATGACGGAGGAGACGAGGAAGAAGATGCCGACCATGGCAAGAACGCCGAGGATGCCGAGAACGATCTCGTTTTCCATCTCGTTCTTGAAGATCACGAAGGCGATGGCTGACACGGTGAGGACGATCGCGAGCAGAACGATCCGCAGCACGGTGCCTGGCCTGACGCCACGGTCAACAACCGGCATCTGGTAGTCGCCTGACTGCCGCAATTTCGTCATCGGATCCTCTTATGCGGCCGGCACCGCGCGCGCGGGCCGGCACTTCCGGCCGGTATCCGCGTAATCCACCGGGCGAAATCGGTCATTCCCGATACGCCCTCGATCATTCGGACAAGAATCATCTTTAACAATCAGAGATAACAGCAAAAAGCACCTCTGCGGAAGCATTGCAGCCAATTCACAGGGAATGTCGGCGAAGTCCTTGTCCGGGCCCGAAAAAAGCCGTCAAATACTGGCACTCGAAAGGCAGAAGGAGTTCAGCCTATGATGGAAACGATCATCGCAGACAATGGCAGCCGGTTCGTCATCGCCGCCGCAGCCGTCGCGATCGGACTTCTCTGCCTCGTGGCCGTGCTCTGGATCATGCGCAATCGCCCCTCCTCGCCCTTCATTCGCGGCGGCAAGAACCGCCAGCCGCGCCTTGCCGTGCTCGATGCCGCTGCCGTCGACACCCGTCGCCGCCTGGTGCTCGTGCGCCGCGATGATGTCGAACATCTGATCATGATCGGCGGCCCGACGGATATCGTCATCGAGAGCCGGATCGGTGCGCCCGAGGAGCGCGCGGCCGTCGCGGAGCGCAAGATTGAGGAACCGCTGGCAGTGGACAGCCGGCCGGCAACGCGAGAGCTTCCGCAACAAGCCGCACCTTCGCTTGAAGCTGAAACCGTCGCCGCCGTAACGCCGGTCCGCCCCGTTGCCCAACCGGAGGAACAACCGGTCACCCGTATCGAGCCGGCCGCGCCGCCGCGCGTTGTCGTGGAGCAGCGCCCGGTCGCCGCACCCGTCCTTGCGGCCGAACAACGTCCGCCTGTCCGTCCGTCCGTGCAGCAGGCTCCGGAAATCCCGGCTGTCACGGCCGCTTCGGCGCCCCAGTCGAACTTCGAAATCGCCATAAACAGGTCCGCACCGGCGGTCCAGCAAGTCCAGGCGCAGCCAATCCCCGTACAACCCGTGCAGTTGCAGCGCCCGGCCCCCACCATCCAGCAGCCCCAGCCGACGCCGGCCACTGCCCTCACGGATTTCGAGCGCCTGCTCGATGCGGAGATCAGCGGCGACCTGCAGCGTCTTGGCCCGGCCACAGTACCGAACCCAGTCACCGTTGCCTCCACGAACATGGTGGCACCGGAGAGCCGCTCCCTGGCGCCATCCGGCCGTCAGGAGCCGACGCTTGGCGCCCCCGGCGCCGAAGGCGGCCGCAAGGAGCCGACCATCGAAGAAGAAATGAACCGTATGCTGGCCGATATCTCGGCCGGCCGGAAGCCATAGCTTCCCCTCGCGGGTGACGCCGCTGGGCATCGCGAAGCGGTCCACCCTTGGTAAGCAATCGGTCCAAAAGAAAAAGGCGCGGTTTGAGCCGCGCCTTTTTTCAGACAGTTCCGATAGTCGGATATCTTATTCGTCCCGGTAGACCTTTTCCCGACGCTCGTGACGCTCTTGCGCCTCGATCGACAGGGTTGCGATTGGCCGTGCGTCCAGCCGCTTCAGGCCGATTGGCTCACCGGTCTCTTCGCAGTAGCCGTAGGTGCCTTCATCGAGCCGTTGCAGCGCCGCGTCGATCTTGGAGATCAGCTTGCGCTGACGGTCCCGGGCTCTGAGCTCAATTGCCCGATCCGTTTCGGAAGAAGCCCTGTCTGCGAGATCGGGATGATTGGCGCTCTCCTCTGCCAAGTGATCCAGTGTCTCGCGTGCCTCACGAAGGATGTCATTTTTCCAAGCATTCAACTTGGCCCGGAAATACGCCCGGTGGTTGGCATTCATGAATTCATCGTCCTCGGATAGGACGAAGGTACTAAGATCGATCTTCTCACTCAACGCGATTCTCCTGAAGAACATCTCATTGCGGCGCTGTATAGACCTATGGAAGCCTTGATTCAAGCCTCGGAACAGGCACTCAACCGTATTTTAATATTGCTCGCGATTCAGGCTAACTGACGAATATTTCATCAAAATTACACATTGGAACTTGAATTCCTGCTTGTACGTACCGCTGCGTCCGGCCGTCCTCGCTGAAAAGTGACACTGATGTGTTTGCGTCATTGGATCGCCTGATCGCGACCGCGGCAAAGCGCAGCAGCTTGCCGATCCCCGGAAAAAAGCAGCCGGCAGCTTGATCTTTGCGGCTCCCGAGGGAAAAGGTGGAGGTCTGCCGGGCGACGCGCAAGCTGTGCCCGGACAACACCATTCGACCCTGCCGCCACAAGCGACAGGCAGCCACCGGAAACCGCTCGATGCAAGACAGCGCCCCCAAGGCCCTTCGCCTTTACCTTCTGCGGCACGCACGCTCCGGTTGGGCGTTGCCCGGGCAACGCGACTTCGACCGGGCGCTGGACGAGGTCGGTTATGTCGATGCGGAACGGCTCGCGCAGACGGCTGCCGACCGCGGCATCCGCCCCGAGCGCATCCTCTGTTCCACCGCCGTGCGCTGCCGCGAAACCGCCGAACCGTTCTTTCGCACCGTCAGTGAAAGTCTCGATATCCGTTACATCGATGCACTCTATTCGGGACCGGCAACGGTCTACTTCGATCTCATCGACGCCCATCGGCATCTGAATTCGCTGATGCTGGTCGGGCACAACCCGATGATCGAGCAATTGCTTCACCGGCTGATCGGAGACGACGCAGCGCGTGAGGCGTTTGCCTACGGTTATCCGCCGGGGGGGCTTTCGATCCTCGACCTGCCCGTCGTCGCGCCGAAAGATGGCGCAGCGGTCGCGACATTGGTCTCGATCCTGCTGCCCAACCAATAGAAGAATTGCCGGATCCTCGTTGCGACCGGGGAAATATTGCCTATATCGCGGTGGCTGCCTGCGTGCGACAGTTCTGCCGGACGACGCCAGCAGACGCCCCACGGAACTACGCCGCAAGAAAGAGCAAGATTTGGCGCCCAACCTGACCAGCTTCAAAGACGACGCCCTGATTGCGCTCGACAATCTGACCGACCGAGCCTCCGGCCTCGTCAATCCCTCCATCCGCCTCGGTGTCACCGGTCTGTCGCGCTCCGGCAAGACGGTTTTCATCTCGTCGCTGGTGCACAATCTCCTGAACGGCGGACGCCTGCCGGTGTTCGAGCCCGTGCGTTCCGGGCGGGTCTCGAAGGTCAGGCTTCAACCGCAGCCGGACGATGCCGTACCGCGCTTCCAATACGAGGACCACATCGCTGCCCTGGTGCGCGATCGCATCTGGCCGGATTCGACCCGCGCCATTTCGCAACTGCGCATCACGATCGACTATGAGAGTGCCAGCGGCTGGAACCGGCTGTTCTCTCCCGGCCGCCTGTCGCTCGATATCGTCGATTACCCCGGTGAGTGGTTGCTCGATCTGCCCCTGCTGGCACAGGATTTCCGCGCGTTCAGCAACAACGCCGTGGCACGCGCCCATGCCGCCAGCCGGAGCACCTTTTCGGCGGAGTGGCTGACGCTGGCCGCTTCGGCCGGACCGACGGCCGTTGCCGACGAGGCGAGCGCCCGCAGGCTTGCCGAAAGTTTCACGGGCTATCTGAGGGCCTGCAAGGCGGACGAACGCTCTCCTTCGACCCTCCCGCCTGGCCGCTTCCTGATGCCGGGCGATCTCGAGGGGTCGCCGGCACTCACCTTCTCGCCGCTTCCCGATCTCCCGGATGGCCGCGCACCGAAAGGTTCGCTCTGGGCGATGATGGAGCGGCGCTACGAGGCCTACAAGAAGCATGTGGTGAGCCCGTTCTTTCGCGAACACTTCGCACGGCTCGACCGCCAGATCGTGCTGGTCGATGCGCTCCAGGCGATCAACAATGGCCCCGAAGCGCTGCTCGATCTCGAGCAGGCGCTTGCCGACGTGCTCGCCTGCTTCCGCCCGGGAACCAACAGCTGGCTCTCCTCCTTCCTGACACGCCGGATCGACAAGGTGCTGATCGCCGCGACGAAGGCGGATCATCTGCATCACGAAAGCCACGACCGGTTGGAGCGCATCTCCGCGCGCCTGGTCGATCGCGCCGCGCAGAGCATCGGCATGAGCGGCGCCGGCCTCGAGGTCATGGCGCTTGCATCCGTCAGGGCGACCCGCGAAGCGACCGTCAACCACGACGGCCATGCGCTGCCGGTGATCGTCGGCACCCCGATCGCCGGCGAGGAGATCAACGGCGAAATCTTTGACGGCGAGAAGAAAACCGCAATATTTCCCGGTGACTTGCCGGAAGATCCTGAAGTGCTCTTCAAGGCGATCGAGATGCAGTCGGGCGGAACGACCTTCGTCGAAAGCGCCCACCCTCTGCCAGAGCTCAGCTTCGTCCGCTTCCGCCCGCCGCATCTCGAGGAAACCGGCGGCGGCTTAAAACTGTCGGTACCGCATATCCGTCTCGACCGAGCCATGCAATTTCTGTTCGGAGACCGGCTCGCATGAGTGACGATAGTAACGGCCGCAGCCGCCGACCCGGCGCCTTTTCGGTTGGAGAGGAGAAGCCTGTCCAGGCCGCCCCACAGTCGCGCGTCCCGCGTTCGCCCGCGAGCTTCGATGACAATGTGGTGCTGACGCCGGATGCGGAAGATCCGTTCCGCGAGACCACGCTGGCGGTCGAGGCGCTCGCGTTGCCGGAAGCAAGCCCGCGCAAGCGTCGCCTGTCGGTCGGCAAGATCGCGATCGGCGCGCTCGGCATCATCCTGTCGCTTGCCGCCGGGCTGTGGGTCGACCGCCTGCTGCGCGATCTCTTCACTCGCGCCGATTGGCTCGGTTACTCCGCCCTTGCCGTCGTCGCGATCGGACTGCTGGCGCTGCTGATCGTCGTTGCCCGCGAGCTCTCCGGGATGATGCAGCTTACCGCCATCCAGAAGCTGAAATCGGAAACGGAGGCTGCAGCGACCTCGGGCAACACCAAGCGCGCGCGGTCGGCGCAGACGAAGCTCGTCCATCTGCTGGCCAGCAACCCACGAACGGCACGCGGCCGCACGCGGCTGAAGGAAACCGAGGGCGAGATCATCGATGGGCCGCATCTGATCGAACTCACCGAACGCGAACTCCTGAGCCCGCTCGACCGCGAGGCCCGCCGCCTCATTCTTGCCGCCTCGAAGCGCGTATCGATCGTCACAGCCGTCAGCCCGCGTGCCTTGGTCGACCTCGGTTATGTGCTCTATGAATCCGCCCGCCTGATCCGCTCCATGGCCGAACTCTACGGCGGCCGCCCCGGCACGCTCGGTCTGCTGAGGCTGATGCGCGACGTCATCGCCCATCTTGCCGTTACCGGCTCGATCGCCGCCGGTGACAGCCTCATCCAGCAGGTGCTTGGTCACGGCCTCGCCTCGAAGCTCTCGGCGCGTCTTGGCGAAGGCGTGATCAACGGCCTGATGACAGCGCGTATCGGCATCGCGGCGATGGACCTCTGCCGTCCTATGCCGTTCCGCGCGTTGAAACGCCCTGGTATCGGCGATTTTCTGGCCGACTTAAGTCCGGGTGCCGGGCGCGCCGGCAGCGAAGGCGGCGAGAAATAGGGCATGTTCGGTTGGCACTGGAGCATCCCGCTTTCAAGTCGAATCACGTGAAAGCGGAAAGATGCTCCAGAAACGCGGAAAGATGCTCCAGAAACAAAGTGCCAGAGCGGCGTTAGTGCGTTCATCTGAACGCACGGCGCTCTAGATACCGGCATACCAGTCGTAGCCGAGATCTTCCCAATAGCCGCCGCGTCCTCCGCCAATCTTCGAGAGATCGGAGACCACTTCGATCGCCCGGATGTACTTCGCCATCTTGTAGCCGAGCTGGCGTTCGATGCGCACACGCAACGGCGCGCCGTTGGCGACTGGAAGCAGCGTTCCATTCAGGCCATGGGCCAGAATCGTCTGCGGATGGCGGGCGTCGATCATGTCGATCGATTCATAGTAGGCTGCCGAGCCCGCAAGCCCGAGCGACATGCTGTCGAAGCAATGGAAGACAACGTAACGTGCGTCGCTCTTCACGCCTGCCTCATCCAGCACTCGGGCCAGCGGCACGCCCGTCCACTTGGCGACGCAACTCCAACCTTCGACGCAGTCATGCCGTGTGATCTGCGTGCGTGACGGCATGTTGCGGAGTTCGTCGAGCGTCAGTTGCATCGGTCGCTCCACGAGCCCCGAGACATTGAGCCGATAGGCAGCAAACTCCGCGTCCTTCAGCGCGAGATAAGCCGGGTCGGTCGGGTCCGTCGAGCCGTTCGGCCGCTGCCCCTGACGGATCTCGCTTTCCGAGAACTCCGGTGCGAGCCGATCCACGGGGATCAAAAGTCGCTGCAACCGGTAGGTCAGTGTGTTGGCCGATGCGAGAAAGCCACGCACCGGATCGTCGCCCGCAAGCAACCCATCGAGCATATCGCAGCCGGCAAGCGGAACGGTGGATGCAGCCACCCCGGCGATGCCCATGAAACGACGGCGACTGACGAACAAGCGCGTCATCTCGCATTCCCTCCCTTGTGTCGATCGTCGAGACGGTAGCGGCCGGTAATCATCGACCGCATCTCGTTGATCGGCCCGGCGGCAAACACCATGAACAGGTGCACGACGAAGAACCCGACGAGAAGGAGCATAACGACGAAGTGGATCGTGCGGGCCGTCTGCCTCCCGCCGAAGAGGTCGAGCAGCCACGGCCAGGCAGCGTTCATGCCCGGTGACATCGTCAGGCCCGTCAGGATCATCAGCGGGAAAAACAACAGGAGAACAAGCGCGTAGGAGAGTTTCTGCAAGCTGTTGTAGCGCCCATCGTGGTCGAAGTGAAAGCGAATGTGCTCGGTCAAGGTGTGCGGCAACGCGCGGATATCGCCCCAGCCGGGAAGGATATCGCGCCTCAGGTGCCCATTGATCACGCTTGCCATGAACCAGATGGCGTAGACCGTCGCAAAGACCCAGGCGAAGAAGAAATGCACGACCCGTCCCGTAGCAAGGTCCTGGTAAGATGGCACGGTCAGCCAGGCGGGAAAGGCCCTGTAGGCGCGTACCTGCTTGGCCCCGCTGACGCCGAGGACGCCGGTGGTATCGAAGTTTCGCCCCAACACGGTCGTTATACCCCGGACCTCGCCATTCCGGTCGCGACTCGGCTGGATTGAAAAGACGCCGTTGTCGAAGGCGAAGCCGGATTGCTGGCCAATATAGAGCGCCGGATGCGCGTTGAAGATTTGCAGGCCGCTGAGCAGCAGCAAGAACAGGGCCACCGCCCACGCCCAATGGGTAAGACGCGTGACAAGTCGGTGCCGCCGGATCGTCAGTCTTGCCTGCGCGCGTGTCGTGATCGTCTGGGGATCATATTCCGTCGTGTTCATGGGAAATCTCCCGTTTCCCATGACTATACGTAGGGCGGTCGGGACAAGTTTCACACGCGTCCGCTGCGTCCGGCAGAGCACTTCCGGCCGGTGGCTCCGACACGCCGGAGACCCTGTGAACAATCGCCCCGACGGCCACAAAGAAGCCACAACATCAGGCGCCCGGAAACCGTCCGTTAACCATTTGCGCGCAAATGTGGCTTCCAGTTTCGGACGTTGACCCATCAAGGATCGTTTATGTTCTCGCGCCCCTCTTTGATCGCTCGCGGCACTGCCGCCATCGCGCTTGCGGCTACCGTCGGCGTTGCGACGCCAGCCCTTTCCGGCGCCAAGGACAAGGCCTTCTTCGAGAAGGTTGCCGGCCAGTGGAAAGGCCCGGGCGAGATCGTCGCTGGCAAGTACAAGGGTACCAAGTTCACCTGCGATCTCTCCGGCGAACCGGTTGCCGGTGACGACACGGGCATCAAGCTCGACGGCTTCTGCCGCGTCGGCGTGTTCAAGCAGCCGATGTCGGCGGTGATCACCCGCAAGGGCAACAGCTACAGCGGCAAGTTCCTCGACGGCGCCGAAGGCAAGGGCCTCGATGTCGTTTCCGGCAATGTCGCCAAGGACAAGGTCGTCGTCGGCATCAACCGCAAGAAGCTGAACGGCGCCATGATCGCCCGCCTTCAGGACGATCAGACGATGAACATCACCATTTCGGTCAAGGTCGAGGAGACGATGGTTCCGGTCATCGGCGTCAGCCTCAACCGCCAGCTCGATGCGATTGCCGTCGGCTCGATCAAGTAACTCCAAAGCACAGTCAAACAATAAAGCCCCGGCAGTATTTGCCGGGGCTTTATCGTTTTAAAAAGGTCTCATCGACTTGATGGGAGAGGTCAGGTGTCTGCGCGCCACCAGGTCATGTCGCCATCGGCAACCTCTATGCCTGCTACATCCGCCCCACCCAACCAGTCGCCGACCGTGCGCCCGCGCACCGGCAAATCGGCGGCGATGTCGGCAAGCGGCATCAGCACGAAGCCCCGGTCCGTCATTCTCGGGTGCGGCAGTTCCAGCCGTGTTTCAGCCTGGGCCACCTCTTCATAGGTCAGAACGTCGATATCCAGCGTGCGCGGTCCCCAGCGCTCGTCACGCACCCGCTTCATCGAACGTTCGATGTCGAGACACGTATCGAGCAAAGCCTCGGGCTTCAAAGTCGTCCTGACCTGAGCACAGGCGTTGAAGAACCAGGCCTGATCGGTCTTTCCCCACGGTGGTGTGCGATAGAGCCGCGACACAGCCTCGACGACGCAGTCGTCGCGCGCATCGAGAGCCCGCAGCGCCTCGGCCATCGCCTTGCGCGGATCGCCGAGGTTGCCGCCGAGGCCGAGTGTGGCGACCCGCCAGCCCGCCTCAGACGACATGCTCGACCGTCACTTCGACATAGTCGAGCACGCCGGGCACGGGCGCGTTCGGCTTGCGGATCGAGACCTTGGCGCGCTTGATCTGCGGAAATCGCACACAGAGCGTCTTGGCGACTTCCAGCGCCAGCGCCTCGATCAGGTAACGGCGGCGCCCCGTGACGATGCGCTCGATCTCCTGAAAGGCAATGCCATAATGGACGGTGTCTTCGATCGAATCATCGACGAGCGCCGTTCCCTGCTCGACTTCGAGCTCGGCATCCACGAAGAAGCGCTGCCCGAGGAGCTCTTCTTCGTCGAAGACGCCATGGCGCGCGAAGAAGGCACAGTTCTTGAGAGTGATTGTGTAAGTCGGGCTCATGCTTCTCCGTCCCGTCGGCTTTTCTGGGATCACGCTGATATTGGGTCAGGCCGACCTAATTCATGACGTGATCGATTCTGATCGGTTGCAGTCGGATGCGGGAAAAGAGCCGCACGCGCTTTTCCTCATTCCGCCCTGGCCTTGAGCATAGCATCGGCCATGGCCAGCGCATCCCTGCTGTTTGCGACATCGTGTACGCGGAAAATCGAGGCGCCGGCAGCACGCAGCAGCGCGGTGGTCGCCGCCGTCGCCACATCCCTGTCGCCCGCCTCGCGGCCGCTCACCGCCCCAACGAAGCGCTTCCGGGACGTTCCGACCAGGAACGGAAGCTCGAAACGGTGCAACTCGGCAAATCGCGCCATGAGTTCGAGGTTTTCATCCGTATCCTTGGCAAAGCCGAAGCCCGGATCCAAGACGATATGGTCGCGCGTGACACCGGCGGCTTCGGCGATTTCGAGGGATCGTTCGAGGAAATGGAACTGATCGTCGATCACGTCGGCGAGCTTTTGCCGGTCGCGGCCCGTATGCATGATGCAGAGCCCTGCTCCGGTATCCGCGGCAACGGTCGCGATGTCCGGCTCGCGCTGCAGGCCGTGCACGTCATTGACGATGTGCGCGCCTGCCTCGACCGCCAGCCGCGCCGTCGAAGCGCGGTAGGTATCGACGGAGATCAGTGCATCGGTGTCGCGGCTGAGCGCGGAGATCACCGGCAGGATGCGCGCCTGCTCCTCCTCGGCGCTCACTGTCGCCGCATCCGGCCGGGTCGATTCACCGCCGATATCGAGGATCAATGCGCCCTCCTCAAGGCACCGCACGCCCTGCGCCGCCGCTGCAACAGCATCGATGAAACGTCCGCCATCGGAAAAAGAATCCGGGGTAACATTGACGATCGCCATCAAAACGCCACGCGGCCCGAGTTCCAGGCTGCGCCCATGCGCCAGCTTCCAGCTAATTTTCTGAAATGGATTGTAAGTCATTTTCCCTCACGATCCGCATTCGGCCGAGAGCCCTCGATTTGCTGTTGCGCCGGTCGTGGCTATGCCCCAAGCTTGATCGAAGTTCAACTGAAGAGAACCACGCATTGATGTCCCGAGTACGCGTCCCGTTCAAAGCCGCCCTCCTCGCTCTCCTGGTCGCCGCCCCCTTGAGCGCTGCGTCGGGCGAAACCGTGATCAACAAGAGCTTTTCCTATTTCACGATCGGTGGACGGACTGCGGAGGAACTCGACAAGGCGCTTTCTGCCGGCGGCCCGATGATGAAATCCACCGGCGCGCGCCACCCGGGCGCCACCCGGATAAAGTTCGGCGGCTCCATCACCTACGTCAACCGTGGCGGCCGCTGCGCGGTCGGCTCGGCGCGCGTAACGCTCAGCACCCGCATCATCCTGCCGCGCTGGAAATACCGCCGTCAGGCCGGTCGTGACCTGGCTCTGGTCTGGGACACACTCTCGAGCGACATCAAGCGCCATGAGGAGCGGCACGCTGAAATTGCCCGCAACCACGCTCGCCGCATGGAAAAGATGTTCCTCGCCCTGAAGCCGGAAGCGGATTGCGAACGCATGCAGGCAAGCGTCGCGCGGGTCAGCATCACGGCGATCGAAGCGCACGACAAGGATCAGGCGCGCTTCGATCGCACCGAAGCCGCCAATTTCGACAAACGCATGATCCGGCTCCTGCAATACCGGCTCGAAGCGCTGAAGAAAACGCAACAATAGGTAGCGGGGGCCATACCCTGAAGAAGAGCCTGACTATAGTCCGGCTCGGCGCGATTTCAGCGCCAATACCCACAGTATTTTATTGGTGAAATATAACGATGGCTGGCAGCCGCCGACTCATCTATATTGAAACCATGGAGCGAGGGGCCAGGGTCAAGACTAGCCTCCGCCGAATGAGCGGGTTAAGCGCGGCGCAGTAGTTGTGCGAAGAGCTTAAATGTTGCCATTACTTTAGTTTAGGCGGCGTTGTTCAATATTAAAAAGAAGAAATTGAACAGCGAGGCCAAAGTGGGTTCTCCTGGCGTGTCTTGGTGCTGCAGATGTCCCCTCCCTCATCTGTCAGCGATGCGCCCTCCTCGCCTCGCTTGTCCAACGACTGGCGAGGCGCTTTTTTTGTGGGTCAGCTACGAATTGGAGGGTGCCTGAGCATGTCGCGCAAAAAACCGTGCAGCGGTTCTGCGACAACGACATGCGAAATACCAATAACTTAAGGCGCAAGGAGCGAATTTGAGAACTCGCGGCGCGCTTTAGGCCTGGCGCTCCGGCACATGCACGACGAGACCGTCGAGTGCGTCGCTCATCTTGATCTGACAGGAAAGCCGCGACGTCGGCCGGACATCGTAGGCAAAGTCCAGCATGTCTTCTTCCATGGCTTCCGGAGCGCCGACCGCAGCCGACCAGGCGTCGTCGACATAGACATGACAGGTCGCACAGGCGCAGGCTCCGCCGCATTCGGCTTCGATGCCGGGAACCGAATTGCGAACGGCATTTTCCATGACCGTCGAGCCGTTTTCGACATCAAGTTCATGGCGCGCGCCATCAAAGGCAACGATCGTAAGTTTTGTCATGTCTCTTTCCGGAATGAACTGCTGGGACTGGCAAGGCGCAAAGCCTGTTCAGAACGCACGCCGCTCGGGCGCAAATTCAGTGGAAGTTCTTCCAACAAATCCGCCGGCCAGTCAACAACGGCAATCGCCGGGTGCCTCGCGCGCAGCAGGCGCGAGGCCGCTATCTTGAAATGTGGGACGCCGGGAGAGCGTTGGCCGTCTCCGGCGACGTCGGGCCGCGATTTAGCGGCTGAGCTTCAATATGAAGAGCTCGGCCTCCAGCACAGCGGCCGAAAGCGTGTCGGAGAGCGAGGCGTCTGCCGGGTCCTGCTCGATCGCGCCGGCAATGCTGGCAACATCGACGGCGCCGACTGCAAGTGCAGCGCCCTTGAGCCGATGGGCAGCCTGAGCGCGAAGCGTGCTCTCTCCCTCGACGATCTCTTTCATGACCTGGCGCGCCTGGCGCGCGAAGAGTTGCAGCACTTCTATTTCAAGTGCCTTGTCACCCATCGTCTGTGCCGCAAGGTGGGCGAAGTCGATCGGCTTCTTGCCGGTCGCTGCAGAGTTTCCCGGGGTGTCCGGAGCTTCGAAGGCAATCCTGAGGGCCGCCATGAGCCAAATTCCCTATTGTTTATTGCATGTTGGTCTTGTTTTCGGTGTCGCCATATTGCCCACACCTACACGCGCAAACTCAGATACACATCCTTTGCGGGTGCGGGCTGCTATCAGCTTAAATCGGGGCGCAATATGGGCAGGAATCTGGGGAAATGGTTAACGGCTGTTAAACCGTCTGATTTCCTTGTATTTTCTGGCTTTGGCACCGCTATCGCATTAAGATTTCATTAGGATTTTAATCAAGCCCGAGCGCTCATAATTGTAAGAACCCAGCTAATGTGTCACTACGATACGCTCAGGAACTTGCCTGCGTACGAAAATGGCAACCGTTCCGGTGGATAAGCTCAACTCGTGGTCCCTTTCGGCCACAAATGTGACTATCCGTCGAGGCAATGCAGTGTGTGATCAGTAGGGTATTGCGTAGATCCGATGCGCGTATCTTGCCGTCACAGCCCGCGAGGAAGGAGCCGGCCCGCCCGTTGTGCGCGAGCGCTGGCAGCTTTGTCGCTGGCAAAAGGTAATGAGGCGTATCCCTATGGCGACGAAAAAGAGCAATGAGTCAATCGACGAGAAGGCCTTCCAGGCTTTGGAAGCGGCCCTGACGATCGATTTCGACGAGCTTAACTCGAGCCCGAACGACAAGACTTCCTTGGATGATCCGGAGGAAAATGTGTCTCAGCCCGGCAATCAGGCGCCCGCGCCCGATCAGAATAAAAGAGCAAAGTCTCAACCGGAGCCATCCCGCGCTGCGCGTGCTGCCGAAGCGGCCAAGACGCTCGCCCCGGAACCTGCGCCCAAATCCCCTTCCCTTTCCGCCGCCAACGACGATGGCCGCCGTTCGCCGGCTGCGATGCTGCGCGCACTCGACGTGCGCTCCAATCGCGCCGCGATCCGGGTTGCCGCGCTGGTGTCGATCATGTGGGCCATCGCCGGCCTCGGCATTGCCAACCTGCTCTATGGCCCGCAGATCTGGCAGATCCGCTCCCTGAGCGATCTGGCTGCGACGCCCGGCGCCATTGGCGTTGCAATCGGCATCCTGCTGCCGGTCATGCTTTTCTTCTCCTTCGCCATCATGATCGCCCGTGCGCAGGAACTGCGCAACGCCGCCCGCTCCATGGCTGAAGTGGCATTGCGCCTTGCCGAGCCCGAAACAGCCGCAGCCGATCGCGTCATGACTGTCGGTCAGGCCGTTCGCCGCGAAGTCTCGGCGATGAACGAGGGTATCGAGCGCACCATCGCACGCGCCACCGAACTCGAAACGCTTGTTCATTCCGAAGTCAACGCGCTCGAGCGCAGCTACAGCGAAAACGAACTGCGCGTCCGCACGCTGGTCCAGGAACTCGGCCTCGAGCGCGAAGCGATCATTGGTCATTCGGAGCGTATCCGCTCGGCCATATCTGGCGCCCACGGCAAGCTGAAGGATGACCTGGAACAGGCGAGCGACGACATCGCCTCGCGCATCGCGATTTCGGGCGAAGCCTTCGCCTCGCTGATCGACACGCGCGCCGCAGCCCTTAGCGAAAAGTCGGACACCGCCCTGCAGTCGATCGGCACCATGCTGTCATCCCGCACGGATGCGCTGCTTTCCGGCCTGACGGCGGCCGGCCTTGGCCTCAGCACCGAATTCGATACACGGCTCGACCAGTTGAGCGAGACGCTGACGAAGCGCGGCGACGACCTGCTCAGCCAGTTCGAGACGCGCGCCTCCTCGCTCGACGCCAGCACCGAAAGGCTGAACGCGGCATTGAACGACCGCGCACGCCAGCTCAACGAGACGCTGATCGCCCGCACGCGTGACCTGAACGAAAGTCTCAGCGTCGGCCAGCAGGCGATCACCGGCGGCCTCGATCATGTCCTCGCCTCGCTCAACGCCACGCTCGACGAGAAAGGCGCAAGCTTCCGTCAGAGCCTGCGTTCCAGCGCCGACGATGCGATCATGGATCTTGACCTGCGCGGCGGCTTCTTCGAAGAAAAGCTGCAGACCACCGTCGGCCAGCTCGCGACCGCCTTCGACGAGCGCTTCCACGAGTTTGCCTCGGCCTTCGACAAGCGCGCAAGCATGCTCGACACCAAGCTCATGGAAAGCCTGCACCGCATCAACGAGACCGTCTCCGGCGGATCGGAAGCGATCGGCGGCGCGCTCGACAGCAGCATCGAGAAGATCGGCTCCGCCCTCTCCGACCAGTCGTTGACGCTGGCCGCGACGCTCGGCGCGACCCAGGACTTCATCGAGGAAACGATCACCAGCCGGACCTCGGAGCTCGGCAACCTGGTCGGCGATGCGCACAGCCGCATCGACAGCGTCCTTTCCGAGAAGACCAGCGGCCTCATGGGCGCGCTCTCCCAGGCGCAGGAGCGCATCGAAAGCGGCTTCGGCCAGCGCGCCGACGCCCTTGCAAGCGCGCTCACCACCAGCGAACAGCGCCTGACCGAGGGGCTCGACACCCGCACCGCCGCCTTCGTCGACGGCCTGCACGCCGCCCATGCCCGCATCGAACAGACGCTCAGCGGCTCGACCGACGAAATCACCAGCGCGATCGCTGCCAGCCAGCACCGCCTGGACAACACGCTCTCCGAGCGCACGCTCACCCTTTCGACCATTCTGTCCATGGGCGCAGACTCGATCGACAACGCCGTCAGCGGCACGGCCGACCGGCTGGAGCGCGTTCTGTCCGAGCGTGGCGAAGCGATCTCCGAAGCGCTCACGACCCAGACGTCGGCCCTCGATGGCGTCCTCGCCGAACGTGCCGCCGCCATTACCTCGACGATGTCGTCGCGCGCCAATGAAATGGCCAACACGCTGAGCCGCCACGCCGAAGACGTGGCCGACAGCCTGACGTTCCGCGCAACGGCCGTCGCCGAAACCATGACCGACCGCGTCGGCGATATCGAGCAGAAGCTCTCCGAGAGCGTCAGCTCGATCGCAGAAAACCTCGGCGGCCGCGTCAGCCTGATCTCCGATACCCTCACCCAGACGAGCGCCCGCATCGCCGAGGATCTCAGTGGCCGCGTCGGCAAGATTTCCGACACGCTGACCGAGACCAGCGCTCACATCGCCGATGCCCTGACCGCACGCACGACCGAGGCGACCGCCTCGCTCGCCGGCAAGGCAGCCGAAATCGAGCAGACGCTGAGCGGCCGCGCCGAGCATCTGCGCGATACGCTGTCGTCGACGCACGAACAGATCCGCGCCACGCTCGACGACCGGATCAATGCGATCAATCTCGCTGTCGGCCAGGGTCGCGATCAGCTCGAAGGCATGCTGGCCGATCAGTCGACGGCTATCGCCACCACGCTCGCCACCAGCGCCAGCATGCTGGAAATGTCGCTGGAAGAGCGCCAGTCCGCGCTTGCCGGCGTCATCGACCGCAGCGGCGAAACGCTCGACACGCGCATGCGTTCGACGACGGGGCACATCGCAGAGCGCCTGGCCGAGACCGCCAACCAGATCAGCCTCGCGGCCGACAGCCTCACCAACCGCGTCGACATGTCGATCAACGGCATCAACGACCGCCTCGACGATACCGGCCTGCGCATCGAGACGAGCCTTGGCTCCCTTGAGGAGCGCATGCGCGAAAGCGCGGGCAACATCGGCTCGATCGTCGACGAAACGGGCATGCATATCGAAACCCGCGTCGGTGTGCTCGAAGATCGCATTCGCAACACCGTCGGCAATGTCGGCACGGTCGTCGACGACACCGGCGCCCGCATCGAAAGCAACCTCGGCGCGCTTGAAAACCGCATCCGCGGCAGCGTTGCCAATGTCGGCTCCGTCGTCGACGATGCCGCTGCCCGTGTCGAAGGCGGCCTCAGTGCGCTGGAAGATCGGATCCGCGGCAGCGTCACCAGCGTCGGTTCGGTTGTCGGCGATACCGGCACCCTCATCGAAAACAGCCTCGGCGCCCTGCAGGACCGCATCCGCGGCAGCGTCAACGACGTCAACGCCCTGGTCGACGATACCGGCCTCCGCCTGGAAGTCAGCCTCAGCTCGCTTGAAGAACGCGTCCGTGACAGCGTCGGCAGCGTCAACGAGGTCGTCGACGGCGCCGGCCAGCGCATCGCCGACAGCCTCGGCGACCGGGCGGGCGACATCGATCGCATGAGCGAGACGGCGGCAAGCCGGATCTCCGGCGCCATCGAGGCTGGTGCGGAACGCATCGCCGAACGCCTCGGCACCATGGATCGTGCCCTGAACATCGGCCTTGAAAACGTCAACCGGACAATCGAAGGCAAGGCTGCCGTTCTCGTCAGCAGCCTGCGTGGTGCGGTCAGCGAAGCGACGCAGGATCTGGACGCGGAAGCCTCCCGCCTCGAAGGCAAGACCACCGATCTCGTCAGCAATCTGCGCAGCGCAGTCGGCGACGTGGCTCAGGAGTTCGATGCAGAGACCGTCCGCATCGAGGACAAGGCTTCCGGCCTCGTCACAACGCTTCGCGGCGCAGTCGGCAACGTGGCCAAGGAGTTCGATGCAGAAGCCGTCCGCATCGAGGACCAGGCCGCCGGCCTCGTCACCACGCTTCGCGGCGCTGTCGGCAACGTGGCCCAGGAGTTCGATGCAGAAACCGCTCGCATCGAGGACCAGGCTGCCGGCCTCGTCACCACACTTCGCGGCGTTGTCGGCGACGTCGCTCAGGAACTCGGCGCAGAAGCCATCCGCATTGAGGACAAGGCTGCTGGCCTCGCCACCACCCTTCGTGGCGCCGTCAGCGACGTTGCCCGGGAGATCGACGCGGAAGCGGCACGCTCGGCCGAACTCCTCTCCAGGGCCGGCGACGACTTCGCTTCGGCGCTCGCGGCCCGTCAGGCTGAGTTCGCCAACACGATCGACCAGACGGCAGCGGCAACCGCCGCCCGCCATGCGGACCTTGCCAATACGATCGAGCAGAAGGCTGCTGCCAGCGCAGCGCGTCACGCCGATCTTGCCCGGTCGATCGCCGACGCGGCCGATACGGCAACGGCACGGCTTGCTGCCACGCACAGCCAGATCGCCAGCCACGCCGACAACATCCACCAGGGCCTTGCCAACACCGAGAAGGCACTGGAAGCGCGCGGCGAAGCGATCCGCAACACACTCGACGACCGCACCCGCGAGCTCAACTCGATGCTCGCCGGCCGCTCGCTGGAGCTGTCGCGCCTGATCGACGAGCAGGCCCGCCCGGTCATCGACCAATATGCCGCCACTGGCCGCGAGGCCGCCGAACGCATCGCCGCCGTGACCCAGGAAAGCGCCGATCGCCTGCGCGCGGAAAATGCAGCCCTGGTCAACGCCATTGCCGAGCGCACGGGTGAAACGCTGAACGCGATCTCGCACCGCGCCGAGGAAACGGCGAAGGCGATGAAGATGGTCGAGAACCGTCTGCAGTCGACCGCCATGGGCCTGATCGACCAGCTCGCCAACAACAACGCTGCGATCGCCACGGTCATCGACCAGGCAAGCAACAACCTCGGCGAAATGGACCAGCGTCTGGAATCGACGATAGCCCGCGTGTCGGAATCGACCCGTCAGGCCTCCGACATGCTCTCGACCTCGACCCGCCTCATCGAAGGCAAGGTCGACAAGCTGTCCGACATTTCCGCCTCCACCCTGTCGAAGATCGGCGGCATCGTCGGCCGCTTCGAGGACCATTCGAAGGTGCTCGGCCAGGCGTCCGACCTGCTCGGCGCCGCCCAGTCGAACCTCGTCAGCACGCTCGAAGAACGCCAGGATGCATTGCGCACCCTGTCGGTCGGGCTCGTTCAGCGCTCGGAAGAGATCGAACGGACGATGCGTGCGCTCGAAGGCTTCGTCGATGGCGCCTTCCAGCGGGCCGAAGAACGCTCGGGCCTTGTCGCCGGCAACCTGCGCAGCGGCATCCAGCAGTCCTTCTCGGATGTTGGCCGCCTGCTGACCAGCGCCGAACAGCGCGCAGCCGAAGCAGCCGAAGCGATGCGAAACACGCTGGCCCAGGCCGGCGACGAAGCAGGCGCCTCGGTCGAGCAGGTCTTCAGCCGAGCCGAGGAGCGCTCGCGCCAGATCGCCGACACGCTCCGCTCCGGCGTCGAGACCTCGTTTGCCGACGTCAACAAGACGCTCTCCTCGGTCGAGGGCCGTGCGCTCGGCGCCTCCGAAGCGCTGCGCCAGGCGATCGCCAAGGTCGGCGAAGATGCCGGTGCATCGATCGAAGGCGCATTTGCCAACGCCGAGGAACGCTCCAAGGAAGTCGCCTCGCGTCTGCGCGGCAGCGTCGCAGCCTCGGTGTCCGACATCGAGCGCATGCTCGCCGAAAGCGGCAAGAAGTCTGACGGCGTCGCAGGGCAACTGCGCGACGCGGTTCGCGTTGCGATCGACGAGGCTATCGGCCGCTTCAGCGGTGCGACCGACGAAATCCGTCGCTCTGCCGGCGAGATCCGCAAGGAAC
Organism: Ensifer sp. EB106-03-01-XG145; assembly: GCF_058792075.1. Lineage (NCBI taxonomy): Bacteria > Pseudomonadati > Pseudomonadota > Alphaproteobacteria > Hyphomicrobiales > Rhizobiaceae > Ensifer > Ensifer sp. EB106-03-01-XG145. Next base: position 113,786 of record NZ_JBYTEC010000010.1, on the reverse strand, counting down.
TCGATATGACCCGCGAAGAACTGAAGCGCGGTGCCTTTGACCTGCCGGAAGAGGCCAAGGAAAATGCGGCGGTCATGCGTCGCGCCGTCGGCGAACAGATCAAGGCGCTGCAGGAACTGTCCGACATCATCGGCAAGTCCTCGACGCAGCTCGAGGTCGCCCAGCCGCTGCGTCAGCAGCCTGCCGCCGCTCCGGTCGCTCGTCCGCTGCAGCAGCAGCCGGCGCCGCAGCCAGTCGTCCAGCCCCAGCCTGTTGCCCAGCAGCCTGTGGTGCAGCAGCAGGTCGAGCAGCCGCGCCGGCAGGAACCGGCCCCGGCGCTGCGCGGCAGCCTCGGCATCGAACAGCCGGCCGTTCGCCAGCCCGCGCCATCGCAGGCGGTGACCAGCGAGGTTGCAGAAGGTGGTGGCTGGATGCGCGATCTGCTGCGTGCGGCATCGCGCGAAGAGGCCCCCTCGCCGGCGCCACAGCGCCCGGCCGAAGCACAGCCTGCGGCGCGCACCGGCGACAGCCGCAACCCGCGCCACGTCGTCGAGTCGCTGAACTCGCTCTCGGTCGACATCGCCCGCGCCATCGATCACGATGCCTCGGTCGAACTGTGGCGCCGTTACCAGCGCGGCGAGCGCGACGTCTTCACCCGTCGCCTCTATACGCTGAAGGGCCAGCAGACCTTCGACGAGATCAAGCGCAAGTATGATCGCGAACCGGAGTTCCGCACCGCCGTCGACCGCTACATCGCCGACTTCGAGAAGCTGCTCGCCGATGTTGCCCGCAACGATCCGGACAAGCGCATCACCCAGACCTATCTGACTTCGGATACCGGCAAGGTCTACACGATGCTCGCCCACGCCGCCGGCCGCTTCAGCTAAGCGGCGCTGGCATACGATAAAGAAACGGCCCCGTCGCAAGACGGGGCCGTTTTCGCATATGCAAACCCGCCAAGACCAACCGGTGCTACCTTCGTGCATGGGCTCGGCCGTCGCGCCGACCGCCATTACTACCGCTCAAAAAGCAGGCGTCCTCCGCTATAATGTACCGGAAGCAGCGCGGCCCATCCGGCAGCGTCTCTCCGTTTTCAGATCAGGAGGCGGACATGAAACCACGGTTGAAAGTCCTCACGCTCGCGGTAAACGATCTCGAAAAGTCTCTGGCCTTCTATCGCGACGGCATGGAGCTGCCGACGAAAGGAATTATCGGCCAGGAGTTCGAAGACGGCGCAGTGGTCTTCTTCCATATGGGCGACGACCTGATACTGGCGCTCTATCCCGCGCCGTCACTTGCCAAAGACGCAAAAATATCCGCGACGCAGACGCGGCTCGGTGCAGTGTCAATCGGGCACATCGTCAAATCAAAGGAGGAGGTCGATGTGGTCATGAAACAGGCCGAAGACGCCGGCGCGACCATCACCGATCGCCCACACGACCGCTTCTGGGGCGGCTATTCCGGCTACTTCCAGGATCCCGATGGCCACCTTTGGGAGATCGCCTGGAACCCGCAATGGACTGTCGCGGATTGAAAGGCACGGGTGGCGCCCGCTACGATCAACAAAGCGGCCGGCGGTGTTAGAAAACACAACGGCCCGTCGCAAGACGGGGTCGATTTCATTTGCGCGATCATCACGAAGCAAATCTGCTGCTAGCTTCCGCTGCCACGTTCCTTCGAAGATGCCGTTGTGGAGGGGCGTTCCTCAGTCGCGGGGTCGTCGCGGCTTGTGTCGGCTTAGTTGAAAAGGCTTGAAACGCTTTGCTCTCTCGCCGTGCGGGCTAGCGCTTCGCCTATCAACGGCGCGATGGTGATGCGTCTGATGTTGGTGGTCTCACGCTGCTCTTCGGTTTCGTGAATGGAGTCGGTCACGACCAATTCCTTGAGCTGGCTGGCACCAATGCGTTCGCAGGCACCTTCGGAAAGAACGCCATGGGTAATATAGGCCGAAACGTCCTTGGCGCCAGATATCAACAACGCTTCAGCCGCGTTGATCAACGTGCCGCCGCTATCGACGATGTCGTCGACCAGAAGACATCTTTTCCCGGAAACATCGCCAATAATGTTCATCACTTCCGACACGCCAGCACGGGGTCGACGTTTGTCGACGATCGCAAGATCGGTACCGATGCGCTTGGCGATCGCACGAGCGCGCGCCACGCCCCCCACATCCGGCGAAACGACCATTAAGTTCTCGATGTCGTAGTGCTGCTCAATGTCACGGGTCATCACGGGTGCTGAATAAAGATTATCGGTGGGGATATCGAAAAACCCCTGAATCTGGTCGGTGTGGAGATCGAGCGTTATCACGCGGTTGACGCCTGCAGCGGCAATCATATTGGCTACCAACTTCGCCGAGATCGGTGTACGGCCAGTGGCACGGCGATCCTGACGGGCATAGCCGAAGTAAGGGATAACGGCGGTGATACGGCGAGCGGATGAGCGGCGCAGCGTATCGGCCAGGAGAAGCAACTCCATAAGATTGCCGTCGGCGGGGGCACTTGTCGACTGGAGAACATAGACGTCCTCCCCGCGTACATTTTCATGAAGTTGAACGTGGATTTCCTGGTCGGCGAAGCGCTTGACCGTACAATCTGTGAGGGAAAGATCTAAGTGGTTGGCAATGGCTTCGGCAAGGGCGCGGTTGGAGTTACCGGTCACCAGCTTCATTAGCGCGATCCTGTTTCGAGGAGCCTTCGGGAGCAGAAGTTTGAGCTTGGGGCACATTTAGAGACTTGTGCGTGAAATCACAACCAGACGCTGTACATTCTTGCGAGATGATCGGCCTCCGTTGGACCGCGGCCTTGGCCGGCTTGCCGATTGCGGACGACGAACCTATTTACGCCGTCGTCTCCAAACCAGCCGGTTAATCCGCCAGCGTAGAGCCCGACAGGAGCATGATCTCTCAACGCCAATGAACACAGCGCCGACAAAGACGATGCAACCGATTGAAATCTGCGCCTGGTGTCCCGAATGGCCAACTCAGTTCGCCGTCAAGGCAAAGCTCATCCGAAGCGTGTTGGACGCGCACGCTATGCGCATCGACCACATTGGCTCGACGGCGATCCGAGGTCTGGCGGCAAAGCCGATCATCGACATTCAAATTTCGGTGGCCGATCTGCAATCCGTCGAAGTCCTGAGGGAGAGGATGACGGCCATTGGATACGTGTGGCGACCATCGAATGCTGACCTGACCAAGCGCTATTTCCGAGAGGCGCCAGGCAACGAGCGTACGCATGTTCATGTGCGCGGGCGCGGAAGCTGGAGCGAGCAATGGTCCTTGCTGTTCCGGGATTACATGCGTGCCCACGCCCATGAGCACGCGCCCTATGGAGAACTCAAGCGCGCCTTGGCGGCGCGATACCAGAATGATCGAGTGGCCTACACCGAGGCCAAGTCCGAACACCTCTGGACAATTATCCATCGTGCAGATCGCTGGGCGGCCCAAACCGGCTGGCAGCCGGGCCCGTCCGACGCTTGACCGCACGCGCCACAGCGAGCGCGAGCACTCCGCGGCCAGCGCCAGGTCGGCTGGCCCCCTGCAGGGCCTGCATCCCGCCGCGGCCGGACTTCCAAAACAAAAGGCCCCGGACGAACCGGGGCCTTTTCTTTGGATCTTAATCAGAGCCGGCTTAAGCCGGCCGACGATCAATGTTCCTTGTTGGCGTAGACCGACTTCTTCGTAAGGTAGACGAGGCCGGTGAAGATCAGTAGGAACACCATGACCATGAAGCCGGTGCGCTTGCGGTCTTCGAGGTGCGGCTCGGCCGCCCACATCAGGAACGACGCAACGTCCTTGGCGTACTGGTCGACCGTCTGCGGCGTGCCGTCGTCGTAGGTGACCTGGTCGTTCGAGATCGGCTGCGCCATTGCCAGAGCGGCAGCGTTCGCGAAGTACGGGTTGTAATGCGTGCCTTCGGCGACTTCGACGCCCTGCGGCGGCTCCTGGTAGCCGGTCAAAAGCGCATGGATGTAGTCCGGGCCGCCTTCCTGGTAGGGCCAGAACATGTCGAAGACGAACTGCGGGAAGCCGCGTTCGATGCCGCGTGCCTTGGCGATCAGCGAGAAGTCCGGCGGGGCTGCACCGTTGTTCGATGCCGCAGCCGCTTCCTTGTTCGCGTAAGGCGACGGGAAGTGGTCGGACGGCAGAGCCTTGCGGGTGAACATCTCCCCGTCCGCATTCGGGCCGTCCTGAACTTCGTAGTTCGCCGCAAACGCCTTCACCTGTGCTTCCGAGTAGCCGAGGCCTTCGAGCGTACGGAAGGGCACCAGGTTCATCGAATGGCAGGCCGAACAGACTTCGGCGTAGACCTTCAGGCCGCGCTGAAGCTGGCCCTTGTCATAATGACCGAAGGGGCCGGCAAAGCTCCATTCCTGCTGTTCCGGCTTGTGGATCGGATAGTGAGGCGTACCGCCGCCGTGCTCCTCGCCGCCCTTCGCCTCTTCGGCGATAGCTGCACCGAGACCGAGACCAGCGACGACAGCGAGTGACAGAATGCCTGTAACAAGCTTTTTCATTGTTGTGGGTTCCTTATCAATCGCTGTTCTGATCAGGCGCGCGCGGCGGCCGGCTGGGCCTTGGCATTCTGCTTTTCCAGCACCGCTTCGGTGATGGAGTTCGGAATGCGCTTCGGCGTTTCGATCAGACCGAGAACCGGCATGACGACGAAGAAGAAGCCGAAGTAGTAGAGCGTGCCGATCTGCGACATCACGACGTAGAGGCCTTCTGCAGGGCGCGAGCCGAGCCAGCCGAGCATGATGGCGTTGACGACGAAGATCCAGAAGAACAGCTTGTACCACGGACGGTAGACGGCCGAACGGACCTTGGACGTATCGAGCCAGGGCAGGAAGAACAGGACGATGATCGAGCCGAACATCACCAGAACGCCGCCGAGTTTGGAGTCGATCGGGCCGATGTTGAAGGTGATGGCGCGCAGCATCGCGTAGAACGGCAGGTAGTACCATTCCGGAACGATGTGAGCAGGCGTCTTCAGCGCGTCAGCCGGGATGTAGTTGTCCGGGTGGCCGAGGAAGTTCGGCATGTAGAAGACGAACCAAGCATAGACGAGCAGGAAGACGGAGACGCCGAGCGCATCCTTCAGCGTCGCATAGGGCGTGAAGGCAACGGTATCGGTCTTGGACTTCACTTCAACGCCGGTCGGGTTGGTCTGGCCGACGACGTGCAGCGCCCAGATGTGCAGCACGACAACGCCGGCGATCATGAAGGGCAGCAGGTAGTGCAGCGAGAAGAAGCGGTTCAGCGTCGGCTGGTCAACGGCAAAGCCGCCAAGCAGGAACTGCTGGATCCACTCACCCACCAACGGGAAGGCGGTGAAGAAGCCGGTGATAACGGTCGCGCCCCAGAAGGACATCTGACCCCAGGGCAGAACGTAGCCCATGAAGCCGGTCGCCATCATCAGCAGGTAGATGACCACGCCGAGGATCCAGAGGATTTCGCGCGGAGCCTTGTAGGAACCGTAGTAGAGACCACGGGCGATGTGCAGGTAAACGGCGATGAAGAAGAAGGATGCGCCGTTGGCGTGCATGTAGCGCAGCAACCAACCCTGGTTGACGTCGCGCATGATCTTTTCGACCGAGTTGAACGCAACGGTCGTTTCGGCGGCGTAGTGCATCGCCAGAACGATACCGGTGAGGATCTGGACGACCAGCATCACCGAAAGCATGGCACCGAAGGTGTATGCGTAGTTCAGGTTCCGCGGAACCGGATAGGTGATGAAGCTGTCGTGAATCATACGCGGCAACGGCAGACGGGAATCAACCCATTTCTCAATGCCAGTCGTCGGCGTGTAGGTTGAATGTTCAGCACTCATTATCAGTAGTCCCCTCAACCGATCTTGATAACTGTGTCGGAAACGAACGTGAAGGTCGGCACGTGAAGGTTCTCCGGCGCCGGACCCTTACGGATGCGGCCGGCCGTATCGTAGTGCGAACCGTGGCAGGGACAGAACCAGCCACCGAAGTCACCGGCCTGACCAAGCGGCACGCAGCCGAGATGGGTGCAGGAACCGATCATGACGATCCAGTTTTCCTTGCCTTCGCCGGCAGAGCGATCGACGTCGCTTGCCGATGCGTCGGCCGGAAGGTTGGCATTGCGCGCAACCGGATCCTTCAGGTCGTCGAGCTTGACGGCCTTTGCCTCTTCGACTTCCTTCTCAGTACGGTTGCGGATGAAGATCGGCTTGCCGCGCCATTTCGCCGTCAGCGACATGCCGGGCTGCAGGCTCGAAACATCAACCTCGATCGAGGCGAGCGCGAGCGTCGATGCATCCGGACGCATCTGGTCGATGAACGGCCAAGCGACAGCACCGGCGCCGACGACGCCTGCCATACCGGTAGCCAGATAAAGGAAATCGCGGCGAGTGGGCTCGCCCAAGGCCTCGCTTGAAGTGTCGTGTTCGCTCACGGCTAAACCATCCTCTCACGCAATGTTGCGGAAACCGCATCCGCCCCCGGCGAAATTCCTGCCCCTTGCGGTTTGATCCAGGTCAAGGAACCACGCCCTATTCATAGTGCTAACGCCCCCGCCGTTTTGCGCCTGCAAACACGACATCGGCACCAGAATCCGAAAAAATTCTGCGCACCCACGGCACACAGATTCCCCGTCAATCCGGCGCGTTCTATGCTTGATCGCAAATTATGTCCAGCCTTGACAAGGGGATGTGGGCAGATTGTCGCGGGGAAAAGCGCGGCCAATCGGCACAAGGACTTGACGGTCGCCAGTTAGGCTGAATTCGGGCCGGCCGAGCGGGCGTTGAAGCGGTCTTGAACCGCCCTACTCCGCCGCTTCCTCGCGGGCGAGAAATCCACCCGACTGACGCGACCAGAGCCCGGCGTAAAGTCCGCCGCGGGCAACGAGTTCCGCATGGGTTCCCTCTTCGACGATCCGCCCCTTGTCCATCACCACGAGCCGGTCGAGCGCCGCGATCGTCGACAGCCGGTGCGCGATCGCCAGCACCGTCTTGCCCTGCATCAGGCGGTCGAGATTGGACTGGATCGCCGCTTCGACCTCAGAATCGAGCGCCGAGGTCGCCTCGTCGAGCACGAGGATCGGCGCATCCTTCAGCATCACCCGGGCAATGGCGATGCGCTGGCGCTGACCGCCCGAAAGCTTGACGCCGCGCTCGCCGACATGGGCATCGAACCCCTTGCGGCCGCGCTGGTCCTGCAGGCCGAGAATGAAGTCGTAGGCTTCGGCCTTGCGCGCGGCGGCAATCTGTTGCTCCTCGCTCGCATCCGGCCGGCCGAAGAGGATGTTGTCGCGGATCGAGCGATGCAGCAGCGAAGTATCCTGGCTGACCATGCCGACCTGGGCGCGCAGTGACTCCTGCGTGACCGCTGCGATATCCTGCCCGTCGATACGGATCCGGCCGCCCTCGAGGTCATAGAAGCGCAGCAGCAGATTGACGAGCGTCGACTTGCCGGCGCCGGAACGGCCGACGATACCCACCTTCTCACCCGGGCGAACGATCAGCGAAAAATCGTCGATGACGCGCTCGCCCTTGCCGTAGTGGAAACGGACGTGTTCGAAGCGGATTTCCGGCTGGCTGACGGCGAGCTCTGCGGCATCGGGCCGGTCGACCAGACCAATCGGCTGCGACACGAGTTCGGCCGAGTTCTGGATCGTGCCGATGTTGCGCATGATCGAATTGAACTGGGTCATCATGCGGCCGAGCAGCATGTTGAGCCGGAGCACCAGCGCCAGCGTGAAGGCGACGGCGCCGGAACTGATCGCGCCGCCGAGCCAGAGATGGATCGCATAGATGGCGATGGCCGTGATCATCATGCCGGAAAGCAGCGCCAGCGAAGCGCGCACCGCCGTCAGAAGCCGCGTGAACGGAATGACCGCGTGCTGGAACCGATCGAAACCGGAGCGGATATAGCGGTCGTTCTCGTCGTCGCGACCGAAGAGCTTCAGCGTCTGGATATTGGAATAGGCATCGACCATGCGGCCATTCAGCATCGAGGCCATTTCGGCCGTATCGCGGGCATGCTTGCGGATGCGCGGAACGAAGTAGCGCGCGAGCGCCAGGAAGACGACGATCCAGAAGGCGACCATCGCCGCCAGACGCCAGTCGAGTTGCGCCACCAGCGCCATGGTCGAGGCGGTGTAGATGACGATGAACCAGACGACCTGCAGCAGCGAGACGATCAGATCGCTCGTCGCCTGGGCGCCTGCCCAGACCTTGGTGACGATGCGGCCGGAGAAATCGTTCTGGAAGAAGGTCAGCGACTGTCGGGCCACATGCACATAGGACTGCCAGCGCACCAGATTGAGAAAGCCGGTGATGATCGATTGCTCTTCCACGAGCGCCGCCAGCGACACCGCAATAAAGCGGAACACCATCACCGTCAGCAGCATGAACAAAAGTTCGGGCCCGTTCGCGGCGATGAGCCCGCTCCAGCCGGCTTCCGGCTTGACCGTGTCAAGAACGTCGACCAGCCGCCCGACGAAATAGAACAGCCCGGCCTCAAGCATGGCGACGAGACCGCCGAGCACGGCCATCGCGATGAACGGTCCCTTCGCCTGTCTGGCGTAGAACCAGGCGAAGCCCCAGAGCGATTTGGGCGGCTGCAGACGCTCGCGCGGCGCGAACGGCTTGATCCAGTTCTCGAAGAGGCGGACGATGGCGCTGAGCATGGTTCCGATATAGGCGGTTCGGCGGGAACAGCAATCGGTTTCCGTCCGATTGCGGGTTACAAATGCGTAACGTCTAAGAGAGCGGCCCGCCGCTCTTTCGAACGGCGGGCCGACGGCATCTTACTCCGCCGCCTCTTCCTTCTCGACGTCGTCGGCGATGAAACCGCCGGACTGGCGCGACCAGAGGTCGGCATAAAGGCCGCCCTTGGCGACGAGTTCGCCGTGCGAGCCGGTCTCGACGATCCGGCCCGCTTCGAGGATCACCAGCCGGTCCATCTCCGTCAGCGTCGACAGGCGGTGGGCGATCGCGATCACCGTCTTGCCGGACATCAGCGCGAAGAGGTTTTCCTGGATCGCCGCTTCGACTTCGGAATCGAGCGCCGAGGTCGCCTCGTCGAGGATCAGGATCGGCGCGTCCTTGAGGAAAACGCGCGCGATCGCGACGCGCTGCCGCTGGCCGCCGGAAAGCTTGACGCCACGTTCTCCGACCTGGGCGTCCAGCGCCTTGCGGCCCTGGTTGTCCTCGAGCCCCTGGATGAAGTCCCAGGCGTTCGCCTTCTTCGCCGCGGTAATGATCGCCTCGTCGTCCGCCTCCGGATGTCCATAGGCGATATTATCGCGAATGGAGCGGTGCAGTAGCGAGGTGTCCTGCGTGACGACGCCGATTTGGGCGCGCAGGCTGTCCTGCGTGACGGTGGAGATATCCTTGCCGTCGATCCGAATTGCGCCGTCCTCGAGATCGTAGAAGCGCAACAGCAGGTTCATCAGCGTCGTCTTGCCGGCGCCTGAGCGACCAACGAGACCGATCTTCTCGCCCGGCTTGATGTCGAGCGACAGGTGATCGATGACGCCCTTGGCCTTGCCGTAGTGGAAGCGGATGTTGTCGAAGGCAATCGCCCCCTTGTCCGCCTTCAGCGCCTTGGCATCCGGTTCATCGACGATATCGTGTGCCTTTGTCATCATGCCGATGCCGTCATAGACCGTACCGATGTTCTCGAAGAGCGCCGAGACTTCCCACATGATCCACTGCGACATGCCGTTGATGCGCATCGCCAGACCGACCGCAATCGCGATCGCGCCGACCGAGATGGCACTCGTCAGCCAGAGATGGATGCCAAGCGTGGCGATGGCAAAGAGTGCGATGCTGTTGTTGGCATAAACGAGGATGTGGAACAGCGTCACCTTGCGCATCTGGCGATGTACGGTGTCGAGGAAACCGTCCATGCCGTCACGCGCATAGCCTTCCTCGCGGCCGGCATGGGAGAACAGCTTGACCGTGCCGATATTGGTGTAGCTGTCGACGATCCGGCCCGTCATCATCGAGCGCGCGTCGGCCTGCTCCTTGGAGATCTTCTGCAGGCGCGGCACGAAATAGCTGACGATGCAGATGTAGATCGCGAGCCAGATGGTGAGCGGGATAACGAGGCGCCAGTCGGCTGTCGCCACGACCGCGAGCATGGTGACGAAGTAGCTGACGACATAGACGAAGACGTCGAGGATCTTCATCACCGTTTCGCGCACCGCAAGCGACGTCTGCATCACCTTCGTCGCCACGCGTCCAGCGAACTCGTTGGCAAAGAAGGTCATGCTCTGACGCAGCAGGTAGCGGTGCATCTGCCAGCGGGCGATCATCGGATAGTTGCCGAGCAGCACCTGGTGCATGATCAGCGAGTCGATCGCCACCAGGCCAGGCAGGCCGATGAGGACGAGCGCGCCCATCCAGAAGAGCCTGCCGCCCTCGGCTTCCAGGAACGTGTCGCGGTTGGCGCTCGACAGCCAGTCGACCATGTTGCCGAGGAACTGGAACAGCGCCACTTCGCCGACGGCGATCAGCATCGTGCAGACGGACATGATGAGCAGCCACGGCACGGCCGGCTTGGAATAATGCCAGCAGAAGCCGAAAAGGCTTTTCGGCGGGAGCGTCGGCTCCTCCGCCGGATAGGGATTGAGGCGGGATTCAAACCAGCCGAACATTGCATTGCTCCTTCAGAGTATTTTGAAGGAAAGCGGGGTTTCCCCGCATTCTTATGATGAAAAGGTCAGTCCGGAAATGCAGCCCGAAAGAGGGCTTCGTCTTCCGGAGTCCCGGAAGCGCGTCGATCTCTTTTAAAAGATAGGTCGCGGAACCGGTCAGGCCAAACGGTGGCCCACTACTCCAGGAAGGCGTGTCAACATCAATACATTCATGTTTGCCTCCGTCGGTTCGCGTTGGAGAGGTTCGATCTCTACCCTTATTCGCGCCGGCATGCCAGATTGTCGCAGGCTGTTTCTTGCACATTTTTTCACCGTTCGGGTATCTGTTGCCGTTTCGGCACAGATTAGCGCCGGCAATATCAGCGACCGCAAAAGCAAGCAGCGCCGAGTTTTTCGCAGCGGAGAACACGGATGAATGCTTCATCGGATACGCCTCCTGATCTTCAAGGTGTCGGTTTCGTCCTTCGCCGCCCCCGCGACGGTGATGTGGATGCGCGCCTGAGGCTCGGCCGCCATCCGGAAATCTACCGAATGTTCGGTGCGGGCCGGTCCTTTCCCGGCCTCTTCAGTTACGGAGAGGCAGCCGCCTGGGTTGCGCGGATTGCCGGACACCCGGCGGCCTGGATCATCGATCAGGACGGCCTCACCGGCGAAGTGAGGCTCGACAATCTCAATCACGTCGATCGGCGTGCGAGCTTCGCCATCGGCATTTTCGATCCGGAACGCCTCGGCAAGGGGCTTGGCACGGCGGTCACCAAGCGGGTATTGGCCTATGCCTTCGATGAACTTGCCCTTCATCGGGTGTCGCTCAGGGTTCTCGCCTTCAATGAGCGGGCGATTGCCGCCTATCGCAAGTCCGGCTTCTCCATCGAGGGCCGCGAACGTGAGTCGGCTCTGATCGACGGCGAGTGGCATGACGACATCATGATGGGCATCCGGGCCGCGGAATTTGACGCGCGGCGTGATGCTACCGGAAACGAGTGACCTGACGTGAGCAATCTGCGCATCGCCCTCTACCAGCCCGACATTCCCGGCAATACCGGCACGATCCTGCGCCTTGCCGCCTGCCTCGGGCTTTGCGTCGACGTGATCGAACCGGCTGGCTTCGACCTCTCCGACCGCAACCTGAAGCGCGCCGGCATGGACTATATCGCCTCGGTGGCGCTCACCCGCCATGTCAACTGGGAGCGCTTCGAAGAGTGGCGAGCGGCGAGCGGACGCCGACTGGTGCTCGCATCTACCAAGGCTGCCCTGCCCTATACGCGCTACGAGTTTCGCCCCGACGACATCCTGCTCTTCGGACGGGAGAGCGCCGGCGTGCCCGACCACGTGCACGAGCGTGCCGACGGCCGAATCCTCATTCCAATGGCGGAGGGCCAGCGCTCGCTGAACATCGCAATCTCCGCCGCAATGATCGCCGGCGAAGCGATCCGGCAGGTTTCTCCAGCCTGACAGTGTAAACATTGCTACCTCCTTGGCTGTCGATCGAGGGGCGCTGCAAGCCGAACCGGCCACCGTCAGTGGTCGGCGCGTTACGCCGCCACCTCGTTGTAGGGTGCGCTCTTGCGCGCCTGTTTCAGAACACGTGCCCACCAGGTCAGCCGGTCGATCATCACGAACAGCGGCGCACGCAATTCCTCGGGCTTGTAGAGGTTGCCGGCAGCGTCGAACTTCGACCACGCCTTGGGGAAAGTGATGCCATCGCGCAGCGTCACCGTATGCAGCTCCCCGAACACCTGGCGCAATTGCTCGACGGCCCGGATTCCGCCCGAGGCGCCGCCATAGGAGACGAAGGAGACAGGCTTTGCGTGCCAGGGCTCGTAGACCGAATCGATCAGTTCCTTGAGCGCCGCCGGATAGCCGTGATTGTATTCGGGCGTGACGATGATGAAGGCGTCGGCCTCGGCGATCTTGCGCTCGAGCCACTCGCCCGGATTGACCGCAGCGCCCAGCCCACGTGACGTCCTCAGCCGCGCCGGATCGATGACCGTCAGGGTGAACACATCAGAAGCCGAAAGTTCCCGGATCAGCCAGTTGGCGACCGTATCGCAGAAGCGACCCTGGCGCGCACTGCCATAGATCACGGCAAGGGTCATTTTCTCAGTCATGGGATCAAGCTCCTGTTGTCGACGTTATGGAGCCAATGCTATAGAACCTCAACAATAGTTGAGGTCAATAGCCATCATGACAATTGTGAAAAGCAGCGAATTGCGCCGCGAACTGACGGTCGGCGAAGTGGCGGAGCGAAGCGGCGTCGCCGTCTCCACCCTGCACTTCTACGAGGCCAAGGGGCTGATCCGCAGCAACCGCACCCGCGGCAACCAGCGCCGTTATCCGCGCAGCGTGCTGCGACGGGTCGCCGTCATCAAGGTGGCCCAGCGCACCGGCATCCCTCTGTCGGAGATCCAGGACGCTTTGTCTGTCCTTCCGGACGATCGTCCGCTTACGGTCGAAGATTGGGGCAGATTGTCCGAAAATTGGCGCGAACAGCTGAACGAACGCATCGCCAACCTGATGGCTTTGCGCGATCACCTGACGGGCTGTATCGGCTGCGGCTGCCTGTCGCTGCGTGAATGTCCGCTGCGCAACCCGCACGACGTGCTGTCGATGGAAGGCGCCGGACCGCGGCTCATGGATGACGATGGCCACCCGTGAGGGCAGTGAAATGGGTCAATCCGCACTCGGCAGGCGGCGCATGGTGAATTCGATCTCGTCGCCATCGAGCTGCCGCCAGCTTTCGACCTCGGTCCAGTAGGCGGCCTTCGGCCAGGTGTCGAACCATTCCCGTGCCTTCGCGCGGGCGGCACTGCGATCGAGCCGAAAGGTTTCCCGCACGAAAAGGCCATCGCCTCGTGTCGGTTTGTCCCGGCGATGCCGGGCGATCTGCCGCCGCAATCCATCGAGCGGCGGGCCTGCAGGTATTCTTGCCATGGGCTATACCTCTGATAACTAAGATAGTGACGGCGCTTGAGCTTTGCCAGAGGATTGTTCTGCGGCAGGCTCGCGCTGCCCATCAGCGCTCTGGTGCGACAGACCGCCCCGAGGTGCTGGACCGGCGTTGCCATCGGCGCGAAAGTGTGAACTGTGGCGACTTCAATCGAATCGGCGGCATTTCATCGGGAAACCCGCCAACAGGACGCAACTTTCCATGGAACGACCGCAGCTCCCCCCGGGCCTCCCCGCAGATATCGAAGTGAAGAAGGCCGAGGCGCGTGCGTGGTTCGAAGGGCTGCGCGACACCATCTGCGCTGCCTTTGAAGGCATCGAGGATGAACTGACGGGTCCCCTCTCCGATCGCGCGCCAGGGCGGTTCGTCGCCAAGGATTGGAGCCGCGACGATGGCAAGGGCGGCGGTGGCCGCATGTCGATGATGGAAGGCCGCGTCTTCGAAAAGGTGGGCGTCCACACCTCGACCGTCTTTGGTGAATTCTCGCCTGAATTCCGCGGCCAGATTCCGGGTGCTGCCGAGGATCCGCGCTTCTGGGCCTCCGGCATTTCGTTGATTGCCCACCCCGTGAACCCCAACGTGCCCGCCGTGCATATGAACACCCGCATGGTGGTGACGACGAGCAACTGGTTCGGCGGCGGCGCCGATCTGACGCCGGTGCTCGATCGTCGTCGCGTCATGACCGATGCGGACACGCAGCTCTTCCATCGCGCTATGGAAATCACCTGCAGCCGCCATGCGGTCGCCGACCACGCCAAGTTCAAGACGTGGTGCGATGACTACTTCTTCCTGCCGCACCGCAACGAGCCGCGTGGCACCGGCGGCATCTTCTACGACTGGCTGCGCTCGTCGGAGGAACAGGGTGGCTGGGATGCGGACTTCGCCTTCACCCGCGACGTGGGCAAGGCCTTTGCCCTCGTCTACCCGAAGATCGTCCGCACCAACTTCAACATGCCCTGGACCGAGGAAGACCGGGATGAGCAGCTCGTGCGGCGCGGTCGCTACGTCGAGTTCAACCTGCTCTATGACCGCGGCACGATCTTCGGCCTGAAGACCGGCGGCAACGTGGAGTCGATCCTGTCGTCGCTGCCCCCGGTGGTGCGCTGGCCCTAAGACAAGCACAGAGAGCGTTTCGCCAGGCAAGAACGCTCTCGCCACCTCAACTGCAGATCCGCACCTTCTTAGGGATGACCCGGCCATAGGCGCCGTAGGTCTTGACGGTTTTGACGACGCAGCTCTGCCTGTAGCCATAGCTGTAGTTCCCGGCCTGCGCCGGTATGCCGAAGGCAAGTGCCATCGCTATCGCCAGAGCCATGGCGAAAAAAGAGCCGCGCATCGATATGTCCCCTGCATGCTGATCGTGACCGCGACAGATCCCGTCGCTTGAGGAGACACATGGCACGACTGAGGATTTCCCGCTGTTTCGAATGAAACAGGCGAACAAAGCGTGGCATCCAACGTTTCCTCTGCGTTGAGCGAGGTGGATGCCATGATTTTCAAGAAGCGAACATTCTACGGCGACGAGCCGGAGCGGCAGGCCGCGGATCACCCGGCCGAGCTCGAGCGCCGCGTTGCCCATTTTCTGGCGGTAGCCCCCGGCCTCGATGCCGCCGATCTCACGGTGACTGCCAAGGGCAACACGATCATCCTTGCCGGCTTCGTCGCGACCGCGGCCGAAGTTGCCCGCGCCGAAGAGGCAGCAAGGCACATGCAAGGCGTCGCGGAAGTGGTCAACCGGATCGAAATAGCCGGCGCAAAATAGAAGGCGTCAGATAGAGCCCAGCGTCCAGCTGACGATCTCGGCGGAAACGCTGGCAAAGGCCTGGTCCATCGCCTTGATGAAGGCCGGGTTGCCCGCACCCTTCACGCTGGCCGTGGCGCGAAACGCCTTTTGCACCCGCACCGTGCCATTGCGGTCGTTGAGGATTTTCGCGAAGATTTCGACAACGGCCGTATCTGCACCTTCCGTCGAGATCTCGAAGGCGCGGATTTCGGTGATGAGCTGGTAGTCGATCGCAAGGCCCTGGCCCGGCTTGCCGACGCCGCCGATCTTGCCGGTGTCTTCGAAGGCCTGCACGAGCTTCGATTGCACCAGCTTCGGCAGGCGGTCGCTCCATTGTGCCTTGGAGAGAAATTGCAGCTCGGAACCGGACAGGCGGATGACGACCTGGTCGCTGTCGAGCGCCTTCAGCGCCGTCGGCTCGGGCACCAGGATTTGTTTGCCGGTCGATGCCCGTCCTTCAACGAGAGGTGTAGCCGAAAGGCTGTACGTGTCGTTGACGGCTTTCGTACCGCAGCCGGCAAGTCCGGCTGCCAGCACGAAAATCAGGGCGGAGCGCCATGCTCCTGCTACTCGCACACCCACCAGCCCCGGAAAACTCATACTGCCAATACCCTTGTCCCACACACCTTGGCGCGCCCTTGATCGAAAGCACACCGCTTGGCCCCACACCGGTCCTGCCGCCCCGACTCAGCGCCGGGTGCGACCATCATATTGCTTCACCGTCTCGCCGCCAAAGAGAAGACGCTGCGGGTTCTTGTCGAATGTGGAGATGGTGTTCTCCAGGCTCTGGACCGTACGCCGCGTATCGGTGACGAGTGCTTCGACGTCGCGCAGGCCCGAGCCCGAGAAGCGCTTGAGGTTGTCGGCGATCGGGCCGATCTGCGCATTGAGATTGTCGGCCATCTTGCGGAATGACGCGAGCGTCGCGCGGGCGTCAGCCGAAAGCGAAGGCGCATCCGCATCACCAAGGAAACCATCGACCTTGACGAGAATGCTGTCGACCCGGTTGGCAGAGGCGTTCAACTTGCTCGCCAACTGGGTGACATCGGTGATGGTACGGTCGATATCCTGCTGCCGCGCCGTGATCTTTTCGGCAAATGCGGAAATGTTGGCGACCGTCTTCCGGGCGTCTGCGGTCGCCGCTGTGATGTCGTTGACGACGAGCTCGACCTTCTCCTTGTCCACCGAGGCCACAAGCGTATCGACCCGCTCCAGCGTCTTCTGGGCGTTCTTGCCGAACTGATCATAGGTCTCGACCGTTCGACGCAGCGCAGCAAGCGTCTCCGTCACTCCGCCCGAAGCCGCCTTCAGGTCGTTGCTGATCTGCTCGACATTCGAAACGATGTGGTCGATCTTCTTCGGATCCACCGACTTTACCAGGGTCTCGGCAGCCTCCAGGGTCGAATCGAGTTTCTTGGAGGCTGCGCTGACCGAACCGGAAAGCTCCGTCACGCTCCTGAGGAAATCGTCGATCGCGCCGGAATTGTTGGCAAGCGCCGTGGAGAACGTTTCGGCATTGCCGATCGTTTTCGTCAGCGGGCCGCGCACGTCGGTCACAAAACCCTGGATGTCGGTGATCGCGTCGTTGGCCCGGTCCATGATCTGGTCGGCAGTCGCCAGCAGGCTGGTAACGCTCGACTGATCCGCAAGGATGCGCGCCTGTGTGCCATTTTCGATCGCGGATCTCAGGATGTTCTCGTCGCCCTTGCGGCCGCCGCTGAGCTCGATATAGGCGGCGCCCGTCAGGCCCTGCACTTCCAGCGTCGCCTTGGTCGATTTCAGTACCGGCGCATCGATCGAAACCTCGGTGACCGCAATCGAATAGCGCGGGTCATTGGCGTCGATCGCAAGATTGCGCACCGTGCCGACGGGAATACCGTTGAAGCGCACCGGCGAACCGACGGAAAGACCGTTGGCGGAACCCGGAATATTGACCACCAGCTCGACCATCTCGCCGCTGCGGCCGTATTGCGACATCCAGTAGACGAAGCCGAATGCGGCCGCGATCACGAACACCGTGAAGAAACCGACAATGGCGTAGTTCGCTTTCGTTTCCATTCGTACCGACTACCTTCGTGGCCGCTTCACCGGCTCTTGCTCCGATCTCGACACGTGAGCGTCAAAACCGCCTTCTCGAAATCATTGATCGTTCCGCACGATCGAACGTGCCCGCTTGCCCCTGAAATAGGACTGCACCCAGGGGTCGTCGCAGGCCAGCATGTCCTCCACGGTCCCCTCGACCAGAACCTTCTTCTTGCCGAGAACCGCGATGCGGTCACAGACGGAAAACAGGCTGTCGAGGTCGTGAGTCACCATATACACGGTCAATCCCAGCGTGTCGCGCAGCTTGGCAATCAACTCGTCGAACTCGGCAGCCCCGATCGGGTCGAGGCCCGAGGTCGGCTCGTCCAGGAAGACCAGGTCGGGATCGAGCGCCAGTGCGCGTGCGAGAGCCGCGCGCTTGATCATGCCACCCGAAAGCTCCGACGGGTATTTTTCCGCCGCCTCCGGCTCCAGGCCGACCAGCTCGATCTTCACCCGCGCCAGTTCGTCCATCAGGCTCTGCGGCAGATCGAGATATTCCCGCATCGGCACCTGGATGTTCTCGCGCACCGTCAGCGCCGAAAAGAGCGCGCCATGCTGGAAGAGAACGCCAAGGCGCATGTCGAGCGCGATGCGCTCGGCTTCAGTGATCTTGTCGTAGTCGGCGCCCAAGATCTCGATCTTGCCGGAACGCTTCGCCAGCAACCTCAGCACAGTGCGCATCAGCACCGACTTGCCCGTGCCGGAAGCGCCGACGAAACCAAGGATCTCGCCGCGGTAGATTTCGAGGTTCAGCTTGTCGAGCACGATGTTGGAGCCGAAGCCCACCGTCAGGTCACGGACGGAAAGAACGGACTCCCGCCCGTTCGCCTCGGTCGCCTGGTACGCATCGTGCTGTTTTTCCAATGGGTTCACGCTGTTCTCCGCCTCAAAAATCGATCGACGCGTAGAACATGGCGAAGAGCCCGTCGATCAGGATCACGACGAAGATCGACTTGACCACCGAGGACGTCACGTGGCGGCCAAGCGATTCCGCGCTGCCGCCGACCTTCAACCCTTCGACGGCTGCGACCACGCCAATGATGAGCGCCATGAACGGCGCCTTGATCATGCCGGCGGCGACGGACGAAAAATCGACCGCTTCCTGCAGACGGGCGAGGAAGGTCGGGATAGTGATGCCGGAATAGCCCCAGGCAACCAGAGCGGCACCGGTCAAGGCCGCGAAGTTCGCGATGATCGTCAAGAGCGGCAGCGCGACGGTGAGCGCGACGAGGCGCGGAAAGACGAGAACGCCGATCGGGCTCAGCCCCATCACCTTCAGCGCGTCCACTTCCTCGCGCATCTTCATCGAACCGATTTCGGCGGTGATGGCACTGCCGGAACGGCCGGCGATCATGATCGCCGTGAGAAGAACGCCGATTTCACGCAATTGCAGGATGCCGACGAGATCGACGACGAAGACTTCCGCACCGAAGTAGCGGAGCTGGAACGCGCCCTGCTGCGCAATGATCGCACCGATCAGGAACGACATCAGCATGATGATCGGCACTGCCATCACGCCCATCCGGTCGATCTGATGAACGATCGCCGCCGGCGAGACACCGCTGTGCCGCCCAAGCTTCAGCTGGGCGCCGCGCACCGCAGAGCCAAGAATGTACATGGCAGCGACGATATCTTCCCAGGTCGCGATCATGACCTCGCCGACCGGCGCGAATATGCGCTGGAACAGCGGCACCCGCTCCTTGCCTTCATCGGGCGAACGCAGTTCTGCCGGCAAGGCGTCGATCAGCTCGACATAACGCTGCCCGCCGTCGGCGAAGTGAACGTCATCTCTGGACGGCCCGACGACACGGGTCACGAAGCGGCGGATGATCCAGGCCCCGGCCGTATCCATCGCGGTCACGCCGGACAGGTCGAACTGAGCGGCGCTGTCACCCTTGCGCGCGAGCTGGTCCAGCTTCGCCGCCATCGCCTCGGCTGTTTCATGCCGCCAGACGCCGGTGAAGACATAGCTTCGCTCGCCACCACTTTCGGCCAGCGCGACATCAGCGGTCATCTTGCGGGCAGGTTGCGACACGTGGCTTCTGTTTTCCCGAATTTCTACTGCATAATTCCCTGGATCGGGGTCGGTCTCAGGACAAATTTATGCAGCGGGCCTAAAGTGTTACAGCGAACTTTGCGCATCTCAACGCGCGTCGCCGTAAAGATTCGTAAATCCTTACACCGTCATAACCGCTCGTATCGTTGCTGTCACCCGAACCTTCGACCGGTGGCGATACCAGCCCTTCAGAATGCAGGCCGGAGACGTTTTCATGTCACTTTCTCTCGATGCAGCGGTGGAACATTTCCCGATCGCAGGCACCTTTACGATCTCGCGCGGCTCCAAGACGACGGCGAGCGTCGTTACTTGCCGAATCAGTGACGGCACCCACACCGGTTCCGGCGAGTGCGTGCCCTACGGCCGCTACGGTGAAACGATCGATTCAGTGTTGGCCGAGATCGCTTCCATTCGCCCGCGCATCGAGGCTGGCCTGACCCGTGTCGAACTGCAGCGCCAAATGAAACCAGGCGCCGCACGAAATGCCGTCGATTGTGCACTGTGGGACCTGGAGGCCAAACAGAAAAACAAGCCTGTTCATGCGCTTGCGGGCATAGCCTCACCCGACGCACTGACCACCGCCTACACGTTATCGCTCGCCGAGCCAGACGCCATGCGCGAACAGGCGGCGAAATATGCCCACCGCGCACTCCTCAAGATCAAGGTCGGCACACCGGACGATGCCGCGCGTATCCGCGCCGTACGGGCCGGCGCGCCTGAGAGCCGCATCATCCTCGATGCCAATGAGGGTTGGACGCCCGAAACCCTCGCCTATCACTTCGCAATCTGCGCCGAGGAACGGATCGACCTGATCGAACAACCGCTGCCCGCCGGGCGCGACGAGGCACTGGCGACGATTGCCCGCCCCGTACCCATTTGTGCGGATGAAAGCGTGCACGCGACCGAGGACCTCGCCGCGCTCGTCGGCCGCTACGACGCGGTCAACATCAAGCTCGACAAGACCGGCGGCCTTACCGAAGCGCTACGCATGCGTGATGAGGCCGTGTCCCTCGGCCTTAAGGTCATGGTCGGTTGCATGGTCGGCAGTTCGCTGGCGATGGCCCCGGCGATCCTAGTGGCCCAGGGCGCCGATTTCGTCGATCTCGACGGGCCGCTGCTGCTCGCCGAAGACCGCACACCCGGCCTGCGCTACGAGGCTTCGCTGGTCTTCCCGCCGGAGCCGCGCCTCTGGGGCTGAAGATACCAGGCGGCGACCGCAAAGCAGCAGCCGGCAAAGGCGACGACCGACATCGAATAGAACCCCTTCACCCCGTACCAGGCGTAGAAGTAGCCCGATAGGAACGTCAAGATCGCGGTGAAGATGCCGGTGTAGAAGAAGTAGAGCCCCTGGGCGGACGCTTCCTGGGATTCCACCACCCGCTCGACGAGCTTGTGCTGCATGCCGGTGTGCATGATCGCATAGGTGAAGGCGTGGAAGCACTGGAGGATGAAGTAGCCGCTGAAACCGAGATCCATCGGGAAGATGATCCAGCGCACCACGGCGAGCGAACAGCCCGACAGGATCATCACCCAGACGCTGAAACGGCGGCTGATCGCCTTGGCGAAGATGAACATCGTCACTTCGGCGGCCACGCCCGCGCTCCAGAGCAGGCCGATCTCGGTGCCGCTGTAGCCGATGTGCTGCCAGTAGATCGCCGAGAAGGCAAAAAGCATCGCGTGGCTGGCATTGACCAGCGTCACACCGATCAGGAGCAGCTGCAGGTCGAGCTGCTTGAGCGACTTCGGCGGCGGCTCGGTGAGCGCGGTGATCGGCGATGGCCGGCGCGGCTTGCCGACACGCGGCGCCGCATAGGCCATGGCAATCGTCAGGCCGAAACCGATCGCCATCGCCGGCAGCACCATGTCGCTGCCGAATATGCCGACCATCCAGCCGCCGAGCATGGTTGCGCCGATGAAGGCGACCGAGCCCCAGAGCCGCATATGGGCGTAGTCGAAGCCCCAGCGGCGGACGCCAGAAAGCGCGATCGCCTCGACGATCGGCACATAGGGCGAATAGACCGCCGATTGCAGCGTGTAGATGACCAGCACCGGCCAGAAGTCGCGGAAATAGAACAACACCAGAGCGGTTGCGAGCGACAGGAAGCCAGACCAGATCAGCACGATCGTCCGCTCGCCGAGGCGGTCGGCGATGACGCCGGCGATCGGCGCGGTGATGACGCGCACGAACATCGGCAGCGCCAGCACGACGCCGATCTCGAAGTCGCTCATCGAGAGCGTGCTGAGCCACATCGGAAAATACGGCATCGCGAAGCCGTTGACGATCAACGGCGCGCAGAAGAGCAAGGCGATGCGAAGCGCGAAATGGCGCGGCGGAGGGCCCACGGATGCGGGCGCTGAGGAGGGAATCATCGGCTGACCTGATGGCTGTGCTCAATCTCTAGCACAGCCCTGGCATGCCTCGCCATAACCTAGTTTTCGCGACAGGAGGTGACCTGTCGCTCTCCGGTTACGCAGCGCGCTGTGTCAGCAATTGGGCAAGCAGCTTGTCGGCTTCACCAGAGGCTTCGCCCTCAAGCGCGCCACCGCGCATCTGATGCCAGGTGATGAGTTCCATCGTGCCATCATGGTGCTCGGCGATCGCCGTGCAGCTTTCCACCCAGTCACCGGTATTGATGTAGCGGATATCGCCGATGTCCTCGATGACGGCATGGTGGATGTGGCCGCAGATCACCCCTTGAGCGTCGTGGCGGCGGGCTTCCTCGGCAACCACCTTCTGGAATTCGCCGATGAAGTTGACGGCGTGCTTCACCTGGAGCTTGGCCCAGGAGGAGAACGACCAGTAGGGCATGCCGAGGCGGCGGCGGATGGCGGCCAGGCCGATATTGATGGCGATCGCCGTGTCATAGGCCCAGTCGCCGAGATAGGCGAGCACACGGGCATTGCGGACCACGACGTCGAATTCGTCGCCGTGCAGCACCAAATAGTTACGGCCGTCGGCACCCTCGTGCATGTAGCGCTGCGCCACCTCGATGCCGCCGAAGTGCACGCCGGGAAAATCGCGCAGGAACTCGTCGTGATTGCCGGGGATATAGACGATGCGGGTGCCCTTGCGGGCCTTGCGCAGAAGCTTCTGGACGACGTCGTTGCAGTTCTGCGGCCAGTACCAGCTGCGCTTCAGCCGCCAGCCGTCGACGATGTCGCCGACCAGCACAATCGTCTCCGCTTCGTGATGCCGCAGGAAATCGAGCAGGAAGTCCGTCTTGGCGGCCTTCGACCCGAGATGGACGTCGGAGATGAACAACGTCCTGAGCTTTCGTACGGAGTTGTCTTGCTGCGCCGTCATGCCAGCCTCGTCTTTAATTACGCTTCCTGCCCCCGTGAAAACCAGACTCGTGTTTCAGGAAGATGACATGAGTGCCTTGCCGCCGGTCTGGCCGCCGAAATCAGCACGGCAAACTGTACCTCGCTCCGAATTCATGCCAAAAGGCACGACCACGAATGAGGAATGTGAGAGCATGAACACGGGCGACAAGACGAAATCCCACATCGGTCCGGCCAGCGGCGACATCGACCAGCAGGCCCTTTTCTTCCACCGTTACCCGCGCCCGGGAAAGCTCGAAATCCAGCCCACCAAGCCGCTCGGCAACCAGCGCGATCTGGCACTCGCCTATTCGCCCGGCGTGGCCGCGCCATGCATCGCCATCCGCGACAACCCGGAAACGGCCGCCGACTACACGGCGCGCGCCAACCTGGTCGCGGTCATCTCCAACGGCACGGCCGTGCTCGGTCTCGGCAATATCGGGCCGCTCGCCTCCAAGCCGGTGATGGAAGGCAAGGCCGTCCTTTTCAAGAAGTTCGCCGGCATCGACGTCTTCGACATCGAGATCGACGCCTCGAGCATCGAGCGCATGGTCGACGTGATCTCGGCGCTGGAGCCGACCTTCGGCGGCATCAATCTTGAAGACATCAAGGCGCCCGAATGTTTCGAGGTTGAGCGCCAGCTGCGTGAAAAGATGCAGATCCCGGTCTTCCATGACGACCAGCACGGAACCGCGATCATCGTCGCCGCCGCCATCCTCAACGGCCTGGAACTCGCCGGCAAGGATATCGCCAAGGCGAAGATCGTGACGTCGGGTGCCGGTGCGGCAGCACTCGCCTGCCTCAACCTGCTCGTCATCCTCGGCGCCAAGCGCGAGAACATCTGGGTGCACGATCTCGAAGGCCTCGTCTACAAGGGCCGCGAAGTGCTGATGGACGAGTGGAAGTCCATCTACGCCCAGGAGAGCGACAACCGCGTGCTCGCCGACAGCATCGGCGGCGCAGACGTGTTCCTCGGGCTTTCCGCTGCCGGCGTCCTGAAGCCGGAACTGCTGGTGCAGATGGCCGAAAAGCCGCTGATCATGGCGCTTGCCAACCCGACGCCGGAAATCATGCCGGAAGAGGCCCGTGCCGCCCGTCCGGACGCGATGATCTGCACCGGCCGCTCGGACTTCCCGAACCAGGTCAACAACGTTCTGTGCTTCCCGCACATCTTCCGCGGCGCGCTCGATTGCGGCGCAAGAACGATCAACGAAGAAATGAAGATGGCGGCGGTCCGCGCTATCGCCGGCCTTGCCCGCGAGGAGCCGTCCGACGTTGCCGCTCGCGCCTATTCCGGCGAAACCCCGGTCTTCGGTCCCGACTACCTGATCCCCTCGCCGTTCGATCAGCGCCTGATCCTCAGGATCGCGCCGGCCGTCGCCAAGGCGGCTGAGGAAAGCGGCGTCGCCACCCGTCCGATCCAGGATTATGACGCCTATCTCGACAAGCTGAACCGCTTCGTATTCCGCTCGGGCTTCATCATGAAGCCGGTGTTTGCAGCCGCGAAGAACGCCCAGAAAAACCGCGTGATCTTTGCCGAGGGCGAAGACGAGCGCGTGCTGCGCGCTGCCCAGGTGCTGCTGGAAGAAAGCACGGCCCGACCGATCCTGATCGGCCGTCCGCAGATCATCGAGACGCGCCTGCGCCGTTACGGCCTGCGCATCCGTCCGGATGTCGATTTCGAAGTGGTGAACCCCGAAGGCGATCCGCGCTACCGCGACTATGTCGAGGATTATTTCGCCCTCGTCGGACGCCTCGGCGTCATCCCGGAGGCGGCCCGTACGATCGTGCGCACCAACACGACGGTGATCGGTGCGCTTGCGGTCAAGCGCGGCGAAGCCGATGCGCTGATCTGCGGCGTCGAAGGCCGGTACTCCAGGCACATGCGCGACGTTTCGCAGATCATCGGCAAGCGCGAAGGCGTGCTCGACTTCTCCGCCCTCAGCCTGCTGATCTCGCAGCGCGGCGCGACCTTCTTCACCGACACCTATGTCAGCTACTGCCCGAGCGCCGAGGAGATCGCGCAGACGACCGTCATGGCCGCGCAGGAAATCCGCCGCTTCGGCATCACGCCGCGTGCAGCGCTCGTCTCGCATTCGAACTTCGGTTCGCGCGACTCGGAAAGCGCCACCAAAATGCGCAAGGCGCTTCAGCTCGTGCGCGAACTCGCGCCTGACCTCGAAGTCGACGGTGAAATGCACGGCGATGCGGCGATCTCGGAAGCGCTGCGCCAACGCGTCATGCCGGACAGCAGCCTGCCGGGTGAAGCCAACCTGCTGGTCTTCCCCAATCTCGATGCCGCCAACATCACGCTCGGCGTCGTCAAGACCATGACCGACAGCCTGCATGTCGGTCCGATCCTGCTGGGTTCGGCGCTTCCCGCGCACATCCTTTCGCCTTCGGTCACATCGCGCGGTGTCGTCAACATGGCGGCCCTCGCGGTCGTCGAAGCCAGCCATCCGGGCTGACATGATACCGCGGAGATCGCCTTCGATCTTCGCAGCTATCAGGCGCCAGACCGGCGCCCCCAATGCCATATCCAGGCGTCGCGCAGTTGTTGAGCGCGACGCTCTATCGCCCGAGAATCACAGCGGAATCATCCTCTGCTGCCCGCTCGCGCGATCCGGTCGCAAGAACCGGCAATCGAAAATTGCAAAATTGGCACCACACACCAAACGGGTAAGTTTGCGCTGGACAAAAGGTGAACCTCTAACCATGCTGTGGCTTCGGACGAGATTCGGTGTTGTGGCATGACTGAGCAGCAGGCTGTCCTCGACATGCTGGAAATCCTGGAAGGCGGGGGCTGTGTCGAGCCCGCTCATTTCTTTACGCTGATGCGCCGCACGTTCCGCATTGCCCATCTCCTGTACCTCGAAGCCGAGCCCTATGCGGACGAGCTCAAGATCTGCCGCCTGCATCACACCTTCGGCGCCTATGCCGCCGAGATCTACCGTTCGCGCGGCCTTCACCGAATCGATCCGATCCTGAAGCTCGCGCTTGGCGGCGTGCGCCCGGTGGAATGGACGATGGCGCGACATCGGTTCCCGGAATGCGAGCCTTTGTTCCAGGCCGCGCAGGAAATCGGCATTTCCACCGAGGGCGTTGCCTTGCCGCTGCCATCGCCCGCAGGTCGGACGGCGCTGCTGGCAATCAACGTCAACATGCCGGCCGACGAATGGACGGCCTATCGGCGCCAACATCTGCGCGATTTCCAGCTCGCCGCGAATCTTTTCCATGCGGCCATGCTGGAACATGGCGCAATGGCCGGCGGCCTTTCGGCGCGTGACATGCGCCTCACCGGTCGCGAAACCGAGGTTTTGACCTGGGCCGCCGCCGGCAAGAGCTATTGGGAAATCGCCACTATCCTCGGCATTTCCGAACGCACTGTGCGCTTCTTCATGACCAATGCGAGGCGCAAGCTGAATGTCGTCTCCAACACGCAAGCGGTCGCCCAGGCCGTCCGCCATGCGCTGATCCCCACCGTTTGACGCAGCTCGCGCCAATGCCCTCCCAAAACCCCTCGAAATCTAGTGGGAAATATCGCTGATTTAAACTGTCACTACCGACAGTTACGCGACCGCCGCCAGCCTGACAGCATCCGCCCATCCCAAGACAAGGATGGAGAAAAAGATGATCAGGATCCTGAACGGAAAGACCCGAGCACAGCACCCGCAGGCCGTCGACGACATGTTCCGGCTGCGCAAGCGCGTCTTCCACGACTTCCTGAAGTGGGACGTTCAGACGGACGGCGCATGGGAAATCGACAACTACGACACGGCGAACCCGCTCTACGTGCTATCCTACGCTCCCGACGGCCGGCTGCGTGGCTCGCTGAGGCTGCTGCCGACGCTCGGCCCCAACATGCTGGACGATACCTTCCCGATCCTGCTCGGCGACAATCCGGAAATCCGCAGCGCCTCGGTGTGGGAATCGAGCCGCTTCTGCATCGAGCCCGAGATTTCGCAGGACCGCGCCTCCAATCAGGTGACGATCGCCGCCGCCGAGTTGATGTGCGGTGTCGGCGAACTCGGTCTCGCCTCCGGCATCAGCCACATCGTCACGGTCACCGACGTGTTCCTGGAGCGCATGTTCCGCCGCATGGGATGCCCGGGCGAGCGCATTGCCGAACCCCATCGCATCGGCTCGGTCTTCGCCGTTGCCGTCGCCTGGGAAGTGACTAACGACCTGCTTCAGCGCATGAAGGCCATTGCCGCCATCGAAGGCACCGTTCTCGAACGCCCGATGTCGCTCGAAACCGCCCGCGCCGCTTGAATGCCATCGCCGGCCGGAGCCGTTAACGCAAACCGCCGCTTGTCGTTGCACGATCACCGACAAGCTCTATGATGGAGGTGAAACAGGAATTGCCGCTGGCAGCCGCCCATATCAGAAGGCCGGCATCATGCGGCATCAGGAAGAGACTTCGCCCGTGTTCCCGCGCTTGAAACACGTCGCTGTGGTGCTTGTGCCGCTGGCCCTGGTCGGTGCCGATCCTTCGCTGGCATCGACCGTGTGCGACCGGCTGAATACCCGGCTTGCGCAACTGCCCGACATGGTCGCCACCACTGCGGATGCCCGGGACTATGCCAGCGCCATCTCACGACAGAATATCGAGCTGCGCCGGGCGAAGAACGACCGCCGCCGCGCGGGCTGCGGTGGCGGCAGCGTCGTCACCTTCGATGGCGGCGACCCCGACAGCTGCGGGGAGCTCGACAGCCTCATAGCCGAGATGGAAGACAATCTGCGCATGCTGAAGTCGGAGCGCGAGCAGATCGTCGCCGGCGGCAGCGAAGACAGTCGCCGCCGTATCCTTGCCGCGCTTGAAATCAACGGCTGCTACAGCGACAGCGAAGAATTCGCGAGCGTCGAGCCCGAAGAGCCCGAAACGCACCGCAACATCATTGCCGACCTGCCACCTGACGACGCCTACGGGCCGATGCTCGGGCATGGCGAAGACGGCTATGCGCCGCAGGATGGCTACTATCGCGGAACACTCAGGACCATGTGCGTGCGCACCTGCGACGGCGCTTTCTTCCCGATCTCCTCGGATGCGACGCCGGCCGACTTCCCGCGGGACGAACAGGCCTGCCGGGCGCGCTGTCCTGGCGCCGAAACCGAACTCTACTTCCACGATATCAACACGGAAGAGAGCGAACAGATGGTCTCGGCCGTGACCGGGTTACCCTATACCGAAATGCCCAATGCGTTCGCCTATCGCACACGCGGCATCAGCAAGCCCGGCATGTGCGGCTGCCAGATACCGCAGACTGCCGCAACCTCACCGAAAACGACCGGCACCAAGATCGGCGACGATCAGTCATCCATCGTCGTGATCGAAACCAAGAAGCCGGCGGACACCACGACCGCCACGGCGCCGGCCGAGGAGAGGCCTTACGACCGGTCCAAGAGCAAGGTGCGCGTCGTCGGTCCGACCTTCCTGCCGCAGGAAGAAACCTCGATCGACCTGAAGCACCCGAAGGGACCGGCCTATCAACCGGTCCAGAACTGAACCCGGCGCCGCCTTAAAGCGCGTCGCGATCGCTGCGCACTTTTGCGCGACGGGCTTTAGGAACTCTCGCTGCAGTTCCCCCAGCCTTCCTCAAACACCAGTTCTTCCAGCGGCAGGCGTTGCCGCCATCCCTTCACCGCCAGTTCGGGCTGCTGGTAAAGGCGATCGACATAACCGAGGCAGAGCCAGGCGACGATCTCGATATGATCGGGAATGCCGAGGATCGCCTTGATCTCCGCCTCGTGAAAGATACTGACCCAGCCGACGCCAACGCCTTCGGCTCGCGCCGCAAGCCACAGGTTCTGCACGGCACAGACCGTCGAATAGACATCCATCTGCGGATTGTGCGTCCGCCCGAGAACGACGGCGCCGCCGCGTGTGCGGTCGCAGGTGACGCAGATGCTGAGCGGTGCCTTGCGAATGCCTTCAAGCTTCAGCGAGCGGTATTTGGCCTGCTGCTCTGCCTCGAACATCAAGGCGGCCTCATCATTGGCGCGGTGAAACGCCTGCCAGACGCGCTCGCGCGTTTCTGCCCCCCGCACCAGTACGAAATTCCAGGGCTGCATGAAGCCAACCGACGGCGCGCTGTGCGCCGCGGCAAGCAGGCGTTTCACCAGATCGTCGGGAAGAGGCTCGGCCAAGAATTCGTCGCGCACGTCGCGGCGTGTTTCGATGGCGCGGTAGACGGCCTCCCGCTCGTCCGGCGAAAAGGCACCGGCAGCCGCAAGGCCGCCCTTCTGTTCAGTCAGCATCGTTCGATCCCCAACAATGCGAAAACCTCCCGCCGTCCGCGCGGGGTTCGGTCTATCTCGCCAGGCCGGTCTTCTGACTTCGGTTCAACCGGTCGCCTCACCTTCCCAGATCGATTGAGGATCCAGTGGCAAAGCCTTGAATCAATTCAAGGCACTTCTAGAGGCGACCGTCCCCGTCACAGCGTTGGGCACGTTCCGGAATGACACCGGATTCCCGATTCTCCCGCTCGCGCGGGCACCTGACGGCGTCATAAGGGCACAGCCGCCAAGGAAAGACAAGCGCCCGTCAGAGCGGGATGAGGAAAAGTGCGCGCGGTTTTCCGCCCGCATTCCGCTCTAACTTTTGAGGATCGATCACGTTTATGATTTTGGGTCGATCCGACCCAAAATCATCGTGATCTAGAGCGGCGCCACCGGATGCGGCGAACCGTCATAGCCGCCCCAGACCGACTGGTCGAAGCAGATCACCGATCCGGTCATCAGCCCGGATTCCGCGGAAGACAGATAGGCGCAGGCGCGCGCCACCTCCGCCGGATCGACGAGCCTGCCGAAGGGTTGGCTGGCGGCCGCCTTTTCGAGCCAATCCGCGGCAGCGCCGTGAAATTCGCGCTGGATGCGGTCCTCGCCTTCGGAAGCCATCCAGCCGATATTCAGGCCGTTGACGCGGATGCGGTTGCGCAGAAGCGCATAGGCAGTGTTCTTGGTCAGCGTCTCCAGAGCGCCTTTCGACGAGCAATAGGCCGCAATGAAGGGCTGCCCGGCCATTGCCGACATCGACCCGATATTGACGATGGTGCCTTCCGTTTGCTCACGCCGCATCACCTTCACCGTCTCCTGCATCAGGAAAAACGGCGCCCGCACGTTGATGGCGAACATGCGGTCGAACAGTTCCGGTGTCGTGTCGAGGATCGTGCCGCGATCGGTGATAGCGGCGGCATTGACCAGCGCATCGACCCGGCCGAACTCCGCATCGCAGGCGGCAACGACCTTGCGCGCGTCGTCAACCTTTTCAAGATCGGCCTCGACATAGACCACTTTCGCGCCGCTGGCCTTGCCGATTTCTTCGGCCTTCGCCTTTCCCTTTGCGGCGTTGCGCCCACAAATGACGATGCCTGCCGCACCGCGTTCGGCGAATAGGCCGGCGATCGTTGCGCCCAGCCCTTGCGTGCCGCCGGTGACGATGGCGATCTTGCCTTCCATTTGTCCGCTCATTGAAATTCCTCCCTCGGATGATCGTGTAAAACAGGTGCGGCCCCGGGCGAAACGCTCCGGGAGCCTGTCGGATGTGCTGTCGGACCGTCAGCTCAGCTTGCGCTTCGCCTGCGCGTCGAGTGCGGCCTGAAAATCCTGCTCGCTCGTTCCTGCGGTCAGTGCCTCGCGCATCAACTGCGCCTGGGTCTTCGGCGCCAGCCCGCCAAGCGGCGGGTCGCGGTCGAGATTGGTTGGGAAGGAATAGCCCTCGGCGCAGGACGCGATGGCATTGGCCGCTTCCGCATCGGTCAGCTTGCCCTTCGCCAGCAACGCCTTCAAGGCCGGGTAGAGCGTCGCGCTCATCGTCAGCCGATCGACCGTTTCCATCGCCCGGCCAAAGGCCGAGGACACCTGCAGCAGGTTCGCCACGCGGCGGATGTCGGTGGAGCGGTTGTTGCCGGCGGCGTGGAAGAGCGCCGGATTGAAGAAGACGACATCGCCCTTTTCGAGCGGGAGCTGGACATGGTGCTCGTCGAAATAGGCCCGGAACTCCGGCCGATTGAGCGCCAGATAACCCGGCACATAGGTTTGGCTATAGGGCAGGAACAGCGTCGGCCCGCTTTCAAGCGGCATGTCGCAATGGGCGACCGCCCCTTGCAGGGTCAGCACCGGCGAAAGCTTGTGAACATGCGCCGGATAGCGCTCGATCACCGCGGCGGTCTGGAAGCCGAGATGGTAGTCCCGGTGCGCCGATTGTGCCGCGCCGCCCGGATTGACGCGGTTCACCTGCGCCGTCATCTGGTAATTCGGCCCGAGCCAAGCTTCGCTGACAAGCGCGATGATGGCATTGCCATAATAGGCTGCAAAATTTTCCGGCGCCTTCAGGCAGTGCTTTTCCAGCGAGTTCCAGATGCGATCATTGGCGCCGGGCTTGGCAAAATGATCGCCGCCGCCGCTGCTGGTGCGATGCTGTTCCTCGATGATCTCGTCGAAGACGGTGCTCGCGACATCCACCGCGGTGGTATCGGCAAAGGCGCGCTTGAAGACCGCCACACCCGGGCCGGTCGCCAGCGCCTCACAGATTTCGGCAAGCACCGCCCGCCGCGCCTCGGCATTGCCGCAGGCTGCAATCAGCTCGGCGCTGTTGTAGATCAACACGTTCTGGTCGCAGCTTGAAGCATAGGGATAGTCGGCCAGGTTGGTTCGGCGCTCGACCTCCGCGCGGAACGCCTCGATATCGCAGGCCGCTTCGGTGAGCCAGACACGCTCGATCCGCTGCCTCGCACTGTTGTCGGTCTTCATCCCGTTTCCTCCTCCGGAACATCTTGATGGACACGACTATAGGCGGCGGCAAAACATGATATAGAGCAAGAATCCATCAAAAATCCATCAGGAGAGCAGCGGCGGTGGCCCATCCCTTTCTGGTCAAGGACATCGCCTTTCAGGCCGGTCTCAGCACCGCGACGGTCGATCGCGTGCTCAACGAGCGCCCGGGTGTCCGCCGCCAGACCATCGCCAGGGTTCGCGCGGCCATCGAGGAGCTGGAAAAGCAGCAGGCGGGGCTCGACATTCAGGGCCGCAAGTTCGCGATCGATATCGTCATGGAGGCGCCGGAGCGCTTTACGGATGCGGTACGGCGGGCCTTCGAAAGCGAAGCCATGACGCTGGCGCCGACGATCTTTCGCTGCCGTTTTCACTTCGCCGAGACCATGCGCCCGCAGGACATCGTGCAACTGCTCGACCGCATACGCCTGCGCGGAACCGACGGGCTGGTATTGAAGGCGCCGGATGTGCCCGAGATCGTTGGCGCCGTCGCACGCTTCGAGACAGGCGGCATTCCCGTCGTGACGCTGGTGACCGACCTTCCCAACTCCCAGCGCACCGCCTATGCGGGCGCCGACAACCGGGCGGCCGGAGAAACGGCTGCCTATCTGATTGGCGAACGCTTTGCAGGTGCCGCGGCCACGGTCCTCGTGACGCTATCCAGCGGCCGCTTCCGCGGTGAGGAAGAGCGCGAAATCGGCTTTCGCCGAGTGTTGCGTCAGCACTATCCGACAATCAGGATCGTCGAGATCAGCGAGGGGCATGGTCGCGATAGCGAAACCGGCGCGCTGGCGGACGCAGCGCTCGCCGCCAACCGCGACATCAATGCCGCCTATTCGATCGGCGGCGGCAACCGCTCGGTGCTCGCGGCCTTCGATCGTCTCAACCGTGACTGCGCGCTCTACATCGCCCATGATCTCGACGATGACAATCTGGCGCTGCTGCGCGCGCGGCGCATTCATTTCGTCCTGCATCACGACCTGAAGACCGACGCGCGCACGGCCTTCCGCACGATCATGCTTTACGGCCGCGTGCCGTCCGCCGCAGTCGGCCCTCAGCTTTCTGCCGTGGTGGTCATCACGCCCTATAACGTACCGGAGTAGAAAAATCGCCCGGGCCGCTTGGCCCGGCGGTTGGCTGCTCGCCGGAGGTATCGTCCGGCAGCACCGTATCGTCAGCGGTCTCGACGCGGTTACGGCCACGTCGCTTGGCAAGATAGAGCGCCTCATCTGCCGCCAGCAGCAAGGCACGCGCGGTCAAACCATGGCGCGGCGCGAAGGCGATGCCGGCGCTGCCGCCGACGACCAGCAGTTGGCCGTTGAACGCAACCGGTGTCTGCGCATCGGCGACAAGACCAGTCGCAAGGCTCCGAGCGTCGGTCTCGCTGCAATCGCCGAGGATGATTGCAAACTCGTCGCCGCCGAGCCGTGCGACAGTACCCTTCGGGCCAGCGCGGTTGCGGAAGCGCTCGGCCATGGCGACAAGGACAGCGTCGCCTGCCGCATGACCATAGCGGTCGTTGACCGCCTTGAACGCGTCGAGGTCGGCATAGACGAGCGTGAACGGGTGCGTCTTCGCCCGCAGCAGCGCCGCCGCCAGCATGTCGTCGAAACCGCTGCGATTGAGCAGCCCCGTCAGCCGATCGTGCTTGGCGAGGTGCCGGTTGAGCGCCTCGCTCTGCTGCAAGGCGGCAAAGAGCGTCGAGAAGCGGAAGGCGACGAACGCCATCAGCAGGGCTGCGACGATCGCCATCACGATGACGCTCGGCAGCAGTTCGGCACGCACGAAACCACCAGGCGATTGCGGCATCCACGCCGCCACCAGACAGGACGCGTCGGAACAGCGGCCGACCGATGTGTAGACGCTGCCCTTCGGCCGCTCGGTCAATGGCACGAAAGCAAGACCCCGGACGCCCAAACGCGCCGCGATCTCTCGCGTCATCTTGGCCGTCACCGGTCGCACCGAAACCATGAGCACCGGCGCCCGGCGCTCCGCTGGAACGACCAGCGTTTCCGGGATGACCGCCTGCACCACCGCAACGCTCATGCGCCCGTCGATCTCGCGCAAGTCCACGGCGTGGATCCCGGGGACGGACGGCATCAGCGATTGCGGGTCGGGCGTCACGACATCCAGCGCGTAGGAGCCGCGGCTGTTTCTGAGCACGTTATCGTAACGGCGTTTGGCTTCGTCGAGAAGGTCATCGACCTCTTCGAGCGGGACACGGGCCGTCTCGCTCGGCACGGCAACACCGCCCTTCAACACTGTCGACGTGTTGTGATCCACATCCGTCATGATCAGCCAGGAGAAGCCGTAGTCTTCCCACAGCCAGCCCGACAGCTCGTCCGCAACGAATGCGTCGCTGACGTGCCCCTTGGCCAGTTCGTCGTAGGTCTTGTCCCAGAAGGAAAGCTGCGCCTGAAACTGAACGACGGCATCCATCTGGTGGCGCAGTTCGTTTGCCACCAGCCGACGCTCCGCCGAGAGGCCGAAGCGGTCCGCCTCGTCGACGGACCGATCCAGAACGAAGATGAGGCTCGCGATGATCAGGACGGCGACCAGGGTGCAGGCGGCATGGATCGCCCAAACCGTTCTGCTCCGCTTCGCCAGCCGCAAAGTCTTGTCCATGATGCGATCGCCCCCTCGTCCGGCCGGCTGTCGCGCGCATTCTCGCGTCTCTCCAAGCGCGATACGCAGCCACGGCGGCCAACACGGGCAGCAC
Organism: Ensifer sp. EB106-03-01-XG145; assembly: GCF_058792075.1. Lineage (NCBI taxonomy): Bacteria > Pseudomonadati > Pseudomonadota > Alphaproteobacteria > Hyphomicrobiales > Rhizobiaceae > Ensifer > Ensifer sp. EB106-03-01-XG145. The sequence continues at coordinate 79,491 of NZ_JBYTEC010000010.1, read as the reverse complement.
CGTAGCGATCAAAATCAAAGTTTGGCTTAAATAAGCTGGTGTTGAAATACTTAACGATTTCAACCGGCTGAATCCGCCAGCAATCAGCAGTCGCAGGCGGATTACAGGGAGCGCAAACCAATGTCAGCGCTCCCCATTTGGACGGAGCGTTCTATTTCGGAACGGCTGCCGGGCGCAGCAATGCGATGACCTCCTCATTGCCCTTGTCACGCGCCAGATCTCGTATCGAGGGGCCCGCGACACCGTCACGTATGCCGGCGTTTGCGCCTCGATCGAGAAGCAGCCGCACAGCGGCCGGCTGCCCGTTGACCACGGCGAACGCCAGTGGCGTCATCCAATCCTGTTGCGGTTCCGGACGGCCGCGCCCCCGGAACCTTCCGAACGGCGTTTCGAGCAACTCTGGCTCCCGATCGAGGATTTCGGCAACCCATTCGACCATGCCGAAGGCCGCGGCCGCGAAGATATCCAGCGGCTGCTCCTTCAGGAAGCGCACCATCTCGGCCTTGCCGTTGTACTCGGCCCAGCCGATCGGCGGCGCATGGTGGTAGGGATCACGAGCCGTTGAATTGGCACCGTGATCGAGCAACAGCTTCGCCATGTCAACATTGCCGTGCAGCGCCGCCTCGTGCAGCGGCGTGCGCGATGTCATGCGGTTGACGTCGAAGCCGAGCGACAACATGAGCGCGGCGTCAAGGCGCCTGTCGTCACCCGCCGCCTCGTGCAGAAGCGTCGGATGCGCGGTCTGCGCGCGTGTGATCAGCGTCGGATCCGCATCGACGAGCGCCCTCGCCTCATCGGCCTTCATTTCTGAGATAGCCCGGGCCAGCCGGTCAACATCGTCCAGCGGTGCCTCCGTTGCCCCGCGCGAAACGAGAAACGCAGCCAGCGCCGCATCACCGCCGAGCTCTGCCCATTGATAGGGCGTCCGGCCCTTGATGGGACGATTGACGTCGGCACCATGCTCGACCAGCAGGCGTACGCGCTCGCCCATGCGTTTTTCGAGCGCCCAGGCGAGCTGGTAGTCGAAAACGCGTTCGCCGTTTTCAACGAAACCGCCATCGTTGCGAACCAGCCAATTGTTCCGATCGTTGGCGCCAAGGCCATAGTCGAGCAATAGCTTGAGGCAGGTGTTGTCCGGCTGGAACATCCGGTTGTAGAGCGCCTGGCTGTCATTGGCCCGGGCACCGGCATCCAGCAAGAGCCGCGCGAAAGCGACGCAATCCGGATGTTGCGGCTGTCGCTCGGGGCCGGCCTCGCCTTCGCCGAAGACGCCCGTCAGCACAGTGAAGCGGTACTGACCGTCGTCGAGCCAATGCGCATCGGGATTGGCACCCCGTTCGATCAGGCGTCGGCCGGCGGGCAGAGAGGAGTGGCCGGGAACCCGGGCATAGGCAGCGTAGAGCAACGGCTCCCAGTCATACGGCCCGCCGCGTTTGCCCACGAGTTTCGGATCGCGATCGAGCCAGCGGTCAATTGCCTCTGCTTCGCCGAGCGCGGCTGCGACGTGGATGCTGTCGCCGGCGATTTCGGGATGTTCATCCAGCAGTGCAAGCGCCTGGGTGAACCGTTCGGGATCAGCGGCTATGTCGCCGAAGTAGGAGACGGTCGCCAGAGACAGAAAGCGGTTTGCAAGCTGCTCGGTTGCAGGTGCATTGCTCCCGGATTTCTCGAGATGCCGCTTCAGCCGTGTCCAGCTCGAAAAGCCGAACTCGCGGGCGAGCACCAGTTGCGCATCCTGGAGCCCCATTGCAGCGGGATCGGAAAAATAGGGAAGCGCCCGCTGCCTTGCACTGGCATCATCGGCCTTCACGGCTTTCAGAAAAGCCTTGGCCTGCTTGCGGATCGTTTCGAGGGTAAGGTTCGCGGGAAGATCGCGCGCGATCATGAAAGACCTCCTTTCATTCACGTCCGGTATCCGCGCCCACAGACTGAAAAGAGGTGTGGCAACCAAGTTCAGTGAGACAGGTGGACCTTGCCCTTCCCGCGGATCGGATGCGCCCTGCGAACGACGTCATCGCTAGCACGCCGCCCTTATACTTGTCCAGCGCGCTCAGCTTTCCGGCTGGTAGCGAACGAAGGCGAAACGATCGCCTGAGGGAGCCCAGTTGGGAACGTTGATGGTTCCCTGCCCGCCGAAAAGTTCGAACAGGATGCGCGGGTTGCCGCCGTCCATATCCATCAGCCGCAGGCGGACATCGAGATCCCTCGGATGATCGAAAACATCACCGTCATAGGAGAGCACCAGCAGATGCTTCCCATCCGGCGACGGATGCGGAAACCAATCGCCATAGGGGCTGTCGGTGATGCGCGTGACGTCACTGCCATCCGGCCGCACGCGCCAGATCTGCATGCGTCCGGTGCGGCTGGAGTTGAAATAGATCCATTCGCCATCCGCCGACCAGTCAGGCCCGTCGTTGCGACCTTCGCCGTGGGTCAGCCGCTGCTCGTCGCCGCCATCAACCGAAATCGTGTAGATGTCGAAGACCTGGTCGCGGATGCCGCAATAGGTCACCCTTCGCCCATCCGGCGACCAGCCGTGCCAATAGGACGGCAGATTGCGGGTGACGAGTCGCGGCGTGCCGCCTCTAGCCGGCAGCAGATAGATCGCCGACTTGCCGAACTCGGTCTTGTCGCTGATCGCGATGGTGCCGCCATCCGGCGATATGCCATGATCGTTGTTGCAGAGCGTGGCAAATCCGGTGTCGATCTCCACCGGCTCCGAACCGTCGAAGCCGAGGCGATAGAGACGGCCATCGCCGTTGATGACCAGATGCGTGCCGTCCCGCGACCAGTTCGGCGCCTCGACCAGCCTGTCGGTCTGCCAGACGACGCGCGTTTCACCGGTAACGATGTCATAGGTCTCGATGGAACTGCGCATCCCCTTCTCCCGCCGCAACCAAGGCAGCTATTTGCGTTCTTCGCCGGCCGGCAACGTCGCCGAGACCTTGGCGCAGATCGACTGCATCAAATTGGAATTGCGTTGGTCCCGCCAGGTCGAGACGACGCCCCAGGCCAACAGCAGCAGGATGCAGACGAAGGCCACGCCGACGATGGCGATACTGCCGCTTGCAAGACCATAGATGCCGAAGGCGCCGGTGTCGCGAAATAGGCGATCTGCGCCGAGAGCTGCCGGCCAGCAGAAACGTCGCTCAGCGACCACAGCCGGATCAGCCGGATTTCCTCGTCCGTGAACTCCGGACAGCTTTCCTTGCCGTCCCGCCCTTGGCCGAACGCGCTCATCGGCTACCCTCGATCGCGGAAGCGGTTGGTGATCGGGTAACGCCGGTCGCGGCCAAAATTCTTCTTGGTGATCTTGACGCCCGGCGCCGATTGCCGCCGCTTGTATTCGGCGATGTAGAGCAGGTGTTCGACCCGGTGAACCGTCGCCTCGTCATGGCCGCGGGCGACGATCTCGTCCGTCCCCATTTCCTTTTCCACCAGGCATTCGAGAATGTCGTCGAGCACCGGATAGGGCGGCAACGAATCCTGGTCCGTCTGGTTGGGACGCAATTCAGCCGAGGGCGCCTTGTCGATAATATTTGGGGGAATGACGACGCCGGAGGGTCCAAGCGCGCCCGGCGGAACCGTGGTGTTGCGCCAGCGCGAGATGGCATAGACCTCCATCTTGTAGAGGTCCTTGATCGGGTTGAAGCCGCCGTTCATGTCGCCATAGAGCGTGGCATAGCCGACCGACATTTCCGACTTGTTGCCGGTCGTCACCACCATCGAGCCGAACTTGTTGGAGATCGCCATCAGGATGGTGCCGCGGGTACGGCTCTGCAGGTTCTCCTCGGTGATGCCGGATTCGGTCCCCTCGAACATATCGGAGAGCGCGCTCAAGAACCCTTCGACCGGCTCGGAGATCGGCACGATATCGTAGCGGCAGCCGAGCGCTGCGGCACATTCCTTGGCGTCCTTCAGCGATTCCTGCGAGGTGTAGCGATAGGGCAGCATGACGGTGCGCACCCGCTCCTCGCCGAGCGCATCGACCGCCAGCGCCGCGCAGATCGCGGAATCGATACCGCCGGAAAGGCCGAGTACGACGTTCTTGAAGCCGTTCTTGTTCACATAGTCACGGAAGCCGAGCATGCAGGCGCGGTAGTCCGCCTCCTCGCGCTCCGGCAGGCGCGACTGCAGCCCGCTTTCGCAATGCCAGCCGCTTTCGCCCTTCTTCCATTCGACGATCGAAATCGCCTCTTCGAACTGGCTCATCTGGAAGGCGAGAGACTTGTCGGTGTTGAAGGCGAAGCTTGCGCCGTCGAATACCAGTTCGTCCTGGCCGCCGAGCTGGTTGGCATAGATCATCGGCAGGCCGGTCTCGAGCACCTGCTTGAGGACCACCTGTTGGCGCACATCCACCTTGCCGCGAAAATAAGGCGAGCCGTTCGGCGACAGCAGGATTTCCGCGCCGCTTTCCGCCAGTGTCTCGCAAACGCCGAGATCGCCCCAGATGTCCTCGCAGATCGGAATGCCGATGCGCACGCCGCGGAAATTCACCGGGCCCGGCATCTCGCCCTGGTCGAAGACGCGCTTCTCGTCGAACTCGCCATAGTTCGGCAGATCGACCTTGTCGCGGAACGCGATCACCTTGCCATCGTCAAGCACGGCCACCGAATTGTGCCGGCCGGTCTTGGCCTGGCGCGGGAAGCCGATGATGACGCCCGGGCCGCCGTCCGCCGTGTCGCTCGCGAGCTTCTCGACCGCCTGGAGGCAGGCCTTCAGGAATGCCGGCTTCAGCACGAGATCTTCGGGCGGATAGCCGGAAATGAACAGCTCCGTCAAAAGCAGGAGATCGGCGCCCTGGCGCCCCGCATCGGCACGCGCCTCACGCGCCTTGGCCAGGTTTCCGGCGATGTCGCCCACCGTCGGATTGAGCTGGGCGATTGCGATGCGCAGGAGCGAGGGGGCGATCTTGTGAGCGGTCATGAGCGGGCCTGTCGGTCTGTTCTGAGCGATTGCGTCTGACTTTCGCAATGTTCTTTAGCGCAATCCGCAGGAAAATACCCACAGGCAATCGCCGCTCCGCGAAAAAAACCGAAAAATTCTGTCTTTCCCGGTTCTTATGAAGGGCCGTTGCAGCGCCCTCACGCGACGAAAAGCTGTTCCCAAACCCCGTTAAGAAACCATTCATCCCCTGTTCAAAATGACGGGCGTATGACAGTTACACGACACATTTATGAAACTGGAGAACATGTTGGCTAGTATCGATTCCGCTGTCGCGAGAGGTTCGCGCGTCTATGTCGATAGACCCGGCTTCACCGCACGGCACGCCAAGACGCTTGCGGCCACCCGCAGCGCATTGTTCTCCCTTTTCGTCGCAGCCGCTCTCGTCTTCGCCGTCGAGCTGATCGTGCGCCAGTCGATGGCCGATACGCTCGCCTATATGCTCGACCCGACGCGCCCGGCGCTGACGACTGTCGGTGCATTCTTCCTGATGCTGCTGGCCGTCGACGGCATTTTCGGTCGCGAACATAAGTCGGCCGTGGTGATTGCGCCCCTCGCCATCATACCCGCCGTCGTCTGCCAGCAGAAGCAGGTCTTCCTGTCCGATCCGCTTTATCCGACCGATTTCCTGTTCGGCCGCCAGATCATGGAATTGATGCCGGTGCTGGTGAAGGACCGCCCCTGGACCGCCGTCGGCATCGTCGTCGGCCTCATCGCCGCCGTTGCCGCCATCGGCCTCTTGCTGCGCTACGCCTGGCGCAATTTCCCCAAGCTGACGCGCCGCGAGCGCATCGCTCGTGCGGCCTTTGCGCTGCCGCTGCTCTTCGCCTTCTGGCACATCATGGATTACAACCAGTTCTCCTGGATCCGTGATCGCCTGAAGGTCATCCCCATCATGTGGGACCAGACCGAGAACTATAAGCACAACGGCTTTGCGCTTGCCTTCGCCATCAACCTGCCGATGGCCAATGTCAGCGCGCCCGCTGGCTACATGGCCGACGCCATCGATCGCATTCCGGTGAAGCCGCTTCCGGCTGGCACCTCGCACCGCGGCAAGCCCGACGTCATCGTGCTGATGAGCGAATCCTTCTGGGATCCGACCCGCCTGCCCAACGTCAAGCTCTCGCCCGATCCGATGCCGACGATCCGCGAGATGCAGTCGGGCAACGTCTTCTCGCCGGAATTCGGCGGCATGACCGCCAATGTCGAGTTCGAGGCGCTGACCGGCTTCTCCAACGCCTTCCTGCCCTATGGCAGCATTCCGTACCAGCAGTACATCCGCAACCCGATCCCGTCGCTCGCTACCTTCTTCCGTGGCGAAGGCTATGTCTCGCGCGCCATCCATCCCTTCCAGAGCTGGTTCTGGAACCGTACCGCCGTCTACAAGGCCTTCGGTTTCGACACCTTCAAGTCGGAAGAGAACATGCCGCCGATGCAGAAGCGCGGCATCTTTGCCTCGGACGAGTCGCTGACGCATGAGATCATCCGCCAGGCCGACGCCATGGACGATCCGTTCTTCTTCTTTGCGGTGACACTGCAGGGCCATGGCCCCTATGAGGCAAACCGCTATGCCAAGAACACCATCAAGGTCGAAGGCAACCTGCCCGAAAGCGACCGGCAGGTGCTGGAAACCTATGCTCAAGGCATCAAGGAAGCCGACGAGAGCCTGAAGAAGCTGATGGACTGGGCAAAGAAGCGCGATCGCGAAACGATCATCGTGCTGTTCGGCGACCACCTGCCGCCGCTCAACACGGTCTATACCAGCACCGGCTTCATGAAGGGCGTCACGGCGGAGCGCAAGGGCTCGAAGGACCAGATGAAGGCGCAGCACGAAACGCCGCTCGTCGTCTGGTCGAACAAAACAGGCCCGAGAAAGAACGTCGGCACGATCAGCCCGGCCTTCCTCTCCTACCAGATCCTCAAGCAGTCCGGCTACGAGCACCCCTATTACACCGGGTTCCTCGGCAAGGTTCATGACCAATACCGGGTCGTCGACCGCTACATGCTGATCCGCAGGAACGGCAAGGAAGTCGCCGAGTGGTCGCGCCAGCCGAAGGTGCCGGCTCTCTTGCGTGACTATCGCTTCCTGCAGCACGACATGATGTTTGGAGACCGCTTCTCCACCGACCGGTTCTTCAAGTCCCACGCCGACCTCTTCGCAAGCGCGGCCGAGACCCACTGAACCACGAGCGCCGGACCGGCCACACCCGGTCCGGCTCTTCATGCTCTCGGTCGGCCAGATTTTTCCGCGACGCAAAACCGCCACGCACATTTGCTGGAAATGCTCTAGATTTTCTCCGGTCAACCCCGGAGATCGCCATGCCGCATTTCAACAACATCTCGCACCAGTTCTTCGGCAAGCCGCTCAGCGAACTCGGCGAGATCGAGCGCCGCATCCTCGCCTACGCCCGCGAGCGGCGCACGCTGACCACCGATACCAATGCGGCCTTCGCTGCCGAGCAAACCTTAGGCGACAGGCTCGCCGACAACATTGCCCGCGTTGGCGGCTCCTGGAGCTTCATCGTCACCTTCTGCAGTTTTCTCGTCTGCTGGGTCATCGTGAACTCGGTGCTGTTGGTGACCGGAGCGTTCGACCCCTACCCCTACATCTTTCTCAACCTCGTGCTTTCCATGCTTGCCGCACTGCAGGCCCCAATCATCATGATGTCGCAGAACCGTCAGGCCGAACGCGACCGCTTCGCAGCGTCCAAGGACTACGAGGTCAATCTCAAGTCGGAAGTCGAACTGATCGCCCTGCATCACAAGGTCGACGACGTGTTGCTGCGTGAGATTTCGGAACTGCGTGCCGACCTCGCAACGCTCAACCGCCAGCTCGAGCACTACCGTCCAGCACCCGGGCAGGACTGACCGAACACCCACGACACGCAGGATCAGATCCCGCGGTGCCGCGGCGTAGCGCGGGCGCCCACACCCCCGCTTCGCTGCCATCGGCAACTTATCGGAGTATGAAAAAATTAATATTTGAAGACCATCGTATGGGTGCAGGGACATTCGAAAAAAATACAGCAACGTGGGTACGCGGAGATGCTGCAATGTCCAACTTCAAGCGCCTTTTCGGCGGCCGAGACGGCGCCGCTGCAATCGAATTCGCAATCATAGCGCCGCTCTTCTTCCTTTGCGTGCTGACCTTGATCGCCTACGGCGTCTATCTCAGCACAGCGCATTCCATACAGCAGATCGCCGCCGATGCCGCGCGCACAGCCATCGCTGGACTATCCCAAGGCGAGCGTGAACGCCTCGCGACCGACTACATCCGCCGCACCACGATGGATCAGGCCTTCATAAAATCCTCGCGTATGACCGTGACCGTCAAAGACGACGCCAGCAACGCCAACCAGTTCACCGTTCGGATCAAATACGACGCCGCCGACCTCCCGATTTTTAACCTTTTCACGTTCGCGATGCCGAGCAGCCAGATCGAGCGCTTCGCAACCATACGCGTGGGAGGGGTCTGACATGTCGTGGAATTCAACGCGACTGCGCACGCTGCTCCGATCACGGGACGCCAATATCGGCATCTCTGCCGCACTGGTCATGCCACTGGTCATCGCCTCAATGGGGCTCGGCATCGACTACGGCTATCTCACCGTGCAGAAACGTGAGATGCAGTCGGCGGTCGACCTTGCCGCGATCGCAGCGGCCGCCAACATCTCGTCGGCCGAGAAGGCCGTGCTCAACCATTTCTCCAACAATGGCCTCAACTACGCCGTGGCCACGCCGACCGGGCTGATGACGGTCGATGGCAAGGTGCTGCCGCTGAGCCATGTCGGCACGGGCAAGGTGGATGGCGTGGCCACGCTGGCGCGCGGTCGCTATATCCCCGACCCTTCCGTCGAGGCCGGACAGCGCTTCGTCAAGGACGCAACGCCGACCGATGCCGTTCAGGTTCTGCTGGAAAAGAAAGGCCAGATCTTCCTAGCCTCCATGTTCAGCGCGCCGCCGGATTTAAGCGTCATCGGCACGGCCGCCAGCTCCAAGATTGCCGCCTTCTCTGTCGGCTCGCGTCTCGCCAGCCTGAACGACGGATTGTTGAATTCGATCCTCGGGCAAATGCTCGGCACGACCATCTCCCTCAAGGTGATGGATTATCAGGCTCTCATCGACGCCGACATCGACGTCCAGCCGTTCCTGAAGATCGTCGCGACAAAGCTGAACCTGACCGCCGCCTCCTATGAGGACGTGCTGAAGGCCAATCTGACCATGCCGCAGTTGCTCTCCTCGATGCGGCTCGTCCAGGGTCTTTCAGGCACAGTGACAGCCGCGCTGAAGAGCATCGAGCTTTCGACCGCAAACAACAAGAAGACCGTCACACTGGCCCAGATCCTCAACCTCGATCCGAAAAAGAGCCTGCAGATCGATGCCGGTTCCGATTGGGCGATGAAGATCAGCGCGCTGCAGATCGTCTCCGCGGCCGCCGCAATTGCCAATGGCGAACACCAGATCGCGCTCAACGCCGTGACCGGGCTTCCCGGCATCGCTTCTGCCAAGGTCAAGCTCGCGATCGGCGAGCCGCCGGTCCAGACGCCCAGCCACCGCCTCGGAACCCCGGGGGCGGCCGTGCGCACCGCCCAGACCCGCCTCGCCGTCGAAGTCAACGTCGATGGCCTTGCGGCCCTTGCCGGCATCCGCATCAGACTGCCGATCTACGTCGAACTTGCCTATGCCGAGGCGAAACTTGCCGACATCCGCTGCTACGGCGGTACTCCGGAAAACGCGGCGGTCAGCGTCGACACGGTGCCGGGCATTGCCGAGATCGCGATCGGCGACGTCGACCCGACAGTGCTCTCGAACTTCTCGTCGGATGCCCGCGTGCAAAGGGCCCGCCTCGTCGATGCCCTCGTCGTCAAGATCGATGCGCTCGCTCATGTCGAAGCACAGAACCTCAAGGTCTCGCGCCTGAGCTTCAGCCCATCCGAGATTGCGGCTCGATCGATCAAGAGCGTCTCCACGAAGGATATTCTCACCTCCACGACCCAAACGCTGCTCAACAACCTCGACGTCAACATCCAGGTTCTGTTCCTCACGCTCGGCAGCCCGACGATCGTCCAGCAAGCCCTGGCCCAGACCTTGGGTTCCGTCACCAAGCCGGTCGATGATCTCCTCTACAACCTGCTCCTGCTCGTCGGCGTCCGGGTCGGCGAGGCCGATGTACGCGTCACCGGCGTCAAGTGCCAGCCGCCTGTGCTGGTGCAATGATCGAGATCCAGCAATCGAACGGGGCGCCTGACGGCTGAACGTCAGGTGCCCCGTTTGAACAAAATCGGTTGTTCGCACGTTATGGGCAAGCTACTCCTACTAAAAGGGGTTAGGCTGAGTGGCGGCTGGCGACCGGGCATCTTGAAATTCAAGCATCCGGCACGCCGCGCAAGCTTCGGGGGGTGTGCGCAGCAAATGCGTGTCGTGGCAGAGCATGAGGGCGTTGCGCCAGTTGGTGCGCTTGCCTTCACCGCAGAAGATTTTCGCAATCATCCGAACTTCCGGGCGATCCTTCAGGCGAGCGCCCGCGATCTGATGTCGGTGTTTGATGTCTTCCCTCGAGTTGCCCGCCTCGTCGCCTCCCATCAGAAATGGACGCTGAGCCAAGCCGTCTACACACTTCACCTCGAGCGCGATCCAGCGAATCCGGAGACGGGTATCACCACCGCGCGCCTGCTAAAGTTCATGCATGAGATGGGCGGCGCCAGCCGCAATACCGCTGCCGCCTTCATTGCCGAACTGCTGACCTACAAGCTGCTGCGCGATACCAATGGCGGTCGTGCCAGAAAGAAAGTGCGGCCCCTGGAGCCGACCGAAATCAGCGAAGGGGCGATGTTGCGCTGGTTCATGAGCCAGATGGGCACGCTCGACCGTTTCGACGGCAAGGGCCGCCTTCAGCGCGTCGAAGCCGATCGGACGATCTTTGAGCGCGCCCAACCGATCGCCACCCGCCTGCTGCTCGCCGACCGGCGGTGGAACGAGCCGCCGGAAGCTGTGGCCGCCTTCGTCTGGACCGAATGCGGCGGCCTGCTGCTCGACGATCTCATGTCGCGGCCGCAAAGCCTCGATCCCGTCGACGGCAAAGTCTGGCTCGAAGCGAGCCTCTCGGAACTCGCCACGCACTACATGATCTCCAACACGCATATCAGGCGCATTTTCACCCGCGCCCAGGATGCGGGCCTCATCGGCCGCGCCGGCGAAGGCCAGCGCGGGCTGTTCTGGCTAGGCGAACGCCTGCTCGACGAATATTGCCAGTGGCAATCGGTCAAGATGGCCGGCCTTGCCAATGGCTATGAGCAGGCGGTTCGGCAGGCAACAAGCACGCCGGAGTGATCGCTCAGCTGCGTCCGGCCGCATATTTCGGCAAGTCGTCGGTGATTTCGTAGAAGTCGCCCTGGTCTTCGCAGAAGATGTGATAGCCACCCTTCAGCACGGTCGGCTTCTCGAAGGCCCCAGCCATGATCGAGATGTAATCCTGCCCGTCGCCCTTCCAGAACAGGGCCGAGCCGCAGATCCGGCAAAAGCCACGGCTGGCGCTGTCGCTTGCCCGATACCAAGTGACATGCTCCATTCCCTCGACCTCAAGGCCGTCGTTCCGGACATTCGTCGCGGCGTAGTAGAGCCCGGTCTGCTTCCGGCATTGGCTGCAATGGCAGTAGATCAGCTCGCGCAGCTCGCCCTGTGCGGCAAAGCGCACTGCCCCGCAAAGACAGCTTCCCTTGTGAACGTCCGGCATTGTTCCCCCAAAGCGAAATCGTGATGCATCACCCTGTCATGCGGTGGATAAGGCGGCACGATTGCGCGCGCCGCTTCCTGCTCCAGACACGAAAATGCCGGACCAGCTTCCAGAGCGGGCCCGGCATTGTCAAATTCAAAACTCCCAAGCGACGTTCAGAAAGCCTGAACGATGCCAGGGGATTAGATCAGCCGTTGACGACCATCTTCTTCTCGTCGCGGCCGCCCTTCATGCGCTCGGCCAGCAGGAACGCGAGTTCCAGCGCCTGGTCCGCATTGAGGCGCGGATCGCAATGGGTGTGGTAGCGGTCGGCAAGATCGTCGCCGGAAAGCGCGCGCGCACCGCCGGTGCATTCCGTCACGTCGTTGCCGGTCATCTCGATATGGATGCCGCCCGGATGCGTGCCCTCTGCCCGGTGAATCTGGAAGAAGCTCTCGACTTCCGACAGGATCCGCTCGAACGGGCGGGTCTTGTAGTTGTTGAGCGTGATCGTGTTGCCGTGCATCGGATCGCAGGACCAGACGACCTTCTTGCCTTCGCGCTCGACCGCACGGATGAGGCGCGGCAGATGCTCCGCCACCTTGTCATGGCCGAAGCGGCAGATCAGCGTCAGGCGGCCGGCTTCGTTGGCCGGGTTCAGAAGATCGATCAGCTCCAGGAGACCATCGGCCGTCAGCGACGGGCCGCACTTGAGACCGAGCGGGTTCTTGATACCGCGGCAGTATTCGATGTGCGCATGGTCGGGCTGGCGGGTACGGTCGCCGATCCAGATCATGTGGCCGGAGGTGGCGTACCAGTCGCCCGAGGTCGAGTCGACACGCGTCAGCGCCTGCTCGTAACCGAGCAGCAGCGCCTCGTGGCTCGTGAAGAAATCGGTCTCGCGCAGGCTCGGATGGTTTTCCGAGGTGATGCCGATCGCCTTCATGAAGTCCATGGTCTCGGAGATGCGGTCGGCGAGCTTGCGGTAGCGCTCTGCCTGCGGGCTATCCTTGACGAAGCCGAGCATCCACTGGTGCACGTTGTCGAGGTTGGCATAGCCGCCCATGGCGAAGGCGCGCAGAAGGTTCAGCGTTGCAGCCGACTGACGGTAGGCCATGATCTGGCGTTCCGGGTTCGGGATACGCGCTTCCTCGGTGAACTCGATGCCGTTGATGATGTCGCCACGGTAGGACGGCAGCGTCACGTCGCCCTGCTTCTCGACGCCCGAAGAACGGGGCTTGGCGAACTGGCCGGCGATGCGGCCGACCTTCACCACCGGCTGCTGCGCGCCGAAGGTCAAGACGACGGCCATCTGCAGGAAGGCGCGGAAGAAGTCACGGATCGTGTCGGCGCCGTGCTCGGCGAAACTTTCAGCGCAATCGCCGCCCTGCAGCAGGAAGCCGCGGCCTTCGGCAACATTGGCAAGGGCACTCTTCAGACGGCGCGCTTCGCCTGCAAACACCAGCGGCGGATACTTCGCGAGGCTCGCTTCGGTCGCCTCAAGCGCTGCCAGGTCCGGATAGTCCGGCACCTGCTGGATGGGTTTCTGCCGCCAGCTGTTTGGAGTCCAAGTCTGTGCCATTTCGATCACCTGTTGTCTGCCGCGGATCTATCCGCGCGGGTCGCGCCCTGACGGCCGAAGGTGGCCGCCCGGTATTCGGAAATTTCACTCATGTCCGCGTGCCCTGCCCCAACGCAAGATTATTGCGCCAAGCTCGCCCGAAGCCGGTGACTTCGCGGATGCGGGCTTATAGACGTTAAGCGAAGGCTTGGAAAGACATCCTACCAGAATTCATCGGCCCCGGCGCCTGCAAAGCAAGGCGCCGGCTGCCGGGGCCTCAGACCCGCTCGCCCTTGCGGATGCGGTAGGACGGCGAATACATCGTCACCAGTTCTTCCGCCGCCGTCGGATGCACCGCCATCGTCCGGTCGAAATCGTCCTTGGTGCAGCCGGCCTTCAGCGAAATGCCGAGCAGCTGGGCCATCTCGCCGGCATCATGGCCGAGGATGTGGGCCCCGATCACCTTGCGGTCGGCAGCGTTGACGATCAGTTTCATGATCATCTTTTCCTTGCGGCCCGAAAGCGTCGCCTTCATCGGCCGGAATTCGGCGCGATAAACGTCCAGCTCGTCGAAGCGGCGCGCCGCCTCTTCTTCCGTCAGACCGACGGTGCCGATCTCCGGCTGCGAGAAGACGGCGGTGGGGATCAGGTCGTGATCCGGCGACACCGGATTGTTCTTGTACTCGGTCTCGATGAAGCACATGGCCTCGTGGATCGCGACCGGCGTCAGTTGCACGCGGTCGGTGACGTCGCCAAGCGCATAGATGCCAGGCGCACTGGTGCGCGAGAACGCATCGACGATGATGGCGCCGCGCTCATCGGTCTTGACGCCAGCCGCTTCGAGGCCGAGCCCCGTGGTGTTCGGCACGCGGCCAAGCGCCAGCATCACCTGATCGACGGCGATGTCGCCGTGCTTCATCGTGCGCGCGACACGCTTCCCAGCATCATCGAGGGTGACCGACTGGATAAGGTCCTCGCAGAGGATACGGATGCCCTTCTCTTCCATGGCCACATGCAGCCCGCGGCGCAGGTCTTGGTCGAAGCGCGACAGAATTTCCTTGCCGCGATAGATCAGCGTCGTCTCGACGCCGAGGCCGTGGAAGATGTTGGCGAATTCGACGGCGATGTAGCCGCCGCCCGCAATCAGGATCGACTTCGGCAGGTCTGCGAGATCGAAAGCCTCGTTCGAGGAAATGCAGTGCTCGTGTCCCGGCAGCGCGTCATGCGGCGTCGGATGACCGCCGACGGCGATCACGATCCGCTCGGCCGTCACCGTTTTGCCGCTGTCGAGCAGGCGAACCGTGTTCGGGCCGACGAGCTCGGCGCGCGTATGCAGGATCTCGGCGCCGGCATTGTTCAGACCCTTCTGGTAGAGCCCTTCGAGCCGGGTAATTTCCTGCTCTTTGGCGGCGACCAGTTTCTTCCAGTCGAACCGGCTTTCGCCGACCGACCAGCCGAAACCGGCTGCGTCTTCGAAATGTTCGGAAAACTGCGACGCGTAGACATAGAGCTTCTTCGGCACGCAGCCGCGGATGACGCAGGTGCCGCCGTAGCGAAACTCCTCCGCAATCGCCACCTTCTTGCCGAGGCTCGCCGCCAGGCGTCCGCTCCTGACGCCGCCGGATCCGCCACCGATCACGAAAAGGTCATAGTCGAAAGCGGGCATGGGCAGTCTCCTGAAAGCAAGCGGGCCGAAATGGCGAAATGGAAAGCGCGCCGAACGATCTCGAGTCCGGCAGCCGGTGCGGCCGGCCGAAGGCCGCACCGCAGGTACATATAGTGGTGCCTCCGGCCAAAAGAAAAGCCCGGATCTCTCCGGGCTCCTCGATACGTGATGAACCGTGGCCGGCGACGGTTATTGCGCCGGCGCTTGGACGGCGCCCTCGGCAGCCGGCTGCGTGCTGCCAACCTTTTCGTCGAGCGACTTGGTGGCTTCCTGGGTCAGATCGCGGGAAACGCCTGCGGCCCAGATGTCGGCGGCCTTCAGCAGTTCGCGCGAAGCGATCGGGCCGTTATCCAGGAGCTTCTTGCCGGCGGACGAGCCGTAAAATTCGGTGATCGCGTTCAGCTCTTCGAGCGAGAAGGTCTTGGCGTAGATCGTCGCCGCTTCGTTCTCGAGATCGGCACGGCGGGCGGCAAGGCTGAGTGCCTTCTCGTCGACGGTTGCCGTGATCAGTTCCTGATGGTTCGGCGATGACTGGATCAGCGTGTTCTTCAGCCGCTCGGCAAGGTTCGGCAGAATGTTGTCGAAGCTGTTGGTCACGCCAAGCGCTGCGATCGTCGCGCGCGCCGCCTTGATCTGCTCTTCGGAGACGTCCTGGGCCTGCACCGCCGGAATCGATGCGGAAAGCAGAACCGCGGTGGCAGCGAATGTGCGGACAAGACCTGCGAGTTTGTTCATTTTTACCCTTGCTCCTGTGTTTGTCGCATGCTGCCCGGGCGATTACCGCCGCCAGGCCCGCATGTGTGGAAACCTGTTGTCTTTACCGCTCCCAGCCCATTGCGGGCTGTCGGGAGCCGGCTCAGGACGCAGTCAGAATGCGTGCCTGCTCCGGCCCTGCAATGATTGCCAGCGACGCGATGTCGATGAAAAGCCCGTGCTCGACGACGCCGGGAATGGCATTCAGCTCCCCCGCGAGCGCATCTGCATCAGGAATACGGCCAAAAGATGCATCGAGAATAAGGTGTCCGCCGTCGGTCTTGAAGGCGCCGTCGTGCGATTGACGCACGGCGATTTCGCCGGAAAGGCCGAGCCGCGAAGCGACTTTCTCGATCGCGATCCGCGTCGCCACCTGACCGAAGGGATTGACCTCGATCGGCAGCTTGAAGGCACCGAGGACCTCGACCACCTTCGATTCGTCGGCGATCACGATCATTCGCTTCGACGTGCTCGCGACGATCTTTTCGCGCAGCAATGCGCCGCCGCCGCCCTTGATCAGCCGCAGCCGGCCATCGACCTCGTCGGCGCCGTCGATCGTCAGGTCCAGTTCCGGCAGCTCATCGAGCGATTTCAACGGCACACCGAGTTCGAGGCAGAGCCGCGCCGTGCGCTCCGAAGTGGGAACGCCTTCGATACGGAAGCCGGAGGCGACCTTCTCGGCCAGCAGCCGGACAAATTCCTCAGCCGTGGAGCCCGTACCGATGCCGAGGCGCATGCCGTCTTCGACATATTCCAGAGCCGCAGCCGCGGCTTTGATTTTCATTTCGCGGGCGTCCATGCGCCAGTCGCTCCCTTGTAATTCCGACGGACGGCTTTGCTGCAAGCAGCGAACGGCCGGCCCGTTTTCCGCTGAGACACTTACACGCCCGGCGACGCAAACAAAAGTCAAAATGAAATTGCCGCCAAGGATTCCGCAGGACTTGGGACATGTACTCCCCATTGCATTCTGCTGTCACTTCGCCTACCCGAACGGCAACGTTTCCGGTGCCATGAGGTTTTTCGGTGTCATCTCCCATAGTCGTCTTCGATCTCGATGGAACGCTTGTCGATACCGCGCCGGACCTGGTCGCGAGCCTCAACCATGCGGTGACCCAGGCCGGCATCGCACCGGTCGGCTATGCGGATCTGACCCATCTTGTCGGGCACGGCGCACGCGCCATGATCGAGCGCACCTTCGCGCTCCGGCAAAAGCCGCTCGCTGAAGACGTGCTGGAATGGCAGCTCAAGGAGTTCGTCGATTTCTACCACGGCTCGATGCCCGGCGATTCGCTGCCCTATCCGGGCCTCGTCGACGCGCTCGACCGGCTCTCTGGCGCCGGCTTCAAGCTGGCCGTCTGCACCAACAAGCCGGAAAAGCTGGCAACGCGCCTGCTCGAACGCCTGGGGCTGATCGAACGCTTCGCCGCGATTTCGGGTGGCGACACTTTCGAAGTGCGCAAGCCGAATGCCGAGCACCTCCTGAGGACCGTCACCAATGCCGGCGGCTCGGCGGAACGCTCGGTGATGGTCGGCGACAGCCTCAACGACTTCCTCGTCGCCCGCAATGCAGCGGTGCCGTCGATTGCGGTTCCTTTCGGCTACTCGGACGTTCCCGTCGAAAGTCTCGAACCGACGAAAATCATCAGCCACTTCGACGAGCTGACACCGGAACTGGTCTCGGCGCTGCTCGAGACCCGATGATCGAACAGAAAAAAGGCCGCTCGAAGCGGCCTTTTCTTATTCTTGTGTCCTATCCTTCGGCCCTGCGGGCGCCGCGCGTCGCGTCAAAGGCGCGGTTCATGTACATGTCGCGCTCATAGACGTCGTCGAAATACTCGACGACACCATCCTTGTTCGGCCAGGCAGTGAAGTAGGCGACATAAACAGGCACCTTCACCGGAACCTGCAGCGCCTTGTTGCCGCCGCCGGCAATCTCCTTGCCGACGTCCTCGACGCTCGTGCCGAGCACGGCCGCCGCCATCAGGCGCGGATCGGCAAGCCGCACGCAACCGTGGCTGAGTGCGCGGTTGTCGCGCTTGAAGAAGCTCTTCGACGGAGTGTCGTGCATGTAGATCGCATGCGCGTTGGGGAACAGGATTTTCAGCTCGCCGAGCGCATTGTCGCTGCTCGGCGGCTGGCGTACTGCGACCGAAGCGGTTGAGCCGTTCCAGTTGACCGACGCCGACGGAACCGGCCGGCCGCCGACCTCGACCTGGTAGCCCATGCGATCGAGATAGTTCGGGTCGCTGCGGAGCTTCGGCAGCATCTCGTTGACGATGATCGACTGCGGCACGCCCCAGTACGGATTGACCTCGACGGTCTGGATCTCGTCCTGGAAGAAATAGGTCTGGTTCGTCTTCGAGCCGACGACCACGCGCATCGAGAACTGCTCGGCGTCCTGGTCGGTATAGGTCGCGGTGAAGGCCGGTTGGTTGATGAAGACGTAACGGCCGCCGAGGCCATCCGGCAGCCAGCGCGCCTGCTCCATGGCGATCTCGAGCTTGTTGATCTTGTTCGCCACGCTGTCGCCACCCGTCAGGATGCGCACCGACGCCTGGCCGACGACCCCATCAGCCTTCAGCCCGTGTTCCTTCTGGAAGGCCTCCACCACGGTTACCAGTTCCGGCGTGTATTCCGGCGCTCCCTGGTAAGCGGCAAGAACCGCCGCATGTTCGGTCTTCAGCGCTTCCGAGCCCTTGAGGCGAATACCGGCAATGATGTTGGCGAGCTCGGGATTGCTCTGGCCCGGCTTAAGCAGCGTGCCGGGCGCGATCTCGACGCGCTGCTCGGCGCCCGTTTCCGCCCTCAGCTTCTCCAGTTCGACGGAGAGTGCCGCAAATTGTGCGCTCTTCGGGTTCTGGTCGTTGAGAAGCGTGGCGACGTCGTTGCTCGCAGACAGCTTGTCGAGAAGCGGGGCGAGTTCGACAGTCTTGCGCTTGAAGTCGTGGTAGCCGGAGATCTTGTTCGGATCGATGCGGCCGCGCACGGTGTCCTGCGTATAGGTCAGCGTTGCCGCCGACAGCGCGATTTCGAACTGCAGCAGTTCCTTTTCGCGCGCGATCATGTCGCCGCGGTCGAAAGTGTCTGCCGGTACGTTGACGGCATAGTCCTGCGGGTCGAGACCGACCTTGGCGGCATCGGCGAGGACGGCGACCGCCGCCTTTGCCTTGGCGTTCACGCCTTCGGCGCCGATCCAGATGTAATCCATGCGGGCGCCGTAATGGGCTTCGACCGCCTTGGCGACGTCGCCGGACGCGCGAACGTTGATATCCGGCAGGAACTGCCGCGCGTCGGCAAGCGGCGTGCGCAGCATCGGCGGCAGCGCATCGTTGCGCACGGAGCCGGTAACGACCGGGTCGAGCAACTTGTCGGTTGAGATGCGACGCAGCGGCTCCGCCTTGTAGGTGTAATATTTGGGGCCCGTGACCTTCGGCAGCGGCTTGGCCGCCTGCTGCGGGTCGACCATCGTGCCCATGCCCGGCAGCGGCTGGTTCGGCTGAACCTGCTGAGCCTCGGTCTTCTTCCGGCCCGCCCGGATGAAATCGCCAAATGTGAAGGCCGAAGCCGGCCGCACATCCATGGTCGCGATCGCACAGCCGCTCATGAGCGCCACGACCGCTGCCGTCTTAATTACTCTCATATGAAACTACGTCCCCGTATCGCGTTGTCGCCGAATTCGACTGAAGCCAGATTCTCGCCACGCCCTCGTGCACTGAAAGTTATAGAAAAGGATGGTGAATGAAAAGGAAACGCGCCCGCGAACATCGACCTTGAATCTCCTTCCTCGTCCCAGCAAACGCCTCGATTCCATAACGTTCGAAGGGGGATAAAAATTTGATCCATATGGATTTTATTTCAGCAGAAGGTCATGGGCCGGTTGCAGCCGCCGATCCGCGGCTAAAAAGAACGCCGCGCCTGTGACCTAAAAATCACAACGGCGCCCGCGGCCCTCAAGCGACCGAATCACCATCGTTCCGGGCCGGCCTTGTTGCACGTCAACGTTTCAAACGATTGTAGCATGGCAAGCCGCGCCACGCCCCTTTACAAGCTCCGGCAGGCGGGGCAGAGAGAGGCCCGGCACCCTGGGGAGATGCGCCACCCGGCCCTCGCCCAGGCTTCATGAACCGCATGATCAAGGCAGGTATCACGATGACATCGACGCGCACGGAAACAGACACGTTCGGCCCCATCGAAGTGGCAAGCGACCGCTATTGGGGAGCCCAGGCCCAGCGCTCGCTCGGCAATTTCAAGATCGGTTGGGAAAAGCAGCCGGCCTCGATCGTCCGGGCGCTCGGCATCGTCAAGCAGGCAGCCGCCCGGACCAACCAGGCGCTCGGCCGTCTGGATTCCACCGTAGCCGATGCCATCGTCAAGGCATCGCAGGAAGTGATCGACGGCAAGCTCAACGACCATTTCCCGCTCGTCGTCTGGCAGACCGGTTCGGGCACCCAGTCGAACATGAATGCCAACGAGGTGATTTCGAACCGCGCCATCGAATTGCTCGGCGGCGTCATGGGCTCGAAGAAGCCGGTGCATCCGAACGATCACGTCAACATGAGCCAGTCGTCGAACGACACCTATCCGACGGCGATGCACATCGCCTGCGCGGAACGGGTGATCCATGACCTGCTGCCGGCATTGAAGCACCTGCACAAGGCGCTGGAAGCCAAGGTCAAGGCATTCGATCACATCATCAAGATCGGCCGCACCCACACCCAGGATGCAACCCCGCTGACGCTTGGCCAGGAATTCTCCGGCTATGCCGCGCAGGTCGCTTCCTCGATCAAGCGCATCGAGATCACGCTTCCCGGCCTTTGCGAACTCGCCCAGGGCGGCACGGCCGTCGGTACCGGCCTCAATGCGCCGGTCGGATTTGCTGAAAAGGTTGCCGACGAGATCGCCAAGATCACCGGCATTGCCTTCACCTCGGCGCCGAACAAGTTCGAGGCGCTCGCCGCCCATGATTCCATGGTCTTCAGCCATGGCGCGATCAACGCGACGGCTGCAGCCCTCTTCAAGATCGCCAACGACATCCGCTTCCTCGGCTCCGGCCCGCGCTCCGGTCTCGGCGAACTGTCGCTGCCTGAAAACGAGCCTGGCTCGTCGATCATGCCCGGCAAAGTCAACCCGACCCAGTGCGAAGCGCTGACCCAGGTCTGCGTCCAGGTCTTCGGCAACCACGCCGCCCTCACCTTCGCCGGCAGCCAGGGCCACTTCGAGCTCAACGTCTTCAACCCGCTGATGGCCTACAACTTCCTGCAGTCGGTGCAGCTGCTTTCCGATGCGGCCGTGTCCTTCACCGACAACTGCGTCGTCGGCATCGAGGCACGCGAAGACAACATCAAGGCGGCACTCGACCGCTCACTGATGCTGGTCACCGCCCTCGCCCCGAAGATCGGCTACGACAACGCTGCCAAGATCGCCAAGACCGCCCACAAGAACGGCACGACGCTGCGCGAAGAAGCCGTCGGCGGCGGCTACGTGACGAACGAAGAGTTCGACGCGATCGTGCGCCCCGAAACGATGATCGGCCCGGCCTGATCCATTTTGACACACCACGGCGCCTCAACGGCGCCGTGGGTTCAAGTCGCAAACGCTAGGATAGATCGGCGGGAATGGCCGCAGTCGATCGAACTGCGGTGCACCGCGGCGGCAAATATTAAGACTTCGCAAATCATTTGCCCCTAAAAATCATAACCCGTAAGCAGTGATTAATATTAGGGGGTTTGCACATGCAAACGGCAAACTCGGGCAAAGCACAGACGCCCGATATCGCAGCGCAAGTAACCCATGCCATGCGCATGATGGGTGTCGCGCCTATCCCCCGCAACTACGAACTCTATTACGAAGCCTATCTCGGCTCCAACCCGCAGCTGTCGAAAGAACTCGCGGCGCTCGGTAGCCGCGCGACCCAGGAAGAGCTGGATGCGATCGGCGCGCAGTACTTCAGCCACATCCACCGCTCGAACGGCATCGAGCGCGCCCACACCACCCTTGCAGCCAAGCTTGCCGAGCTCGTTACCCTGTTGCGCGACGAGCAATACGCGCTTGAGAACTACAACAAGGTTCTCGATGAGGCCTATGTCAACATCGTCAGCAAGAGTGCATCGAGCGCGGATATCCTGCGCCACGCGATCGGCATCCTGACCGAGGCGACGGCCGAGACGATGAGCCAGGGCAAGGAGCGCGTCGAGACCGTTGTGCAAAAGTCCTTCGAAATGGAGGTCATCCGGCAGGAACTCGACGAGTACAAGCGCATCGCCAACACGGATTCGCTCACGCGTCTCGCCAACCGGCGCGCCTTTGACGACAATCTGGCGGCCGTCTACAACAATGAGCACCTGAGAAATTACACCGGCCTGCTCGTTGCCGACATCGACCATTTCAAGAAGGTCAACGACACGTTCGGCCATCCGGTCGGCGACAAGATCCTCGCGACCGTCGGCGGAGTCCTTCGCGCCAACCTGCGCCGTGAGGCGTTCGTTGCCCGCACCGGCGGCGAGGAATTTGCCATTATCCTTGGCGACAGCACCCAGGAAGAATGCCTGCAGATCGCCGATCGCATCCGCACGGTTCTTGCGGCAACGCCCTTCCGCAATTCGAAGACCGGTGTCAACTACGGCCCGATCACGCTTTCCGTTGGCGTCTGCATGGCGACCGCAGCAGAAGACCCTGTCGATCTCTACAACAAGGCGGATATCGCGCTCTATTCGGCCAAGAATGGCGGGCGCAACAAGACCGTTCTCTTTGAAGACGGCATGCGCAAGGAATCCGGCCGCAACTGGCTGATCTATCGACGCTGACCTACGGCGCTCTGCGATCGAACTGACAATCGCGCTCTTCATGGGCGCTTTTTGTTTGCCGGTGCTCGGGCATGCGTGAAGGCGCCGCCCGCTCTGAACGCTGCGAGGCAGCCGACTAGTGGCCGCAGGCATCCGCGCCCGCCGCCCGCGCGATCGCGATCAGCTCCGGCCGGTACTCGAAATGCATCGTATCGAAGTGGTACCAGCGGCCACCCCAGATGAAGCCGTGCTTCTCGAAAATCTCGACGATATCCAGCGGATAGCGGTTGCGATAGCCGTGCACCCCCTTCCCGGACCAGCGCCAGTAATCCGCAAAGCCCGTATTGAGATCGATCGCCGCGCCGAAGCTATGGACCGACAGCGTGGCAGCACCGGCAATCGGCCGCCAGTTGAAGGTGCCGGCGCTTGGGCTGAGATAGCGTTTGAGTTCGGCATGTCGCGAAAGATCAGCGGCGATCGCCTTCAGCGCCGCGGCCGTTCCGTGCTTCCGCGTCACCTGCAGCCGCTCGCCGAACCAGTCCACAGTGACGAGATCCCGCCTGACAGCCGCAGCACTGCTGCCATAGAGCCGCTTCAACAGTGCTTCGCTGCGGATGCGACCCGGATCGAAATCGACGGCCGGCGCTTTCGCACACGCGCCCAGCGGATAGATCTGTGACAGGCTGTCCTCGATATCCGCCGCGGCCAGTTTCTCGGCATGGCTCTTCTTCTTGCCGTCGTCGATGGAGAGCGGCACCCCACCATCCCGCAGAACCAGGACATTGCCGTCGATCCGCTCGATGGCATCGGGGTAGGCCGTAGCCAGCAGGCTGAGCTTCTCGGATAGACTGGGCTCGCCGGCTGTCGCCTTGCCGGCCAAGAGAGCGAAAAGGAGTGCTGATGCACCTGTCAGAGCCTGCCGCCGCACCCTCGCCTCCACCCGCGCGCTTCGCTGAGATGGCGACCGTACCGGTCGGCCCCCGCAGCAGCCTACCACATGGTCTTGGCTGCGCGCTCCGGCCATTCGCGGTCATAGGTTTCGCGGTCGAAATCCGTCTTGGCAGCCTTCAGCAACGCGCCGGGCGTCGGCAGCGATGCCGGATCGAGGAAGCGTTCCGGGTTCCAAAGCTGCGCGCGCATCACCGCACGGGCGCACTGAAAATAGACTTCACCGATGGTCACGACAATCACGCTGCGCGGGTGCTTGCCGTCGACCTCGAAGCTATCGGTAAGCTCCGGATCGATACTGAGGACGGCTGTGCCGTTGATGCGCATCGTCGTGTTCGAGCCGGGGATCAGGAACATCAGCGCCACGCGCGGGTCACGCACGATATTGGCGAGCGAATCGACCCGGTTGTTGCCGCGCCAGTCGGGAAGCAGCACCGTCTTGTCGTCGGCGATCCGAACGACGCAATCGTCGTCACCGCGCGGCGAACAATCGAGCCCCTCCGGCCCGACGGTTGCGAGCGCGCAGAAGGGCGAAGCCTCGATCATCAGCCGATACTCCGCCGTCAGCGTTTTGGTGACCTTGGCCACCGATGCTTCGCTAACACCGCCATAGAGCGCGTTGAGTTCCTCGACCGTGGTGATGACCGACATGCCGTCCTCCAATACCGAAAGATCTCCGGATCGATGGCAGGGCGCGGATTGCGAAGCGATTCCGGAGGCTAAAGCGACCCTTTGACCGATAGCATGACAGTCTGATGACGGCAGCAACGAAAAATAGTCAGGCGGCGGCTTTTTGATCTTCCGCGTGTATGAAGGCATTGATCCGCGCGATCACGGGTGCGGCCGAGACGATGCGGCGATGGCCGAAGCCGTTTGCCCAAAACATCTCCACGTTCGGCCCAGCGGCTGCATAGCGGCGGGCATGATCGGCCGCGACCTCCTTGTCGTCCTCCGCATGGATGACCAGCGTCGGCACGGCGAGGACGCCGATGATCCGCGCGGCGTCGAAATCCTCGAGGCGTCTGCCGGCGAGACGCTCGACAACATCTTCGAAGGCCGCCTGCGTCTTCGGCGCCAGGCGAAGAATTTTGCCGAAACCTTTGAAAAGCCAAGTCATCTCGCTCGGCGCGCCGATCAGCACCAGCTTCTTCGCCACATGGCTGCGCACGTCGCAGACGATGCCGCCCGCCGCACAAGCAAGGCTTCCCCCGCCAAAGGAATGACCGACGCAGACATCGAAATTGCCGAAATGCCGCCAGGCGGCGTCGATCGCCCTGACCGCTGCAGGCATCGTGAGTGTGCGTCCCGGCGAACCGCCATGCCCCGGCCAGTCGAGCGTCACCACTTCAGCGCCGCCTTTGACCAGGCCATCGATCATCGCAGCCAAGTAGTCGCTGCGCGATCCCCAGCCATGCACGAGCAGGATGCGCTTGGCGTTGGCGGCATTGCGCGGAGCGGCGAACTGGCGTGCCAGCACCCAGCCGCCGGCATAGGAAAGCGTCACCGGCTGCCCCGTGGCGATCACGGGCGCCGCGGCCGCGAGCGCCGCCCTCTCCTTGGCGTTCTTAGGCTGCCGGCCGGGCGTCACGCTGAAAAGCTTGAAGGCAAGCCTGCCGGCGGCCTCGGGCGAGAACGCTGCCACGCCTTTCAGCGTGTGGCGGATGACCTTGATCGCAAAGGGTGCCATAGTGGGAATCTCTTGTTATGTTCAATGCTGAACATAATTGTACAACGTTGAACAAAAATCAAGTGACGACAGAACACCATTTCCCTTGGGATCACCCCCGTTTCCGCAGCTGGATCGCGGTTGCGCGCGCCTGCCAGCTCATGCAGCAGACGGTGACGCGCGAGATCGCCCATCTCGACATCAAGCCGCCACACCTCGATATCCTGATCAACCTCTACCGCTTCGACGGCATTTCGCAGCAGGAACTGGCACGCAAACTGCTGGTGGGCCGCTCCAACATGAGCATGCTGTTGCCGCAGCTGGAAAAGCGCGGCCTGATCCTGCGCCGCGGTGACGAGAAGGACAAACGGGTACTGCGGTTGTCGCTGACACAGGAGGGCCGCAACCTTACGGAGGCAGCCATGGAGATCCACACGGCGCTGATCGAGAAATTGCTGGACGACGAGCCGTTGGAGGACTGCATGGTGGTCACCCGATCCATGGAGCGGCTGATCGGGATACTGCTGAAAGAAGAGGACGAACTGGCCTGACGACAGGCACAGTCGAGATCAGCGCGGCTTTTCCGTCTTGTCGCGCGACATGCCCTTCTCAGCGAGTTCCTGTTCATAAGCACCGAAGAGCTCTCCACCCTTCTCGCCGAGTTCGCGCAGATAGCTCCAGGTGAAGATGCCGGTATCGTGAAAATCGTCGAAACCGATGCGCACCGCGTAGTTGCCGGTTGGCTGCACTGAAATGATCTGCACGTTGCGCTTGCCGGGCACCGTCACCCGTTGGCCCGGCCCATGGCCCTGCACTTCGGCAGACGGCGATAGTACCCGCAGCATCTCCGCCGAGAGATCGAAGGATGCGCCATCGTTGAAGGCGACGACGAGCCGGTGGCGATCCTTGGAGACACGCAGTTCCGTCGGCCAGATTTCACTCATATTGCCTGCTCCTGTTCGCGAACGGCAAACGCGATGCCGTCCATTCGCCGTGATCCGCCTGAAAGCTTCATCGCACCTTGCTTGCTGAAACCTCCTATCCCTGATGCGGCTTTGACTTAGGGATGAGTATGCACTAGCGCAGAAATCGGCTGGCGAGAATTACCCTGCTCTTCCGATCAACACTTTGCGACAGTATGCGCCTTGACGCGAGCAGGTTCGACAACGACATTGAAAGGGCTGGGAGAAAGCCGTTTTGAACACAGCCACGATAGACAGGTTCGGCGCCAGGCCGCTAGAGCAGAAGACCGTTCCAATGATCGACCCCTTCGGTCGGGCGATTACCTATCTGCGCGTGTCGGTCACCGATCGCTGCGATTTCCGCTGCACCTATTGCATGGCGGAACACATGACCTTCCTGCCGAAGAAGGATCTGCTGACGCTCGAAGAATTGCACCGGCTCTGTTCCGCCTTCATCGCCAAGGGCGTGCGCAAGCTGCGGCTCACCGGCGGCGAGCCGCTGGTGCGCAAGAACATCATGTTCCTGGTGCGTGAACTCGGCAAGGAGATCGAGGCCGGCCGGCTCGACGAGTTGACGCTGACGACCAATGGCTCGCAGCTCGCGAAATATGCCTCCGAGCTTGTCGAGTGCGGCGTCAAGCGCATCAACGTCTCGCTCGACACGCTCGATCCGGCGAAGTTCCACCAGATCACCCGCTGGGGTGACCTCTCCAAGGTCATGGAAGGCATCGACGCGGCCCAGGCTGCCGGCCTCAAGATCAAGATCAACGCCGTGGCGCTGAAAGGTTTCAACGACGCGGAGATCCCCGATCTCATGCGCTGGGCCCATGGCCGCGGCATGGACCTGACGCTGATCGAAACCATGCCGATGGGCGAGATCGAAGAAGACCGCACCGACCACTACCTGCCGCTCTCCGAGATGCGCCGGCAATTGGAACAGAGCTTCACGTTCTCGGACATCCCCTATCGCACCGGCGGCCCTGCCCGTTATCTCGAGGTCGCCGAAACCGGCGGACGGCTCGGCCTTATCACGCCGATGACGCATAACTTCTGCGAAAGCTGCAACCGCGTCCGCCTCACCTGCACCGGCACGCTCTATATGTGCCTCGGCCAGAACGACGCGGCCGACCTGCGCACTGCGCTCCGCGCCTCCGAAGACGATGCCTATTTGAGCCAGGTGATTGACGAGGCGATCGGCCGCAAGCCGAAAGGCCACGACTTCATCATCGACCGGGAGCACAACCGCCCCGCCGTCGCCCGCCACATGAGCGTCACCGGCGGCTGAGCTTCCCGCACGATACCAACTTTGGATGAACAACCGGCAGGCGGCCCCTCAACCGCCTGCCGGCACCTTCTCCCTCGCCAAGCGGGGAGAAGGGAATGTGGGGCACACGCTCGTGTCCCCACGTACTCCGCACAGATGCGTCGACGGCTTGCGCTTTCCGGCGACCTACATTGGGATGTCTTGCCGCAGTGCACGTCCCCTCGCCCCGCTTGCGGGGAGAGGGTTAGGGTGAGGGGCTGACAAGCCGGGCGGCAAGCCTTGAAAGCCGCCGTCGGAGGAACAGATCAGGCCGCGTAGCTCCCGCGCCCCTGCGCCTGCGCACCCATTCCCTCCGTACCGGTGCGGAAGCGCTCGATCTTCTCGTTAAGCGCTTCCACCTGCCGGCGCAGCCCGTGGATCTCGGCGGTGTTCTCCTCGACCATCGCGGCGTTCTGCTGGGTGATCAGTTCGACCTCGTGCACGGCGGAATTGACCTCGTTGAGGCCGGTATATTGGTCAGCCGCCGAGGCCTCGATATTGCTGACGAGGTCGTGGATCGTGGTGATGTGACTGTTGATGACGGTGAGCGCATCGCCTGTCTCCTGCACCAGAGCCACGCCGCTCCGCACCTGTGCCGAGCTTTCCGAAATCAGCCCCTTGATCTCGCGGGCCGCTCCTGCGCAACGCTGGGCAAGCTCGCGCACCTCCTGCGCCACCACGGCAAAGCCACGTCCGGCCTCGCCTGCCCGCGCCGCCTCGACGCCGGCATTCAGCGCCAGGAGGTTGGTCTGGAAAGCGATCTCGTCGATGACGCCGATGATCGTGCTGATCTTCTCCGACGAGCGATTGATCTCCGCCATGGCGTCGATCGCCTTGGCGACCACCTGGCCGGAATGCTTGGCATAAGAATTGGTTTCGCCCACCGACACCGTCGTCTTGCGCGCACTTTCGGCCGTCGTGCGGACGATCTCCGTCAATTGCCGAAGGGCACGCGAGCTTTCCTCGAGTGCGGCCGCCTGCTGCTCGGTGCGGCGTGCCAGGTCGTCAGCCGACGACGCGAGATTGCCGGTGCCACCGGTGATCTCGCCGGTAACGACACGCACGTCGGCCAGCGTCGCCCGCAGTGCCTCGACCGCATTGTTGTAGGTGCGGGCCATGATCACGTAGTCGGCCGGCAGGTCCTCGGCCATGCCTTCCTCGAGATTGCCGTCGGCGAGAGCTGCGAGAACATCCGAAAGCGCATTCAGCGCCTGCATCTGCTCGGCCTCGACACGGGCACGCTCCGCGGCGCGGCGCGCTTCTTCTTCTGCCGAAAGCGCACGCGCCGCCTCCGCCTCGCGCCCCAGCCGCACGTTCTCGAGGGCATTGTCGCGGAACACGGCAACGGAGCGCACCATGTCGCCGATCTCGTCGCCGCGGTTGCGACCCTCGATGGCAACGTCGAGATCGCCGCCGGCAAGCCGCGTCATCGTTTCGGTCACGCGCTTCAGCGGGCCACGCAGCGTTTCGACCAGCATCAGGCCACCGATGATGGCGAGCAGCGTGCCGGCAATCATGGCGACGATCGAGACATCGGCCGAGCGCTGGCTGTCGACCTTGCCGGCTTCCTGCGCGCTGCTGACGAAACTCTCAAGCGTGGTGCTGGCAGTGGCCACGAGTGCCGAAGCTTCCGCCTTGGCCGCCAGCCAGCGGCCGCCGACGTCGATCAGTGCCGCGGTGTCCTTGTCGATGTTGCCGAGCGAGGGCCCAAGCTTCGCCGGAAGATCGCGAAGCGCCGCGTTCTTGCCGCCGAGTTCGCCGAGCTTGCCCGCCGTTTCGCGAACCGCCTGGATGTCAGCCATGACCGGCTCGCGGCCCGCGGCATCGAGCTTGCGGTGCAACTCGCTGATATGCAGCCGCGTGCTGTCGAGCCCCTTGAAGGTATCGCCCATCAGCGCGATGAGGGTCTTCAGTTGTGAAATCTCGGCATCCATGCCGACGAAGCGCTTGGCCGCCGTATCCGAGTTCTTGGCTGCCTCCTTGGCGAAGTCCGCTTCATATTTGGAGAACTTGCTGAGGATCGGCACCAGCGCGTTTTTCTTCGCCTCGCTGTCTTCGGCACCGGCAAGGATCGCCTGAACCTTGAGCGCCTGTTCCTTCACGTCGGCAATCGGCGCTTGCACCTTTTCCGAGGCAATCTTTTCGGCCTCATCGATCTGCTTCACGAGATGCGGCAGCAGCTTGCCCGCCTGATCGATCTTGGCATCCGGATTGACGGCCATCGTGACCGGCAGTCGGAATTTCTTGATGCGCTCGGCCAGGCCCTGATAGGCGGCGGCATCGAAGAGCAGCGCCTTGGCGAAGGCTTCCTTCTCGCCGGATTCCTTGCGGATGATGTCGATCTGCTTGTAGGCACTGTTGCCCTGCTCGGTCATGTCGGCGAGCGCCGTTTCCAGCGATGCCGTCACCTGGTCCCGCTCGAGCTTGGTCACCCAGAGTTTGTCCGTCTGGCTGCGCATCGTCTCACCCAGCGCCAGCACCGAGGCGATCTCCGCCTTGTCCTCACCGCGCGTCAGCAGGCCGTCCAGCGTCTTCACGCCGCTTTCCTGCTCGTCGATCTGGCTCGCCAAAGCAGCCCGAGTTTCCTCGCTCGGCGCATCGGCAAAAGCCTGCAGCGCGCTGCGCAGCGCCTGGAAGTCCGAGAGATTGTTGATGGTTTCCCGCGTCACGGTCATATGGCCGTTGAGCGTGCGGGCGGTGAAGAAGCCAATGAGACCAATACCGGCAATCAGCGCCACAAGCGGAACCACGAAAAGCAGAACCTTGGTGACGATCCGCAAACGCTGCAGCAGGCGATCGATGAAAGACATTGCGCACCCCTGAATTATTCTTATGGGAAGCAGGCCCGCGCGGCGGCTTTTCTTGGTGGAAACACCGATGGGACGAGTGCCGAAGGCTCTCCTAAGCCTGGGCAGACGTCCCTGGAATGGCCACCCTGCAAGGTTACTGCGGCGCCACCCCGCCGATCGCGTCATGCGAATGGATGCGGAATTGCAGCGACGATAGGCAGCGAAACTTAAGATTCCGCGAATAAGCTCAGTTCGCCGGCGGACGTTTTAGCGGCCTGCCACAGTCTTCCGGGCAATTGAACTCGGCCGGGGCTGACCGTTCTACTTGCGCTGAAAGAAAAACGGCCGCCGCATGCGAACCCGTTTGCACAAGCCGGCAGCCAATGCTTAAACATTGGGCGATCCATCCCGTGGATTCGCCTCCCCATTCGTCGACAGCGTAGCCCGCTTTCCGGCGCCGCAGGACAGCCAGCATGCAAGCCTCCACCAATTTCCGCGGCATTCTTTTCATGTGCCTGGCGATGGTCACGTTCTCCTGCAACGACGCGCTGGTCAAATCCGTCACCGG
The DNA here is from genome assembly GCF_058792075.1 of Ensifer sp. EB106-03-01-XG145. Taxonomy (NCBI): domain Bacteria; kingdom Pseudomonadati; phylum Pseudomonadota; class Alphaproteobacteria; order Hyphomicrobiales; family Rhizobiaceae; genus Ensifer; species Ensifer sp. EB106-03-01-XG145. The sequence goes on along the minus strand of NZ_JBYTEC010000010.1, from coordinate 48,837 downwards.
CGCGATGAACGTGGGCCAGATCATCTTCGTGCGCGGGCTGCTGACGACGCTGATGGTGGTGCTCGCCGCCTGGCAATTTCGCGCCTTTCGTCCGCTCCGCACCCTGATGCAGCCGGTGATCCTGCTGCGCATCGCCATGGAGGCGCTCGCCTCGGTCACCTATATCTCCGCCCTCGGCCAGATCCCGCTCGCCAATGCCTCGGCGATCATGCAGGCACTGCCCCTGGCCGTCACGCTCGGCGCCGCCCTGTTCCTTGGCGAGCCAGTCGGCTGGCGGCGCTGGACGGCGATCATCGCCGGCTTCATCGGCGTGCTGATCGTGCTTCGGCCCGGTCCCGAGGGCTTCACGCCGGCGGCACTGACCGTCGTCGCCTGCGTGTTCGTCACGGCAACCCGCGATCTCTGCACCCGCCGCATCGGCCATGACGTGCCCTCGCTTTACATCACCGTGTCGACCTCCCTTGTCACAACCATCGTCGGTGCCGTCCTCATCCAGCCGATGGGCGGCTGGCAGCCAATGTCGGCGATGACCTTCAGCCACATCGCCGCCGCGAGCATCCTGCTGATGCTCGGTTACCAGACGATCGTGCTGGCAATGCGCGCCGGCGATATCTCGGTCATTGCGCCCTTCCGCTACACCAGCCTGATCTGGTCGATCGCGATCGGTATCTTCTTCTTTACGGAAGTGCCCGATACCTGGATGCTGGTCGGCGTTGCGGTCATTATCGGTTCGGGCCTCTACACCTTCTACCGCGAGACCCTGCGCGGCCGAAAAGCGGTCGCCCAGCGCTCGCTGACCGGCCCTTTGGAATAGGAGCCGCGCGATGCCGGACACCTCACGCCCTCTGATCAGCGAACCGCTGCCCGCCGTCATCCTCGCAGGCGGATTGTCGCGCCGCATGGGAAGCCCGAAGTCTGACCTTCACCTGGGTGGCCGCACGATGCTTTCGCACATCATCGCGCGGCTTCGTCCCCAGGTCACCAGCATAGCCGTCAACCTCAACGCCGAACCGGCAGACACCATCGACGGAAATACGCCCGTTGTTGCCGATACGGTTCCGGGCTTTCTCGGACCGCTCGCCGGCGTGCTGACGGCCATGCGCTATGTGGCAGGGGCTACGCCGGAAGCATCCCATGTCGTGGTCGTTCCGACCGACACGCCCTTCTTTCCTGACGACCTCGTCGCGCGACTGATCGCCGCCTTGACCCAACGTCAACAGATTTCCGTCGCGGCATCCGTCGGCCAGATGCATCCACTGTTTGCGCTCTGGCCAGTTGCGCTCGCCGACGAGCTGGAGACCTGGCTGACGAGCGACCCGAAGCGGCGCGTCCGTGCCTTCATCGAACGCCATGCCTCGGTAACGGTCGACTTTCCTGTCACCATGACGCCGAAGGGCGCATTCGATCCCTTCTTCAACGTCAACACTCCTGCGGATCTCACCGAGGCGAAGGAATGGTTGAGCTTTTTCGAGGACAGCAGAGCATGAACGCCATGAAGATCTTCGGCATCGCCGGCTGGAAGAATTCCGGCAAGACCGGACTGATGGTGCGGCTCGTCACCGAATTGACGCAGCGCGGCTACGTGGTTTCCACCGTCAAGCACGCGCACCACGACTTCGACATCGACAAGGTCGGCGCCGACAGCTACCGCCATCGCGAGGCTGGCGCCCACGAGGTGACGATCGTCTCCGGCACGCGGTTTGCGATCATGCACGAATTGCGCGGCGCACTGGAACCGTCCTTCGAGGACATCCTTGCGCGGCTTGCCCCTTGCGATCTTGTGCTCGTCGAGGGCTACAAGCGCGAACCGATCCCGAAGATCGAGGCCCGGCGCCTGGAATCGGCGAACCGCGAGCCGCTGGCCCCCACCGATCCGCATATCTGCGCGATCGCTGCCGATCACCCGGTTGCGGACACTGATCTCGCGGTGTTCGATCTCGACGACACCTCTGCCATCGCCGATTTCGTCGAGCAGGTCACCGGATTGCAGCGCAAGGACAACGCCTCCTGACGACGGCATGTTTCCATACTGATCAGACACAGCGGCGCTTCAGGCTTCAACGCTGCGAAGCGTCGCGATACGCCTTCGGCAGCCCGGCCAGCGCCTGTTGCGTCTTTTGCATCCCCTGCGCGGCCGCCTTGGCATACCATTCGGCGGCGGTCGAAAGGTCCTTCTCCACGCCATCGCCTCTGGCATAGGCGATGCCGAGATTGAGCTCCGCGTCGGCATTTCCTTGTTCGGCCGCCTTACGGAACCAACTGACGGCAGCCGGGGCGTCGATTTCGACACCGATCCCGTTGAGATAGGCCATGGCGAGATTGTACTGCGCCAAGGCATAGCCTTGCTCGGCCGAGAGCCTGTAGAGCCGCACCGCTTCCTCAGCGTTTCTCTCGAGACCCTGGCCGTTTGCATACATGACCGCCAGATTGAATTGACCCTTTGGATCATCGCGCTCAGCGAGCGTCAGGAACCAGTGGTGCGCTTCCGCGTAGTTTTCCGCCACGCCGGTACCGTTCAGGTACATGACGCCGACATTCATCTGGGCCTGCGGATTCCCCTGTTTTGCTGCCTTCAGGAACAGTTCGAACGCCGCAGCCTCGTCCTTCTCGACGCCTCGACCCAGCATATAGAAGATCGCCAGATCCACCTGCGCCGAAACCATGCCCTGGTCGGCCGCCTTGCGGCACCATCTCACCGCCTCCCGATCGTCGCGCCCGACGCCGAAGGCGCGCACGTAAACGCCACAGAGGAGATTTTGCACGTCCTTGTTGCCGGCGTTTGCTGCAGGGCGGAGCCAGCGAATGCCCTCCCTGGCATTGATCCGCCCGGCCTCACTGTTGAAATAGAGCCGGCCGGCATTCGCTTGCCCTTCGATGTCTCCCTGCTCGGCGGCACGCAGATACCAGCGCAGCGCTTCGGCCAGATTGCGTTCCACCCCGGCACCTTTCTCGTACATGAAGCCGAGATTGTACTGAGCGCGGGCCTCGCCGGCGATCGCGGCTCGCGACGTCCATCGGTAGGCCTCCGCATCATTCTTCAGCGTGCCGTTTCCTTGAAAATAGGCGATGGACAGATTGTGCATGGCCGACACCAACCCCTGCTCTGCCGCCTTGCGATACCATTCAAAAGCCGCGGCCTGATCGCGCTTCGCGCCGCGCCCCTCCTGAAGCAGATAGCCGAGGTTGTATTGGGCCGCGGCATAACCTTGTTCCGCTGCCTGCCGGTAGTAGGCCACCGCCTGCACCTCGTCCTTGGCAACACCCAACCCCTGTTCGTAGTGAACCCCGAGACTGTATTGCGCGGCCGGGGTCTTCTGGTCGGCTGAAAGCCGAAACCAGCGTAGCGCCTCGGCATAGTTCTGCTTCACGCCTTCGGCACCATTGAAATAGATCGTACCAAGAAGGAACTGCGCCTTCGCATTGCCCTTCGCGGCCGCCTTCCCGTACCAGCCGATGGCTTTCAAAACGTCGCGCGCAACACCCTCACCTGTCTGGTAGCGTATGCCGATATCGATCTCAGCCTCGACATCGCCTTTCTCGGCGCGCTCCAGCACTTGCTCGAACGGCTGCAATGGCGCACTCGCACCATCCGCGCGCGCAGGCGACGCGAATGCCTGCGATAGCAGCGCGATAACGAACCCGATAACGATACGCTTCATCCACTCCTCCAGAGCCAGACGCATAGCTCGACAAGCCTAAGGGGGAGCTGCCGGCAACGGAAAATGGAATTCGACAAGCCGCTACTTTGCGTCGAGCAGCGGCCTTGCAACTGTCATGAGAGAAACGGCTTGGTCGAGCACGCACAATCCACCACGCGATATGGGATATGGAACATCGCCGCGCTCGGGGAGATATCACTCGACGCAGACATTTTCCGGCGCTGACCATTTCCTGACGGACATTTTCCGCAGCCAGCCGCCAAAATCCGTCAATTCGTCGCGCCGACCGTCATTTCATCCGGAATGTCATTCAATCGGACGAAGCTGTAGCCCTTCGCCTTGAGGTCGAGGATGCCGCGCGCGACGCCGGCGCCGGCGGAATGGGTCGGCTGGTTGATATGGGCGATGATGACATCGCCGTCCTTCGCTGCGCGAATCCGCTTTTCGGCGACGGCTGCGCCGAGCAGCGAGCCGCCGTCGCCGTTCACCGAGTAGCCGGCGATGCGATAACCCATGGCGCGGATCTGGCTCATCGACGAATGGGTATATTTGGCGGTTGCCCCACGGAACCAGTGCGGCGCCGGCAGGCCATGCGCCTTGATCGCCGTCGCACCGCCATCGACTTCGGCCGCAACCGCAGCCTCCGACCCGGCCGCCGCCAGACCATAGACCGAGACCTTCACGTCGATCGGCGGCACATGCATGGCGCCATGATCCTCGATCTCGAACAGATCCGGATGCGCCTTCATCACCTCGACGACGAGGCCGTTGCGCTTCAGCCAGCGCGCGGTCACGAAGATTGTCGCCGGAATGTGGTTCTCGATCAGGGTGCCGAGGATGCGCATGTCGGTCGCGCCGCTGCAGGCATCGAGCGTCAGGGCGACGCGCGGCGCCCCGCTCTTTCCATCTGGATTGGCCGGCAGCCGCAGATCCGGCTCCACGAGCCCCGGTGCTGCGACAGCCGATTGGGTGAGCATGATGAAGGCGAGGAACGGCAGGGCAACGGCTTTCATGGCAATCCGGAAATTAAAGAGGCTGGAGATCTGTGAAACGACGGAAACCCGCCTTTTGCGAGGCGGGTTTCCTAGAGCTATTCGGACATTCCTGCCCGAAGCTTGATCAGCGCTGTGCGACTTTGATCAGCGCTGGGCGACTTTGTTAGCGCTGCGCGACCGGACGGACCAGCGGCGTGACGCGGCGAATGGTGACGCGGCGGTTCTGCTGTTCGGCCTCCTCAGTCCGCACCTTGAGGAAGCGCTCGCCGTAGCCCTGGGTCACAAGGTTTTCCGGCGGAATGCCGTAGACCTCGGTCAGCAGCGATGCGACCGATTCGGCGCGCTTATCCGAAAGCACGAGGTTCGAGCGGTCCGAGCCGACGGCATCAGTGTGGCCTTCGATGAAGAAGGTTTCACCCGGATCCTTCGCCAGAACCTTCTCCATTGCGGCCGCGACCTTGCGCATCGTTTTCGCCTGCGACATCGACACTTCGGCGCTGCCCGTCGGGAAGGTGATCGTATCGAGATCGATACGGCGAACCTTGTCGCGCAGGCGGGCCGAATGACGCACCTCGTCCATCGTGTAGACGCGCTCGACGCGCTCGACCGGCGGCTCGGCCAGGAACTCGTAGTAGTCACGGTCCGGGTCGTCGGAAACGTCGGCAATATAATCACTCACCGGGATGCGCAGACGCATCGGCGGCAGTTCGTAGCCGACGTCGGTGATCGCCGGACGCGGGCCTTCGTCACGCTCGGGAGCATAGATCATCAGATATTCGTTGCCGTCGCGGTCAACGCGCGAGCGCTGCAGGATGTCGCCGTAGCGGTTGTAGACGGTGACGATCCGGTAGCCGCCCGGACGCAGGATGGTTTCGCGGGTGCGGCCGCGCGGAAGTTCGTCGTAATAGGTCTCTTCCGCATCGTGACGCAGACGCGGACGGTCGTCGCCGCGCACGAAGATCTGATCGCCGACGCCGAGGATCACGCGGTTGTCGACCTGCTCGACGACCTTCACCTCGGTGATGTTGTTGGTGACGTTGTTGATGGTCGTGTTGTTGTTGATCACCGTGTTGTTGATGACGGTGTTGTTGACGATGTTGGTCGTCTCCGGAACCACGAAGACCGGCGCCTCATCGACGCGCGTGCCCTTTTCGTTGAGGTTCGCCTCGATCTTCTGCGTCAGGTCGGCCGGGGTCTCGGCGGTGATGGCAGCCTGGGATGCGGCATCGTCTGCCGGCGCCGGCGCGTCTTCTTCCTTGGCGCGCAGCTCCTCGCGCAGCTTCTGGCGCTCTTCGCGCGCCTGGTTGCCGCCGGCATTGTCGGCGTCCTTGTCGCTGTCGAGCACGGCCGCACCGTTTTCAACCGGCAGAACGACGGTCTCGTCGGTCGCCGCCGGGTCTTCGGCGATCTTCACCTTTTCTTCTTCGGTGCGGGTGTCGACCACTTCCGGAACCGGCTGCTGCACCTGCGGCTGCTGCTCGGCGGTCGCCGGCTGCTCGGTCCCCGGGACGGGTTGACCTTCGCCGGTCTGCGGCTGCTCGGTGCCAGGCACAGGCTGGCCCTCGCCGGTCTGCGGTTGCTCCGTGCCGGGCACAGGCTGGCCCTCGCCGGTCTGCGGTTGCTCCGTGCCCGGTACAAGCTGGCCTTCGCCAGTCTGGGGTTGCGGCTCCGTGCCCGGCGCCGTTTCGGTCGGCGCGGGCTGTTCGCCTGCCTTCTGCTCTTCGGTCACGGGCGGCTGCTCGCCGGCCTTCTGCTCTTCGGTGGTCGCAGGCTGTTCGGCTGCCTTGCCGCCTTCCGGCGGGCATGCGGTCGATGCATCCTGACCTTTTGGCACCACGCAGGTACCGGGCTGAGCCTGTTCCGCAGCTTTCTGCTGTTCTTCAGCTGCCTTCTGCTGTTCGGCAGCCTGGCGGGCCGCTTCGTCTTCTGCGGCCTTCTGCTGTTCAGCGGCTTTCTGTTGCTCTTCGGCAGCCTTCTGCTCGTCAGCGGCCTTCTGCTGCTCGGCCGCCTGGCGGGCAGCTTCTTCCTCAGCCGCCTTCTGCTGTTCAGCGGCTGCACGGGCAGCCTCTTCCTCGGCAGCCTTCTGTTGTTCAGCCGCCGCGCGGGCAGCCTCTTCCTCGGCAGCCTTCTGCTGTTCAGCCGCCGCGCGGGCAGCCTCTTCCTCAGCGGCCTTCTGCTGTTCAGCGGCTTGGCGGGCAGCCTCTTCCTCAGCGGCCTTCTGCTGTTCGGCGGCCTGGCGGGCAGCCTCTTCTTCGGCAGCCTTCTGTTGCTCAGCAGCCTGGCGCGCAGCCTCTTCTTCGGCCGCCTTCTGCTGTTCGGCCGCCTGGCGTGCTGCCTCTTCTTCGGCCTGGCGCTGCTTCTGCAGCAGCAGCTCTTCCTCAGACTGACCGCCACCCTCCTGTGCAACCTCGAATGGCTTCATCAGGTTGTCGGCGACAGCGGGCGGAACCGCGACGGACACCGACAGCACCGGCAGCGCGACGGTTGCAAACAGCTTGGATCGAATCGACATTTGTCTTCCTTCCTCTTCTTGGGAGGTCCTGGTCCCGCATCCTCTTCCCAGCGTATGACACGGCTAAGAATGGGTGCGAACGCGAATACTCACGGGGCCTTGACCCAAGGTTCCGGCTTTTTTGTGTTGCCAACGACACGCGCCGTCAAGTGCAATGCCCGAGCCACGCGCCGGTTCCTTGATAAGGGCTAGCGGAGGCAAGATTAACCGGCGCTGAACGCACCGTTCATGTTCATTGCGCGACCCGCTACCACAATCTGCGGTCGAAATCCTTTTCCCGGTGAGCACCGTCGCTTTCCTGTTGATTTTTACAGGAAAAGAGTACGAATATCGCCGCAACCGGAGGCAAACGCTCCGGCAGAAATTGGCATCCGTGAAAAACAAAAAACCGGATGTCGGCCAACAGAGAGGACTATCATGCGTATTTCCAAGCGGCTGGCAGCCGCCGCATCGGCTGCCGTTTTCGTGCTCATGGCAAGCTCGGCCATGGCCGACGGCGAAAAGGTCGTTATCGGCACGGAAGGCGCCTACCCGCCCTTCAACAACCTTGCAGCGGACGGCACGCTGACGGGCTTCGACATCGACATCGCCAAGGCACTGTGCACGGAAATGAAGGCCGAATGCACCTTCGTCACGCAGGACTGGGACGGCATCATTCCGGCGCTGATCGCCAAGAAGTTCGACGCCATCATCGCATCCATGTCGATCACTGCCGAGCGCAAGGAAAAGGTCGACTTTACCAACAAGTACTACAACACGCCGCCGGCAATTGTCGTGCCGAAGGATTCGCCGATCACCGAGGCGACCGAGGCAGCGCTTGCGGGCAAGACGCTCGGCGCGCAGGGCTCCACCACCCATTCCAACTATGCCGAAGCGCATATGAAGGGTGCGGACATCAAGCTCTATCCGACGGCTGACGAATACAAGCTCGACATCGCCAACGGCCGTATCGACGCCGTCATCGACGACGTGGTCGTTCTCTCCGAATGGCTGAAGTCGACAGACGGTGCCTGCTGCAAGCTGCTCGGCACGCTGCCGATCGACCCCGTCATCAACGGCGAAGGCGCCGGCATTGCCGTGCGCAAGGGCGACGACGCGCTGCGCGAAAAGTTCAACAAGGCGATCGAAGCGATCCGCGCCAACGGCAAGTACAAGGAAATCAACGAAAAGTACTTCCCGTTCGACGTTTATGGCAGCTGATTGACGGGATCCGGCGCGATTTCCTAGTGAATCATGCCGGAGAAACGTCAGTTCATGCGAAAAATGCAACGGCGGACGGCTTGCCCTTCCGCCGTTTTTGTTTGACAAGAGCCTAAAACAAAGCGCGATCGATACACACAAAAACGGCGCAAAGGGGAAACTTCTGACATGAGCGGGTTGTTTGCCGGCTTCTATTCCATCCTTTCCTGGATCGGATCGATCGTCGATCCATTCTGCGGCCCCGTCGGGGTCTTTCGTTGGCTGGCGCCCGGCACCTTGCTGGCCTGCGGCGACACAGGCTGGGGCGACGATATCGCCTACGGCTTCGTGGTTACCGCGAGCCTTGCCATCGCGACGCTGCCCGTCGGCCTGCTGATCGGCTTTTTCATCGCCCTCGGAAAGCAGTCCGAAGAGCGCACCATACGGTTGGCCGCCAATATCTACACGACGATCTTCCGCGGCCTGCCCGAACTGCTGACGCTCTTCATCGTCTATTACGGCCTGCAGATCCTCGTTCAGCAGTTGCTGGCGACGCTCGGCTACGAGGGGCCGGTGGAGATCAACGCCTTCTTCGCCGGCATGATCGCGCTCGGCGTCGTGTTCTCCGCCTATTGTTCCGAAGTGCTGCTCTCGGCCTTCAAGGCCATTCCGCATGGACAATACGAGGCCGGCGATGCCCTTGGCTTGCATCGCGGCAGGACCATGCGCCTCATCATCCTGCCGCAGCTCGTGCGCATCGCGCTGCCCGGACTCGGCAATCTCTGGATGGCGCTGCTCAAGGACACCGCCCTCGTCTCGGTGGTGGGCCTGACCGACATCCTGCGCCAGACCGGCGTAGCCGCCCGCGTTACCAAGCAAGCCTTTGAATTCTATGGTGTCGCCTGCGTGCTCTTCCTGATCCTCGCGATGATTTCCTCGATCGTCTTTGCGAACCTGGAACGCTGGACCAAACGTGCGGAGATGGGCCGATGAGCACTGTTGCAACGATGATCCCGCCGCAGGCCCCGCCTCCGGTTCCGCCAAGGCCCTATACGCTGACCCGCTTCGTCGGCAGCGTCGCGCTCGGCGTCTGGCTGGCGCTTGGCGTCGGCATCTTCCTGACCGTCGTCAATGGCTGGGACCCGGAGAAATTCGCGAAATACGGTCCGCGCTTCCTCTCCGGCCTCGGCGTCACGCTGATGCTGGTCTCGATCTCGATCGTCCTCGGCGCCCTTCTGTCGCTGCCGATCGCGTTTGCCCGCATGTCGAAGAACAAGCTCTGGTCGTGGCTCGCCTACGGCTATGTTTATTTTTTCCGCGGCACGCCGCTGCTCGCGCAGCTCTTCCTGATCTATTACGGCCTCGGCAGTTTCCGCCCGCAGCTGGAAACGGTCGGCCTGTGGTGGTTTTTCCGCGATGCGTGGAACTGCGCGCTCTTCGCCTTCACGCTCAACACCGCAGCCTACCAGGCGGAAATCCTGCGTGGCGCAATCGGGAGCGTGCCGCGCGGACAGCGTGAAGGTGCCGCCGCCCTTGGCCTGCCCGAGCGCGTCGCTTTCTGGAAGATCATCCTGCCGCAGGCGATGATCGTGGCGCTGCGCCCCTACGGCAATGAAATCATCCTGATGATCAAGGGCTCGGCGATCGTCGCGATCGTCACCGTCTTCGACCTGATGGGCGAAACCCGTTACGCCTTTTCCCGCACCTTCGACTTCCAGATGTATATCTGGGCGGCCATTCTCTACCTGATCATGGTCGAGATCCTGCGCAACATCTGGAGCATGCTGGAAGCGCGGCTGACCCGTCACCTCAAGCGCTGATTCCGGAAATCACCGACGAGCAAAGCTTGGCAGCACTCTCCGTGAGATGCTGCCAAGCTTTTGTTATTTCTTACGAAAGTTTCATTTCAGGGCAAATATTAGCCCTTGATTAAGAAATCGGGCGTTTCATCATAGAGACCAACCTTTGCGAGAAGTGAGGTCCTAATGACGAACGAAATGGAACTGCAACTGAAGGGCTACGGCCTGACGACCGCTCAGATCCTCTACCACATGCCGGATCATCCAACCTTCCTCCAGACCTATGTGTGGCAGCACTACGACCTGGCACCGGACTTTCCGGAAATGCGCAGCTTCCTGAAATTCTGGGAAGAGAAACTGGATGGACCGCTGCATTCGGTGCGCTATGTGCATCGCAAGCTGATCTCGGCGACGGAATGGCGCGCGCTCAAAGGCGAGTTCATTCTGCACTGAACCGCCGATCGAAACCGAGGAGCCTAAGGTGGCCTTCGGTCAGGCTACCGGCGTTGCGATCGGCAAGCCCTGATAACCGCGATCGCTCAGCGTTGCGGACGCTGCAGCCGATGCGCTCTCAGACATGCACCTCGCCATGCGCCAGTTCGCCTTCACGCGGCTCCCTGTGCAGCGAGCCGTAAAGGACAAGCGCATAGAACAGCAGAACGCCCAGGACCACCGGCCAGCCAGGCAAAGGGCCGAGTGCGGCATTCTCGGCGACATCGGTCCAGGACCGCACATGCCCGAAGGGTTCGCCATTGGCCGACATCTTCGGCGAGGAGATCTTCAGCGCCCAGGCCAGCAGCAGGATCAGATACATCCAGCAATAGTTGCGCTGCAGCCGCCGACAGAGCGCCTCGCGATAGGTCATCAGAAATGCCGGCTTGCGCAGGCTCTTGGCGATCGCCGCCGCCCAATTGAAGTTCGGCGCGCCGTCCGGCGCCAGGATTTGCGCGAAGTATCCGCGTTCCAACTGCCGCACGCGGGCGCGATAGACATCGAAGAAGCGGTAACGCCGCGCCTCGATCAAGAGCAGCAGCGTAATCAGCAGCATCGCGAAGAGCAGCACGCCGTGATGTGACGTCGGCGTCGACAGCGATACCGAAAGCAGCGCCGCAACCACGGTGATCGCCCAGTTCGAGGTTCGGTCGATGCGGTCGCGCCAGCCGGCCATACGGCCCATTTCACCGCGATAATAGTGCACGACCGCGTTGATCTGCTCCTGGGATGTTTGCGGCAGCGGCGGCCCCTTCGGCTCCTTGACCTCCGCACTGATGATCAGCGGGCCGAGCTCGGCGGACATCGGCGTTCCTCCCGTCTTTTCTTATGCTTGCGATGATGACTCCTTTCCTCTCGCCGATAAATCCCGACGGCGTCGCAGGGCGCCGTTTTTCGTTCAAAAGGCCAATGAAAACCTATTTGTCGTCCGGATACCGATTAATCCGCTCCGGTAAACGATCGCCGACGGCGATTGCCAAAGCGCCTCTGCGGACGTAAGAAACGCCCCATGACCCAGAAGAGCACGAAAATCGACGAGGAAGCGCTGGCGGAAGCCTATAACCGCGCCCTCTCCCTGGAAAAATCCGGCAAGTTCGATGCCGCCGCCGATGCCTATGCCGAAGTGCTGGCGCTCGACCCGGAAGACCACGGCGGCGCTGCCGTGCGCCTGGCCTCGATGGGACGCGGCGAGACGCCGGTGAAGGCGCCTGACGCCTATGTCGCCACCCTCTTCGACCAGCATGCCGAAGTGTTCGACAATGTGCTCGTCGACCAGCTCGGCTACTGCGTGCCGCTCCTCGTGCGCCAGCGGCTGCAGGCGCTTGAGCTTGGCCCGTTCGATCGTGTGCTCGATCTCGGCTGCGGCACGGGGCTCACCGGCGGCGCGCTCCGTGATATGGCCGACGACATCACCGGCATCGACCTCTCGGAAAACATGGTCGAGATCGCCCATGAGAAGGATCTCTACGAGACGCTCTACGTCGCCGAAGCGGTCGATTATCTCGATGACAACGACGACGAGCCCTTCGATCTGATCGTTGCGACCGACGTGCTTCCCTACATGGGCGCGCTCGAAGCGCTGTTTTTCGGCGCCGTCGACAACATGGTGCCCGGGGGCCTCCTGATCTTCTCCAGCGAGACCCTGCCCACCGAGACCTTCGCCGGTCGCGATTTTATGGTAGGCCCGCACCAGCGCTTCGCACACGCCGAGAGCTATCTCCGCAACCGTCTCGCCGCCACCGGTTTCGAGATCGTCGAAGTGGGCGACATCACCGTGCGTCTGGAAGAAGGCGAACCGATCGCCGGCCATCTGGTAATCGCGCGCTTCAAGCCCTGATCGGCAGACATGTTTCCTTAGGTCGTATTCGATGTAAGGATAATCGCATGGCAACATTCGCGGTGCAGGAGGCGTCATGCGAAGGGAGCATCGCGCCCTTCGCTCTTTTCGAGCGCTATGTCGCAGGCGCCACCAATGGCAGCTTTTGGCCCGCGGCGGCTGGGCGCTGACGCCGATCGGCCGCGGAGCGCCTACTGGTGCGCCAGCGCCGTCTTGCCCAATGAAAACTGCCTTTCGTAGAAAATGCGAACTGACAGAACGACCCCACCGATGAGGATTGCGATCCCCGCAGCTTCCATCGCGGTCGGCCATCGTGCATGAACGACGAGACCGCCGATGACCCCAAATGCCGTTTCCGAAACGATCAATTGCGCGGCCAGTGCAACGGGCAAGGTTCGAGACGCGACATTCCACGCCCACACTCCGCATACGGTTGCCAGAAGCGCGAAGGATGTACCCCAAAGATAGAGTGAGCCGGCGGCGTGCCACCCAAAACCGAGTTTTGGAAGCTGAAAGAGACCCATCGCTGCTCCAGCCGGGTAGAAGGCCAGCATCAAGACTCCTCCGCCAACGAGTATAAGCGCGGACCACACACCGGAGGGCATTTCAGGTCGGACGGCCAAGGCGGCCTGATTGGCAATCGCAAACCAGACCCACAACGCCACCGCCGCAAGCGCCAGCGGAACACCGATCCAGAAGGAACGGACGGATTCCAGTCCCTCTGCCGTGAACGCTGTGCCATTGACGAAAACAAGACCGAGCAGCACCAGCATGAGAGGCACCGTCAGGGATTGCCATGACACCGATCCCTGCCGCTGGTTGCCGACCACCATCAGAACGAGCGGAACCAAACCGAGAAAGGCGGGAGCAATCACCGGCCCAGCAAAGATGGCAGCTCCTGTCACCGTCAGGAAGTAGCCGACGTAGCCGATGAAGGCGAGCCAAATTGCTGAAAGCCAGTTTCGGAGCGTCAGGTGTTGTATCACCCCTCTATCCGAAAACAGAATGCAGAGGCCGACCAGAGCCGAGACCACATGACGGACAAGAGCAAAATCAAAGGTGGAGTAGTCGCCGATGATGAAAGGCACAACGAAGTTGAGCGAAAAGGCGAAGGCCGCGAAGAGCGCGGCAAGAACGCCTATGTAGAAACTCTTGTCCATAGTCCGGCCTCATTGGTTTTTCGGACGCTAATGCTTCCCTTCACGGTCCGCCATGCATGTGTTTGACAAACACCTTTTCCAGATTGGAAGTCGGCGCTTGAACGACCTAGCAGTTGAGCGAACTGTGCCTGGAAGGGCGCGTTGGACTTCAACTTCGGGGCCAACCTCGCTGGATTAGAGCGGCTCCATGTATACGGCGTGTGTTTGGCGAGCGCAGATGTGTACCAGAATGTACGGCGGGGTGGGTTTTCTCGGCAGTTGAAGCGCCTGGTGACTGCTCGCGGTACGCAACTGCCAACGCCACCCTCGTCACCATTGCTGGCCTGTGCCACATAACAGCACTCTTTTCCGCTCCCGTTCCATCGGCTACACCAAAGCGAAAGCAATGGGAGTATTCGGAAAATGGCAAAGGTCGCATTCATCGGTCTCGGCGTCATGGGCTATCCCATGGCCGGCCACCTCAAGGTCCGCGGCGGACACGAGCTGACGGTCTACAACCGTACCTTCGCCAAGGCCGAGAAATGGGCGGCCGAGTTCGGCGGCCGCGCAGCGCGGACACCGGCCGAAGCCGCCGATGGCGCCGAGTTCGTCTTCTCCTGCGTCGGCAATGACGACGACCTGCGCTCGGTAACGACCGGCAAGGACGGCGCCTTCGAAACGCTGAAGGCCGACGCCGTCTTCATCGACAACACCACCGCTTCGGCCGAAGTCGCCCGCGAACTCTATGCGGCAGCGAAGGCGCGCACCGCTCACTTCATCGATGCGCCGGTCTCCGGCGGCCAGGCCGGCGCCGAAAACGGCGTACTGACCGTCATGTGCGGCGGCGATGAACCGGCTTTCGATCGCGCCAAGCCAGTCATCGAAGCCTTTGCCCGCATGGTTGGCCTGATGGGCCCGGCCGGCGCCGGCCAGATCACCAAGATGATCAACCAGATCTGCATCGCCGGCCTCGTCCAGGGACTGGCCGAAGGCATCCACTTCGGCAAGAAGGCCGGGCTCGACATCGAGAAGGTTGTGGACGTCATCTCCAAGGGTGCTGCCGGCTCCTGGCAGATGGAAAACCGCCACAAGACGATGAACGCCGGCAAGTACGACTTCGGCTTTGCGGTCGACTGGATGCGCAAGGATCTCGACATCGTGCTGGCGGAGGCCCGCCGCAACGGTGCCAAGCTGCCGGTGACCGCTCTCGTCGACCAGTTCTACGGCGATGTCCAGGAAATGGGCGGCAACCGCTGGGATACGTCCTCGTTGCTCGCCCGCCTCGAAAAATGAGCCTCGGCCCGTCCTCGACCGCAGACGAGATCATCGCTCACCTGCGGTCGCTCGGCTCTGAAGACAATCTCGCCGGCATGGCGCGCTTCGGCATCGTCACCGAAGCCGCCCTCGGGCTCTCCAATGTCGAGCTGCACAAGGTGACGCGGCAGGTGAAGGTGGATCACCGCCGCGCGCTGAAGCTTTGGCAGTCCGGCATCCGCGAGGCGCGCATCCTGGCCGCGTTTACCGCCGACCCGAAAGAACTGACGCTGGAAGAGGCGCGCCGCTGGGGCGACGATTGCAATTCGTGGGAAGTGGTCGACACCGTTGCCGACCTTTTCATCGCCGCCCGCTTCGAGCGCGAACTGATCCCGGAATTCGCGGCCGACGAACGTGAATTCGTCCGGCGCATCGCCTTCGCGATGATTGCGACCGCTGCGGTCCACCTGAAGAAGGAACCGGACGCGACGCTCCTGAACTGGTTGCCGCTGATCGAGCGGCACGCAACCGACGAGCGGAACTTCGTGAAGAAGGCGGTCAACTGGGCGCTCCGACAGATCGGCAAGCGCAATTCCGCCTGCCATGGTCCTGCACTGGCGCTCGCAGAGCGCCTGGCCGAAAGCGCAAACCGCGCCGCCCGCTGGACGGGCAAGGACGCGGTTCGCGAACTTAAGAGCGACAAGGTGCTCGCGCGGCTTGGTCTCGATCAAAGCTGAGCCCGCTAGATCATTTCATTGTTTCATCGAAACACTGAAGTGATCTAAGTTTTTGAAATTACGCATTCCGGACGGAAAACCGTTTCACACTTTTCCTGGAATGCTCTAGCGCAGGCGTCTCAATCCTCGGCGGATTTCGCCTGGTCGATCATCATGTAATCGAGCGGAAGCTCGGTCGTGTACTTGATCTGCTCCATGGCGAAGGCAGAGGAGACGTCACGGATCTCGATCTTGGCGATCATGCGCTTGTAGAACGCGTCGTAGGCGGCGATGTCAGGAACGACCACACGCAGCAGATAGTCGACGTCGCCGCTCATGCGGTAGAATTCGACCACCTCGGGAAACTCGGACACCACCTCGGAGAAGCGGCGAAGCCATTCCATCGAGTGCGAATTCGTGCGGATCGACACGAACACCGTGACCTTGGTGTTGATCTTTACCGGATCGAGAAGGGCGACACGGCGGCGGATGACGCCGTCCTCTTCCATCTTCTGGATGCGCCGCCAGCACGGCGTGGTCGAAAGTCCCACCTTCTTGGCAAGGTCGGCAACGGCCAGCGTGGAATCCTCCTGCAACAGGCGCAGGATTTTGCGGTCTAGGCGGTCCATGAAAGTCCCTCTCGAATTATTTTTCCCTCTATAGCGCGAAATTGGTGAAGATAAAGAAAATTGTTTCAGGTTGTGAGCATAAGAACCCGCTCCCGCAGGAACGGCAGAACATCGGCCTCGAACCAGGGATTGCGCTTCAGCCAGCCGGTGTTGCGCCAGCTCGGATGCGGCAGCGGCAGAATGGCGGGATCCGCATTGCGCATCGCGTAGCGCCGCCAGTCCTTCACCGTCTCCGTCATCGATTTCGGGCATTCCGGACCGATGTGCCAGCGCTGCGCATAATGCCCGATCGCCAGCACCAGCTCGACCTGCGGCATCCGATCCATCACCCGCTGCCGCCAGAGCGGCGCGCATTCCCGCCGCGGCGGCAGGTCGCTGCCATGGGCGTCGTAACCGGGAAAGCAGAAGCCCATCGGCACGATCGCGAATTTCGCCGGATCGTAGAAGGTCTCGCGGTCCACCGCCAGCCATTGGCGGAGCCGATCGCCGGATGCATCGTTGAACGGCAAGCCGCTGTCATGCACACGAAGCCCGGGCGCCTGTCCTGCGATCAGGATGCGTGCCGTGGTCGAGATCACCGCCACCGGTCGCGGCTCGTGCGGCAGACGGTCGTCGTCGCCACGCAGCGGGCTGTCGCGACAGATGCGGCAGGCGGCAATTTCCGCTCTCAGCCGCTCCAGGTCAGGGAAATCGTTCTCAGGCATCGCCGATACCCGCAAACAAGGCGGTCAGCTGCTCCATGAGCCAGCGCCTCATGGTCTCGAGCCAACCATCGACCAGATGCGGCCCCTCGTCCGGATGGCCATTCGTGCGGCGCCATTCCTGCGGGGTCGTGAACGTGCCGACCCAGATGCCGCGCCGCTCTTTCTCTGCCCGTGCCTCTTCCGCTTGATAGTGCCCATAGCTGACCGCATACCCGGAGAGCACCATCTCACGGCCAATGTCCCGCCCGCCCGCTTCGCATGTGCCGAGGTCGCGGCCGTACCGATCGCGTCCGTGAAAACGACAGCGGACATCGCCGGCGGAAATCAGCGCCCTCAGGCGTTCGCGCGCCTGGCGGCCGCAATCCCAGGTCTCGCCGTCGCGCTCGCAGCTCTGGTCGAGTTCCGGCGCATCGATCCCCTCGATGCGAATGCGCTTGCCGTCAAGGCGAAGACTGTCGCCGTCGCTCGCGGACGCCGCTCCACGCGCCTCCCCGGTTGTGGCACGCTCCCCCACGGGCAGCTTGTCGGCGTAATAGGCGACGATCGAAAGCAGCAGAAGAATGATCCATCCGCCGAGCATGCCGCCACGGCCGGCCGATCGCGATCGCCCCGAAGACCCTCCGACTCGCCCGCCGGTGAAGCGGTATCTCGCCCGGCCCGATTTCACGTTTCCTGCACCTTTATCGCTACGCGCGCTCCCTGATCGAACCGGGACCGCATCACAAACATCGACGATTCCAAAAACTTAGAGGCGGAACCTCATGTGCCGGCTCTCAACTTTTGGCCCATGGACACCACCGCGCCATAATGGTTGTCGAATCCTTCACACACGGCAGCAACTTCTTAAGGATTGCTCACTAGACTGCAACGAAACCATAACCTTCGCATAAGAGCATGAGTATCGCTGCCAGCACCTCGACAGATAAGATCATTGTCGACAAGTCGCGAAACCATCGAAACAAGGCCGTTTCGAGGACGGTTCGCGCGACGCGAGAGCGGCTGCAAACGGGCTCGTCCGTGCCTTCGGGCTTCGAGCGCGAAATGCTCAATCTTTACATCGATTCGGCCCTGCACGGCGCCATCGCCATACCGGTGCTCGTCGCCCTGATTGCCGCCGTCGGGGTCTATCTCTCCGGCAATCTCAGCATCATCGTCTGGGCCGTCATGACCCTTTCGGCGCATGCGGTGACGCTGGTGCTAGCGAGGAAGGCGTGCAAGAAGGACATCGTTGCCGAAAAGGTCCCGGTCTGGCGCCGGCGCTTCCTGCTCGGCCAGGTGTTGATTGGTCTTTGCTGGGCCGCCTTCGTTGCGCAGGATTGCGCGTCGTGCGGCGATGTCCGCTTCGGTTTCTTCGAGGGCACTGCCCTGCTTTTCGCGCTTGCGGCCACTGCCATGGGCACGTTCCTGCTGCGCAATGCCCTGCTCTGCACCTTCACGCCCGTGGTCGCCGCACTGGCCTTTGTCTCGCTGACGACGGGCAATCCGATCTATATCGGCCTCACGGGCATCATCTCGCTGGCGCTGCTCTTCCTCGTGTTCATGACCGATCGCATGAACCGCGCCAATGTCCACATCCTCTCGGTTCAATCGGAGAAGGATGACCTGATCGCCGAGCTCGAAGTGGCAAAGTCGATGTCGGACGAGGCGCGGCGCCGGGCGGAGGAAGCGAACCTCGCCAAGTCGCGCTTCCTGGCCTCCATGTCGCATGAATTGCGCACGCCGCTGAACGCCATTCTTGGCTTCTCCGAGGTCATGTCGACGGAGGTCCTGGGTCCGCTCAGCAACCCGACCTACAAGGAATACACCAACGATATCCATCGTTCCGGCGAGCATCTGCTGAACCTGATCAACGAGATCCTCGACCTGTCGCGCATCGAGGCCGGCCGCTACGACCTGAACGAGGATGCGGTCAGCCTCGTCGAGATCGCCGAGGATTGCGTCGGCATGGTGCAATTGAGGGCGCGTGCCAAGAACATTACCATCCACTCGCAGTTCGAACTTGGCATGCCCTCGGTCTGGGTCGACGAGAAGGCAATGCGGCAGGTCATCCTCAATCTGCTGTCCAACGCCGTGAAATTCACCAATTCGGGCGGCGAAGTCACCTTCAAGGTCGGCTGGACGGCCGGCGGCGGACAATATCTCTCGATCAAGGACAACGGTCCGGGCATCCCGGAAGAGGAAATCCCGATCGTTCTGTCGGCCTTCGGTCAGGGCTCGATCGCCATCAAGAGCGCCGAGCAGGGCACCGGCCTCGGCCTGCCCATCGTCCAGGCCATTCTCGCCAAGCACAATGGCGAATTCATCCTGCGCTCCAAGCTTCGGGAAGGCACCGAGGCGATCGCCATCCTGCCGGCCCGCCGCGTGCTCGAGAGCCTGCCGGCAGTCGAGGACGTGGCAGCCCCGATCCGTCGTCGCAAGAGTTTCGCCTGATCCATGTTCATCGAAACGCAACGCTTGAGGCTTCGGCCCTGGGAGCAGCGCGACGTCGCGCCCTTTGCCGTCGCCAATGCCGATCCGGACGTGCGCCGCTACTATTTTCCTGACATTCTGACGCGAGAGAATACCGCGGCGATGATCGCCGACTGCGACCGGCACCTGCGCAGACACGGCTTCGGCTTTGTGGCCGTCGAGCGCAAGGCTGACGGAGCGCTCATCGGCGGTCTCGGCCTTTCGCATGCCGGAGACGAAATCCCCGGTGGCCCGCATGTCGAAATCGGCTGGATCCTCGCCCGCCCCTACTGGCGGCAAGGATATGCGCTCGAAGCGGCAAGCGCCTGTCTGCACCATGCCTGGTCGGCGCTCGCGCTTGCCGAGGTTATCGGCTATACCTCGCGCATCAACGAACCATCACGCGCGCTTATGGAAAAGCTCGGCATGCGCTCGGATCCGGCGGAGGATTTCGATGACGTGACGGTGCCAGAGGGCAACCCGCTGCGCCCGCACGTGCTCTATCGGATCGCGCCGAACGATCGGCGGTAACGGATCAGTTCATGAAACCGTCGAAGATCACGACGTAGCCGGCATAGACGCCGTTGGCGATGATCAGGCAGAGGCAGGCGAAGGAGCCGAGATCCTTGGCGTTCTTGCCCATTTCCGAGATTTCCGGCGAGACCCGATCGACGATTTCCTCGATCGCCGTGTTGATCGCCTCGAAGGCCATCATCAGCAGGAACAGGATCGCCATCGCCACGAACTGGAAAAAGGTCGCGCCGACGATGGCGAAGGCAACCATGGCGATGCCGAAAGCGATCAGCTCATGGCGGAAAGCAGCCTCGCTGATCAGCCGTTTCGCGCCGCCCAGCGAATAGCTGGCGGCAGCGAAGAGATGCCGAATGCCGGTCTGCTTCTCGACGGGACTCGTCTGTCCAATGCGGTGCGTGGTGTTCTTGGCGTCCATTTCTTCTCGACAAGGCTTGAAACTGCGCTTGCTTCGACATCGTGAATGAGGCGAATGCAAGGCGTTTGCCGGTTGCAGGCGTCTGCTGCATGTTTCCTTAAATTCCATCCGACTTAAGGATGAAAACATGCAGCACTTCAAAGTGCTGCAGCGACCTTTGCGCGTCTGACGAGACGCGCGGCGCTGTCAGACAATAGTTAGGGCTGCATGTGCGCTTTGGATAGGCGAGAAGCACGCGGCCATCAAGGCCCGCCACACGCGGGAATAGCGCCCGCGACAGGCTTTGGACAGCAATCGGCCGGCTTTGCCGTGAAAGCCGGCCGTATCTTGATTATTCCTTGTTGCTGACGCCAGCCTGCGCGAAGGTCGCCATGCCGCTGTGGCAGGCGGCCGCCGCCTTGACGATGCCGGCGGCAAGGGCCGCACCCGTGCCCTCGCCCAGCCGCATGCCGAGCGCCAGCAGCGGCGTCTTGCCGAGCTTCTCGATCGCGCGGATATGGCCCGGTTCGCCCGAGACGTGGCCGATCAGGCAGTGGTCGAGGGCTGACGGATTGGCCGCCTTCAGGATTGCCGCTGCCGCAGTCGCCACGTAGCCATCGATGATGACGGGCACCTTCTGCACGCGGGCTGCGAGGATCGCGCCCGCCATCGCCGCGATCTCGCGACCACCGAGGCGGCGCATCAGCTCGAGCGGATCGGAAAGGTGATCGCGATGCAGCGCCACCGCCTTCTCGACAGCGGCGATCTTGCGCTTCAGTACCTCGCCTTCGGAACCGGTACCCGGACCGACCCATTCCTCGGCGGTGCCACCGTAGAGGCCAAGATTGATCGCCGCCGCAATGGTGGTGTTACCGATGCCCATCTCGCCGATGCACAGCAGATCCGTGCCGCCGGCGATCGCCTCCATGCCGAAAGCCATTGTGGCCGCGCAATCCCGCTCCGAAAGTGCCGCTTCCTCGGTGATGTCGCCGGTCGGATATTCGAGCGCCAGGTCGAAGACCTTGAGGCCGAGGTCGTGGCTGACGCAGATCTGGTTGATCGCAGCACCACCGGCGGCGAAATTCTCGACCATCTGGGCGGTAACGGACGACGGGAACGGGGTGACGCCCTGACGGGTGACGCCGTGATTGCCGGCGAAGATCGCCACCAGCGGCCGGTTGACCGCCGGCGCCTTGCCGGTCCAGGCGGCGAGCCAGAAGGCGATCTCTTCGAGACGTCCGAGCGCGCCCGGCGGCTTCGTCAGCTGTGCGTCCCGCTCGCGCGCCGCGACCAGCGCTGCCGCATCCGGCCCCGGCAGGTTACGCAACAATTCGCGGAAATCATCAAACGGCAGACCGCTGGCACTCATGCTGGGAATCCTTGCATATCGTGAATCTACGCTCCTCATAGAGGGCGTCGAATATTCGGGCAACGGCATTTGCGCCAATCGGCGTCGCCGGAGCATGATCCGTCACGGGACGGACGATTCGACGCACGGCGTTTTGCATGCTCACCCTGCTCTCACTTGCGGGCGGCGGTGACATCTGCGATTGCGGCTGAGGGCCGGATCTTTGGAGGAGCCATGGGCTTTCTGGGCGATTTCTGTGACGACGTGGCGCGCTCGATCGGCTTCCTGAGCCGCATTCCCATGCCGGGACGCCACTTCGTCGGATATGACGGACGGCTGGACCGGGCCGTGCGCGCCTTCCCGCTCGCCGGCATCGTGATCGTCCTGCCCTCCGCAGCCGCTGCCAGCGCGATGATCGCGCTGCATGTGAGTTCGCTTTTTGCCGCCTTCGTCGTCGTCGCCATCCAGGCGCTGCTGACCGGCGCACTGCACGAGGACGGACTCGGCGACACGGCCGACGGCTTCGGCGGTGGACGCGACCGCGACGCGGCGCTCGCGATCATGAAGGACAGCCGCATCGGTACCTATGGCGCCGTCGCGCTCATTCTCTCCTTTGGCCTGCGCGTCTCGGCGCTCGCCTCCATCCTGCCGCTGTTCACGCCGCTTGGCGCCGGCATGGTGATCCTTGGTGCTGCAGCGCTCAGCCGCGCCGCCATGGTCTGGCACTGGTCCAGCCTGCCGCCGGCACGCAGTGGCGGTGTTGCAGCTTCCGCCGGCGTACCGGAGCCGGGAGCTGGCCGCTTCGCCCTCGGCTTTGGTCTTCTCGCCGCAATGCTGCTCTTCTATTTCGCCAAGGTACCGGCCTTCGGCCTGATCGCAACACTCCTCGCCTTCCTTGCCACTGTCAAAGGCTTCGGCCGGCTCGCAGCCGCCAAGATCGGGGGACATACGGGTGACACGATCGGTGCCACGCAGCAGCTCACGGAAATCGCAGTGCTCGGCGCCCTTGCGCTGACGGTTTGAAAGATCGATATATTCCGGGAAAAACTGGGCAACGCCATGGAATCTCCCTGCATTCTCGTCTGTTCCATCGATGACAACACCGGCTATTGTTTCGGCTGCGGCCGCACGCGTGACGAGATAGGCCGCTGGACGCTCTACACCGACGCCGAACGCCGGGCGATCATGACCACGCTGCCCGACCGGCTAGAGACGGTCGAACGCAAGCCTCGGCGCGAAACGCGCCGCAGCCGCATGGCGAGGGAACGCGGAGAAGCATGACCCGTCTCGCCATCCTGCTCTCGATCCTGGCCATTGGGCTCATCCTGCTGATCGTCAACCACGATGCCGGCCGCACCATGGGCCTTGCCAACGACGATTTCGGCCGGCTGGTCTCGTTGGGTGCGATCGCCACGCTGATCGGCGCCGGGGTCCTGCAAAGCCGCCGCCGTTTCGGCGAAGGGCTGCGCCAGGTCGCCATCTGGCTCCTCATCACGCTCGCCCTCGTCTCGGCCTATGTCTACCGCTTCGAATTGCATGGCTTCGGCAATCGCCTGCTCGCCGGCCTCGTCCCCGGCCGCGCGACCGTGATCACCGACAGCGAGGGCCAGCAGGAAGTGGTGCTGCACAAGATGCTGAACGGCCATTTCGAAACCGGCGTGACGGTCAACGGCAAGGACATCAACATGCTGGTCGATACCGGCGCCAGCAGCATCGCGCTGACCTACGAGGATGCCGAGCGGATCGGCCTTGATCCGGAAAACCTCAGCTACATCGTCACCGTCATGACGGCGAACGGCCGGGCGCAGGCGGCACCCGTCATGCTCCAGGAAATCTCCGTCGGCCCGATCACCCGGCGCAACATCGGCGCGACCGTGGCCGCCAAGGGGCGGCTCGACCAGAGCCTGCTCGGCATGAGTTTCCTGTCGACGCTGGAGATGCTGCAGATGCGCACCGACGAGCTGCGCCTGCGCGACTGAGCCACAGGCGTCAGAACAAACCGCAGCGGCGCCTGCCGTCAGTTTCTGAGCCGGTAGCCGGTGCGGAAGATCCAGGCGAGGATCGACATGCAGACCGTCAGGAAGGCGAGGATGATCACGGCGCTGAAGATCGGGTTGACGTCGGAAACCTCGAAGAAGCTCCAGCGGAAACCGCTGATCAGATAGAGCACCGGATTGAAGTGACTGACCGCCTGCCAGAAGGGTGGCAGCATCTTCACCGAATAGAAGCTGCCGCCGAGGAAGACGAGCGGCGGGATCACCAGCATCGGGATCAGGTTCAGCTGCTCGAAGTCCTTGGCCCAGATGCCGATAATGAAGCCGAACAGGCTGAAGGAAATGGCCGTCAACACGAAGAAGAACACCATCACGAACGGATGCGCGATCGTCAGGTCGACGAACAGCGAGGCCGTCAAGAGGATGATCGTCCCGATCATCAGCCCCTTGGTCGCCGCCGCGCCGACATAGCCGAGCACGATCTCGACCATCGACACCGGCGAGGACAGAACCTCGTAGATCGTGCCGGTGAATTTCGGGAAATAGATGCCGAAGGAGCCGTTGCCGATGCACTGCGTCAAGAGCGTCAGCATCATCAGGCCCGGCGTGATGAACGCGCCGTAGGAAACGCCGTCGATCTCCTGGATGCGTCCGCCGATCGCGGCGCCGAAGACGATGAAATAGAGAGAAGTGGAGATGACTGGCGACACCACGCTCTGCAACAGGGTGCGGCGGGTACGCGCCATCTCGAAGAAATAGATCGACTTGATCGCTTCGATATTCATCGCCCTGCCCCCACGATTTCGACGAAGATGTCTTCCAGCGAGCTCTGCCGCGTGGAAATGTCCTTGAGCCGGATACCGGCTTCGGCGAGGGCCGCCAGCAGAGTGGTAATGCCGGTGCGTTCGGCGCTCGTGTCGTAATCGTAGATCAGACAGTGACCATCACCCTCGAGCGTCAGATTGTAGCTCGACAGCGTTTCGGGAACGCCATCCAGTGGATTGGCGAGATCGACCCGCAACTGCTTGCGCCCGAGCTTCGACATCAGTGCCGCCTTGTCCTCGACCAGCAGGATCTTGCCGCCGTTGATGACGCCGATGCGGTCGGCGATTTCCTCCGCCTCTTCGATGTAATGCGTCGTCAGGATGATGGTGACGCCGGAAGCGCGCAGCCGCTCGACAACCTCCCACATGCTCTTGCGCAGGTTGACGTCGACGCCGGCCGTCGGTTCGTCGAGGAAAAGCACCCGCGGTTCGTGCGACAGCGCCTTGGCGATCAGCACGCGCCGTTTCATGCCGCCGGAGAGTTCGCGCAGCATGTTGTCCTTTTTGTCCCAGAGCGACAGGTCCTTCAGCACCTTCTCGATATGGGCGGGGTTCGGCTTCTTGCCGTGCAGGCCGCGGGAGAAGGAGACCGTGTTCCACACGGTTTCGAAGGCGTCAGTGGTCAGTTCCTGGGGCACGAGCCCGATCATCGCGCGCGTCTCGCGAAACTCGCGCACCACGTCATTGCCGCCGACCGTCACCGTTCCGCCGCTCGGATTGACGATGCCGCAGATGATCGAGATCAGCGTCGTCTTGCCGGCGCCGTTCGGCCCGAGCAGCGCCAGGATCTCGCCTTCCTCGATATCGAGGCTGACGCCCTTCAGCGCCTGAAAGCCGGAGGCATAGGTCTTCGACAGATTGGAAACGGAAACGATAGGCGCCATGAAGCTGATCCGGATGCGGGGGGCAAAGTCGGCAGGTTTCGCCTATATGGGACAATTGATTGCGATTTGCAGCCTACCGGATGGAAAAAACAAGGTGACGCTTTGTCAATGCGGCTGCGACAGGCGAGCCTCCGTCCCCGCGCCGCCGCCCATTTGCGAAGGTTTGCGCGCCACCAGCCGGTCATGGATGAGCATGCCCGCAACCATCGCCGCGACGAAAAGGATCGTCGGGGGCAAACCGAGCGACAGCGAAGCGAGCGCCGGGCCCGGGCAAAGCCCCACCAGCCCCCAGCCGACGCCGAAGATTGCCGCGCCGACAATCAGTCGCCTGTCGATGACCTGATTGTCCGGCAAATGGAAGGTTTCGTCGAACAAAGGACGCGTAAGCCGGCGCGTCAGCAGGACACCAAGCGCGGAAACAAAGACAGCGCCGCCGAGCACGAAGGCAAGGCTCGGGTTCCAGTTGCCGGTGATATCCAGAAACGCCCGCACGCGGGCAGGATCGAGCATGCCGGACAGCGAAAGACCAAAACCGAACACGAGGCCGGAGACGAGCGTCGCCGCGAGGCGGAAGAAGGCTCCGTTCATGCAAGCAAGCCCATGACAAAGACCGTGACGATCGCCGCGGCCATGAAGGTGGCAACCGCCGCAATCGAACGTCGCGACAGCCTTGCAAGGCCGACGACGCCGTGGCCGCTGGTGCAGCCGGAGCCCATGCGGGACCCGAAGCCGACCAGCAGCCCTCCAGCCACCAGAAGCGTCCAAGAGGATGTGACCGTCACCACCGGCCAGGTGCCGAAGACGAGACGAAAAAGCAGCGGCCCCGCCATCAGCCCCAACACAAACAACACGCCGGTAGGAACCTGCGCGCCCTGCAGCAGACGTCCGGCGATCCCGCTGATCCCGGCCACCCGGCCATTGGCCACCATCAGGATCGCTGCCGAAAGGCCGATCAACAGCCCACCCGCCAGCGCATTCTCGTATTCATTCATGTTTTGGAACCATCCCGACAGAAGATCTGATAGAGCGCGCCAACCAGACGCGCCACCTTGTCGTGACTAAGCCGATAGAACACTTGCTTGGCCTGCCGACGGGTCGAGACAATGCCGGCATCACGCAACACCGTCAATTGCTGCGAGAGGGTCGGCTGGCGAATGCTCAGACTCTCTTCGAGAGCCGCCACCGAGTGCTCACCCTCCAGCAAAGCACTCACGATCAACAGACGATTTCGATTGGCGAGAGTTCTCAGTATTTTCGAAACTTCGGCAGCGTGCACGGCCATATCCGTGCGCACCCCCGGAAATTGCATAACAGTTCCCATAACTTCCTCCTGTCGTTGCCCTAGGAGTGAGTGGAGCCCCAATGCTTGCTGCGGTTTGCCGACTACTATCCGTGATTGTTATACGAAGTAATATATTATCGTATTACTTATTAATAAACCAGACGAAACAAGACAGCGCGATCAGCCCTAATCCCCCTGGCCTGTCCGTTGACTGTCAAATCATATAGAAAATTCAGATCGTTACAACGAGACCGCAACAGGGATGAAAACGCCATATTTGGGGCAACCGCCCGGACTATCTCAGGCAGCGGTAAAACTTCTGGTATAGTGATCTCAAATACGAGCCTGCGACGACACTTTGGGCCCCCGGCCCGAACGCCCGAAACTGCATTTCGGCGGAGGGTAAACGCCGGCGCAAATGCAGGCATCATCCGTTATCCGGCGAAAGATCTGCGAATGAATCGTCGCCAATCCCGTTCCCTTGTCACGAAACGGTGATGGTCTTCGAGCAATTTGCTCGCGCGGCGCGATATCGCCCTTTTGATTCGCGCTCGTGATTTGCACGCCGGAGCCTCCCCCTTTTGCTCCGGTTGTTGGGCCGGCCTCCCCGCCGGCCTCTTTTTTTGCCGCATGCCATTTTCGCAGCCGCCAGCAGGAAGGTCCCGCACACCACGTCAGTCGCAGTGACGGTAGCCGGTCTTGCGGGTTCTCAGATCGAAGTGGAAATGGTCCTTGTGGAACGGGTCGCTGCCCGGCCCGAGCACGGTGTTGAAATACTTGCAGCTATCGGAGCGCACGGCCTTCAGGAGGCCGCGTTCGCGGAACGCGAAGAAGCCCTTCTTGCGGACATCGATTTCCTTGCCGTTCTTCAAGACGAACTTGCCGACATCGATGGCGTTGCCATGCGCATGTTCGGACATCGGATTGCCGCGGCGGGAATTCATCGCGCGGCAGGAATAACCGCCGAGCGGCTTGATCGTCTTGACGCCCGACCAGTAGCGGTAGCGGGACGACGGCGCGAGTTCGTACTTCACCCACTTGGCGAAGGCTTCCGTCACCTCGCAATTGAGCTTGACCGCCGGCTTCACGCCAATACCGCCGGAGAGACCGCTGAGCTCGATCGGGTAGTCGATGCCGCAGGACGGCCCGTTGCTGATGCGCGGAATATCACGGAACACCACGCCGAGTTTCTTCAGGCGCTGGCGGCAGGCAATCTCGGAAGCCGGCATTTCGCCGGTGTAGTCGGGCGCCGACATCGGATTGCGCACGCGCGGCAGGAAGGCGACCTGCTCCGGCTCCTGGGTCCGCTGAATGGCGCGTCGCTCTTCCATGGCGCGTGCACGCTGCGCCTCTTCGGCTGCAGCCTTCTCGGGAGAAAGCGGCGGCAGGTCCGGATCGTAGCCAAGGTTCGCCTCGTCCGCAGGCGCAGCCCCGGACGCCCCGCCGAGCTGGCGCACATTGTCTTCGCCGATGCCGTCGACGACCGGCTGGCTGGCATTGCCCTCGGCGATCTCGTTGCTCTGCTCTTGCGCCAGGCCGACGACCGGCTGCTCGACGCCGAGCATGGCATCCATGTTGACGCCTTCATCGGGAATGGCCGTGGAACCTGCATTCGCCGGCTGCGCGCCGGAGGAAACCGCCTCGTCGCTATCGATCATCGGCAGCGAGCGCCGCGTTTGTTGAGGCGCCGCCTGCGCCGGTGCAACATAGTCCGGATTGCCGTTGCCCGTCGAAGCCGATGTTGCGGCGGGATAGGCCGCCACCTCGTCTTGCGGCACCGCGTCGACCGGCACGGGCCCGATCGAACCGACCCGGGAGCCGCCATCGATGCGGCCCGGCGGCGAAAGCGCGTCGTCGGTCGAACAGGCGACAAGCGATAGTGTCAGAACGAGTGCCGTCAGCGGGCGATGGAGACGAGTAACATACGCCATACCGGACTGCGCCTTCCTTCGGGCGGTCAGAAGACCACCACTCATCACCCCACCGCCCCCGCAACGGCGTACCCAGAGGCACGCAAGGATCGCTGCAGCACTTCGAATTGCTGCCTTTCGCCTGTGTCGCAAACAGGGCACAGCTGTCGAAAGACCTGATTTCGGGGGCATTTTATTCAAATACGGTAAACGAAGCCTTGCGTCCGATACCCGCGATCAAGGGTGCGGATGCTTGCCGTTCCGACTGACCGCCGATAGCAAGAAGCCCGCGTCTTCGTCAGACGCGGGCTTCAAGTTTTCAGCTACGGATCCGCTGGATATCAGCGGCACTCGCCGCGATGCACGACTCGGAAGCCAGCACCGCCAGCCTCGCAGGCGTTCGAGAAGGTTTGCACGCGGCCGCCGCGCTGGCCGCAGACCGGCGCGAATTCGCGGGTGCAGAACTGGCCTTCGGAGGGACGGTCATCGTCGCGACGGCATTCGCCGCGGCCGATCACCTGGAAGCCCTCCGAGCGCGCCTGGCAGGCGTTCGAGAAGGTCTGCGTGCGCCGTCCGCGCTGGCCGCACACCGGATTGTACTCCATAGTGCAGGCCTGCGGTTCGCGATCCGGCGGGCGATAGTCCGGACGGCATTCGCCACGATGAATGACATTGAAACCGTCGGCCCTTGCCTGGCAGGAATTCGGGAAGGTGCGCATGCGATTGCCACGCTCGCCGCACACGGGCGCATATTCCATCGTGCAGACCGGCGGGCGGGTCGGCCTCGGCCCTGGACGCGGCTCGTCGACGACCACCGTACAGGCGGAGAGGAAGCCGAGCGCCAGCATCAGCACGGCGATCGGGCGCGTCAGAAGAAGTTTGAGAAGTGCCATGGATGTCCCCTCTAAGGCAGCGGTCAGCAACCGGAGCGACGCCCCGTCGAACACCTCCCGCATCTCGCGTATCTATCCGCAGCTATCGTGAGGTCAAGACTATGCGGCTTGCTTTGCACGGCAATCACGGACGCACGTGACGGGGGCACTGCCCGGCTCACGGATCGATGTGGAGCTCGGTTGCAGCCACGCGACACTTCTTCTTGTCAGCGCACAAGGCCCGCGTGGCAATGCCACGCGGGCCTTGTGCAATTCCAGACTATAGAGATCAGGCGGCGCGGCCGTAAGCCGAATGCGATGCCGAGGACTGCAGCCGGAACTTCGTCAGCAACGACTTCAGTTCCCGGCTCTCGGCAGCCAGCGTCTGGCTTGCGGCAGTCGTTTCCTCGACCATCGCGGCGTTCTGCTGGGTCATCTGGTCCATGCTGTTGACGGCGACATTGACCTCCTGCAAACCGGTCGCCTGTTCCCGTGCTGCGGTCGCGATGGAGGCCACCTGTTCGTTGACCCGATTGACCAGCGTCTCGATCTCCGTCAGCGCTTCGCCGGTCGACCGGACCAGCTGGACACCGGCACCGACCTCGCGCACCGAGGCGCCGATCAGTTCCTTGATCTCCTTGGCGGCACCCGCCGAGCGCTGCGCCAACTCACGCACCTCCTGCGCGACGACGGCAAAGCCACGGCCGGCCTCACCGGCGCGCGCTGCCTCGACGCCGGCATTGAGCGCCAGGAGATTCGTCTGGAAGGCGATCTCGTCGATCACCCCGATGATCTGGCCGATCCGGCCGGACGAGCCTTCGATCCGCCCCATGGCGTCGATGGCATTGCGCACGATGCCGCCGGACTTGGCAGCGCTCGCCTTGGTCTCGTTGACCATATCGCGCGCCTCGTTCGCCCGCTCGGAAGCGTGGCGAACCGTCGAGGTGATCTCGTCAAGTGCTGCCGCCGTCTCTTCGAGGGCCGCTGCCTGCTGCTCCGTCCGGCGCGAGAGATTGTTCGCCGCTTCCGAAATGTCGCCGGCACTGGCAGTGACGATCTCGGTCGAGTGCGAGATGGAGCCGATGACATCGCGAAGCGCCGCGACGGCCGTATTGAAGTCCTCTCTCAGCTTGCCGTATTCCGGCGCGATATGGCCGATCTCGGCGGTAAGGTCGCCGCTTGCCAAGAGCTCGAGCGCGGCACCGACGGTCTCCATCGCATCCGCTTGCGCTTCCGCCGTTGCCCGCTGGCGCTGCTCGTTGCCGCGGCGCTCGGAACTAAGCCGCTCCTGCTGCTCGACCTCGCGTGAGCGCAGTTCCAGCCGTTCGCGAACGGAATCGCGCAGCACCACCAGCACCTTGGCCATCTGGCCAATTTCGTCGCCGCGGTCGGTCTCCGGCACCTCAGACGAAAGGTCCTCATCGGCGATCGCCCGCATCGACGCCTTCAGCTTCTCGACCGGCTTGACGACGCTGCGCACGATCGCAAGCGCCGCCATCAGAATGGCGAGTGCGGCGGCGGCGAGGATGCCGGCGACCTGCCAGGCGCGTTCGCGGAACATCGCCGCGAGGTCGTCGGCATAGACGCCGGTACCGACCACCCAGCCCCAGGGCTTGAAGCCGGCAACGTGCGAATATTTCAGCACCGGCGCGTCAGCGCCCGGCTTCGGCCAATAGTAATCGACGAAGCCCTGGCCACTCTTTTCGACGGTCTTGACGAACTCGACGAAGAGGTGCTTGCCGTTCGGATCCTTGTTTTCGGTGAGGTCCTTGCCGTCGAGCTCGGGCTTGATCGGATGCATCACCATGGTCGGATGCATGTCGTTGATCCAGAAATAGCCGTTGCCCTGGTAGCGCATCGCCTTGATCGCCTCGAGAGCGCGTTTCTGCGCCTCCTCACGCGAAAGCGTGCCGGCCACCTCCTGCTTGTGATAGGCGTCGAACACCGCGATCGCGTTCTCGTCCATTGCCGCGAGCATCGCCTTGCGCTCGCCGACGAGTTTGTCCTGCGCCTGAAACAGACCGAATGTCAGCGCTGCTGCCATGGTCAAAAGCGCAAATGCCACCAGCGCGTAGAGACGCGCCGAGATCCTGAATTTCTTCATTGCCAATCCCCTGCCCCTTCGGCGCTCTCGGCGCCGCCCCTTCGCAACCTGGCCGCCGCCGGCATGGCCGGCCGCACTCCAAGAGCCTGCAGGATAGGGAAAGGTCTTTGCAAAGCCCCTAACAACCGATCCCTAAATTTCACATTTCTCAAGCACCCCTTCGAAAGTCTAACGCGACAGCACGGCGCGATGCTGCTCGCATTTGTGCGGCGGCGGGCCTTCCCTCGGCAAGCGCGGTCGGGTTACATCTTTCATCCAACAGGGAGACAGGCCGCATGACCGAACAGACCAAACCGACCGGCGAGCTGACCTTGCGCACGCTCGCCATGCCCGGCGACGCCAATGCGGCCGGCGATATCTTCGGCGGCTGGGTGATGGCACAGATGGACCTTTCCTGCGGTATCCGTGCGGCCGAGCGCGCCCGCGGCCGTGTGGTCACCGCGGCAGTCAAGGAGATGGCCTTCGCGCTTCCGGTCAAGATCGGCGACACGCTCTGCATCTATACCGATGTCGTCAAGGTCGGCCGCACCTCGATGACGCTCAAGGTCGAGGCCTGGGCCCAGCGCTATCTCTCTTCGCATCGCATGGAAAAAGTGACGGATGCGATCTTCGTCATGGTCGCGCTCGACGAAAACGGCAAGCCCAAGCCGGTGCCGGCGGAGGAATAGGAGCGGCCGCCGTGGATCAGGTTCCGACCAACCCGGAAATCTTCCCGCATATCCGCACCGTCATGGGCATGGTCGTCAGCCTGAGCCTGGCGAGACTACTCAGCGGACTGGCGCTCTTCGTGCAGCACCCCGGCAAGACGCGCGTCTATTGGATCCACCTCGGCTGGGTCCTGTTCATGTTCGTGTTCCTCGTGCATTTCTGGTGGTGGGAGTTCCACCTGCATTCGCTCGCCGTGATCGACGTCAGCGTCTACCTGTTCGTCATCCTCTATTGCTGCGTCTTCTTCTTCCTCTGCGTGATGCTGTTCCCGACGACGCTCGAGGACTATAGCGACTACGAACACTATTTCATGTCGCGCCGTGCCTGGTTCTTCGGTTTCCTCGCGCTTGCCTTTGCCGTCGACCTCGTCGACACCGCGCTGAAGGGCAAGCAGTATTTTGCCTCCTACGGTCTCGAATACCCCGCCCGCAACACCGCCTATATCCTCTTCTGTATCGCCGCCTGGACGGCGAATCGGCGCTTCCATGCCGCCTTCGTTGTCGCTGCTGTCGCCTATCAGCTTCTCTGGATGTATCGGGCCTTCGACCTCCTGGATTGAGACCGTCGATCGGATCGTCTGCGGAGGTTTTCCGCCTGGGGGTGCACCTCGCCCCTTGATCCCGAGGCGAGGCGATGCTTTATCCGTTAGACATATTTGAATCTCGCATCATGGCACGTCGGGGGACTGTCGCATCATGGAAATCTTTACCGCCGCCGGTCTGGCAGCGCTTCTGCAAGTCATCGTCATCGACCTCGTTCTCGCCGGCGACAACGCCGTCGTCATCGGCCTTGCCGCGGCCGGGCTGCCGACGGAGCAGCGCAAGAAGGTCATCCTCGTCGGCATCATCGCGGCAACCGTGCTGCGCATCGCGCTCGCCAGCGTCACGGTCCAGCTCCTGGAAATCATCGGCCTTTTGCTCGCCGGTGGCATTTTGCTGCTGTGGGTCTGCTGGAAGATGTGGCGCGAAATCCGCGAGCAGCAGGCAGCGCACGCGGCAGGCGAAAGCGGCGTTGGCAGCAATGCGCCCCAGAAGACCTTCATGCAGGCGGCCATCCAGATCGTCATCGCCGACATCTCGATGTCGCTCGACAACGTGCTGGCCGTCGCAGGCGCCGCCCGCGAACATCCGACGATCCTGGTTATCGGCCTTGCGCTTTCGATTGCGATGATGGGCGTGGCAGCCGGTTTCATCGCCCGGCTGCTCAACCGTTATCACTGGATCGCCTATATCGGCCTCGCAATCATCCTCTATGTCGCGCTCGACATGATCTATCGCGGCTGGGTCGAGGTCTGGCCGCACGTCGCGCCGGCCGTGGCAGCCATGGTCTGACGCCAGCGCGACGCGCTGCAGACCGTTAACAATGCAAAAGGCAGGGCTTGGGCCCTGCCTTTTTGTTTGCAGCGGTCTTAACCGCTACAGCGGCCGGACGCCTCTTAGCCCTTGAAGATGAACGAGGCGCCTAAGGCGATCAGGGCGAAACCGACCAGATGGTTCCAGCCGATCGACTCCTTCAGCCAGAAAACTGAGAAGGCGGCAAAGACCAGAAGCGTGATCACCTCCTGCATCGTCTTCAGCTGTGCGGCGGAATAGACCTGATGGCCGATGCGGTTGGCCGGCACCGCCAGGCAATATTCGAAGAAGGCAATGCCCCAGCTTGCCACGATCGCCATGTAGAGCGGTGACGACGTGTATTTCAGATGCCCATACCAGGCGAAGGTCATGAAGACGTTGGAAAACAGGAGCAGAAGAATCGGCCAGAGATAGGCCGGAGAGAGAGTGAAGGACATAGAGAACCTCGGGGCGCGAATCATGCTCCGACGATGCCCCGCAGCCCCGTCCGGGCGCAAGTCCTGCCGGCCTTCCATTGGCTCAAGTGACGCCTCGGAGCGAGCCGATACGGGATTTTCTGCCGGTCAGGGTGTCGAATCGACGACGAACCAGCATTTTTTCCGTCATTTAGCAAGTCATGCCCCAATATTTTACGGGTTTTGCCACAATTTTGTACTGGCGCATGAGCAATGTCGCTCGACTGTCCGACGGGACAGGCAGGGGAATACCACACTTCGAAACGGCGGTTGCCGTGAAGTTGGCTCCGCGCCTTGCGCGCGGTTCGCCGACACGCCGATGCTGCGTATCAGACGCTGGGCACGCGCATGTCCGCTGAAATTTCCCATGGGAACATTGGAAACAGTTGAGCAACCGGGTGCCATGCCGGCGATCGCCAGGCCGCCCCGACCGTTCGCACCCAGCAACTTGTCAAGGAGACCTGACCATGAAGGTCCTGGCGTTTCTTGCGGCTGCCTATGTCGCGCTCCTATCGCCATCTCTTGCCAGCGCGGGCATGCTTGCCCAGGCGCAGCAATACAAAGGCCTGCACGAGGTGAAGAACAACAAGACCCTTCGCGCAGCGCTCGGCATCAACCCGGCACGTACCCCCTGGTGCGGCCATTTCATGGGCATGGTTGCCCGCAAGTCCGGCCGCAGTCCACCGCAGAGCTTCGGCTTCGCCCGCTCGTGGCTTCGGTTCGGTGCACCGGTGAAGCTCGCCTATGCGCGCGCCGGCGATATTGTCGTCGTGCGCACCGGTCGTGGCTACCACGTCGGCATCCTGTCCGCGATGTCGAAGTCGACGGCCCAGTTGATCGGCGGCAATCAGTCCGGCGGCGTCAGGGTCTCGCAGTTCGCCCGGGGCCAGGTCGTCGGCGTCCGGCGCTAGAGCATCCCGCTTCAAGTGGAATCACTTGAAGCGGAAAGATGCTCTAGAAACAATGTGCTAGAGCGACCCTAGAGCGTTCATCTGAACGCACGGCGCTCTGGAGCGGCAAGCCAAGGGCGAGGAACCACTTCGCACCAGGCCTTGTGCCGGAGGGCCTAAAGCCCAACCCGGACCAGAGATCAGCATCGCCGCATCGGGCGGACCGCTGATGCGCGTCCTCACGCGAGCGCCAGGCACATTGCGCAGCGCCGCTCGGGCGGAAGGCCGTGCGCGGCCTCGTTTGCAAGGATCTGCGCGAGACGCGCGTCGAGTTCGTCCCCGGCAAGCGTAGCGAAGCCGAGTGTGCGGTAGAAGTGCTCGTTCCATTTGAGATCGCGGAACGTCGTCAGCGTTACCGCGGCAAGCGAACGTGCGCGCGCATGCGCGATCGCAGCCAGCATCATGGCGCGCCCAAGCCCGCGGCCCTGGCTTTCCTGCAGCACGGCAAGCTGCCAGATGTGCAGCGCACCCTCGGCGCTCGCGGCACAAAGGAAGCCGAGCGGTCGATCCTGCTCGTCGACGGCCACCAGGGACAGGCCGGTGCGCAGGAAGTCGACATGAGCTTCCGCGGACTGGACATCGTCGTCGGCAATCCAGGCCAGGTCGGGGATGGTGCGAAAAAGCGCGCCGGAGGAGCGCTCTATGTCGGGCAGCAAACCTGTATCGTCTTCACGTGTGGGTCGAATCAGGGTCATAGTGACCGCATCCTACAGCGCAGGCCGTCGTAGGGGTGCGCGAAGTTCGCTGCCGCCCTTCAAAATCGCGAGAATCATTAGCCGGATAACGGAATATCGC
The DNA here is from genome assembly GCF_058792075.1 of Ensifer sp. EB106-03-01-XG145. Classification (NCBI taxonomy): domain Bacteria; kingdom Pseudomonadati; phylum Pseudomonadota; class Alphaproteobacteria; order Hyphomicrobiales; family Rhizobiaceae; genus Ensifer; species Ensifer sp. EB106-03-01-XG145. Next base: position 13,068 of record NZ_JBYTEC010000010.1, on the reverse strand, counting down.
TAGTCGGCGATCATATTCATGGCCGACTCGAGCCCGGCCGCCGGACTCGACAGCGGCCGCGGTCCGTTGCGGACATGATCGGCGGCGCCAGCCATGGACGCCTGGGCCAGCGCAACGATGGAGGCTCCATCCTCATAGGCCGCTTCTGCCGCCCCGGGCGATCGCAGCAAGGTAGCCGTCACGGCTTCCCGCCTTGAACAGCGCCCACGCACCCTCGACGAGACGAACCTCGAGGACAGCGCCGGAACGATGCGCCGCCTCGGCAAAAAGCGCCGTGGTGGGTGCGACCGTTGTTTCCACCGCGCAAAGCACTACCAGCTTGCCGCCGGTCGCGGCCGCCTTCTCCGCCAGCGCCGCATCGACGCGCAGGATCGGGACGGCGGTGCCCAACCCGGCCCTCACAACGCTCGGCCCGAGCGTCGAGCAGGTCAGCAGCACGGCGTCGGCCTTCGCCGCCAGCGCCGAGAGAACCGCCGCTGTCTGCTGCGTGATGTCCTCGGTCAGGCCGCCCGCTTCCTCCGCCGCGCGCAGCAGATCGGCGCGGACCGTATGGCGCAAGTTCGCGGAGGACAATCCGAGTTCGCGCGCAGCATTCTCGAAAACGGCGACGTTGCTGTCGGCCGTATGCAGGCAGGAGATGATCAATTGGCGGCCTTTGAATGACGAACGCCTGACCGCGCGGTTCTGACTTTGCGAAACTTGCACAATCGCCGCACGCCGGGAAGCGTCGCCGGACACAATCTGTCGTAGAGGCCACACGAACCGTCTATTTGCGCCTCCGGCCCAGCAATGGACACAAATCGGGGCAATTTATGCTTCTCGACTTTTCTAATTTAAGTTACGCTTATTTTCCTTCTGACCAGATGCCGCGGGAGGGGCTGCCCTCTTGGAACGGAAGCTCGCCGTGATCCTTGCTGCCGATGTCGCTGGCTACAGTCGCCTTGTCGCGATTGACGAGGAAGGTGCGCTCGCAACACTTGCCACCTATTGTGCAACGATTTCAAGCCTTGTGACCGAGCATGGCGGCCGCATCTTCGGCGCCGCTGGCGATAGCCTTGTCGCGGAATTCCAGAGTGCAGTGCAGGCGGTTCGGGCAGCGGTCGCCATCCAGCGGACCCTGCAGCGGAGAAACGCCGACCTCGCGCCGGAGCGGCGCATGGAGTTCCGCATCGGCCTCAATCTCGGCGACGTCGTGGTCGACGGCAGCAACCTGCTCGGCGACGGCGTGAATGTGGCGGCGCGGCTGCAGCAGGTGGCGAAACCGGCCGACATCTGCATCTCCGGTGCGTTGCACGACCAGATCGTCGGCAAGCTGGAGTTTCCCGTGCACCGGCTTGGCGATCGCGCGCTCAAGAACATGCCGCGCCCGGTGCCGGTCCACCGCGTCGACTGGCATGAGGACCCGGTGAGGCCGGATCTGCCCGGCATGCCGCTTGCCCTGCCCGACAAGCCGTCGATCGCCGTTCTGCCCTTCGTCAACATGTCCGGCGACCCCGAACAGGACTTCTTCGCCGACGGTCTGACCGAGGACATCATCACGGCGTTGTCGCTCTACCGCTGGTTCTTCGTCATCGCCCGCAACTCCTCTTTCGCCTACAAGGGCCGCGCCGTCGACGTCAAACAGATCGGCCGCGATCTCGGCGTGCGCTACATCGTCGAGGGCAGCGTGCGCCGCTCAGGCTCGCGCGTGCGCGTCACCGGACAGTTGATCGAGGCGGAAACCGGCATCCATCTCTGGGCGCAGCGCTACGAGCGCGAATTCGCCGACATTTTCGCCATCCAGGATGAGATCACCCAACATGTGGTCGCGGCGATCGAGCCGGAGATCCTGATTGGCGAAAACCGCCGGGCGCTGCTACGCGGCAGCGACAATCTCGACGCCTACGAATGCCACATGCGCGGCACGCTGCTGCATAATGCGCAGGACTCCGCCGCGCACTTCGACGACGCGATCGAGTGGCAACGCCGCGCGATCGCCCTCGACCCCGAATTCGGCCGCGCACACATGATGCTGGCCCGCTCGCTGTTTGCCCGCTGCTATTTCGGCTTCAGCGACGACATTGACCGGGATAGCGCGGAGTTGGCGGCGGAGGCTGCGCGCGCCGTCGTGATCGAGGATCACGATCCCTATTGCCACTATGTCATGTGCCTCGCCAATTTCGCTGCCCGGCGGCCGCATGCCGCGGTCCAGGAAGCGCAACAGGCGATCGATCTCAACCCCAATTTTGCGCTCGCTCACATGGCGCTCGGTTGGGCGCGCATCTATATCGGCCGTTTCGCCGAGGCATTGGACCCGCTGCACAAGGCGCTGAGGCTGAGCCCGCACGATCCGCTGACCTACCTCTTCTTCAACCGCATCGCTCTCGCCCACTACCACCTCGGCAATTACGAGGAAGCGCTGCGTCACGCCGAACGGGCGCTGCTCCTGCGCCGCACCTATTTCAACCTGGTCATTCTGCTCGCCTGCCTTGGCCAGCTCGACCGCAACGAGGAAGCCCGCAGGATCGTTCCCGAGGCCGTCGCCAACGCGCCTGTCGATTTACCGCGCTACTGGCGCTTCTTCACCGGCTATGTCGACCCTGCCGACCACGCACATTTCAAAGACGGGCTCGTCAAGGCGGGCCTGCCCATCGTCCCGTAGGCCGCCATGACACGAGCCCAGCTGTTCGGCGTTCTCATCGGCCTCACAGTGGTGGCGTTCTTCACGGTCCTGCGCGCAAACGATCCGCAGCTTCTGAGGCAGGCGCGCGACGTCACCTTCGACGAATACCAGCGGATCGCGCCGCGCGGCTTCGAGACCATGCCGGTCAAGGTGATCGATATCGACGAGGCGTCGCTGCGTGAATTCGGCCAATGGCCCTGGCCGCGCGACCGCCTGGCGAATTTGACCAACCGGCTGACCGAGATGGGCGCGGCAGCGATTGCCTTCGACGTGCTCTTTGCCGAGCCCGACCGCCTGTCGCCGCGCACGGTCGTGCGCGACGTCGGCGGCGTCGATCCATCCTTCGTCGCAACCCTGCCCGATAATGACGAGATCTTTGCCCAGGCGATCCAAGACAAGCCGGTCGTGCTCGGTTTCGGCCTCACCAACGACGGCAGTTACCTGCCGTCGGTCAAGGCGGGCTTTGCCTTCACCGGCGAAACCGCTGCCGAGGCGCCGCCGCGCCTGCACGCCGCAACGCCGCTACGGCCCCAGCTCGAAGCCAACGCCGCCGGGCTCGGCCATATCAGCCTCAATCCCGGCTCCTCCTCCGCGGTGGTGCGGGCCGCACCGCTGTTCCTCAGCGACGGGCAGCAGTTCTACCCGAGCCTCGCCCTGGAGGCGCTGCGCGTGGCGCAGGGCGCCTCGACCTACGTGCTCGCCGCAGCACCCAACGTCGCCAACACGCTCACCGCCGTCAAGATCGGCGACTTCGTCGTGCCGCTCACCTCGACCGGCGAACTCTGGCTCTACGTCACGCCGGACACGACGGAGCGCTACATTTCCGCCCGGCGGGTTCTCACGGACGAAGCCTCCTCTCCGGACGTTCGCGCCGCGATCGAAGGCAGCATCGTCTTCATCGGCACGTCGGCTGCCGGACTGCAGGACGTGCGCACCACCGCGCTCGGGCAGAACGTGCCCGGCGTCTCCATCCATGCCCAGATCGTCGAGCAGATCCTCTCCGGCCGCTATCTGTCGCGTCCAGACTGGGCCGACGGGCTCGAAATCCTCTCGATCGCACTGGCCGGCACGCTGCTCGTGCTGTTGACCACTTTCGTCAGCCCGGTGGTGGCGCTGGTCTGCGGCCTCGCGGTCACGGTGTTGGGGCTCGCAGCCTCCTGGCTCGCCTTCTACTATGGCGGGCTGCTCGTCGATCCGCTGGCGCCGATCCTCGCCGCCTCGATCACCCATTTCTCCGCCACCGCCTATCGCTTCCTGGTGACGGATCGCGAACGACGCGAGGTCCGCCAGGCCTTCGGGCGCTATCTCTCGCCATCGCTGCTCTATCGCATCGAGCACACGCGCAATGCGCTGAGCCTTGGCGGCGACGACCGCGAGCTGACGGTGATGTTCGTCGACGTGCGCAGCTTCACCGAGATGAGCGAGCGCATGACGCCGACCGAGGTCGTCGCCTTCCTCAACACGCTGCTCGACGCGCTGAGCCGCCATGTGCTCGCCAATGAGGGCACGCTCGACAAGTTCATCGGCGATTCCATCATGGCCTTCTGGAACGCCCCGGTCGATGTGGTCAACCATCCGCAAAAGGCACTTCGCGCCGCGCTCGGCATGCGCGAGACCCTGGCCCGGCTGAATGCCGAAGACGCCTTCGGTTTCGGCTCCGGCCATGAGGTGCGCATCGGCATCGGCATCCATACCGGGCTCGCCTGCGTCGGCAACATGGGTGCCGAAACCCGCTTCAACTATTCGGCGGTCGGCGACACCGTCAACATCGCGGCCCGCATCGAAGCGGCCTGCAAGGACGTCAACTTCGACGTGCTCGTGTCGGAAGCGACGGCTGAGGCATTGCCGAATTGCGCGCTGCTGGATGCGGGAAGCCTGGGCCTCAAGGGAAAGACGACGCGAACCCGGCTTTTCGCGGTCGCCGGAGACGAGAACCTCGCCGCCTCGCCCGCCTTCGCGGAATTGCGGCTGCTGCATGACCGGCTCGTCTCGGTGCTACGCACGCGCGCGACCTCGAGCCGCAGCATCATCAACGCAGCGAAGCTGAAGTCTGCCGCCCTGGCACCGGGCCTGGTCGGCTTCTACGCCCGGATGTCGCGCCGATCGGAGCATTTCGCCGAAACGCCGGTCGAAGACGCCAAGCGCCCGGCGGAGTGAAACGTGCCGGACCTCAGCCGCAGACGACCGCCCGGCACATCGCCTCGACCTGGGCTCTCGGATCGTTCGCAAAGCTTTGATTTGTCGTTGGTTGAGCGCCGGCCCGCTTGTGCCTAGCGACAGGTCGTTGCCGACGCATCGTGAACGCTGCGCCGAAAGCGTTGGCAAACGACAGGCCGTCAGCGGCGCACACGGTCGGCGCTCAATTCTGGCTTTGGGTCTGGCTCTGGCTTTGGCTCTGTTCCTGGCGCTGCGTTCCACCGCCCTGTTGCGACTGTTCCTGCCGCTGTTCCTGTTCCTGGCGTTGGCTGCCCTGGCCCTGCCCTTGTTCCTGCTCCTGCCGCTGGGACTGTTCCTGCCGTTGGCTACCCTGTCCTTGTCCCTGTTCCTGGCGCTGCTCCTGCCGCTGCCGCTGGCTCTGTCCGCTCTGCTGCTGCCGCTGCCTTTGTTCCTGGCGCTGCGTCCTGGGTATCAGCGGTATTGGTTGACGCTGCTCGACGGCGGGGGGTTGCACAGTTTGCGGTTGGCGTTCGAGATCCTCCTGGAACACCGCCGCAAGGCTGCAGCCACCCCCCGCCCAGCCCAGCGCTCCGGACAGTCGTTGCCCACCGGAGAGGAAAGGAAGGGCTTGCGCATTGCCTAGTGATTTCAATGTATTGCGACTGACTCTTCTCGGATCGCTGATGCCGCCGCCAGGCTTGGCGACGACGCAGTCGCAACGCTGCGTCAATTGCCGGCAGCCGCCGGCGCCACAGAAGCTTGCGGCGCCGCTGAGCAGCACGACGGCGGTGGTGCCGTCGCGGCCGACATAAAAATCGAAGGCGGTGCCGCGAACGCCGATCGTGCCGGCCGGCGTGACGATTTGATAGGCGGAGTGCCCGGACTTGCCGCTGATCCAGCGGAACGTGCCCTTCGCGGCCATGATCGTCAGTTTCTTCACCGACTTGGCATCGTCATAGACGAACTTGTCGATGACCACCGACGAGCCCCAGCCGACCGCAAGCTTGGTGCCATCCTGGAAGACGAACTGGCCGAGACCGGACTTCGATGTCGAAATCCGTTCGTCCTTGTAGACCGGGTCCTTGACCGCGATCGGACCGCGTGCGCCGCTGACTGACGTGCGAATCTGCACCGCCTGACCGACAGGTTCGGCGGCGATGGTCGGACTGAATGTCACGGCACAAAACGCGATGAGTGCGGCACCACGCAAGCAGAACATGGCACCCTCCAAAGTGCTATTGTTATCACGTCACAGGGATTTATGTCTTGTCGCCCAATCGGGGTAACGCCATGCCGCAACCGTAAGAGTTAGGCGGTCATGGCCGCTCGCCCAGTCGTGGCCATTGGAGGCAATCGGCGGCGTGCGCGGAAGGTACCGAGCGTCAGGCGGCCTGCCGGTTCGTCAGTCATTGTGATGACTGCGCCCCTTCTGATGCCCCTTGTTCTGATGGTCGTTGGCATGTTCGAGCACATCCTTGTGGTTGGCATCCTCGCCGCGGATATCCGGATGTTTCATCTCCCAGTGGCGATTGCGGTAGCCTTCTTCCTGCACAGGCTTCTGAGGTTTTTCCTCCGGCTTCTGAGGTTTCTCCTCCGGCTTGTGCGGCCTCTCCTCGGGCTTCGGTTTTTCCTCGGGAGGCCTTTCTTCGACGGCGGGGGGTTGCACAGTTCGCGGTTGGCGTTCGAGATCCTCCTGGAACACCGCCGCAAGGCTGCAGCCGCCCCCCGCCCAGCCCAGCGCTCCGGACAGTCGTTGCCCACCGGAGAGGAAAGGAAGGGCTTGTGCATTGCCTAGCGATTTCAATGTATTGCGACTGACCCTTCTCGGATCGCTGATGCCGCCGCCCGGCTTGGCGACGACGCAGTCGCAACGCTGCGTCAATTGCCGGCAGCCGCCGGCGCCACAGAAGCTTGCGGCGCCGCTGAGCAGCACGACAGCGGTGGTGCCGTCGCGGCCGACATAAAAATCGAAGGCGGTGCCGCGAACGCCGATCGTGCCGGCCGGCGTGACGATTTCATAGGCGGAGTGCCCGGACTTGCCGCTGATCCAGCGGAACGTGCCCTTGGCGGCCATGATCGTCAGCTTCTTCACCGACTTGGCATCATCGTAGACGAATTTGTCGATGACCACGGACGAACCCCAGCCGACCGCAAGCTTGGTGCCATCCTGGAAGACGAACTGGCCGAGACCGGACTTCGATGTCGAAATCCGTTCGTCCTTGTAGACCGGGTCCTTGACCGCGATCGGACCTCGCGCGCCGCTGACTGACGTGCGAATCTGCACCGCCTGGCCGACAGGTTCGGCAGCGCTGACAGGAAGCGGTTGGCAAAACGCAGCACAAATCGAGATGAGTGCGGCGCCACGCAAGTAGAACATGGCACCCTCCAAAGTGTTATTGTTATCACGCTGCAGGGATTTATGTCTTGTCGCCCAATTGGAGTAACGTAACGGCACATCGCAACCGTAAGAGTTATATCAACGAGCCAGTCCGGCTCGTCGCGGTTGAGGCAAGCGTGACCCGGCCGTCGGCCCGAGTGGTGGCGCTGCCACTCGTTGGGCGCCCAGTCGTCCGCAAATTCAACGCCACGCCCCTGCCGTTTCGCGTGCAAAGCTGTCGCCGAAGCACTGCGAAATGTTGCCTTTTTGTACTCACTCGCCCCTTTTCTTTCGACCGGACTCTCGCCATATTCCCCGCCATGACCAAAGCTCCGAAGAATGCCCCGCCGAAGCCCTCCACGCCGTCCGGTTTCGAAGAAGCGCCGCAGGCGCCCTTGTCCGGCACGCCGCTCAGCGGCAACGTCTCGGATTGGGTGAAGCAGCTCGAGGCGGATGCGGAAGCCTCCGCTTTCGAAACCCAGCGTCAGATCGCCTCCAAGGCCGGCAAGCACCGCAAGACGGTAGAGATCGCCGCCTCGAAGGCGGCGCGCAAGGCCGCGGGCGCGGATGACGACGCGATGCCGAAGAAGGCCGGGAAGAAGAGCAAGGTCGAGATCGTCGGCAGCAAGTCCGCGCGCGGCACCTCGATGGGCGGCTCGACCGACCCGAAGACCCGCGCCGCCGCCGGCCTCAACCCGGTCGCCGGCCTGGACGTGTCGCTGGAGGATGCCGACAGGCTGACGGCCAAATCCGGCGTCACCGCCACGGTGGAAGCGCTGTCGGCGCTGATCGAAAGCGGCAACCCGCTGTTCAAGGACGGCAAGCTCTGGACGCCGCACCGCCCTGCCCGGCCGCCGAAATCCGAAGGCGGCGTCGAAATCCAGATGGTCTCCGATTACGAGCCGGCCGGCGACCAGCCGACGGCGATCGCCGATCTGGTCGAGGGCCTGAACTCCGGCGAGCGCAGCCAGGTGCTGCTCGGCGTCACCGGCTCGGGCAAGACCTTCACCATGGCCAAGGTGATCGAAGCCACGCAGCGTCCCGCCGTCATTCTGGCGCCGAACAAGACGCTGGCCGCCCAGCTCTATTCCGAGTTCAAGAACTTCTTCCCCAACAACGCGGTCGAATATTTCGTCTCCTACTACGACTATTACCAGCCGGAAGCCTATGTGCCGCGCTCGGATACCTTCATCGAGAAGGAATCCTCGATCAACGAACAGATCGACCGCATGCGCCACTCGGCCACCCGCTCGCTCTTGGAGCGCGACGACTGCATCATCGTCGCCTCGGTCTCCTGCATCTACGGTATCGGCTCGGTCGAGACCTATACCGCCATGACCTTCCAGATGAGCGTCGGCGACCGGCTCGACCAGCGGCAGCTGCTCGCCGACCTGGTGGCGCAGCAGTACAAGCGCCGCGACATGGATTTCCAGCGCGGCTCTTTTCGCGTACGCGGGGATACCATTGAAATCTTCCCGGCCCACTTGGAGGATGCGGCCTGGCGCATCTCCATGTTCGGCGACGAGATCGATGCGATCACCGAGTTCGACCCGCTGACCGGCCAGAAGACCGGCGACCTGAAATCGGTCAAAATCTACGCCAACTCGCACTATGTCACGCCGCGCCCGACGCTGAACGGCGCCATCAAGGCGATCAAGGAAGAGCTGGTGCATCGCCTGGCCGAGCTGGAAAAGGGCGGCCGCCTGCTCGAAGCCCAGCGGCTGGAACAGCGAACCCGCTACGACATCGAGATGCTGGAGGCGACCGGCTCCTGTGCCGGCATCGAGAACTATTCGCGCTACCTCACCGGCCGCAATCCCGGCGAGCCGCCGCCGACGCTGTTCGAATACATCCCTGACAATGCGCTGCTGTTCATCGACGAGAGCCATGTCTCCGTCAGCCAGATCGGCGGCATGTATCGCGGCGACTTCCGCCGCAAGGCGACGCTGGCCGAATACGGCTTCCGCCTGCCCTCGTGCATGGACAACCGCCCCTTGCGCTTCGAGGAATGGGACGCCATGCGCCCCGACACGATCGCCGTTTCGGCGACCCCCGGCAGCTGGGAACTGGAACAGTCCGGCGGCGTCTTTGCCGAACAGGTCATCCGCCCGACCGGCCTGATCGACCCGCCGGTCGAAGTGCGCTCGGCCAAGACCCAGGTCGACGACGTCTTGGGCGAAATCCGCGAGACGGCGGCCGCCGGCTACCGCACGCTGGTGACCGTGCTCACCAAGCGCATGGCCGAGGATCTCACCGAATACCTGCACGAACAGGGCATTCGCGTGCGCTACATGCACTCCGACATCGACACGCTGGAGCGCATCGAGATCATCCGCGACTTGCGGCTCGGCGCTTTCGACGTGCTCGTCGGCATCAACCTGCTGCGCGAGGGCCTCGACATTCCCGAATGCGGCTTCGTCGCCATTCTCGACGCCGACAAGGAAGGGTTCCTGCGCTCCGAGACGTCGCTGGTGCAGACCATCGGTCGCGCCGCCCGTAACGTCGACGGCAAGGTCATCCTCTATGCCGACCAGATCACCGGCTCGATGCAGCGTGCCATGGACGAGACCAGCCGCCGCCGCGAAAAGCAGATGGCCTATAACGAGGCCAACGGCATCACCCCGGAATCGGTGAAGGCAAAAATCTCCGACATTCTCGACTCGGTCTACGAAAAGGACCACGTCCGCGCCGACATCTCCGGCGTCGCCGGCAAGGGCTTCGCCGACGGCGGCCACCTCGTCGGCAACAACCTGCAGGCGCACCTCAACGCGCTGGAAAAGCAGATGCGCGACGCCGCCGCCGACCTCGACTTCGAAAAGGCCGCCCGCCTCCGCGACGAGATCAAACGCCTCAAGGCCGCCGAGCTGGCGGCGATGGACGACCCGATGGCACGGGAAGAGGCACGGTCGCAGGAGGGCCGCAAGGGTGCCTCCGCGTCGACGTCCCCTTCTTCTCCGTCATCCTCGTCCTCGGGTTCAACCCGAGGATCTAAGACCACGGACGACAAGTCTCTCTTCCAGAAACCGGCCCGCGACGACATGGGCCGCGACGTCGCGACCCCCGCCGGCGCGGACCGGTCGCTGTTCCGCAGGAACACTCTGGACGAAATGACCGTCGGCCGCACCGAAAAGCCTGTCATCGGCCACGTCCCGGAAAAACCGATCCTCACCCGGGCGAAACCGGGCGTGGGGTCCTATGAGGACCCGGCAGATGAGAAGCGGCAGAAGGGCCGGACGAAGGGGAAGACGGGGCGGCCGGGGCGGTGAAAACATCGCAGCGGTGTTCAAGCCGCGCGCGCTGGCAATCGCGTTACGCATTGCCTTTCAATTCTCAGTTGCGAACATCCACTGATAGCATAAGGTCGATAGACACGGACGAATCGGCCTGTAAAGCTGGATTGGGATTACTGAGATTGACTATGGATCAAGAATTTTTGAAAGCAGGCAATCCAAGTAAAATCGCAAGTGCGTACTCGAGTTTTCTTTCACCTGCGGACATAGATAAAATAAAAACAGAAGCCAGAAAGCACTCGGCCGCAATGTATAATCTAGGAATTACTCACTACAGATTTGCAATAAATTTGAAATCTCCGCATTGGCGCCAAAAGATCTCCAGGCTTTATTACGCAAGCTACAATGCATCGAAAGCAATCAGGTTTGACAATGACGGAAACCATTCAACAGATGTAAAAGACCATTCAAAAATCGGCGCATTGCCGAATAACTTTCCCAACAAAGCGACATACGAAAATACGCTCAGCACTTTACGAGACGATAGAAATTCTTGCGATTATGACCACTTGGCGAAGGCTACAGATCTCATAAACACTACATCCGACTATTCGCGTCTGGTAACCTCCTTCCTCCGCGATGCCCATGATTACCTCACGCTTCGCGGAGTTCAGTTAGGAAAGAAAATATGAACTCGAAGAAGGCAGCTGACGAAGTTCTTTCTAACTTCGAAAAGAGAACCGGTCTCGTTGGGTTAGAATATGAAGATATCGAGAAAGGTGATCGCCTAGTAAGAGTTATCTATGTTTCGGCCGTAACCGACAGATTTTACTCGATTCTGAACGAATGCATTCAGCAATTTGGAGGAGGCAGCGATTTTCACGTTACTCTGAAACAAAGAACTCGCGACTTCATTATCAGTGGGCCGGAAGCTCGACTTCTGCTGAAGGTTCTAAGTGAGAGCCAAAATATCAATCAGTACAGCTTTTCGGACGACTTTTTCGATCGCTACACACCCTCAGTGACCGGGGCCGAAGCTCAAATCGTGTCCGCAGCGAATCATGTGGTGACAGGGAGGCGAGGCGCGGGAAAATCAATGCTCCTGCTCTATTGCTTTAGAGTTCGCCAACGCGAAAATCTGCCGAATGCTTGGGTAGATTTGCAAATGTTTTCCGGTAGAAACGATGAACAGGCGGTTTCGGACGTTATTACCGAGATACTTTACAAGATAGATTTTCCACCTTCGGTTTCAGAGGAAGTCGCAAGCCTACGACACAAGCTTGAAGCAACGGAGCATTCTGTCGCAGACCTGAGAAAACTCACACCACGGCTTCGGCGTTTGCTCGAAAGCGTTTCCTCCAGCGACAATCTATTTATTTACTTGGATGATCTCCACGTATTCCCGTCAGAATACCAGCACATCTTAATGGATGTACTCTACTCAATAGCAAGGGGAAATAGAGTATACCTAAAGATATCAGCGATTGAAAATCTAGTTAAGACCTACGACAACGCGAGCAAGGCAGGCATCGAGATCCCACAAGACGCGCAGCGACTTGGCTTGGACTACAATCTAACGACTCCTGATAAGGCCACAAAACATCTCGAGGCCATTCTTGACTCGCATGCGGCCTATTCCGGGTTGCCGTCCATACGGAGGCTCTGCTCATCCGCGGAGGTGCTTCCGCGTTTAACTTGGGTGAGCGCGGGCGTCCCACGTGATGGGATAAATCTATTCTCGCAGTCGATGTTGAAGGCCGCGTCGGAGAACAGAAAGCGGGTAACAGTTTCCAACGTTAACATGGCCGCGTCGGACAACTTGAGCATTAAGATTAAAGATCTTCAAACGGACGCGAGCGCCTCCGCCGCCCGGTTAAATGATCTGCTAGAAAAGATCAGAAATTTTTGCGTCATAATAAACAAGACCAATGCATTTTTGGTAGAAATAAAATCGGGAGAGGCACATTTTAAGGATATCATGAGCCTTGTTCAACTACGCCTTTTACACGTTATTTCTGAGGGAATAACACCAAAGGAAGCAGGGACAAAATTTATGGCACTGATATTGGACTACGGCCTGTATACCGGTGTTCGCGCAGCAGCTAGCGTAGAGTTGTTTAACAAACAAACTACGCAGGTATCCGCGAAAGACCTTAGAAGATTAAAGATACTTAGGTGAGGTATAGTCCCCGCTATCGCGTTGCCTGAGTTGGGCTAACCGACGACGACCCCTTGCCGCCTCCCCCATTCCCCGCTACAACCAAACGATGATCAAGACCGCGCTCATCGCTGCCACCTATTATGCGACGTCTCCATAGGGAGCGGCGCGTTTCGATCATGCCTTTAAACAAGCCGCCGTCAGGCGGCTTTGTTTTGTTCAGTGCTCCCTGGCGGCAATGCCATGGAGAGCCCTAATGACCCATTCCGACAGCCCCACCGATGCCTTTCAGCCGCGTTCGGCGATCACCCGGACGCTGGTCGAGCGCGGTTATGTCAACCAGGTGACCGACCTTGCGGGCGTCGACAGCGCTTTTGCGGCCGGGATCGTGCCGGTTTATGCCGGCTGGAGACCTCGAATTACCGCTGATTTGGTGATCGGCGGCGCGGCCTGATGGCTGTTGGCGTCTTTCGCCTGCGATTTC
>NZ_JBYTEC010000009.1:53363-285553 GCF_058792075.1 Ensifer sp. EB106-03-01-XG145 | reverse complement strand
ACAGGGCGACGAAGACAAGCGCCGTGATCGTCAGGGTCAGCCGGGCAAAGCGGCTTTCGGAGGTGGCGGCGGCCAGCTCCGGCAAGGCGCGTTGCGGGCCGGATGCGGGCAGGGGATTGGCGGTCAGATCATGCGACATAGACATATCTCCGCCGGCTCCAGGCCTGGATCGAGTTGATGAGGAGCAGCATGGCGAAGGAGATCGCCAGCATCACCGCGGCAATGGCGGTGGCGGCGGCGTAGTTGAACTCTTCGAGCCTGATGACGATCAGAAGCGGCGCGATCTCGGAGACATAAGGCAGGTTGCCGGCGATGAAGATCACCGAGCCGTATTCGCCGACGCCGCGGGCAAAGGCGAGGGCGAAGCCGGTCAGGCCGGCCGGCAGCAGTCCCGGCAACAGCACCCGGCTGATCGTCTGGAAGCGGCTGGCGCCGAGCGTGGCGGCGGCTTCTTCCACCTCCTTGTCGATCTCCTCCATGATCGGCTGCACGGTCCTGACGACAAACGGCAGGCCGACGAAGATCAGCGCGACGACGATGCCGGATGGCGTAAAGGCGATCTTCAGCCCGAGCGGCTCGATGAACTGGCCGATCCAGCCGTTGCCGGCATAAAGCGTCGTCAAGGCAATGCCGGCGACCGCCGTCGGCAGGGCGAACGGCAGGTCGACCATGGCATCGATCACCCGTTTGCCGGGGAAACGATAGCGCACCAGCACCCAGGCGAGGATGACGCCGAAGACGAGGTTGATGACGGCGGCGAGAAACGCCGTGCCGAACGAGATCTTCAGGGCATTGAGCGTGCGCGGATCGAGCGCCAGCTCAAAGAACTTGGCCCAGCCGAGCCCGCTGGCCCGCCACACCAGCCCCGACAGCGGGATCAACACGATCAGCACCAGCCAGCTCAGCGTGATCCCGAGCGACAGCCCAAAGCCAGGCAAAACACTCGGCTGGCGAAATCGCCAGGGCGCAGTCTTCGTCGCTTCCGTCAATGACACTACCTTTACAAAGCTCGCGAGACGTATTGAACCGCGCTTCGTGCCAATGGCCCGGCGCGGCAAAGCAAGACGCGCGGTCGGATTGTCCAGCCGCGCGTCTAAGGTCGGTCTTATTGGCCTGGCTTGTAAAGCTGGTCGAAGACGCCGCCATCGCCGAAGAATTTCGGCTGGGCTTCCTTCCAGCCGCCGAAGTCTTCGATGGTGACGAGCTTCAGTTCGCCGAAGCGGGCGACATCGGCCGGATCGGCTACTGCCGGCTTGAACGGCCGGTAGTAATGCTTGGCGGCGATCTTCTGGCCGGCATCGCTGTAGAGGTAGCCGAGATAGGCTTCCGCTACCTTGCGGGTGCCCTTGGCGTCGACGTTGCCGTCAACGAGCGCCACCGGCGGTTCGGCCTTGATCGAGATTGACGGCGTGACGATCTCGAACTTGTCGGGGCCGAGTTCCTCGAGCGACAGATAGGCTTCGTTTTCCCAGGCGAGAAGCACGTCGCCAAGGCCACGCTGCACGAAGGTCGTCGTCGCTCCGCGCGCGCCGGTATCGAGCACCGGAACATGCTTGAAGAGTTCCGCCACATATTCCTGTGCCTTGGCGTCATCTCCGCCATTGGCAGCCCGACCATAGGCCCAGGCAGCCAGGAAGTTCCAGCGCGCGCCGCCCGAAGTCTTCGGGTTCGGCGTGATCACCTGGATGTCCGGCTTCACCAGATCGCCCCAGTCCTTGACGCCCTTGGGGTTGCCCTTGCGCACCAGGAACACGATCGTCGATGTGTAGGGCGCGCTGTTGTTCTCGAACTTCGTCTTCCAGTCCGCCGGGATTTTGCCGGTTTCCTTGGCGATCGCGTCGATATCGGCTTCGAGCGCCAGCGTTACGACATCTGCCTGCAGGCCGTCGATGACCGAGCGGGCCTGCTTGCCGGAGCCGCCGTGCGACGTCTGGATCGCCACGGTTTCGCCAGTGTCGGCCTTCCACCTCTCAGCGAAGGCAGCATTGAAGTCCTTATAGAGTTCACGTGTCGGATCGTAGGACACGTTCAAGATCGTCGTGTCGGCAAACGCAACACTCGCAGCTCCCAGCTGCAGGCCCCCGAGCACAATTGCCAGTCCCACCATTCCGGTAATTCGTCCAAAGACCATTTCGACCTCCATCGGTTACCAGATAAAACTATCAATTTTATCGACTGCTACAACGCAAACAGATGACACCGGGGGCGGCAATCGGGAAATGTCCTATCGTTCTCGCCGCCTTTTCGGGAACGGTTTGCCTGCAACCGCCCAAGATGGCCGTGCCGGCCCGCCAAGACCATTAGATGGAGGGCGTGATGCCGGTGTCGAGTGGGCGCGCGTCGATTCTCCTTTCGAGCGTCTGCCGGAACGGTCCGTCGAAGAGCCTTCAGCCCTGCATTTCGTGGCAAATACGGGGATCACAGGCAGGCACAGATTTCTGGGTCCCTAGGGTGCGAAACTAGAGCACGCGGCCGCGGGCGACGATCGGCCACGTGTCCTTGAGCGTGTCCCCTTCGACGATGTGGACCGCATCGACCATGTTGGTCACGACGCAGGCGTGGTTGGGCACGATGCGGAGCTGGTCACCGACCTTGAGGTTGATCGGCCCATCGGTGACGAGGCGGCCGTGTTCCTCCGAGAGCTGGTCGATGCGGATGTCGTCGCGGCCGAGCACGTGACCATAGCCTGTCAGTCCCAGCAGATCCGAGGTCAACACCTTACTGCCGGCATCGATGATCGCGCGGGTTTCGGATGGGACGGAGACGACGGTCGCAACCACCGTCAGCGCGCATTCATCCCAGTTTGCCACACCGCGAGACACCAACGAACGGTCGTTGTAGATATAGGTGCCGGGGCGATATTCGCTGGCAACCGGCGCAGCGGCGGCGTGCATCATGCTCGGCGTGCCGCCTGAGGTGATCACCGGCACCGCGATGCCGTCGGCTTCGATCAGCCTCTTTGCTTCGCTCATGAAGGCCTGGACCTTTGCCTCGCCGTTGACGGGGGGATAGGTCATCAGGCCGCCGAACACGAGCCCCTTCGCATCCTCGATCTGGCTGGCAAGTCTCGCCGCCTCAGCCGGCGCACCAACGCCGCAACGATCGGCACCGGTGTTGCATTCGACGAAAACGCGAAGCGGCTTGTCCTTGCCGGCGAAGTATTCCGCAAGCCCGTCGATGACGGTCTCGCTGTCGGCGACGACGGCAAGCGCGACGCGGCCATTGAGCCGCTCCAGCCGCGCCATCTTGGCCTCGCCGAGAATGTTGTAGGTGATCAGCACATCCTTGATCCGGTCGCTGCCCTCGACCATTGCTTCGGCTTCGGTCACCTTTTGGCAGGTGATGCCAACGGCGCCGGCCTCAAGCTGAAGCTCGGCCATCTGCGGCAGCTTGTGCGTCTTGATATGCGGGCGCACGCGAATGCCATGTTCATCGGCATAGGCCTGGAAGCGCTCGATATTGCGCTTGGCAATTTCGAGGTCGACGAGAACGGCCGGCGTTTCGATCGGCAGGGGCATCGCGGTCACTTCCTCTTCTCGCGCGGGACAACGTGTGATGAACGATTCTCACAAGAAGGAAAAGGCGTTGCCAAAGCAATCCCGGTCGTCGCCCGCAGGCACCCTCAGTCTTTCGCCAGCGACCGGCCGGTGTCGGGATCGAAGAGATGAAGGGCATCCGCCTCGATCGTGAAGGCACGCTCTTCGCCCGACAGGACCGAACTGCGCGGTGGCAGGCAGGCGGTGATGCGCTGGTCGCCGATCCGCGCAGTGGTGACGAGTTCGGGGCCGGTCAATTCGACCACCTCGACGCGTGCCTTGAACTGCGGCGCCGGCTCGTCACCAGCGGCAAGTTGCAGCGCTTCCGGGCGAATACCAGCCTTTACGCGCTGGCCGTCGGAGACAACGTTGCGGAGGCGTGCCGGCAGGGCGATCGCCTGGCCGTCGCCGGCGATTTTCAACCGACCTTCCACAACGGTCGCATCCAAGATGTTCATCGGCGGCGAGCCGACGAAGCCGGCGACATAGAGCGTGGCCGGGCGGTCGTAGATCTCTTCCGGCGTGCCGAGTTGCTCGATCCGCCCGTCACGCATCACCGCGATGCGGGTCGCGAGTGTCATCGCCTCGATCTGGTCGTGGGTGACGTAGACGATCGTGGTCTTCAGCATCTGGTGCAGG
Source organism: Ensifer sp. EB106-03-01-XG145 (assembly GCF_058792075.1). Taxonomy (NCBI): domain Bacteria; kingdom Pseudomonadati; phylum Pseudomonadota; class Alphaproteobacteria; order Hyphomicrobiales; family Rhizobiaceae; genus Ensifer; species Ensifer sp. EB106-03-01-XG145. Next base: position 281,378 of record NZ_JBYTEC010000009.1, on the reverse strand, counting down.
CGCTTGAGCTCGGTGCGCATCTCCATGCGCAGCTTGGCGTCGAGGTTGGAGAGCGGCTCGTCGAAGAGGAACACCTGCGGATTGCGCACCAGCGCCCGGCCGATGGCGACGCGCTGGCGCTGGCCGCCCGAGAGCTGGCTCGGCTTGCGGTCGAGCAGGTTCTCGATTTGCAACAGCTTTGCCGTCTCCGCCACCGCCTTTTCGCGCTCGGCCGCGGGGACCTTCCGCATTTCAAGACCGAAGCCGATGTTCCTTGCAACGCTCATGTTCGGGTAGAGCGCATAGGACTGGAACACCATGGCGATGTCGCGGTCCTTCGGGTGGGCGCCGAGAATGGAGCGGTCGCCGATGCGGATGTCGCCGCCGCTCGGCTCCGCAAGCCCGGCGATGATGTTGAGCAGGGTCGACTTGCCGCAGCCGGATGAGCCGAGCAGCACCAGGAACTCGCCGCTCTCGAGATCGATGTCGATGCCCTTCAGCGTCTCGACCTCGCCATAGCGCTTGTGAATGTTCTGAATGGCGAGAGCGCTCATGCGCCGGTCTCCTGAAGGTAGGACGAAAGTGGGTTGCCGTAGCTGCGCGGCAGGGTGGAAATCGCCTCCGAGGCGATGGCGACGCCGGTGCGAAGACAGGCCCCCAAAGGCATCTCGGCCGCAAGTGCCGCCAGGAACCCGGCATTGAAGACATCGCCGGCGCCGATGGTATCGACGACGGAAACGACGGGTGCTGCGGCTGATGAAAAGCGGCCATCCGCGTCGATGGCGATCGCGCCATGCGGACCGCGCTTGACGACGACGATCGCGCCTTCGGGCATATGTTTCCTGAGCTCGTGCGCTGCCTCGGTCGGGTCGGAGAGGCCCGTCAGCGTGGTCGTTTCGACCTCGTTGAAGAGTGCCAGCCGGCAACGCTTCAGCCAATCGATGGTCGCCGCGCAGTTTGTTTGCGTCCAGCCGTCGAGCGGCCAGCCGGTGTCGAGCGCGACGGTGATGTCGTGGGCATCAGCCCAGTCGAAGAAGCGGTCATAGTCCGATGTCAACGCATCGGTCAGGAAGGCACCGGTCAGCAGCGCGTAACCACCGCGGAGCTTCTCGCCGTCGAGCATGGTGCGGACTTCCTCGAAGCTGAGCAGCGGCAGATGCCCACGCGTGGTGAAGAAGGTACGCTCGCCGTCGGGATGGGTAATGCCGACGGAAAGCGTGGTCCCGACATTCTCGACCGGCCAGGACTTGGAGCGCTCGGGAAAAGCCTCCTTCAACCAGGTGCCGAACTGATCGTTGCCGACATTGGCGGCGATCGCATAGTCGACGCCGAGCGAATCCCAGGCGAGCGCGCTGTTGCCGGCGCAGCCGCCGACACGCAGCTCGTCGTGGTCGACGATGATTTCGGTGCCGGCTTTGGGCCAGGGGGCCGCCGGCCCGAGGATGAGATCGACATTGGCATTGCCGACCACGGCAAGAGGACGCATCGTTTATTCGCTCCGGGTGATCTTGGTCGAGCGCACGGGGGTGCCGGCATTCTCGACACGCGACGCCGCAAAGGCGATCATGAAGGACTGGGCGACGGGCAGCATGGCGAAGATCGCCGCCATGCCCGCGGCCGGCGCAAAGGGAATGGTGCTGACGCCTTCGACTGGCGCCTCGCCGGAAGCATCGAAGACGATGACCGGCGAGCCGGCTTCGGCGGCGGAAAGCGCCATGGCTTCTACAAGGCCGGCGGTCGGATCTGCCGCGCGGAAGAGCACAACACCGACGGATGGACCGAGCATTTCCATCGGGCCGTGGCGAAGTTGGCCGCCTTCAAGCGAGAAACAGGGCAGGCGGGAAAGCTCGGTCAGACCGAGGCCGATCGCTTCGGCGAGGCCTTGCAGCCGGCGGCCCGAAGTTACAACGGATCGGACGCTGTGCAGGGCTTCGAGTGCCGCCGACGTATCGGGCGATTGCGGGTTTTCCAATGCGTGAAGGGCATCGGCCGGATCATCGGCGAGGGCGGCGAGAATGGCGAGGTGCAGGGCGAAGCTGATAGTCAGGCTGCGGGTGGCGGCAAAGGCCTTTTCGGTGCCGCCGACGCCGACCAGAGACGGCGCATTGCTGGCGAGGAAGGAACCGCCTTCAAGCGTCAGTCCGAAGGTGTGCGGCGTTGCGCCATTGGTTTCGCTGAACCAGCGCAGCACCTCGGCGCTTTCGCCGGACTGCGAGGTAATGAGGATCGTCTTGCCTTCGATGACAAGCGGCTGGCCGAGTTGTTCCGAGAGCGGCAGGGCAATGGCGTCGATGCCATGGGCGCGGTAGAGCGGCTCGACGGCGCGACCGACGGCATGCGAGCCGCCCATGCCGAGCAGCAGCAGCTTGCCGGTAGACTTCAGTGAGGCAGCGACACTGGCCGCCATCGCTGTCGCCTGGTGCACGGAGGCGATGGCGTCCGAGGCCTGACGCGCCATTTCGCGATCGATCGCGACGAGCCCGGCGGGGCGTTCCGAATTGGTCATAGCCGTCATCCTTTGACGCCGCCGCTGGTGAGCCCGGAAATGAGGGCACGCTGCATGACGAGACCGATCAACACCGGGGGCAGGGCGGCCAGCACCCCGGCTGTGGCGATCAGCCCGTAATCGGAGACACGGCCGCCGGCGAGATCGGAAATGGCAACCGTGAGGGTCTTGGCGCGCAGATCCGACGTGAATAGCAGCGCGTAGAAGAATTCGTCCCAGGCGAGCAGGAAGGCAAAGAGCGCCGACGTCGCCATGACGGGTGCCGCAAGTGGCAGGGTAATGAGCCGGAGGATCTGGTCGAGACGGGCGCCGTCGATCATCGCGGCACTCTCGATTTCCTTCGGGATGGAATCGAAGCCGGATTTCAGCAGCCAGGTGGTGAAGGGCGCCAGAATGGTGAGATAAACAAGCGCGAGGCCGAAGACCGAGTTCAGAAGGCCGAGATAGGCAAGCCCCATATAGAGCGGCACGGCAAGCGCTACTGGCGGCAGCATGTAGGTGGCGATCACCGCATAGAGCGACCAGGAAACGTTGGATGTGCGCGATACCGCCCAGGCGGCGGGAATGGCGACCGCGATCGCCGCCAGCGTTGCCATCCCGGCAACCTTCAGGCTGTTGAAGAGCGAGGCGGTAAAGGCAGCGCCGGTGCTGTTTTCGATCGTGGACAACAGCAGGCGGTAGCGCGACAGATCGATCTCGTTGGGCCACCAGTTGAGCGGCTTTGTCGAGAGGTCGGCGGCCGACGAAATGCTCATGACGAAGAGCCAGAGAATGGGGGCCAGGATGATGGCTGCCAGCAGCAGAGCCGCAGCATAGACGAAGGCGGTGAAAACCGGGTTCTGGCGTTCCATCAGGATGCTCCTGCGGCTTTGCGCACCATTGCTGCATAGGCGACGGCGAGTACGGTTACGAGCAGCGTGACGATCAGCGCCAGCGAGGCGCCCGATCCGGCACGCTGGAAGGAGAACGCTTCCTGGTAGACGAGGATCGATAGCGTGCGCGTGCTGTTGGCCGGCCCGCCGCGGGTCATGACCCAGATCAGGTCGAACACCTTGAACGCCTCGATCGTGCGCAGCACCAGGGCCACCAGCAGGGGACCCGCCAGATACGGCATGATGACATAGCGAAAGCGATTGAGCGGACCCGCGCCATCGACGAGCGAGGCGGCGGTGATGTCGCGCGGCACGGCCTGGAGTGCCGCGAGCGCGATCAGCGCAACCAGCGGAAAGTTCTTCCAGCAGTCGGCGATGATCAACGCCGTCAGCGCCGAGCCAGGTTCGCCGAGCCAGGAGCGGTAGCTGTCGATCAGGCCGATTTGCGTCAGGACGGCGTTGAGCGCGCCATATTCGGGATTGTAGATCAGCCGCCAGAGCGTGGCGTTGACCACCGTCGGCAGAGCCCAGGGCAGGATCATCAAGGCTCTGAGAGCCGTGCGCCCGCGAAATTGTTGATTGAGCAGCAGGGCTGCGAGCACCCCGAGCACCATTTCAGCGGTGACCGAGACGACGGCGAACCAGGTCGTCGTCACGAAGGCGCGCAGGAAGTTCGAGCCGCCGAGCATCTTGGCATAGTTGGCGAGGCCGACGAACGTGCCTTCCGTGCCGACGAGCCTGGCGTCGGTGAAGGAAAGCCTGACCGTATCGATCAACGGCCAGCCGATCACGGCGATCATGACCACCAGCAGCGGCAGCATGAGCAGCCATGCGCGCGTTGTTATCCAGGTGCCGGACATAGGATGGAAACCTTCTCGGGCCTAGGGAGCCCCGTCATGCTATCGCATATTGCCCCGGATCGTCATCGACCCAAGCGAATGATGCGCCAAATCAGAGTGTTAAAGCGCCTGGATGCCAACGCCACCGCACATTCCCGCGGTCCCCGGGCGGTTGTCCGCCCGGGGCTTGGGAGGGCGGCTCAGAGGCCGCTGTTTTCGGCCGCCGTCTTCAAGGCGTCCTCAGGCGAAGCCTGGCCGAGCAGTGCTTCCTGGATCGCCTGCTGAAGGGCAGTCGAAAGTTCCTGGTACTTGGGGGTCGTTGGACGCGGATACATGGCCGCGAGGCCGAGCTTGGCAGCGCCGATCAACTCTTCCTGGCCCTTGGTGACGCTGGCATCTTCGTAGGAAGAAGCCCAGATCGGCAGGCTGAGCTTGGCGTAAGCATTCTGCGTCTGCTGCGACGTCATGTAGACGATGTACTTCCAGGCCTCGTCCGGGTTCTTGCTGGTCGAAGTGATGCCAAGACCCATCGAGCCGTTGACGGCGGAGACTTCGCTCTTGCCCGCAACGCCCGGCGCTGGCACGACGCCGACCTTGCCGGCAACCTTGCTTTCCTTCGGATCGTTGGCGAGGTTGTACATATAGGTCCAGTTGAGAGCGAATGCGGCTTCGCCGTTCTGGAACACCTTGCGGACGTCCTCCTCCAGAAACTCCTTGGAGTTCGGATTGGTGAGGCCAGAAGAGTAGCTCGTCACCATGTAGTTGAGCGCGTCGAGGCCGCCGCCCGAGGTGAAGGCCGGCTTGCCGCCGTCGATGAATTTGCCGCCATAGGCGCTGACGAGGGTGGTGTAGTCGCAGATCGCGGCTTCGGCCTGCGACCAGCTCCAGGCGATCGGGGTTGCGAGCAGACCCTTGTCCTTGATTAGCTTGGCCTGTTCGGCAAGCTCGTCCCAGGTCTTGGGCGGCGCCTTGATGCCGGCCTTCTCCAGGATTTCCTTGTTGTAGAACAGATATTTGGTGTCGAGGATCCAGGGCATGCCATAGCGCTTGCCGTCATATTCGACGGTCGTCCAGGCGCCCGGCAGCACGCCGGATTTCATCTCGCCTGTGATGCGGTCGGTCACATCGACGAGCACTTTGTTGCTTGCATATTCGGCCGGCCAGATCACATCGAAGAGCACGACGTCGTAGCCGCCGCCGGAACCCTGCGCCAGCACGGTCTTGTCGTGCAGGCCCTCATAGGGCACGAATTCGAGATTAACCTTCACGTCCGGGTTGGCCTTGGTGAAGGCCTCGGTCATGGCGCGCACATCCGCCTCGCTATAGGCGGCCTGGGCCATGAAGAGGGCGTTGAGCGTCGTTTCCGCATGCGCGTGGCCGACGAAGGAGACGCCGGCGAGGGTCGCGCAAAGCAAGGTGGTTGTTATCGATTTCAACATGATTTCCTCCAGTAACTTGAGCGTTTCAGCCTTCTTCGGCGCGCCTCTGCGGTGCGCCGTATGCGAGAAGTCCGTCCGTTTCCGAGCGGCCGTCGACATATCGATCGGAGCGCCCGCAGCGGTGCTTGCCGCTGCTTTCGTTCCCCCGGAGCTCTTTTGGGCTCCTATTAAGTCAATTGTCTTGACTTATTTTTTGTTCAATATTCTAACAGTGTCAAGAGGGGTTTTTTGGATGAACGATATGCGCCTGATCCGGGCGAAGAGCGGCACCAACCAGGAGGGGACGAGCGCACACAACCGGCGCGTCATGATCGACGCGCTGCGGCTGAACGGTCAATTGTCCCGGGCGGACCTTGCCCGCGCGACGGCGCTCACGAAGCAGACGGTCTCCAACATCATCGAGGACCTGGAGCGGGACGGGCTGGTCGAATCGCTCGAGGCGGTGCGCAACGGCCGCGGGCAACCTTCGACGCCCTATCGCCTGGTGCCGGAGGGTGCTTTCGCGATCGGCCTGCAAATTGATAGGCATGTGACGCGGACCATCGCTGTCGATCTCGTCGGCCGGGTGCTCGCCCGTGGCGAGGCCAACCTGCCGGTCGGTGGGCCGGCGACAGGCGTCCGGACGATCCTCGAACTGATCGAGAAGACCCGCCGTGATCTCTCGGAGATTGCGCCGCAATCGGAGGATCGTCTCGTCGGCCTTGGGGCGGCGATGCCCGGCCCCTTCGGTATCGAAGCCGACGACGACGATACCTGGATGATGGCGGCGTGGCAGAATTTTCCGTTGCTGGAGACGCTTGCGACCGGCACGGGGCTCGATGTCGGCTTGCAGAACGACGCGGCCGCGGCCGCTACTGCCGAACGCATGGTTGGCGCTGCGCACGGTGTCGACCATGCCATCTGCATCTATCTCGGCTATGGCCTTGGCGCCGGGCTGATCCTCAACGGCGAGCTCTACCGCGGCGCCAATGGCAATGCCGGCGAGATCGGCATGATCCTCAGCCTGCCGCGTGGCGCATCGCTGGATGAGCGCACGCCGCTCGAACATCGCGCTTCGATCGCCTCGCTCTGCAGGCTGCTCGACCTCGATCCCGCCGATCCTGAGCTTTACGCCCATATCGATGCGATTGCCGCCGGCCCGGACGAGCGGGTGCGGCGTTGGCTCGATGCGGCGGTCTTTGAACTACGCGCCGCCGTTCAGGCGCTCGAGACGATTTTCGACCCGCAGACGGTGATCCTGTGCGGGGGGCTTCCGCCGGGGCTCGCGCGCCTGTTGGTCGAGGCGATGATGCCGCTGCTCCCCTCGATCGCCGATCGGCGCGACCGCAGTCTCCCGCGATTGCAGATGGGTTTCACCGACCCCTGGGCGGTGGCGATCGGTGCGGCCGCAGAGCCGATCAGCCGCACGTTCGATCCGCGCTTCTCCGCGATCTTGAAAACACGAGAGCACGCCGCGGTGTAATGGCGCGACCGTCAGGTTCTGGGCTCGTCCAGACGGGCAAGTTCAGCATATCCGGCGGCTAGAAAATCGAGCAGGGCGCGCACCGAAGGAAGCAGACCCCGGCGTGAGGGAAAGATCGCGTGAATGATGCCGGCCCTCGGCGCCCAGTCGGGCAGCACATCGACAAGCGTGCCATCCTTCAGGTCTTGCCGGATCACCATCTCCGGCAGTTGGCAGATGCCGACACCGCGCAGGGCGGCAAGCCGCAACGTCACCATGTCTTCGGTGACGAGCCGCGGCCGATGGCGCACGATTGCGGTGGCGCCGCCGGGACCCTCCAGCCGCCAGTCGTGTTCGGGGCGATCGGGGTTCCAGGCAAGGCTGGGGAAGGCGGCGAGGTCGGCCGCCATCCGCGGCTTGTCGATGGACGCGAGCAGCCCCGGGCTGGCGACCAGCCGCTGCCGGCTCTCGGCAAAGCGCTTTACGACGAGATCGCTTTCTTCGAGTGGCGGGAAGCGGACGCGGATGGCGATATCGATGCCTTCGCGTAGCACGTCGACGCGCCGGTTGGTGCTTTCGAGCACGACCTCGACCTTCGGGCATTCTGCCATGAACCGGGCGATCATTTCTGCGACCTGGAAATAGACCACTGATGAGGGGCAACTGACATGGACCACGCCCTGTGGCTCGGATCGCATGCGCTCGATCATCTCCTGCGCCGCTTCGGCTTCCACCAGCATGGCGACGCAATGGCGGTAATATTCCCTCCCGATCTCGGTGATGACGAAATGACGCGTCGAGCGCTGCACCAGCCGCACCCCGAGCCGCTCTTCCAGAAGGCCGATGCGGCGGCTCAAACGTGAGCGCGGCATGTTGAGCTTTCGGGCGGCAGCGGCAAATCCGTTCTGCTCGACTACGTCGACGAATAGCTTGAGATCGTTCAGGTCCTGCATGAGTAATTGTCCTATTTTCAGGACATTATAGCGCGATATGGTCGTCTACCGCCAGGTTTGGTGCGGAGATATCTTCATCTCAACGCCAACCACCGTGAATGGGGTGGTTGCTCAACCAACAAGGAGCAAGACCATGACACCTGCAAATTTCAACGGACAGCGCCCGGTCATCGACCCCGATGACGCCGTGATGCTTCTGATCGACCACCAGAGCGGCCTTTTCCAGACCGTCAACGACATGCCTATGCCGAAGCTGCGCGCCCATGCGGCGGCACTCGCCAGCATGGCGACGCTGACGAAGATGCCGGTCATCACCACGGCGTCCGTGCCGCAGGGCCCGAACGGGCCGCTGATCCCGGAAATCCATGCCAATGCGCCGCATGCCAAGTACGTCGCCCGTCGCGGCGAGATCAATGCCTGGGACAACCCGGATTTCGTCGCCGCGGTGAAGGAAACCGGCCGCAAGACCCTGATCATCGCCGGCACGATCACCAGCGTCTGCATGGCCTTCCCGGCAATCAGCGCCGTCCATGATGGCTACAAGGTCTTCGTGGTCGTAGATGCTTCGGGCACCTATTCGAAGATGGCTGAGGAGATCACCCTTGCCCGTGTCGTCCAGGCCGGCGTGGTGCCGATGGATACGGCGGCAGTCGCCTCCGAACTGCAGCGCACCTGGCACCGCGACGACGCCCAGCAATGGGCGGAGATCTACACCAAGATCTTTCCGGAATATCAGTTGCTGATCGAGAGCTACCTGAAGGCGCAGCAGGTCGAAAAGGACCAGGAACAACTGGACTCGCAGCGCGGCTAGGAACGCAGCGAAGCCGTGGAACCGGTTTGCAAGCACCCACGGCAGACTGTCTGCCGTGGGTGCTTGGCTTTATCGGTCAGCGCCGATCGAGTTCCAGAATGGTCTGGAACAGGACCTCTGCCCCGCGGGCGCATTCTTCGGGCGCGGTATATTCCGCCTCGTTGTGCGACAGCCCGTCCTTGGAAGGCACGAAGATCATTGCGGTTGGCATGATCGTCGCGATATGCGCCGCATCATGCCCGGCACCGGAAACGATGTCCGTGGCCGAATGGCCGAGCACTTCGGCGCTGTTGCGCACGGCATCCACGATCGATGGATCGAAGACGACCGGCGCTTTCGACCAGATGCGCTTCAGTTCGGCGCTTGCCCCGACGCTGCGGACGGTATCCTCCAACGCGGCCTGCATCTGATCAAGCCCGGCCTCGGACGGGTGACGCATGTCGATCTGAAGCCGGACGGTGCCGGGAACGACATTGCGCGAATTGGGGCCTACCTCGACGAAGCCGACGGTGCCGACACCGGGCGGGTTCTCTCGGGCGAGGTCGCGCACGGCGAGCACGATTTCGGCCGCGGCGACAAGCGCATCGTCGCGCTGTGCCATCGGCGTGCTGCCGGCATGGGCCTCGGTGCCGGTGACAGTGATATCGAACCAGCGCAGCCCCTGGATGCCGGTGACGACGCCGATCTCGGTTGCGGAGGCTTCCAGCAGCGGTCCCTGCTCGATATGGAGCTCGACATAGGCGGCGAAGGCGGCCGGCGCGACCCGTGCTTCGCCGCGATAGCCGATGGCGTCGAGCGCCGCGCCGACCGTGACGCCGTCTCGGTCGGTGAGCGCGTGCGCCGCATCGAGCGAAAGCGCACCGGCAAAGACGCCTGATCCCATCATCGCCGGCGAGAAGCGCGACCCTTCCTCGTTCGTCCAGTTGACGACCGTCAGCGGGTGGCGCAGCAGGGTGGATGTTTCCTTGAGCGTGCGCAGCACCTCAAGGCCGGCAAGCACGCCGAGGATGCCATCGAACCGGCCACCCTGCGGCTGGGTATCGAGATGGCTGCCGACGGCAATCGCCGGCAGCGACATGTCTTCGCCGGGATAGGTCGCGAATATATTGCCAATGCCGTCGATCTCGACAGTGCAGCCGAGCGTCCGGCACGCGGCGACGAACCAATCGCGGACCTCACGGTCCTCCTCAGTCAGCGTCAGGCGGGTGACCCCACCTTTATCGGCGGCGCCGAAGCGTGCGGTCGCGACGATGTCGTTCCACAGCCGGTCGCCGTTTGTAACCGGCGTGTTGATGCGTCGGGGCTCGGAACGCAAGGCTTCCGCGCTCATTTCGGCTGCTCCGGTGCGTCCTTGTTCAGCTTGTAGCGGAAGTCGCAATGGGTAGCGCCCTGCATTACCGTCTGGGTGCGTTCAAGCGTGATGCGCGGATCGTAGCCGGTGCAGAAGACGCCGTCGCGGTTGCAGGAAAGCAGGTGCCCGATATGACCGAGCCCCATCTCGCGATAGGTCTCGGCGTAGCGACAGCGCTTCACATTGTAGTGGAATTCCTCATCCGTCGCCTTGGTCACCTCGATGACAAGCGCGTCGTCCTGCGTCCAGAGGTCCTGCAGTTCTTGGAAGGTGCGCAGGTTGGTGCCGCCAGGCGTCTTTGCCGCAAAGCTCCTGCCGGCTTCGATCGCGGCCTTGGTGATCGCCTTGTCGAGGATTGCTTGCGCGCGCTCTTCGCCGACCTCCTCGCGCATCGCCTCGTAGATCGGCGCGATGATGCCGGCCTCGATGCGGCGGCGCGCGAGAATGCCGATCTCACCATCCATTGCCGCCCGCGACGTGGTTTCGGTGTTTTCTTTGTCCGTCTTTTCCATGGAATGCCTCCCTGTCTGCCACAGGGCAGAACAACAGCGGCAGGATACTACGTAGGCAATGCCTCTGTGTTGCAAATCTGTGCCGGAGGCATTTCGCGTTGTGCAAAAATTTTGCGCTATTCCGCGATTTTGCAGGAATCAATCTTAGCCTAACCGACACGACGCGAGTTGCAGTCGCGTGGGTCCCGGATTCGGCTGTGCGCGATCAGCGCTCGCTGCTCGAAACGAACCAGCGATAATAGGGATTGTCCGGCTTCACGCGCATCAGCAGTTCCATGTCACGCGCCCATTCGTCGCGATAGCCGGCATAGGCGTTGAGCGAAGCCTGATAGAACAGCATTAGCCGGTTGTGGGCGTCCGCCACGGATTTCTCGAGCGCCGCGTCCGCTCCGACAAGCGGTGCCTTGCTGCGCAGGCCGACGAGGGCTGGGAGTGTGCGCTGCAATTCGTCGGGACGAACCCAGCTTGCATATTCGATCCGCGGCTGGTCGTCGGTGACAGGCTGCGCCGATCCGGCGTAACGATCAAGCCCGGCGCGGCCGGTCATCCAGGTCGCGAGCAGGTCGGCTGCACCATCTATGCCGACTTCCCTGAACGCCGCGGCGACGGACGGGTCGGCCATGCGCTTGGCAATGCGCGCGACGTCGAGCGCCTGTGGTTCGACGGAGCCGACGAGCAGCGTCTCGTGCAGCTCGGTCGACCAGAGCGAGGCATGCGGGAAACTGTCGAGGAAGCTGCGCACGAGCACGCGCGTGTCCTCGTCGTTTTGAGTGGCGATCGGTAGCCATTGCGCAACAAGACCGTTTGGCGCGAGGCGTTCGCGTGCCAGCTTGTAGAAGTCGGACGAATAGAGATTGACAACGCCAGCGGCCGACGGCGGCGGCGGTTCAAGCGTGATGAGATCGTAGCGCTCCGCGCTGCGCATCAGCTCGCGACGACCGTCCGCGACACGCACTTCGAGGCGGCTATCCCCTGCCGCGTTGAAATTGCCGGCAAACAATGTCGAGGCGCGGGCAACCGACGGCAGCAGTTCGGCGGCGACGCGTCGGTCGAGACCGGGATAGGCGAGCAATGAGCCGGCGGTAATGCCGGTGCCAAGCCCGATGACGAGCGCCGATTTCGGCTCGCCCTTGTGGATCATGAGCGGCAAGAGCGCCTGCAGCCGCATGTAGCGCAGCGACGGCATGGCGTCGCCGGTGTTGGAGACGCCCTGGATATAGAGGCGGCGGAAGCGCCGGTCCGGCTGGCCCTGTTCGATGACGGCGACCGTCGCACCGAGGCCCTCCTCATAGGAGACGATCGTGCCATTGCCGCGTGAGAGATTGAGCAAGGTGGCCAGCCGGTCCGATGGCACCATCACGGCGATCAGCACAGTGACGACGCCGAGCGCTGGCGCCGCAAGGCGCCAACCCTTCCAGCCGGTCGCCCCGCGGCTGGCTGCGATGACGCCGATGATGGCTGCAGCGACGGCGAGAACGGCGAAGCTTCGGATGATACCGAACGACGGAATCAGCACGAAGCCGGTCAGAAGCGTGCCGGCGATGCCGCCGAGTGTGTTGAGCGCCAGAACGCGCCCGGTGTCGCGACCGACATGATGAGGATCGACGGCGAGCCGCAGGGCGACCGGGAAGGCGGCGCCGAGGATCAGCGTCGGGACGAAGACGATCGTGAGCGCCGCGACGAGGAAGCGTGCGCACATGCCGGCAAAGATGCTGCCAGTGATACCGGCGATGGCCGCTTCCGCGCTGGCCTGCAACGCCGTCAGCCAGGGGCCGAGCAGGGCAAGCTCGGCCAGCGCCACGAGGCCGGCCAGCGTGATGAGCAGGCCGAAGGCACTCCAGGGATCCGAGAGGCGGTCGGTCCGGCGCGCAAAGAGTGCGGCGCCGAGCGCTAGCCCGGCGAGATAGGTGGCCAGCACCACGGAAAAGGCAAAGGAACGGGTGGAGATGAATTGCACGATCGCCTGCGACCAGGCGACCTCATAGCCGAGGGCGACGCCGCCGGCGATGGCATAGAGGATCAGCGCCAACCTTGAACCTCCGGTGCCCTGCGCCGGTATCGGCATATCAGCTTGCGCGTCTTCGCGGATCCCTGTCGTGCTCAGCGAAAGTGCGATCGCTGCGGCGCCAAGCCCGAGGCCGGCGGCCAAAAGGCCGCTTGCCTGCACGCCGAGAGTGGGGATGAGGATGAAAGAGACCGCAAGGCAGCCGAGGATGGCGCCGAGCGTGTTGGCGGCATAGAGCCGGCCGCCCTTTGCTCCGACGCCTCCCGGCGCCCCTTTGAGCGCTCGTAACAGCAAGGGAAGGGTGCCGCCCATCAGGAAGGCGGGGGTCGCGACGATCAGGACCAGTAAGGCCCAGGCGGCGAGAGCACTGGTACCTTCGATTGCAACGAAGAGCGGCGCAATCTGGGAAAGGATGAGGGTGACGCCGGCGCCGAGCACGGCCACACCGGTTTCGAGCAGGGCATAGAGGTGGAGCGGCTGTCGGGAGCGGTCGCCAATGCGCCCGAGGGCGAAGCTGCCGAGCGCCAGGCCGAGAAAGAAGGCGCTGACCCCGGTGCTGACCGCATAGACGTCGATGCCGGTGACGAGCGAGAGCTGCTTGATCCAGAGAACCTGGAAGATCAGCGCCGCGGTGCCGGAGAGGAAGAGCATGAAGGCGGCGATCGCCGGCGCGACGTGTGTCCGCGGTCTCGCCAAAGGGTCTTCGATCGACTCCTCGAAGGAGACCGTTCGAGCGGGCTGAATGTTCTTCGTCATCGCGGCACGCCATTTTTAGCAAAAGTGAAAGAGAAGGCGGCGCGGGGCGCCGCCTTCTCGAGAGCGTTACTGTGCCGGCTGGGTCTTCGCCAGGATCTCGTCGATCTTCTGGTGCACGCTTTCTTCGATCTGGTCGACCGAGAAGCTTGCCGGCTTCTGGCTTGGCGGATACGCGACGAAGGTCTCGAGGAATGCCGCCGATTTCCCCACCGCTTCGGCGAAGAGATAAGCGTTCTTCGTCCGCCAGTCGTTGTACTGATCGGAGACGATATCAGCCCGCTCGTAAGGGTCCATGCGCAGGTTGAAGATCTTCGGAACGCGCAGGCAGGTGAACGGATCCTGCCAGACGTCGAAGCCACCGGGCTTGCGCATTTCGCAGAAGACGGCTTTCCAATTGTCCCAGCGCATGCCGACGAGCTTGGCGTCGTCATTGAAGTAATAGAACTCGTTGCGCGCGCTCTTCGGCTGTTCGCCGGTGAGGTAGGGCAACTGGTTGTAGCCGTCGAGATGCACCTTGAAGGTCTTGCCGCCGAGGTCGGCGCCCTTCAAAAGCCGCTCCTTGATGTCCTTGTCACCGGCTGCTGCAAGCAGTGTCGGGAACCAGTCGAGACCGGAGACCATGTCGGTGGAGACACCGGGCTTGATCTTTCCCGGCCAGCGGACCATCGCCGGGACACGGAAGGCGCCTTCCCAGTTGCTGTCCTTTTCACTGCGGAAAGGTGTGGTTGCCGCATCCGGCCAGGAGAACTGGTTCGGGCCGTTGTCGGTTGTGTAGACGACGATGGTGTTGTCGGCGATCTTCAATTCGTCGAGCAGGTCGAGCAGCTTGCCGACATCGTTGTCGTGCTCGATCATGCCATCGGCATAGTCGTTGCCGGGCATGCCGCTCTGGCCCTTGTATTGGTCACGCACATGGGTGAACAGATGCATGCGCGTCGTGTTCATCCAGGTGAAGAAAGGTTTCTTCGCCTCCGTCTGTTTCTTGATGAACTCCATCGCCGCGGCGGTCGTCTCGTCGTCGATCGTTTCCATGCGTTTGCTGTTGAGCGCGCCGGTGTCCTCCACCTTGCCGTCGGCGAAGGAATGCAGCACGCCGCGCGGCGCGTAGGACTTGAGGAACGCGGGATCGTCCTTCGGCCAGTAGGGCCGCTCGGGCTCCTCTTCGGCATTCAGGTGATAGAGGTTGCCGAAGAACTCGTCGAAGCCATGAGCTGTCGGCAGGAAGCGGTCCTGGTCGCCGAGATGGTTCTTGCCGAACTGCCCGGTGGCATAGCCAAGCGGCTTCAGCGCCTGGGCGATGGTCACGTCACGGTCCTGGATGCCGACGGGGGCACCGGGAACGCCGACCTTGGACATGCCGGTACGCAGCACCGTCTGCCCGGTGATAAACGTGGAGCGGCCGGCGGTGCAGCTGTTCTCAGCGTAATAGTCGGTGAACAACATGCCGTCGCGCGCGATCCGGTCGATATTCGGGGTCTTGTAGCCGACGACGCCGAAGGAGTAGGCGCTGATATTGGTCTGGCCGATGTCGTCGCCGAAGATCACGAGGATGTTCGGCTTGGCGGCATCCTGCGCAAAGGCCGACGGTGCCGAAGCGGTGATGGTCGACATCAGCACTGTGCCGGCCAGTGCCAGCGCCTTCGGCTTCATCGACCGCTCGACGGCGCACGCCGCGAGCCTCCCAAGCCTGGTCTTCAAATCGATACTCATTTCAAGTCTCCCTGAGGCCGCAAACAAATCGCTCTCGGAATGCAGGCAAAGTTTCGAATTTACCGATGCAATCTCCGCGGGAACGCGCCCTCAGGTAAGTACGTAACAGTTACGAAGGCACGGAGGACGCGTAACGCGCCGCCTCACAGGGATTCAGCGGTTCTGCCGCAAGGCGCTGTCGAACACCGGGTTGAGCTCGGGCAGTTCATCAACCGCTTCGTCGCCGTCGTCGGAGATTTCTTCGAGCCAGCGTCGCCGCGCCGACTTCAATCCACTTCGCAGCCGGGAGAAATCTGGCCGCTCGTGGTGGGATTGCGGAGTGCCGTAGCGGCTCTTTCGGTGCCGAGCGAAAGCGACCCTCGTCTCCGGGTCGGCAAATCGCTCAAACCATTTCGAAAGCGGTACATTGCCGGTCTTGCGCGACCAGCGATCGAGTGCCGCGTCCAGCCGCGCTCTGTCGTGGTCGCGGCAGGCGTCGAGAACATGGCGGAAGGCCGTTTCCTCCGAATGCGCCTTGCGCGTCATGGCCGCATCGATCCAGGTTTCCAGCCGTCCGAACAGATTGGCGGCGAACTGGATGACAATGGCGACGGCGAGGACAGTGGCCGTCGCGATGCCCCACCAGAGCCAATCGAACGGTTCCTTTGTCTGCGGAGGAGCGGGTGGCGCGATGGCAACCTTCGTTGCCGGGCCGGCACCGACGACCACTTCCGCGCCATCGGCCTCCGCGGTTTCGGTCTTTCCGGTCTGAGGATTGAACCACTCCAATGTGATTGCCGCCAGAGAGAAGGTGCCCGGCTCGGAAAAGACGTAGGTTGCGGTGTCCTTGCGCAGTCCCGCGGCAATATCGCCGCGCGGTGTGCGTTCTTCCGAGAGTACCGGATCGTGCTGATAAATCTGCACGCCCTCTGGGGCCTTCAAGCTGGGCTCGGGAATCATCATCGGCGCGAGGCCGGCCGCCCGGGTGGTGACCGTGCGCACAAGCGCGTCGCCCGCGTGCAGGCCGACCGGGTTGCGGTCGAAGGTCTGTGTGATCGTAATTTCGCCAGCGGTGACGCCGGGGGT
Source organism: Ensifer sp. EB106-03-01-XG145 (assembly GCF_058792075.1). Lineage (NCBI taxonomy): Bacteria > Pseudomonadati > Pseudomonadota > Alphaproteobacteria > Hyphomicrobiales > Rhizobiaceae > Ensifer > Ensifer sp. EB106-03-01-XG145. The sequence continues at coordinate 265,139 of NZ_JBYTEC010000009.1, read as the reverse complement.
GCTGCCGGCACCTCCTGGTACCGCTTCCACGGTAAATTTGAGCCGCGGCACGGTAACCTTACCCTGTGTCGTTTGGCCCGGCACGGCGGCATAGCCAAAGGGGATTACGATCGTCGGCAGGGCGTAATTGCCTGCCGCCTGTGGCGTGATCACATAGGTTTTGCGGATGCCGGAAAAGGCCTCGCCATCGACAGTCTCGTTGAGGTTCAAGCCGCGGTCGTCGGGCATGGTGACCACCGCACCCCGAAGATCGAACAGCGGAAACTGCGGCGGCGTCAGGAAGTAGTTCGGCACGAACACGTCGATGTCGATCTCGATCTGCTGCCCGGCATAGATCGTGCCCTTGGTCGCGAGCGTGGCGCGCGCGAAGGGGTTGGCGGCGAGCGCATCGCTCGCTAGCCAGAGCGACAGGCCAACGAGCCAGACCAGTAGCCGAGGCATTCGGGACAAGGCACTCACGGTGTCGCCTCCTTGGCCTCGATCGCGAATTTTCGCGCGAGCAGCTCGGCGGGCGAGACCTGGATGTTGCGCATCCACATGTCCGCCGTCTGTGGTCCACCCTGGATCGTCGCCTCCGTGCCTTTCTTGCCCTTTTCGTCGAACTGGACCTGGTCGGGGTCCATGCCCGCCTGTTCCTGCTGTGCGTCCTGTTCCTGCTTGTCCTTGTCGGCCTTGAATTTTTCGGCAGCCGCCAGGTTCCTTTTCGCGTCCGGCCAGTCGGGGCGGCGTTTCAATGCCTGCTTATAGACGGTGATCGCTTCTTCCGCCTTGTCGAGGTGCATCAGAGCGTTGCCCTGGTTGTAGTAGCTCTCGGCCGTATCGGTTTCGGCAAAGGCGTCGATCGCATCCTGGAAACGGCCGGCCCGGTAGAGCGCCGCTCCGCGCCAGGTGGGATCGGCGAATTTTTCGGCGGCACCCTGGAAGTCGCCCTGCTCGAAGGCGCGACGGCCCTGCTGGTCCGGCGTCAGCCAGAGATCGAGGAAGCGGTTATCGGCAGCCTCCGCCCGCTCGTTGCTCATGAGCAGGCTGATGGCGAGCAGATAGACGGCCCAGCGCACGGTCCAACCGCGCCGGAACCAGAACAGGCCGAAGACGGCGATCGGGATCGTCAGCCACCAGCCGGCATCGTGCCAGCGGGTCAGCCCCTCGGCGGTCTTTGCGGCAAAATTGGTCTGGATGCTCCTGACGATCCAGCGCACGTCGGCATCGTCAGCTGTCACGGTGGCAACCTCGGCCTTAGATGCGGACTGCAACGCCTTGAGGCTGTCGACATCCAGCCTGGAGCGAACATGGCCGCCGGTCGCATCGGTCAGGAACCCGCCGTCGGCCGTCTTCACCGGGCCACCTTCTACCGTGCCAATGCCGAGCACCATCAGCGCGTTGCGGCCTTGATACTGGCCGAACGCCTGAAAGGCGGAGCGCTCGACCCCGTCGGTCATGAAGAGGATCGTGCCAGGCGCGGTTTCATTGGCCAGGGCTTTCTCGACCTCCTGCAGGGCCTTTGCCGTATCCTTGCCTTCTACCGGCATGATCTGAGGCGAGAGTGCCGCGAGATAGGTCTTGACCAGTGCCGCATCGTCGCTCAGCGGCAGCACCATATGGGCGGAGCCGGCATAGGCGAAGAGCGCCGTGCGCGAACCTTTTCTGAGGCTCAAAATATCCTGGACCTTGAGCTTGGCGCGTTCGAGCCGCGTCGGCGAGATGTCCGTCGCGTTCATGGTCGGGTTGAGGTCGATGGCGATCGCCAGCGGCGCGGTGTCCTCGACGAAGGGCGGGCGCTCGCGCTGCCAGGTCGGACCGGCGGCAGCGATGGCGGCAACGGCGATCAGCGCTGCGGTGATGTGCACGGGCTGGAGGCGCCGCTTGCCACCCTTCTCGATCAGCAGGTGATCGAGCAAGTGCGGCGCGATCATGCCTTGCCATTGCGAGCGGACATCGCCGCGCCGGCTGACGAGATAGACGAGCAGGGGGACGGCGAGCAGTGCCAGCAGCCAAAGCGGTCTCAGGAAGTGGAAGTCCGAGATCATGGCGCTGCCTCCTGCCGCCGGCGGCGCTCGGCGAGTGAAGAGAGGAGCCACATGATGGCGTGGTAGGCGAGGACGATCAGCAGTGCTGCGCCAAGCGGGTAGTGGAACAGTTCGATGCGCGGCCGCCAGGAGAGTGTCTTCTGGTTCGCCGGTGTCAGTTGATCGAGCAGTTCATAGATGTTCTGCAGGCCCGCCTGGTCCTGGCCGAAGAAGTAGCGGCCCTTCGTCGTCTCGGCGATACCCTGAAGGGTTGCCGTATCGAGCTTCTGCTCGCCTTGCGCACTGGGGTCACCAATCCCCACGGTGTGGATCACCACGTTCCGGTCGGCGGCAATGCTGGCGGCCTTGTCCGGCGGCATCTTGCTGGCGGTATCGTTGCCATCAGTCAAAAGGATCATCGCCTTGTCCGGCGCGGTGCTGGCGTCGAACATCTTGATCGCCAGCCCGATCGCGTCGCCGACCGCAGTGCGCGGGCCCGCCATGCCGGGCAGGCTCTCGGCCAGCATCAACTTGACTGTCTTGTGGTCGAGCGTGAACGGCACCAGCGGATAGGGCGCGTCACCGAAGGCGATCAAGCCGAGGCGATCGTCCGGCCGCCGGTCGATGAAGTCGGCGACCACCTTATGCACCGCCTCGACACGGGTCTGCAGATTACCGGAGGGATCGCGAAAATCCCGCGTGTCCATCGACTGCGAAAGATCGATCGCCAGCATCAGGTCGCGCTGTGGCTCGGTCTTTTCGATTGGCGGCTCGACATATTGCGGCCGCGCCAGCGCCACTACGATCAGGGCCCAGCAGATGGGCGCAATCACCTTCTGGCCGAGATTGGTCCTTGGGACGACGGAGCCCTCGGTCGGCCCGAGATTGGCGGCGGCCGTAATGTCCTTGAAGAAAGGTATTCTGACGGCGGCCGATTGCTCGCGGTAGGGCGGAAGCAGCCCCCAGACGACGAAGGGCAGAGGCAGAAAGATCAGCGCCCAGGCGTGATCAAGCACGTACATGGTGCGCCTCGATCCAGTGACGTGCCGCGGCGACATAGGTCCGCGCTTCGGGTTCCGGGACGGCGCAGAGCGCCGCGCTGCCGCGATATTCGGCTTCCTCAAAGAAACGCGCCGAGGCGATCGGGAACACCGGGCCGCCGGAATGGGCATCGAGGAAGCCGGTCCATCCCGTGCCATGGAGCCCGGCTATGGTTTCGCGCGGCCAGAGCACCAAGGCGGTGCGCTTCAGGAGGACGGGTAAAGCGACGAGCGCCTCGCCGCGGGTTGCGGACGCGGCGAGCCGTCCCTCGATTTTCTTGAGGTCGGCGAGCGCTTCGCGACGGTAACGATTGGCCTCCCAGCGCCGGTACCAGCGCCAGCATGCGAAGGCGATCAGCAGGAGTATGACGCAGCCGAGCACCGTCCATGCCCAGGTCTGCGGCATCATCGAGACGGGCTGAGGCATGGCGATGTCCGCGAGCTGCCGAAGGGTTGCCTCGAGCAACGGGTCTTTCGCAGGGGCGGCCGTCGCCATCGCTATCGCCTCCGTTGCCGGCTGGCGAGCTGGCCGAGCATGGTGCGCAATTGTGGCGCGACCTCCTCGGCGGCGGAAATCGGCAGCATCGGCAGGCCGAGTTCTTCCTGCCAGGCGCGCAGTGCCCGCCCGCGTTTTCTGGCAAAACTGTCGATCGCCTCGCGCACATTGCCATGGGCGAACTGCACCTCGGCCTGAAGCAATCCGCCGCTGAAGACGATATCGCCCTTGCGCGGCAACTCGAGCAGGAAGGGATCGTAGATGAGAACGGAGATCACATCGTTGTGGGCCGAGAGCTTCAACAGCATGTCGCGGGTTTCGAGGCTGTAGCCGTCGAAATCGCTGATGACGATGACCAGGTGGTCGTGCCGGGCAATGTTGGCGACGGTCGTGAGGACGACGTCAAACTGCTCCGCGCCATGCGGCGCCTGCAAACCGGCCTGCAGTGCCGTATTGTGGCGAACGATGCTGTCGGCAAGCCGGACCACCGCCTCGCGGCTGCGGTAAGGGCGCACCTCGGTAACCTCTTCGTCGCTAAAGACGAAACCGCCGACACGATCGCCGAGCGCCAGCACGCGCCAGGCTGCGAGTGCGGCGACTTCGGCCGCCGCGACCGACTTCATCGCCCGGCGGCTGCCGAAGAACATATTGATACGCTGGTCGACGAGGATCAGGGCCGGCCGGTCCTTCTCTTCATCATAGACACGGACGACCGGCTTTCCGGTGCGTGCCGTCACCCTCCAGTCGATCGCGCGGATGTCGTCGCCCGGGAGGTAGTTGCGTAGCTCCTCGAAGGAGAGGCCGCGGCCGCGCATGCGTGATTCATGGCGGCCGGCGAGCAGTCGCTGCACCGGCGCCTTGCGCAGGAAGGTCAGGTCTCGGGCCATGGCCTCGAGGCCGACGAGCGTGTCGACCGAGGTATAGACGCCGGTCGTATCGACCTGGCGGGGTTTTACGATGCCGCGGGAACGGGCGAGAGCCGGCAGGGATATGGCCATCGGCGAACCTCCATCTTCAGGCGACCGCGACGAGTTCGACGATACGGTCGATCACCTGGTTGGCGGTGGTGCCGCCGGCATGTGCTTCGTAGGAAAGCACCAGCCGGTGGCGAAAGACGTCGTGCACGGTGGCCTGCACATCGTCGGGGGTCACGAAGTCGCGGCCGTTGAGCCAGGCGTGGGCCCGCGAAACCTTGTCGAGACCGATGACGCCGCGCGGGCTGACGCCGACCTGCAGCCATTTGGCGAGATCCTTGTCGACCTTGTCGGGATAGCGGGTCGCCATAACGAGCGCGACGATGTAGTTCTCGATTGCTTCGGAAACGGTGATCGCCGAAATCTCCTCGCGCGCGGTAAACACTGAATCCTGGGCGAGTTTTTCTGTCGCGTGATTGTTGGATTTCGCGTGAATTTCCTCGGAACGCACGAGCCGCATGATGTCGGCTTCCGACGTGGCGTCGGGGTAATCCACCTGGATGTGCATGAGGAAGCGGTCGAGCTGTGCCTCTGGCAAGGGATAGGTGCCTTCCTGCTCGATCGGGTTCTGGGTCGCCATCACCAGAAACAGATCCGGCAGCGTGTGGCTCTTGCCACCGATGGTGACCTGGCGCTCCTCCATCGCTTCGAGCAGGGCCGATTGCACCTTCGCCGGCGCACGGTTCACCTCGTCCGCCAGAATGAGGTTGGCGAAGATAGGACCTTCCTGAAAGCGAAACTCGCCTTTGCCGCCGTCGGAAAAATAGATCTCCGACCCGGTGATGTCGGCGGGCAGGAGGTCGGGGGTGAACTGGATGCGCGACAGCTCCGCGTCGAGGTTCTTCGCCATGCTCTTGATGGCCCGGGTCTTGGCGAGCCCCGGCAGGCCCTCGACGAGCAAGTGGCCGTTGCTGAGCAAGCCCAGCAGCAAGCGCTCGATCATGCCTTCCTGGCCGATGATCGCTTCGCCGATGCGCTTGCCGAGTTGCTCGATATCGTCGCGTGCACCCATGAATTCCTGCTCCCTCTGCCTTCCGGCAGCATCGGTCATCATGATATTTCGGCAGAGCTTATTGTTAAATCAGGCCAATTGGAAAGAACGTAACAGTAACGAAGACCCCCGCAAGGACCACATTTGGCCGATTTTCATCGTGGCCACGAGGTTTTGTTTGCCATCGTAACGGTTACGTACTTTGGGCCGACGAGGAATGGCGTTAGCTTGGACCGGTTTGGTGGTCGAACCCGCCACCTTCGGGAGATGGAAGCCGCATGCAAGTGTCGCCGAAGATACCACTTCTCAACGAAACTCCGGCAGCAATCAGCGCGCGGGAGCCGATCTGGATCGAAGGTGGCACCTTCGTCATGGGCTCGGACAAGCACTATCCGGAGGAAGCGCCGGCGCATCCGGTGAAGGTGGACGGCTTCTGGATCGACGTGGCGCCGGTGACCAACCGGCAGTTTGCCGCTTTCGTCGAGGCGACAGGCTACGTCACCGAGGCGGAGAAGACCCCGGACCCCAAGGATTATCCCGGCGCCCTGCCGGAGATGATGCGCGCCGGCTCGGTGATCTTCGATCCGCCGAAGCGGGTTACCAGCAACAGCCCGTCGCAATGGTGGAACTTCAAGTTCGGTGCCGATTGGCGGCGGCCCTATGGGCGGCAGAGCAATATCCGCGGCAAGTTCGATCATCCGGTCGTCCAGGTCTCCTATCTGGATGCCAGGGCCTATGCGGAATGGGCGGGCAAGGACTTGCCGACGGAGGCAGAATGGGAGTTCGCGGCAAAGGGCGGGCTTGAGGGCGCGGAATTTGCCTGGGGTGACGAACTGGTGCCGGAGGGACGTTTCATGGCGAACACCTGGCATGGCATGTTCCCGACGGAAAATCTCAGACCCGACGGCTTCGAACGGACCTCGCCGGTCGCAAGTTTCCCACCGAACGGCTACGGCCTCTACGATATGATCGGCAATGTCTGGGAATGGACGAGCGACTTCTGGTCGACCAACCATCCGGCGCCGGCGCAAAAGAGCTGCTGTATCCCTTCCAATCCGCGCGGCGGCGACAGGGAAGCAAGCTTCGATCCGAGACAACCAACGATCCACATCGCCCGCCGGGTGGTGAAGGGCGGCTCGCATCTCTGCGCGCCCAACTATTGCCGCCGCTACCGGCCGGCGGCGCGCCATGCGCATGAGGAAAACGCGGCGACCACCCATATCGGGTTCCGCTGTATTCGGCGGCCCTGACCCTGCCAGGGGTTTCAAATCGTTCCCGCAAGGAGGATGCGTGATGACGGCAATTGCGATGCGATCAAATTCCACGCCGAGCCGGCGCCGTTCGCGGCTCGTCGGTCTCCTGTTCCTGCTTTCCACGGCGTTCGGCGCTCCGGGCGCCGTCGTCGCGGCCGATGCGCCGGCCGACAATCTTCCGTCCTGGAATGATGGCGAGGCAAAGACGGCCATCGTCGATTTCGTCACGCGCGTCACCGGCGAGAACGGGGCGGACTTCGTGGCGCCTGAGGAACGGATCGCCGTCTTCGACAATGACGGCACGCTCTGGACCGAGCAGCCGAACTATTTCCAGGGCATGTTCGCTGCGGATCGCGTCAAGGCGATGGCGCCGGAACATCCGGAGTGGAAGGACAAGGAGCCGTTCGCATCGCTGCTCAAGGGTGATATGGCGGGTGTCGCCGCCGCCGGCGAGAAGGGCATCGTCGAACTCGTGATGGCGACCCATGCCGGCATGACGACGGATGCGTTTACCAAGGCGGTCAAGGACTGGTTTGCGACCGCCAAACATCCGCGCTTCAACCGTCCCTACAACGAGATCACCTATCTGCCGATGCGTGAGCTGCTCGATTATCTCCGGGCAAACGGTTTCAAGACCTACATCGTCTCCGGCGGCGGCATCGAATTCATGCGGCCGATGACCGAACAGATGTACGGCATCCCGCCCGAACAGGTCGTCGGCAGCAGCATCACGACGAAGTATGACCTCGATGGCGATACGCCGGTGCTGACACGCGAGCCCAAGATCGACTTCATCGACGATGGCCCGGGCAAGCCCGTCGGCATCAACACTTTCATCGGCCGGCGGCCGATCTTTGCGGCCGGCAACTCCGACGGCGACTACGAGATGCTGCGCTGGGTAACAGCGGGCTCCGGTCCACGCTTCGGCCTGATCGTGCACCATACGGACGGCGAGCGCGAATGGGCCTATGACCGGCAATCGCCCGTCGGCAAGCTGGACAAGGCGCTGACCGAAGCCGAACCGAGAAACTGGCTGCTGGTCGATATGAAACAGGACTGGCGCAAGATCTATGCTTTCGAGAAGTAGGGGCGGGCAGTCGGCCCCTCGGGTTGCGCGCCCATGTCGGTCGAGTTCGCCTGCGATGTTCCCGCCGACGGATTCTAGTCTTTGAGGAGTTCCGGAGACGATGACCTACGGTTCGACAAAGGCGTCCAAACCGGTCTGTCATCATAGGGATCGCCTTGGCGATACCGGGACCTGCTGAGGCATAAAGCTTGTCGTATCCAAGGACGAACTCGGACGATCATATCGTCGGCGTCAAGACTATCGGGGCAAAGTTACTGTTACGTACTTCCGAAACGGAGCGTCTGTTGTCACGTTAACCATCGAGGGAGAGGTCCGGTCCGGCTGCCAGTTTTGGTTGAGCGCTCGGCGGGCTGATGTGTCGTCACGGTCCCGGAGAAAATGATCCTTGAGAAATGGTGCGCCAGCGTATCGGGCTGGCGGCAAGGTCATCGATTGTCGATCAGGCGGGTAGAAAACAATGCCCAACGCGGCCGTGAAGCGCGGACTTCTGAAGCTCATGCTGAAGCTTCCGGCGTTGCGCGGTCAACTGCAACTGCTGAGCGTCAAGAACCTTTCTCTTTCCAACCTCTGCGAGGCCTATGAAGAGGCGAGCTCCATGCTCGACCGGCAACGTAAGCTCGATCCGCTGGATCATTCGATGATCTCGGAGTATGAATTGATCTGTCGCGAGATCGAAGAAGAGGTAATTTCCATCTGTATCATCGATTCAGGCCGCGAACCTAGTCCATTGTGATTAACAAATAGCCTTCTTGGGTTCATACATTTCATGTAAATCCCGTGAAAATTCTGTGGGATTTTCGGTTGGTTCTTGCTCTATTTTAAAATGACTCATTTCCTTCGTGGAAATGTTTTGTGATGGCGCAATATTTTTCTTTTCGCCACTGCGGCTCTCGTCTAGAGTTCGTCTCGCGTTTGCACTCTCTTTGGGGTTGTGGGCAGTTGGGAGCGCATCATGGAAGCCAGAAATGCGGGTCAAGCAGCTCATTGTGCCGTTGCCGAATGTGACGCACGCCCTGCACTTGATCGTATTCTTGCCGATAGTCAGTTTCATGCCACTGAGCGCCACCGGAAACTCCTGCGCTACCTGGTCGATGAATTCTTCGCTGGCCGCTCGGGGCAGGTCAAAGCCTATACCATCGCGATCGACGTTTTCGGTCGGCCGGCTTCCTTTGATCCGGCAACCGATCCGATCGTGCGTGTTGAAGCCTCGCGCTTGCGCGCCGCGCTGACGCAATATTACGAGACGGTCGGCGATAAGGCGGGGCTTCGCATCGAGCTTCCCAAGGGCAATTACGTTCCGCATTTCGCGGTGAGCGACCGCTCACCGGACCCGTTGGAAATCGCAACGGCTCCCACGCAGATGGCGAACGAGTCGGAGGAACTGGTCGCCGTCACTCCCGCCATCGTCCAGCCGAAGCGTCGGCCGTTCGGTCTGATCGCCGCCGCTGTCGCAGGGACGGCGGCAATGGCTGGAGCCTTCTATCTCTCCGTCGTCGAGCGCCTCCCGTGGCAACCGGTGCTTTCCGCCAAGCCGACGATCGTCATCGACGTTCCGGCGGCCAGCGGAGCCGGTGCCGAAGAGCAGAGGAGGGCGGGCGACTATCTGGTCCACGCGCTGTCGCAGTTCTCCGCGGTGCGCACTTTGGCACAGGCGCCGGCGCCGGGCGTCGATGTTGCATCGGTCACCGGCTGGGCCACGTCGGCACCGCCGGTGAAGCTGCAGGGGAGCAAGGAGTACCGGCTCTCGGTCGCTTACAGCGCTGACGTCAAGGAGCATCAGATCTCGTGGCAGGTTGTCGATGCGCAAAGCAACGAGGCGCTCCGAGCGGGTACTGCGAAAGCCGATATCGACAGCGGTGACGCTCGAGCAGTTCAGGAAAAACTGCTGGCTCGGCTTGCCCGATCGCTCGCCGGCGAAGAAGGTGTCATCGTGAGCCTGGAGGCGGCGCGGCAGCTCGTGTCACCGTCGATCGGTTACGGTTGCGTGCTTCTTGCCGATGTTGCGCTGGCGCGGATCGACCCGGAAGGATTGGCTTCGGCACATGCCTGCCTGGAGCAATCGGTGACCTATCAGGCGACAGACCCTGACGTCCTTGCCAGCCTGGCTACGGTGCTGGTGGCGACCGGCGAGGCAAGCGCCTCGCCGACGGTGGCGGCGCGGGCGGTGAAGCTCGCGGATAAGGCCGTAGCTCTCGCACCGCAATCGAGCCAGAGCTACATCGCTCAGATGCAGGCGCGCTTCGCCACCGGCGACACGGAGGCCGCGTTCATGTCCGGTCGCCGCGCCGTTGCGCTCAATCCGCTCGATGATGCCATTCCCGCTCGGCTCGGCCTGCTGCTCTTCGTCAGCGGGCAATATTCGGAGGGCGTGAACCTTGCGCGGGTGGCGGAAGTGGGCTGCGAATATGTGCACCACGACGCGGCGCTCACGCTGGCGCTCGAAGACTACCGAAACGGCAAATACCGCGAAGCACTGACGCGTGCGCGCCAGCTCGCCAACCCCGCGGACACTGCCGTCAACCTCCTGCGGATGGCGGCGGCAGGTCAGCTCGGCCTGACGAGAGAGGCCACGAGTGCCCTTGACGGCTTACAGCGGAACAAGGCTGGCTCGATGCGGTCGATTGAGAGCGAACTCGCCGCGCGTGGTTATACGCCCGAACTGATCGCGCTTCTCGATGATGGTCTTGGCAAGGCCGGCGTCCGCCTCGCCAGCCTGCACTGATCGCTCGCGAGGCGTGGTTTTCAGTTCTCGGCGGCCACCCGCACGACCAGCTTGCCGAAGTTGCGGCCTTCGAGCAGCCCGATGAAGGCATTCGGGGCGTTCTCGATGCCATCGACAACGTCCTCCTTGTACCGAACCTCGCCGTTGGCGATCCAGCCCGCCATCTCCTGGTAGAAAACCGGACTCTGATCGGCGAATTCGCGCTGGATGAAACCCCTGATCAGCAGGCTCCTGCTCAGAACCTCGCGCATGACGCCCGGAAGCCTGTCGCCACCAGCTTGCGGACCGCCGGCCTGGTTGTAGTGCGCAATCAGGCCGCAAACGGGCACGCGGGCGAAGTCGTTCAACAGCGGAAACACCGCGTCCCAGACATGGCCGCCGACATTCTCGAAATAGACGTCGATGCCTTTGGGGCACGCGGCGGCGAGTTGCTCGGCGAAATCCGGAGCGCGGTGATCGATCGCCGCATCGAAGCCGAGCACGTCGCGAACGAAAGCGCACTTGTCCGCACCACCCGCAATGCCGACCGCGCGCGCGCCCTTGATGCGGGCGATCTGGCCGACGGCCGAGCCGACGGCGCCGCTTGCGGCGGCCACGACGACCGTCTCGCCCGGCTTCGGCTTGCCGATCGTCAGCAGTCCTGCATAGGCGGTGAAGCCGGGCATGCCCAGAATGCCGAGCGCGGTCGACAGAGGTGCCGCCGACGGATCGAGCTTGCGCAGGTCCGCACCGCGCGACAGCGCATAGCTCTGCCAGCCGGAATGGGAGAGCACGAAATCACCGTCGCTGAAATCCGGGTGGCGCGAGCGCACGACGCGGGCAACTGTGCCGCCCTCCATAACCGCGCCGATCTCCACCGGCTTGGCATAGGACCGGCCGGTGTTCATGCGCCCGCGCATGTAGGGATCGAGCGAGAGGTAGAGGATTTTGAGCAGAACCTCGCCTTCGGCCGGCTCCGGGATTGCCGTCTCGACGATGCGGAAGTCGCTCGGCGTCGGTCGCCCCGATGGCCGGGCGGCCAGCAGAACCTGGGTGTTCGTGCTCATTGTCTTTCCTTCCCTATGCATGGCCGGATCTGCGCCGGGGTGCCATCCGACGGACGCTCGATTAGAGCATGTTGTGGCATGAAACCGAACGGAGGCCTACCGGCGCGTTCGGACGCCAAAATGGCGCCGCGGGCCCGGCCCTAAAGGGCGAGCCCGCGGCAACTCCTGCAAAAGCGTTCGATCAGGCGGCGTCAATCGCCTGCTTGATGTCGGCGATAATATCGTCCGGATGCTCGATGCCGATCGAAAGCCGGACATAACCCGGTGTCACGCCGGTCTTGAGCTGGTCCTCCTCGGTAAGCTGCGAATGCGTCGTCGTCGCCGGATGGATGGCAAGCGAGCGCGCGTCGCCGATATTGGCGATCAGTTCGAAGCCGACCAGGGCTCCAAAGTGTCCATTCCGGAGATACTTCTCGGCGCGAGCCTCCGCTTCGCCCTCCTGGAATTTTGGAAAGATTACGCGCGCCACTTTCGGGTGGGTGCGGAGGAACTCGGCCACCTTGATCGCATTCTCGTTGTGCTGGCGGATTCTGAGCGGCAGCGTCTCCAGGCCCTGGATGAACTGGAAGGCGTTCAACGGACTGATGGCGGCGCCGAGGTCGCGCAAGAGAACCGCGCGGGCACGCAGGATGTAGGGATGGAAGGCGATCGCCTCGGCCTTTTCCAGCCAGGTCTTGCCCTGGTAGCTCGGGTCCGGCTCATGCAGGTTCGGGTGCCGCGCCTCATGGTCGTGCCAGGGGAAGCGGCCGCTGTCGATGATCGCGCCGCCGATCGAGGTGCCGTGACCGCCGATATACTTCGTCGTGGAGTAGACGACCACTGCGGCGCCGTGATCGAAGGGGCGGATCGTCAGCGGTGCGGCCGTGTTGTCGACGATCAGCGGAATGCCGAAGCGCCGGCCCACCTCGGCGACCTCGGCAATCGGGAAGACGTCAAGTTTCGGGTTCGGCAAGGACTCGGCATAGTAGGCGCGTGTCCTATCGTCCGTCGCCCGGGCGAAGGCCTCCGGGTCGGCGGCATCGACGAAACGCACCTCGATGCCGAAGCTTTTGAGCGTCGCGGCAAAGAGCGCCCAGGTTCCGCCATAGAGGCCGGCGGCGCTGACGACGTTGTCGCCGGCGCGCGCAAGGTTCAGCAGGGCGAAGGCGGATGCCGCCTGTCCCGAGCCGAGTGCCAGTGCTGCTGCCCCGCCTTCGATTTCCGCCAGCCGCTGCTCGAAGGCGTCCTGCGTCGGGTTGGAGACACGGGTGTAGAGATGCCCCGGAGCCTCGAGCGCAAAGAGCTGTCGGCGCCATCCGTGCCCGGCAGCTGATAGGAGGTCGTTTGGTAGATCGGCACGGCGACGGCGCCGCTTGCCGGATCGAAGCGATAGCTGCCGCCATGGAGCGCCAGCGTTTCCGGATGCAGCCGTCCGCCGGTCTCGCGCAGCCCTGTCGGTGCCTTGATCTCGGCTGCTGGTTCCTCCGGCTTCTGATGGATCGTCATGCCATTTCTCCTTGGCTCTCGGGTTGATCGGCGCTGTCCGGTCAATCAGGCGGGCACGGCCGCCTTCTGTTGTTCCAGCAGGTCTGCGTGGTGCTCGGCGGCGACATCGGGATGCGAGCGCAGCCGGGATTTCAGTACGTTGCGGCCGACCTCATGGAAGAGCGGGTTCTGCGGATCCTGGGTGACGCCGCGGACCTCGGCCGCAAGCTCCGGCGGCAGGTCGAGCACCGGGATGGTGGAGGCGAGGTTGGCGCCGAGGAAGAAGGCGACGGAAAGCCGGTCGCCGCCTGCCGGTGGCGTGACCACGCGGTGGATGTTGGCGAGCAGATAACCGTTCGATGCCAGTTCCAGCAGTTCGCTGACATTGATGACGAAGGTGCCGCGTTTCGGCGGCGCGTCGATCCAGCCGCCCTTGCCGTCATCGACCTGCAAACCGCCGACCACGTCCTGCAGCAGGATGGTGACGAAACCGCCGTCCTTGTGGGCGCCCACCCCCTGGTCGCTTTCCGTCTTGTCGCGGCCGGGATAGCGGATGATCTTCAGGAGCTGGTTGGGGCCGTCGCGGTAGATCGGCCCGAAGACATCGGGCTGCTGGCCGAGCGCCTCGGAGAAAATCTCGATCAGGCGGATGCCGAGCCCGGTGACGGCGTCTATGTAGGCGAGGATCGCCGGCTTCAACTCGGGCAGGGCTTGCGGGAACTGGTTGGGGCCGACCAGCCGCTTCCACGGCGCATCCTCCGGCTCGACCTCAAGGCTCTGGCGCTCGGGGCCGAAATCGACCTGTTCGCGCCAGTCCTGGGTGCCGCGGGTATATTCGAGCCCGGCGCGATTGTAGCCGCGGAAATGCGGCGACTTGCGCATCTCGATTGCCAGCTTGTCATCCTCAGGCAGTGCGAAGAAACGCCGCGAAAGCGAAAGGATACCGTCGATCTCTTCCTGCGGAATCCCGTGGCCTTCGAGATAGAAGAAGCCCACCGAGCGGGCAACGCTGCGCAATTCATCGAGCGCCGTCGCCCGCTCGGGGTGGCCCGCCGCAAAGCGCGAAAGGTCGAGGACGGGTAGGGTAGGGGTGGTCTGGCTCAAGATAGTCTCCGTTGTTTCGTTAGGCGTGCCGCTGGCTCCCGAAACCCGCGGATTAAGCGGAGCGAGCAGGGGCACATCGAAGGACTTCAGGTGAGGCCGGCGGATGCGGCAGCCGCCGCAGTGCCTATTGGTCGCAAGAGGGTGCTGCGCGACAAAACGCTGGTCGTTGAACGGCGTTGGCTCATGGCATCCCCGCTTGTGTCGAGTGGTTCAAGCCTAACCGGCGGCGCTAATTATTCAATAATATCTATGGAAATTATGGCCTAAATACTGCGCGTCAGGCGAAGCAAACATTCGAACGGGCTGAGGTTCCGGGGAAATTCCGTCCGTCCTCTTCCATCTCGCCCTGGCGAGCGTCGTCGCGTCGAAATTGAAATATCCGACAACTGCACGGTGACGCAGCGGCGGAGCCGCAGTGCCGTCACCTTAAGCCGCGCCGTGCACATCGCAGCAGGCGAACTCGCTTGCAGGCGGAAAATGAAAAGCCCCGTTTTGCTTTTCTGCAAAACAGGGCTTTGTAACGATTGGGTTGATCAGATCATTCCATCGTCCCGGAAGACGGAGGACGATCCTTCACGACTGCGCAATTCTGGACGCAGAACGCCCGAACTTGCTGGCCTCAGCAGCGGCCGAGGCTTGGCCGCGTCAGCAGTTCGTTGGTCAGATGTGCGCGCTTGTCTCCGCATTCCTCTGCCTCCTTGAGCAGCGATGCGAGCGCCAGTTCGAGGCAGTATTGCACACCTTCGACATTGAGGGTCTTGGCGGAGTCTCGCGCATAGGTGACAAGGCGAGCCAATGCCAGAAGCTCCTGCTCCTTGTCTTCCGGTTCCACCGGTACAGCAAATGAAGACAGCATGATTTTCCCCAGCTCCCTATGGATCAGCCAGATCCAGTTCAGCGTGACCAATCATAGCGTGACTGCGCGGCAGTGCGCGTGACATGAGCGTGACACACGTTGTATGGGAAAACCACGCGCTTAAGATGAAGCGTCAGGTTGACCGGACAACCTCTTCCACATGCTGGTAGAATTGAATTTCCAGTCTCGCGCCACAACCGTTCGTTGGTTCGGCGCGTTGTGCAGTGCGTCGAGCAGAAGCAGCGCATCGATACGTTTCTGATCGACGAATTCGGCGGCAAGCAGGTCTGCGAGACGCGTCCGGTCTGTACCGGCGGGAAGGCGTGCGCGCTCGACAACCGCGGCCCAGTTCCGCTCCTTGTAGAAGATGCCGGCTGCCGCGGCGCCGACCGCCGCCACCGCTTCAACAGGAAGCAGCTGGCGATCCGCCAGGCATCTGAGGGTCACGTCCACATTGACGAGCGGCAAGGTCAACGGCAGGTATCCAAGCTCAGCCGGGCCATGGATCAGGGCGACATCGGCATCGTCCACTCGCTCGCCTTGCGCATATTGCCGATAGATCTCGCCGATGCCCGTCATGCCGAAGGGAGCGCATTCGGCAGCGCGAAGCGCGCCCATGCTGGCCGCCCCGAAAACCTGAACGCCTTGCGTCAGCGCGTAGAGGATCTCCTTGTGCCAGACCGGCGCGACCTGTTCAAAGTTGCCGTCGACCAGACCGATAGCCGTCGCACCACGTTTGGTCGCGCTGAGAATGTCGCCCTGGACGGCAGGTGGCTGGAGAGTGATGACGGCGCTCGCAACGCGGCGCGCGTCCGGCAGGGTAGGCCCGACGAAGACGATCTTCATCCGACCACCAGTGCGCGTGCCAGCGCCCGTTCTCCGAAACGGCGCTTGCGCAGGCCATCGGGGTTTTCCAGGCCCGGAACGAGAACCTTGACGACAGAGAACGGCATGGCCTCTTCCTCCACCAGCGGTAGGACCACAACCGAGCGGATACGCGCCTCCTCGAGCCGCTGGATTGCGAAGCTTAGCAGCGCGTGCGGTCCGCCCTCGGCGCTTGTGGGGGGCGTCGTTTTCCTTTGCGGGTTCGCCTCGAACAGGCGCTGTGTCTCGCCCGGAAGGGAGCGGGTAAAGGTCTCGGGAAAGACGTCGTCGCGGGCGCCGCTGATATAGGTGAGCCTTGACTGGGCCGCCTCCGTCACGGCGCGGATGGCGGCTCTGCGCGCCACCAGGTGCGCGCCGTGGCCGATTGTCACGTCGTGGTACCGAGGTTGCCGCGCGGTCAGAATGCCAGCATCGGCAAGGGTCGCCGTATAACAGGGGACGGCGACGTTGCTGGTCATGTCGAAGAGGCGCAGTTGCAGGCCACAAGCCGCGATCTGCCGCGCCATCTGGTCGAGGATCGGGTCCTCGAACGATGCCGGATCAATGCAACTGTTGAGCTTTCCGCTCAGCGGCAGCAGACGCCAGAGCGTTTCGGCGTCGCGCTCGATCCGCTCGAGCAGACCATGCAGGATGGCTTCGGTCTCGGTGTTGCCGGAGGCAAGGCCATCGGAGGATTGCCAGTATCGGCAGCCCTCGATGGTTCGGTCGAGGGTGGACGCATGAAGCGGTACCCAGGTGGTGGCTCCGTCTGCGAGATCGAAGCCGCGAAGCCAGGCGACCGTCTCATGGTCGCCGAGATCGGCTTCGCCCGTAGCGACCAGACAGGGAAGCGTCAGGGCCCGATCGCCGCTTTCGCACAATGCCCGCCGGGTCGCCATTCTGGTCGGCACCGCGGGTGCGCAGGCAACGGCGCGTTCGATCGCCTCCATTGCGGCCGAAACCTTGGCGTCGTTGTCGGTGATGCCTTTTCCTTGATTGATGACGATCGACCGCGCGTTCGGGGATATGGCGCTCCAGACCGGGATCCCGATCTTGTCGAGCCCGGTCAGGCGCGCAAGCCTGCTGACGCCGAATGTCGGCAAAAGCGGCTCGATGCGCCGAAGGGTCTCTTCGGGCGAACAGGCGCGATCGCTGTATGAGAGCATACCGGCCGTCGGATAACCGAAACAATCATCCGACGGCCGGTCAATTCCGGTGACTTGCGCCACGTGTCGGCGCTAGCCGTCCATGAACCCGCCGGAAACCGAACCGGACGAGGCCGCCACCACAGCGAGGTTCACGCCCTTGTGCACTGTTGCGCCGCCGTTGACGCGCAGATCGTTGGCCGCTGCCAGCGGCCCCTGCGTCGGCGTCGGAATTTGCGTCACCGTTCCCGCGTCCAGATCCGCCATCCAGAGCCTGTCGTCGCCTGCCACGCCAATTACCACCACTTTCGCCATTTACCCCTCCTGGCTTTCGTTGAATGAAGACGTCAGAAACCTGCCTTGCGCAGGCCCTCGCAATAGTGGACTCGCTGCCACTCTTCCCTGAAGGGAACGATGGCCATCCATTTGTCGAGATCAAAATCCGGATGTACGTCGAACGTTTTGCGGACGAATTGGCGGGCCTTTTTCTTGTTGCCAAGCATGCCCCAACTCGCGGCCGACAATCGGTCTGCAGGCGTCGGATCGCGCATATGCTCGATATAGGCGATCGCCTGCTCGTACTGGCCAAGCGAATAGCTGGCGCCGGCTGCAGTCCAGAAATATTCGTCCGGTGCGATCGGGTTGAGGTCGAGTGCCGCCTGGATCTTGCGTAGACCACCTTCCGGACGCGAGGCCTGCACCAGCGTGTCGGCATAGCTTGCGATCACGTTGGCATGCTGTGGGCTGAGCGCCTCCGCCTTGTCATGGTATTCCATGCTCTCATCGAATTGTCTCAGATAGAGCTTGACCACACCGAGCTCGCGATAGCCCGTTGCCAGCGTGTCGTCGGCCCCCACCGCGTCGCGCGCATGCCTTTCCGCAAGCGCCAGCAACTCGCTGTCACCACGCGCCGTCAACAGCCACTCGAAGAAGTAGCTGCGCGCCAGCCCGCTCATCGCCGGCGCAAAGTCGGAATTCTCGTACAGCGATTCACGGAAACTCTTGCGAGCGCGCCGCACTTCCGGAAGGTTCAACTGCTTGAGATAGCGCTGCCCCAGCAGGAAGCTGCGATAGGAGCCGACATTGGTTTCGTAGGTCTTGCGATGCGCCTCGTTGCGTTCCACCTGGCTGGCGATGGCATAGGCGATCTGGCGTGCGATCTCCCGCCTGGACGTCATCAGCCCGTCGCCGTCGAGATTGAAGCGGTCAGCCCAGATCACTTCGTCATTGGCAAAGAAGATCAGCTGCGTGAATAGAGTCAGCCGGCTGCCCTCGTCCGTCAGGCGAGTGTCGAGGATGTAGCTGATGGCGTGCTTTTGGTAGGTGTTTGCCTTATCAGCCTGGAGGCTGATTTGTGCCGCCGTGTAGGGGGCGATGACCGAAACCGACCGGAGCGCGCAAAGGCCGATGGTGACGTCCTCGATCAAGGCGCCAGCAAACTGGGTGGCGGGACTGTCGATTGCTCCGTTGCTCGGCGGCAGCAGCACGACGCGCGGTGGACGCAAGTCCGCGGCCGCCTCGGAGGCCGGCGCAAAGATCGTCGAGGCTGGCCGCCATTCCGCGATGGCTGGAGCAACCGGCGCATTGCTGTGTGCAAGTGCTCTCGCTTCCAGGTGATTGCCTTCCAGCTGAAACACCTGGGTCAGGATCTTGCGCACGTCCTCGTCGAGCGGATTGCGCTCGAGGAGCCGCGCTGCCGCGGCCTTGACCAGCTTGCGATGGCTCTTCGCCGCTTCCGGCGCGGCTGCGATCAGGCTTTCGCGCAAGAGCGTCATGTGTTCGCCGCGCTGCCGTTCGATCCAGCCGTGCAGCGCTTGCCCCTGGGACTTCAGATCCTTGAGAAAGTCCTCCTGGAATGTCGTTGCTGCCAGTTGGAAGCGGTTGAGCGCATCGCCCGGATCACGACTGATTTCGTCCAAGTCGCTCTGCAGTCGATCGACGTCGAGTCCGACCGACGATGGAGAGAAGCTCAGGAAATGACAGCCGAGTTCGTCCTGCCGTGCACTAATCCGGGAGATCGTCTTGCGCAGATTGACGAACGCCTGACTGGGAACGACTTCGTCCCACAACAGCTTGGCGATGTCGTTTCTCGATTGTTCGCGATATCCGCCGACGATCAGATAGCAAAGGATAAGCAGACCCTTCTCCGGGAACGTCACTTCGCGCCCGTCGTTATCGACGAGACGCAAGCGCCCGAGGGTCTGCAGTCTGAATGTCATCCGGTCATTCCTGTCGGGTGCAGGCGCTTATCCGTGCAGATCCTGGGCATGGCTGGTCCCTGTACGGGTGCTCTCCGTCTCGGGCGTCTGGGCGACGGCGGCGACGAGCGAGATGATCTTCTTGCGCAGCACCGGATCGGTGATCTTCAGGAAGGCGCGATTGAGAGCGATGCCTTCCTTCGACGAAACGAAAGAGGAGATTTCGCTCGGCTCGCGCGTCGTGTCGCCGTTGCGGGCAGCGACGTCGTCGCCTTCCTGGAAGAAGAAGCTTGGATGCACGCCGAGGATATCGGCGATCGCCTGGAGACGGCTGGCGCCGATGCGGTTGGTGCCTTTTTCGTACTTTTGAACCTGCTGGAATGTGATCCCGAGACCGTCGGCCAGCTTTTCCTGGCTCAACCCGGCCATCAACCGACGCATCCTGACGCGGGAACCGACAAAGACATCAATCTGGCTGGGGGCTTTTGTGTTCACTTGTATTTCCTCCGCACGTAGGAATGGTCAAATCATACATATGAGTTTGCTTGAATAAATCCCCCGATGCAATCACTACGGGCTAAAACGCGGAGATTTGCGGCGCCGTCCCGGTTTTCCAGGGGATGAGCCGGACGATGCTGCCGTCATCGGGGCGCAAGCGCGCGAATTGTGACGGGTCGAGTGCGTCACGTTGCCTCGATCGCGGCCAAAATACGAAGGGCCCCGCGCGAATCGATCCTGCGTCATCTGCGTTCGGCGGCCCGAAGGGAGGCTCATGGCCGGGCCTCATCGTCCCTTTTCAACGGCCTGTTACGGTCGCCGTTACTGTTACGTACTTGTGCTGCCCCCGATGCCGAAGATGCTGCGATCATACCGGTCCGATGTCCGCTCCTCACCTGCCAACAACGTGGCACAGGCGGCGACAGCACGATGCCGGTTCGGATTGCTGCTAGACGCCGGAGAACCGTGATGCGCAGATTGACCCTGGCCTTGACCCTTTTCGCGATTGCCTCCGTTCCGGCCGAGGCCGGTCCGGCTACGACAAACGCGTCCGTCAACTTCCGGGAAGGGCCGGGCACCGGCTTCGACAGCCTCGGCACGATTGCGGAAGGCGCGGAAGTCGACGTCAAGGAATGCGACGATGGCGGCACGTGGTGCGCGGTGAGCTTCAATGGCCAGAACGGCTTCGTCAGCGGCAAGTATCTGAACGATGCCGATCCCAAGGGGCTCGGCTGGCCACGCGCCTTCAAGACCGACAGCGGCGCGACCATTACGCTCTACCAGCCTCAGATCAACGCTTGGAAGGACTTCACCGATCTCGATGCGCTGATCGCTGCCGAATACAAACAGTCCGACGATGCCAAGCCGATCTATGGTGTCATCGGAGTGACCGGCAAGACCGACGCCGACAGCGCATCCGGCCAGGTCGTCGTATCGGACATCAAGATGACGGAGATCAATTTTTCCGTCCTCGACCGGAAGGAACTGGCCGATCTCGCCCTCGAGGTCGGCAAGCTGATGCCGCTCGGAACCATCACGGTTTCGGAAGACAAATTGACGGCGAGCCTGGCGGACTACGAGCGGCTCGGCAATGTCGAGGGGCTGAAGGCCGACGCGCCGCCGATCTTCGTCAGCAAGGCGCCGGCGGTGCTGCTGCAGACCGACGGCAAGGCCGTGTTCGCGCCGGTCAAGGGTGTCGAAGGCCTGTCCTTCGCGGTCAACACCAATTGGGACCTGTTCAAGGTCGATGCGGACAGCAGCTATTATCTGCGCAACGACAAGGCGTGGCTGCAATCGAAGGACCTAGCCTCGGGGTGGCAGCCTGCAGCGTCGCTGCCGGACATTCTCGGCAAGCTTCCGGACGACGACAACTGGAAGGATGCCAAGGCGGCTATCCCGCCGCAAGCGGACAAGGCAGTGGTGCCTGACGTTATCTATTCGGACAAACCCTCCGAGTTGCTCGTGTTCGACGGCGAGCCGAAGCTGGAGCAGGTGCCGGGCACCGGCCTCGAGATAGCGACCAACAGCGAGAGCGACGTCTTCTATCGCGATGCGGATTCCAACTGGTACATCCTCGTCTCCGGTCGCTGGTTTGCGAGCTCGTCCCTCAACGGTCCGTGGACCTTCGCGACGCCCAAGCTTCCCGAAGATTTCCAGAATATCCCGCAGGACGCCGCCTATTACACGGTGCGCTCGTCCGTTCCCGGGACGTCCGAAAACGCCGAAGCGCGGCTCAAGGCAAGCATTCCCGAAAAGGCGCGTGTGGCGCTCGACGGGTCGGTCACGGTGGACGTGACCTATAGTGGCGATCCGAAATTCGAGAAGATCGACGGCACCTCGCTGACCTACGCCGTCAACACCAACGAGACCGTCATCAAGGTCGGTGACAAGTATTTTGTCGTGAAGGACGGCATCTGGTTCGTCGGCGATGCGCCGACCGGACCCTTCAGCGTCGCCAAGGCGGTGCCCGACGAGATCTACAAGATCCCGCCATCCTCGCCCGTCTACAACGCCACCTATGTACGGATCTACGAGACCGAGCCCGACGCGGTCTGGTTCGGCTACACGATGGGCTATCTCGGTGCCTATCTCGCCTGGGATACCTTCGTCTACGGCACCGGCTGGTACTATGACGATTATTGGGGCTATGGCTGGGCTGGCGGCGGCTACTGGCCCTATTATCCGCGTCCCGTGACCTATGGCGTCGGTGCGTTCTACAACCCGGCTGTCGGAACGTTCGGCCGCTACGGCTATGCCTATGGCCCCTATCGCGGCATCGCAGCCGGTGCGGCCTACAATCCGCGCACCGGTACCTATATGCGAGGCGCTGTCGGCTACGGACCGAACGGTGACCGGGGCTTCGTCGCCGCCTACAATCCGCGCACCGGCAACGCGGCGATCGCACGTGGCGGACACAATGTCTACGGGAGCTGGGGAACGGCATCCGTCAAGCACGGTTCCGGCTTTGCGCGCATTTCCGGCGGTTCGACTGCGGCCGGAGCGGGGGCCCATTGGCGCACGTCAGACGGCAACCATGGTTTCGTCGCCGGTGGCAAGGGTGGCGACGTCTACGCCGGGCGCGATGGAAACGTCTATCGCCGCGACGACGGGCAATGGCAGAAGCACACGCCTGACGGCTGGCAGCTGGTCGACAAGCCTTCCATCCAGGACAGGGCCAAGGCGGGCGAACAGTTTTCCGCCAAGCATCCGGACGCTGTCCAAAACCTGAACCAGCGGATCGAATCCGGCCAGCGAGCACGAACGCTGGACCGCGCGCCCGATCATCTGGCCATCGACAATATCGGCCGACAGCTCGGCAACCAGCGTTCCTTCGAGCGTCAGTCCTTCGATCAGCGGCCGCTGAACTTCCCGAGCAGTGGAGGCGGTGGTTTTGATCGCCCGGGCGGCTTTGGTGGCGGCGGCTTCGAGGGAGGCGGTTTCCACGGTGGCGGTGGCTTCCAAGGCGGCGGTTTCCATGGCGGCGGCGGCTTCCGTCGTCGTTGATCCGCGGCGCGGCGAAAGGGCGTTGGTAGAACCGCCTACAGGTATGTTAGCATTTGTAAAAGTTGAGAATCGTGCCGGTCGGGGCCGGCATGATCCCTGGGGGTGGTAAGAATGGGCTGTGTCGGGTCGTCGCGTCGTTTTCTGGGGCCGGTCTTCGGCCTTCTCGCGTTTCTTTCAATTATCTTCGGTCCCGTTTCCAAGGGGTTTGCGCAGGAGGCGGCGCCCGCCGCGCCGCCCGCCAAGGTCCAGCAACTGATCCAGCTACTCGACGATCCCGAAGTGAAGCAGTGGCTTTCGACGAAACAGGCGCCTGCTGTGGCGGCGACTAAGGCGCCTGCGACGGGCGTCGTCGCGCGCTGGACCGCCGAGATCAGGCGGCGCCTGACCGGCATTCGCGATGCCGTGCCGCGCGTTCTACCGGAAATGCAGGCGGGGCGGGATCGGCTGGCCGGCGTCATGGAGAGCCAGGGCCGGGCGCCCGTTCTCAGGGGTTTCTTCTTCATTCTCCTGATTGGCTACGGTGCCGAATACCTGCTGCGCTGGCTGTTGCGGCGTAGCCTGCAAGGGGCCGCGTTGGCAGGACCGGCGCGGACCATGTTGGCACGCGTTCTGCCGCTTGCCGTCTTTGCTGCCGCCAGCATGGCCGTGCTCGCCTTCGCAGAATGGCCAAAGCTGCTTGAGGCGACGATCGCGCCGCTGCTTGGAGCCTGGATCGGCGCTCGCCTCCTGATGATCATCGCATCCGCCGTCCTGAAAGGTGGTCGCGAAGGCGAGGAGAGCGCCGACGCCCGTGGCGGCTATCTGTCTCTGACCGCAGACGAGGCAGGCTTCTGGTATCGTCATGCTCTCTGGCTGATCAGTGCCGCCGCGCTCGTCTGGGGCGTCGGTGATGCGATGCTGGCGCTTGCCATATCCGCGGACGTGCGCGAACTGGTTACGACGATCCTTGGGCTCGTGGTCCTGGTCCTGGCGATCGCAACGGCGTTACGGCGACCGGCAAATGCGGTTACCGGCTCGCGCCGCATCGTCGGCAATGTGCTGCTGGTCGCCTTCCTGATTGTGCTGTGGCTGATCTGGGTCGCGGGCATGGAGGTCCTGTTCTGGATCGGTCTCTATGTGATCGGCCTGCCGCCGCTGCTGCGCTTCACCAGCGCCTTCACGAAGACGATGCTGGATACCTCCGCTGCCGATGATTTCAGAGTGATGCGCAACGTCCTGATCGAGCGGGGCGCCCGTCTCCTGATCATCGCCCTCGCGGCCGCCTGGCTGGCAGTCGTGTTCAAGATCAACGCGATGGCGATGATGCAGGATGATGTTTTTAATCGGATCTTCCGCGGCGCGCTCGCCGGCATCGTGATCTTGCTGGCGGCGGATCTCGTGTGGCAGTTGGTGAAGGGTTTCATCAGCCTGCGCCTGATGCAGGCGCATGCGGTGGCCGCCGATCCCGTGCAGCAGGCTCGCAACTCGCGCCTGATGACCCTGTTGCCGATCCTGCGCAATTTCCTCGCGGTTTTCATCGCCGTCGTGGCGGTGCTGATGGTTCTCTCCGGCCTCGGCGTTGAAATCGGCCCGCTGATCGCCGGCGCCGGCGTGTTCGGTGTCGCAATCGGCTTCGGATCGCAGTCGCTGGTCAAGGACGTCATCAGTGGCGTTTTCTACATGACGGATGACGCGTTCCGAGTGGGCGAGTATATCCAGAGCGGCAGCTACAAGGGCACTGTCGAATCCTTCAGCATTCGCTCGGTCAAGCTGCGGCACCATCGGGGCCCGGTCTTTACAGTGCCGTTCGGCTCGCTGGGTGCGGTCCAGAACATGAGCCGCGATTGGGTGATCGACAAATTCATGATCAACGTTTCGTTCGATACCGATGTGGCGAAGGTAAAGAAGGTGGTGAAAGGTATCGGGGCCAAGCTGCTCGAGGATCCCGAACTGGGGCCGTTGATCCTGGAAACGGTCAAGATGAAAGGCGTCGAACAGTTTGGCGATTATGGGATGACGCTCAGCTTCGCCATGAAGACGAAGCCGGGAAATCAGACCCAGGTCAGACGTCGGGCCCAGGTCATGATCAAGGAAGCCTTCAAGGAAAACGGCATCAATTTCGCTTCGCCGACGGTGCAGGTGGCGGGCGACGAGCAGCAGCACTCTGCTGCAGCCGCTGCCGCGACCCGTGATGCCATCGAAAAGAAGAAAGCTGCGGCCGCCCTTGCCGAAGGCGGTGCGCCGCAGGAATAGCCTTTATCATCGAGGTTTCTCGGGGGCATGGGAGGCCGGATATGAAACGCCTGCTTTTGGTGGCAATGCTCCTCGTATTTTTGGGGGGGGATAACGGCTGGGCGCAATCGAACGAGCAATTCGTTCGGTCGATGTTCGTTCCGCACACGGACGACTTCGACGGGATGGAAAAGCGACGCGTGATCCGCATCATCGTACCGTTCAGCAAGACGACCTATTTTATCGATCGCGGTCAGCAATTGGGCACGGCTGTTGAATTCGGGACGGCGCTCGAAAACGAGCTCAACAAGGATCGCAAGGAGCAGATCGACAAGATCCGCGTCGGTTTCGTACCGATGCCGCGGGCGAGACTTGTGTCGGCGCTGGAAGAAGGTCTCGGCGATATCGTCATGGCGAACCTGACGATCACCGAAACACGGCTCACCGAGGTGGATTTCACGGCGCCGCTCTACAACGAAGCCAAGGAGGTTCTCGTCACTGGCCCATCCGCGCCTGCAATCGCCAGTCTTGATGACCTGAGCGGACAGGAAATCCATGTGCGACGCTCGAGCAGCTACTACGAGCACCTGGCGGCCCTGAGTGCCGGTTTCGAAAAGTCAGGCCGGCCGCCTATTGCCTTGAAGGAGATGGATGAGAACCTGGAGGACGAAGACGTCCTGGAGATGATCAATGCCGGCCTGCTGCCGTGGACGGTCGTCGACATGTACAAGGCGAACATCTGGTCGAAGGTCTTCGCCGACCTCAAGGTGCGGGAGGATATTGCTGTGTCCGATCACGGCGAAATCGCCTGGGCGATCCGCAAGGACAGCCCGAAGCTCAAGGCCGTGCTCGACGACTTCGTCAAGACCCATAAGGTCGGCACCACCTTCGGCAATATCTTGAAGAACACCTACTACAAGGGCGACAAGATGCTGAAGCGTGCCTATGATCCGGCGGATGTCGAACGCTTCAAAGTGCTGGTCGAGATCTTCCGCAAGCACGCAAAGACCTATTCCTTCGATCGCCTGATGCTGATGGCGCAAGGATACCAGGAATCACGGCTCGATCAGTCCAGGCGCAGCCATCGCGGTGCTGTGGGCATCATGCAGCTCCTGCCGTCGACCGCAGCGGACAAGGCGGTCAACATCCACGGCATCGACAAGGACGAGAATCTGAATGTCGAAGCTGGGTCGAAGTATCTGCGCTTCCTCGTCGATACCTACATCAACGACCCGGCCGTGACCCCGCGAGATCAGTTGCTGTTTGCCTTCGCGGCCTACAATGCCGGGCCCGGGAACCTGCGCAAGTTCCGGGCAAAGGCCAAGGATATGGGGCTCGATCCGAACCTCTGGTTCGGCAATGTCGAAAATGCCGCCGCCGCGATCGTCGGGCGCGAGACGGTTCAATATGTCAGCAACATCTATAAGTACTATGTGGCCTATAGCCTGCTGGACGCCCATGACGCTGACGTGGCCGCGGCGAAAGTCGAAAACAAGTCGGCCGCCACCGCGCCATAGGCGTGCGGCGCACGTGTTCTCGCGAGATGTGGAGGTCTCGAAATGGTCGCGATGAAAAGCAACCCGCCTGTGAGGCGGTCGGCAGCCCTGCTTTGCCTTTTCGCTCTGACGCTCGCCGGCTGTACCACGCCGGACATCGAGCCGATCCCGGGCAGCATCACCTATGGTGGACAGCCCCGCACGAAGCTGACGAAGGCGCCGGTGGGCAGCATCGTCCCGCACCGCTTCACGAGCGGTAACAGTTTCGTTCAGGAGACCTATGTCATTGAACCGGATCGCACGCTCAGGCTTATCCGACGCGACTACTATGATTTGCCGATCGATTGACGAACCGGTTGTGCGCACGGAAACCCGTTGGTTGACAGTCTCGCGCGAAGGCACGATAGCTCGCTGCGGATGAAGATCGCCTTTTATGCACCGCTGAAATCCCCCGATCACCCGGTGCCGTCAGGCGACCGGCTGATGGCCCGCATGCTGATCGCGGCACTGCGGATCGGTGGGCACGAGGTTACGATTGCATCGGACCTGCGCAGTTTCATGGTTAAGCCGTCGGATCAGGGTTTCCGGGAACTTGAGCTTGCGGCGGAAGCCGAGACCGCGCGCCTTCGGGCACTCTGGCAGAGCGAGGGCGTTCCCGATCTCTGGTTCTGCTACCATCCCTATTACAAGGCGCCCGACCTTCTCGGGCCCAGGCTTTCGGACGAATTTTCCATTCCCTATGCGACGGCGGAAGCGTCATACGCGATGCGGCGGAATGAGGGTGTCGGCGCGATTGCCCAGCGCCATGTTCTTGCGGGGATTTCGCAAGCTGCCGTCAACATCTGCCTGACGCGCCGCGACCGCGACGGCCTTCTTGAAGCCGCTCCCTCATGCCGCCACGCGATGCTTGCGCCGTTCATCGACGCTGCGCCGTTCATTGAGAGCAAGCCATCAGCCGATGCCCCCTGCCGCCTGGTCGTGGTCGCGATGATGCGCAGCGGCGACAAGATGAATAGCTACCGCATGCTGGCGCAGGCGCTGACGCGTGTTGCCGACGCCGCCTGGACCTTGACGATCGTCGGCGACGGACCTTGCCGCGACGAGGTCATGGGGGCCTTTGCGACTTTGCCTCCCGAGCGATTGATGTGGCTTGGCGAAAAGGATGCAGCCGACCTGCCGGATATTCTTGCCAGCACTGATCTCTACGTGTGGCCCGGCTGCGGCGAGGCTTACGGGCTTGCCTATCTCGAAGCGCAGGCCGCAGGCCTGCCGGTCGTTGCGCAACGAACGGCCGGCGTGCCGGAAGTTGTGAGAGACGGTGAGACCGGGCTGCTGACGCGGGATGGGGATATCGGCGCCTATGCGGCGGCGATGCGCGACCTGATCGAGGATCCGGCCGGCCGCAAGCGATTGGGCGCAGCCGCCCGACGGTTCGTTCATGAGGAGCGCTCGTTTCCGGCAGCCGCCCGACGGCTTCGCTCGATTTTCGATGAATTTCTGGAGACGCAGAAATGACCGAGGAAATCCATTGGCAGCGCCTTGCTGCGGAGCTCGATCGCCTTGAAGCGTCGGGACGGCCGGTGGATTTCTGGCTGCGTGACGACGACGCAGCCGAGCCGACGCGGGCGCTCGATCGGTTGCTGTCGCTGGTCGACCGACACGCTCTTCCGGTCGTTCTGGCCGTTCCGCCAGCCCAGACCGGCGAGGCGCTCGCACGCCGCCTTGGCGGGCTCGCAGATGTCAGCATTGCCGTGCACGGGTGGGCGCATCGCAATCATGCGCCGCCTGCGGAAAAGAAGCAGGAGCTTGGCGCGCACCGGCCGCGCGCCACAGTGCTCCACGAACTCGAGCTCGGCTATGACCGCTTGCGGACGCTCTTCCCGAGCGGCTTCGTGCCGATGCTCGTTCCCCCGTGGAACCGGATCGACAACACGCTTCTCGACGGCTTGCCCGACATCGGTTTCAAGGTGCTCTCGGTCTTCGGGCCGGAGAAACCATCGACGTTCAAGCTCGTCAACACGCATGTCGATGTCATGGATTGGCGCGGGACGCGCGGTTGCCGCGACCATGCACTGATCGTCTCAGACATCATTGCGAGGCTTCGGCAGGTGACCGGCGACGTCGAGGAGAGAGCGGAGCAGAAGGGCCGCACGATCGGCGTGCTGACGCATCACCTCGTTCACGACGAGGGCGTCTGGACATTCCTCGAAAAGCTCTTTGCGGCGACCAGCAGACATCCGGCCTGCTGTTGGCTTGCCGGCCGCGAGATTACAGCTCGATGATCTGTCCGTCGCGGGCGGCAAAGGCGCCGGCGAACGTCGCCTGAACGTCGCGTTCCATTGCGGCCAGCGCCTCGTCGGTGCGGGACGGATCGTGATGGAACATGGCCAGATGCTTGACACCGGCGGCCATCGCCAGCCGGGCGCCATGCATGCCGGTCGAGTGCCCGAAGCCCTGAAAATGATCCATCTCGCTTTCGAGATAGGTGCAGTCGTAGACCATCAGATCACAGCCGGCGATCAGATCGAGAACCGCGGGATCGAGAATGCCGGGCTCGTGCTCGGTGTCGTAGACGAGCGCGACGGCACGCCCGTTCCATTCGACGCGGTACCCGACACAGCCGCCCGGATGCCTGAGGCTTGTCGTGCGGACCGTGATCCCCGCCCGTGGCGTCAGCACGTCACCGGGTTTGAAATCCAGGCCGTCGAGGCTTGCCTGACAGATATCCGGGTCCACCGGGAACCACGGCGGGCGCATAAAGTCGCGGATCATTTCCTTCGTGGTCATCGTGCCGTGCAGATGGCCGGACCAGAAGCGTACCGAGTTCTGACACTTGTAGATCGGCTTGAAATAGGGAAGGCCGATGATGTGGTCATAGTGGCTGTGGGTGAAGAAAAGGTCGAATTGGTCGACGCCTTCGGCGATCAGCGAGTAACCGGCCTCGCGCAGCCCCGACCCCGCATCGAAGAGCAATACATCCTTGCCGCATCGAATCTCGATGCAGGATGTATTTCCCCCATAGGCGACGTATTGTTGGCCGGATACCGGCAAACTTCCTCTTACGCCCCAGAACCGCACTCGAAAGTTGTCGTCACGCATTCAGTTTCGGCTTCACTACGCACGCTCGGATCATCTTGATCCTTGTGTGACTGTTAAACAAGCACAATGGCCACACCCCTGCAATGCCATGGGTTACTATTTGGAAAGTAACCTTAGCGTCGCCAAGAGCGCCCGGTTGGAAATCGTCCGACGGAACCGCATTTCAGCGGGGGCGCCGGATCGATGGCGAGGCCTTAGCAGCAGCACATGAAACTTTTCCTTGCGCTGTTACGTGGATTATTTATCGAACGCAGTAACGTAGGGAACAGGTCACGCATGGTTGAGGCAACAGACGGGCGGTTCTATAACAGCGTACCTCTCTTCGATGCGTTCGAAGGGGTCGCGGACGAGGCGAATTATCGTCCGCTGCCGGACGGCTGGCTTCTCGCCGTTGCCGACATCGTCAACTCCACCGGCGCGATCGCCGAAGGCCGCTACAAAACTGTGAATATGGCAGGCGCCAGCGTCATTTCGGCGTTGATGAACGCGCTCGAAGAAAAGTCGATGCCCTTTGTTTTCGGGGGGGACGGCGCGCTCGCCGTGCTGCCGGCGCCGATGGCGGACCGCGCACGCGACGCACTCGCCGCCGTGAAGACCTGGGTCGCTGAGGAACTCGGGCTCGAAATGCGCGCCGCCCTGGTGCCGGTCAGCGATATCCGCGCCAACGGCCTCGATATGCGCGTCGCCCGCTTCAAGGCGAGCGAAGAGGTTTCCTACGCGATGTTTTCGGGCGGTGGCGCCAGTTGGGCCGAAGCGGCGATGAAGGCGGGACGCTATCCCGTCGGTGCCGCGGCGGCTGGCAGCCGGCCTGACCTCACCGGGCTTTCCTGTCGCTGGAACCCGATCGAGTCCCGCCACGGCGCTATTGCCTCGATCATCGCCGTGCCGGGGCCGAAGGGCAATGGACCGGAGTTTCAGGCGTTGATCGCCGACATTGTCGCATTGGCGGAGGAGGAAGAACGCAACGGCCATCCTGTTCCCGAACTTGGGCCGAGGCCACGTTTCTCGTTCAAGGGCATCGAAGTCGAGGCGCGGGCCGTGGCACCGAAAGGACGGCGCTTTCTTCCCCGTTGCTTCATCACCGTGCAGACGCTGGTTCTGTTTGTCTGCCTCAGGATGGGCTGGAATCTTGGGTCGTTCGACACGAACCGCTACCGCCGCGACCTCGCCGACAACACGGATTTCCGCAAGTTCGACGACGGGCTGAAAATGACGATCGACATCAGTGCCGAACGGCTCGCACGGATCGAGACGAGGTTAAGGCAGGCAGAGGCGGCGGGTGTCGGGTACTATGGCTTGCATCAACAGGATTCGGCGCTGATGACCTGCATCGTGCCGACGCCGATGACACGGGACCACATGCATTTCGTCGACGGCGCGTCGGGCGGCTACGCGGTGGCGGCAAGTAAGCTCAAGGCCGCGCTGGCGCGCGTAAGCACCGCCTAGCAAGACGCCGCGAGTGCCGCCGTTTGCAGCCCTTGGCGGGTTCGGGTGGGCTAGGCCTTGACGATATGCTCGCCGGTCAGCCCGTTGCGGTAGAACACGTTGCGCGTATCGACGACGAGCGAGGCGGAAGCGGCGAGGGCCGCGTAATCCACCTGGTCGTGATCGGTGGCAATCAGCACGGCATCGAACGCCGCGACTGTTTGCGCGTCGAGAGAGACCGAACGCCGGCCCTTCAAAGCACCATGTTCGCGTGTCGGTGGGATCTCGGCGACGTAGGGGTCGTGATAGGAAGTGCGTCCGCCGCGCTCTTCGATCAACTCGATCAGGCGCAGCGACGGGCTCTCGCGAATATCCGGAACATTCTTCTTGTAGGCGAGGCCGACGACGAGGACGTTGGAACGGCTGAGCGCCTTGCCAGCCTTGCGGTCGAGTGCCTCGGCCAGGCGGCTGACCACATGGCGCGGCATGGCCGAGTTGATCTCGCCGGCAAGCTCGATGAAGCGCGTCGGCAGCTCGTATTCCCGCGACTTCCAGGTGAGGTAGAAGGGGTCGATCGGGATGCAGTGGCCGCCGAGGCCCGGTCCGGGGTAGAACGGCATGTAGCCGAACGGCTTGGTCTTCGCCGCTTCGATCACTTCCCAGACGTCGATGCCCATGGCCTCGTAGACGATCTTCAATTCGTTGACGAGGGCGATGTTGACGGAGCGGAAGATGTTTTCGGTGAGCTTCACGGCCTCCGCTGTGGCGTTGGAGGAGACCGGCACGACGGTTTTCACCACGGCTGCATAGAACCGTTCCATCAGGGCCGAAGCCTGCGGTCCATCGCCGGCGACGACCTTCGGAATGCTGACCGTTTCGTAGGTCGGATTGCCGGGATCCTCACGTTCCGGCGAAAAGCCGACGAAGAAGTCGCTGCCGGACCTGAGCCCGGTTTCCTCGAGGATGGTGCGCACGACGCCGTCGGTCGTCCCGGGATAGGTGGTCGATTCCAGGACGACGAGTTGTGCAGGCCTGAGGGTCGCCGCGATCGCGCGTGACGTCTTTTCGACGAAGGAAAGATCCGGGTCGCGGTGTTTGGTAAGCGGCGTCGGCACGCAGATGATAATGACGTCGCAGTCCGCCAGCTCTTGAAAGTCCGTCGTCGAGCGGAAGCGGCCGGCACCGCTCTCTTTCGCGAGCGCGGCGTCCGATACGGCGGCGATGTAGGACTTGCCCGCGTCGAGCGCGACGATCTTGGTGGGGTCGATGTCGAAGCCGGTAACGGCAAAACCCGCGCGAGCAGCGGCGATGGCGAGCGGCAGGCCGACATAGCCAAGACCGATGACGCCGACCTTGGCGCTCGAGGCGGAGATGGACGAGAGCAGGCTTTCGAAATGAGGTGAGGTCAAGTTTGCTTTCCGGATCTCGTGGACAGACGCGTGACGCCGCGCGAACATGTCGTGGTTTGTTGGAGAGAAACAAGCCCCAAGTCAAGCGAGGCACTGCGTCACGCCGAAGGACAGGCCTTTGAGCCCTCTATCAAAACATCATGCGAGAAAAACTTTGCCCGGCCTCTGGAAATCGCCGGGTGGCATCAATATCTGCACCATATAAGTGCCGCATTCCGGGTGCCTGCACGTCATCGACGCCGGAATCGGTTGGAGCATTTTCTTAACGGGCACGGCTCATCATCATCCACCGCGAACATGGACCGGCAATTTGCCGGGGCGTTCGTCGTCTCCGGATGCTGACGCGGGACGGTCTGTCATGGTGAGGACGCGAAATGGCCCCGACGAACGACAACGTATCCGAAATCCTCATCGACAAGGTTGCCGACTGGCTGATGCGGACGTCGCTCAGCGACGCGCCGCTGGAAACGATCGTCAAAGGCTTTTGCGAGCGGCTCGCTGCCGCCGGCCTGCCGCTGATGCGCGTCCATCTCTCCTTTTCGATGTTGCATCCGCTTTATGATGCGCTTGGTTTTACCTGGATCCGCGGCAAGGGCGTCGAGGTAAGCGGCCTTCGGCACGAAGAACTGGCGCTCAATCCCGAGCGTTTCCTGCAGAGCCCCTACTACTATCTGCTCAACAACAATCTCGAGCATGTCCGGCGGCGTCTTTACCAGGATACGCCGTCCGAGTTCCCGATCTTCGACGATCTCAAGGAGATGGGCGCCACGGACTACCTGGCCTTCATGCAATCGCTCGGCGCCGATTCG
Source organism: Ensifer sp. EB106-03-01-XG145 (assembly GCF_058792075.1). NCBI lineage: Bacteria > Pseudomonadati > Pseudomonadota > Alphaproteobacteria > Hyphomicrobiales > Rhizobiaceae > Ensifer > Ensifer sp. EB106-03-01-XG145. The sequence continues at coordinate 231,943 of NZ_JBYTEC010000009.1, read as the reverse complement.
GGGCATGGCATGGTCGGATCCTGGACCACGGACCGCCATGGCGGCTTCACCGATGATGTGATCGGGGCGTTGCTCAAGCTTCAGCACCACCTGGCGGTCGCCGCGAAGATGGCGGTGCTCGGAAAGCTCGCCGACAATATGCTGACCACCTATCTCGGCTCCAGCGCCGGTCGGCGCGTGATGAGCGGCCAGGTCCGCCGCGGCGACGGCGAAACCGTGCGCGCGATCCTGGTCATGGCCGACATGCGTCGCTCGACGATGCTGGCGGAGAAGGAGGGGCGGCAGTCCTATATCGAGACGCTGAACACCTATTTCGACGCGATCGCCGCGCCGTTCAATCGCAATGGCGGCCATATCCTGAGCTTCGTCGGGGACGGGTTCATCGCCGTCTATCCGTGTGGGCGCCATAAGGAGCCGTCCGAATTTGCCGCCCGCGAGGCCTTTGCCGCCGTGCGCGCAGCAACGGCGCGCATGGAGATGCTGAACGGCGAACGGCGCAAGCAATCCCGCGATCCCATCGGCTATGGCATCGGGCTGCATGTCGGCAACGTGATGTTCGGCAATGTCGGCCTGCGCGACCGGCTGACCTTCTCCGCTTTCGGCTCGGCCGTCAACGAAGTGCAGCGGTTGCAGAACCTCACCAAGAAATATGCGCATAGCGTCGTCGCCAGCGAGGCCTTCGTCAATTACTGCGGCGGAGATTGGACGGCGCTCGGCCAGGAAAAACTGCGCGGAGTGCGGCAGAAATTCACGATTCTCTACCCCAACGATGCAGCGTTGCTTGCCAGAGCAGATGAGCGCTTCGACGATGTGTTGCAGGATGGACTTTCCGAGGCGGAACATGTCATGCTGCTTCACCGCAATACTCGTCCGCTTCAGCCGCCGCGCGGCCTTATCGACAAGATGCTTCAATAGGGGGGAGAATGTTCCGAGCCGTGTTTGTCGCCGCCAGCATCGCCATGGCCGGAGGCGCGATGGCGCAGCCGTGGGAAAGCAAACTGTCAGACGGCTTTGAGGGGCAGAACTTCGCACCCGAAGGCGGGCTCTACTATCGCGATAACTTCGAGCAGAGTGCGGGCACGGTGGAATTTCAAAACCAGGTGACGCACACCGGCAAAGGCGCACTCAAGCTGAGCGTCGTTCCGACCTGTCCGGATTCCCTCGACGGTTGTAGCGAGCGAGCCGAGATCTGGGAGAAGACGGCGCTGCGCGTGCCCTACGACCAGGGGGTCTGGTATGGTTTCGCGGTCAAGTTCGCCGATCCGGTCCCGAAGGAGGATCATCGCTATCTGATCGCCCAATGGAAGCGTGAGATCGATCCCGGCGCCGAAGGTGATTTCAGTCCGTTCCTTGCTTTACGACTCGAGGCGGGCAAGCTCTTCGTCACGGTGGAGACGAATTACATCGCGCCGCTGTCATCCGGCCCGGAAGGTACGCCGGCGAGCTGCAAACCTGGCGAAATCCCCGTGTGGGGGCGGCCTAACGTCAACCAGATGCGTATGCTGGTCGCCGCCGACAGCAACTGGAAACCGGAAGACGGCAGTCTGTTCAACGCCTGCACAGATGCCATCAAGGTGACGAACCATGGCAACCCGCTGCCCGATCCGAAGTCCGGCTGGATCGACTTCGCGATCTACACGCTGCCGGGGGCCGGTGGCACGGGACGCGTCGAACTCTTCGCCAACGGCAAGCCGATCATCACGGTGGCGGGGCATGTCGGCCACGCCGACAAGGGGCTCGGCAAGAACCAGTACTTCAAGTTCGGCCCCTATCGGGCTGCCGATACGACCGACTGGACGCTGTTTTATGACGACTTCCGCCGCTCGCCGAATTGCGCCGACGTGCTGAAGGGCGGGACGTGCCCCGCGCTCTAACCAACTGAAGATGCACGGGGCAATGCTCCGGTTGCAGTTGGCCATGCTGGACAGCCCTCTGAAGCTGCGCTAGTCTTTTTTTAGAGGCGGCGGATAAAAAGCAATGAGGGAAGCGTGCTGCTATGACATCTGGGGCGGACCTGCTTCGAGTTGAAGGTCTGCGGATCACATTCTCGGTGCTTGGCGGCGAAGTTCAAGCCGTCAATAATGCGAATTTCAGGATTTTGTCCGGCAAGGTCACGGCGCTCGTTGGCGAGTCGGGATCGGGCAAGTCGGCAATCAGCCAGGCGGTGATGGGCATCTTGCCCAACGTCGCCAGGGTTGGTGGTAAAATTCTGTTCAACGATCCCACCACGGCGGCAAAGCCCATCGACCTGCTTTCGCTGGAGCGGGAAGGTGATGAGATACGTAGCCTGCGCGGCACGCGTATCAGCAAGATCTTTCAGGAGCCGATGACGTCGTTGTCGCCGCTCCATACGATCGGAAACCAGATTTCCGAGGTGCTGAAGATCCACACGGATGCGGAAAAGGCTGAACGCCGGGCACGGACCGAGGAACTGCTCGGCTATGTTGGCTTTGCCAATCCGAAGCGCGCCTACGAAATGTATCCGTTCGAGCTTTCCGGCGGCATGCGCCAGCGCGCGATGATTGCGATGGCGCTGATCTGCCGGCCGGCCCTCTTGATCGCCGACGAGCCGACGACCGCGCTCGATGTGACGGTGCAGGCGCAGATCCTTAAACTTCTGCGCGAGCTTCAGGTGAAGCTCAATATGGCAATGCTGCTGATCACCCACGACCTCGGTGTCGTCGCCAACATGGCCGACGAGGTTGTGGTGATTTATCATGGGCAGATCGTCGAGGCTGGCCCTGTCGAGGCCATCTTCCGCAACCCGCAGCATCCCTATCTCAAGGGCCTGATGGCCGCCGTTCCGCATTTCGACATGAAGCCCGGCGAACGGCTGAAGGCGCTGCGCGAAGTGCCGGTCAAGGCCGGGTCAGTGCTTGGGACTTCGGTGGCCAACCGGCGCGCTGGCCCACAGGTGCTGCTGTCCGTCCGTAACCTCTCGAAGACATATGGAACGCGAAAATCGTCCTGGTTTGGTGGCGGCGAAAGTTCTCATCACCGCGCCGTCGACGATGTCAGCTTTGATATCCGCCGCGGCGAATGCCTGGGCCTCGTCGGCGAGAGCGGCTGCGGCAAGACGACTGTCAGCAAGATCCTAATGCGGGCGGTAACGCCGGACACCGGCTCGGTGACCTTCGATAACGGCGAAGGTCCGGTCGATGTGCTGAAGGCTCAAGGCGACGAACTGAAGGCGCTCCGGTCGAAGATCCAGATGGTGTTTCAGGACCCGGTTTCGTCGCTTTCCCCGCGCATGACCGTCAAGAACATTCTCAGCGAGCCCCTGGAGATCCATGGGCGCGGAACGGGCAAATCGCGCGTCGAGACCGTGCGCGAACTGCTGCAAGCCGTCGGGCTCGACCAGCGCTTCATCAACCGCTATCCGCACAGTTTCTCGGGCGGGCAGCGTCAACGCATCGGCATTGCCCGGGCTCTCGCGCTCGTGCCGGAACTGCTGATCTGCGACGAGCCGGTATCGGCGCTCGACGTCTCGGTCCAGGCGCAAATCCTCAACCTTCTCAAGGATTTGCAGAAGGAACTGGGACTGACCTGCCTGTTCATCTCGCACAACCTCGCTGTCGTGGATTACATGGCGGACCGTATTGCCGTCATGTGCGCCGGCCGCATTGTCGAGCTCGCCCCGCGCGAGGTGCTGATGCGCAAGCCGGTTCATCCCTATACCAAGTCGCTGTTGGCGGCCGTTCCCTATCCGGATCTCGATCGGCCGCTCGACTTTGACAGGCTGAAGGACAGCGAAGGATCGGATATGCGGCGCTGGGGACCGCAGTTCCGTGTCGACGACGCTGGCGACACGCTCATCCCCGCCGATCTCGGTGGCGACCACTTCGTGCTGGCGCGCCGGTCCGTGGATGCAAGGGAGTTACGGCCATGATCACCCGCCGAACTGTACTGGCATTGCTTGCAACCGTGGCATTCCCCATGCGGCTCCTGGCTGCTGGGGGTGAACCGGCGTTTCTGGAAAAGCTGATTGCCGACGGCAAGCTTCCGCCGGTCAGCGAGCGCTTGCCCAAGACGCCGCGTGTCATCAACGTCGCGGCGCTGGGGCGCACGCCCGGCAAGCACGGCGGTGACGTGACGATGATCATCGGCAGTGCCAAGGACATCCGGCTCATGACCGTCTACGGCTATGCCCGTCTGCTCGGCTATGATGAAACGCTGAAGCTCGAAGCGGACGTCCTTGAAAGCTACGAGACGGTCGAGGACCGCATCTTCACCTTCCACCTGAGAGAAGGGCATAAGTGGTCCGACGGGACGCCGCTGACGGCCGAGGACTTCCGCTATTGCTGGGACGATGTGCTCAACAACGAGAAGCTGAGCCCCGCCGGTTTGCCGACTGCGCTGGTGATGGACGGCGAAGCCGGAAAGTTCGAAGTCATAGACGAACGAACCGTTCGCTATACTTGGTCGACGCCCAACCCGGACTTCCTGCAGAAGCTCGCCGCACCGCAGCCGCTGGTGGTGGCGGTGCCTTCAGCCTATCTCAAGCAGTTCCACGAGAAATATCAGGAAGAAGACAAGCTCAAGGCTTTGATGAAGGAGCAGCGCGTCAAGAAGTGGAGCCAGCTCCATATGCGCATGGCTCGCTCCTATCGCCCTGAGAATCCTGAGCTTCCGACGCTCGATCCATGGCGCAACACGACGCCACTTCCTGCCGAACAGTTCATCTTTGAGCGCAACCCCTACTTCCACCGCGTCGACGAGAACGGGTTGCAGCTTCCCTATATAGACAAGTTCGTGCTCAACGTCAGCTCGTCGGCGCTGATCCCGGCGAAGACGGGCACGGGCGAAAGCGACCTTCAGGCGACGGGCATCGACTTCGTCGACTATACCTTCCTCAAGGATTCCGAGAAGCGGTACCCGGTCAAGGTGCTGCTGTGGAAGAAGACGCAAGGCTCGCGCCTGGCGCTGTTGCCGAACCTCAATTGCTCCGACACGGTCTGGCGGTCGTTGCTGCAGGATGTGCGCGTTCGCCGTGCGCTCTCGCTGGCCATCGACCGCACCGAGATCAACAAGGCAGTCTTCTACGGCTTGACCAAGGAGAGCGCCGACACGGTTCTGCCGGACAGCCCGCTGTTCCGTCCGGAGTTCGCCAATGCTTGGGTGGCCCACGATCCAGCTCAAGCCAATGCACTACTCGACGAAGCGGGCCTGACGCAACGCGATAGTGACGGCATTCGCGTCCTGCCCGATGGCAGGGCCGCGCAAATCGTCGTGGAAACGGCCGGCGAAAGCACACTCGAGACGGACGTGCTGCAGCTCGTCACCGACTACTGGCAGAAGGTCGGGATATCGCTTTTCATCCGCACCTCGCAGCGCGACACGTTCCGCAGCCGTGCTGTCGGCGGCGAGATCGTCATGTCGATGTGGTTCGGGCTCGACAACGGCGTTCCGACCCCGGGCATGAACCCGGGGCAACTGGCGCCGACGGCCGACGACCAGCTGCAATGGCCGGTCTGGGGGCTCAACTACCTGTCCCATGGCGAAATGGGCCAGCCGCCGGATCTGCCTGCCGCTGTCGAACTGACTGAGCTGTTGCAACGCTGGCGGCATTCGGCTGAAGACGCCGAGCGCACGGAGATTTGGACCCGCATGCTGTCGATCTACACAGACCAGGTCTTCTCGATCGGTATCGTCAACGCCTCGCTACAGCCGATCCTCGTGGCGAAGAAGCTGCGGAATGTGCCGGAAACGGGGCTCTACGGCTTCGATCCCACGTCCTATTTTGGTGTTTACAAAACCGATACCTTCTGGATCGAGCAGGAAGCCTGACATGCTGCGATATATTCTCTGGCGTATCGCAGCGATGGTTCCAACCCTCCTCATCATATCGGCTCTTGTCTTCACCATCATCGAACTGCCGCCCGGCGACTACTTCGAGAGCTATGTCTCCGAGATCAAGGCGCAGGGCGAAGGCGTCGACATGGAGCAGATCGAGGCGCTGAGGAAGGAGTACGGCTTCGACCAGCCACCGGTCCTGCGCTACGTCTACTGGCTCGGCGGCATGCTGCAGGGCGATTTCGGCTATTCCTTCGAATACGAACTGCCGGTCAGCGCCGTCGTCGGCGACCGTCTGTGGCTGACGATCCTCGTCTCCTTCGTCACCATCATCTTCACCTGGCTGATCGCCTTTCCGATTGGCATCTATTCCGCGACCCACCAGTATAGCTGGGGCGATTACGGCTTGTCGCTGGTGGGCTTGATCGGCATTGCCATTCCGAATTTCATGCTGGCGCTGATTCTGATGTATTTCGCCAATATCTGGTTCGGGATTTCGATCGGCCACCTGATGGACCAGAAGTATCTGGCCGAGCCGATGAGCTGGGCCAAGGCGAAGTCTATCCTCGAACATATCTGGATCCCCGTCGTTATCGTCGGCGCGGCGGGCACGGCCGGCATGATCCGGCGTCTGCGCGCAAATCTGCTCGACGAACTGCAGAAGCAGTATGTCGTAACGGCCCGCGCAAAGGGCCTTTCGCCGATGCGCACGCTGGTCAAATACCCTCTGCGCATGGCGTTGAACTTCTTCATATCGGATATCGGCTCGATCCTGCCGGCGATCATTTCCGGCGCTGAAATCACCGCGATCGTGTTGTCGCTGGAAACCACCGGGCCGATGCTGATCAAGGCCCTGCAAAGCCAGGACATGTATCTCGCTGGTTCGTTCCTGATGTTCCTCGCGTTTCTGACCGTGATCGGCGTGCTGATTTCCGATATCGCGCTCGCCATTCTCGATCCTCGAATTCGGCTGCAAGGCAGGAGCACCAAGTGACGTCATTTCTTCCGGCGCCCGGCGAGCCCTTGCCGCATTACGTATCGACTGCTCCCTTCGATCCCTATTCCGTCGAGGCGATGACCGACGAGCAGGTGCGCGTCAACCAGGCTTCCCAGCTTCGCCTGATGTGGTGGAAATTCCGCCGCCACAGGCTCGCGCTCGTCTCCGGCATCTTCCTCGCGGTGTTCTACCTCACGATCGTCGTCTCTGAGTTTCTGGCGCCTTACAACCTGCATACCCGCAACATGGATTACATCTACGCACCGCCGCAGGCGGTGCACCTGTTCCATGAGGGCCAGTTCGTCGGTCCCTTCGTCTATGGACGGACCATGGCGCTGGATATGGAAACGCTGAAGCGCAACTATGCCGACGATGTCACGGACGTGCAGCGACTCCGTTTCTTCTGCCGGGGCGACAGTTATCGTTTCTGGGGCCTGTTCGACAGCAACGTGCATCTCGTTTGCCCGGCGAAGGACGGCCAGGCGTTCTTCCTGGGGACTGACCGTCTCGGTCGCGATGTGCTGTCGCGCATCATTTACGGTGCCCGAATTTCGCTGACGATCGGCCTGCTCGGCATCACCGTCAGCTTCGTGCTCGGCATCGTCATCGGTGGCCTTGCGGGTTATCACGGCGGCGTCTTCGATCTCGTCGTCCAGCGCGTCATCGAAGTCCTGCAGTCTATCCCGAGCATCCCGCTCTGGCTGTCGCTCGCAGCGATCATGCCGGCGACCTGGAGTCCGATCCTGATCTATCTGGCGATCACGATCATCCTCGGGCTTCTGGACTGGACGGGGCTTGCGCGCGCGGTGCGCTCGAAACTGCTGGCGCTGCGCGAGGAGGATTATGTGCTTGCGGCCCAGTTGATGGGCGCAAAGAGCAGCCGCATCATCGGCCGGCATCTCGTGCCTGGCTTCATGTCGCATCTGATCGCCACTGCGACGATCTCGATCCCCGGCATGATCCTCGGCGAGACGGCTCTGAGCTTCCTCGGCCTCGGTCTTAGACCCCCCATCACCAGTTGGGGCATTCTCTTGACGGAGGCCAAGAGCGTCAGCGTTATTGCTTTCTACCCCTGGCTCCTATTTCCCACAATTCCGGTCATTCTTGTGATTTTGGCGTTCAACTTCTTAGGAGATGGGTTGCGTGACGCAGCCGATCCCTACAAATGAAGCCCGATTTGAAGCTGACAACCAGTCAGCGCCAAACGGTTCATTGATCCTGAGCGAAAGGTTTCTTGCATGATGCGGCGTTTTGAAGATGCCCGGATCCTCATGTATAGCCATGATACGTTCGGGCTTGGGCACCTCCGGCGGTGCCGCACGATCGCGCATTCCCTGGTGGAAGACTACCGCGGTCTGAACATCCTGATCATCTCCGGCGCGACGATCGCCGGTGCGTTCGACTACCGTGCGCGCGTCGACTTCGTGAAGATTCCGAGCGTCATCAAGCTGCACAATGGCGACTACACCTCGCTCGACCGTCATATCGAGCTCGACGAGACGCTGAAGATGCGTCAGGCAATCATTCGCCACACAGCCGAGACCTTCAAGCCGGACATCTTCATCGTCGACAAGGAGCCGATGGGCCTGCGCGGCGAGGTCGAGGAGACGCTGACCTATCTGAAGGCGCATGGCACGACGCTGGTCTTGGGCTTGCGCGAGGTCATGGATGCGCCGCATCTGCTGGAAGCGGAGTGGAAGCGGCGCGACACCATGCGCAAGATCGAGCAGTATTACGATACGATCTGGGTTTATGGCCCGCCGGATTTTTACGATCCGCTGACCGAGCTCGAAGTGCCGCCGGCTGTCCGCGACCGGATGAATTTTGTCGGCTTCCTGCAGCGCAGCGTTCCGCGGGAAGAACTGCCGGGCCATAAGCCGCAGGGCGATTACATACTGGTCACCACTGGGGGCGGAGGCGATGGTGCGGACCTGATCCACGACGTTATCCACGCTTACCAGCAGGACCCGGAGCTTACGCACAATGCGTTGATCGTGCTCGGGCCCTATATGCCGGTCAAGAAGCGGGAAAAGCTGATCCGCAAGGGCAGCAAGATCCCCTATGTCAAGATCATCGAGTTCGATAATCGCATGGAAGAGCTCATCGCCGGCGCAAAGGGCGTCGTTGCCATGGGCGGCTACAACACCTATTGCGAAATCCTCTCCTTCGACAAGCCGGCGCTGATCGTGCCGCGCATCCAACCGCGCGAGGAGCAGTTGATCCGCGCCCGCCGCGCGGCCGAGCTTGGGCTCGTCGAAATGCTGTTGCCGGACGAAGCGGACGATCCGCTGCGGTTGGCGGCGGCGCTGAAGGCGCTGCCGTCCCGGGCGCCGCCTTCGAAAAGCACCGCCAACGGCTTGCGGCTGGAAGGGCTCGTGCATATCTCCGAGATCGTTGGTCGGTGGCTCGACCGGCCGTCGAGCGACCACTTGAATATCGTGAAGAAATCGAGCTGAAGCATTGCCGACAGATCGCAAGATTGCAGTCGTGCTGAAGGGCTATCCGCGTCTTTCGGAAACCTTCATCGCGCAGGAACTGCTTGGCCTTGAGCGGGCCGGACTAGACCTCGTACTGATCGCGCTTCGCCGTCCGACCGACGGCAAGCGTCATCCGGTGCACGACGAGATTCGTGCCGATGTTCACTATCTGCCCGAATATCTGCATGAAGAGCCGCTGCGGGTGCTGCGCGGTCTCGTGCGTTCCCTGACGAAGCCGGGTTTCTGGCCGGCATTCGGGCTCTTTCTGAAAGACCTGCGCCGCGATTTCAGCCGCAACCGCTTTCGCCGGTTCGGGCAGGCGGCCGTGCTCGCTTCGGAATGGCCGGGCAATCCGCGCTGGCTGCACGCGCATTTCATACATACGCCTGCCTCGGTGACCGCCTATGCCAGCGTGATCGCCGGTACGCCCTGGACCTGCTCGGCGCATGCCAAGGACATCTGGACGTCGCCGGACTGGGAGCTTTCCGAAAAGCTTGGCCGGGCGCGCTGGACGGTCACCTGCACGCGCATGGGCTACGAACATCTGAAGAGCCTGACGAGCGAAAAGGCGAGGGTGCATCTGAGCTACCACGGTCTTGATCTTGATCGTTTCCCTCGTTTCGAGGGCACGCATTCTGACCGCAATGGTTCCGACCCTTCGGATCCCGTCCGCATCGTCAGCGTCGGCCGCGCCGTCGACAAGAAGGGCTACGACGTCTTGCTGAAGGCACTCTCGCTGTTGCCGGCGGACCTTCATTGGCGGTTCGAACATATCGGTGCCGGCGAACTGACCAGCAAGCTCAAGAGGCTTGCGACCGAACTTGGCGTTTCCGGCAGGGTTTCCTGGAAGGGTGCGCTCGACCAGACCGACGTGCTGGCGCATTACCGGACGAGCGATATCTTCGCGCTTGCCTGCCGGATCACCGCCGACGGCGATCGCGATGGGTTGCCCAATGTGCTTGTCGAAGCATCGAGCCAACGACTCCCGTGTGTCTCGACGGCGATTTCCGGCGTTCCGGAACTTCTCGTCGATGGCGAGAACGGCAGGGTCGTCCCGTCGGAAGATCCGCAGGCGCTTGCACGGGCCCTGGAGCAACTCATCCGAGATCCCGCGCTTCGTCACTGCCTGGGCGGTGCGGCGGAGCGGAAGGTCCGCGTGCAATTCGACCACCACACCAGTATCGATCAGCTTGCCGCCCTGTTTGCCAGCGAATGGAGAGCCGCGTGATGCGTGCGCGCCGTGTCTTTTTCTACGTGCAGCATCTCCTCGGCATCGGCCATCTGGCGCGGGCGAGCCGGATCGCGAGCGCACTTGCCGCCAGGGGTTTCGAGGTGACCGTCGTGACCGGCGGCAGCCCGGTGCCGGGTTTCCCGGGGAATGACGTAAAGCATGTGGCCCTTCCGCCGGTGCTCGCCGGCGACAAGGGGTTTTCCGGCCTTGCCGACAGCGAGGGAAATCCGGTGAGCGACGCTTTCAAGGATCGGCGCCGGGAGCTGTTGATCGAGGCGTACCTTGAATGCGACCCCGATATCGTCATCTTCGAAGCCTTCCCTTTCGGCCGCCGCCAGATGCGTTTCGAGCTGATGCCCTTGCTTGAGGTGATCGAAAGGCAGACCCCAAGACCCCTCGTTGCCGCTTCGCTTAGGGACATCCTGCAGGCGCGGACGAAACCTGGCCGTGCCGAGGAGACCCTCGACGTCGTCAGGGCATATTTCGATCTCGTGCTCGTGCACGGGGACCCTGCCTTCGCGCGGCTCGAAGAGACCTATCCCTATGCGGCCGAGATCGAGGACAAGGTCGCCTATACGGGCCTCGTGGCGGGGCCTGTACCGGCCGCTCCGGCGGAAACGTTCGACGTGCTCGTTTCGGCCGGTGGCGGGGCGGTGGGCAAGGAACTGATCGGCGCGGCGTTGCAGGCGGCGAGCTTGCTGCCGCGCGAGCTGCAATGGTGCCTGGTCACGGGGCCGAACCTGCCGCAGCAGGACTATGACGCCTTCCAAGCCGCCGCGCCCGGCAACGTGCAGCTCTTCCGCTTCCGAAAGGATTTCGCGAGCCTGCTTTCGGGTGTGCGGCTTTCGGTTTCTCAGGCCGGCTACAACACGGTCTGCGACATCATCCGCGCCGGTTGCGGATCCCTGCTGATCCCCTTCGTCGCCGGCGGCGAAACCGAGCAGTCGACCCGAGCGGAACGGCTCGACAAGCTCGGCCTTGCCGGCGTTCTGCCGGAGGCCGAGGTGACGCCCGAGAGGCTGGCGCGCGATGTCGAAGCGATGCTGGCGCGACCGAAGCCGAACATTCCGCCGCTGGATCTGGACGGCGCGATGAAGACCGCCGAAATCCTGGAAGGCCGCACGGCTCTTTGATCGGTCTCCGCGCGGGCGGCGTCTTCTGTGAACGGTCGGCGTCTTATTCGACGGACAGATAGCTCGCTTTGCTGCGGCGCCCGAGCCGCCCTCAGACCGTACCGATCAGCATGAAGCGGGTATATCTTTTCGTCGGCAGCGCGCCGGCAAATTCGATCGTCGAAAGCGCCGCCTGTTTCGTGAACTCCTCGACGGAAGCCACGCAATTGATATGGGTGGGCTCGCTGAAATAGTCGTTGGATTGCAGCAGAACGCGCGTGCCGGCGGGAATGCGATCGAGCCACGATCTCAGATCGGCGATGTGTTCGCAGCTCGTGTTGATGACCAGGTCGGCCCCAAGCGTCGTATAGTCGATCGCATACATGTCGGCCGTGACCGCACGGAATTTCTCCGGGAAGGCATAATTCAGGGTTCGCGCAACCGTTTCCACGTCCGGGTCGATGTCGAAGCTGTCGACCGCAGCCACGTTGAAGCGCGCATCCTCCAGCAGCATCGCGCCGAGGATGCCATACCAACCGCCGAGGATCGCAATCCTGGCGTAGGATGAACCCGCAACACTCAAAAGCGTGTCGCGCGCCCAGACCTTGCAGGCAACCTGCTTGTGATTGAAGGCGTTGGCGATGTGGGCTTCGGGATGTTTGGCGATTACCTTCGCGACGCCTTCGATGAGGGGGCTCTGCGTATAGGCGGCGATACCGCGTGCCAAATCAAAGGCATGCTCGTACCAATCGCTGGTTTGGGAAGTCGGGTGGCTGGTGTGTTTCATGCTCTCGTTGTAAGCTGGGCGCCGGGCGAGTGCAATAACGGCGTGTGCTTCGGAGAGTGACGTTCTCTGTGGTTGCCTTCGCGGCAGTGGAGTCGGAACCGCGTCCATTGCAGATTTCCCTCGCACCTGCATAATCGACAGAACCGGATTCGGCGCCGGACGGAATATGCAGGCATCCACTTCGCGATCGAGCGCCGACAGGCACCCATCCGGAGGCTTCGCCGAGGAATGATGCGTGGTGAGGCAAACGGCAGCCCGCCACGCCAGCAGCTATCGTGTTCAATAAGGTCCTATTGCCAGACACATGGAACCACGCCTTTCCCGCTACATCTGGGCCCACACGCGCAAGGATCAGCTTTGGATTCTGGTGATCGTCGCGCTGTCGATGATCCCCTATTTCCTGTCCTTCGACCTGCCGAAGCAGATCGTCAATGGACCGATCCAGGGTGACGGCTTCGACAGTCCGGAGGCGACGCAGGCCTTCCTGCCGATTTCGTTCGACTTGCCGTATTTCGGAACGATCAATGTCTTTGACGGTTTCCATCTCGGCCGAGAAGGCATGCTGCTCGCGCTCAGCCTGGTGTTCCTGCTGCTGGTGGTCATCAACGGCCTTTTCAAGTTCTACATCAACACCTTCAAGGGCCGACTCGGCGAGCGCTTGCTGCGGCGTATCCGCTTCGAACTCGTCGATCGTGTCCTCCGCTTCCCGCCAAGCCACTTCAAGAGAGTGAAGCCGGCCGAAATCGCAACGATGATCAAGGATGAGGTCGAGCCGCTCGGCGGCTTTACCGGTGACGCCTTCGTCTCGCCGGCGCTGCTCGGCGGCCAGGCGCTGACGGCGCTGGTGTTCATCCTGCTGCAGAGCTTCTGGCTCGGTCTGATCGCGACGCTGATCGTCGCCGTGCAGGCGGTCATCATCCCGCGCATGCGCAAGCGGCTGCTGGTGCTTGGGCGTGAACGGCAGCTGACGGCGCGCGAACTCTCCGGTCGTGTCAGCGAAATCGTCGACGGCATCGGTGCCATCCGCGGGCACGATACCTCCAACTATGAGCGCGCCGACATCGCGGCGCGGCTCGGCCGGATCTTCAAGATCCGCTACGACCTCTACCAGTGGAAGTTCCTCGTCAAGTTCATCAACAATTTCCTGGCGCAGGTCACGCCTTTCCTGTTCTACGCGATCGGCGGCTATTTCGCGCTTCAAGGTCGCCTCGATATCGGTCAGCTCGTTGCCGTCATAGGCGCCTATAAGGACCTGCCAGGTCCGCTGAAGGAGCTGATCGATTGGGATCAGGCTCGCCAGGACGTTCAGGTCAAATACGCGCAGGTCGTCGAGCAATTCAGCATCGATCCGTTGCTCGATCCGAAGGTTCAGGCCGTTGCGGCGGGGACCATCGAATCGTTGAGTGGTCCGCTGGCGGCGGTGAACCTGACGGTGATCGACGACGGCGGCTCGACCGTGCTCGACCACGTGTCGCTTCAGGTGCAGCCTGGCGAGAAGGTGGCGCTGACAGGCGGTGGCGAGGTGCTGGCGGAGGCCTTCGGCCGGCTGGTCTGGCCGGCGAGCGGCAAGGTGGTCATCGGCGGCCAGGACATTCTGGAGATCCCGGAATCGGTTACCGGACGTCGGATCGCCTACGCTTCGTCCGATGTCTACGTGTTCCAAGGCAGCCTCGGCGACAACATCCTCTACGGCCTCAAGCACGCTCCGCTGACGGAAGTAAACTACGAAGGGGAGGGCGCTACGCACCGCAAGTGGGAAGTGACCGAGGCGCGCCTGGCCGGCAATCCGCATTTGGATGTCAACAGCGACTGGGTCGACTACGGTTCGGCCGGGGCGAGCGGTCCGGATGATCTGCTCGTGCAGATCCGCCCGGTTCTCGACGCCGTGCTGCTGACCAATGACGTGATGGCGCTGGCCGTCCGCTCGACGATCGACGCGAACCGCCATGCGGCGTTCGCAGCCGGCATCGTCGAAATGCGCAGCGCGCTCAGGCAACGTCTTGAAAAGGAAAAGCTCAGCGATCTCGTCGTGTTCTTCGAACCGGGAACCTACAACATCGAGGCGACGATCGGCGAAAACATGCTGTTTGGCACGATCACCGATCAGGCGATGTGGGCGAACGCGCTTGAGAACCACCCGTTCTTCAAGACGATCCTGCAACGGGTCGGGCTGCGTGACACATTCTACGCGATGGGGATCGAGATCGCCGAGAACGTCGTCGAACTGTTCCGCGACTTGCCGCCGGATCACCCGTTCTTCCAGCAGCTGACCTTCATGACCGCCGAGGAAATACCTGTCTACGAGGCCATCCTGCAGAAGGTGCGCAGTCGCGGCAAGGCCGAGGTTTCCGAAGACGATCAGATCAAGATCATCCGGCTGTGCTTCGATTACATCGAGCCGCGGCACCGCTTCGGTTTACTGACGGAAGAGGTCATGGCGAAGGTTGTTGCCACGCGCCGTGAGTTCGATGAGGGCTTGCCGGCCGACCTCGCTGGAATGATCGAGCATTATCGTCCGAACCGTTACATTGCCTCAGGCAGCATCATCGACAACGTGCTCTTCGGGCGTATTGGCCACAAGCATGCCGATGGGTCGGAAAAAATCCGGGCGATTGTCCGCGATCTCTTCGAAGCCGGCGGCCTCTATAACGAAGTGCTGGCCTTCGGTTTCGACTACAATGTCGGCGCGGGCGGCAAACGTCTGACGGCAGCGCAGCGACAGAAGCTCGATCTTGCGCGCGCGCTTATCCGCGCCTGCGATTTCTATATCTTCAACCAGCCGCTGCTTGCGCTCGATCAACGCGTCCAGGAGCAGGTCGTGCGCAACGTCTTCTCGATGCTTGACCGGGCCGGGCGCGATCCAGCGATCGTCTGGGTTCTTGCCAATCCCTCGTTGATGGACCTCTTCGACCGTGTCGCAAAGTTCGAGAATGGGCGCCTGATTCATGACACCGGTGCCGATGCCGCAGTGGATGACGGACGCGACTACAAGGAAATGGCATCTTGATGTAATATTAATGTCAGGGCACGAGCATATGGTCCCGCCGCGATGCGGGAGGCAGACTGCTCCCGACGGGAAATCGGAGACACGGATTGTGATGTTGCTCAAGGATGAAGTTGAAATGCTGCGCCGGATAACCCTGTTTTCAGGATTGCCGCCGGCAAAGTTGAAGCTTCTTGCCTTCACGTCCGACAGGGTGATGTACGGTGCCGGCGACGCGCTGTTCTATCAGGGTGACATCGGCGATGCGGCCTATGTCATTCTCTCCGGCAAGGCGGAGGTACTGATCAACACCGCCGGCGGGCCCTTCAAGATTGCCGAGTTCGAGCAGAATTCGATCGTCGGCGAAATCGCCATCCTCTGTAATACGCCTCGCACGGCGACCGTGCGGACCACCACACCGCTCGAAGCCTTGCGTATTCGCAAGGAGGATTTCCTCAAGCTGCTGGCCGACTTTCCCGAGATGGCGGTGGAAATCATGCGTGTCCTGGCTGACCGCCTGGCCCAGACCACGGCCGAGCTCAGCGAAGCCCGTAACCAGGTCGAGCGGGTCGACGCCTGACGCACCCCGCAACCTAAGCTGTATCATGTGGAGACATTCCCTCAGGGCATGTGAGCCTTTCGCAAAAGCGATTCCGCTTGGCGGGTTTATCGGCTAGACAGGCGACATGCGTTCGATCACCTATTTCCGCAAAACCGTTCAGTTTCCCGACAAGCCGGAGAAGAAGCGTTTCTTCGCGCGGCTGCAGAATGGCGATTGGGAGCCTTGTACGTTTCAGAACATCGAGCGCCTTGTCGATCGCAAGACGACCTTCATCGACATCGGCGGATGGATCGGAGTGACGCCCTATTGGGCCGCGCAGATCGCAGACAACGTCATCACCGTCGAGCCCGACCCCGTCTGCTTCGGCATCCTCAAGGAGATGCAGCCCGAAAACAGTGGTGAGGTGCGCGTGATCAACGCCGCACTTTCCGAGGACGAGGTGCTGGTGTTGCACTCTGTCGGCGGCGGTTTCGGCAGCTCGGAAACCTCCGCGCTGATTGCCGACGACAACGGCGAGGCGATCCGGGCGCAGACGGTTACGATCGCCGAGCTTCAGACCATGGCCCGGACCGAGCGGCTCTGCTTCAAGATCGACATCGAGGGATATGAGTATCGTGCCCTGGATCAGTTCCGGGCTATCGATCCGCAACGCACAGCCGGCGTCCTGCTTGCGGTGCACCCGCAAATCCTCTTTGCCTCGCTCAGCGGTCCTTCGGTGGTGCGCGCCATTCGCACGATTACAGCCACGATGCGCCTGATCCGCAGCCTGCGCGGCTTCAGCCTCGACAATCCCTCGGCGATCTGGGCGGCGCTGCGCAAATCGATCGCCCGCCGGGAGTTTCGGGGCTTCGACCTTTTGTTCGTTTCCAGGCAGCGCGACCGCTAGGCGGTTGCGAGAACGGCACCGATCGCTTGAATCAGATGGCTGTCTCTTCGCGCAGACGCGCTCGGCGATAGGCGTTCAGGTCACGTCCTGCGGGATCATTCTGGAGCGAGACACGTTCCCGCCGACAACAGGCGCGGAGCCGGCATGGTTAACCATTCTTTAGAGAATGTTAATTCTTCGTTTAAAGACGTAATTTTCAGTGCTATAAATTTCTTGGCCGCTATTGCCTACCGCGCCGCGCGTCATATGAGACGCGCAAAGGTTGTTGTAGTACTTTGATTTGCTGCATGCCTTTGTCCTCAGATTGAGGTCGATCTAAGGATTCATGCAGGAACCTTGATATTGTATCGTGAGGGCGACCGCATGTCATGGATGTATTTTGCATCTGCCGCCTATTGCCTGACCGCCTTGTTTCTCATGGCGATGACTTATCTCGAAGGTTTGCAGGCGCGTGCGCCTTGGAACATGTATCGTTTTGCCGGGCTGGTCATCTGCATTCTTTGGCCGGTCCCGTTTCTCTATCTGATGTTTAAAATGATATCGAAAACAAGAATCTCGGAGCGTTAAGGTTAGACTTCCCTGCCTCTATGTCGGGTTTTGCGCCCGAACCGTGGCATTTACCATACAACCAGAAAATGCCGGAGATTTAACCCATGAGTACCTCATGCGGATTATGCTTCAGCGGTGATCGACCGGTGTGAAAGTAGTTGAACATGTGCGGTTTCGGTGGCTATTTCGGCTCAATTCCAGACGCAAAGCACCTCCTCGAGAGAATGGTTTCCGCGATTGCCCATCGCGGCCCGGACGAGAACGGCGTCTTCGTCGACAAGGAGGCCGGACTTGGTCATGCGCGCCTGTCGATCGTCGGTCTCGGCGACGGCCAGCAGCCGATGTCGGACGAGAGCGGTGAATTGACGATCGCCTTCAACGGCGAGATCTTCAATTATGTCGAATTGCGCGATGAGCTGCGTACCAAGGGCCGGCGCTTCCACACCTCGAGCGACACCGAAGTAATTCTGCATCTTTACGATGTCATGGGGGAGGAGTGTCTGTCCCGTCTGAATGGCGATTTTTCCTTCGCCATCTGGGATCGCCGCCGCCAGCGGATGATGCTGGCACGCGACCGGATGGGTGTACGCCCGCTGTTCTATATGAACCGTGGCGGCACGCTCTATTTCGCTTCCGAGATCAAGGCCCTGCTTCAGGTGCCGGGCGTTTCCGCCGAACTCGATCCCATCGCGCTCGACCAAATTTTCACGCTCTGGGCGCCGATCGCGCCGCGCACTGGCTTTCGCGACATTCATGAGCTCGAGCCGGCGCATCTCATGATTGCAGAAAAAGGCAAGGTCGCGATCCGGCCCTATTGGCAACTCGACTATCCCGACAGCGGGGCATCGCCACTGTTCACGGACGAGCGCGCCGCTGCCGAAGAACTGCGTGCGCTGCTCACGGATGCCACCCGGATCCGGATGCGCGCCGATGTTCCCGTCGGCTCCTACCTTTCGGGTGGGCTCGACTCCTCCATAGTCGCGGCGATGGCGACCGGCATGGCGCCGCAGGGGCTGAGGACCTTCTCCGTCACTTTCGACAGCGTGGAGCACGACGAGAGCGCCTTCCAGATGGAAATGGCGACAGCGCTTGGTACCCACCACAGCGCCGTTGCCTGCCGGGTGGGCGACATCGCGCGGTCTTTCCCGGAGGTGATCCGCTTTGCGGAGCGACCGATTATCCGAACGGCGCCGGCACCTCTCTATCAGCTTTCAGGTCTCGTCCGGGAGCAGGGGCTGAAGGTGGTTCTGACGGGCGAAGGGGCCGACGAGGTCTTTGCCGGCTACGATATCTTCAAGGAGGCGCGGGTCCGCCGGTTCTGCGGCCGCCAGCCCGGGTCGCGCATGCGCCCGCACCTCTTCCGCAAGCTCTATCCCTACATCCCGGGCCTGCAGCAGCAATCGGCGGAGTATCTCGCCGCGTTCTTCGGCGCTGGCGATGTGCCGCTCGACGATCCGCTCTTCTCGCACCGGCCACGCTTCAAGAGCACGGCGGCGACCAAGATCTTCTTCTCGGGCGACCTGCGTACGCGGCTGAGCAACTACGATGCGGCGGAGGATCTGGCGAGCCGGCTCCCGGCAGCCTTCGGACGTTGGCACCCCTTGCACCAGGCGCAATATCTCGAAAGCCGCTTCCTGCTGCCGGGCTATATCCTGTCGAGTCAGGGCGATCGCATGGCCATGGCCCACGGGATCGAAGGACGCTTCCCGTTCCTCGATCATCGCCTCGTCGAATTTGCGACCCGTCTGCCGCCCGAAATGAAGCTGAAGGGGATGGTGGAGAAGCATATCCTGCGCGAAGCGACCAAGGATCTGTTGCCCCCGTCCATCGGCCAGCGAACCAAGCAGCCCTATCGCGCGCCCGACAGCCATTCCTTCACCGGGGCGGGCGAACTCGATTACGTCCGCGATGCCATGAGTGAGGCGCGCGTCAGCGACAGCGGGCTTTTCAATGCCAAAGCCGTGACGAAGCTCTACGAAAAATGCCAGTCGCAGCCGGTCACCGGCTTCCGCGACAATGCGGCTTTCGTCGGAGTCCTGTCGACACAGCTCTGGCTGCAAACCTTTACCGGCACCAGCGTCCGCGCGGCGGAAGCAGCCTGAACCATTTAGGAAAGGGAACCACATGACGGAAACGATCAAAGACAAGGTTAGAGCCTTCGTCATCGAAAACTTCCTGTTCGGCGATACATCCTACGATCTCGCCGATACAGCCTCGCTCATCGAGAATGACATCATCGATTCAACCGGCGTTCTCGAACTGGTGGCCTTCATCGAAGACCAGTTCGGCATTGTCATGGGCGACGCCGACATCGTGCCTGCGAATCTCGATTCTCTTGCGCGCATTTCGGCCTTCATCGAGGCCCGGGTCGGGGCGCCGGCCACGGCATAATCAAGGCGCGAGGGGGCGTCCATGCGGTTCGAGCAATTCCTTATTGGCAATGCCGGCAGGCAAGCGGCGAAAACGGCGCTGGTCACCGACCGCCGTCGCCTTAGCTACGGCGAATTCGACGACCTAACGGGCAGGCTGGCTGCCGCGCTGGCGCGGGCCGGCGTCAAACGCAACGATCGCGTGCTCGTCTTCATGGACAATTGCTGGGAAGCGGCTGTTTCGATCTTCGCGATCCTGAAGGCCGGCGCGACCTTCAGCCCGATCAACGCCTCGACCAAGGCGGACAAGCTCGCCTATATCATCACCGACTGCGAGGCGGCGGCGATCCTAACGCAGGCAAAGCTGATGCCGATCGTGGCGGAGGCCCAGGCGCTGAGCGGCAAATCGGATCTCTTCGTGGCCTCGACGGCTGCGCCCAATGGCCAGACGCCGGCTGACGCGATCTCCTTCGAAACCTGCCTCGCGGAAGTGGCAACGCCCGTGCCGCATCGCGGCATCGATGTCGACCTTGCGATGCTGATCTACACCTCGGGTTCGACCGGTCGGCCGAAGGGCGTGATGATGACCCATCGCAACATCGATGCGGCATCGGAGTCGATCACCACTTATTTGCGCAACGAACCGGACGACATCATCCTCAACGTATTGCCGCTTGCCTTCGACTACGGCCTCTATCAGCTGCTGATGGCGATCCGCATCGGCGCGACGCTGGTGCTCGAAAAATCCTTCGCGTTCCCGCATGCGATCTTCGAGCGGATCCGGGAGGAGGGCGTTACCGGCTTCCCGCTGGTTCCGACGATGGCGGCGATGATCCTGCAGATGCGCGATCTGGAACCCGGCTTCCTGCCGAGCCTGCGTTATCTCTCCAACACCGCCGCTGCCTTGCCGCCGCCGCATATTGCGCGGCTCCGCGAGCTCTTCCCGGGCGCCCGGCTCTATTCGATGTACGGGCTGACGGAGTGCAAGCGCTGCACCTATCTGCCGCCGGAAGAACTCGACCGCCGGCCGGGTTCGGTCGGCATCGCGATCCCGAACACCGAGGCGTTCGTCGTCGATGACGAGGGCAAATGCGTGCCGCCGGGCGTTCCCGGCGAACTCGTCATTCGCGGTCCCCACGTCATGCAGGGCTACTGGCGCAACGATGCCGCGACTGAGCGGATGCTGCGACCGGGGCCGAACCCCTGGGAAAAGGTGCTCTATACGGGCGACCTCTTCCAGACCGATGAAGAGGGCTTCCTCTATTTCGTCGGCCGCAAGGACGACATCATCAAGACGCGCGGCGAAAAGGTCGCACCCAAGGAAGTCGAGACGGTGCTGCATGCGCATCCGGGCATCGCCGAGGCCGTGGTGGTCGGCGTCGCCGATCCGGTGCTCGGCCACGCGATTGCGGCGCTGGTGGTGCTGTCCGATCCCAGCCTGACGGACAAGGACATTATTCGCCACTGCACCCGCCATCTCGAAGATTTCATGGTGCCGAAGATTGTCGAATTCCGCACCGAACTTCCAAAGACGGATACTGGTAAGGTCAGCCGCCGCCTTGCAGCCGAGACAATGGAGCCCGCCCAATGAACATTCTGATGACTGAGGGCGCGCGCCCGTTTTCGGCCGAGACGCTGACGATCGATCATGCGGCCGAGACTGACCGGATCGTCGCCGGGCTGCGTGAGCAGTTGCGGACGATGAAGAAGCGCGGTCTGGTGCTCGGGCTCTCCGGTGGTATCGACTCGAGCGTTTCGGTCGCGCTGGCCGTGCGTGCCGTCGGCGCCAAGAATGTCTTCTGCCTGTTCATGCCGGAAAACGATTCCGATCCGGAAAGCCTTCGCTTTGGCCGTCTCGTCGCCGAGACCTTCGGCGTCGCGGCAATCATCGAGGATATCGGTCCGACGTTGAAGGCGATGGGCTGCTACGAGCGTCGCGATGCTTTCATTCGCGAGCTGGTTCCGGACTATGGCGACGGATGGGCCTCGAAGATCGTGATCGCCAATGCGCTCGAGGGCGAAGGCTACAATATTTCCTCGCTCGTGGTTCAAAGCCCCGAAGGCACGCGGTCGAAGCACCGCATGCCGCCTTCGGTCTATCTCGGTATCGTCGCCGCCACCAACATGAAGCAGCGCACGCGCAAGCAGGTGGAGTATTATCACGCCGACCGGCTGAATTTCGCGGTGCTCGGCACGCCGAACCGGCTGGAATACGACCAGGGTTTCTTCGTCAAGAACGGCGACGGGGCGGCTGACGTCAAGCCGATCGCGCATCTCTACAAGTCGCAGGTCTACGCGCTTGCCGCCTATCTCGGCATTCCCGAGGAGATCAGACGCAGGCCGCCGACGACCGACACCTATTCGCTGGAGCAGACGCAGGAGGAGTTCTACTTCTCGCTGCCATACGACCGCATGGATCTCTGTCTCTACGGGCTCAACAACGGCATCGATATCGACGCCGTCGCTCAAGCGGCAGGCTTGACGGTCACGCAGGTGGAGCGCGTCTGGGCGGATATCGCCGCGAAGCGCAAGGCGACGCGCTACCTGCATCTGGGTCCCCAGCTCGTGCAGCCGGTGGAGGAGATCAAGGGCTGATGCGAGCCGCGTAGCTCGGCGAGGTTGTTGCGGTGGCTTCAAGGAAACGCCGCAATAACCGAAGCCCTGGTCAGTCGAACTGTCCGGCGATCAGCCGGCACCAATGCTCTCCGGCAATACCGTTGAAAAAGCCTTGTCCGTCCCGGCAGGCCTGGACGATTGCGGGATCACGGGAGTGAAGCACCGTCGAGGCGACATGGACGAAGGCGATCCGACGCCCGAGCATGGCTTCCATAAGCACCGGTTGTGTCCGTCCCCGCAGGCCCGGAAGTCCACGCTTGGTGGCATGATCGACAAGACAGTCGATGACCGGGCCGGCCTGGCCCGGCAGCGCCAATACCTGCAGCACCCGCCCGATCTCGCTCGCCCTGGCGTAATAGGCGAAAGCGCCAACGAGCGTGCCGGTGCGCGCCGTGACCAGAGCGTAGACGAGCTCTCCCTGTTCGGGCTTTTGCTCCGCATCACCGAGAATGTAGTCGAGCTGCCCTTCGGCCCATTCGGGGCGAAGCGGAAACTGCGCGATGAAGCGATCGACCACGGCGGCAAAGCCATTGCGATCGGTTTCCTGTGTCGTGAAACCGGCCTGGCCGATGCCGGCGGCAGACACGGCAGACCAGCGTTGTTCGCCCGGCGCCATCCGCTTGCGGTAGGCGCTGTCAATGGCCCGCGCGAAAGGTGCGGCGAGCCGCGCCGGCTTGATGCGGTTGGCCGCAACACTCAGGCTGAAGGAAGCGGGCTGGATGACGCGCACCCAGTCGAGGCTGTATTGCGGCAGGACGACGCCACGAAGCCGTGTCCACATCTGCGCCGAGACGTCGCTTGCAGTTTCGCTGAAGGAAAGATCCTGTGGTCCGGCCAGAAAGGCCTTGAGGATGCGCGCTCCGGCCAAGGGATCGTTCTCGCGATCCTCGACCATCAGCGAGCCGCAGATGGCCGCACGCAGCCGGCGGCCATTCAGCACCATTGGCAGGACGTTGACGCCGACAAATCCGGAAATGACGCCCTTGTCGTTCACGTGCACGAGGGGGCGTATCTCCGGATCGCAGCCGGGCGCATCGAGGTAAAGCTGCTGCATGTAATCGGCAAGTGCCGGCGGCGGTGTGCCCTGGTCGTTGCGGAACACCCGCTGGAACATGCCTGCGATCGCTGGGATGTCCGCGCGTTCGAGCGAACGGATTTCGCTCATTTGGGTAAGCTTCCGGCCCGGTCGTCGACTTTCCTGACGATCGCGACGCGCGGCTTGCCGTCGCGGTCGGTTGCGAACGTCACCGGCTCATAGGTCTTGATGCGCGACAGAAGGGCGGCCGCCTGTCGATCCTGGCCTTCGCCAAACTCGAACAGCAGCCAGCCACCCGGCTTCAGAAAGGCAACGGCGTCGCGGATCAGCCGCTGGTGAATGGATATGCCATAGGGGCCGCCATCAAAGGCTTCACGCGGCTCGCTTTCAAGCAGGTGCGCCCGGTCTCCCTCCAGACGTCCGGTCGAGATGTAAGGCGGATTGCAGACGATCATATCGACCGCGCCTTCGAGATTATCGCCTTCGAAGGCGGCGAAGAGATCACCTTGCCGGATGGAGACACGTGCGCCGGTCTCGAGCCGGTCGACGTTGCGGCGCGCCAGCGCAACGGTGCTGTCCGTGAGGTCGGCGCCCCAGACGCGGGCAGACGGGACGTCGTTGGCGATACCGAGTGCGAGATTTCCAGAGCCGCAGCACATGTCGATGACGGTCGGTGCCGAAGGGCCATCCGCGAGGATCGACACGGCTTTTCTTCCCAGGAGCTCCGTTTCCTCGCGCGGGACGAGAACGTCGGGTGCCAGTTCAAGCTCCACGCCCATGAAGCGATGCAGACGGATATGATTGTCGTTGTGCGGCACGGCCACCCCCTCGTGTCCTCGGTCGAATTGTTCCTGGATAAATCTGTAGACGCGCAGTGCTGCAGACTATTGTAATCGGGTAAATGAAGCTCAAATGCAATTGCGGCGCATGTGTTAACCGCGCAATCATCTCTACCTGCTACCTTGCGCAGCGATCAAAGGCGATTGCTCGCTGTCATTGAGTGCACTTTTGCGCAATGAACGGTGCGGGTTGGTGTCAAGGGCAGATCGGAATGGCTTCGGAAGGTGTGAAGGAACGCGCGCACAGACCGTTCCTCTCGATGATCATGTCCTATGCTGCATCTGGCGGCAGCCTCGTCATCGGGTCCGCCGCCCAGCTTCTGACGTTTGCTATCCTGGCGCGCTGGCTTGGTGTGCATGAATTCAGTGTTTTCGTCGCAATTACCGCTGTCGCCAACATCGCCGTGCACCTGTGCGGTCTTGGCGCGATGGAGTGCCTGGTGCGCCGCGTGGCGCGCGATCGCAGCATGTACGCGCGCATGCTCGGGCACAATATTCTGCTGACCGCCGTGAGCGGCGTGATCCTGGTTCTGCTCGGCGCTGCCGTCCTGCCGTTCTTCTTCACGTTGTCACCGAATCCCGCGACCAATGTCGCGGTGATCACGCTGATGCTCATCACCAACATCGTCTTCGTTCGCATCATCGTGCTGGCGGAGCAGATCTTCCTCGCGCATTCGAATTTTGCCTCGGCAAACAAGGTCGTCGTCGGCTTTGCCGTGGCGCGCACCATTGCCGCCGCGCTCGCCTGTATCGGGTTCGGAGTTGCGACGGTCGCCTCCTGGGCAGTGTGGCAGTTCATCTGTCATGTGCTCGTGGCAGTCGGATGCTGGCGTGCAGTCAAGGTGCTGGGGCGTCCGACCTATGGCATCGTCCGTGAAGAGTTGCCGCTGGGGCTCTATTTCAGCATCCCGTTCATCCTGCGTGCCGTCAGGCAGAATGCCGACCTACTGGTTTTGAGCCTGGTGGCGACTGCCGAGGTCATGTCGAGCTACAGCGTCGCGCGGCGTATGCTGGAGAGCAGCTATCTGTCGGTCGAAGCGCTGAACCGGTTGATCTATCCCGGCTCCGCGAAGGCGACTGCAACCGGGCTGCATCATGCGTTCGAACGTGTGCGCAAGGTGCTAATTGCCGCCACCTCGATCAGTATCGCCGCCGCTATTGCGGTCTTTGTACTCGCTCCAGTCCTGCCTTATCTTTTCGGCAAGGATTACGTGTCGCTCGTTTCCTTCGCCCGCATCCTCTGCTGGGTCGTCGTGCCGCTTGCCATGTGGACGGTTGCAATGGAGGCACTCGGCGCATCGGGTCACCATCCGGCGCGCGCCTCGGTCATGGGCCTCGGCAGCGTGCTCGGCGCCGCGCTGACTGCCTGGGCCACCTGGTATGCGCCGCCGACCGGAACCTTCGTCTCCTTCTATGTCATCGAAATTGCGATGGTCATCGTGTCCTGGACCGTCTTCTTGCGCTTCGTGCGGAATGATCGGGAGCAGGCCGCTGGCGGTGCGTCTCTGGCAACGAGGATGGCCCATGAAATTTGAGGCCGAAAACATCCAGGCCGCAAGGCCGCTCAGCCGGGAAATGCCGCGCCTGGGCAACGTAAGGGCCATGGAGCCGCGGGATATTCCCATCGTCAGCAGCATGTTCACCCGGATCTTTCGTAAGCGCCAACAGGCGGCGAGCGAAGAGCTTCGACACTATCTCGAGACCACCTTCTTCGGCAGCCCGCTCTATAGCCCGGACAACGGCAGCATCGTCTATGACGACGGGACTGGCGGTATCAGCAGCGCCATACTGGCGCTCCCGATGGAGTTCACGGTCAATGGACGACATACGGTGGCGAAACTGCTTTGCGCCTTCATGTCCGAAGGCAAGGTCGGCGCAGTCGGCGCGGCCTGCCTTGCCCGCGCCATGCGCGCCGCCAAACAGGACATGTGCTTTTCGGACAATTCGTCGCCGGTCAGTGCGGACCACTGGGTGGCAGGCGGGGGCGTCGTGCTTCCGATACAGAGCCTCGATTGGCGCCGTTCCTTCCGGCCGCTCAAAGCCTGGGCTCTGACGATCGGCCGGCAGGCGCCGCTCCTCCGGTCGCGCGTCGTCCTGGGGCCGCTTGCGGTTGCCGATCGAATCTTGCGCCGCCGTCGCCCCCGGACGAAGCCGGACGCCGCGGCCGGTTGCGCGACGCGCGCCATCGATCCCGCGGCCTTTGTCGAATGCGCCGAGCCGATGCTCCAGCGTTTTGCCGTCAGACCCGTGTGGTCCCGCAGTGAATTCGACTGGCTGACGGCCGTCGCCAGTTTGAACAGCACTCTGGGTGAACTCCTGAGCCGGGAGGTCGTGGATGAGGGCGGGCGTGTGATCGGCGCCTATCTCTATTTCGGCAAGGCCGGTGAGACGGCGACGGTGCTCAACATCGTCTGCGAGGCCGGCCGTGAGTTCGACGTCACCGCGCAAATGTTCCATTCGCTTGATGCGGAGGGCTACGCGCTTGCCACCGGCAGCGCGCAGCCTTTCCTGATGAACGCGATCTCTCGCCAGAGATGGCTCTCCTTCCATCATCGCGGCTACTTCTGCATGGTGACCCGGCATGCGGATCTCAAGGATGCCGTGCAACGCAACGATATCTATGTCGGCGGACTGGCATCTGAGAGCTGGAGCCGGTTGCTGACCGACTTCTGACCCCGTGCGTTAAGCGGCAAGCCCTTCCGTTTAACGGAATATTCACCCTACAACCTTAATTCTGCGATAGCAGGCGGCTCGCGGGGTCACGATCTTCGCGTCTTGATGGGCGTGCGTGAGGGATGCTTATGTACAGGCCGGACGAGGCCGAAAAACGGAGGCCCAGCCAGCCGGCGCACGATCAGCGTGCACCGGCCGCGAGAGGCTCGTTGCTCGATCTGCTGTCGTCTGACTTGCCCGAAGCGGAGCAGGTGGCCGAGGAGCCTGTAAACGCCCGGCCGCAACCCAAACATCCCTCGGAAGTATCGAGGCGCCAGGTCAAGGCCGCTGCGTCACACAGCTATCTCCCCGGATTGAACGACCTCGGCAACATCGGCGTCGATGATATCATCGGCTGGCTGCGCGAAGGGCTCCTCTGGATCGTCGTCGCAGTGATGCTCTGTGTGGCCGCCGCGCTCGCCTATGCGGTGACGGCGACGCCGCGCTACAATGTCTACACCGACATCGTTGTCGACCCCTCCAATCTCAATGTCGTCAGCGACGACGTTTTCACCTCCAATCCGCAGCGCGACGCGCAGTTGCTGGAGGTCGAAAGCAAGCTTCGCATTCTTACATCGCGCAACGTGCTGTCGCGCGTGATCGACCAGTTGCGCCTTGCCGAGGATCCGGAGTTCGTGAAGCCCTCGGCCTTCGGTTCGCTGAAGAACCTCTTTTCGACGAAGGCGGAGCAGCAGGCAGGAAATGAACTTGCCGCGATGCGGGCGCTATCGGAGCGCGTCGAAGCCCGGCGCGAGGAGCGCTCCTTCGTCGTGGTCATGAAGGTCTGGAGTGAGGAGGCGTCAAAGGCGGTGACACTGTCCAACACGATCGTCGCGGCCTTTGAGCAGGAACTGTTTCAATCTGCCGCCGAGAGCGCCGGCCGTGTTGCCCAGAACCTCAATGCACGGCTCGACGAATTGCGCCACAATGTCACCGAGGCTGAACGCGCCGTCGAGGATTTCCGCCGCAAGAATGGTCTGCAGTCCACCAATGACGGCCAGCTCGTCAGCAATCAACTTTCAAACGAATTGAACACGCAGGTTCTCGACGCCCAACAGCGCTTCATCCAGGCGGATACGCGCTACCGGCAGATGAACGATGCCATCGCTCAGGGCCGAACCGCGAGCGCCTCGGAGTTCGAATCCGTCAACATGACGAACCTGCGCGAGCAATATAACGTGCTGCAACAGCAGATCGCCTCGATGCAGCGCACCTATGGTGAGCGCCATCCGCGTCTCGTCAATGCCCGCTCCGAGCGCACGACGCTGGAAGGGGCGATGACCGACGAAGCGCGCCGCATTCTCGATCGTGCCAAGGCGGACATGGATCGCGAGCAGCAAGCGTTTGCTGCTCTGCGGGCCAAGGCGAGCGACGAGAAGTCCAACGTGTTTTCCGATAACGAGGCCCAGGTTCAGCTTCGAGACCTCGAACGCGATGCCCGCGCCAAGGCCACCATTTACGAGACCCACCTGGCGCGCGCCCAGCAGATC
Source organism: Ensifer sp. EB106-03-01-XG145 (assembly GCF_058792075.1). NCBI lineage: Bacteria > Pseudomonadati > Pseudomonadota > Alphaproteobacteria > Hyphomicrobiales > Rhizobiaceae > Ensifer > Ensifer sp. EB106-03-01-XG145. The sequence continues at coordinate 203,504 of NZ_JBYTEC010000009.1, read as the reverse complement.
ACCGAGCGCCAGCAGATCGACACGACCAATGTCCGCGTGATCTCGCGCGCGCTGCCGCCGAATGCGCGGAGCTGGCCGCCACGGACATTGATCCTGCTCGCGGGCGGCGCGATCTTCGGTCTCGCACTTGGTATCGGCCTGGCCCTGACGCTGGGGCTCTGGCGTTTCCTGCGCGGACGCCGGCCCGCAGTGGCCTGAGAGAGGGGACGGCATGACGAGCGCCGTCTATCGCGAGGAGAGCCCGGCGGACCTGATCCGCGTCCGCGTCGGGACCATGCTCTTCATGGCGACGTTCCTGTTTTTCTGGATAACGACCACGCCCTTCATCGACCTGACCGGGGCGGCGGTGCTGGATCCTTCGGCCGGCAACTCCAATCGGTTGAACCAGATCGTATCGCTTGCACTCTTCGCGGGCATGTTCGCCTATGGGCTGGCGCATCCGATGCGGGGCATCATCCTGCAGCCGCGGCCATTGCTGACTGTCCTCTACATCTGGTTCCTGTTCGTCTCGGCTATATCGGCCTATCCGATGTTCGGCATCAAGGGGACCGTGCTCGCCGTAATGGTGACGATCAACGCCAGCATTTACCTGCTGCTGCCCGCTTCGGAGCGACATTTCGCCAAGATGCTCGGTATCGGCACCCTGTTCATGCTGGCGGTCGCCTATTACGGGATTCTCTTCAAGCCGACGCTTGCAATCCACCAGGCCTCCGAGCTGCGCGAACCGATGAACGCCGGCCTTTGGCGTGGTCATTTCCCCCACAAGAACAGCGCCGCGGCGGCCATGGTGATTGCCGCCTTCTTCGGCCTCTTCGTCATGAACGTCTGGTCGCGACTGGCGGGCCTTGCCATCGTCATCCTGTCGTTCAACTTCCTGCTTCATACCGGCGGCAAGACGTCGACCGCCATGCTGCCGGCGATCGTGCTGCTTGCCTGGGTTTTCGAGCGGATCCGCTTCCTGCGCATCCCGATCGTTATCGGCGGGGTCGGTCTGTTCAATCTCTTCGCCGTCGGCTCCGCGGTGTTCAAGCCACTCAGCGACTTCGTCACCGAGCTTGGCATCGATGCAACCTTTACCAACCGCGCCGATATCTGGCGCTTCGCCTTCACGGCGCTCGCCGAACAACCGATCACCGGCTACGGCTTCAAGGCTTTCTGGCAGACGTCGGAACTGGTCAACAGCGGTGGCTCGATCGAGACCTGGGCTGTGGCAGCCGCAAATGGTCACAACTCCTATCTCGACATCGCCCTGACGACGGGTTTTCCCGGATTGTTGCTGACGGTGATCTGGCTTTTGGTTCTGCCTCTCCGCAACATCGCGCGCCTAGCACCGGCCGTGGAGCATTCGCATCTGACCCGGCTTTACATCCGCGTCTGGCTCTACACGATCTTCAACGCCGGCCTCGAAAGCCTGTTTTTCGAGGGCGGCAACCTGCTGTGGTTCACCTTCCTCTTTTCCCTCTACGGCCTGCACCTACAATCGCGCGCGGTTCTCTCGGTGGCCCCGCAGCAGGTAAAATCCGGAGCCGTCTATGCCTGATCTCCTGCAAACCGTCGACGGCCTTGTGGATCGCGTCGCCAACCGGTTGATCTGGCGGTTCGCGGCCAAGCCGCGCGACGTTGTGACCGATGTGCCGCTCGTTTCCTTCACCTTCGATGACGTGCCGGATACTGCGCTTCATAACGGGGCAACGATCCTCGAACGCCACGGTGCGCGGGGAACGTTCTACATCGCCGGCGGATTGGCCGATCGCGTCGAGGTTGATCGCACTCTGATCTCAGCGCAGGGATGCGCCGATCTCGCCGATCGAGGCCATGAAGTCGGCTGCCACACCTTTTCACATAGCAAGATCAGGCGCCTGGGTGCTGCCGGTCTTGCTCGGGATCTCGACCGCAATACCGATTATCTGAAGCGCAGCGGTGTCGGGCCGGCAGCGACGAATTTCGCCTTTCCCTACAATGCCGCCTGGCCGCTGTCGCGCCGGGAACTGGGTCGGCGCTACCGCACCTGCCGCGCCGCTGGCGAAAGCATCAATCGCACCGCCGTCGACCCGTTGATGCTGAAGGCAGTGGAGATCCGTCAGCCGGAAGCGGATGCGCGGGCACTGAGCGGTTGGATCGACGATGTGGTCGCCCGCCCCGGCTGGCTCGTGTTTTTTACCCACGACATCGCCGCGCGTCCGACGCCCTATGGCTGCACGCCGGAGACCTTCGAACACCTCGTCGAATACGCGGTCGCAACGGGATGCGTGGTCCTGCCCGTCGAGCGGGTGCTCGACAGGCTCGGCTGGTAGGAGAGCGCCATGTCTGGTCAGCGGCTGCTCGCCATCAACAACTACTTCTATCGCCGCGGCGGCGCCGAAGCGGTTTTCTTCGACCATATGAAGATGTTCGGCGAAATCGGTTGGGACGTGGTGCCCTTCGCCATGGAGCATGAGGACAACGAGCCTTCGCCATGGTCCGACTATTTCGTCTCCGAGATCGAATATGGCCGGCGCACCAATCTGCTGCGCAAGGTCGTGCAGGCGGCGAGCGTGATCTATTCGCGCGAGGCGCAGCGCAATGTCGACCGGCTGATCCGGAGTGCCCGGCCCTCGATCGCCCATGCGCACAATGTCTACCATCATCTGTCGCCGGCGATCTTCTCGACGCTAAAGCACGCCGGCATCCCTGTCGTCATGACGGCGCACGACCTCAAGCTTGCCTGCCCCTCCTACAAGATGCTGCGTGACGGCACCGTCTGCGAGGACTGTCGCGGCGGGCACGTCTACAACGTGTTGCGCCACCGCTGCATCAAGGGAGAGGCGACGCTGAGCGCGGTGGTGCTTGCGGAAACCCTGGTGCACCGCGCTCTCGGTCTCTACCGCAACCAGGTGGACCGCATCGTCGTGCCGAGCAAGTTCTATGTCGAGAAGCTGGTCGAGTGGGGATGGCCGCGTGAGCGCATGGTCCACATTCCGAACTTCGTCGACGTCGAGGACTATTCCGAACAATGGACAGAGGGCGACTATTTCGTCTTCGCCGGACGTCTGGCGCCGGAGAAGGGGTTGGGGACGTTGATCCGAGCGGCGGCATCGTCGCGCCAGCGCCTGGTGATTGCCGGAACCGGGCCCGAGGAAGCGATGCTTCGCGCGCTCGTCGAGCCGACGGGGGCCGATGTCACATTCGCCGGTTATCTCTCGGGCCAGGCCCTGCACCGTCTGATTGGGGAAGCACGCGCCCTGGTCCTGCCGTCTGAATGGTACGAGAACGCACCGATCAGCGTGCTTGAAGCCTATGCGTTGGGACGACCCGTCATCGGCGCATCGATCGGCGGTATTCCCGAAATGATCCGGGAAGGTGAGACCGGGATGACGGCAAAACCCGGTGATGCTGACGATCTCGCGCGCGCATTGACGCGGATGGCGGCGCTCCCTTCCTCCGAACGTGCGGGTATGGGGGCATCGGGCCGGCGCTGGGTCGCCAGTGAATTCTCGGCCGCCGCCTATCGCGACAGAACCCTGGACCTCTATGCATCGCTCGGGGCGGGGGAGGGCCGGTGCCGTTAACCGTCGCGCGCAATTTGTAGTAATGTGGGCTCGCCGTATGGTTTCTGGTCAGTTATATAAGTGGTCAATGAAATATTTACTTGGTTGATAAGTATTTCGCCGTGAAATCTGGTGCGGACAACTTTCGAGGCGACGCATGAGCAGTAACTCTGATGTCTCGCGAAGTCACCGCCAGCAGCCGGTGATTGCACAGGAGATGGCACAATCCGGGCTGTGCGAGGGACGCGCACAGATGCCCCGGCGCGGCGCGGCTCTGTCCGGGAGGCAGCGGGCTCTGGCCGTCCAGAGTGGAGCTGTTGCCGCCAGAGGCGAGCGCAAGCGCGTGATGATGCTGGGCTTGCGCGGTATTCCGAACGTCCAGGGCGGTGTCGAGAAACACGTTGAAATGCTCGCCAGCAAACTCCTGGGCTACGGCTGGGATGTCGAGGTCGTCGGGCGTCGGCGCTATCTTCAGGAAAGCGACTGCTACGCCTGGAACGGGGTCGAGGTCATCCCTCTCTGGTCGCCGCGCCGCATGGCGCTGGAGGCGCTGGTTCACACGTTCCTCGGCGTATGTCTTGCCGCCTGGCGGCGGCCGGACGTACTGCATATCCACGCCATCGGCCCGGCATTGATGACGCCGCTTGCACGCGTTTTCGGGCTGAAGGTTGTCGTCACCCATCATGGCTACGACTACGACAGGCAGAAATGGGGCGCCTTTGCCAGGCGCACGCTGAAGCTCGGCGAGTTCTTCGGCATGCGGTTTTCGAACGGGCGCGTGGCGATATCGCAGGATATCGTCCAAACCATGCGCGCGCGCCACCATGTGTCGATGACGCTGGTCCCAAATGGTGTCGCGATTACGCTGCCCTCCGGCAACGCCGGCATCCTGCGTGAATTTGGCCTGGCGCCGCGACGCTACATCCTGCTCGCCGCACGATTGGTTCCGGAGAAACGGCAGCTCGATCTCATCAGGGCCTTTGCGAAATGTGGGCTCACGGGTGTTCGGCTCGTGATCGCCGGTGGCGCGGAGTTCGAGACACCCTATGTCCGAGAGATGAGAACCCTCGCCGCCGAGGTGCCGGGGGTGGTGCTTACCGGCTTCCAGTCCGGCGATAGACTGGCAGAACTCTTCGCCAATGCCGCCCTGTTCGTGCTGCCTTCAAGCCATGAGGGCATGCCGATCGCGCTGCTGGAGGCGATGGCCTACGGCCTGCCCTTGCTGGCAAGCGATATCATTCCCAACCGGGAACTGGACCTTGCGCCCGACGAGTACTTTCCGCTGGGCGATATCGATGCGCTTGCTGCCGGCATCACCGCAAAGCTTGCTGCGCCACTCAGCGATGACGATGTGCGGGAGCGCGCGGCCCACGCGGAAGCTACCTACAGTTGGACAAACGTGGCGCAAAAGACTGCGGCGGTGTATAGCGCATTGCTGGCGAAATAGGCCGACGTTCGCGTCTGCCAGGTGTCTTCGCCAATCAAGTACGACAGCGCGCCTTGCACGTTTGGACGGGCAGGCGGGCGCCGTCGTGGTCCGTTCGACGATTGCCGTGCCTTGCACGCCGCCTGGAAGACAAGCTGACAATGAACCTCAAACGCGCCGCCGGCCTTTTCGCATGGCTCCTTTTTGCCGTGATCGCCTATTCGACAATGTCTCCCCTCGAATTGCGTCCGCGCATCGGGCATCTCGTCCACCTCGAGCGGTTCGGCGCTTTCGGCCTGCTGGGGCTGCTGTTCGCGATCGCCTATCCGAAGCACCTCATGCGTGTCTTGGTTCTCGTGCTTGCCACCGCGATCGGCTTCGAACTCTTGCAGATGATTTCGGCGGATCGCCATGCGCGGGCGGCTGATGTCGCCGTCAAGCTTCTCGGTGGTGTCTGCGGCGCCTTCGGCGGCTGGTTCCTCTTTCGCTATCGGTTGCCATTGCTGCGTTTGCTGGGGCGGTAAACCAAAACGCAAAATATTGCGGGTAAGATCGTCCGCGACTTGGGCGCGGTTGTCGACGCGCTGTTGATATGAGGAGAATGCGTGGCAGTATCCGTCATCATCAAGACGCTGAACGAAGAAAAGCGCATCGCCGCGAACATCGAGAGCGCGCTTGTCGCCCTCAAGACGGTCGGCGGTGAGGTCATCGTTGCCGACAGCGGTTCCTCCGATAGAACCATAGAGATTGCCTCCCGCTATCCGGTCGTCATCGCCCAGATCAGCCCGCCGGCGCTTCCAAGTTGCGGGATCGGTCCGCAGCTCGGTTTCCAGTATTCCCGCCACGAGCACATCTGCCTGCTCGATGGCGACATGCTTCTGGACAGCGATTTCCTTGAGGTTGCCGAGGTGTTCCTGGCCGACAATCCTAAGGTCGGCGGCGTCACCGGTCATGTCCAGGAAATGCTGACTTCCAACCTCGAATTTGCCCGGCGAGTAACGCGCAATGCGCCCGAGAACCGCATCGGCGCGATCGACCGCATGAACGGCGGCGGCCTGTATCGCCGCTCGGCGATCCAGGCGGTCGGTTACCTCTCCGATCGCAATCTCCACGGCTACGAGGAGTTCGACCTCGGTATCCGGCTGCGCAGTGCCGGCTGGAAGCTGCATCGCCTCGACCGCCGCTTCGTCCAGCATTTCGGCCACACGGACAATTCCTACCGGCTGCTCGTCCGCCGCTGGAAGAGTAAGTATCTGTTCGGCATTGGCGAGCTGCTGCGCGCATCGCTTGGCCGGCCCTATTTCCTGCAGCTCATCAGGGAGCTGCCGGAGCTCAAGCTCTGGGCTCTGGTTTATCTCTGGTGGGCGGTTTCGCTCGGCCTGCTGCTTTTCATGCCTAACAAGGCGCTCGCGCTCGGCGTGGTCCTTGCGATCCTTGTCGGCGTCGTCGGGCTCATGAGCCTGCGCAAGGGAGGCATCAGCATGGGGCTCTATACCGTCGTCGCCTGGTTCTTCCATGCGGCCGCCCTGCCGGTCGGCTTCTTCCGGGTGCGCCGGAAGCCCGATGCGCCGATCGAGAGCAAGCTGCTCGGAGCCCCGGCGTGATAGGGCGTCGGCTGTTCGCTGCTGCGGCAATGCTCCTCGCATTCGGTTCGCCCATGCGCGCATCGGATCAGTGGCTTCCCGTGCGCGAAGTCTCACTCGAACTAGAGGCTGGCAGCCCTCTCGACTTCTCATCTTTCCTGCCGAACGGGACGATCAATGCGGATCGTCGCCTGGTCGCAGGCACCAATGGCCGACTCGCGTTCGCGAGCTCGCCCGAAAAACCTGAAAGGATGCTCTGCGCGTCACTCGCCTGGAGCCCGGCGTCCGGCGGGTTTCCCGATCACGTAACGGCCGATCGCTACGCCCGGCAGTTGGCGATGCACGGCTACAATCTCGCTCGACTGCATTTCGTCGATGCCAGCCTGATGTTCGGCCGTGACCGGGATTTCGACTACGACCCCGAGACCCTCGACCGCATTCAGTATCTGCTGGCGGCGCTGAAGCGCAACGGCATCTACTGGATGGTCGATGGCCTCTCGTCGCTGCGCGGCGTCTATGGCGGCTTTGACGACCGTTGGGACGATGGAGGAAACCTCAAGCTCGAGCTGCTTGTGGATGACCGGGCGTTCGATCACTGGAAGCGCATGCAGGAAACGATCCTTGCGCGCGTGAACCCCTATACGGGCGTCGCGCCCATCCGCGACGATGCCCTGGCGGTCGTCATTCTCGCCAACGAGAACGGGATGGAGTTCGACGCTGTCGTGCACGATCGGCCGGGAAAAGCGCCTTACGATCCGTTGCTCGCCAAGCCCTTCAATGACTGGCTGGCGAAACGCTATGGCTCCACCGAAGCTTTGGCCAAGGCTTGGCCCGATCTTCGCTCCGATGAGACGATCGAGGCGAGATCGGTCGAGCTTCCCGCAGACCGCTACGGCGACAGCGCGCGTCTGCGGGATCTGCAGGCTTTCTTCATCGAGACGGAACGGGCCACAACCGCACGAATGAGCGAGGTGCTGCGCGGGCTTGGCTACCGCGGCCTGATCAGCAACTACAACAATTGGCCGACGGTCCAGGCGTCGCTCAGCCGGCGCGACCTCGAAGCCGTGACCATGAATACCTATCACGACTGGGTCAGCGGCTACGCGCCGGGCAGCAAAACCACCCAGGCCAGCTCGATTGCCGACGGGGTGAACTATGTCCGGCTGATCGCCGCAGCGCGCTGGCTCGGCAGGCCCTTCGTGATCAGCGAATACGATCATCTCTTCTGGAACCGCTACCGCTTCGAGGCGGGGCTGGCGATGTCGGCCTATGCGGCGCTCCAAGGCTGGGATGCGCTTTGCCGCCATGGTCACGGCCCGATCGTTCTTACCTATGGCGAGCCCTTCGCACACAAGAAGGCAATGCTTCCCTATGCGATCGCCCTCGATCCCGTCGCCCGTGCCGGCGAGACGCTGGCAGCGTTGCTTTACCGCCGCGGGGACGTTGCGACATCGGACGTAACCGTCCCGTTTGCCGTGCGTGGTGAAGAGGATCTATCTGACGACATGCAGGCGCGGGAGCCGGAATATCTGACCGACCTCGCGCTCGTCGGGAGGATCGGACTTGAGGACGTAAAGGATCTCGGCAAAACACCTGCCGTACTGCAACCACGTCAGCAAAACAGCGAAGCGCTGCTCGAAAGCCTGCGCCAAAGCGGCGCGCTTCCGGCGGACAATGGCACGAACATCGATGCCGGCATCTATCAGAGCAGCACAGGCGAGATCGTGCTGAACCGTTTTGCCGGGCAATTGCGCGTTGCAACGACCGCGACCGAAGCAGCAGCCTTCTCGTCGCTACGCGAGCCTATCGATCTCGGGGTCCTGAGCATCGACGGGGCCGACGGCAATGGGCTGATCGCGGTCTCGGCCCTCGATGCGGAAGCATCCCTGAGCAAGAGCCGCCGTTTCCTCTTGATCTTTGCGACCGATGCGAAGAACACCGGCATGACATTTCGCGACACCGAAGAGAAGGTGATCGAGGATTTCGGGCGGTTGCCCGTCCGGATCCGGGAAGGCTATGTGGACCTTTCGCTGGAGCGAAGCGCTGCGAGCTGGAGCGTCTCGCCTGTTGGTCTCGATGGGACTGTGCATGCGCCCGTCGTGAAGGGGAAGGGCGCCGTCGCCTTCCGTCTCTCAAACAAACTTCCCTCCGGTCCGACGACCTATTTCCTTCTCGAGCTGCAATAGAAATCGTCTGTCGCCAGTGGATCAATGAATGGCCACGATGTCAGCTTATTCTCCGCCGCTTTCAAGCACAGGAGGGTACGATGAAAATATCGGAAGCCATGCATCCCGGCGCTCGCTGGATCTCTCCCGAAACAGATATCAAGACGATCGCACGCATCATGCGGGACGAGGATATTGGGGCCTTGCCCGTCGGCGAAAACGACCGCCTGATCGGCATGGTCACGGATCGCGACATCGCCTTGCGTGCCTTTGCCAATGGGCGCGATCCCGCTTCGATGACGGCACGCGACTTGATGACCAGGGATATTGTTTACTGCCGCACCGGTGAGACGATCGAACACGCCGTCCACCTGATGGAGGCGAAACAGGTCCGGCGTCTGCCTGTAATCGACGAGGACAAGCGCATGGTCGGCATGCTGTCACTGGGCGACATATCCCATGCCAGCAGCCGGCAGTTGTCAGGTGAACTTGCGCGGGCAGTCACGGCTCATCACCTCTAACATCCTGCCTCTACAGTTGCGGCGCCTACTACGGCGCCGCAAACGGTTTCTCGCGTCGCTCCGCGAACGGATCAGAAGCGGTAACTGATGCCCGTGCCGATCAGCCAGGGGTCGAGTTTGACCTTGCCGCTGACCGCACCGGCACCGGGCAGCGTCGCGTTGACCTCAGGCTCAAGGAACAACTTCTTGACGTCGAAGTTCAGACCCCAATGGTCGTCGAGCTTGATGTCGACGCCCGCCTGCAGCGCCACGCCGAAGGTATTCTTCATGTTGAAGCTCGAGAAATCGCCCCGGGGCTTCTCGTTGTAGAACATCGTGTAGTTCACGCCAGCGCCGACATAGGGCTTGATCTCGTCGGTGACGTTGAAGTGGTACTGCAATGTCAGCGTCGGCGGCAGCAGCCACGCCTTGCCGATTTCGCCGAGACCGGAGATCGAGCCGCTGCCGCGCGCCGTGTGCGGCGTCGTGCCGAGGACCAGTTCAGCCGCGATGTTGTCGGTGAAGAAGTAGGTGATGTCGAGTTCCGGCACGACGGAATTGCTGACGCCGACCTTTTCGCCATCAAGCGCTGTGCCATTCAGGGAGAGCGAGGCTTTGTCGTCGGGCAGGACGGCCAGCGCGCGGGCGCGGATCATCCATCGGCCCGGCTCGCTGGCGAGAGGCATTTCCGGTGCCGCGACCGCGCTCGGCTCGGAGAGATCTGCCGCCGTCGCGATCGCGAGCGGCGCCGCGAGTACGGCAAAGACGACGGCAGATGGCAAGATGGCGCGAGTAGGCATGATTTCCGGACCCCCAGAAGAAATTGAACATCGCCGGTTAGGGCGTTCGGCCACAGGGTATCTGCGGCCGGCGGCACTATGCTCACGAAGTGCGTCTCAGGGGTTGTCCTGGATCAATGCGGCCACGAATCACCAAGTCCTTGGGGGTAATGGCGGATTCGTCCGGACCCAAGAACTTCGTGCAATCCCTTGTCAGGCAGGCATGCGCGGAATGCTGGCAAGCAACCGCTGCGTATAGGGGTGCTTGGGTACAGCCAAAATGTCGCGGGTCTTGCCGCTCTCGACCACCTTGCCCCGTTCCAGGATGATCATTTCTTCACAAAGGGCGGCAACGACGCCGAGATCGTGGGAGACGAACACCAGCGTCAGTTTTTCCGAAAGCGTCTTAAAGAGCTCGACGATGCGGATGCGGGTCGAAAGATCGAGCGCACTGACCGCTTCGTCGGCGAGCACGATCTGCGGACGGGCGACGATCGCACGGGCAATAGCGATGCGCTGGCGCTGGCCGCCCGAGAATTCGTGCGGATAGCGGCGCATCGCGTCAAGCGGCAGGCCTACCGCTTCGAGCGCTTCGGCGACCGTCTGCGTGCGATCGCCCGGGATCCGCAACGACCTGAGCGGCTCGCCGATGATGTCGATCACCCGCTGGCGCGGGTCGAGGGACGAATAGGGATCCTGGAAGACCGGCTGCACCGCGCGTCGATAACGCTGCATGAAGGCACTGTTGCCAGTATCGATGCTCTCCTCGCCGAAGCGAATGACACCGCTGGTCGGGCGAATGAGCCCGAGCATCAGCCTCAGAAGGGTCGTCTTGCCGGAGCCGGATTCGCCGACGAGGCCGACGCTCACGCCACGGCGGACCGAGAGCGAGACGTCGTTGAGCGTGGTCTGCTCGCGGGAATAGCCGAAGCTGACGTTTTGAAGATCGAGCATCATCATCCGGTTGCCCCGAGCGCTTCGTCGAACAGGCGGGCGGCCTCGACCAGGGTTTTGGTGTAGTCGTGTTGCGGGTTGCCGAAGACCGTCTTGACGGGCCCTTCCTCGACAGCAACGCCGTTCTTCAGCACGATGACGCGTTCCACCACCTGGGCAACCACTGGCAGGTCATGGCTGATGAACAGGAGGGACATGCCGGTCTCGCGGACCAACTGGTCGAGCAGCGCGAGGATTTCCGCCTGGGTCGTGACGTCGAGCGCCGTTGTCGGTTCATCGGCGATCAGCAGTTTCGGGCGGCAGGCGAGCGCCATGGCGATTGCCACGCGCTGACGCTGGCCGCCTGACACTTCGTGTGGGTATGAATTGATGATGCGTTCCGGCTGCGGCAGCGCCACCTTGTCTATGAGGTCGCGGACTTCGCGCTGGACGGTATCCTTCGATGTCTTGCCGCTCTCCCGCTCCAGTCGGCGGCGAACCGGTTCGGCGATCTGCCGGCCGATCTTCATCAGCGGGTCGAGTGCTGTCAGCGGCTCCTGAAAGACGACGGCTGCGGCAGCGCCGCGCAGGCGGTTCAGGACCCTGTCGGTGGCGCCGACCACCTGCTGGCTGTCAAGCTCGATCGAACCGCTTACGCCGATCGACACGGGCAGCAGGCCGGTCGCAGCCATGGCGGTCATCGACTTGCCTGAGCCGGACTCGCCGATCAGTCCGATGCGCTCGCCCGGCCGGATCGAGAAGGAGAGATCGGATACCAGCGGCTTATCGCCGGCGCGAATGTGGAGGCCCTGGATGTTGAGAAGCGCTGTCATCGCGATCTCCCGCGTGTCGGATCGCCGATGTCGCGCAGCCCGTCGGCGAGAAGGTTCATGCCGATGACAAGGGCGACCAGGGCGATGCCGGGAGCAATCGCGCCGATCGGCGCCGTATAGACGGTGCCCTGCGCTTCCTGCAGCAGCCGTCCCCAGGAGGCGTTTGGCGGCGGTGCGCCGAGACCAAGATAGGAGAGCGACGCCTCGGCGATGACGGCAAGGCCGAACTGCAAAGCGAAATTGACCGAGAGCGTCGGCCAGATATTGGGAAGCACGTGGCGAAAAACGACGCCGGCCCAAGAGGTTCCCGATGTTCGCGAGGCGACGATATAGTCCTGGCGCAGCACCCGTTTGGCGAGGATGCGGGTCAGCCGAGCGACGATTGCGGAGATCGCGAGGCCAAGGGCCAGGATTGCCGTCCACAGACTGGCGCTGTCGCTTGCCGCGACCACCAACATGGCCAGAAGCAGGGTCGGGAAGGCGATCAGGATATCGAGCGTCGCGGCCATCACGTCGTCGGCAAGGCGTGTTGCAAAGGCGGCGAGAACGCCGAGACTGACGCCGACCGTCGCGCCGATCGCAACGGCGCCGGTGCCGACAAGAAGCGCCGTTCGCGCACCGATCATCAGTTGCGTGAGCAGGTCGCGCCCCAGCCGGTCGGTCCCGAGCCAGTGCAGCAGCGATGGCGCTTCCAGTCGGCCACCGGAGGCGTTCAAAGGATCGTACGGCGTCCAGAACAGCGTGAGCAGGGCGACGAGCAGATTGATGCCGACGAGCGTGAGCCCGAGGGTGAGGGCAAGAGAGTGCCGTTGCTCCCGTCTGGATACCGACGTCTCGACCGGGCTCATGCGCTGCCTCCAACGGCGCGCTCGCGCAGGCGCGGATCGATCAGCCGCTGGGTAAGATCGGCGCCAAAGCCGATCAGCAGCACCAGTAGCGTCGAGATGAACAGCACGCCCTGGACGTTGGGATAGTCACGCTGCTCGATCGCGAGCAGCAGCATCGAGCCGAGACCCGGCAGCGCGAATACACGCTCGATGACGACGGCGCCGAGCAGGGTCGTGGCAAGCTCGATGCCGAGAATGGAGACGATCGGCACGGCGCCGTTGCGGATGCCGTGGCGAACAAGCGCTTCAGGAAAGCTGGCGCCGAGGGCGCGCGCGGTGCGCAGGTAATCGCTGCCGAGAACATCCTGTGTCGCCGAGCGCACGTAGCGCAGCAGCGATGCGCCCATGACGAGCCCGATCGTCAGAACAGGCAGCGCCAGCGCATAGAGCACCTGTCCCTCATTCTGCCAGCCGCGGCGGGGAAAGCCGCCTGATGGAAACAGCCGGAATGTGACGGCAAAGACAGTGACGAGCAGGATGCCGACCCAGAAGACCGGAATGGCGATGCCGAGCTGCGAGACCGTCGAGATCAATCCGCCATACCAGCGGTCGGCCTTGACGGCCGAGAGAATGCCGAGCGGCACCGCGATCAGAATGGACAGCAGGAAGCCCATCAGCGCCAGCGGTACGGTGACCGTCAGCCGCGCGGCGATCTCCTCGATCACGGGCTTGCCACTGACGAAGGAGGTGCCGAGATCGAAGCGGGCGAGGCTGCCGGCAAAACGAAGGAACTGCTGCCAGAGCGGCAAGTTCGAGCCGACCTGCTCGCGAGCCTTTTCGATCTGCGCGGCATCGGCGCCGACGGACAGAAGCGCATTGGCCGGGTCGCCGGGGAGCAGGCGCAACAACACGAACAGCACCACCGCCGCGATCAGCAGCGACAGGATGAGGATGGCAAAGCGGCGGACGAGATAGGTGAGAATGGCTGCATTCCTTTCTTCTCACGGGGTCCCGCGATCAGAGAAGTTGGCTTTTGCATCAAAATGGAGAGGGAGGCTAGAGCGGCGGCTCTATTTTAGTGTGGCCTGTATCGGACTGGCCGAAACGGCTCGGGCGAGGCCAAGCAAGCTTGCGGAACGCAAAGCCCCCGGATTGGATCCGGGGGCTCTTCATTGCCGCGAAAAGCGGACGTCGTTTCGCTTACTGCTCGCTCTTCTTGATGCCGTAGGCAAAGAACTGCGAGTTCAGACCATTCACCGGGTAGCCTGACACAGCCGAGCTCGAAACGACGATCTGCGGATAAAGATAGAGCCAGTTGCTGGCGGCATCCTCGGCGATGATCGTGTTGGCTTCCTTGAGCTTGGCGGTCTGCTCGTCGGTGTTGGCGGCGGCTTCCGAGGCCTTGATCAGGTCGACAACCTTGGGGTTGTTGTAACCCCAGTAGAAGTCCGGGTTGCCGTAGAAGACGATGTCGCGGTGGTTGACGTGCTCCTGCAGCGTCGCCTGGAAATCATGTGCCTTGTAGACCTTCGTGTACCACTCGTTGGCGGTGATCACGTTGATCTCGACCTTGATGTTCACCTTGGCGAGTTCGCTCTGGATGAACTGGGCGACGATCGGGTGCGGGTCGTAGTTCGGCGTGTCGAGCTTGAAGGTGAAGCCATCGGCAAAGCCTGCTTCCTTCAGGAGCGCCTTGGCGCTTTCGACGTCATAGGTGTCGACGGCGGTGAGGTCCACGTACCAGGGATCGGTCGGCGGCACGAAGGAGCCGATCAGCGTGCCGTACTCGCCCCAGATCGAGGTCAGCAACTTCTTGTCGTCGATGGCGCGGGCGATCGCCTTCCTGACCTTGACGTTGTCAAAGGGGGCGACGCGGTCGTTGAAGGCAAGCAGTTCCTTGGTGGTCGACTGGCCGGCGGTTACGGTGAAGTCAGGATTGTCCTTGAACTGGGCGATCGAGTCCGGGCTCTGGACACTGGTGATGATGTCGACGGCGCCGGTCAGAAGCGCATTGTTGAGTGCTGTTGCGTCGGTGAAGTACTGGAAGACGACTTCGCCATTGGTCGGTGCTGTGCCCCAATATTTGTCGTTGCGGGTCAATGCCAGCGACGAGCCGCGGCGCCATTCGTCGAGGCGATAGGGGCCGGTGCCGTCTTCGCTGGCGTTCAGGTCCTTTGCCGCATCGTTGACGATCCAGACGTAGCTCAGATTGTAGGGGAGCGAGATCGAGCGTGCGGACAGCTTGACGACGACGGTTTGGTCATCGGGCGTCTCAATCGCGCTGATCGTCGAAAGGCTCTTCTTGCGCGAACTCTTGGATTGCTCGGCGGTCACGCGCTCGATGCTGTACTTCACGTCGGCTGCGGTGAGCGGGTCGCCGGAATGGAAGGCAACGCCAGGGCGAAGCTTGAACGTATAGGTAAGGCCGTCTTCGCTGACGCTCTGCTCGGCGACCAGACCCGGCTGGACGTCGCCGGCATCGGTCAGCGTGAACAGCGCTTCGTAGACATTACCGTTGAACGCTTCGTTGATGCCCTGGCCGGCGCCGGCGGTGTTGTCGAGGTTCTGCGGCTCATAGAGCGAGCCGATCGTGATCGAGGCGTTGGGGTCAAACTTGGCGTCCTCGGCGAAGACGGCTGTGCTCGTCGACAGAGCGAGCGCCAGTGTGGCGGCAGCCAGAGTTGCTCCTCGTGCGCGGCGGGCTTTTCCCGCGGTCTTGCCAAAACCGATGATAGTGCCAGTCATGTCCCAAACTCCTGCATTGTGCCTGTCACGCGGATCGCGTCGCCACCCGAATGTACGCACCGGATGATTGCGATGCATCATACTTATTCCCTAGTAATTTAGTGGGAAAATTGGTTTCTTTTGTCCGTAGAAGTTGAAAATTGTACCCGCGGCCGTGGCGGATGGGCATACGCGTATTTCGCCTTCCGTCGTCCGGCGCACTACCGAGATATATCAGGGAGCCTTCACGGACCAGCTTGGTTCCGGCGAATTGGGCCGCCACCCAACTCTGATTTTGAACGGTCTTCTCCATAAGCTTTATGCAGGATTGCCGGCTTGGAATAAGGGGGGGGGCGTCGATTGTTATTCATGACAATTTTCCCTCGAAAATTGCAAAATGCAACACGTCGACAAAAGGATTCGACACCCAGGAGATTCTGATATATCGCATGATTAATCGTTTAATCATGCGATAGCGGAAACCACGGATTTTGGCGCGTTCCGGACCAAAACTAACGAGGATTGCCAGAACGCTCGGCGTGTCCGCAGCCACGGTTTCGAACGCGCTCTCCGGCAAGGGCCGCGTGTCTGCCGAAATGGTGGAGAAGATCCGCGCGACCGCGGCCGAGCTCGGTTACGTACCGAGCCAGGCGGGCAGAGCGCTCAGGACCGGTCGCACCGGCGTCATCGGTCTCGTTCTTCCCGATATCGCCAATCCGCTCTTCCCCCAGATCGCCCAGGCGATCGAGCTTGCCGCCTCGTCGTCGGGCTACGGCGTGCTGATTGCGGACTCGCGCGGCGACGTCTCGACCCAGACCAAGGCGATCGAGCGGCTGATCGACCGCGACGTCGACGGCCTGGTGATCGTGCCGCGGCGCGGTACCCGCGTCGCCGATGTCGGCTGTCCGGTTGCCGTCATCGATACGCCCTCGACGCCCGGCAACACGGTTGCCGCCGACCACTGGGGTGGCGGCCAGCAGATCGCCGAGCACCTGAAGGCGCTCGGGCACCGGCGCGTGCTGATCATCGGCAACAATCCCGCCTCGAACGTGCAGAACGACCGCGCCGGCGGCATCCGCTCCGTCTTCGGCCAAGGGCTTCATACCGACACGCTCTGGATCGAGCCCTTGGAGAAAGTGTCCGGCAAGGGCTGTCCGCTCGGGCTCGCCGGGAAGGTGGCGGAAGGCTACACCGCGTTTGCCTGCATCTCCGATCTCCATGCGCTCCGGGCACTGACCGAATTGCAGCGCGCCGGCATCAATGTGCCGGAAAAGGCGAGCGTGACCGGTTTTGACGATCTGATCTGGTCGCCGGTTATCACTCCAGCGCTCACGACCGCGCGCATGGACATGACCGAGATTGCCGCGATTGCCGTTGCCGCGCTCGTCAAGGCGATCCGCGAGCGCGATCCGTTCGATCCCGAGATCGGCGCACCGGTCACGGCCGAGAAGTCGAAAGTGCCGATGCATCTGGTCGTCAGGCAATCGACCGCCGCACCGCCCGCGCTTCAACCCGTTCATACCACTGCCACCGCAGCCACATCCGTCACCGAAGGAGGACACCAGTAATGAAGAAGTTCCTGCTTGCCTCGAGCGCGCTCTTGCTCGTCGCCCCTGCCGCGTCTGCTCAGGAAAAGACGCTCACAATTTCCGTCTACGGCTTTGCCCAGGACGCATTCAAGGAGCTGGTCTACACGCCGTTTGAGCAGAAGTGCGGTTGCAAGCTGGTGGTCGAAACCGGCAACAGCGTCGAGCGCCTGGCAAAGATGGAAGCCAACAAGGCAAGCCCGGTTGTCGACATGGCCGTCGTTTCGATGGCCGACGCGCTCTCGGCTTCGCGTGCTGACCTGATCGAAAAGATCGACACCTCGAAGCTCCAGAACTTCAACAAGCTCTACGATCTCGCCAAGGATCCGAACGGCGACGGCATGAGCGTCGGCTACACCTTCTACGCAACCTCGATCGTCTATCGCTCGGACAAGATGGAAGTGAATTCCTGGGCCGATCTGCTCGACGAGAAGAACGCCAGCCACGTCGCCTTCCCGAACGTCACGACCAACCAAGGCCCGCCGGCGCTCTACATGGTTGGCGAGGCTATCGGCAAGAATACGCCGGACCTCAAGGAAGCGATTGCCGCCGTCGGTGCCAAGAAGGACGACATCGTCACCTTCTACGTCAAGTCTTCGCAGCTCGTGCAGTTGATGCAGCAGGAAGAGATCTGGGCCGCACCGATCGGCCGCTTCTCTTGGGAAGGCTTCACCAAGCTCGGCCTGCCAATCAAGTGGGCAACGCCGAAGGAAGGCCAGACCGGCGGCATGAATGTGATGGTGCTGACCAAGGGCGGCAAGAACCAGGACTTGGCGCTTCAGTTCATGGATTTCTGGCTCTCGACCGAAATCCAGACGGCGCTCGCCGAAAAGCTGGTCGACAGCCCGGCCAACAAGGACGTCAAGGTTTCGCCGGAGATCGCCGAGAACCTGACCTACGGCGAAGAGACGGTGAAGAACCTGAAGCTGATCCCCTCGGCTGTTGCCCTCGACAACCGCGAAGCGTGGCTGTCGGAGTGGAACGCGCAGGTCGGCCAGTAAGCCAAACAACTGAACTCCATCGGCCGGACTTTTCGGCCGGTGGAGCCACGGCCACCGTGACGGGCAGGCCGCTCTACTTGATGCCTTGAAAGGAAGAAGGATGTTTCAGAACCGTGCCGAAGCCCTGGCGCTCGCTCTGCCCGCAGCGGTCTTTGCGGCGATCGTCTTTCTTGCGCCGGTGGTGATCCTGCTGGCGGAAGGCTTTCGCAACGCCGACAGCTGGTCGCTGTCGGCCTATACGACCTTTTTCTCGGATCCGCTGAACCGCACCGTCTTCCTGCGTACCTTCCGACTTGGTCTGATGGTCACCGCTGTTTCGGCGGTCATTGGCTATGCCGCGGCCTTTGCCATCGTCAATCTGACGCCGCGCAACAAGGGGCAGATGATCGGCCTCGTCGTGCTGCCGCTGATGATCTCGTCGGTTGCCCGCACCTATGCCTGGATCGTCATCCTCGGCCGCACCGGCATCGTTAACCAGGCGCTGCAACTGGTCGGCCTCTCGGATGAGCCGATCCGCTTTCTCTTTACCGAAACGGCCGTCTTCATCGGTCTCCTTCAGCTCTTCCTGCCGCTGATGATCCTGTCCTTGATCAGCGCGCTTGAGAACATGCCGAAGGATGCAATTCCTGCGGCGCGTGTTCTTGGCGCCAACTGGTTCCAGGTGTTCTTCAAGGTGATCCTGCCGCTCACCAAAGAGGGCCTTGTGATCGGCGGCACGCTGGTCTTCACCGGCTCGCTGACGGCCTACATCACGCCTGCGATCCTCGGCGGTTCCAAGGTGCTGATGCTCGAAACGCTGCTCTACCAGCGCGTCACCGTCGCCAACGATTTCGTCGCAGCGAGCGTCATCGCCTTCATTTTGATCGTCATGAGCTTTGCCGCCAATCTTCTGTTGAAACGGCTTGCCACCGCGAGGAACAAGCGATGACACCGCGCGTCTTTTCCCCCCTCGTGCTCTTCCTGGTGATCGGCTTCCTGATCGGGCCGTTCTTCATCATCGTCGCCGCCTCGCTGTCGGGCGGCGAGACTTTGGCCTTCCCGCCGCAGGGCTTTTCGCTCAAGTGGGTCGCCAAGGTCTTCACGGTCGAGAGCTTCCAGGAGAGTTTCGCGATCTCGATGCTGCTTGCGATCGGCGGCACGGCGGCCGCTCTCGTGCTCGGCGTTCCCGCTTCTTACGCCCTTTCGCGCTACAAGCTGCCTTTCGGCGAAACCATCCGCACGATTGTCTCCTTGCCGATCATCGTGCCCGGCATCATCGTCGGCCTGGCGCTACTGCGCTATATCGTCGTGCCCTTCGGCCTCAACATCACGCTGACACTGTTCCTCGCGCATACGGCGCTGGTTCTGCCCTATGCGGTGCGGGTCGTCTCGGCGAGCCTCAACAACCTGCGCTCCGATATCGAGGAGGCGGCGGTGCTGCTCGGTTCCTCGCGCGCCGGCGCCTTCTTCCGGGTGGTGATGCCGAACATCCGCAGCGGCATTCTGGCCGCCTTCATCCTCGGCTTCGTCACGAGCTTCAACCAGGTGCCGGTGTCGCTCTTCCTTTCCGGCCCCGGCGTGCGCACGCTGCCGATCGACATGCTCTCCTATATGGAGATCACCTACGATCCGTCGGTCGCAGCCCTCTCGGCACTGCTCGCCTTCATGTCCATCGCCATTGTCTTCCTTGCCGAACGCTTCCTGGGATTCTCTCGCTATGTCTGACGCCGCTTTCCTTAGCCTTGAAAAACTGACGCTCGCCTATGGCGATACCGTTGCGGTGAAGGATCTCGACCTTTCGATCCGCAAGGGCGAACTCGTGGCGTTCCTCGGACCGTCCGGTTGCGGCAAGACGACGACGATGCGCTCGATCGCCGGCCTGCTGACGCCGGCCTCCGGTGCCATCAGGCTCGACGGTGCCGATATTACTCGGGTCTCCGCAAACAAGCGCTCCGTCGGTCTCGTCTTCCAGTCCTATGCACTGTTCCCGCACCTGACCGTGTTCGAAAACGTCGCCTTCGGCCTGCGGCTGAAGAAGCTGCCGGCGACAGAGATCGAGAGCAAGGTAACGGCCGGGCTGAAGTCGGTCGGGCTTTCGAAGTTCTCCGCCCGCAAGCCGGGCGAACTCTCGGGCGGCCAGCAGCAGCGCGTGGCGCTGGCGCGCTCGATGGTCATGGAGCCGAAGGTGCTGCTTCTCGACGAGCCGCTGTCGAACCTCGACGCCCGCCTGCGCCTCGAAATGCGAACGGAATTGCAGCGCGTCCAGAAGGAAACCGGCGTCACGATGATCTTCGTTACCCACGACCAGGGCGAAGCCTTGTCGCTGGCGGATCGGATCGTCGTCATGCTCAACGGCGCGATTGAGCAGATCGGCACGCCCGAGGATATCTACAACCGCCCGATCTCGCGCTTCGTCGCCGATTTCGTCGGCTTCGAGAACATCTTTGCCGTCGAGGGCGGCAAGCTTGCGGTCGGCAACGGCCCGATCGATCTTTCCGGATCCCTGCCGCCTGACACGGCAGGGCTTGCGTGGCGTCCGCGCATGGTGACCCTTGGTTCAGGTCCTTTCCAAGGCACCGTGCGCGGAGCCTCTTTCTCCGGCAGCACGCGCGAATACCTGCTCGATACGCCGCTCGGTGCCATCAAGGCCGAGGAAGATGCCGCATTGGCGGCGCGCGAAACCGGCTCTACGATTGCCTTCGATCTCCCGGTCGACAAGGCTGCGCGCCTCAAGAAGTTCGGTTGACGTCATATGGGTGTCTGGATCGATACGGACATGGGCTTCGACGACATCGCCGCGGTGCTTGTCGTCCTTCATGCCGCTGAAGAAATCGACGGCGTTTCGCTCGTCTTCGGCAACACGCCGATCGAACAGGTGAAGCGCAACGCCGCCAGTGCCGCGCTCGCCTTCGGCTGGAACTTCCCCATCCACGAGGGCCGCGCCTCGCCAGTGCTTGGCAGGCTTGAGACTGCCGAACGTATTCTCGGCGAGGCCGGCATGCCGACCGCCGGGCTGACGCTGCCGCGAGCCGATGCACTGCCGCAAAGCGACGCTTTCGCTGCTCTCTCAGCCTGGTTGGAACAGGAAGGGCCAAAGCGCATTCTCGCTCTCGGGCCGCTCACCAACCTTGGCGCCCTCTGCCTTGCCCGCCCGGACCTTGCCGCGCGCATCACCGACCTTACCTGGATGGGCGGCGGCGTCACCAGCGGCAACCACACAGCCTCCGCCGAATTCAACGCCTTTGCCGATCCGGAGGCGCTTGCCATCGTGCTCGCGCACGGCCTGCCGCTGCGCATGGTCGATCTCGATCTCTGCCGCAAGGTCTTTGCCTATCCGGACGACGTTGCGCCGATCCGCTCGGCCGGCGGCGTCAATGCCGCGCTGATCGCCGATCTGCTTGCCGGATACATCTCGATCGGTACCAGCCGTGGACGCCCGGGCATGGCGATCTATGACCCCTCAGCCGCCGTCGCCTTCGTCAACCCCGGCGCAGTCTCCTTTAAGAGCGCACGTATCGATGTCGAGCTTGGCGGATCCCTGACGCGAGGGCGTACCGTCGTCGAAACCCGCGCGAGCCATGCGACCTTCAATGCCGAATACGCCGTTGACGCACACGTGGAGACGACGCGGGCCCAGATCCTGGGTGCGTTGATGAAAGAAGCGCAGAAATGAACTCCGTGCTGCAGCCTCAGGACCTGGCCGATGCGGCGCTCCGGACCCGCGCGGTGGCCGCAGCGCGCGGTGAGCAACCCTTCGACATCCTGATACAAGGCGGGACGCTGGTCGACGTGGTCACCGGGGAGCTTCGTCCGGCCGATATCGGTCTGGTCGGATCGTTGATTGCGAGCGTGCACGAGCCCGGCACGCGCAGCGACGCGGCTGATATCATCGATGCGGGCGGTGCCTTCGTTTCACCTGGCCTGATCGATACGCATATGCATGTCGAAAGTTCGATGGTGACACCGGCGACCTATGCCAACGCGGTGCTGCCGCGTGGTGTCACGACCGTTGTCTGGGACCCGCATGAGTTCGGCAACGTCAACGGTGTCGCTGGAGTGCGGTGGGCTGCGGATGCCATTCGCGATCTGCCGCTGCGCACCGTTCTGCTGGCGCCGTCCAGCGTACCGTCGGCGCCGGGTCTGGAACTGGCCGGCGCCGATTTCGACGCTGGCATCATCGCCGACATTTTGAGCTGGCCGGAAATCGGCGGCATTGCCGAGATGATGAACATGCGCGGCGTCATCGACGGCGAGGCGCGCATCAGCGCCATCGTCCAGGCCGGGCTCGCCGCCGGCAAGCCGGTCAACGGCCATGCGCGCAGCCTTGCCGGCACCGACCTTCAGGCGTTCGTCACCGCAGGCGTCAGCTCCGACCACGAGCTCGTGTCCGGCGACGATCTGATGGCGAAGCTGAGAGCAGGGTTGTCGATTGAACTGCGCGGCTCGCACGATCACCTGTTGCCTGAGTTCGTCAATACCCTCAATGCCCTAGGCCATCTTCCTCAGACGGTGACGCTCTGTACCGACGACGTCTTTCCGGACGATCTCGCCCGCGCTGGCGGCCTTGATGATGTCGTCCGCCGGTTGGTCCGCTACGGCCTGCCCGCCGAATGGGCGCTACGGGCGGCGACGCTCAACGGTGCCGTCCGGCTCGGCCGGCACGATCTGGGGCTCGTTGCGCCCGGACGCCGGGCGGATATCGTGGTCTTCGAGGACCTGAGCGAGTTCCGCGCGCGCACGGTGATCGTCGACGGCAAGGTCATCGCGAAGAGCGGTGACATGATCGAGCCGCTGACTGACATCGATGTCGCGCCGTTATACGGCACGATGAAAATTGCACCGCTCGCAGAGGCCGATTTCCGCATCTGCGCTGCCGGAACGAAGGTGCGCGTCGCGACCATCGATCGCCCGCGTTTCACCCAATGGGCCGAAGCAGTTGCCGAGGTGGAAGGCGGCTTCGTCGTGCCGCCCGAGGGGACTACGGTGATCGCAGTCGCGCACCGCCACGGGCGCGCTGACAGCCGGCCACGCGTCGGCTTGCTTTCGGGTTGGGGCGCCTGGCGCGGGGCCTTCGCCACCACGGTCTCGCACGACAGCCACAACCTCACCGTCTTCGGTGGCAACGCTGCAGACATGGCTGTGGCGGCCAATGCGGTGATCGCCGCCGGCGGCGGCATGGCCGTCGCGTCCGGCGGCAAGGTTGACGTTCTCCTACCGCTACCGATTTGCGGGTTGGTTTCGGAACAGCCGCTCGCGAAGATAGCTGCCGGCTTCGCAGAACTTCGCGATGCTGTTGGCCGCATTGTGGATTGGCAGCCACCCTATCTGGTCTTCAAGGCCTGCTTTGGCGCGACGCTCGCCTGCAACGCCGGACCGCACCAGACCGACCGCGGCATCGCCGATGTCGCAACCGGCAAACTGATGGAAAGCCCGATATTGGAAGTGCTTTGAGGTGTAACTCGCGCGGGCAGCTCGGTTTAAGCCGCCTGTGCGATCCGCTCTCAGCTCCAATGGGACAGATCACTTCTCCGTTCAGAGAACTGATACAGGCCCCTGAAATTGCGCATCTTCGGGTGATTTGCGGCCACGCGCCCGGGCTGGCGCGCGCTATTCGGCGCGCGGCAGCTCCTGCTCCACCAGCGTCGACCAGAAGGCAACGCCCGGGCCGATCGCGGCGTCGTTGAAATCATAGGCGGTGTTGTGATGCAGCGCGCCGTCGACGGCGGGGCCGTTGCCGAGCCACACATAGCAGCCCGGAGCTTCGAGCCCGAAAAAGGCGAAATCGTCGCCGGCGGTGGAGGGCGGAAATGCCGTGCGGGTCTTTTTGCCGAAGACGGCTTGGGCCGCCTTCAGCGCCCGGGCGGTCGCATCGCCATCGTTGACGACGGGTGGGATGCGGCGCTCGAATTCGTAGTCGACCGCAATCCCGTACATTTCCGCCGTGCCTCGGGCCAGTCGTCCGATCTCGGTTTCGAGCTGGTCGCGCACTTCGGGTGTATAGGCGCGGGCGG
Source organism: Ensifer sp. EB106-03-01-XG145 (assembly GCF_058792075.1). NCBI lineage: Bacteria > Pseudomonadati > Pseudomonadota > Alphaproteobacteria > Hyphomicrobiales > Rhizobiaceae > Ensifer > Ensifer sp. EB106-03-01-XG145. The sequence goes on along the minus strand of NZ_JBYTEC010000009.1, from coordinate 179,630 downwards.
TGCCGCCGATTTCCACGATGTCGGGGATCACGTTCAGTGCTTTTGGGTCGCCGGCACGCACGGAGCAGGCGCTGACGACGGCCGGTTGCAAGGGATCGACGACGCGGCCGACGATCGACTGCAGCGAGGCAAGGAAGGTACCGGCCGCCGTTACGGGGTCGCGGCCGAGATGCGGCTTGGCACCGTGGGTTCCGACACCGCGGAAGGTCAGACGCCAGCTGTCCGAGGAGGCGAGCTGCGGCCCGGCGACGACGGCGATTTCGTCCGGATCGAGGCCGGGCATGTTGTGCAGACCGTAGACGGCGTCGCAGGGAAAACGCTGAAACAGCCCTTCCTCGACCATGCGCTTCGCGCCGCCGCGGCCTTCCTCGGCCGGTTGGAAAATGAAATGAACGGTGCCTGAGAAATTGCGGGTCTTTGCCAGATGGCGGGCGGCACCGAGCAGCAATGTGGTGTGGCCGTCATGGCCGCAGGCATGCATCTTGCCGGCTTCGCGGGACTTGTAGGGTCGGTCGGCGATTTCGGGCATGGCGAGTGCGTCCATGTCGGCGCGAAGACCGATCGAGCGCGTGCCGTTGCCCACTTGCAGGGTGCCGACGACGCCGGTTTTTCCCAAGCCGCGATGGACCTTTAACCCCGCCTCTTCGAGCCATTTGGCCACGAGGTCGCTGGTGCGGACCTCCTCGAAGCCGAGTTCCGGATGGGCATGCAGATCGCGACGGAAGTCGGTGAGGAAGGTGAGGTCGTCGGCTATTCCGTCTGGCAGGCGCATCGGCAGGCATTTCCCATGTTTCATCTGGCGAAGGGGCTTGTGAATTCCGCGCGCTTTGCTTGCTCGGAGGTGCCCTTTCGGTTTGATCGAAGTCGCAAACGGTATAGACGAAAACGGCCGGGACCAGAACAGCAAGCCGGCTTTTTTGATCGCCTTTCATTCCGGGCGAAATGCGTAGACGAGGACGGAACCGATGCAGCCTCACGACTTCTGGCAGGAGGTCTACCCGCCGAAAAGTTTCGACATTCAGGCGGGTTATCGCGATTTCTTCCCGGCGACGCTCGGTAACGGGCGCCAGATCCTTTTGCCGATCCGTCCGTTGTCGGACGACAAGCATGCGCTCGCCTCGCTGATCGTCAATCAGGCGAGTTTTGCGGTCGAAGATGCTCTGGCAACCGAACTTGCGACAAGGCTCGCTGCCTTCGAACCCGAAGTCGTCGCCGGCCTGCCGACACTGGGCCTGACGCTTGCTTCTGCCGTTGCGCGCAAGCTCGGCCATAGCCGCTACGTGCCGCTCGGGACCTCCAGGAAATTCTGGTATGTCGATGACCTGTCGGTGCCGCTCTCGTCGATCACGACGCCGGACCAGAAGAAGCGGCTCTATGTCGATCCGCGCATGCTTCCACTGCTCGAGGGGCGGCGTGTGGCGCTGATCGACGACGTCATTTCCAGTGGTACATCTATCCTTGCGGGCCTGACGTTGATGAGCGCCTGTGGCATCGAGCCGGTCGCGATCGGCGCCGCCATGCTGCAGACCGAGCGCTGGCGCCAGCCGCTTGCAGCACTCGCGCCACATTGGCCGGAACGGGTCGTCGGCGTGTTCCAAACGCCGATGCTTCAGCGTGATGAACACGGCAGTTGGCACGCCGCCTGAATTCCTTTGCGTCGTGCGTCGGCCGCGATAGGTTTTGCGGCAAGGCGTCACGAAAGGAATTCCATGCGATTTATTAATCCAATCCCTTTCGTCCGAGACATCAGCCGATCCAAGGAATTCTACGAGGAAAGGCTTGGCCTTACGGTGCTGGAGGACTTCGGAAACTTCGTCCTCTTCGAAGGCGGTTTCGCCATCCACGAAGGACGGTCGCTGCAACAGACGGTCTGGCGAGAAGTACTGGCTCCGGCGGAACCCTACGGGCGGCGAAACCTGCTGCTCTACTTCGAGCACGAGGATGTCGACGCGGCCTTTGAACGCATCGCACCGCATGTGGAGCTGATACACCCCGTCGAGCGTCAGGCATGGGGCCAGCGCGTGTTCCGCTTCTACGATCCGGACGGACATGCGATCGAGATCGGGGAGCCGCTGGACTTCGGATCATCGGGCAAGGGAGAAGCCTAGCTTTCCTGATTGGATACTTCAGCTCGGAAGGCACCTCCACACGGTAGAAGCGCCTTCGATCTCCTGGCCCCGAACCACGCCGAGGGGCCGAGTGCTACTTTGTCCTGGCGCTACTTCACCGGCCGGACCTGATAATAAACCGTCGACTTCGCGCCAGTTGCCTTGGCGATCGTATAGACGTCGTAGGAGGCCTGCGGATCGTTGCCCATGCCGAGCGAGCCCGTGGGCATGCCAGGCACGGCAATACCGGCGATATCCGGCTTCTCGGCAAGGAGCTTGCGGACCGCTTCCACCGGCACATGCCCCTCGATGACATAGCCGTCGATGACGGCGGTATGGCAGCCTTCCACGTCGGCCGGCACCGCGAAGCGGGTCTTGATCACCGACATGTCGGCCTCGTCGTACACCTCGACCTTGTAGCCGGCCGCCTCCATCGCCTCGGCCCATTGCTCGCAGCAGCCGCATTGCGGATCCTTGTAGACGGCCATGGTGCCGGCCGCAGCCGCGGCGGCTGTCGCAAAGAGGGTGATGCCTGCGATTGCGCCTGCTACGAAATGTCTACGTAACACGTCCATTGGACGCTCCTTTCCGGTTCTGCCTGACTATAGCATCGTGCCGGCCCGGGCGGCGTGATTTCGACCCGGGCCGTTTGTCGCAGCTTACTTGACTTCGGTCACGGTCAGCTTGCCGTTGACCCGGTCGGCGACGAATTCGATCGAGGCGCCTTCCTTGAGCTTGGCCAGCATGGCGTCGTCGCCAACGCGGAACACCATGGTCATGGCCGGCATGTCGAGGTTCTTCAGGTCTTCATGATCGATCGTCACCTTCTTGGCCTTGGTATCGATTTTCTTGACGACGCCCTTGGTGAACTCCGCCGCGTGTGCGGGAAGGGCAAAGGCGGCGGCGGAGGCAGCGAGCGCAAGCGCTGCGAAGAATGTACCTACGGTCTTCATGGTCAGATCCTTTTCTATGATCGGGGATTACTTCTTCACGACGTCGAGCGGACCGTGCATGCCGGCGTCGTAGTGGCCGGGCACCAGGCAGGCGAACTCGAAGGTGCCGTCATTGGTGAAGGTCCAGTAGATGTCGCCGGATTTGCCGGGCTCGAGCCGGATGGCGTTCGGGTCGTCGTGCTCCATGTCGGGGAACTTCTCCATGGTGATCTTGTGTTCCTGGATCGTCGCCTTGTCGTCGAGAACGAATTCATGGGCCAACTCGCCGGCATTCTTGATCGCGAAATGAACGGTCTGGCCCTGCCGCACCTTGATGGTCGCCGGCGTGAAGATCATCTTGCCGTCGTCGGTTTCCTTCATCGTGACGCGGATCGTCTGCGTCGCCTTCTTGCTGTCACCGGGCTCGCCGACGGACACTTTGTCGTGGCCGCCCGAGTGGCTGCCCGATGCGAGCGCCTGGGAGGAGAAGGCAGAGGCGACAACGAGCGCCAGAGCGAATGCTGTTTTCTTCATCGTGGTTTTCCTGGTCGATTTGAGAGAGTTCATAACAATCAGCCGTGTCGTCATGGTTTCGGCGTGATCACTGTCTTGGCATCCTTTGCCCTTGTCAGATCCGGCAGGTCGCCGGTCCACTCCCGGGCTTGCGTCCCCGGCGGGTTTTCGTACCAGCCAGGGTCGCTGTAGTCGCCGGCGGAGATGCCTTCGCGCACCTTCACCACCGAGAACATACCGCCCATCTCCAGCGCGCCGTGCGGACCCCAGCCCGTCATCATCGGGATCGTGTTGTCGGGGAGCGGCATTTCCATTTCGCCCATGTCAGCCATGCCGGCCGTTCCCATGGGCATGTAGTCGGGCTTGACCTTGCGGATCTTCGCCGCGACCGACATCTTGTCGGCGCCGATGAAGGTCGGGATATCGTGGCCCATCGCGTTCATCGTGTGGTGCGACTTGTGGCAATGGATCGCCCAGTCGCCCTCATATTTGGCGTCGAACTCGTAGGCGCGCATCGCGCCGACGGGAATGTCGATCGTCACCTCCGGCCAGCGCGCCTCCGGGCGCACCCAGCCGCCGTCGGTGCAGGTTACCTCGAAGTCGTAGCCGTGCATGTGGATCGGATGGTTGGTCATGGTGAGGTTTCCGACCCTCACCCGCACCCGGTCGTTCTTGGAGACGACCAGCGGGTCGATGTCCGGAAAGATCCGGCTGTTCCAGCACCACATGTTGAAGTCGGTCATTTCCATGATGCGCGGAACGTAGGTGCCGGGATCGATGTCATAGGCATTGAGCAGGAACACGAAGTCGCGGTCGACGCGCATGAAGTCCGGGTCTTTCGGATGCACCACGAAGAAGCCCATCATACCCATGGCCATCTGCACCATTTCGTCGGCGTGCGGGTGGTACATGAAGGTACCCGACTTCACGAGGTCGAACTCGTAGACATAGGTCTTGCCCGAGGGGATGTGCGGCTGCGACAGGCCGCCGACGCCATCCATGCCCGAAGGCAGGATCATGCCGTGCCAGTGAATGGTGGTGTGTTCTGGCAGCTTGTTGGTGACGAAGATCCTGACGCGGTCGCCTTCCACCGCCTCGATCGTCGGGCCCGGCGATTGGCCGTTGTAACCCCAGAGATAAGCGGTCATGCCGTCCGCCATTTCGCGTTCGACCGGCTCGGCGACGAGGTGAAATTCCTTGACGCCGTTGTTCATGCGGTGCGGCAGCGTCCAGCCGTTGAGGGTGACGACCGGGTTGTAGTCAGGTCCGCTCGTCGGCACGAGCGGCTTCTGGGTCGCGGCATTGTCCATGCTTGCCGCTTCGGGCAGGCCGGAGTTGGAGGTTTGCGCCCATGCGGCGGTGGAAACGAGAGCCGCGCCGGCACCAAGGAAGTGTCTTCTGTTGAACATGATCCTATTCCTTCTCAATGCCCTGCAGCGGCGGCTTCCGCCGTCGCGGGGGCCGCCGCTGCTTCGGCTGCTCCGCCTGATCCGCCACCGTGGATCGCCGTCATCAGATCGGTGTCGGCGAGCCAGAAATCGCGTTTCGCATTGACTGAGAGAACGGTCGAATCGACCCTCGCCCTGACATCGGCCAGCAGTTCGAAGGTGCTGGTGATCATCCCGTTGTAGCTAAGCGTCGCCTCCTCCTCGATCTTGCTGCGCAGCGGCACGACATTGTTGCGATAGTGGCGGGCGATCTCGTAGCGCGAGCGATAGGCCTCATAGGCCGAGCGGGATTCGGAGCGGATATTGACCGCCTTTTCCGCAAGCAGGTTCGCTGCGCGCATATGGGCAAGCTCCGCCTTGCGCATGCGGGCGTTGCCGCTGTCGAAGATCGGGATGACGAATTCGAGCTCGAACTGGCCCGTCGTCTCGACCTTGGTGCCGTGATCCTCTTGCTCCCGTTCCGCTTCCGCGCCAGCGACGAGTTCCAGATCGGTGACGAAGCGGGTCGCCTCGGTCAGCTTGTAGGATTTCGCCACCGCTTCCAGATCGAGGCGGGCGATCTGCAGATCGACGCGCCGCTTCAGCGCCTCCGCCTCGATGCTATCCTTGCGGGCAAGCATCTTCGGCAAGTCCGGCAGGCGGTTCGGCACCTGGTAGTCGATATCGGATCCCCACAGGCCCATCCGTCGTGTGAGGTTCTCCTTGGCAAGCCGCGCGGTAAGTCGCGCCTCGGCCGCCTGGCCGGCCAATTCGGCATTGAAGACATGCTCGCGTGCCTGGTTGCCCTTGCCCATGGCACCGGTCTCACCGAGCTTTGCGGCGAGTTCGGAGGAGGCATCCGCCGCCGCCTGAGTCTGCTTGAACTGTCCGACGGTTTCCCATGCGGCGACGGCCTCGATCCAGGCGCGACGGGTTTCTGCGGCAAGCTGCAGGGTGCTGAGCGCCGCAATGAGCTGCGCCTGACGGAACCTTGTGTCGGCGACGGCGATGGTCTTGTCGCGGGTCAGAAGTGCCAGGATGTTTGTGGTAACCAGGCCCTCGATTGCGCGGTAGGCTTCGAGTTCCGGCGCGCCGATCCCGGTCGTGCCGATCGATACCGTCGGATTGAGGAACAAAGTCGCCTGCCAGGCGTCCGCCGAGGCATCGCCAAGATCGGCGTAGGTCGCCTGAAGACCCTTGTTGTTGAGAAGCGCGATCTGAACGGCGGTATCGGCGTCGATCGTTTTGCGCTTCAAGAGCGCCTTGACCTCGGCATTGACCTTGTCCGCCTGTTCTCGGTTCTGGATCCAGACGCTTTTCTTGGTCGCAGCTGTCGCAACCTTCGCATCCACCGTCGTAAAGCCAGCGTCCCTGGCCGAATATTCGGCGTTGGTCGCGCAGCCGGCGAGCACGAGCGGCAGGCCGATGAGCGCTGCCAGCTTGATCTTGCGGCTCATCATGACGCGTCTCCCTTCTTGGGCGACTGGGCGTCGTTCAATGGACTCCACGGCTTCGGGCCGATCGGCTCGCGGTGGGTATAGCCGACAACAGGGCTTCGATACTGGAGGCTACGAATTCCGCTGGTGCCGTCGGTGGGATCGCTAAGGCCTGAGACCTCGGCAGGCAAGGTGGCAGCGCATCCGCCCAGGATCATGGGCAGGAGCGCCATGGAAAACAATCGTTTCATGGTCAAACCTGAAATGTGAATGGCAGAGGTCGGCGATCGACCGGCAACAGTCCGGGCGGGCCTCGTCGCGGACCGCGCTACAGCGCCGTGCGCCTCAACAGGCGCGCGAGGGCCGCTGTGCTTTGCATTGCTGCAGGCTCTTGCCCTTCAATCGGCTACGACCAAAGGAAACATGCAGTAGCGGTCACGGGTTCAGAAGTCAGGCTCTTGGGGGGCGATGAAGGCCGTCGAGCTCACCTGGGGTCAACTGCGGCTGCGGTCCGAAGTTGCGGATGGAGCGCGGGGAAACGGGATGGCTGGCGCCGGTATCGGCAAGGACTGCAACGGCGGCACAGAAGGTCTTGCAGCAATCCTTCTTGTCGGCCTTGCCGCTATCCTGGGTCGGCTTCACCTTGCCCTTGTCGAAGCTCGGGCAATGCCCGGTCGCTGCCTGGATCGGGTTGTCTGAGGACACCTCGATCTGCATCGAGCCGTGCGTGGCCGCATGTGTCATGCCGGATGCCGTGGAATAGGGCAGCAAGGCGAGCGACACCGCGATCGCCAGCTTCAACACAATCAGCAAACGCAGATATGTGGTTCGCACCTTTTCCATAGTCGATCCGTAGAAACGCTCGCGATTCCTGTCAATGCCGCCTGCGCTTCGCACCGTCACGAATGCGTGAGACTTTGCCAAGCGCATGGGACCACGTCATCCGCGGCGCCGGTTGCGAACAGGATCGATGCCGGCCGTGCCGAAACGGGCGGGCTCCGCCTGCTTTGCTGGGGTGTTCCCGGCATCGGCCAGATCGTCAAGAATAGGACAGTCCGGGCGTCCGTCGCCATGGCAATGGGCCGCGAGATGCTTGAGCGTCCGGCTCATCGCCTTCAGCTCCTCCGCCTTGCGTTCCAGTATCTCGACATGTTCGAGGGCGATCTTCTTGACCTCGCCGCTGGCACGCGACCGGTCGCGCCACAGCGCCAGGAGGTCGGCCATCTGCTCGACGGTGAAGCCGAGATCGCGTGAGCGGCGGATGAAACGCAGCGTATGGACGTCGTTGTCGCCATAGTTGCGGTAGCCGGCTTCACTGCGGTCGGCCGGCGGGATCAGGCCGATCGTCTCGTAGTAGCGGATCATTTTCGTCGAGACGCCGGAGGCGCGTGAAGCTTCGCCGATATTCATGATTTCATCCTTGCAGCCGCCTTCGCGGCCATTCCCTTCGAATATAAGGGCTCGCCCCGGCTTCCGCCACGCTGTGGCAGAAGCCGGGGAGAATGTCGATCTTACGCCGCGCGTCCTGCCGCTACCGGGCGAAACGCTCTCAGCCGCAAGGCGTTGCCGAGCACGAAGACGCTCGACAGCGCCATGGCGCCGGCGGCGAAGATCGGCGACAGCAGGAGCCCATAGGCGGGATAGAGCACGCCGGCGGCAACCGGGATCAGCACCGCATTATAGGCGAAGGCCCAGAACAGGTTCTCCTTGATGTTGCGGATCGTTGCCTTGGACAGTGCGATCGCATTCGGGACGCCGAGCAGATCGCCGGACATCAGCACAACGTCGGCGCTTTCGATGGCGACATCCGTGCCTGTGCCGATCGCCAGCCCGACGTCGGCTTCGGCCAGCGCCGGCGCATCGTTGATGCCGTCGCCGACGAAGGCGACCGCGCGTCCGCCTTTCTTCAGCTTCTTCAGCGCTGCGACCTTGCCGTCGGGCAGCACTTCGGCGATGACCTCGTCAATGCCGAGCTTGGCAGCGATCGCTTCGGCGGTGCGGCGGTTGTCACCGGTGATCATCGCCACCTTAAGACCAAGGTCGTGTAGCATGCGGATCGCCTGCGGCGTCGTTTCCTTGATCGGGTCGGCAACGGCGATGATCGCCGCCAGCTTGCCGTCGATCGCCGCATAGAGCGGGCTCTTGCCTTCGGAACCCAGGCGGGTCGCCTGCTCGGCGAAAGCGGAAACGTCGAGCTTCAACTGCGCCATCAGCCGGTCGGCGCCGACATGGACGGTGCGGCCCGTGACTTCGGCGCTGGCGCCGAAGCCGGGGATGGCCTCGAACTTCGCCGGCTCGGCGATTGCCAGGCCCTTTGTCTTTGCGGCCTCGACGATTGCTTCGGCGATCGGATGCTCGGAGCGGGTTTCGACGGCGGCGACCAGTGCCAGAACGGTATCGCGGTCGAAGCCTGCGGCGGTTTCTAGGTCGGTCAGTTCAGGCCGTCCCTTGGTCAAGGTACCGGTCTTGTCGACGGCGATGACGGCGGCATTGCGCAGCGTCTGCAGTGCCTCGCCCTTGCGGAAGAGTACGCCCATTTCGGCGGCGCGGCCGGTGCCGACCATGATCGACGTCGGGGTGGCAAGGCCCATGGCACAGGGGCAGGCGATGATCAGAACTGCGACGCCGTTGACGAGCGCGAAGGTCAGCGCCGGATCGGGGCCGAAGACCAGCCAGATGCCGAAGGTCAAAAGCGCGATGGCGATGACTGCGGGCACGAACCAGGCGGTGACGCGGTCGACCAGCGACTGGATCGGCAGCTTCGCACCCTGGGCCTGCTCGACCATGCGGATGATCTGCGCCAGCACCGTGTCGGCGCCGACCTTGGTTGCACGGAAGGTGAAGGAGCCGGTCTTGTTGATCGTGCCGCCGACCACCTCGCTGCCGCCGATCTTTTCAACCGGAACCGGTTCGCCTGTGATCATCGATTCGTCGACATAGGAGTTGCCGTCGATGACGCTGCCGTCGACCGGTACCCGGTCGCCCGGGCGTACAAGTACGGTGTCGCCGGCGGTGACGTCGGAAAGCGGGACTTCGATCGTCTCGCCGTTACGGACGACCCGGGCGGTCTTGGCCTGCAGGCCCATCAGATGCTTGATTGCTTCCGATGTTCGGCCCTTGGCGCGCGCTTCGAGGAAGCGGCCGAGCAGGATCAGGGTGACGATGACGGCGGCCGCCTCGTAGTAGACGTTGGCAGTGCCGTCAGGCAGCAGATCCGGTGCAAAGGTTGCGACGACCGAATAGATCCAGGCGGCGGACGTGCCGATCGCGACCAGCGAGTTCATGTCGGGCGCCAGGCGGAAGAGGGCCGGGACGCCCTTCTGATAGAAGCGCATGCCCGGGCCGAAGAGCACCAGCGTCGTCAGCACGAACTGCAGATACCAGCTTTCCTGCATGCCGATATTGTTCATGACGAAGTCATGCACGGCGGGGATGAAGTGCGAGCCCATTTCGAGCACAAAGATCGGCAGCGTCAGGACGCCGGCGATCAGCAGCGAGCGTGCGAGCCGTCGGGTCTCCTGTTCGCGTTTCTCGCCTTCGCGGTCGACGCTTTCGTCGCCGGTGATGCGCTTGGCGGCGTAGCCGGCAAGGCGGACAGCGTCTTCGAGCGCGGCGGCCGTTGCGATCCCCTTCGTCACGTGTATGGAGGCGCGCTCGGTCGCCAGATTGACATTGGCTTCCGTGACGCCCGGTACGGTCTTCAGCGCCTTCTCGATGCGCGCGACGCAGGAGGCGCAGGTCATGCCTTCGATTGTGAGTTCGATCGTATCTTCGGCGGCGCCGTACCCTGCGTTTTCGATCGCCTTGACGATGTCGGCGGACTTGGTGCTGGCATCGAAGCGAACATCGGCGCGTTCCGTTGCGAGGTTGACCGAGGCTTCGGTGACACCGGGCACGGCGCGGATCGCCTTTTCAACGCGGGAGACGCAGGACGCACAGGTCATGCCCTCGACGGGTATGCTCGCACTCAGCGCGGCCGCGGAAATCGCTTCGAGATCGTTCGTTCTAATGGGGGTCACCGATCCCATGATCGTGCTCCTTTCGCTGTCTTTGTCACAAGATGGAGCTTCCAACGATGGGAAGGTCAAGGGCGCTGCCGAACTTTCTCCGCTGCATTCCCACCACCTTTCTGATGGGCCAAAACTAAGTTGGAGCAGCGCCAAAAAGACACGATACAAACGCAAAAAATGTTGATGTATTTGTCGGGGGTGCGCCCAGTCATCCCCTTTTGCTTGGGGTGGAAAATAGGCTAGGAGACCGAGCCGCGATGGTTTAGCCACATTAGCCGGTGTCTTCTGGCCTTCCATCTGGGCCTCGCGAGAGCGGTCGGGCAATGGAAATTAACCTCGTGCGTGCATCTGCGCGCGCGACGGGTTCACCGAAGCGCCTGTGCCCTAGGGTTATTTGCGGCGGCGTGCGGAAGGTTCCGTCATGGGTGATCAAAAAGGGTCACGGTACAGTAATCATCTGGTTTTATTGGCTTGCGAGTTCAGGCCGAATATCTTGTAGGCTGCAATTCGCGACGCGACTGGATGCGCGGGCATCGTGCACCCTGCGACTCTTTTGAATCGCCTGTGAACACACCGCGCAACAACGATCCGTCAGAGAACGGCGTCCAGAAACGCGTTGATCTTGCGCGACGAACGCCGTTCCTGCAGGCAGGCAAGTCGATACTCGGTTCTCACGCCGCAGTCAGCGATTGCGATCTGAAGGGCTGGGCACTGGCGGTCGCCAGACGTGCCGGTCCCAGAAAGGCGCGCGTGGCGCTGGCCCGCAAGCTGGCGGTGGTGTTGCATCGCATGCTCAGGGACAGAACCAATTTCATTGCTCATAAGCTGGCGCCAGCCCTGGCGGCTTGATGGGAGGAGACGACAAGACAGGTTTCGGACGGGCACAGCCACCAGCCCTTCGGAGCAAGGTCCCTTCGCCGGGACGAGGGATGGGTTAGGCCGCTTTGCGATCAGCAGCACGCGGTGACTGCGCCCCTAAAAGATTGGCCAACAAGCCCTCGCGAGGGATTAAGCGCACAAGGGATTGACGCAAAGCCCGTTACAGAAGTTCGCATAAAGTATCGTCGGGAACCACGATGGCGATATTGTAAGGGTCGCCTCTGCTGTGGAGATGGTTGAAGTCCATTCGCGCGGGTTTGGCGGGCGACCGGCGAGACCCTATGCTGCTTCGGTTTCGGCCTCGTAGTGCGCGAGGATTTCCGCGCCGGTGGTGATCCAGACGTCGTCACGCGCGGCGATCTCGCTGAGGAAATCCCGCAGAATCCGCCACCGCATCGGCCGGCCGGAAACCTGCGGATGCAGGACAAGCGTGGTCACGCCGCCCCACTCGTGGGTTCCGACAAACTCCTCGCGCCAGATGGGTAGGATAGCGTCCCTCCCGAAGAGCGGGCGCGCATCCAGCCGACCGGTCATGCCGAAATTCCAGTCGTCGAAGGCGTAGTTGACCGGAATTTCCACCGGCCCCGGGCGGCCGTCCGCCAGACGGTGACGATAGGGGCGGATATCGTCGCGGAAGGATGAGGAATAGCGCAGGCCCCGTTCGCAAAGATAGGCGAGAAGCTCGGGAAAATTCTCGCCGGATGGCGCGCGATAGCCGACGGGTGTGACACCGAGCCGGGATTTCAGCGCTTCGAGGCCGCGGTCGATCTCCTCTTTTGCTTCGTCCAGCTTGTTGCGATCCGGGCATTTGTGCAGGTAGCCGTGATGGGCGATCTCGTGCCCGGCAGCGACAATCGGTTCACACGCGGCTGTATGGGCCTCGACCGTCCAGCCGGGAATGAAGAAGGTCGCCTTGAGGTGCAGCGTATCCAGCAGTTCGAGGATCTTTGTGATTCCGACCCGGGCGTCGTAGCCGCCGAGTGAGGTCGTCACCATCCGGTCGACATTGGCGTGGTTGTTGCCGATCCAGGCAGTCTCGGCATCGACGTCGAAACCGATAAAGAGGGCGCTCTTCTTGCCGTACGGCCAGTCAAAAACGGGGGCTGGTGACGCGGGGTTGAGTGGGCGAGGGCTGAGATCGTAGGTCATGAAACTTCCTTCTCAAATGAAGACCGGCGCTTCGGGTTCGTCTGCGACCAGCAGGTCAGAAAGGCCCCGGCAGTCCGCGTGTTCCTCCAGCACGCCCACGAAATCGGCGAGGTCCGCGATACGAGCCGCAGGCAATGCCATCGACGCGAGGCTGTCGAATTTGGCACGGATGGCGGCGTCGCTCATCGGCCGCTCGCTGGAGCCGGTGGCGCGGGGCACCATCGCCGTCCTGCTTTCGTCATCAGCGAAGGTGACGGTCACCTCCGGCTCGGCCATTTGCGGCATCTGCGCATCGGGATGAAAGCGGAAGCGGCCGAGAACATCGGCGATGCGCGAATCGCCGCGGGCGGCGGCGGAATACTGTTCGAGGTCGACGCGGCCGAAGACCAGGAGCGCCGCCAGTGCATAGCCGAGGCTCATTTGTGCGCCCGCCAGTGTTTCCAGCCGCGCCCCGCCGCACATGTCCATCAGGAAGGAGCTAAGGCGGACGTCAACCCTCGCGATATCGGCGGCAGTGCGGCCGGTCTCGGCAAGGATGTCGCCGACAGCGTCGATGGCGGAATGCGCGCCGCGGCAAGCAGCGTAGGGCTTGAGCGAGGCCCGTTCAATCTTCCAGTTCGTGCCCAGCCCGGCTGAGAGTTCGCCGGTATGCCCGGCATCCCGGACATAGGTGCGGAAGAAACCGCCCCAGACATCGTCGAACACATGCGAGGGACCGGAAAAGCCGGCGCCGGCGAGATCGGCGGCGAGAAGTCCGCCTTCAGCCGCCCGGCCCGCGTGGACCTTCTTCGCTTGGCTGCCATCATGATTGAAGGCCCACAGGCCAGAGGAAAAGCTGGTGGCCAGCGCCAGGGCGTGGCGAAAGAGGGCGCTGTCATAGCCGCGCAGCCGCGCGACCGCTGCCGCGGCCGCGAGCGTGCCGCAGGTGCCGGTGGAGTGCCAACCGGCACCATTGTGCACGCCGTAGCCGCCGGATGCATCCAGCACGCGGCGGCCGACCTCGTAACCCGCCGTCAGCGCGCAAATGAGATTGCCGCCGGAAATCGGGGCCTCGCAGGACGGAAGAGCTGCCAGTAGCGCGGGCAGAACGACGGCGCCTGTATGATCGCAGCCGCCGGAATCGTCGAGTTCGAAGACATGGGTGGCCACCCCGTTGGCAAGGGCCGCGTCGCGCGGTCCGGTTCGCTGTGGCGAGGCCAGAAGCGGTGTTGTTCCCCCTGGTGCGACGAGCGCACGTACCTTGCGGAATTCGATGGAGCGAGTGCCAGCGAGTGCTGCGCCGAGCGTATCCAGAAAGTGGGATTTGGTACGGGCGGCGATCCGGGTCGGTAGATCGGCAGGCGCAAGTCGGGCGCAGAAATCGGCAAGCGCCTCGACATGCGTCAACGCTTGCACGCCGCTTCGGGCTACATCGGGCATCATGATATCCTCGTTCGGGCAGGCCAGGGGAGCGGCCCGGTTAATGCACCGGGCCACCACCTGATCATTTCACGGCTTCGCCGTTGATCATCAAGCCGTCGAGTGTGCTGCTGGCAAGGCCGTACTTTTCGAAGATCGCCTTGTATTCGCCGGAGGCCATGAGGGCTTTCAGTGCGCCGGCAATCGCGTCGCGCAGCTCTGGCGTCTGCTTGGAGAAGCCGATGCCCTGATAGACTTCCGTAAAGGGCTCGCCGACGATGGCGTAGGTGCCCTTTTCAAGCTGCAGCAGGTAGGGCAGGGTTTCCGAGCCCTGGACCGCGCCGTCAAGGCGGCCCTGCTTCAACTGGGCGCGGGCATCGGCCGAGCCTTCGGTGCCGACGATCACGAGCGCCGGCTTGCCGTTGGCTTCGCAGTTGGCAGCGCTCCACTTCTTGGCCTCGTCCGGGAAGGAGGTGCGGCGGCTCATGCCGACGGTCTTGCCACAGAAGTCGGTGAGTTCCTTGAACTCATCCTTGCGTTTGGCCGAGGTATAAAACTGCGCGCCGGAGCTCATATAGTCGACGAAGTCCATGGTCTCGCGCCGTTTGGGCAGGTCGCTCATGCCGCTCAAAACAAGGTCGGCGCGGCCGGTATTCAGCGAAGACACCATTTGCTCGAAGCCGATCTCGGACCATTCGATCTCGGTGCCGAGCTGCTTGGCCAACGCCTTGCCAAGCTCGATGTCGACGCCCATCAGTTCGTTCGTCGCAGGGTCGCGATATTCCATCGGCGGATAATTCGGCGTGTTCGCCACCACAAGCTTGCCCGCGGATTTTTGTTTCTCCGGCAGATCCTGTGCGTGGGCGGTAAAGGCGAGCAGGCACGCCGAGGCGGCCAGAATTGCTTTTTTCATCGTAGTTCCCATCCTGTCGGTTTTTTGCGGTTATCGTTGCACAGCCTTGAGAAAATCGGCGGTGCGGGGGTTGTCGGGTTGGGTCAGGACCCGCGCCGAAGGGCCGTGCTCAATCAGCCGCCCGCCGTCCATGAAGGCGACGGTGTTGCTAACGTTGCGGGCAAAGCCCATTTCGTGGGTGACGACGATCATCGTCATGCCGGAGGCGGCGAGATCGTTCATCACATCGAGCACCTCGGCCACCAGTTCGGGGTCGAGTGCGGAGGTCGGCTCGTCGAACAGGATGAGCGAGGGACGCATGCCCATCGCTCGGGCGATGGCGACGCGCTGCTGCTGGCCGCCAGAAAGCTCCGAGGGATAGTTGCCGGCCTTGTCGGCAAGGCCGACGCGTTTCAGGAGTTCCATCGCGTGTTCGCGGGCGGCCTTCGGGCTTTCGCCCAAAACCTGTACCGGCCCTTCGATCACGTTTTCCAACGAAGTCTTGTGCGGGAACAGGTTGAAGCGCTGGAAAACCATGCCGATGCCCCGGCGCTGGCGGGCGATTTCCACGTCGCTCAGCTCATAGAGCCTGTTGCCGTCGCGGCGGTAGCCGATCATCTCGCCATTGGCCCAGATCGCGCCGGAGTCGATGCGTTCCAGAAGGTTGATGCAGCGCAGGAACGTGCTCTTGCCGGAGCCCGAGGGGCCGATGATGCAGCTCACCTCGCCCTTACGCACTTCCAGAGCCACCTCATTGAGCGCCTTGAATGTGCCGAAGCTCTTGCAGACGTCAACGGCCTTGACCAGGATTTCGCTTGTCATGTGCGCCCCCTTCAGATCGTCGTGCGGCCGCGGGTGCCGCGGGCGTAGTAGCGTTCGATCCGGGATTGGATCAGGGAGAGGGCGGTGACGATCGCTAGATACCAGAAGCTTGCGACCATCAGCAGCTCCAGCACGCGGGTATTGGCGTAGTAGATCACCTGCGCATTGTGCAGGATCTCCGAATACTGGATCACCGAGGCGAGCGAGGTGAGCTTGACCATGCTGATCACCTCGTTACCTACAGGCGGAACCATGACGCGCATGGCTTGTGGCAGCACGATGCGGCGCAGCGTCTGCATTCCCGTCATGCCGATCGTCCGAGCGGCTTCGTACTGGCCGGCGTCCACGGACAGGAGGCCGCTTCGCACGACTTCCGAGGTATAGGCGCCCTGCTGGATGCCCAGGCCGAGCATGGCGGCGACGAAGGGCGTCATCACCTCGACGGTGTTGAATTCGAACAGGCCCGGAATGCCCATCGTCGGGAAGATCAGCGCGAGGTTGAACCAGAGCAGCAGTTGGAGTAGCGCCGGCGCGCCACGGAAGATCCAGACATAGACGAGCGCGATGTATTCGAGCACCGGATTGCCGGAAATGCGCATGATCGCGATGAGGACGCCGAGTGCGATGCCGAGCAACATCGCCGCGACTGTCATCAGAAGCGTATTCCAGATGCCCTGGATGATCACGGGGGCGAACAGGAATTGGCCGACGACCGGCCATTCGATCTGGCCGACAACGAAGGCGCGGATCAGGAGCGCCACCAGCAGCACCACGATGGCGGCGAAGACCTTGCGCCCCACATGCCTGCGCGGGACGAGTTCAAGATGGGCGATGTCATGGGCATCGCGGCTGGATTGGGGTAGGGGCGTGTCGGTCATGCTTCCTCTCCCGTTAAGGGGACTAGGGCAACACCCGAGAGATCCTGTTCGGCCCAGGTACGCTGCTCTTTGCAGGTGTCGGCAAAGGCCGCGATCTGCTCGCGCACGCGGGCGGGGGCGGTTCCCCCCTGGCCGAAACGTTCGGCGAGCGCCCGGGCTGGGTCGATCACCTTAAGTACATCCGGAGTCAATGCCTCATCGATGTTCGGCAGGTCGGTCTCGGTCAGCCCGTCGAGGTCCATGCCGCGCTCTTCGCAGTAACGTACGGTGGCGCCGGAGATCTCATGGGCATGCGAGAAAGGAATGCCCTGCCGCACCAGCCAATCCGCCACCTCGGTTGCCAACGTGAAGCCGCGTGGCGCGTCGGCGGCCATGCGTTCAGTGTCGAAGGTCAACGTCGCGACCATGCCGGCGAAGGCAGGCAGGATCAGGTCGAGAAGATCGATCGTCTCAAAAAGCGCGCGCTTGTCCTCGGCGAGATCGCGGTTGTAGGCGAGCGGCATCGCCTTGAGAGTGGCGAGCATGCCCGCAAGATTGCCAATCATGGTGCCCGACATGCCGCGCGTCAGCTCGGCGATGTCGGGATTCTTCTTCTGCGGCATGATCGACGAGCCGGTCGAGTAGGAATCGTGCAGCTTCACCCAGGCGAACTGGCGCGAAGCCCAGATGCAAATCTCCTCCGACAGGCGCGAGAGGTTCACGCCCAGCATCGCGGTCACGAACAGGAATTCCGAGACCACGTCGCGGCTCGCGACGGCATCAATGGAATTCTCGCAGGGACGGGCGTAGCCGAGATCGCGCGAAGAGCTTTCAGTATCGCGGGCGAAAGCCGAGCCGGCCAGGGCGGCGGCGCCGAGCGGCGAACGGTCGAAGCGGCGGTCCCAGTCGATGAAGCGCTCGATGTCGCGGCTGAGCGACTGTGCATGCGCCATCAGGTGATGGCCGAGCGATATCGGCTGAGCGGGCTGAAGGTGGGTGAAGCCCGGCATGACCGTCTCGATATGCTCATACGCCTGGGTGGCGAGTGCGTCCTGCACCGCAAGGACCAGCTGCACCAGTCGCCGCGCCGTGCGGCGAAGGTAGAGGCGGGTGTTGTTGGCGGTCTGGTCGTTGCGCGAGCGGCCGGCACGCAGCTTGCCACCGAGGGCACCCAGCCGCTCGATCAGCAGGCGCTCGTGGAAGGTGTGAAGATCCTCATCCGAGGCTTTCGGCTTTTCGCGGCCGGCCGCGACATCGGCCGCGATCGTATCGAGCGTTTGCAGCATCCGCGGCAGTTCGTCCTCGCTCAGTACGCCAGCGCGCGCAAGTTCGCGCGCATGGGCGCGAGACCCGGCGATGTCTTCGGGGGACAGGCGGAAAAAGCTTGGATTGCTTCGCGAGAGCGCCGCGAGTTCCGGAGAGGGACCGCTGGAAAATCGGCCTCCCCACAGCGATGTCGCTTGTTCTGTCATGACAGTCTCCCATCTCGGTAATTATGTTCCCGAGTTGAGGTTGCCTTTTAGGGATCGCTTGCACAAACGCGAAAAAGCGATACCGTTATGACGAAACCGACTAGCCCCTTGCCGGAGAATGCCCTTGGTTCATACCTCCGTACCACTGCCTTCGATGACTGCCCTTCGCGTGATGCTGGCGATTGCGGAGCGAGGCTCGACGACGGCGGCTGCGGAAAGCATCAACCTGTCGCAAAGCGCCGTCAGCAAGCAGTTGCTGACCCTCGAAAACCTTCTCGGCGCGCAGATGTTCACGCGAAAGCCGTCGGGCATGGTGCCGACAGACCTCGGCCGCATCTATTTGGAACAAGCGCAGGTGGCGATCAAGGCGATGGAGGAGGCCGCTTTCCGCGCGGCGAGCCTGCAGCCCGATTCCCATACGCTTCGGCTGAAGGTGTTGCCCATCCTCGGCGACCGCTGGCTCTTGCCGCGCTTTTCCGACTTCAATCAGAAACACCCGGATATCGACGTCCAGTACACCACCTTTGCGACCGACAACCCGGCGGCTCAGCCGGACGCAGTGTTCCGCTTCGGCCGTGGGCCATTCGCGAACGAACACTCGGTCTACCTTTTCGGCGAGGATGTCCGGCTCGTTTGCGCACCCGCTTATCTCGCGCGGCTCGGCTCCTGTGAAACGCTCGAGGATGCGGCGCGCGGTGTCATCATCGAGCATCCGAGCACTCCGCTGCGCTGGATCGACCTCGTGGCGGAACATGGGAAACCGGACCTCGAGCCACAGGGCGTCATGCGCTTTGACTATTATACGCTGGTCCTGCGCGCCGCGATCTCCGGCCAGGGCATGGCCCTCGTTCCACCACAGCTCGTCGAGGAGGAACTGAGGACCGGAAGCCTTGTCAATCCCGGGGGGCTTCACTACGCATCCAAGGTCGCCTACTGGTTCACCACCCCAACGGACCGCAAGCCTTCATCGGCGCTCAAGGCGTTTCAACGTTGGCTGATGCAGCAGGTGGAATAGTGGAGAGGCCGATGGAAAAAGTGACGATACGGCATGCGAGCCTGGCCGATGCGGACGCAATCGCGCATTTCCACGTGCGGGTCTGGCGACAAACCTATCGCGACCTTGCCCCACCCGAGATTTACGCCGCGCTCGATGAAAGCCTTCGCCGCAACACCTGGCGCGAAAAGCTTGCGGTAGCGGACCTTGACCAGATCGTGCTTCTGGCCGAATTGGAGGGAAGGCCGGTCGCGATCGGCGCTGCCGGTGCACCCTCAGATGCGATCTTTGGCGATCTTGGCGAGATCAAAAACCTCTACGTCGATCCGGATGTCAAACGCCAAGGCATCGGCCGCCTATTGCTCTCAAGGCTTGCTTTGCATTTGCGGGAGAGAGGATTTCCCGGAGTTGGGCTGGGCGTGGTCGACGGCAACGAACCTGCGATCGCTTTCTACGACGCGCTCGGCGGCAAGCGGGCCGGGGAATACACGGATGCTGGCCCGATCTGGCGCTCGCGAAATATCGTCTTTGTGTGGGCTGACAGTTTGGTGCTCTGAACGTCTCTGGCAGTCAACAGTTCGATTCCGTTCACATCAGGATTTTTGTCAATGGTTCATTCACGTGGCATCGAATTGTTCCTTCGTAAGCGGATCCACGGTCTGAGCCCATAGCATTTACCGGCCCGTCCCCGGACCTGTACAATCTCACATCCGGTCGCCGCTTGTTACGGCTGCACCACTAACCCGCTTTCGACGGGAACGGGCTCAGGAGAACGGGACCAATCTCAAGGTCGGCGGGTAAAGCCAAACGGAATCCCGGTCCGTCCACCTGGATCCGTCAGGGCTGATCAAGCCCTGAGGATTGGAATTTAGTCTATTGGCTCGTTTGATGGCTTAAGCGCTTTTCATGATCGCGCCCTCGATGACGACGCCAGAGCTCACGTATTTCCAAAGTGCAACCAGCAACTTGCGAGCCAAAGCCACGATCATCGGCTGTTTGAGACGGCCGCTGTTGCGGGCAATGCGCTCCTTGAACCAGAGAGCGAGCGCCGAATTTGGTTGGTGACGCAGCCACAACCAGGCAAGCTCGACCATCGTCGCTCGCAAACGCGGATTTCCTGCCTTCGAGACACCTTGCTCACGATTAACGTTGCCGCTTTGCCAAGGCGAGGGAGCTAGTCCCGCGTAGGCAGCGACTTGGCGCCGATTGTCGAAGTGTCTGAACAGACCTTCCGAGTAGAGGATCGTCGCGAACTCAGGACCTATTCCCCGGATTCCTAAGAGCGCGGCGGCTCTTGGCGGTGTCTCGGCTGTCTCGCGAGCGATCAAAGCATCCCGGTCTGCTTCCACAGCCTTGATCTGTGTAAGTAGCAATTCAAGGCGATCGAGTTCTCGGCAGATTTCGGCTTTCAGGTGCTTTGATAGCATCCGGCCATCGCCAGTACGAGCTTCCTCCAGTCGCTGACGGCGATCGCGACGCAATGGCTCGTACTCTCGTATTCCTTGCGTAAACAGCAGCCCCTTTATGCGATTGACGTGGAAAACACGCTCCGCAATCAGGGTTTTTCGCTCCCGTCCAAGCCTGCGGATGTCTTCCTCATCCGGCGTAAGCAACTTGACCATTGAACAAGCACGCGGCTCGCCGCGTTTCCAGGCCATCAAGGCGCGTATCAAGGTTTCGCCATCGATGCGGTCCGTCTTTGCGCGGCGATGACGGCGCGGCATGGCAATGGATGCGGCTTCCACAATATGGCTCTCGATCCAGGTTTCCTTGCTGAGCACTCGCCCCAGCCAGAAGCCATCAAGCCCGGCTTCTTGGATCACGACCAGCGGGTAGAGCCTGTCCTTGCGCCGCTGAACTTTCTGGCGCAGGGAGGCAAAACATGAGAACAAGCCGGTGATGTCGCCTCCAGCAACAGCAAAACGAGACATCTTTTCGGTCCCCGGCGAAAGCGCCGTCACGAGCCATGTGGATTTGCTCAGACCGTATGTTCTCGGTGTGAAGGTGGCTCACCCCCGCGATAAGCTGAAATCGGGGGTTGCTTCGGAGTGGCCGAAGCCGAGCCCCATAGCTTAGCGAGGGTGAACCATGAATAAGCATAACAGGCTTTTTGTCGGTTTGGACGTTTCGAAATTGAAGATTTCTGTGGCCGTCGCTGAAGGTGAGCGGGGCGGGGAAGTAAGGTTTTATGGTGACGTAGCCTCGGATCCGACCTCGGTGGCGAACATCGTGGAAAAATTGGCGAAGCGAGGAGCTGTCCTCCACTTCTGCTATGAGGCCGGACCGACAGGTTACGAGCTTTACCGTCAGCTTACCCGCATGGGGCACGACTGCGTGATAGTCGCGCCTGATCACCTTCGACGAAACTGGCGTCACCTTCCGCTACAAGGACTACCGCCGCGGCTGCGCGGACCGGCAGCAGATCATGACGCTCGCGGTCGATGAGTTCATCCGCCGCTTCCTGCTCCATGTCTTGCCGCGTGGCTTCCATCGTATCCGGCACTACGGCCTGCTCGCCGGCTCAGCCCGCAAGACCAGCCTAGCGCTCGCACGCGAACTCCTGCACGTCGCCGCACCAGCCGACAACGGCACACCAGGCGAACCGGATGACTTCCGCCCGCCATGCCCCTGCTGCGGCGGACGGATGATCGTCATCGAGATGTTCGAACGCTGGAAACAGCCGCGCGGACCGCCGGATGCGACGGCGACGAACCGGGAGACGGCTTCATGACCCGGCATGGCATGGTCAAGACTTCAGTCGCAGGCGTCACGCCTCCGGCAACCGACCCGCATGCGTCCGTGGTGATCATCGCCGCCGACAGGGTCGTGACCAACCAGGTGACAGGCCAGAAAAACCACGCATACGTACAACGAAGCGGCCTGTCAGTGTCCATAATCCCGCACACTGGCTGCGATCGTGCGATCGCG
The DNA here is from genome assembly GCF_058792075.1 of Ensifer sp. EB106-03-01-XG145. Lineage (NCBI taxonomy): Bacteria > Pseudomonadati > Pseudomonadota > Alphaproteobacteria > Hyphomicrobiales > Rhizobiaceae > Ensifer > Ensifer sp. EB106-03-01-XG145. The sequence goes on along the minus strand of NZ_JBYTEC010000009.1, from coordinate 157,813 downwards.
GATATGAGCCGCAGATTGAAATCTCCATAGCCTTCAACTGTGGCCCGCGGGTTCCTTCCTCGGGGACTTTTGTACGCCTGCCGGCGCCCGAAACTCTTCACGGAAGGAGACTGGCCGCATCTGGAGAGTTGGCCAGAAATGCAGAATTGGCGCCGTTGCAGTTCGGGTTTCCCCCGGAACGCAACTTCGCGAACAGAACTGGGACTTCCGCCGAAAGCCCCCGCTCGCCGCCCATCACCAGGCGTTCAAGAACCATCCGCTTTCCGTGGATACTCATTTCCGTGTCGTCCACTTCGACGCCGTCGGTCACAAAGAAGGATGACGGCTCGATGGAGGTGGAGATCGCCTGGACATTACCTCCGACCACTTGTTGACTCACCCGCGGTCGAACAATAACTTGCGAACTCGGTCGTTAGGCTTGTCCTTACATGACGGATCAGTCTCTTCAGCGTCGCCTTGCCGCCATCGTCGTTGCCGATGTGGTGGGATATTCACGCCTGATGGAGGCTGATGAAGTCGCAACGCTGGCGAACCTCAGGGAACTCCGTTCTGGCGTTATCGAGCCGGCTGTGATGCGCCACAACGGTCGAATCTTCAAGCTCATGGGCGACGGATTCTTAATCGAATTCGTTAGCGCGGTGGACGCGGTCACAGCAGCGTTGGAAATGCAACGAGCCACCACTGCTGTTGAGGCTTCCGGAGACCGGCGCCTGCTTTTGCGTGTAGGCGTCAATCTGGGAGATGTCATTGACGACGGTTCAGACGTCCTCGGCGACGGCGTCAATGTCGCGGCGCGCCTCGAGACGCAGGCCGCACCGGGAGGTATCTGCATTTCAGCCAAAGTTCACCGCGAGATCGTCGGCAAGATCGGCGAGCGGTTCTTTGATGCAGGCGAACGCTACCTAAAGAACCTGACTCGCCCGGTCCACGTGTGGCATTGGCCGGATGCGCTGCAGAGCATATTGCCGCTGCCCGAATGTCCCTCGATCGCTGTATTGCCGTTCACGAATATGAGTGGGGATGAAGCGGACGCGCCTTTCGTCGACGGCTTGACCGAAGACCTGATAACCGACCTTTCCCGTACGGCTGGCCTGTTCGTCATCGCGCGCAATTCCGTGTACGGCTACAGGGGCAAGCCGGTCGACGTACGGCTGGTCGCCCAGGAGCTCGGCGTCCGCTACGTCCTCGAGGGGAGCGCCAGACGCGCAATGGGCCGTGTCCGCATCAATGCCCAATTGATCGACGCGCTTTGCGGCCAGCACTTGTGGGCCGAACGGTTTGACAGGACGGTGGAAGATGTTTTCGAATTACAGGATGAAGTTAACGCGAAGATTGTTGAAGCCCTCGTCGGCCGGCTGAGCATCCCGACGCAGCGCAATCGGCCGAAGAACTTTGAGGCGTACGATCTGTGTGTGCGCGCCCGCCTCCTGACGGAAGAGTCGCCGCAAACTGAGCGTGAGGCCTATATGCTGCTCCAACGCGCGGTTGAGCTCGAGCCATCATATGCCGAGGCGCTCGGTCTGCTCGCCTATAACCGTTGGCTTGCCTGGACTCATTTCGGCGAGCCCGAAGATCCTAACCGTCGGATGGCGGCGACGTTCGCGCAGAAGGCGGTCGACCTAGATCCCAACGATGCCGGCTGCCGTTACGTTCTGGGGACCATTTTGGCTTATGAGCGGCGATGGGAGGAATCGGAGGCCGCCTTCGCCAAGGCCCTGGAGCTGGACCCCAACCACGCCGACACCTGGGCCGCCATGTCGGACATGTCCGTGCTGGACGGCAGGGTTGCCGACGGACTGGCGCAGATCGAAAAAGCTCTGCGGCTCAATCCCTATCCAACCTGCTGGTATCTTTGTCATCTTGGGCAGGCGCAATACGCCGCGCGTGACTATGAGGCGGCAACCGCTACACTCCGCAGGAAAGACACGTATCGTACCAACTCACGCAAATTCCTGGCTGCTTCGCTTGCGCAGTTGGGCCACCGTGAGGAGGCGCGGCGAGAAGCAGAATTGTTCCTGATCACCCACCCTCATTTCACGATCGGCCATTGGCTCAGCTCCCAGCCGCTGCGCGATGCATCTGTACGAGACCACTTTGTCGACGGCTTCCGAAAGGCTGGCCTGCCGGAGATGTGACAGCGGGTGGGGGCAATCCCGACGCGTTCGAGGACTTGATCAACGGATCCGCACTGCGCGAGAACGGCGGTCTTCTGGATCGCAGTGCCGAGCTTCTTCAGACGCTCCACAATACGCGTCAACCAGCCCGAGTCTCGCATGACTTTTCCGCTGGACCGCCTTGCATCATGGTGGCGATGAGCCCGTAGCCCAGAATGAAGACAGGGTGCTTTGCGAAACATTTAAGCAGCTTCGCCGAGACATGAAGGCGACGGCGCTTATATCCGCTATCGGCGGCGCAAAGATGCCGTTACCTTGAAACTAGACAATGTCTGCTTTCCGGCAGTTGCAAGATCTGCTTCAACGGCCGAAATGGTGAAGGCGACGACAAGACAGGACAGGCTTTCGGACGGGCACAGCCATCAGCCCTCCGCAGCAAGGTCCCTTCGCCGGGACGATGGATGGGCTAGGCCGTTATGCGATCAGCAGCACGCGGTGACTGCGCCTCTAAACGATTGGCCAACCGGTCCTCAGCAGACACCATAGAGCAGCGGCAAAGCTCCGTCTGCGGACATATGTGGACGGCCCCCTCCTTGCAAGAACTCTGCGTTCATATGTCCGGCCTGTTGCGCTCGCACATGAACGCCGGCCAAGATGAGTTCCGCGACATGGATTCCAAACAGAAGGTCGACTTCAAAAGCCACTGTCCGCAACGGAGTGTCCCACGTCTCGGATCGATCGATCACACCATCTGCTCGTTTCTGCAAGTTCACGCATCAGATCAACGCGGTAGCTTCCAGCTTGCCATGGTTGCCTGATTTCTTAAGCCGCACTTGCCAACTTTGGCGGCTCAGCGTTTTTGGCGATAGGTTGCGCCGGTCACCATCATCTTTCGTTGCGCATTTCACGGATCGTGACGACCGCGCGTTCGAGCAGCCGGCGCTTTTCAAAGTTGGTCAGGTGTTCGACCAGGTTGGCCGCCCAGACGAGCTCAGAGTTGAAGGCAGTGGTGAGGGACATGACGGGCAGCGTACGTCGCTGTGGCGGGGCGTCAATATTCGCTAGGCAGCCCCTAGTGCCCCCGTGCCTTCCGAGGCGATCTCTACGTATCAGCCGATCGACCATAGGTAATTTACAATCTCCCGCCGGATTGAGTCTCGGTCGCCGTACTTCTCGCAGATGCGGTTGAGCTCTTCGCTCACGGCCTCCTGCTCCTCGTCGTCGCAAATCACGTACATGTTGTGCCCCACAGCGTTGATGTGGCACCCAGCCTCGATCACGTCTGCCACGAATGCAGGAATTTCTTCTTCGTTCATAAGGTGCAACAGGGCCGCATTGCTCATGCTGAGGTTCCTTCTGCTTTCGGACCGCTAGTAAGGTTTGGGGCAAGGACAACGACGGAGAAGTCAGCCAAAATTGCAAGAGAGCAAAGGTGCTCGTCAGCGATCTGGATCAATGCGACGGCGACCTCATCGTCGGACCAGCCCGCCGCCGTACAGTAAGCGGCGAACGCGCCGAACGCCTCTTTGAGAGCTTCTTGGCATTCATCACTGCTCTGCTCGTATCTAGCTTGGCGGGTGGGAGGGGCAATTTTCGGTAAGTTTACCTGCATCATAGTTTCCCCGAGCGGCCTCATTGTTCTTTTGAGCCCCAGCGGAGCCATCTATGTGACCGTGGCGCTGAGGCGGTAACGCCTTGGTTGAAAACAGAATATGCGGCGATTGGTTTCCACCGCAATTGACCTCAGACCATTGGCGGGCCACCTAAGACTTGAGCCCTACAGCGAACGGGTACTCCCCGGCAGCTTCCTACCTCAACTTAGCTATTTGTAATTTCAAAAAGGATTACCTACCGCGCCGGGCCGACCACGAGGTCGTAAATGAAGAGGTTCTCGTAGTTCCGAGCCTGATCCAGCCGCAGACTGACCCCAGAGCGCTACGTCGCTTGGGGCTGGGGCGCGCTCTGGGGTCACTAGCGCCAAAGGTGCGGTTGACGCTCAACTAGGAATGGCAGCGCCAATCGGATTCGGCAACGCAGATAGGACCTTTGCCGGAGCGCGTCAGACCTAGGTCGGGGTACTTCCGGTATTGCGACTGATTAGCGCTTCAGCTTACCGACCTTGATCGTATTGCCGTCGCTGTTCCGGCACTGCTTGCAGCGCACGCGTGGCGCCAGCGTTGCCGGCTTCCGATCGTCTCAGTCGGGTGGTTTTCTGCCTTCCGATCGGAACGTGCAGGCAGTGCCATCGTCTGGGACATTGCGCGTGTGGCGATCCGACCCCGTTGACGACCTTGGTCGTTGCAGACTTAACGTCATAAACGAGGTCGAAAACTGACCTTCAGGCGACTTCCCCTTGGACGCCACAGAACGGGTTTCGGGGGACGTACATGGTGTGGGCGACACGTTCCTCGATCGACTCTGACTGTCACCCCCTGAGGGCGCCACATCAGACGACACGAGCGGCCTCGTATTTCAACACGACAGATGAACGAATGGTCGCGCCCCGACAAAGCAACCAGGCGGCGAGGCGCGCGTCACGCAACTGTCACGCGCAAAGAACTTTAGAAACTGCTAAGAAGTAGAGAGCCATGACGGTGTTCGAGTACGAAGATGCGCCGATACCTCTTTCACATTCATCTTCTTGGGACGGTCAATCGCGACCACACCGGAGCGTTTCATGCTAGCGACAGCCAGGCGGTGGCGCGCGGGAGATCGGTTGCGGACGGGATCGCAGAAAACGACAGGCACCGGAGCGTGATCGTAACCGTTGAGAGGGCAGGTGGCCCTGTTTTGGCGCGCGTAACTGCGGCGAAGGCCATGCCCCCCTGGCAGTCTGCAAGCTCGAGGTTCGAACACGCTTGGCGGGAACTGACCGGCTTAGATACCAGCCAACGCCCAAGGGATTGCGCCCGCGCTTTCAGGGAGGAATGAAGGTTTGGACGATGAGCTGGTCCTGACAGACTAGCCGATCAGTGGAAATACTTGAGGTTGATGGTTGCGCTGAATTCGCCGTTCATGAGTCGCTTCAGGTGTAAGCCAGCGAGCGGGTCCTCAGGATTGCGACCGACCAGCGCAGCGAATGAAGCTACGACACGCGGCCCTGACCGGGCGTTCCTCTGAATAGAAGATGCCGGACGTGTGAAAGGAACACCGGTGCCCGGTCACTGCGGCTCGGAACCACGCGAACCATACCGCTCGAACTGGGCGGCAGTCATCAATAGGCATTCCGCCGACCTCATTGCGGTAGAATGTTCTGGTTCATGTGGAAGAGATTGTCTGGATCGTAGTCGCGCTTGACCTTCTGAAGCCTTGCGTAGGTTCCTGCACCGAACGCGTCGCGAACTAGGGTCTCACCCTCCCCAAATCCGGGAAAGTTCAGATACAGGCGACCGGTGGAATGGGGCTGCATATCCTCCCAAACGTCGCGAACCCACTCGATGTTGGTATCGTCGTCCGCCGGATCGGACCAGATTGCATCGAGACTGAGCATGAAAGGCATGGAACGGTCGCCAAAGGCGGTGGCATCGGCGGCAACACGTTGTACCGCGCGGCCAAACTTCCAGATCGAGGCAAAGGTCATCTCGGACGGGCGTTTCGCCAGATGCTTGGTGATCTCGCTGACAACACTGTCGCCGAGACCCGAGAGGTATGTCGATTTCCAGTAGCATCGGTCGCGGCCCGTGGGAAACAATCCGTCGTAGATGGACTGCAGCGCACGGTATGGCATGCGGCCGCTGAAATCGAGCAGCGGTTCACCAAAGCTGCGCAACGGCCGCGTGACACGCTCGCCCTCTTCAGCCGGACCATCATAGACTGTGGCGAGCGCCAGCACACGCTTGCCCCATGTGTCTTCCGGATACGCCGGGTCCCTGGGTATGGTGGAAAATTCGGCGAGACCGCTGACTTCGTCCGGTGCTGAGGCCAGGTAGTCACGCCATTGCTGAAGGATGTCGTTGGCACGCTCTTCGGGATAGGCCGGAGCGCAGAACATCAGCTCTTCCACGATCGGATGTAGCCGAAATTCGAAGTTCACGACGATGCCGAAGTTTCCACCGCCTCCCTTCAGTGCCCACAGCAGGTCGTAGTTTTCCATCTCGCTCGCATGGATCAGGTCACCGCCGGCAGTAACCACATCGGCGGCAATGAGATTGTCGCAGCTAAGACCGTGCCTACCCCGCAACCAGCCAATGCCGCCCGACAAAGTGAGTCCGGCGACACCCGTCGTCGAAATCAGTCCGCCGGGCGTGGCGCGTCCGAAAGGCGTCGTTGCGGCATCGACATCGCCCCAGGTGGCCCCGCCTTCGACATACGCCCGGTCAAGTCCAGACGTAATGCGGACGGCATTCATCGGAGACATGTCGATCATCAGCCCGCCATCGCAGACGGCATAGCCGGCGACATTGTGTCCGCCGCTGCGAACGGCAATGGCGAGCCCATGGGTGCGAGCGTGCTTCACCGACGCGACGACGTCGGCGGCGTTGCGGCATCTGGCGATCAGCGCCGGCCGCCTGTCGATCATCCCGTTCCACACCACCCGCGCAGCGTCGTAGGCGGCGCTTCCCGGAGCGAGCAGTTCGCCGCGCAGTTCATAGCGGAGTGCTTCATCCGTCATGTCGAGACCTCCTCTTGCCCCGTATCAGCCTAGTAGCGCCGGACGTTCGGGACTAAAGTCAAAAATGCTGAAAAGCGGTCGTTTCTGCCATGCTCGATCAAAGAAGCCGCATCAATGTAGCCATCCTCGCGGTGCCTGAGGTTACCGCCTCGGCGTTGTTCGGCATGTTTGACCTGTTTTCTTCACCCGGCCGGGACTGGTCCTACATCGTAACTGGTGAAGCAGGCGAGCAGCGCATGCGGCCCTACATCGTTGCTCGATCCCGTGAGGGTTTCGAAGCCGCGAATGGCATCCGGGTGAAGCCGGACCATGATTTCAACGGATGCCCGCGCCCTGATATCGTCTGCATTCCGGATTTCTTCGTCAATCCGGGCGAAAGCGTTACCGGACAGTATGAACCTGAAGCGAGATGGCTGAAGCGGTCGCACGAGGATGGCGCGATGTTGGCCAGCGCCTGTTCAGGTGCGGTGTTGCTCGGCGAAGCCGGGCTGCTCGTTAATTGTGATGCCACCATTCACTGGGGCTACGTCGCGACGCTCACCAACAACTATCCGGGCGTACGGGTGAGAGTGGATCGGTCTCTCGTGCTGACGGGCGAAGCGCAGCGCATCGTCATGGCGGGGGGCGGATCGAGCTGGCAGGACCTCGCATTGTATCTGATCGCGCGGTTTGTCGGTCTGAAGGAAGCAATGGAAGTCGCCAAGGTCTACATGCTGCAATGGCATGACATGGGACAGCAGCCATTCGCGTCGCTCGTGGGCCTCCGGCAGACAAGCGATGTGGTGATCAACAGATGCCAGCGCTGGCTGGCGATGAACTACAAGGCTCACACTCCGGTCGCCGCGATGGTGGCACTTTCCGGCCTTCCCGAGCGCTCCTTCATCCGGCGCTTCACCAAGGCCGCAGGCATGACTCCCCTCGACTACGTGCATGCATTGCGTATCGAGGAAGCCAAGCAGATGCTGGAGACCACCGATCTGCCGATCGAGGCCGTCGCCAACGAAGTTGGCTACGAGGATGCGAGCTTCTTCGGCCGCCTGTTCCGCCGTGAGACCAGCCTGACACCTGGACACTATCGCCTACGATTTGGCTTCTTGCGCAGAACGCTGATGCACAAGAACCAGGACATGCGTCGAGGCTGATGGAACAGTAGCTTTGGGTCGAAGGGAGACGTTCTTCACGAGCCCTGTGCACGGCAGGTTGCGAAGATGTTCTCGTTTTGTGCTAGCAATCGCATAATGTATCGACTGGAATGTGTCGTACTGGGGCAAGGGGGCTGGCTATGCCGCTCTATCGATTTCTGGGATCAACGTTGGCGATCAAGAGTTAGGATTGCCCTATCCTGTGCGAGTGAAGGCAAGTGAATTCCTTGCCAAATTTTGCCAAGCAGGTTATCTTGATTTCATGAGCACAATGAACATTTCCCTTCCGGACTATCTGAAGAGCTTCGTCGATGAACAAGTCGCCGGACGGGGCTATGGCACAAGCAGCGAATACATTCGCGAGTTGATCCGCCGAGATCAAGACCGCCTGACGTTGCGCAGCTTGTTGCTTGACGGTGCTTCCTCCGCACAGACTGCCCCGGCCGATGCAGATTACTTCACCGGGTTGCGCGATCGGGCTCGTGGTCGGCAGAGCAAGTGAAAACCAAGCCGGTTATTCCACGTGAGCTGGCACGTACAGATGCCGAAGCGGCCGTCGACTTTTATGTAGGCGAGGCAGGAGCGGATGTCGCCTTAGGATTCGTCGACGCTCTTCAAGCGGCTTACGATTTGATAGCGAGGCATCCAGAATCTGGATCCTTGCGGTATTCATACGAATTGGGATTGCCTGACTTGAGGAACGTCTGTCTGAAGAGATATCCCTATCTCGTTTTCTATCGCGTGCAGGTTGACCACGTCGACGTTTGGCGCGTGCTTCATGCCAAGCGGGATATCCCGCAATGGATGCAGAGACCGGATAGCCACTGATCTTTCGAAGACTCATCGTTGGAAGTTGTCGGTGGCTAAGGTTCGACTCCCATCAAGGCGAGGGAGGCATCCGCTAGGCGGCATGTTGCCGGCTTCCGGCCGTCTCAGTCGGGCGGACTTCGCGTTACTGCCCCTTGATCTGAACGCCCAGGAAGCGTCAGGAGCGGATACTTGGCCAGCGTGACCCCAGCGTCTCAATTGGGGCCGGGGAACGAACCCGCTGCGCGGGAGGGCGCCTGCGGTTGAGGTAGAGATCAAGAACTGGTCGTTGCGCCTGCGTTGAGCGGAGTTCTGTAGGGACAGAGCATCACAGACTTCTTCAACAAAGGAGCCTGACCATGCCCCATCCCACTCTCGATGCCCCTATCAGCCCGATGCGCCAACGGCTGATCGACGACATGAACATGCGGCGTTTCTCACGGGAGACGCAACGCAACTATCTCCGCGATATCGGACGCCTGGCGACTTTCCTTGGGCGTCACCAGACACAGCGACCACCGACGACCTGCGCCGGTTCCAGATCGAGCAGCAGGAGGATGGCGTTCCGATCTCGACCATGAACAGCATCGTGTCGGCGCTGCGCTTTTTCTTCACCCACACCCTCGATCGCCCGGACCTGGCGCGCAGGCTGGTCCGGCTGGCGCATCCGCGCAAGCTGCCGGTGGTGCTCAGCCGCGACGAGGTGGCCCGGCTGCTCAACGCCACCACCTGCCTCAAGCACCAGGCCGCACTGTCGGTCGCTTATGGTGCAGGTTTGCGCGTTGCCGAGGTGTCGATGTTGAAGGTCGCCGACGTCGACAGCGAGCGCATGCTGCTCAGGGTGGAACGCGGCAAGGGCGGGCGATACCGGAACGCCATGCTATCGGACGACCTGCTTTTGTTGCTGCGCCAATGGTGGAAGGGAGGGCGTGATGCACCGCGACGGCTGGCTGTTCCCGGGACAGCACGCGATGAAGCCGATCAGCACGCGGCAGCTCTATCGGATCGTCGTTGAGGCGGCCCAGGCCGCCGACATCGCCAAGCGGGTCGGACCGCACACGCTGCGGCACAGCTTCGCCACCCATCTTTTGGAGGACGGCACCGACATCCGGATCATCCAGGTCCTGCTCGGGCACGCCAAGCTCAACAACACCGCCTTCTACACCAAGGTTGCAACCCGCACGGTGCGCACGGTCACGAGCCCGCTCGACAAGCTCGGGCTGTTCAAGGGAGAAGTATCCCCCGACGGCTGAGCCGTGCACGCCGCGGTCGAGATCGCCGACATCTTCCGTGCCGCCGGGCCCGCGTACCGGGCCACCCATTCCAGGCGCCTGAGCCTCACCCAGCTCAAGGTCATGTCGGCGATCGAGCATTGCCGCACCGCGGCCCTCGGCGGTCATGTCGAGGCCTGCAAGGACTGCGGCCAATTGCGGGTCGCCTACAACTCCTGCCGCAACCGGCACTGTCCCAAGTGCCAGGGCGCGGCGGCGCGGACTTGGCTGGCCGAGCGCGAGACCGACCTGCTGCCGGTCGGCTACTTCCATGTCGTGTTCACGCTGCCCGCCGAAGTCGCCGGCATCGCGTTACACAACAAGGCGCTGGTCTACGACCTGCTGTTCAAGGCGGCATCGGATACGATGCTGACCATCGCCGCCGATCCGCAGCATCTCGGCGCGCGCATCGGCATCACCGCCGTGCTCCACACCTGGGGATCGGCGATGACGCACCATCCGCACGTGCACATGATCGTGCCGGGCGGCGGAATCGCGCCGGACGGGAAGCGCTGGATCTGGTCGCGTCGGGCCTTCCTTCTTCCGGTCCGGGTACTGGGGAAGCTGTTCCGCCGGCTGTTCCTCACCCGGCTGATCGCCCTAAAGACGCCGGCCGGCTCGCCTTCTTCGGATCCATGGCGCACCTGGCCGACCGACGCGCCTTCCTGCACCATCTGAAGCCTGTTCGGAGCAAGCGCTGGGTCGTCTATGCCAAGGCTCCCTTCGCCGGTCCGGAAGCGGTGCTAGCCTACCTGTCCCGCTACACCCACCGGGTGGCGATCTCGAACCGTCGTCTTGTCCGGTTCGACGAGAGCGGCGTCACCTTCCGCTACAAGGACTATCGTCGCGACGGCGCCAATCGCCAGCAGGTCATGACGCTCGCCACCGACGAGTTCATCCGCCGCTTCCTGCTTCATGTCCTGCCGCGTGGCTTCCATCGCATCCGCCACTACGGGCTGCTCGCCGGCTCCGCCCGCAAGGCCAGTCTCGCACTGGCTCGCGAACTGTTGAACGTCGCCGCACCGTCGGCTGACGACGGCCCGGAAGAACCGGACGAGTTCCGCCCCCCCATGCTCCTGCTGTGGCGGCCGCATGATCGTGCTCGAGGTGTTCGGACGATGGAGGCAGCCGCGCGGGCCGCCGGACGCGACGACGACGAACCGGGAGACCGTTCCATGACCCGGCATGGCATGGTCCAGCCTTCGGCCGGAGGCACCCCGCCTTCGGCAACGGATCCGCACGCCTCCATGGTGACCCTCGACGCTGACAGGGTCGCGTCCGACCGCCCACCAGGCCGACAACACCGCGCGGAGGCGCAACGAAGCGGTCCCGCCGGATCCATCCCGGTGCCTCCCGAAAGCGGTCACGCTATCATCGACATCAGCCGAAAACGGAAATCCCCATAGCCATCGCCTGTGGCCCGCGGGTTCCTTCCTCGGGGACTTTCGTACGCCTGCCGGCGCCCGAAACTCTTCACGACAGCGGAACGGCCGCTTCCTAGATGGTAGTGCTGAAAGCCGACCTTTGTATTCAGCGTAGTGGCCGACCGCAGGGACGACGAACGGAGCGACGGCCCTTACTTCACCGTGATGGCAAGTCCGCTGAGATCGGCGTTGACTTGCAGGCCTACCTGCTTGCCTGACAGCTCGAGTTGGGCGCCCTTTGTGCCCTCGCCTCCAGAACCACCTACAAAGAAGGCAGCCTTGTAGACTGAGAAGCTGATCGTACCGCTGTCGGCATGCGCGGTGCCGGCAAAGCTGATTCCTACTGCAGCGATAACCGCAGCCGCGACTGAACGAAATCTGGACGAAATTTTCATGATGCGAGTCTCCTCAAAATCGAGACTTATCCAGCCAGGAGGGCACGTCAGCGTCATGCCAAAGTCCCATCTGAAACAGTCTCGCCCGTCATTAGTTCCAAGCACGCGGCCAGAATCCGGCTGCGAGACGGTCGCCACGAAACGAGGCGGATGGCAAACATACTCGCGGTGGCAGGGCCGGTGGCAGCCAACACTCGGCTGACTCGGGATTGCCTGCACGTGGGGCATACGCTTCACCGGATAATCCGGGCCAGAGGCGAATCGGACTTCGCCGGAAATCAGTACCCACCGCCCTGATTGCGAAGCTGTCTTCGCCCGGCGGACCTAGTTTTGCGTGAAATCGTGGCTGACGCGATCTGGCACGGTCCTTGCTACCTCTGTTTCGGCGCAGCTCGTGGCTGCCTAATGGAGTGGTGGCATGAGCAATAGGCTTCTCACCTACAATCCTGAGACCGAGGGCGCAGAAGGCGGCCTTCTCATAATGGGCGCGCCGACGCGAGCGGCGCAGCCTCAGCCATCGACCGAACTCGAGGAGCTCGAACTCGGCAGCGCCTTTCTCGAGGCCACGAGCACCAGCGAACTCGCCAGCGTCGTGAACCGGATTCTTCGCCATGGCGCATTGCTCGCCGGCAAGCCTATCGCCTCGCAGGTCGTGCAGCATCTTGGAGCGCGCCTCAACCGAGCCGGTCAATCCGTCAGGACTTTGCTGGCGCCGCCTGCGGGTCGATCCGACACCGCCCCTTCCGAGGCGATGGAGCGCATCACCGGCGCCGAGTTGGAAGGTCTGAGCGACGAGGACAAAGAATTCGAAACCGCGCGAGCGTTCGTGCGCTTCGCCATGGAGGCCGGGCGCCTCGCCGCCAGGGCGCCCTCGACCCAGCCGCCGGCTGCGGTTGCTACTGCCGCGGCGAGGGTCGCGGCGCGTCGCCACGCGCCGGGATTGGACTTCGTCCAGCTTGTGCCGGGGTTCCGCGCGCGCCGCGCCATAAGACGTCAGAGCTTTGCTTGAAACCCAACCCAGGAGAGCGTCATGCATGACATCGACCGTACCCAACTGGAATTCCAGGAAGCCGCCCCATTCCAGAACGAGGAGTTCGAATTCCAGGAATTCGAATGGGGCTCCGGCCAGTCGGAGCTCAGCGAGAACGAGGAAATCCAGCTCGCCCACGAGCTTCTGGCCGTCAACAACGAGCAGGAACTCGAGCAATTCCTTGGCGACTTCATCAAGAAAGCCGTCAGCGTCGTCGGCCAGGCGGCGAAGTCGCCCATCGGCCAGGCGATCGGCGGCGTGTTGAAGGGCGTTGCCAAGAAGGCCCTGCCCATGGCCGGCCAGGCTTTGGGTGGTTACATCGGCGGCCCGTTGGGTGCCAAGATCGGCACCGGCCTTGCGAATGCGGCCGGCAAGGCGATCGGCCTCGAGCTCGAATTCGGCGAAAACGAGGAGTTGGAGTTCACCGGCGCCCGCCAGTTCGTGCGCCTCGCCTCAGACACTGCCAGGCAAGCGACCAACGCGGCTGCCGCCGGCACGGATCCGCGCACTGCGGCCCAGCAGGCCGTGGTGGCGGCCGCCCGCAAGCATGCCCCGGGGCTCCTTGGCCCTGCGGGCGGAACGGCTTTGACGGCCAGGGCCGGCGGCATGCTCGGCCAACGTGCTGCCTCGGGCCGCTGGGTCAGGCAGGGCAACAGGATCGTCGTATACGGAGCCTGAGCCGCCATGGCGATCGACCCATTCACATTTCGCATGCTCGAAGAGGAGGCGCGCGGCCTTCGGACGCGGCTTGACCGCGTCAAGCCGTTCGCCTTGCTCGAGCCGATGGTGCCGGCCGCCAATCTGTTTCCAAACGCGCAGTCGGCGATCGAGAGGGCCCTCATCGACGGGCGAAGGGAGCTAAGGCGCCTGATGGCAAGCTTCCTTGCCTGGCTGCACCGAGCAAGGGCCGCGGCGACGCCGGCCGATGCGCAACGACGCCTCTCGATCCTGCGCCTCAGGTTCCACCAGGTGCTCAACGAGTTCGACATGTACAGTGACGTCATCACACAACGCAGCGAGCACGACAACGGGCCCTGGCTCTCAGGTCTCGACTCGGTCGCGGCCGATGCGCTCACTCTTCAGGGCCAATTCTACGAGCTGCCGCCGGTCGTGTGTCACCTGGAGCGCGGGCCTGGCGCCGCTATCCGCCGGGCGCGCACGCGGCTGCCCGGCGGCCGCACAAGTCCCGTCGCGGTCATCCGTGTCCCGCGCGAGCGAATGGTCGGCAGCGGCATCGCCTCTTCGCTCATTCACGAGACGGGGCATCAGGCGGCTGCGCTGATCGAGCTTGTTCCCTCGTTGCGCGCCATGCTGAAACCGCTCAAGGAGCAGGCCAGCCCCGACAAGGATCTGTGGGCGATCTGGGATCGATGGATCTCCGAAATCGTCGCGGATTTCTTCTCGGTGGCTCGTGTCGGCATCACCTCGACGATCGGCCTGATCGGCGTCGTCAGCCTGCCGCGCGCCTTCGTATTTCGCGTCGATGTCAACGATCCGCATCCCACGCCCTGGCTGCGCGTGAAACTCAGCGCTGCGATCGGTCAGGCGCTCTACCCGCATCCGCAATGGGCCCGCATCGCGGCCCTGTGGGAAGAGCTCTATCCGCGCGAAGGGCTCGACCTCGAGCGCCGTACCCTGTTCGAACGCCTCGAGCACCATATGCCGCAGTTCGTGGCGCGGCTCGTCGAGCATCGTCCGGTAAGGCTGCGCGGACTGACGCTGCCCGACGTGCTGGAGGTCCAAACCCGCGCGCCCATGCAACTTGCGCTGATGTTCCAATCATGGTCGCGAGCGCCGGCGGGCATGTACCGGGCGCGGCCGACGGTCGTTTTCGCAGTGCTGGGCCAGGCCCGCGCCGACGGCAAGCTCTCTCCGGAAGACGAGAGCATGCTGATCGGCAAGCTGCTGACCTTCTGGGCGCTCAAGACGACGCTCGACACAAGTTACGCATGCGCCCTCACGGGCGAGACCCTGCGCGGCGGAACTTTCCCCGCCGCTATGCGATCCCCGAACCCCAGTCTGACCATCCAAGGAGGATGAGATGAGCCCGAGCACCGTTTCCGACAAAGTTCGCATCACCGTCCATGTCAGGGGCCTGCTGAGCAACGGCCTTCGCGTGTGCCTGACCGGCGTGGAGGTCGCCATCATCGATGACCGGACAATCGTCACTCAGATCAAGAAAGGCAAAGATGTAATTGGGTACATCATAGAAAATTGGGACATCATCCATCACGAGACGACAAAGGCGGATGGCAATGCCAGGTTCGAGATCCCGAGGCCCGGCGACATGGAAGAGGACTATGCTGTCGTAGCCCGCTTCCATAACGACGAAATAAAGGAGCAGAAGCCCTTCCTGCTCAACCAGGACGGCGAGACGAGCATTGCGCTTAAGTTGAATCTCACCGACAAGTTCAAGATCTATGTGACCTCGCCCGACCAGACTTCACCCGTGGAGGTTGGCGCTCGGTTGCCGACGCTTCCCGTGGGAAAGAGCGCCACGTTCAAGTTCCGCTGGCCCAAGGGCGAAGCGAACGTGCATGCACACCTTCGTGCTTCGCTGGGCCGCATTGCGCCGACTGCCCAAGATATCGAAGACGGTGGCATGTTCGACAGCGAGTTCGTCCTGACGGCCGACCGCCAAGGCGAGGTCCACATGGTCGGTGGTTTCGGGAACGTGCCTCACCAGGGTTTCGACTTCGTCAATGATGCGACCTCGTCCGGCGTTTTTGCACCGCCGGAGCCCTCGGCCGTTGCCGGCCCCGTCACCGTCACCTTGCAGCGCACCAGCTCCTTCGCGACCACTGACCTGTCGATCTGGCCGAAGATCCGCCGCAACACGGACGCGCTTCTGTTCAAGAACTACTTCGATTTCATGGACTGGGTGTTCTGCGGCGATCCGATCGGAGCCGGCAATCCGATCGACAAAGGCCGAACGAAGGACGCGCTGTCGCGGACCACAAAGCGGCGGGCGCTCCCCTTCACGGACACTGACGCCTACCGCAACATCAAGGTGGCGACCGAAGCGTTCGTGATGGCGAATTGCGGTTTTCTCGGCGATCCGAGTAGCTACACGCAGGACGATGGCGATTTCATCACCGGCCGCGTCGTTGTGCCCACGAACATCGGCGATTTGGCGACCTGGCTCGGTCGCTACCTGGAATTCGACTTCCAGGCACAGGCCGGGCTGCTTCCTTATCTTGCCCTCATTCGGCGCAAGATGATCGACGAGCCGATCAAGCAGACGGACATAGGCGATGTCGACCTCGAGCTCGACCCCGACCAATTCAAGGAGCAAGTGAGCAATTGCTACGGCATCCTGCGGTCCAGGCTGGTTGAGCCGTGCTTGCTCGAGCTCATCTGGTCGTACTGGCAGGAAGAGGGAATGCTGGTCCAGGCCATGAATTCGATTACGCGCCGCTTCCAGAACATCCGCGGGCCGCTGCAGAATGATCCCCTCGCCAATATGGAGGTCGATCCGCTGCGGCCGCTCAATAACCTGCTGTGGGGCTATATCCAGGACGAGCAGCATCGCCTGAGCGTCGTGCGGCGCAACTACGAATATGACCATCACTACGGGCTGAGGCTGTCGGGCAAGGCGGTCAACAATATGCGCCCTGCCGATAGCCGGTCGAAATTCCTGGAGGCGTTCCACACGCTGCTCTCCGTCGTCTCGCGCTTCTACCGGCTCGACGACGATACGACCGTGAAGGCCGATGCCTTCCCGGTGCTTAATGCATTGAAGGAGGCGCACCTTATCCTGTCGCAGGGCGCACACAACCAGTTCGGCGACCTGCCTTCGACAGCGCGCATCGAGATGCTCATGCAGCAATGGATCCTCGCCCGTCCCGAGTTCCGCGAGTTCCTGCCGACGCGCATCATGGTCGCCTATCCCGAACCCTGGATGGATCGTGTCGACGCCATGAAGAAGCTGCAGGGATGGTCGGACACCAGCAGCCTGCACTTCCGCAACCTCGCTATCTTCGGCGAGCAGGTGCTGCTGTCGGTCCGTTTCGGCAACTGGGCGGACGTCAACGATCCTTATCAGGCGCTGAACTGGGCACGCTACTGGCGTTCCGAGATCCAGGGCTACCTGCATGCTTATCGTTCGGCGACCGCCGTCGATCTCTCGCTCGACGTGTCGGCCGCGCGGATCGACGCCACCATGCCCTCGGTGCATCTCGTCAGGCGCCTAGACGAACAGCGGCGCCTGGTCTGACCGCGAGGGAGTGTGTGCCATGCTGGACTTCACGTCCGCACTCTATCTCGGGTTTGACCATCCGAGCGCATCGCTTGCCCCGTGGCAGGCGTTGACGCTCGGCCGGCCCGCCGCCCTCGATGAGCCCCCGGGAGCGCGCCCGCTGGCGCGGGACCTGGCACTGCTCATGGGCGAGGCGGCAGGGCTGCTCTATCCTTCGACGTTGCACCTGTTCCGCGATCTGTTCCAGGCTGCCGTGTCGAAGGAGAGCCTTCTCCTTTTCGACGCTTCATCCTATCCGATCGCACGCTGGAGCGCCGAGCGCGTCCAGCTCGATGAGGTGCCGGTGGAAACCTACCGGCACCATGATACGGTCAGCTTGGAGCGGCGGCTGCGAAAAGCGCGCCGCGCCGGGCAGCGTCCGGTCATCGTCACGGATGGGCTTTGCCCATCCTGCGGCCAGGTGGCGCCTCTGCCCGCTCTATCGCGCCTGGCGGCCGACATGGGAGGGCGCCTCGTGATCGACGACACGCAGGCGCTCGGCATGCTTGGCCGCAACCCGTCGCCGGCCCAGCCGCTTGGCCTCGGCGGTGGCGGCTCGCTCGCCTGGCATGGCCTGTCCTGTGCCAACATTGCGACGGGTGCGTCGCTCGCCAAGGCGTTCGGCGCGCCGCTGGCCGTGCTGTGCGGCACCCAGGACTTCGTCGCGCGCGCCGCGCGTGACGGGGAAACCCGTGTTCACACCAGCCCGCCGTCGGTCGCGGACATTGCCGCGGCAAGGGGCGCGCTCGCGGCAAACTGCAGCGCCGGCGACACATTGCGGGCGCGCCTGGTGCGGCTTGTCGAGCAGCTTCGCGCCGGCGTGAGGCGGATAGGTTTGCAGGTCAGGAGCCTGCTGCCGGTTCCGATGCAAACCATCGCCATGCCTTCCATCGACGCGGCGCGAGCCGCGCTGGAGTCTCTTGCCGGCATGGGCGTGCGCGCGCTGGCGACCCGTTCATGCGGCGAGGGCAAGCCGAACCTTTCGTTCTTGGTCACTGCGCGTCATGCGCCGGCCGACATCGGCCGCCTGCTGGCCGCGCTGGAGCGCATCGCGGACGGCATTTCGGCCGCGTGAGACAGGAGGCGTCATGAGCACGATCCCGACCATCGACCCGTTCCCGACGGAACTAGAATTCGAGCGCTCGTTCAGGCCGGCTCGTGGCGCAGCAACAGGACCGAGGAGTGGACAGCCGTCACGCCCGCCGCGCTCCTCCCAGCCGCCATACACTCCCGCCTGGCGCAGGCGGCGATTTGGCGGCCCGCGCTCCTCGACGATTGGCGCTGCATACGACGAGCCGGATCCGTACCCACGGCAGCGCACGCTGGACGGCGAGCCGGCGCGTCCGGGCAGCTCCGAATACGTCCGTTGGGTGCAGGACACGCTCAACACCGCTCTCGGGACCACACTGGCCGTCGACGGCGTCATGACCAACTCCTTGCGCCAATGGATACGCGTCTTCCAGCGGCGCTGCCGCCTGCCGGTCAGCGGCTTCATCGGGCCGGACACCGAAACCGCGTTGCGCCGGGTCCGGAGCGACCGCGAGCAGCGCGAGTTCGAATTCGAATGGGAGCTGTCGGGCGCGGCGCTGACGGCGGAAAACGCGCTCGCGGTAACCAATGCAAAGCCCGTCGAGCTCGTGCTGAAGTCGCTGGGAAAGCAAAAGATCCCCGGCCTTTACCGCTTCCACACGTCCACCGGCAAGTTCTACACCGGCAAGGCCGTCGATCTGCGTCGTCGCCTGGTCCAGCACATGTGGTGCCTGTCGCATTTCGGGAAGACCGCAAGAGGCATGAAGCTCGCGCTCCACCTCATGAAGGACGCCACGGAAGCGCAGGTCCGTGCGCTCGAAAAGAAGATCAACGAGCATCACAAGAACGATAACAACCGCCTCAACAGGGTCACCGAGCTGGAGGTGCTCGCGCTCAACGAAATCTGAACGCGCAATCATCATGTCACTCTAACAACGGGAGGCTAGTATGCATCCGATGTACTGCAATTGCCCAAGCTGCCGCGCCGCGGCAGGGGAATTTGAACTATATGGAGCTTTCGAAGCCGGCGAACTCCTCTCCGAGAACGAAGAGTTCGAGCTGGCCATGGAGCTGCTCTCCGCCCAGAACGAACAGGAGCTTGAGCAATTCCTTGGCGGCCTCTTCAAGAAAGTTGGCGCCGGTCTGAAGTCGGTCGGCAAGTTCGTCGGCAAGAACGTGCTGCCCGTGGTCGGCCCAGCGCTGAAGTCGCTTGCCAAGGCCGCGCTGCCGATCGCCGGCGGCGCGCTCGGCTCGCTGATCCCCATTCCCGGGGTCGGAACGATGATCGGCCGGGGGCTGGGCCAGGCTGTGGCCAGCGCGCTCGAATTGGAAACCGCGGGGATGAGCCCGGATCAGGCCGACATCGAGAAGGCCCGCCGCTTTATCAGGATTGCAGCAACCGCGATCGCCGACGCCTCGGCCGCGCTCGGAACCTCGCCGGTGGTGCCCGGTTCTGCACCTGCCGAGCAGATCGCGCGCACCGTGGTGGCCAACGCAACGCGCCGTCATGTACCTGGCGTGAATGCCACCGTGCTGCGGCAGGTCGCGTCCGGAGCCCGCACTTCGGAACCCTCGAAAGCGCTGGCCGCATCGGGAGGGGCTGCGGCGATCGCAGGAAGGGCTGCGGGCGGCAGATGGTGGCGCCGCGGCAACGCCGTGGTCATCGAAGGCGTGTAAAACATCCTGTCCGCCACGGCCGGACTCGTCCCCACTCTGTCGGGACGAGTCCGGCCGTGGCGGACAGGATCCGGTAATCGCATTGAGGCTGTCTGGCCATGATCATCGACTGCCATTGTCACGCCGGAAAGGGCGACGGGCTCACGCAGCCTGCCGACACGTCCGCTCCGCTTGGCCGGTATCTCGCGCGCGCACGCGAGGCCAACATCGACCGCACCATCATCTTCGCGGCATTTTCCGACGGCTACCGTCTGGCCAATCGGGAAGTGGCGCGCATCGTTGCCGGCAACCCCGATCGCCTTTTCGGCTTCGCCTTTGTCCACCCGGTCGTCGACAAGGGCCGCGTCGAGATGATGATCCGCGAGGCGGTAGTGTCGCTGGGCCTCGTCGGCATCAAGGTCCATCGTCACGACGGGCGCATAACCCGCGAAATCTGCGAAGCTGCGCGCCGCTATCGGCTGCCGGTCCTTTATGACGTCATGGGCGAGGTTTCGGTCGCCGAAATCCTTGCCCATGAATATCCGGACGTGCCGTTCATCATTCCGCATCTTGGCAGTTTCGCCGACGACTGGAAGGCGCAGAGCGCACTCATTGACCATCTGGTCCGGCACAGGAACATCTTCACCGACACTGCCGGCGTGCGCCGTTTCGACATTCTCGAAGAGGCGGTCAAGCGCGCCGGCGCCAGGAAAATACTGTTTGGGTCGGACGGGCCCTGGCTGCATCCCGGCGTCGAGATCGCCAAGATCGAGGCGCTTGGCCTCAACCCCGAGGATCGCGCAGCGGTCCTCGGCGGCAACGTGCTCAGGCTTGTCAGCAGGGTTCAGGGGTTTTCGGCCGTCGCGTGACGTGCGCCGCCTCCGGCCGCCTGGTCATGACTGGCGCGGCGCAACTGCAGCGCGCGATCGGTGATTCCGAGGCGGCGCGCGGCGCGCTGGAGGTTGCCGCGCTCCTGTTCGAGCGACAGGTTGATGGCAGCGTTGGAAACGGCGCGGCCGATTTCCTTCAGGCCAATGCCGTGGTCAAAGGCGTGCTGGATCGCCAGCAGGAATCCGGGCTCGCCGAATGGTTCGGGCGGTCGGCCGCCCACCGGCCGATCGTCGAGCGGAAGCGCCCCGATCGTGATCGGCCCCTTGCCGACATGGCGTGAATGAAGACGCATCACCAGCCGTCTAAGATCGCGCACATTACCTGGATAGTCGCGGCTGACGAGATAGTCGGCCAGGGCCGGTTCGATTTCGGGCGCTGCGGCGTTGCCGCTGGCAGCTGTCAGGAAATGCCGCGCCAGCGGGAGGATGTCGGCGCGCCGCTCACGCAGCGGCGGCGGGTTGATCACCCAGTCGGCGATCCGGTAGTACAGGTCGCCGCGAAAACCGCCTTCAGCCACGAGCTTCTCCAGGTCGCGGTTGCTGGCGCAGATCAGGCGGAACTCGGTGCGGTTCCATACATTACCTCCGACCCGCTTGTAGGTACGCTCCTGGATCACGCGCAGCAGTTGCGCCTGCAGTTGCAGCGGCAGTTCGCCGATCTCGTCGAGGAAGAGTGAGCCGCCGTTGGCGAGTGCGAAGGCGCCGTCACGCTCCGTGATAGCCCCGGTGAAGGCGCCGCGTTCGTGCCCGAACAGCTCGCTTCCCGACAGCTCCGGAGACAATGTCGTGCAGTCGACGACGACCAGTTCCGGCTTGCCTGCCCACTTGCTAAGCTTGTGTATGGCTCTGGCGATCTGCTCCTTCCCAGTGCCGGTCTCGCCGATCAGGAGCACGTTGCCCAAGGAGTATGCGGCCGCCTCGACCAGTTTTCGCTTCAGCGATTTCCAGCACGGCGAAACACCGACGAGGCCGTGCTGAAGCGCGTCGCTCTCCACCAGCCGTGCGATCTCGATCCAGCGCGTGAGGCGCGCCGCGATTTCCTCGGGCAGCGCACGTTCGTCACTCCAGTCGAGCACGTCCATGGCGCCGGCGTTGAGAAGCTCCCACCGCGGATCTGCCGCGCCGGTTGAACCCGGGATCAGGACAACGATGAGCTGGAAGCGTTGTGAGAGCTCTTCGATATACGCGATGAGCGCGGCATCGACGTCCGAGATGAAAGCGATGCAGTACTCGGCGTCGCCGTCGCGTTCCGCAAGCGCGTCCTGAAAGCCGAGCTCGGACAGCCGGCCTCGCACGACATCGACGGTTGCCCCCGTGCCTGCGAAACACACAAAACGGACCGGGTTCCCCATCGCGGGCCGCTCCACATCAAGGGGCGATGGTTAAATCCGTAAAACCTACCGCGTCGAGGCGCGTTCGATCACTTGCTTGGGGCAAGTGCCGCCTTCCCAGGCCCGGCCCATGCGCAAAAAAGAGATGGCGCACATCATTTGACGGAATCTCAACATCATCGTTGCCGACTCGACTATCACGATTACGCTGCGCTGACACTGGGCAACCTCTAGGCTGCCATTACGAAGATGCGAACCACAAGAATGACAGTTCTTACCCGGCGCGTGGGCCAAACTTCGAGCTAGGCAGAGTATCTCGCATCATTGATGAATTCAATCACACCTGGGTCTTCCTCAATTTGTGTGGTTCATTCGCCGTTAACGATAATGCCGCTATGGGGCGGGCATGCGAACCAAAACGAAATGGGCACCCGGACCAGGGTCAAAGTTCTGGGCGTCGCGCTCACCGATTATGAGTGCTGAGTTGTCTCCGCTGCAGGACCAGCTTATGGCGTTTGTCCCGATTGCGGACGGGTGTCACGGTGAAGCTTCGGCTGAGCCGCTGGCGATGCGCATATCAAAAGTGCGAACGACAAACCTTCATCTGCCGACGGCTTCGATCTCGGTGTGGCTGCTGCCGAAGCACAGGCCGCGATGGCGTTGAACTATGGCCGACTCGTGCTGAACAGTGCGAAATTCGGGACCGTCAGAAACAACGTCGTTGCCTATGTCCACGTCACGGCTCCGCAGCGCCGCTTTACTCCACGTGGACGGGAAAGGTTGACATAATCCTGCCGGCGATAAAATTGTGAGAAAAGTATTGTCAGGCGCTTGACGACGCCACGGTGCGCCTGGCTCGGAGCACGGTGAGGGCTCAGGTGCGTTTTCCCCGATGTTGCCCGAAAGTTCTCGTTCTGTGCGTTTGGGATCGCATTGGGGCCGCGAACGATGTCGCCTCAGGACAAGCGCGCTTCTTGAAATGGTAGGCCACAGCGTCCCTTTTAAAGGGTGCTTGGCGGCCTCGAAGCATTGCGCCTCCTCACTCTGAGGCGCAGTTGGGTCAAGGTTTAGAATCTAGCCAACTCGGGTGAAAGCGTACGGCGACGCAGCACCTCACAAGGCATTGGAAAATGCCGTCTCAAAGCCTTCCTTGCGAACTCAAGCCTGAACGGTAGAGATGAATCCTCGGGAATCTGGATCTCGTTGAAAGGCACCCCGCCGGTCCGCTTGTTCGCCCACTAATTTGTAATTTAAAACCAAAAAAGCTTGACATTTCAAGGTTTGATGTAGTTATAAAGATAACAACAAATTTCAGGATTTCGATCATGTTGGCCATTGTCGCTGATGATTTGACGGGAGCGCTCGATGCCGCCGCGCCGTTTGCGGCGCGGGGCATGCATGTCGAGGTCGCTTTGGTGAGCGGGGCAATTGACGATGCCCTCCGGCAAAAGCCCGACGTTATTTCGATCAATCTCGGCTCGCGCGAGCTGGCTGCGGAAGTGGCAAAGCGGTCGGCATCCGAAGCGCTCGCCGCATTGCCTTCCGGAACGCGCCTCTTCAAGAAGGTCGACTCGCGCCTGAAGGGCCATATCGCCGTCGAACTCGACGGCATGCCTTTTCGTTCTGCTTTGGTCGCCCCGGCCATTCCGGCATTTGGCCGATATGTGGCAGGTGGGTGCGTTCGTGGTTTTGGGGTGGACGAGCCGATTTCCGTTCATGAACGGCTCGGTCGGCATGCGGATCTGTCCACGATCCCGGATATGTCCACCGCGGCCGAGATGCGCGCCTCGCTTGAGGATGCTGAGCGGAATGGCGTCGACCTGTTGATAGGGGCGCGTGGCCTGGCTGAAGCGCTTGCCGAACGCATGACTGGCGAAGCGGCCGCGCAGGCCGCCGAGATCTCTGCCGGTCCGACCTTGTTCGTCATCGGATCCCGTGACCCCATCACCCTTGCCCAGATCGACGTTCTGCGCCGCTCGATAGTGACGCGCTATCTGGCAGCACCCAATGGGCGGCTTACGGACCCGAAAGACGAGGGCTGCGCGATCACTCTCGTCCAGGCCGTCCCTGGTGAAGGGGAGGTCTCATCTGAAGAGGTTTCCGAGGCGCTTGCCGATAGCGTCTGTCCGAACCTCGCGCTGTCGGCTGGCACAATGCTTCTTTCTGGCGGCGCCACGGCGGAGGCGGTTTTGAGAAAGATGGAAGTCCAGCGTTTCCGCATGCTCGGCGAATGCCTCCCGGGCCTGGGCTTGGCGGAGGTCGATGGACGTTGCATCATCGCCAAATCCGGTGGATTCGGTTCGCCGGACACACTGAAGCAGATCGCGGAGGCGATCCTCCGCAAGATGGGATCATAAATGGGACTGGAGACCGGTACAGCACGCAAGAGCCTTGGTGATCTCGTCTTTGAGCGCATGCATCGTGCGATCAAATCCGGCGCCTACAAACCGGACGAGCGCTTGCCGACCGAGCACGATCTGGCCAGCGAGTTCGAGGTGTCCCGTCCGATCATTCGCGAAGCTCTGCGCCGGCTGCGCGAACAGGGGTTCATCTACTCGCGCCGCGGCGCAGGCAGCTTCGTGCGCGCCGTCGGCATGCGCGAGCCGCTTGGCTTTGGGCAGTTGGAGAACGTTGCTGATCTTCTCAACTGCTACGAGTTCCGCTTGACCGTCGAGCCGGCGGCGGCGGCCGCTGCAGCGGAGCGCCATGACGCCGGCTCCCTGGCCGCCATTCGTCAAGCGCTTGAGCTGATGCGGGACGCAACCAACCGTCAATCTCACCGAGAAGATGCGGACTTCCAGTTCCATCTTGCCATCGCGCGCGCGGCTCATAACAGCTATTTTTTCACGGCCATGGAAGCGCTCAAGGACCACATCGCCGTCGGCATGCGGTTTCATGGTGCTTCGGTCAAGCGCGAGACAGCGGGTCTAACGCGGGTCTTTGCAGAACACGAGGCTATCGCCGAGGCCATCACCGCACGTGAAGCCGATAAGGCGAGGCAGCTCATGCATGATCATCTTGTGGGTTCGCGAGAGCGCCTGTTTCAAGCGACCAAATAGCCTTCAAAGAAACCCCGGCGAGTGCCGGGGTTTCTTTGAAGCGCGCGGTTGGTCAGAAGGCGGCCCTATAGACTGCCAGCACATCCTCAACGCTCATGTCGATCGGATTGTTGTCCATGAGACGGCGGTTGGCATGGGCCTCGCTCGCATAGAGCGGTAGGTCGTCCGGTTTTGCACCGTGAGCGGCAAGAGACATTTCGATGCCGAGATTGCGGCAGAAGCCGCAGGCGGCGTCGAGAAGCTCGCGGGCTGCAAGGCTTTCGCCAAGGCCTAAGGCCTGCGCGACTTCCGCGGTCTTGTTCACTGCAACCGGCTGGTTGAAGGCGAGCACGTAGGGAAAGATGATGGCGTTGGCCAGCCCGTGCGGCAGGCGAAGCCTTGTGCCGAGCGGGTAGGCGATGGCATGGCCGGCGGCCGTGTTGACCGGGCCAAGGCAGATGCCGCCATAATAGGAAGCAAGCATCATTCCTTCGCGCGCTTCGGTATCGGTGCCATCCTGGACTGCGCGCGCCAGATACTTGCCGACGAGCCTGAAGCCCATTCGCGCAAAGCCATCGATCATCGGATGGGCGCGGCGATTGGTGAAGGCCTCGACGCAATGGGCCATGGCGTCGACACCGGTAGCGGCGGTGACCGCCGGCGGTACGGAATAGGTGAGTTCCGGATCGAGAACGGCAACATCGGCGATCATGTGCGGGCTTTCGACCGCGATCTTGTTGCCTTTTTCGGGATCGGTGATCAGCGAGCGGATCCCAGCTTCCGAGCCCGTGCCGGCCGTGGTGGCGACCTGCACGAGGCGCGTGCTGCGGCCGGCTACCCTGTTCGGCCCGGCGACATCGGCAAGCGTCTGCTCTGAGTTCCAAAGCACGGCAACCAGCTTGGCGACATCGAGAACCGAGCCGCCACCCAGGCCGACGATCAGATCCGGCTTCTGCTGGCGCGCAACCTCCAGGGCGGCGTTCAACGTCGCGATATCGGGTTCGCCGGGAATGGCGTCAAACACCACGATGCGACCCTTAAGCTTCAGTCGATCGACGAAACCGGCGGTGATCGGTGTTGCAACGACGAGGATCGAGGTGGCGTCGGTCGCCCAACTGCCGACCTCCGATATCGTGCCGGCGCCGACGATGAGGCGGCGGGGCTGGTGAAGGGTGATGGGAGCAGTGGTCATGACGTCATCCTCGCTTGGCAGCACCCGACACCAGCCTGCGGGCGTAGGCGATCGCGGAGTTCATGTTGCCGTGGTTGGCAATGCCTTTGCCGGCGATGTCGAAGGCTGTGCCGTGATCGACCGAGGTGCGATCGATCGGCAAGTCCACAGACACGTTCACGGCCGTGTCGAAGGCGACGAGCTTGACCGGGATGTGTCCTTGGTCGTGATATTGGGCAACGACGAGGTCGAAGCCGCCCGAATAGGCACGGTGGAACACGGTGTCGGCGGAGATCGGGCCATACGCGTCGATACCTTCCGCCCGCGCGGCTTTGACGGCCGGTGCGATCTGGTCGTCATCCTCTGTGCCGAAGAGACCGTTCTCACCGCAATGAGGATTGATGCCGGCGACCGCGATCTTGGGTGCCGCATATCCGATGCGCTTCAGATGCGCATCGCCGGCCCGGATGGTAGCCAGCACCCGCTCGGTTGTCGAACGCCGGATCGCTTCCTGAAGCGAGACATGCGTCGAGACGTGGATGACCTTGAGGCGCTCCGAGGCGAGCAGCATGTAGGCTGCCTTGGAGCCCGTCAGGCTACGCAGCATTCCGGTGTGGCCGTCATAGTGATGGCCAGCAAGGTTCAGCGCTTCCTTGTTGATCGGTGCGGTGACGATGCAGCCGATGATGCCGGCTTCGGCGTCCCGCACCGCCCTTTCGATGAAACGAAACGCGGCGTCACCGGCAACAGGGCTCAACTGGCCCCAGGCAAGTGGCGCGCCTTCGACCGGCAGGTCCACGACGTGAGGCGCGAGATCGATGTCGAGGCCCAAGGCCGCTCGGGCCGCTTCGAGCGTTGCAAGGTTGCCGTAGATGCGGATCGTCTCGCGCCCTTGCTGTGTCATTTCGGCGAGTGCACGAACCGAAATCTCCGGGCCGACGCCGCACGGGTCGCCCATAGTTATGCCGATGATATTGCTCATGAAAGTCTCCGTGCGTCGGCGCGGTCCCAGCCAGGGGCCAGGCGGACATATTTGATGGCGCGCCGGTGATAGGTGTAGGCGAGGTGCATGGTTCCGTCCGGGCCCTCAAGCAGCCAGGGATAGGACATTTCCTTATTGCGGCCGTCGGTCGAGTCGTTGGAAAGGCAGGTTCCCGGACCATCTTCGATCACCAGGCGGACGGGAAAGGTCCTGCCACCGTCCTCCGAAAGGCAGAGGGCGACGGGCGCACGCGGCACGCCCCAGATCGGCAAGCAGCCACCTTCCGGGCTCGCATCGGGGCGCCCGTCCTCCTCTCCGAGTTCGTCGTAAAGAGAGGCGCGCCGCTCGGTGAATTCTGCGGCACTGACGGGATTGCAGATCGTCGCGATCCGGCCATCGCCAAGGCGTATGGCGGCGATGGAGGAGTTGTTGTTCGGTACGTCGCTCGCGTCCGGTATCGACCACGAGCGTCCGCCATCAAGGCTCTCCGTCCTGTAGATCCAGTCGGCCTGCCGGCGGCGGAAGAGCGCAGCGAGGCGTCCTTCTCCGAGGGAAACGGGTGACATGTGCACGCAGCCGATCGACCGGTCGAGATCCTCCAGTTGCCACGTTTCCCCCTGATCGAACGAAATGCCAACGGCAGCGGTGTCATGGCTGCCGTTCCATTTCTGACCAGGGCGCTGAACGCACCGGAAGATTGGCAACAGCCAGGCTCCGTCATCGCGCACCACCAGAGGCGCGCGAACGAAACAGCCACGGGGGAGGTCGAGATAGCGACCTTCGGCAGCGATAAGTGCCAAGGGGTCGGACGGGTCCCGGCGGAGCTCGGCCATCCGGATCCGGCACTCATCCTGATTGCCGGAGGGCTGGGAGGTGTGAAAGAGCCAAAGCCTGCCGTCGGGAGCGGCGAAGAGGACCGGGTTCTGTTCCGAATGCGCCGGGTCGAAGCTCAGGCGTTGCGGCGGCCCCCATGCCGTCGCGTCCTTAGGCAGCACAGAGGCAAATATCGAAATATCGGACTTGCCTTCAAGCGTGCCTCCGAACCAGGCGCAGGCGAGCGCACCATCTGAAAGTAGATGCAGGAATGCGGCGTGATTCTGGATCATGGGCGACGGCAGCAAGGCTTCCTGACGCGCGGGCGACGTGGATCGAAGCGCGCCATTCATGTTGCGGGCTATTTCCTCTGGGGTCATTGGCTCCTCCTACTTGCTCTTGAAAATCGTTGAAAATACAAAGTTGTCAAGTTCTATTATGTAATCTAGTGGCATATAAGAAGATATTATGCCTGTTAAATTATTGAAAATACATCATTAAAAATAACGCAAGATCCACGAGTATTTTTACATAATGAAATCGTTTGACAAATTTGTTCGAAAGGAGGATTGTCGTGTCAAGCCGGCAAGAGGATGCCGGGGAGGAGTTTGTTATGCCGGAAGCCGGCAGCCCCAAGGGGGCTAAGATGGCCGTGATCTTTGCTGTAGGCGCTGCGATCCTTGCGGCAACCGATGCGGTGATCGTGCGTGCACTGAATGGCGCCGTGCATCCCTTCGTCATCGGCTTCTTTCGCGCCTTCTTCGGCGCCGTCATCTTGTTGCCCTGGGTCGTTCTGCGCCCGTCCGTCCTGCGTTCGAGCCACTCGTTGCACCAGCATGCGGTGCGTGCCGGCTTTAAGCTTCTCGCTATGGTCGCCTTTTTTGCTGCTTTCAGCTGGGGGGCGCTGGCCGACGTAACGGCGATAGCCTTTACATCTCCGATATTTGTTCTGCTGGGTGCGGCGCTGACGCTGGGCGAGCGACCGGGACCCGTGATGATCGGCGCCGTGGCGCTTGGTTTTGTCGGTGCGATGCTGATCGTTGGGCCGTCTGGGGCCGGTTTCAGCCTGGCCATCTTGCTCGCCCTTGTCGGCGCGGTGCTCCAGTCCGCGATTCAGCTGATCCTCAAGTCGATGTCGAAGGGCGATTCAACCTCGACGCTTGTCGTCTGGAACCTTCTTTTGACCGTGCCGATCGCGCTTCTCTTCGCCCTTCCGTTCTGGGCCACGCCGGGGGCGAAGGAATTGTCGCTCCTGGCGCTCCAGGGTCTCGTGGGCACGGCATGCATGGGCATGATGACGCATGCCTTTTCGCTCGCCCCGGCCACGATCATTGCGCCCGTCGATTTCCTGCGGTTGCCGCTCGTGGCACTCGGCGGCTTTGCGCTCTTTGGCGAACACATTGCCCTCACCACACTCTGCGGCGGCGGGCTCATCGGTTTTGCAGCGCTGGTCGCTGCGAGGTCCGGAAAAGCAACATCTGGCTGAACGAATTTCAATAGGGAGGAAATGCCGTGAAGAAACTATTTGTCTTGAGTGCGCTCATGCTGAGCTCCGCTCTTTCGCCCGCCTTTGCCGGGTCGGGTCCGATCAAGATCGTGCTGGCGGAAGAAGCCGACCTGCTCGAACCCTGCATGGCGACCCGCTCGAACATCGGTCGCGTAATCATGCAGAACGTCAGCGAAACACTGACCGAACTCGATGTTCGCGGCGACAAGGGCGTCATGCCGCGGCTTGCCGAGAAATGGGAACAGAATGAAGACGGCAGCTGGCGCTTTTACCTGCGTCAGGGCGTCAAGTTCTCCGACGGCACGACCTTCGACGCCAAGGATGTCAAGCACAGCTTTGACCGTATCATGAGCGACAAGAACACCTGCGAGTCGCGTCGCTATTTCGGCGGCATTACGGTGACCCCCACTGTGGTCGACGATTACACGATCGACTTCAGCGCCGATCCGGTCCAGCCGATCCTGCCGCTCTTGATGTCTCTTGTCACGATTGTGCCCGAGGAAACACCGCTCGAGTTCATCCGCGAGCCGGTCGGTACCGGTCCCTACAAGCTCACCAACTGGACGCCGGGGCAGCAGATCGTGCTGACGAGCCGCGACGACTATTGGGGCACGAAGCCCGAGGTCACGGAAGCCACATATCTGTTCCGCGCCGACCCGTCGGTGCGCGCCGCCATGGTGCAGACCGGCGAGGCCGATCTCTCGCCGTCGATCTCGCAGCTCGACGCCACCAATCCGGCCACGGACTTCTCCTACCTCGACAGTGAAACCGTCTACCTGCGCATCGATCACAACATCGAGCCATTGAACGACGTTCGCGTTCGCCGCGCGCTCAACATCGCCATCGACCGCCAGGCCTTCCTCGGTACCCTGGTTCCCGAAAGCGCACTGCTCGCGACCGCGATCGTGCCACCGCCGACGCTTGGCTGGAACCCCGACGTGAAGGTCTTCCCCTATGACCCGGAAGGCGCGAAGAAGCTGCTCGAGGAAGCCAAGGCCGATGGCGTGAAGGTCGATACGCCCATCACCATCATCGCCCGTTCGGCAAACTTCCCGAACGTGACCGAGATCATGGAAGCCATTCAGGCGCAGCTTCAGGAAGCGGGCTTCAAGGTCGAGCTGAAATTCGTCGAGGTTGCCGAGCACGAACAGTACTATTCGAAGCCCTTCAAGGAAGGCCGCGGTCCGCAGATCGTCGCTGCCATGCACGACAATTCCAAGGGCGATCCGTCATTCTCGATGTTCTTCAAGTATGCGACCGACGGTACGCAGTCCGGCTTTTCCGATCCGAAGGTTGACGACCTGATCAAGCGCGCGTCGGCTGCCGTGGGCGAGGAACGGGCCAAGCTCTGGTCCGAACTGATCGCCTATGTGCATGACGATGTCGTCGCCGACGTCCTGCTCTTCCACATGGTCGGTTTCTCGCGCGTTTCCGAGCGGCTTGATTTCAAGCCGACGATGGCGACCAACGGGACGCTGCAGCTCTCGGAGATCAAGATCAAGTAAACTGTCCTGGCGAACGACGTTCGCCAGACACAACAGCAATCAAGGCGGTGGGATGATCCCGCCGCCGGATCTCTTCGAGGACGCCATGCTGAAATTCGTTCGAAAACGCGCCGTGGCCAGTCTGATCTCGCTCGTCGGACTGCTCGTCATGGTCTTCTTCCTGTCGCGGTTGACGGGTGATCCGGCCGCCTTGTTCCTGCCGGTCGAAGCCTCCGCGGAGATGAAGGCGCAATTCCGCGAACTGCATGGCCTGAACGACCCCATGCTGGTGCAGTTCGCGCGTTATGTTGGCGATGTCGTGACCGGCGACTTTGGCGAATCCCTGCGCAAGGCCCGCCCTGCTCTGGATGTCGTGCTCGAGGCGTTCACTTGGACGCTCTGGCTTGCCGTCATCACCATGACGCTTGTCGCAGGTGCTGCGATTGTCGTCGGCTCGCTTGCCGCCTTCCGCGCCGGCGGCTTCTTCGATCGGCTATCCTCGCTGATCTCGCTGGTCGGCGCTTCCGTTCCCGATTTCTGGATCGCCATCGTCGCGATCGTCGTGTTTTCGGTAAACCTCGCCTGGCTACCGACGTCGGGCACGGGCTCTCTGCTTCATTGGATCCTGCCGATCTCGGTTCTGTTCATCCGACCCTTCGGCATCATCGTGCAGGTGGTGCGCGGCTCTATGATTGGGGCACTCTCCTCGGCCTATGTGAAGACGGCGCGCGCCAAGGGCGTCAAATCAGGGCCGATCATCTTCGTGCATGCGCTACGCAATGCCATGCTGCCGGTCATCACCGTCATTGGCGACCAGGCGGCGAGTCTTCTGAACGGCGCGGTGATCGTCGAAACCATCTTCGGATTTCCGGGGGTCGGCAAGTTGATGATCGATTCCATTTTGCAGCGGGATTTTAATGTCGTGCTTGCCGCCATCCTCGTCACGGCTCTGGCGATCTTCCTTATGAACCTGCTGATCGACCTCGCCTATGCGCTGCTCGATCCGCGAATTCGACACTGAGGAGGCGACCATGACCCTGCAGACCGCCGATACCGTCATCGCCGAAGAGCCGCGCTTCGCGACGCGCATGTTCCGCATGCTGCTTGCCGACAAGTTCGCGCTTTGCGCTGCGATCTTCCTGATTTTCGTGCTGATCGTCGCGATCGTGGGGCCGAGCTGGCTCGGCGATCTCGCGACCAAGCAGAACCTTAGAGGGCGCAACGCCGTGCCTTTCGATTGGGAGCGCGGATGGGTCTGGTGGATGGGGGCCGACGCGCTCGGTCGGCCGCTGCTTGCCCGCATCATCGTGGCCACCCAGAACACGCTGATGGTGGCCGCAGGTGCCGTCGCGCTTTCGGCGACCGTCGGCACCTTCCTCGGCCTTGTCGCCGGCTTTTCCTCGCCGCGTGTCAATCAGGTCATCATGCGGCTCGCGGACGTCATCATGTCCTTCCCGTCGCTGCTGATCGCCGTCATCGTGCTCTACATTCTCGGCTCGTCGATCCTCAACCTGATGCTGGTGCTGGCGATCACGCGCATCCCGGTCTACTTGAGGACGACGCGCGCCGAAGTGCTGGAAATCCGCGAGCGCATGTTCGTGCAGGCCGCGCGCGTGATGGGCGCGTCCAGCAAGCGTATCCTCTTCCGCCACATCCTGCCGGTGGTGCTGCCGACACTGACGACACTTGCCACGCTGGATTTCGCCTATGTGATGCTGGCGGAAAGTGCGCTCTCATTCCTGGGTATCGGCATCCAGCCGCCGGAAATCACTTGGGGCCTGATGATCTCTCAGGGCCGCCAATACCTCACCAACGCATGGTGGCTTTCCTTCTGGCCCGGGCTTGCGATCATCCTCACCACCATGTCGCTGAACCTCCTGTCGAACTGGCTGCGCATCGCGCTCGATCCGGTGCAGCGCTGGCGCCTCGAACTGAAAGGTCGTAAGAATGGCTGACCATCTCCTGGAAGTCCGCGACCTTTCGGTCGAATTCCACACCGCAGTCGGCGTCGTGAAGGCGGTCCGCAACATCTCCTACCACCTCGACCGCGGCGAGACCCTGGCGATCCTCGGTGAAAGCGGGTCCGGCAAGTCGGTCTCTTCCTCGGCGATCATGAACCTGATCGACATGCCGCCGGGGCGCATCAGCTCCGGAGAGATATTGCTCGACGGCGTCGACCTGCTGACGATGCCGACGCAGGAAAGGCGCAAGGTCAACGGGCGCCGCATCGCCATGATCTTCCAGGACCCGTTGAGCCACCTCAACCCGGTCTATACCGTCGGCTGGCAGATCCGGGAGGCGCTCACCACTCACGGGACCCATGCCGCCAAGGCTGGGTCGGAGGCATTGCGACTTTTGACGCGGGTCGGCATCCCCGACCCCGTGCGCTCGCTGGACAAATATCCGCACGAATTCTCCGGCGGTCAGCGTCAGCGCGTCATGATCGCCATGGCGCTGGCGCTCCGTCCGGACCTTCTGATCGCCGATGAGCCGACGACGGCACTCGACGTCACCGTGCAGGCCGAGGTGCTCGCCCTGCTCGAGGAATTGCAGCAGGAGACCGGAATGGCGGTCCTCATCATTACCCATGATCTCGGTGTCGTCGCCGAGATCGCCGACCACGTCGTGGTGATGGAGAAAGGCGTTCTGGTCGAGGCCGGCACGGTGAGCGAGGTCTACAAGAACCCGCAGCATCCCTATACCAAAAAGCTCATTGCCGCCGCCCCCGGCAAGGGCGAGATGCATGCGCCCGCCGTTCGCGCCGAGCCTGTTCTCTCGGTCCGTGACGTGCGCAAGCGTTATGGCTCCTTCGAGGCCCTGAAAGGCTTGTCCTTCGATCTCATGCCCGGCGAGACCATGGCCGTCGTCGGCGAGAGCGGCTCGGGCAAGTCGACGCTGGCGCGTATCCTGCTGCGCCTCGACGAACCCGACAGCGGCAGCGCGCTGTGGAAGGGCCGCGACCTCTTCACCATGTCGCCAGCCGAGCTCTACAAGCTGCGCCGCGACCTGCAGATGGTGTTCCAGGATCCGACGCAATCGCTCAATCCGCGCATGACGGTTTATCAGCTGATTTCCGAGGCCTGGGTCATCCATCCGGATATCCTGCCCAAGGCGAAATGGCGCGAGCGCGTGGCTGAGCTTTTGGTGCAGGTCGGCCTCGGTCCGGAGCACATGGGCCGCTACCCGCATCAGTTCTCCGGTGGCCAGCGCCAGCGCATCGCAATCGCCCGCGCACTTGCGCTCGAGCCGCAGCTCATCATTTGCGACGAGGCTGTTTCGGCGCTTGACGTCTCGGTGCAGGCGCAGGTGATCGCACTGCTCGACAGGCTGCGCAAGGAAATGGGCATCGCCTTCATCTTCATTGCCCATGATTTGCCGGTGGTGCGCGACTTTGCCGACCACGTCATGGTCATGCAGAAAGGCAACATCGTCGAGTTCGGCACGGTGCGCGAGGTGTTCGAGACGCCGCAGCAAGACTATACGCGCGCGCTGCTCGCCGCCGGCCTCGACCCCGATCCCGATGTCCAGGCGGCCCATCGCGCCGCCCGTCTTCAGCGCGCGTCTTGAGGCGTGCACATTCAAAGGAACACCCGCATGACCAAGCAAGCTTTCGTTGCCCTCGTGACCTGCTTCAACGAGGACGAGACCATCAACTATCAGGCGACACGCGCCCAGGTCCGCCGCCAAGTCGCGGCCGGCAACAACATCATGTGCGCCGGAACCAATGGTGACTTTACCGCGCTGACATCAGAGGAAAAAGTGCGCCTGACGGAGGAGGTGGCCGACGAGGTCGGCGGCCGCGTCAAGGTGATTGTCAATGCCGGCATGCCGGCAACCTTCGAGACGGTGAAGCTCGCCCGCGAATTCGACCGTATCGGCGTCGATGGGATCGCAGTCATCACCCCCTTCTTCATTGCCTGCACACAGGATGGCCTTGTCCGCCATTTCTCGACCGTCGCCGACGCCGTCAAGACGCCCGTCTACCTCTATGACATTCCGGCCCGCACACAGAACCACATCGAGCCCGATACCGCGCGCACGCTCGCCGGCCACGGCAACATTGCCGGCATCAAGGATTCCGGCGGTGCAAAGGAGACGCTGGAGGCCTATCTGCAGGTTGCCAAGGAGGTCGACGGTTTCGAGGTCTATTCCGGCCCCGACCACCTCGTGCTCTGGGCGCTGCAGAACGGCGCGGCCGGCTGCATTTCGGGCCTCGGCAACGCCATGCCGCATGTACTTGCAGGCATCCTGAGGGCGTTCAATGCGGGGGAGATCGGCGAAGCCGAAAAGCAGCAGGCGATCTTTACCGCTTTTCGCACCGACCTCTACGCGCTGGGCTTCGCCCCTGCCATGGTCAAGCGAGCGCTCTACTTGCAGGACGCTTCCGTCGGCGCGAGTCGCCAGCCGGCCCTGCTGGCGAATAAGAAACAGGACGATCAGATCGCTGAAATCCTTGGACGCTACCGCCTTCTGTAGAATCTCCGCCGTTCACCTCGGGCAGCCGACTGGATGCATGCGCAGCAGCCCCAGAGCAAGGAGATGGCAGCATGATCAGTACCGCTTCGCCTCGTCGGACGCTTCTTTGCGGACGCCCACGGATGACCACGACAGTGCCGAGACGGGATCACCTCGACCGGATCGCGCCATCGAAAGCGGACACTGCGGCTGCCGCAAAACTCCCTGTTCTGCGACGTCGCAAAAGTTAGGCGCAAAAGCGAAACAAAACTCGGGAGTTTCGCGACATGGTCTAGCCTTGAGCCAAGGCCTCAACGCTCTTTTGTCGCCGCTTCGATTTCGTCAGAACATCAAAGATCACCGCTCCCATGACCAGGCCGCCACCAGCCCAGGTGGCCCAGGCGGGAAACTCCCCGAAGGCCAGCCACACCCAAAGCGGCGCGAGCGGGTTTTCCATGCTGCCTATCAGGGCCGAACGCGTGGCCGAGATCAGCCGCGTTCCGATCGTCATCAACAGCAGGCCGAGACCGAACTGGACGGTTCCGAATAGCACAAGGTCTAACATGACCGGGGCTGCCACCTGCATGGGCTGAGCGAATGGCAGAGCCACAAACGCGCAGAGAAAGGCCGACAAGGAGGCGGCCGGGAGCATGGAAGCATGCCGGTTCTTGCGGATGATGACCATCATTGCGGCATAAGATAGCGCCATCGTTGTCGCGAAGGCGTAGCCTGCCAGATAGTCGCTCGAAGTTTGCGGATTGACGATGATCATCACCCCAACCAGGGCTGTGAAGCTTGCCGCCCATGTCGCCCATTCTTCCCGCTCGCCCGCGAAGACAAGGGCGAGCGTGGCGGTCATGAACGGAATTGCGGCGTGGATTGTCATCACGTCTGCCACCGGGGCCAGGCGAAGGGCATTGATAAAGCAGATGGTCGCGACAGTGGATAGAATCATGACCCAGAAGCCAGCCATCCCCATGGCCCGGATCGCTACCCACAGGTCTTTCTGGTAACGCCAGACCACATAAGCGCCGATGAACAGCCCGCCGAAGATCCCGCGCCAGAACAGGACCGTCCAGACATCGAGCGTGATGAGCCGGGTGAAATACCCGGAAAGGCTATAGGCGATCGCAGAGCCTATAATCAGCAGTGTTCCGAGCCATTTGTTTTGATCCTCTTCCATTGCAGCCCCCTTGCATCCGGAGCTTTGTACTCCGATGCTACTGACACCGTTTTGTCAGTGGTGTTTGGAGGCTGCGCGTGCGCCGTGCCGATCGTCTTTTCGATATCATTCAGGCGCTACGCGGAAAGACGCAGCCCACGACAGCCGCTGCGCTGGCGCAAAAACTGGAAGTGACTACTCGCACCATCTATCGCGACATTGCGACCTTGCAGGCTCGTCGGATTCCGATCGAGGGTGAGCCTGGGCTTGGCTATCTGCTACGAAAGGGGTTTGATCTCCCACCCCTGATGTTCACGATGGAGGAAATCGAAGCCATCACGGTCGGAGCAAACCTCGTTCATCGCATTCGCGATCCGAAATTGCAGGAAGCGGCCGAAAGCGTTCTGAACAAGCTTCAGCATGCCGTCCCGAAGGAACTGCGCTCTTATCTTGTATCTCCCCGGTTCTATGTATCGGAAGGGGATACGGTGCGACCTGAAGGGATCGAACTGCTCGACGTGCGCAATGCCATCCGGACATGTCGCAAAATCGCCATCACCTACATCGACGAGCAACAGCGCCGATCACGGCGCACGATCTGGCCTATCGCCACGGTTTACTATGTCGATGTCACATTGATCGCCGCCTGGTGCGAGCTTCGCGGGGATTATCGCCATTTCCGGGCAGACCGTATCGTGCAATCAGAAGTGCTTGAAGAGCGGTATGCCGCCGATAGCAGCCCCATGATGGTCGAGTGGATGGCCATGCGTTCGCAGAATTCCGAAGTTTAGCGACAAACTCGTCGGCGCTGATCTCGAGGCAATGGCGTGCGCGCCGAAGAAGCCGATGGTGACGACCCCGATGGCGGCGATGATCGCTAAGAGCGAGCTTGCGGCGGTGGCGCAGACGCCGGCTAGAAGCAGGGCGACCGGGATCCAGAAGGTGCGCCGGACACCTGGGGCGCAGTCCTCCATCCCGCAGGATGCTTCCGTTCTGGTTTAAAAAAGCGGAACGTTCGAGAGGCGGCCCGCGCCGCTGCTTTACGGCTTCAACAGCGCGCGCACACCACCGAGGTCTAGATATTGTCGATCCGGTACTCGGGCAGGGCACCCAACTTCGGCCTGGGACCAAATAGTTAGATGCGAACCTTTGGGCTTGATGAGCTTACCCATTCGCCGGTACTCGTCAGAGAGAAAGAGCGCCTGATGCGGTCGGCGAAAGGTCTGTCAGTCATTGCTGCCTTGCGCCAGAAATTGTACGAGCGCCGCAACAAGGGCTTCTGCGCTGTAGTAGTCCAAAGGGACTTCGATGTTCGCGCCCGTGAATGAGGTCAGTTCAAGTGTCCCAAGAAGTGGCTCCCGTGAGACGATACTGATTTCGAAACCCTGAAACTCCGCGGTTATTGTGGTCCGATCATGTTCCATCTCTATCCCCTCCAGGCAAGTATGCTGGCAATAGAGCGCTGAAAGGTTGGCACATCTCACCGCACTCCCTCGTATATAAGTGATACGTAATATAACTCACCTTCAAGATCGACGAAAGCCGTCCCCCGGCCAGAAGAGCCGCGTCTCATTCAAGGCGGAGATTGCGGGTGCGATTGTGGGGTTGTTCCGGAACTCGGCTATGCAGTGTGGCAGTTCGATAAGCTTGAACGCGTCGTAGCACTCGACGTCCGTTCTGACGATCTCAAGACGCTGGTTCTGGACGAAAACCTGCCAGGCAGCCGATCGCCGCTCGCCTATGCGCAGACGATGGCGTTGGCCCCGCAACGGCAGAGGGACTAACGGGCGCGCCGTTGTATCGTTGGAAACTCACAGCCTGGCATCGGTGATTTCCCAACCTTCCAGATTGGCAACTGCGCGATTTTCGCCGGACCGGACAGACTTTTTCAATGAAGCGAGGCTAAATGGCTATTGTCGCGCTGGTCTCGCCGTTTAGCAGTCGCCTCAGGTGGAAGCTAGCAAGCCGATCATCGGAGTTTCGACCAACGAGGGCTGCAAATGACGCGACCGCATGGGGATTACCCGCCTCCAACTCTTCGAAAGCTTGCAAATACGCCTGTGTGTCTGGACTGGCGTATCGCGCCGGCTCAAGCGGCTCGAAAGCGTGGATCGGCTCGACCCTGCCTCGAAGCAACAAGTTGCCAACCGGGCGACCACAGAACGCCTGCACCCGTGCAGCCAGGTTGCTGCTGACGCAGATACGTGTGCCGATCGTTTTGTTGGCCGCCTCCAATCGCGCGGCGACATTGATGGTGTCGCCATAAGCACTGTAGTCGAAAAACCGCCCTCCGCCGAAGTTGCCGACGACAGCGGCGCCCGCGTGTGCACCGATCCGAGTATAACCAAGCGCTATTCCCTTTCTGCGCCATTGCTCGCGGAAGGACGATGCGAACACATCGAGTTCGAGACAACAGGCGACGGCGCGGCCGGCGTGGTCCGGCTGATCGGCCGGCGCTCCGAAAAGCACGTGCAACGCATCGCCGATGATCTTGGCTACCGTGCCGTCATGGGCGAACACGATGTCGGTCATACCGACGATGTAGTCGTTGAGCAGTTGTCCCAGCACGTCCGGTTCGATTGTTTCCACCAGCGTTGTGAACCCGGTTAGGTCGGTAAAGAGCGAGGCGACCTCTCGACGTGCGCCGCCGAGGTCAAGTGTCTCAGAGCAGTTTGCGAGTCGCTCGGCGAGGTTGGGCGAGAAGTAACGGGAAAGCGACGCATGCGCCCGTTCGGCCGCGCTCTGCCGACGCTGTGCTTCGCGCAGCGTTTCCACATGGTGGATGGTCTTGCCAATCGTCGCCTCCAGATCGGCAAAATCGATCGGCTTCGTTACAAAGTCGTAGGCGCCGCGGTTCATCGCGGTGCGGATATTGGCCATGTCGCTGTAGGCGGAAACGATTATCGTGGATAGATCCTCGTCCCTTTGCTGAAGCTTCGCCAGCAGCGACAGGCCATCCATACGCGGCATGTTGATGTCGCTCAGCACAATATCCACGTCGTGGTTGGCAGCAAGCACGGCCAAGGCTTCAACTCCGTCGTGGGCGAACAGGAAACGCAGTGACCCGTCACGGATCTGCTTCCGGAATTTCTGGAGAAGAAGCATCTCCAGGTCCGGCTCGTCGTCCACAACGAGTATGCTCGTATTCATGTGGCGCGCCCAACTCGACTGTTGATTTCTTCTCGCAACGCGATGAAGTCGATCGGCTTGGTCAGCAACGCTTCTGCGCCACATTCCATGGCTCTTCGTCTCGTGTCCGGATCGCCATAGGCAGTGATCACTATCACCGGCACGTCGGGCCTTATACTCCTCGCCTTTGGCACCAGTTCAAGCCCGCTCATCCCCGGCATGTTGACGTCGGACAGGATGAGAATGAGCGTAACGTCGCCTGAATCGGCGATCCGCTTGAGTGCAGCTGATGCTGATCGCGCGAACTCCATGCCGAAGCGGCCAGCGCGCAGGTCATGGCGGAACTGTTGTTTGAAAAGCAACTCGACGTCGGGCTCGTCATCGACCACCAGAATGAGGAGGCTCATGATCTGCCCTCCGGCGCTGACATCGCCGGGGTGTTCCGCGGCAGTCGGATGCGAAACTCGGTGTAACGACCAGGTTCTGTATCCACCTCGATGGAACCTGCATGCTGCTTGACGATGATGTCATGGCTGAGCGACAGGCCGAGGCCAGTCCCCTCGCCAGCAGGCTTGGTTGTGAAGAAAGGATTGAACATCTTCTCCCTCACCTCTGGCGGGATTCCGACGCCGTTGTCGCGGATAGTGATCTCAACGCTGTCTCCGAGGTTCCTGGTCACCGCCGCGAGCGTCGGCTCATAACTGTCACCGGGCTCTGATGCCGTGCGTTTACTCGTCGCATAGAAGCCGTTCGAGATAAGGTTGAGAAGCGCGCGTGTGATCTCCTGCGGGTACAGGTCGACCTCTCCAGCCAGCGGGTCGAACGATTTCTCCAGCGTGATCGTGAACCCTTGCTTCTCGGCTCGAGCGCCATGATAGGCGAGGTTCAGGCTCTCCTCGACGATGACGTTGATATTGGTCGGCCTGCGCTCGCCCGCCCCCTGACGTGAATGCATAAGCATATTCTTGACGATTGAATCTGCGCGTTTGCCATGCTGAATGATCTTTTCAAGATTACCCTTTATCGTTTCAGCGAGCGTGTCGATCTCGGAGTGGGGTGTACCGTCGGCTACCGCGCCGTCGAGCGCCTCCTGTAGCTCTTCGAGCAACTCGACCGACAGCGCCGAGAAATTATTCACGAAGTTCAACGGGTTCTTGATCTCGTGCGCAATTCCGGCAGTCAGTTGTCCGAGCGAGGCAAGCTTTTCCGTTTGGATCAATCGGTCCTGCGTCGCCTTGAGTTCTTCGAGGGAGTGCGACAGTTCCTCGGTTCTTGCCCGCACTTCCTGAAAAAGGCGCACATTCTCGATGGCAATCACGGCCTGGTCGGCAAAGGTAGATGCCAACTCGATCTGCTTGTCCGTGAATGGCCGCACGGTGGAACGGGTCAATGCGAGCACCCCGATCGGGCTTCCCTCGCGCAGGAGCGGCACGCCAAGTACGGTACGAAACCCGCCAAGTCTTTGCGCTTCCGGCATGGCGTACTCGGGATCGTCGAGGACGTCGGCCACCTGAACCGGCCGGATCTCAAGCAGGGTTCGCCCGACTATGCTCCCGCGCCCCGGCTCCAGCGGGAGCGCTCGGAAATATTGGTCGAATTCCTGCGAGAAGCCGTAGCTGGAGACTGGATAATGCGCGTCACCGATCGGCCGGGTCATCGTCGCCATGTCCGCCTCGCAAAGACGGGCAGCGGACGCCACCAGAGTATCCAAAACCGATTGCAGGTCGAACGCGGAGCGGCTGATGACCTTCAGTACATCAGCCGTCGCGGTTTGCTGTTCCAGCGCTTCGGCCAGCTCGGCCGTCCGCGCCTTCACCTCGTCGAAAAGCCGCACGTTCTCAATCGCAATGACGGCTTGGTCGGCAAAGGTCTGGAGAAGGTCGATCTGCTTTTCGGCAAATGGCTTGACTTCAGTTCGGCGTATGACGAGTCCACCAATAGCTTCCTGCTGTCGCAGCAAGGGCGCGGCTAAAATCGTGCGATGCCCCATCCGCACCGCCATGCTCTGGCCGTCCGGGTATTCGTCGGCTTCAGCCGTCAGGTCAGGCACATGAACCGGTTTTCTGTCAACGACGGCCCGTCCGGTCACCCAGCCCCGTGACACTGGCCAGCCGACGAAATCGATCGGTATTGGCCCGTGATGCGCCCTCAAGTAGAGAGTGTCTCCATCCTTTAGGAAAATGGCCGCATCATAGGCCTCGCAAAGCCGCACGGCCGATTCGACAAGCGTATCCAGCACCGTCTGGAGATCGAAGGCCGACCGACTGATGACCTTGAGAACATCGGCTGTCGCAGTTTGCTGCTGCAGTGCCTCCTTGAGGTCGAGATTCCGTTCCTCCAAATCGGAAAACAGTCGGACATTCTCGATTGCTATCCCGGCCTGGTCGGCGAAAGTCTTGAGGACTTCGACCTGGCGATCGGGGAACAATCCTGGGTCGCCCCGTGCCACGACGATGGTTCCTATCGGAACGTCGCCGCGCATGATGGGCACGGCCACCAGGCTTCGGTATTTCGAGGATTGAGCAATGAGGGTGGGGTGGGCCTGATATTCCAAATCGACGAGCCGGTCCGCTATCTGTTCCACCGAGCGGCTGAGGATCGAGCGACCGGCCGCACTGCCTCGACCGGGTGGGGCTGGAAGCACCGCGCCTTCGGGTTCCAGCTGATGATGTGCCACGAAATGCAACAGCTCGCCATCATAGCGAAACACGTGGCAGAACTGCGCGCCACAAAGCCTGGCTGCGCGCTGCGCGATCGTGTCGAACACGGGCTGCGCGTCGGTCGGTGAGGTCGAGATGACGCGAAGTATTTCACTGGTCGCCGTCTGCTGTTGGAGCGCCTCGCCAATCTCTCGGTTGTGCGCTTGCGCCTCCTCGAAAAGACGAACGTTCTCGATGGCGATCACCGCCTGATCAGCGAACGTTCGTAGCAGCTCAACCTGTCGCTCTGGAAAGACGCCGATCGCGCGCCGAGTGACGGCGATCGATCCAATCGGACGTCCCTTTCTTAATAGCGGGACGCCCATGGCGCTACGGTACGACACGATCTTCGCCAGCTGCAGCATCTGATAATCTGGGTCGGAAAAGACGTCGGGGATCTGCTCGATGACACCGCTGATAAAAGCTCTGCCCGTGACGTTGCCTTTACTTGGTCGCTGCGGAAACCGGGCCCGTACCGCTTCAATGCCTTCGCGCGATATGCCGTGATAGGCAACTGGGTGTAGGAACTCTCCGTCGAACTGAAATACGAAACAAAATTCCGCCTCGCATAGCCTTGCCACGCTTTTCGCTATCGCATCGAAGACGGGCTGCGCTGAACTGGTCGAGATCGGGATGACTCGCAGTATTTCGCTCGTCGCCGTCTGTTGCTGAACGGCCTCGTCAAGCTCCCGCTTCAGTAGTTCGACCTGGTGTCTGAGACTGACGCTTGAGTCATCCGCCTCGCGCCCCTCCACTGCAGTGTCCCCCATGCAATCAGCTTGCGTCGAGTGCTACCGTCCCCACCACGGGGTACGCCACGGCCGGTATGGCTGCGAGGATGTATAGAATACTCTATCTGATCGGTGGTGACGAGGTT
The DNA here is from genome assembly GCF_058792075.1 of Ensifer sp. EB106-03-01-XG145. Lineage (NCBI taxonomy): Bacteria > Pseudomonadati > Pseudomonadota > Alphaproteobacteria > Hyphomicrobiales > Rhizobiaceae > Ensifer > Ensifer sp. EB106-03-01-XG145. Next base: position 114,558 of record NZ_JBYTEC010000009.1, on the reverse strand, counting down.
ACTGCATTGCCGTCGGGCAGCGTGCCGCCCTCTACGATAAGGTCGAAACTCATCTTTCGCCTTTCTGGTAGGGGATCATCAAAGCTTTGGGATAGGTGGCGCGGCGCGCGACCAGGATCAGCGCCAGGATTGACAGCGCATAGGGCATCATCAGGAAAACCTGATAAGGCACGATGCCGCCCGATATCTGCTGCAAGCGAACCTGATAGGCATCGAAGGCGGCGAACAGTATGGCGCCGATCAGCGCCTTTCCAGGCCGCCAGGAACCGAAGACGACCAACGCGATGCAAATCCAGCCGCGCCCATTTATCATCTGGAAGAAGAACGAATTGAAGGCCGAGGTGGTGAGAAAGGCGCCGCCGACCGCCATCAGCGCGCTGCCTACGGCAACGGCGCCCATGCGGATGCCGGTGACCGAAATGCCCTGGGCCTCGACCGCCGACGGGTTTTCGCCGGCAGCGCGAACGGCGAGGCCGACGGGCGTGCGATAGAGGATCCAGGCGACGGCTGCGACCGATACGAATGCGAGATAGGTCAGCGGCGTCTGGGTAAACAGCGCCTCTCCAATGACGGGAATGCTGGACAGGCCCGGGATCGGCAACGGCTGGAACGGCTCGATCTTTGGCGGCGACGTCACCTCGGGCAGTGCAAGACGATAGGTGAAATAGGTAAGACTCGTGGCAAGCAGCGTAACGCCGATGCCGACGACGTGTTGCGACAGGCCGAGCGGTACGGTGAGCGTGGCGTGCAGCAAGCCGAACATGGCGCCCACAAGGGCGGCGACCAGCACGCCGGCCCAAAGATCGCCGCCAGAATAGACGGTGAACCAGCCGGCGAAAGCGCCCGCTGTCATGATCCCTTCGATGCCGAGGTTGAGAACGCCCGCGCGCTCGCAGATCAACTCGCCCATGGTCGCGAAGATCAGCGGGGATGCTATGCGGATGGCGGCAACCCAGAAGGAGGCGGTGAAGAGGATTTCGAGCACGTCCATGTCACCTCCACCTAATCCGGAATCGCGTCAGAAGGATCGCGACAACCATCGTCAGCAACGAGGTGGCGACCATGACGTCGGCAATGTAACTCGGCACCTTGGCCGCACGGCTCATGGCGTCGGCGCCGACGAAGATGCCGGCGACGAAGATGGCCGATGCGATAACGCCGAGCGGATTGAGCATGGCGAGCATCGCGACGACGATACCGGTGTAGCCGTAGCCCGGCGACAGGTCGAGCGTCAGGTTTCCCTTGAGCCCCGAGACTTCGGAAAGGCCGGCAAGTGCGGCCAAACCGCCCGAAAGCAACGCCGTCTTCATCAGTGTGCGGTTGACCAGAATGCCGACAAACCGTGCGCCCTCGGGATTGTGGCCGACGGCGCGCATTTCGTAGCCGAGAACCGTCTTTTTCATGACGACCCAGATGAGAACGGCCGAAACCACGGCTATGACGAAGCCGTAGTGCAGGCGCTTGCCCTGGATGAGGCGCGGCAGTTGCGCTTCGGCGATGACCTTCTGCGATTGCGGCCAGCCGAGCCCCATCGGGTCCTTGAGTACACCTTCAAGCAGCATCGACACGAACAGCAGGACGATGAAGTTGAGCAGTAGCGTGGTGACCACCTCATCGACGCCGAAGCGGGTCTTCAGCACGGCCGGGCCGAGCAGAAGCAGCGCGCCTGCGGCCATGACGGCGACCATGATCACCGGGATCAGAACGACCGAAGGTAGCGGCAGAGCGCCGGTTCCCAGCACCACGGTGACGACGCCACCGATGTAGAGTTGGGCTTCCGCGCCGATGTTCCACAGCTTGGCCCGAAAGGCGACGGCGATCGCCAGGCCCGTGAAGATCAGCGGCGTCGCGCGGGTCAGGGTTTCCAGTAGCGCGAACTGTGAGCCGGCCGCTCCCTTGGCCACGAGATAGAAGACGGACAGTGGCGAAGCGCCAGCGGCGAGAACGAGCATCGATGTCAGCGCCAGCGTTGTGGCGATGGCTGCCAGCGGAAACAGCAAGGTGACCGCCAAGGACGGTGCGGGCTTCGGCTCAAGCCGCATGGTCGCTGTGCTCCCCGTGGCCCGCCATCAACTCCCCCAGTTCCCGGATGCTGCGCTCGCCGCGCGAAGACGGCGTCGAAAGGCGTCCCTTGGACATGACGATGATGCGGTCGGACAATGCCAGGACTTCCTCGAGGTCCTCCGAAATCAGCAAGATCGCCGCGCCCCTGTCTCGTGCTTCAAGCAGCATGCGGTGGACATAGGCGACGGCGCCGACATCAAGGCCGCGGGTCGGCTGGCTAGCAAGGATGACCGTCGGGTCGGGATCAAGGGCCCGGCCGAGGATAAGCTTCTGCATGTTGCCGCCCGAAAGCAGGCGTATGCGGGCCTCGGGCGAGGGGCATTTGACCTCGTAGTCGGCGATGAGTTTCTCGGCGAAGCGGCGGGCAGCCCTCCAGTTCAGGAAGCCGATGCGGCTGAACCGCGGGCTCCGGTAGCGTTCGGCGATGACATTCTCCATTACGCTCATGTCGCCGATGCTGCCGATAGCATGGCGGTCTTCCGGGATCCGGGCCACGCCGTGGGCGAGTGCTGCGCGCGGCGACCAGTCGGCGACTTCCCGCCCGGCGATGGAGATGCTCCCGCAGGTTGGACGCTGGATGCCGGCGATGAGGGCCGCAAGGACAGCCTGGCCATTGCCGGCAACGCCGGCAAGGCCGGTTATCTCGCCGGCCGTGAGCGTGAGCGACACTTGATCGAGGCCGGCCCCGTTATACGGCGTCGTGGAGACCCTTTCGAGCGCCAGCAGCGGTGCACCCCGCTTTACCGGGTTGACCTCCGCCGGCTTGACCTCCTGGCCAACCATTAGGGCGGCTAGTTCTTTGCGGTCGGTTGAACCCGTTTCACGCTCGCCGACGAGCTGGCCGGAGCGCAGAACCAGCACACGATCGCTGACAGCCATCACTTCGTGTAATTTGTGGGAGATGAAGATGATCGACAGGCCCTTGGCGACGAGCAGCTTCAGCGTCCGGAACAGCGCATCGGTCTCGGCGGGGGTCAGAACGGCCGTCGGCTCGTCCAGGATCAGGATACGGGCTTCGCGATAAAGAGCCTTCAGGATCTCGACGCGCTGACGTTCGCCGACCGAGAGCATGGAGACGGTGGCAGCGGGATCGACGGCGAGGCCGAAATCGGCCGATAGTTGCTCGATGCGCCGCCGCGCTGCGGCCCTGTCGAGCCGCATGCGCAAAAGGCTCTGCGTGCCAAGCGTGATGTTTTCCTGCACCGTCATGTTGTCAGCAAGGGTGAAATGCTGGTGGACCATGCCAATGCCGGCATCGAGAGCCGCGCGCGGATCTCCCGGCGGAAGCGGCTTTCCGAAGGCCTCGACGCTTCCCTCGTCGGCGACATAGTGGCCGAAGAGAATGTTCATCAGCGTCGTCTTGCCGGCACCGTTCTCCCCGAGAAGTGCTATGACTTCGCCCCGCTTCAGCTCGAAGGAAATGGCATCGTTGGCCCTGAGCGGACCGAAGCGCTTGCTGATGCCGGAAAGACGAAGGGCAGGATTGCTTGACACGGCGGTGACCGGAAGTGGCGTTGCGGGAAAGGTTCCTTTCCCGTCCGGGAAGGGAGAGGGCGCTGCCGGCGAAGAGCGATCCCTCGTCCGGCGCTCCAGCGCCTCTCCCCGGACGGAAGAAGAGGCTAGCTCGACTTCGGCTCGGCGTCGTTGATCTCGACTGTGAACGAGCCATCCTTGATCGCCTTTTCCTTCTCCGCGACCTTGGCCTTGACCTCGTCGGGAACCTTGCTGTCGAAGGTGCCTAGAGGTGCTAGCGAACAGCCGCCGTTCTTCATGAAGGAATAGACGCCGTAGTCGTCGGCCTTGAAAGTGCCGGCCTTCACTTCGGCGATCGCCTTGTCGAGCGTCGGCTCGAAATGCCACAGCGCGGAGGCGACAACCGTGTCCGGATAGTCCGCCTGCGTATCGATGACATTGCCGATGGCCAGGATCTTTTTCTCCTTGGCGGCATCGGACACGCCGAAACGCTCCGCATATAGGAGGTCTGCACCGCCATCGATCTGGGCGAACGCCGTCTCCTTGGCCTTGGGCGGATCGAACCACGAGCCGATGAAGGCGACCTGGAACTTGGTGTCCGGGGCAACTTCCTTCACGCCGGCCATGAAGGCGTTCATCAGCCGGTTGACCTCCGGGATCGGATAGCCTCCCACCATGCCAATGTTCTTGGACTTGGTCATCGCGCCGGCGATGAGGCCAGACAGATAGGATGCATCCTGGATATAGTTGTCGAACACCGAGAAGTTCGGCACGGCGGCATCGGGCTTGAAGCTCGAGCCCATTAGGAAGGCGACGTCCGGATAGTCTTTGGCGACGGCGCGGGCGGCATCCTCGACGCCGAAGACCTCGCCCAGTATCAGCCTGTGGCCCGCCTCGCAATACTCGCGCATGACGCGCTCGTAATCGTTGTTTGCGGTGTTTTCCGAATAGACATATTCGATGTCGCCGCGCTCCTTGGCGGCATTGGCCGCCTTGTGGATACGACTGACCCACTGCTGCTCGACCGGGACGGTATAGATGGCCGCCACCTTTGTCGGGTCGGCAGCGAGCAGGCGGCTTGGCAGACCCGCTGCAGCCACCGCGGCGGAGGCGCCGGCAATTTTGATCAGATTTCTTCTGGAAATGGCGAAATTGAAGGAATTGCTATGCATGAACTTCCCCTCTGATTGATTGCGCGTTTTGGAACGCGTCTTTTTACCACTTGGTCAATGTAGGTGAACTTGAGGGTTGCAGCAATTGGAGGCGGCATGCCATCCAACCAGAAATGACGCGTCCTCGCTTCTCTTCGATTGCGCACGAGCGCGATCTCCTGGCGGTCGAAAAGACGGGCTCCAGCGAGATCGACATCGAAGCCTTCGCTCCGAGAAGATCACTGCCATTTCCCGTCAGAGCCTCTCCTGTAGCGAGCGCTATTTCTCCGAGATGTTCGAGATCCTCGGTCGAACTCAAGCCGGGCGCAGCGTCGATCTCGAGATCGGGCTCGGGGTCGCCTGGAATAAGAGGATCCGACCGCGCCGCGGGACGACTTCATCGACATTGCCCGAGGCGAAGGCAACGGCCTGACCAAGCAGTCGAAGCATCTTTATGCGACGCCGAGCGTTGCCTCTGCTGCTGGGTTCGCGCTTCGCGGCTCCCCTGTTGGCAGGTTTCGAAGGAGAGGCCCGCTACCTCATGCGCTGATCGTCGGAACAAGGCGTAGCGGGGGCTTAACTCACATGGGACATTCCATCCGGCCCGCGGCCAAGCTTATTGCGGAGTTCGGACAGAAAGAGTTGTAGGGATGGCGCCTGATCCTGGTGGTGGTAGACGATGTATACTGCGGAGATTGGCGGATCAGGGCGAATTGGCAGGAACACAAGCGGTCCTGAGGTCAGTTTGGCGATGCCAGCGGGAACGATGCCGACTCCAAAACCTGCCGCGACGAGGCTTGGAATCGATTGGGCATCGGTCACCTGCTGAGAAATTCGCGGGCGAAATCCAGCAGAAATGATGTGCGACATCACATATGCGGCGAAATCTGAACTATCCGGCCTTAGGACAACGTGGTGGTCCTCACGCAGGTCGTCGATCGAGATCTCAGAACGCTCCGCAAATCGATGATCTGTGCGCAAGAGCGCCACCAACTCCTCTTGCCAGGCATACTCATAGGCAAGTTCGTGGTCGCGCGGGACCGATCTGTTGAAACTGACATCTGTGCGCCTGCTAAGCACTTCCGTGATCTGTGCCGCGGGGGATTGTTCATGAATTCGAAGAGTGATCTTCGGATGCGTGGCGGCGAACCCGGCCAATAGTTCTGACAGTCCGCCGCGAAGGATTGATCCGGTCGTACCGATTTCGACAGTGCCGTCTTGTCCGCGCTCAATCTCGCGGATCTCTTCGATGCTTCGCTCATATTGGTCGAGCATGTTCTTGGCACGTCGCCAAAACGCTTGCCCTGCACGTGTCAGCGAGACCTTTCGGCTGCTTCGGTCAAGTAACTCTGCACCCAATTCTCGTTCGAGCGTTTGAATTTGGGTGCTGAGCGGAGGCTGAGACATGTTCAGCCGACGAGCTGCTCGGGTAAAGTTCAACTCTTCCGCAAGGACGACAAAACATTGAAGCTGACGGACTCTCATAGGCTCGCCGTATAGATCGATGGCAATACGATATTAGACAATGATGCTGAACTAGCCAAGTATGGAAGAGAGGGAGCCCGCGATCAGATAGATGCAGTGGAAAATTGGAGGCTGTGTTTCCGTTGGATCGTATCGTCGCGGTCGAACCTTCCGAAAAAAAAGGGGAACGTCAACATGCCAACATGGTCGAAATCGTTATTTGCGCAAGTTTGCGCGGCGCTGATACTTGGGGTCGTCGTTGGGCTCCTTGCGCCAGAGTTAGCCTCGAAGATGAAGCCTCTCGGGGACGCGTTCATCAAGCTTATCAAGATGCTCGTCCCTGTTATCGTCTTCTGTGTCGTCGTGCACGGAATCGCAGGGGCGGGGGACCTGAAGAAGGTGGGCCGCGTTGGCGTCCGGGCCCTCGTCTACTTCGAGATAGTTACGACCGTCGCCCTCGCTCTCGGCATTGCCATCGCCTACATTTTTGGTCCAGGGCACGGTATGAACATCGACATCAGCACTCTCGATGCCTCGGCGTTGTCCAGCTACGTGGAAAAGGCGCACGAAGTTAGCAGCGGCGGAACGGTCGAGTTCCTGATGAAGCTGATCCCAACCACAATGATCAGTGGCTTCGCCCAGGGCGATGTCCTACAGGTGTTGCTGGTTGCCATCCTCTTCGGTTGCGCCCTGTCGCGCGTAGGCGAGCGTGGCAAGCCGCTCCTTCAATTACTTGAGTTGGCCGGCGACGTGACCTTCAAGATCATGTCCTTCATCGTCCGCCTTGCACCCATCGGCGTGTTTGGTGCGATCGCCTTCACCGTCGGTAAATACGGTGTGGGTTCGCTGGCGCAGCTTGGTTATCTCGTGGCTTTGTTCTACGTCACCATCGCGCTCTTCGTGTTCGTCGTTCTGGGATCTATCATGCACGTAGCTGGCTTCAGCATCGTCAAGCTGCTGCGCTATCTGCGGACCGAAGTCGGTATCGTCGCTGGCACCGCTTCGAGCGATGCCGTTCTGCCGCAGACCATGCGCAAGCTTGAACATCTCGGCATCAAGGACTCGACCGTGGGCTTGGTGATCCCTACTGGATACTCGTTCAACCTGGACGCGTTTTCGATCTATCTGACACTTGCAGCAGTCTTTATCGCGCAGGCGACAAACACACCGCTCGCTTTCACCGACCTTCTGGCAATTCTCGGGGTGGCGCTGATCACGTCCAAGGGCGCGCACGGGGTGCCGGGGTCGGCGATCGTGATCCTCGCGGCAACGCTGGCGGCGATCCCCACAATTCCGGCGATAGGTCTGGTCCTTGTGCTTTCGGTTGATTGGTTCATGGGCATCGCCCGTGCGCTCGGCAACTACCTCGGCAATTGTGTGGCGACTGTGGCGGTAGCGTCTTGGGTCGGCGATATCGACAAGGAACGGGCGCGCCGCATACTGGATGGCGAAGCATTGGCGCCGGTCAGTCCCAACGCCCATGTAGTACCCAGCAAAGGCTACGTGGCGGGATAGCCGTTGGGGTTCAATGCAGTGGGTGCCTGCTTTCACGAGGAAGGCAATGCATTCCGGCCTTTGAGATCTGTCGAAGAAACCCTCCAGGCCGGACGCGTAAACACAGCCCGGGAAAGGTTACGGGCGAACGCCGGGCGTACCTCGCGTTCACGCGTTTCCGCTCGTGCCGTCCGGCCCTGTCGTTGCCTTTGGGGAAGCACTGTCGATGGCATCGGAAGTTGCTACGATCACTGGAAGACAGCTACGCGAGCTTGGTGTTCCGTCTCCGAAATCGATTGGTCGGGGCGCGGCTTTGAAGGCACCAAGCTCGGATACCTGATCGGCCGGGGTGCCGTTCATCTACCCCGATCTGATCTTACACATCTATGAATTGGCCAGCCGCGTACGTCGACAAGTGATGAGCGCCGAGGCGTTGGGATGCGGGCAAGCCGAGCGTGATCGGCCAACCTGACCGGGCAGTGGCTATCACCGCCGTAGAGACACACATTAGGCTCTACAGGAGATCACCCATGACTGAACCTAGTTTCCTCGCTCAATTATCTTCCACGATCGTCGAGGCCGCCGCTGCGGTGGCGCCGAGCATTGTTGAAATTGCCTCAACCCGTTCGCTCGCCACCGGATTCGTCTGGCGCGAGGGGCTCATCATCACCGCAGATGAAGCTCTTTCCGACGAAGGTCAGATCCTCATCGAATTCTCGGATGGCACGCAACACCCAGCCAGCCTGGTGGGGCGCGATCCGTCGACTGACATCGCGCTGCTTCGCGTCGAGGGAGCCGACGCGCCGTCGGCTGTGCTCGACCAAGAGGTGCCTCGACCTGGCGCACTCGTCGTGGTCGCCGCGGCGGCCGAGAGCGCGCCACTTGTTTCATTCGGCAGCGCGATCGCGGTTGGTCCTGCGTGGCGATCGATGCGCGGCGGGAAAATCGATGCACGCATCGAGCTCGACGTGAGATTGCGACGTCGCGCGGAGGGTGGCTTGGCGATCAGTGCGGAGGGCAATGTCTTTGGAATGGCCGTGCGCGGGCCCCGGGGCCGAACCCTCGTCATCCCCTCTGCGACCGTTGAAGGCGCGGCCGCTCTTCTCCTGGCGCATGGCGAAGTCCCGCGTGGCTATCTCGGCCTCGGGCTCCATCAGGTCGCCGTTACCGGTGGCGGCCAGGGGGCGATGGTCATGAGTGTTGACCCCGATGGACCCGGCGCTATTGGTGGGGTCCTGCAAGGAGACATCATCGTCCACTGGAACGGTGAGGCCGTTCCTTCGGTCAATGCGCTCGTGCGGACCCTTGATCATCAATCGATTGGCAGATCGGTCTCCTTGGGGATCAGGCGTGCGGGCGCTGATGTCGAGGCGGCGGTCACTATCGCGACCCGACCCCGCCGATGAGTGACACGGGCCCTGTTACGATCGCGGTGCGCATCGACGATCCGGCGCTTGCGGAGCGGTTGAGCGAGTTGCTGACGTCAGTCGATTGGGTGCGTCTGGCGCCGGAAGGGGAGATCTCCGAGCTGGTCCTCTCCACGGCGCGGGCCCCCACGGAGGAGGCGGGTCTGACTTCCCGCGAACGCGAAGTCGTGGCGCTTCTCGCAGAAGGCCTTTCGAATAAAGAGATTGCTCGCAAACTCGGCATCTCTGTCGATACAGCGAAATTTCATGTCGGCCGCGTCATCGACAAGCTTGATGCCACCGGCCGCACCGATGCGGTCGCGCACGCCGCGCGGCGCGGCGTGATTCATCTGTGAAGGCGCTTTTATTATGCTCGATACACTTCCAATTGACAGTCATTCTGATGACGGTCATCCGCTGACCATCCCACAGATGCCTATTCGCGCGCTGTTGTGCGTGTCGGAAGCCGTAGGCCCATCCGTCGTGCGTGTCGGAAATCGACTCGGCGAGGGCCGAAATGACTGAGTGTGAGCGTCATGCTCACGCGGGTCCTCATTGCGAAGGCCAGAAGACAACCAATGCTTTGTCATTGGCTCTGCGATCTTGAACGACAGCAACGTAAGCATTCGCGGAGGGCCCAGGATCAAAGCATCAACGTTCTACGCCGAGTGGTTCACCAATGATAATTTCCTCGTCGAGCAGTACCGCTTGGTAGCTCGGTTACTCACGGTTCAGGCCCTTGCGGGCCTATAGGGACGTAAAAACTCGTTGGAGGCGACGTCTAGCACCGGATCTAACCCGCGCGAAATCTGTGAAAGCACGTCAATCGTGGCATGCGACGTAAGTCGATGCAAACACATGGAGGGCGGGGCGCCGCGGAAGGATCCCGGTCCGACGGGCAGAAGGCGCGGCGGCGTTCTCCGATCAATCGGCGACAAGGTTTGATCGAGTACATCGGTCGACGCATATCGGTCACTTCCCTGTTTTGCCATAGGTGCCGACTAGCTCGGTTCCGGCAATGATGTGATCGCGCATTTGCGCTTCGATTTGGTCCTTGCTAGCCGCCGCCGATAGGGTGAGCCGGTCATTGAGTGCATAGAGCTTGAAGAAGTAGCGGTGCACACCGATCGGAGGGCAAGGGCCGCCATACGCATTGCTGTTCCACCCATTCCTCGCTGTCTGAGCGCCTGATGGCAGTTGCGAAATCCCTTCCACCAGCCCCTTCAGATCGGGGGGCAGATTGAAAACAATCCAGTGTATCCAGGTCATTTTCGGATGGGCCGGATCCGGCGCGTCCGGGTCGTCGACGATCAATATAAGGCTTCTGGTTCCGGTCGGGATGTCTGTCCATTCGAGAGGCGGGGAAATACCTTGCCCTTCGCAGGTGTAAAGCCTGGGAATGGTTCCGCCATTGTTAAAGGCGGGCGATGCGATAGTGAACGCCATAAGGAGCCTCGGCGAGTTCAAGAAACCGTTTCGTTGCCGCACGCACGATATACCCGTGCCCACGCAATCTGTGGGCGCCTCCAGAACAACGACAGCATCGGCCTATTGGCGCACGATGTCCAGGATGCCGACCCGCAACCAGAGGAGTCCAACATTATGCGATTGCACGGTCGAGATCGCCGAAATGTTAGCCAGCATGCCGGCCGCCGGCATCGATGACGGTTCTTTGTTCGATCTCCTTACCGTTCGCCTCGAGGCATCGCGTGACCGTCTGAAGCGGCCTCGTCCGCTCGCGAAAGAAGACGGATTATCGGAAAGAGCAGTTATATCGCGGGAAGGGCAGGCCATAAGCCGACCCATCCGACTTCGAAGGCTTTGCTCTCGCGCCGGTCGGTTGAGGGCATGACACCAACCCTCCCCAGGTCCACCTGAAAAATCACTGCGTGCACGAGTTGTGCCGACCAAAGATTGCGATCAACGAAGCTGCGTTTGTTTGAGCTAGATCAACGAATGTCCCGCGCCAACGTTCCAATGCTCCGCCAACGATTGCGGGAAAATACCTTGGAATGAAACTCTTCCGTCTTGTCCTTCTGCTCTGCCTCAGCCTGTGCGGCGCCGTATCCGCCAGCGCGGCATCGGTACTGCAGGAGTTTTTGCCGGCCACCACAGCCTCGGATCTTGTGCCGGGTGCGGACGGTTTCGGAGCTGTGCGTGATGATGTGGCGGCGGCCCCGGTGCTGAAGGGCGGCCAGACGGTGGCGTGGGTCTTTGTTACCTCGGATTTCGTGGGAACGACCGGCTATTCCGGTAAGCCCATCCATACCCTGGTGGCGGTGGACAAGGATGCGAAGATCGTTGGCGTCCGGCTGGTGAAACATTCGGAACCCATCGTCCTCATCGGTATTCCGGATGCCAAGGTAAAGGCGCTTGTTGCCGGCTACTCCGGCCTCGATCTCGTCGCAGAGGCGAAATCTGGCGGCACGACCCATGAGGTGGATATCATCTCGGGCGCAACCGTCACCGTCATGGTGATCGACGATTCGATTGTCCGCTCGGGGCTCAAGGTCGCGCGTGCGCTCGGCCTTGGCGGACTGGCCCCGGAAACGGACGATGCCGGGCCGCGTTTTATGATCGATCCCGCAGCCGCTTCACCGGCCGACTGGGCCGAGGCAGAGGGTGACGGCACGCTGCGCCGGCTGGCGCTTGATGTGGCGCAGGTCAATGCTGCTTTCGCCGGGCATCCTGATGAGCGCGCCCGCGCCCGCGCTATCGCGCAAGCGCCGGAAACCACCTTCATCGAGATGCAGGCGGCGCTGGTCTCGGTCCCTTCCATCGGCAAGGCCGTTCTCGGGTCGGCCGAGGAGGCCAACCTCCAGGGCTGGCTGGGCGAAGGCGAGCACGCGGTCGCCTTGATGGGGCGCGGGCTCTATTCCTTCAAGGGCTCAGGCTATGTGCGCGGCGGCATCTTCGATCGCATCGTGCTGATCCAGGACGACGTTTCCGTTCGCTTTCGTGATCGTGACCATCGCCGTCTCGGCGCCATCGCGCTTGCCGGCGCGCCTGAATTCAACGAGATGGACCTGTTCCGCATTCCAGCAGGCCTCGGCTTCGATCCGACAAAGCCCTTCCGCATTCAGCTCCTGGCGCAGCGTGAGGTCGGACCGATCGAAAAGGTCTTCCATACATTCGATCTGGGATATCAGCTTCCGCAGAAGTACCTGCGCGCTGTCGCCCCGCCGGCAAAGGAAGTTGCCGCTGTTGCTGATCGCGACGAGGGGGGCGCACAGGCCGATCTGTGGAAACGCATCTGGAACGACTCGAAGCTGAAGATTGTCGTGCTGGGCGCCATGCTCGTTGTGCTGACGGCGGTGTTCTTCTTCCAGACCTATGCGGTCAGGAACGCCAGGGCGTTCTACATCTTTCGCATAATCTTCCTGACGGTGACGCTGGTCTTCCTTGGCTGGTATGCCAACGCGCAGCTTTCTGTCGTCAATCTGATGGCGCTCTTCGGGAGTTTGGTCAACGGCTTCAGCTGGCAGGCTTTTCTGCTCGACCCGCTTACCTTCATCCTGTGGTTCGCCGTTGCCGCAGCGCTCCTGTTCTGGGGACGGGGAGCTTATTGCGGCTGGCTCTGCCCTTTCGGCGCCCTGCAGGAACTGACCAACCAGATCGCGCGTAAGTTGCGTATCCCGCAATGGACGTTGCCCTGGGGCCTGCACGAGCGACTCTGGCCGATCAAATACATGATCTTCCTTGGTCTTTTCGGGGTCTCGCTGATCAGCGTCGAGCAGGCCGAGCACCTGGCGGAAATAGAGCCGTTCAAGACAGCGATCATCCTGAAATTCATTCGCGCCTGGCCGTTCGTGGCGTACGCCGCAGCACTTATCGTCGCCGGGCTCTTCGTCGAGCGATTCTATTGCCGCTACCTCTGCCCACTGGGTGCGGCGCTGGCGATCCCCGCCCGAATGCGCATGTTCGACTGGCTCAAGCGCTACCATGAATGCGGAAACCCCTGCCAGACCTGCGCCCACCAATGTCCGGTGCAAGCGATCCATCGGACGGGCGAGATCAATCCGAACGAATGCATCAACTGCCTGCACTGCCAGGTGCTCTATCAGTCCGAAACCGTCTGCCCCGTCGTGATCAAGAAGATGAAGTCGCGGGCGAAGCTTGCGGCAAGCCCGGGCGGCGCGCCGATCCATCAACCTGCAACCAAAGTTTAATCGAGCCAAGGTTCAAACAAAAAGGAACCAGATCATGGAATCAAAGGAACACAAGGGACTAAGCCGCCGAGCGCTTTTTAGCGCGACTGCAGGCAGCGCCATCCTGGCGGGCACTGTAGGGCCGGCCGCACTCAGCCTCGGCGCTGCAGGGTTGGCGACACCGGCCCGTGCCGCGACAGGCGCCGACGGCTCGGTCGCACCGGGCAAGCTGGACGACTATTACGGCTTCTGGTCCTCCGGTCAGACCGGTGAGATGCGCATTCTCGGCATTCCCTCGATGCGCGAACTGATGCGCGTGCCGGTATTCAACCGTTGCTCGGCCACAGGTTGGGGGCAGACCAATGAATCGATCCAGATCCATCAGCGCACGATGTCGGAGAAGACGAAGAAGCAGCTTGCCGCCAACGGCAAGAAGATTCACGACAACGGCGACCTGCACCACGTCCATATGTCCTTCACCGACGGCAAATATGACGGCCGCTACCTGTTCATGAACGACAAGGCCAATACGCGCGTGGCGCGCGTGCGCTGCGACGTGATGAAAACCGATGCCATCCTTGAGATTCCCAACGCCAAGGGTATCCACGGCATGCGTCCGCAGAAATGGCCGCGTTCGAACTATGTGTTCTGCAACGGCGAGGACGAAGCGCCGCTCGTCAATGATGGCTCAACGATGACGGACGTGGCGACCTACGTGAACATCTTCACCGCTGTCGATGCCGACAAGTGGGATGTGGCCTGGCAGGTGAAGGTATCGGGCAACCTCGACAATTGCGATGCCGACTACGAGGGCAAGTGGGCGTTCTCCACCAGCTACAATTCCGAAAAGGGCATGACGCTGGAGGAGATGACAAAGTCCGAGATGGACCATGTCGTAGTCTTCAATCTCGCCGAGATCGAGAAGGCAATCGCAGCCGGGCAGTACGAGGAGGTCAACGGCGTCAAGGTGGTGGACGGGCGCAAAGAGGCCAAGTCGCTTTTCACGCGCTACATCCCGATCGCCAACAATCCGCACGGCTGCAACATGGCACCGGACAGGAAGCATCTTTGCGTTGCCGGCAAGCTCTCGCCCACCGTCACCGTGCTGGACGTGACGAAGTTCGATGCCCTGTTCTACGACAATGCCGAGCCGCGCAGCGCCGTTGTGGCGGAGCCTGAACTGGGCCTCGGCCCGTTGCACACGGCCTTCGACGGACGTGGCAACGCCTATACCTCGCTTTTCCTCGACAGCCAGGTGGTGAAGTGGAACATCGATGAGGCCATCCGCGCCTACGCCGGTGAAAAGATCAATCCGATCAAGGACAAGCTCGACGTTCAGTATCAGCCGGGCCACTTGAAGACCGTGATGGGCGAGACGCTGGATGCCGCCAACGACTGGCTCGTGTGCCTGTGCAAATTCTCGAAGGACCGGTTCCTGAATGTCGGTCCGCTGAAGCCGGAAAACGATCAGTTGATCGACATTTCCGGTGACAAGATGGTGCTGGTGCATGACGGCCCGACCTTCGCCGAACCGCATGACGCAATCGCCGTCGCCCCCTCGATCCTGCCGAACATCCGCTCGGTCTGGGATCGGAAGGACCCGCTGTGGGCCGAGACGCGCAAGCAGGCCGAGGCCGATGAGGTCAACATCGACGAATGGACCGAGGCCGTGATCCGCGACGGCAACAAGGTTCGCGTCTACATGACCTCGGTCGCGCCCAGCTTCAGCCAGCCGAGTTTTACGGTGAAGGAGGGCGACGAGGTCACGGTGATCGTCACCAATCTCGATGAGATCGATGACCTTACCCATGGCTTCACCATGGGCAATCACGGCGTGGCGATGGAGGTCGGGCCGCAACAGACGAGCTCCGTCACCTTCGTCGCGGCCAACCCTGGCGTCTACTGGTACTATTGCCAATGGTTCTGCCATGCCCTGCATATGGAAATGCGCGGCCGCATGTTCGTGGAACCGAAGGGCGCCTGATCGATGCGGCTGTCCGTTCTCCTGATCGGCTTTCTTCTTGCCTCGCCGCTCTCAGCGGCGGAGCGCGCAGTCGTGCCGGGTGCGGGCAGTCTTGCCGAGGCCGTCGCCGGGGCTCAACCCGGCGATGTGCTGATATTGACCGACGGGGCCTATGGCGGCCCCGTCACCATCGACCAGCCACTGACAGTCACCGGTCCGCGCGGAGCGGTGGTGGATGGGCTCGGGCAGGGCAGCGTGGTGACGATTACCGCGCCGGATGTCACCTTGACCGGTTTCACCGTCACCGGTTCGGGCCGCATCAACCAGGATCTCGACGCCGGGGTCAAAATCGTTCAAGGCGCCGATCGCGCCCGCGTCGAAAAGCTACTCGTCACAGACAATATGCACGGCATTGACGTCCATGGCGGCCGTGGCGCTGTTGTCGCGGCGAACGAGATCGTCGGTACGCGCAGCCCCCGCATGAACGAGCGCGGCAACGGCATCTATGTCTGGAACAGCCCCGGCACGCTGCTCGAAGACAACATAATCCGATATGGTCGCGACGGCATCTTTTCGAACGCCAGCGCCGACAGCATCTATCGCCGCAACATCATGCGCGACCTGCGCTTTGCCGTACACTTCATGTACACCCGCAACACCGAGGTTTCCGACAACATCTCGATCGGGAACCATCTCGGCTTCGCGATCATGTTCGCTAACCGCGCGAAGATCCTGAACAATCTCAGTCTCGGCGACCGTGAGCACGGGCTGATGCTGAACTATGCCAACAATGCCGACGTGTCAGGCAATCTGGTGCGCGGGGGCACGAAGAAATGCCTCTTCGTCTACAATGCCCACAAGAACCTGGTCTGGGGAAACCGCTTCGAGAGCTGCGGCATCGGCATCCATTTTACCGCCGGCTCCGAGAAAAATGTGCTGACCGGCAACGCCTTCATCGCCAACCGCGAGCAGGTTAAGTATGTCGGCACTCGCAACATGGAATGGAGCCATGAAGGCCGGGGCAATTTCTGGTCCGACCATCCGGCCTTCGACCTCAACGGCGACGGCATTGCCGACAGTTTCTACCGCCCCAACGATCTGATGGACCAGATCCTCTGGTCGCAGCCGGCGGCAAGCCTACTCACCGGCTCGCCCGCCGTGCAGATCGTTCGCTGGAGCCAGCGGGACTTTCCCGCCACGCAGCCTGGTGGCGTGCGCGACAGCGCGCCGTTGATGCGCCCCCTGACCATCCCTGTCCCCCTCGACGTCCTTGCCTACGAGGCTGAAGCCCGCGGGCGCTGGACTGAAGGAAATTACGATGACACCGACGCTGACAATCTCCAGGCTCACTAAGCGCTTCCAATCGGTGGAAGCGCTGAAGTCCGTTTCCCTGGCGTTGGAGCCGGGACGGCGCACGGCGCTGCTCGGCCACAACGGTGCGGGCAAATCGACGATGATGAAGATCGTGCTTGGTCTCATCCCCTTCGACAGCGGCGAGGTCTCGGTCTGCGGCATGGCTCCCGGTTCGCCCGCCGCGAGGACGCAGGTAGCGTATCTGCCGGAGAATGTCGCCTTTCACCCAGCTTTGACAGGAGAGGAGCAGCTTCGCCACTATCTTGCACTGCGCGGCGAAAGCCCGAGGCTGGCCATAGAGCTTCTTGCGCGGGTCGGTCTTGGCCATGCCGGTCGGCGGCGGATCGGCACCTATTCCAAGGGCATGCGCCAGCGGGTGGGGTTGGCCCAGACGCTGATCGGCCGCCCCCGTCTCCTGGTGCTGGACGAGCCGACTTCAGGCCTCGACCCGGTGTCGCGACGGGATTTCTATGACCTGCTCGACGGGTTGGCTGCAGACGGAACCGCCATCCTGCTCTCCTCCCACGTGTTGACCGAGGTGGAGGCCCGCACTGACCGCATCCTCATCCTTTCCGGTGGGGAACTGGTGGCCGAGGGTACGCTTGCCGATCTTCGGACCCGTGCGGCCCTTCCGGTCGCCTTTTCCGTCCGCGCCGCACCGGGCCATGCGCCGGCGCTGGCAGCAACTTTTCCCGAGGGCGTGCATGGGGAGGATGGTCTCTTGCGCCTTAGCTGTTCGCAGCCGGAAAAGCTGCCGCTCCTTGCCCGGATCGCGGTGCTTGGGAGCGCCGTTGCCGATCTCGATGTCATCCCGCCCAGCCTCGAGGACATCTACAGCCATTTCAGCCGAAGGGACGGGCAATGAACCGCATCCTTGCTACCGCCGTGGGCGAATTCCGCATCGCTTTCCGCAATCGTTGGGTCTCTATCGCCACAGGCATGATGGTGCTGTTCGCCCTAGTGCTGGCCGCAGCCGGCTCCGCCCCGACGGGCGATGTCGGCATCGACCGGCTCTCCGTGACGGTCGCCTCGCTCACCTCGCTTGCGGTCTATCTGGTGCCACTTTTGGCACTGCTGATGAGTTTCGACGCGGTGGCGGGCGAGGTGGAGCGCGGCACGCTGCCACTGCTTCTCACCTATCCCGTCTCGCGCCTGCAGATTCTGCTCGGCAAACTTCTGGCGCATCTCGCAATTCTCGGTCTTGCAGTGACGCTTGGCTATGGCGCGGCGGCGCTCGCAGCCGTCTGGTTCGATCCTGCAGCGACCGAGGGGCTCGGCGCGTTATGGCGGCTGATCTGGTCCTCGGTGCTGCTGGGTGCGACTTTTCTTGGCACAGGCTATGCGCTTTCGGCATTGGCGCGACGGCCGTCTGGGGCGGCGGGGTTGGCTATCGCCCTCTGGCTGGTGGCGGTGGTGCTCTACGACCTCGCCCTGTTGGCGCTTATCGTGACGGATGGAGGCGGTCGCTTCACCACACAGGCATTGCCCGTCGCGCTGCTCGCCAACCCGGCCGACGCCTTTCGCGTCTTCAACCTCTCGGCCGCACAAGCCGTTTCTGCCGCCGGCGGACTAGGTGGCGCCGCGGGCACGATCCCGCTCTGGCAATCAGCGGCCTCCCTTCTCCTCTGGCCACTCGTTGCCATCGCACTTGCCGGCGCAGCCTTCCGAAAGGTGACCCCATGAGGAACCGACTTCGCGTCGTGCTGCTCGCTGCCGCTTTGGCGCTGCTTTCCGCCTGCAAGGAGGACGTACCCCAAAGCATAGTGCCGCAGGACATGACGCCCGAGACCCTCGGTCATTATTGCCAGATGAACCTTCTGGAGCACCCTGGCCCGAAGGCCCAGGTCTTTCTTGAAGGAAGCCCGGCGCCGCTCTTCTTCAGTCAGGTGCGCGACGCTATCGCCTATGCTCGCGGGCCAGAGCAGATTGCGCCGATCCTCGTCATCTACGTCAATGACATGGGGGCTGCAGGAGCAACATGGGACCAGCCCGGTGACGGCAACTGGATTGCCGCCGACAAGGCGTTCTACGTCGTCGGCTCTGCCCGGCGGGGTGGTATGGGTGCGCCCGAAGCCGTGCCGTTTTCAAGCCGCGATGGGGCTGCGGCCTTCGTCCTTGCCGAGGGCGGCCAAGTGCTCGCGCTCGCCGATATTACCGATGCCATGGTTCTGACCCCGGTGGAGACCGGTTCGGAACAGGGAGCGGACGACGACGATTATCTCGGCCGTCTGCACGCACTGCCCCACCCAGCCGGAGGTTGATCCCATGCTGCTGACCCGACGCCGCCTGATCGCAATATCTGCAATCTTGGCAACTGTGCCCGGTGCCACTCACGCCAAAACGGCAGCCCGTTTATGGACGGGCCAAGCTCTTGGCGCCCGCGCCTCTATCCGGATTGATCACCCTGATGCTGACGCCATCGTCACGCGCGTCATGGCCGAGATCGATCGCCTGGAAAATATCCTCAGTCTCTATCGTCCGGACAGCGCGCTTTCGCGGCTGAACCGCGATGGTCATCTTCAAGCCCCGCCGTTTGAGTTCTTGGAGTGTTTGTCACTGGCCGACGCAGTCCATCGAGCGAGCGGCGGGCGCTTCGATCCGACGGTGCAGCCGCTCTGGACGCTCTGGGCCGAATCGGCTGCAAACGGCACGCGACCCGGCTCGGCAGAAGTTGATCGAGTGCGCGCCAACGTAGGCTGGGCTAAGGTAAAGCTTGAAGCAGCATCGATCACCCTGCATCCGGGCATGGCGCTGACGTTGAACGGCATCGGCCAAGGATATGTCGCGGATCGGGTAGCAGTATTGCTTGATGCTGAGGGCCTGACGGACATTTTGATCGACACCGGCGAGTTCCGTGCGCTCGGTGGACAGCCGGGCGGCGGCGGATGGCCGGTCCGATTGGAATCGGGTGAGCGCCTGCCGCTGCGCCAGCGCGCGCTGGCTACCTCCGCCCCTCTGGGCACAACCTTCGATCAGGCTGCCAGAGACGGACATATTCTCGACCCCGTGACCGGAATGCCCGCGCCAGCAACCTGGCGCTCTGTGTCGGTCTCGGCACCATCCGCCGCCATAGCCGACGCACTGGCAACAGCCGCATGCCTGATGCCGGATGTAGAATCGATCCTTGCGATGAACGAGCGTTTTAAGGGTGCCCACCTGGAAGGGGCGTCAATGTAAATGGTTCGACTAACGACGTCATCCGTGGGCTTGAGAACGGCCAGAGGACGATCGAACAACTGCCCAGGACGATATCATCGACGTTGCCCGGTTGATGGTGCGGCCCGGCAGATGAGGTACTCGGTTTGAGTCTGACACCGGTGGATTGGGGCCTGCAGGACCAGATCAAAATCGCACGAATGCTGGCGGAACAAAGTCCCTACAGTCCCCTGAGGCCTTTGTCAGTTTGACCCTAAATCGGTCGCGCCGGATCATTTCGGTGCCTGCATGGCCAGGCTGCTTTTGTACATGTCGCTGATCGACCTCGGGGAACTTCTCGATCGCCGACTTAAACCTGATGCCTTCACTCACAGAGCAAGGGGAGTGGACGCGCGTATCGGGACGTCTCCTAGGGCAGAAGGGATCCGTACTTCATGAGCCCCTTGCACGGCAAGATGTTCACGTTCTGGGCTAAAATGATCGCGTAATGTATCGTCGGGAATGCACCTCTTCGTTTCGGCCGCCGTGTCTGAGCGACCGCAGTCTCAGCGGTTTGCCAATCGCACTCCCTGACCGCCATCCGGTCCAGAGCCGCTTTCGAGGAAGGTAGCCCCTCCGGACTTCGTAGGCGTGTTTGATTGCTTCAGGGGCCGCAGTGGGTTGGTTGGGGCGATTGTCACCCTTCGATCGAGCAGTGCCGATGCCTACCAAGATCAGGTCTCCCTCGGATCGCGCCGCTCGACGGCAACTTCTTCGGCGCGATTATCGTTGAGACGGCTGTTGGACAGATCACGTCGACCGTTGCGCTCTGAGCCTGCTCGGCGTCTGTCCGTAGGTTTTTGCGAATATTCTCGAGAAGTGCCCGGCGCTCTCGAAGCCGACTTCGAGGGCGATCTCAATCAGCGACGCATCCGTCTGTATGAGAAGATGTTTCGCACGTCCCAGCCGAAGCTTTCTGTAGACGAGCGCAGGCGACATCTTGGCCTTTTCCATGAACAGGCGCTCAAGCTGGCGCCGCGACAATCCGACGGAGGCCGCCAGTTCGGAAATCGAGATCGTGTTTTCGGTGTGCTGCTCCATGATGATGAGAGCCGCGTTTAAACGGGGATCATTGCTCTCGATCGCGAGCGGCTTTCTCGGCTGGACATGAAGGTGCGAACGCGCCTTGTCGATCTGCAGGACTTCGAGTGCATTCCGCTCCGCTTCCTTACTGATATGAAGGCGCACGATTTGGGCTGCCATGTCGGCTGCACTGCTGCCTCCGGCGCAGGACCCGCGAGTGCGGTCCAGATTGAAGAGGCGGTCCGAGCGAACCTTCAGCTCCGGAAAACGCTCGCGGAATGCCTGATAGTGGAGCCAGCTGACACAAACATTGTGGCCTGTCATCAGGCCGGCCTCAGCCAAGGTGAAGGTCCCGGTGCACAGGCCGATCAACGGGACTTTTCGCGCCGCCGCCCTCTTGAGGAACCCGACGGTTTCGTCGTCGATCGGGTTTTCGCTGTTGAGCAAGCCGCCGACGACGACGATGTAGTTGAATGGGGCAGGGTCGACCAGGCCCGATGTTGGCGCCACCTGCACTCCGCAGCTTGAGGTGATGAGATGCCGTGTGTTGCCGAGGACCTGCCAGTCCGCCCGAATGCGACCGGACTTGTCGAGTTCGTCACTTGCGAGCCGGAGGGTGTCGACGAACAGCGCGAAGGCAGAAAGGGTAAACGATCGGGTGAGCACGAAACCGATCTTGAGCCGGTTGGTCGCCGCAGCAGCGTTGGATTTCAAGTTCATCGCAAACCTACCTCGTTGCCCGGACCTTGATTGGCCTGCGCGGGCCGCTTATCGCGGTGGAAAAGCTTCCAGATAAGCTTCGGATCTTGCCTCGTCATCCTTCGGGCCGGGAGACCGATCTTAGCCTTCATCCGGTCCTCGCATTGCCCGCGAGGGATCATCCCTCACGACCTGCGCGCATTTCCTGCAATCGGATCACCGAGTTTATCCCGAGCCAGGCAAACGGCTCGGGCGGGAGCCGGGTTGGGCCTCGATGATCCATGTATTCTTCGAGTTCCCGTGAGACGGTCCCGGTCGCCAAGTCGGCGGCCATCATGCCGGCAAGGGTGCTCTTGACAGTGCCAAGCCCATTTTCGCAGCAGGCGGAAAAGAGCCCTTCGTCGATCTCGCCAAAAGCCGGCACGTGGTTGAGGCTGAGGCAAAGACGACCTGCCCAACTGTGCTCGAACGGTATTCCCTTGAGGTCCGGAAATCTCGCATCCATTGAGCGTCGATGCGCTCGCCCCATTTTCGAGAGGCGACTTTCCGAAAGGGCGACCGTCGTGTCGTAGGTGTATTTGGTGCGGATCGCGATGCGCGACTGACCGCCTGATGTGATCTTGCGCACGGTGGCACCCATTGCGTCGGCCGGGAGCAAAGCCCAACGATCACGACCAGACACCTTGTGTCCGAAAGCGTCGGCGGGAAATGGTGCGGTCATCGAAGCATAGGCGAAGATGTGCATCAGCCGCCTGCCGAAATGCCCGAAATCTTCCACATGGCCGTTGACACCCAGTATGACCTTGGGAGCGCTTACCGCGCCGCGCGCCACCGATGCCGTCCAGATGCCGTTGTCACGTTTAAGCGACGTCACGGGAGACCGCTCGAAGAGTTCGACTTCGTGTGAAAGTCCAGCAGCGAATTGGCGCACGTAGTCCGCCGGCTGGATCAGCACCGCACCGGGCGTATAAAGCCCGCCGAGGTAATAGTTCGACCCCGTTATCTCCCGCATCTCGGCGGCATCAAGGAAGGTGTGCTCCTCGCCTGCACTCCGGAGGGACTGGCCGAAACTCATATTAAGTTTCATGCCGCGTGCCGTCGCAGCCGCATTGATCTTTCCTGCGGGATCGAAGGTCTCACGCGACATACCATAGGCTTCCGCCGCTTGCGTGGCGAACTTGATGGCGTAACGGTTCTGGGCCACTTCCCGGCGAGTGGCGTCAGCCGTTCCGCTTGAATATTCGTTGGATGACAGGTTGTGCGGCACGTCAATCATGTAGCCGGAGTTCCGACCCGACGTACCCTTGCCCACTTCACTCGCCTCCAGGATGACGATCTTGTCGTCGGGGCGCAGTTGCAGCAGGCGGCGCGCTGCCGAAAGGCCGGCAAAGCCGGCGCCGATGATAAGCCAGTCTGCGTTCACGTGGCCGTCGAGCGATCGAACCGGAAACGAACGCCGGCTGATCGCCTCCCAGCCCGAAATGCCATTTTCGACCGGCAAGCGTTTGACGGACCGCGTGATCATCTCATCGTCTCGCTCGTCGATTGAAGAAGTTGCCTGCCGTGTTCGAAGACAACGGCAGGAAATTGAACGCCCTTGGATATCGCGTTGAGCTCATGCATGGTTGGTCCCCGAGGTGATCTGAGCGACGGTGCGCTTCAAGGTGGCGACGATCGTCTCGAGGGTTTTCTTTTCTTCGGCATTGAGCGGGCCGAGCGGCGTTCTGACCGGTCCCGCCGGCAGCCCGATCAGTTCACATCCATGCTTGATCGACTGGACGAACTTGCCGCATTCGAGAAAATCCATGAGCGGCAGCATCGCCGTCATGATCGCCCGTCCCTTGTCGAAGTTCTTCTCGACGACGCAGGCCTCATAAAGAGCGACATGTTCCTTCGGCAGAAAGTTGGAGCCGGCACAGACCCAACTCCTTGCGCCCCAGGCAAAGAATTCGAGTGCCTGGTCATCCCAACCGCAGGAAAGAGCAATGTGCGGGTATTTGCGGGCGAGCAGATGAAGATTGGCCATGTCGCCGGAACTTTCCTTGATGGCCACGACGTTTCTGGATTCGCTGACTCGGGAGAAATACTCATCCCCCATCACTACCCCCATGCGGGCCGGATAGTTGTAGAGCATGATCGGGAGATCGGCCGCCCGGTCCACCGTCAAAGCGTGGACCGCGTTCTCCTCCTGTGTCGGCAATGCGTAGGGCGGCGATGAAACGAGAATGGCGTCAGCGCCTATCTCTTTGGCCGCCTTGGCGAACTCCACGGAGTCTTCCGTTCTGGTGGCACCCGTGCCAACGATGAGTGGTATCCTTGAGCCGATCACATCCTTGGCGAGGGCGGCGAGGGCGAAACGTTCCTGGGCGCTCTGGGCGTAGTACTCGCCGGTCGATCCGCCAATTATGATGCCGTGAACCCTGGCCTCGATAAGGGACACGAGCACGGCTGCAAAACCCTTGCGGTCGATTTGCCCGTCGTGCCCGATCGGCGTGATTGCTGGGGTGTAAATACCTTCGAACTTCATGATGTCTTCTCCATCGATAGGGCCGGAATTTGGACGAGCGGCCTCCGCCGCGGCGACGCCTGGCCCGGCTTCTTAGATTTCCGTTGGATGGGTGCGAGTCTCCCGCCGCTCAGTGCGGCGTTACGACCGCCGCGGCCAGCCGCTTCAGATCAACGACGCCGACAGGCATTCCGACGGCATCGACCACCACCAGATCCTTGGCATCCTTGTGCACCAGAATCTTGAGGGCGGCTTCGATCGTGCTTCCCGTGCTCAGTGTTGCGCCATTGACGGCATGATCCGCGGCGACCGGCGTCATGACGGCCTCGACATGAACGACCCGACCACGGTTCACCTCCTTGACGAAGTTGGCGATGTAGTCGTCGGCAGGTCTAAGGACGATGTCCTGGCTGGTGCCTTGCTGGATGACCTCGCCGTCGCGCAGGACCGCGATCTGGTCGCCCAATCGGAGGGCTTCGTCGAGATCGTGGGTGATGAAGACGATGGTCTTCTTGATCTCCTTCTGCAGGTCGAGAAGAACCGTCTGCATGTCCATGCGGATCAGTGGGTCGAGGGCCGAATAGGCCTCGTCCATCAAGAGAACCGGCGCGTCGTTGGCAAGCGCACGAGCGAGGCCGACACGCTGCTGCATGCCGCCGGAAAGCTGATTGGGGTATTTGCTTTCAAAGCCTTTCAGACCGACGCGCTCGATCCATCGCATTGCGATGTCGACGCCCTTCGCGCGCTCGAGGCCCTGAACCTCAAGGCCATAAAGCGTGTTGTCCAGAACGTTGCGATGGGGAAGCAGCGCGAACTTCTGGAACACCATGGCCGTCTGGTGCCGTCGAAACTCGCGCAACTCCGGCTGGCTCATCGTGACGACGTCGACGCCGTCGACAAGCACTTCGCCGGCCGTCGGATCGATCAGGCGGTTGATGTGCCGGATGAGGGTTGATTTGCCCGAACCCGACAAGCCCATGATCACCTGGATGCAGCCGGACGGGATTTCGATGTTGATGTCCCGCAAGCCGAGAACATGCCCATGTCGTTCGTTGAGCTCCGTCTTCGTCAGGCCTTTCTGCACTGCGTCGACATGGGCTTTCGCGTTCGGTCCGAAGATCTTGTAGAGGTGGCGGATCTTGATGCCGCCGAACTTCGTGTCAGCCATGGACGATCTCCCTATGTTTCTGGAGCCTCTCGCCGTATGCCTGGCTGACCCGGTCGAAGATGATGGCGATGCCGACGATGGCAAGGCCGTTGAAAATGCCCAGCGTGAAGTACTGGTTGGCGATTGCCTTCAGCACGGGTTGGCCAAGACCCTGCACACCGATCATCGACGCGATGACGACCATGGCCAGCGCCATCATGATCGTCTGGTTGATGCCGGCCATGATCGTCGGCAAGGCCAGCGGTAACTGCACGTTCTTGAGCTTCTGCCAACCGGACGAGCCGAAGGCATCGGCCGCTTCAAGAACGTCCTTGTCGACGAGGCGAATACCGAGATTGGTAAGCCTGATCATCGGCGGTATCGCGTAGATGACCACCGAGATGAGGCCCGGAACCTTGCCGATCCCCAGCAGCATGACGACGGGGATCAGATAGACGAAGCTCGGCATCGTCTGCATGACGTCGAGCACCGGGTTGACGACCCGCTGGAGGCGATCGGACCGAGACATCAGAATGCCGATCGGAATGCCGATGGCAATCGACAGCAGCGTGCAGACGAAGATCATCGAGACCGTCCGCATCGTGTCGTCCCACATGTCGAAATAGCCGATCGCCAAAAGGGTCACCAAGCAACCCAGCACGACTTTCAAGCTTCTGCTCGCACCCCAGGCGATCGCCAGGATGATGATGAGAATGATGGGCCAGGGCGTTTGTGTCATGAAGCGCTCGGAAGCGATCAGAAAGTGCTGTAAGGGGGAGAAAAAGCCCTCGATGGCGTCGCCATAGGCGCGCGTGAACGACCGGAATCCTTCGTCTATCGCTTTTTTCAGCATGCGAAGACGGTCGTCGTTCATGTGTGGGAATTCATAAAGCCATTCCATTCGGTTCCCCCCTTTTTGAAGAAGCCGGCGCAAGGTTTTCGATTTTGGCAAAGGTGCGGTGCGCCGGAGCACCCCGCACCCAGAAGTGGCTTAAAACGCCGATTTGATCTTCTCGGCCGCTTCCGGCGAAACCCACTTTGACCAAACGGCTTCATTTTCTTCGAGGAAGTGCTTGGCGCCTTCTTCGCCGCTTGCCTGATTGTCCGTCATCCAGGCCATCAGCTTGCTGACAGTGTCGTTGCTCCAGGCGCGCTTGTTGAGATAGTCCATGACCTCAGACCCGACCTTTTCGGAGAACGGTTTGGCCACCAGCGTGACGATCGTATCGACGGGCCAGGCGCTCGGCTTGGGATCTGAACAATCGGCGACGGTGATGCAGCGTTTCCATTCGGCCGCATCGACCGGTACGCCTGCATCGAGCTTTACCATCTCGTACTTGCCAAGCAGCGCAGTCGGCGCCCAGTAGTAGCCAACCCATCCTTCCTTGCGTTCGTAGGCCTTGGCGATGGAACCGTCGAGACCCGCTGCCGAACCGGTGTCCACCAGCGTGAAACCTGCCTTCTCGGCTTCGAACGCCTTGAAGTACTGGGCCGTGACCACCGTGCCGCCCCAGCCCTGCGGGCCATTGAATATGGCGCCCTTCTTCGCGTCTTCCGGATCCGGGAAGAGTTCCGGATGCTTCAGCACGTCGCCAATCGTCTTGATGTCCGGATGGGCATCAGCGAGATACTTCGGGATCCACCAGCCCTGCACGCCGCCATCGGGCAGGGGGGAGCCGACCTTGACGATCCGGCCTTCTTCCGTTCCCTTTTTGACGATATCGGGCAAAAGGTCGATCCATGCTTCCGGAGCGATGTCGGGCTGGCCCTTCTCCGCCATGGAAGTGATGGTCGGCACGGTGTCGCCGATGGTGATCTCGGCGCTGCAGCCATAGCCTTCATTGAGAATGAATTTGTCGAGGTTCGACAGCACCTCGGCGCTCTGCCAGTTCATGCTGGCGATGGTCACGCTGCCGCATTCGGCGGCATGTGACACCGATGCTCCGCCAAGTAGGCCGAACATCAAGCAGGTAGATGCAAGCAACTTTTTCATTTTTCCGTTCCCTTTTTTGGCGGCACGTTCCATCAAAGCCGGAGTGCCGCGACCACCGACTTCAGTTATTGAAAGGATCTATTGCCGCCCTTTGTTTGCGGCGACTATCTACTCACCACCGGCGCGCCACTCACGGAACGCGAGGTTTGCCTTAGCCCCGATTGTCCGAAGCGGTTGACGAGGCAGCGATTTCGGCGCGTCGAAGCGCGCGAAGATTTCGGTCAGCCTTGATTTGACGCCAAGCATCAGTTCTGCCGCTGCGATGCCGTTTGCTGTGGCTTTCGTGGCGCCGACGCCGTTGCACCCGCACGCTGCAAATATGCCGGCCTCGATCTCGCCGAAAGCGGGCACAGAATTCCATGTCAGCGCCATTGCGCCGCCCCATCGAAATTCCATCGGAATATCTGTCAGATGGGGAAAGCGGGCGTGGTACTTCTGGTCATGCTTCACACCAGCGCGCCGGAGGGTTCCCTCGCTCGCCTCGATATTGTGGTGATAGGTGTAGCGGGAGCGGACAAGAATACGGTCGCCGCCCTGACCCTGAATGCGCCGGACGGTGGTACCCATCGGAAGGGCCGGTGTCGCTGCCCATTTGCGGTGACCCGGCAACCGGCTTGGGTCGAACTCTCGCGTCATCGAGGCAAAGGTGAATACGTGGAGAAACCGGCTCGCAAAGAAGCCGAAGCTCTCCGCATGGCCATTGTTCGCAAGGATGATGCGGTCGGTACTGATTGAGCCTTGGGGCGTCTTGACGAGCCACCCGTGACCGGCATTTTCCAACTGCACTGCGGGAGTATTTTCGTAGACCCTGACCGGTTCACGCAGGCTATCTGCGACGCCGCGAATATAGGCCGCCGGCTGCACCATGATGGTTCCAGGCGTGAACAGCGCCGACGTATAGGTGTTTGTGCCCGTCACGTCGGCGATTTCGCGCGCATTGAGCAGCTCATGCCTTTCGCCAAGTTTCACCAGTCCCTCGGCATAATCGAGGAGATGCTGGTCTCCCTCATCGCTGATGGCGACGCTGTAGCGCCCACACGGATCGAAGATTTCGCGGCCCCAGCCCTGTTCCTGTGCAACGACCCTGGCAAGGCCGATGGCCGTCCGGCTGATCTCGATTGCCTCGCGGCTCTTTGCAGCCGAGTCCCCGCTGTAGTCTTCGGAGGAGACCTCGTGCGGCAGGTCGATGATGAAACCGGAGTTTCGTCCCGCCGCCGCCTCCCCGATGACACCGGCCTCAAGGACGGCGACATGGAGTGTCGGGTCGAGTTCCATGATCCTGCGTGATGCGGAAAGACCCGCAAAGCCGCCGCCGATGATGACAACGTCAGCGGTGGTATGTCCCTCGAGCCGGGGCTTTGCCTGGCGGGCAGGGAGCATCGCAACCCACCCGGAAACGCCCGTGTTCTTCGGGAGTCTCGATGCAACAAATACCTTTTTCGAGGGCGTGCTCACGGTTTAGGCTTCCCGTTCGATCAGGCTGCCGAGGGCAGCGCGGATGGTTTCGGTCCGGCCTGCAGCAAGCGGGCGTAGCGGCTTTCGCGGCGCGCCGGCACCATGGCCAGTGAGTTCGGCGGCGGCATAGACCGACTGCACGTAGTCGCCTTCCCAGATAAGGGACATGGCTGGTTCGAGCAGGGACCAGATCTCGCGCGCCTTGCCCCATTCGCCGGCGGTTGCTGCTGCGACCAGCGCGAGCGCGGTGCGCGGCGCAAAGTTGGCGCCGCCCCAGATGAGGCCGCTCGCTCCGGACCAGAGAGCAAAGGGAACGAGGTGGTCGGCGCCGTTCATGACCGGAAGGCCGGTACGAATGAGCGATGCCTGCTTGCCGAGATCGCCGCTGCTGTCCTTGACCGCACAGAAGTTCGGGATCGCGCAAAGTTCCTTGAGAAGCTCCGGCGTCACGGTCACGCCGACGGCGTGCGGGACGTTGTAGCCGATGACCGGAAGGCCGGCGGCGGCCACTTCCGCATAGAAGTCGATAATGCCCTCATCGTCCGTCGGACCCTCGAAGAAGGGCGGCAGGACCATGACGCCGTCAGCGCCGCAATCGGCGGCAAACTTCGTCCGCTCCACCACGTCGGCCGTCAGCAGCGCCGAGGTCTGCGCAATCACCTTCGCCCTCCCGTTGATGATCCTCGAGCCGCGCCGCACAAGCTCCTTCGATTCCTCTTTCGTCAGATACACATGCATGCCGGTGCCCGAGCTCAACACGAAGCCGGGTACGCCGAGCGCCAGATAGCGCTCGATGTTCTGCTCGAGCTTCGCGTAGTCGATGCGACCTTCAGCATCGAAGGGTGTTGCGATTGCGAGGTTCAGTCCGGGAAATGGAAAGTTGGTCATGATTACAGATCCGCGGTTTCGTCGTCGGTGAGATCGAGCCAGATGGTCTTGAGCTGGGTGTATTGGTCGTGGGCGTGAACGGAATTGTCGCGCCCGCCGAAGCCGGACTGCCTATAGCCGCCGAACGGTGTGGTGATATCGCCTTCACCGAAGGAGTTGACGGTGACGGTGCCTGCACGAAGAGCGCGGGCAGCCCGCATGGCGCGTTTGCCGTGGCCGGTAAAGACGGAGGCCGTCAGGCCGTACTCCGTCTCGTTGGCGATCGTGACCGCTTCTTTCAGGCTGTCCACGGTGATGACCGTCAGGATCGGGCCGAAGATCTCTTCCTTCGCATGCCGGGCGGCATTGCTTTCGACCTCGACAATTGTCGGGTGAACGAAGCGGCCCTCGCTGGTTTCGCCGCCGTGAAGGACCTTCACTTCGCCGCCGAGATAGCTCGCAACTTTGCCGTAGTGCGCCTCGGAGACGAGGGGGCCGACGCGGTTGTCCGGATCCAGCGGATCGCCCACGTGCCAGTTCTTCACCTCGGAGACGATCTTTTCCAGCAGCTTTTCCTTGATGGCGGAATGGACGATCAGTCGAGAGATGGCCGAGCAATTCTCGCCCATGTTCCAATAGGCGCCGTTCACGATATGAGCGGCGACCGCGTCCAGATCGTCAGCGTCGTCCATGACGATCGAGGGGTTCTTGCCGCCCATTTCGAGGACGACTTCCTTGAGGTTGGACTCGGACGAATACTTGAGGAAGCGTCGACCGGTCTCCGTCGAACCTGTGAAGGACACGGCGTCGACATCCATGTGCCGGCCGATCGGTTCGCCGACCTGTGAACCCGAGCCCGTTACCACGTTGAAGACGCCGGCCGGGATGCCGGCCTCCAGTGCCAATTCGGCGACCCGAAGTGCCGTCAGTGAGGTTTCCGCCGCCGGCTTGACGACCAGGCTGCAGCCCGCGGCAAGCGCCGGACCGATCTTCCATGCAAGCATCAGGAGCGGGAAGTTCCAAGGCAGGACCAGCCCGACAACACCCACGGGTTCGCGAACGACGAGCGCGATGTGGTCGTTCGAGGCGGGAGAGACCTGATCGTAGATCTTGTCGATCGCTTCGGCATGCCAGCGCAGGCAGTTGATCGTCTCAGGCACGTCCACCGTCTGGCAATCGAGGATCGTCTTGCCGCTGTCGAGGCTCTCCATCACCGAAAGGTCGACTAGGTTGTTCTCAATGAGTTGCGCCAGACGAAGAAGAGCCTGCTTGCGGGCGGCCGGATGCTGCTTCGACCAGCGCCCGTCGGCAAATGACTGCCGCGCACTCGCGACCGCCGCATCGACGTCCTCGGGGCCGCAAGCAGGCAAGTCCGCCAGCTTCTTTCCTGTCGCCGGATTAGTGGTTGCGAACGTGCGTCCCGATCCCGCGTCGACAGAACGACCGTCGATGATGGCCTTTGAAGGGAGGGATAGTCTCGACGCGATTTGCTCGTACTGCGCCCTCGTCAGAAGTTCCGTCATTTGTCTTCTCCATCAATCCGGAAGCCATCGGCAACGCTCGGCGTCGGATCAACGCTCTGGCGATCGCCACCGTCGTTTTGTCATAATACAATAGATAGACATTTAGTCTACTGTCAATAGACACACGAAATGTGATGGTGAGACAGGGCTGCGGCTCGTCTTCCGGCGCGAGGAATGAGGACCAGAACCTACGACAGATACTTGTTCCTGGAAGGTCGCCCGCTGGGCCTTGCGCATCCACCGCGGAGCGGGCAAAAGAGTCGCGTGGCCGCAAGATCGTCGACGGAAATCGAAATGCGTTGACCAGTCTATCTTTTGTAGACAATATAGGCTCAAAAGGAGTTTGCCATGGCGAACAATCAAAGCTCACCTGAACCAGGCGTCGGCCCGGATCGAAAGGCTGCCCTGAATAACACCTTGCGCCACCGTATCCTCACGATGCAGATAGCGCCGGGATCGGTTCTGGACGAAGTAGCGTTGAGCGAGGAATTTGGATTGTCCCGCCCCCCAGTGCGCGAAGCGATGCGACAGCTTGCTGGGGAAGGGTTCATTGAACTTGAAGCGAACCGGCCGGCCCGCGTGACCTCAATGAGCTACCAATCCCTTCGCGATTTCTTTTTGATCGCGCCGATGATCTATGTTGCGGCCACGCGGCTGGCCGCCGAACACGCGTCGAAGGCCGACATCGCGGGCCTGCGCGAGATACAGGACAGCTTTCGCGACGCGGTCCACAGCAACGACGTCGACGCCCGCGTCTTCTACAATGACAAATTTCACCTTCGGGTCGGCGAGATTGCGAACAATGCCTTCATTCTTCCAAGCCTTCGCCGGCTTTTGATTGATCATGCGCGTATCGGCAAGATTTTTTACAGACCGAGCAACGCGCGCATGTTGGAGGAGTTGCACGAGGCGTCGCGCCAACACGACGAAATGATCGATGCAATAGCGAACCACGATCCTGATCGAGCGGAGGCGTTGGTTCGTGCACACCTTGATTTATCGCGCAAGAACATGGCGATGTATGCCGCCCCGGAGGGAATGGCGATTTCTCTCGGTGTGTGACGGGATCTTTGTCGGTGGGTTACGCTATTCCACCAGACCAATCGGACGCAAAACGACTGATGTCATCGAAGACAGCGCGGGGCATCCGCAACGGTCGCTCCGTCGAGCGAAGCGGCCTGCCGCTGACGCCCGGGACGTGAACGCCGAGTTCCTCCAGCCGCCGGATCTGGTCGTGGGCACGGGCGATGTGGTCGCTCCCTTCCGAACCTGGCATCATTGCAATCACCGTCAACCCGACAGCGGGAGATGCATCGCCTGTTCTGAAGCTTGGCGTGTCCAGCGACCAGGGTCCGCCCGAGATGCCGGCCGACAGCAATTCAACGAGGAGCGCGACATTCGCACCCTTGCGACCGCCGAAGGGTAGCAGCGCGCCTAAAAGCGCCTTTTCGGCGTCCTGGGTATCGGCGCCTTGCGCGTCGACCGCCCAACCTTTGGGAATAGATCTTCCCTCGGCGGCAGCGGCGACGATGTTGACATAGGCAGTGGCGCTGGAAGATTGATCGATGATCAGCGGCGGGGTGCCATCGCCGAGCGGAAAGCCGAAGGCGATTGGGTTCGTGCTGTAAATGGCGGGTCCTCCTGCCTTTGCAACGACCATGGCATTCGCATTGGTAGCCGCAAGGCCGCTCAAGCCTTCCAACGCAAGCCGGCGCACGTAATAGCCGAGCTCGCCCGTCGTGTAGCTGTTCTTCTGGGTGAACAGCGCGACCCCGAAGGTGCGGGCGACGGCAACGAAGTCTTGGACGGCAAGATCGAAGCCGAGTTGCGCGATGCCACGGTCGGCATCGGATGACAGATAGGCGGGGAACGGGCGCGCAACGACTGGTGCGGGATCGCAGTTGATACGTCCCTCGCGAAAACTGTTCAGGTAATCGACCAGGTGCGGAAACCCGACAGCGGCGGAGCCGAAGCGGGCGGCCGACACTGTCGCGTCCACGAGCGAGCGGGCGCTCGCCGGATTGGCGCCGGCACCAAGGCAAGCTCTCAGCGCCAGATCCTCCGCTTCCGCTGCGCCGAGTTCCACGTCATCCGCCATGTCAGATCTCCAATCCCGCTTTCCGACCCTCATAAAACGCATAGGGCGCCTGCCGCGGGGCCGCGCAGTCGCCGATCTGTTGCGTAGCGATACCGCGTTCGGCGAGCCCCGGAATCAGCCAGTCGGCCGGGGCATTCGTGGTGGCCGTGACCAACGTATCCGCGTCGATGAAGCGACACTCTCCCGTGGTGTGGTCGATGATCGTCGCACCGTTGCCATGCCATTCGGTGATGCTGGCTTCGACGATCCATGTCACGCCGAGTTTCCTGAGCGCCTGCCGCATCGGAACGTCGGCTGCGGTTCTCTGCAACTCCTTGCCGACGAAGGGGTCGGGCGTCAGGATCGCCACTTCGTGGCCGTCCTCGGCGAGCTTCCAGGCGGTGCCGCAGCCACGCCAGCCGCCACCTTCATCCAAGAGCAGCACGCGCTTGCCCGGCCTTGCCTGCCGCGCCATCACGGCTTCGACCGTGAAGACGTTACCCTTCGCCAGGCCCGGCATCGTCTCGACCGCCGGCAGCGCTTTCTGGAAGCCCGTCTCCGGTGAATAGGAGCCGGTGGCGACGATGACACGCCCGAACTCGGAAGGGTCGATGTCCTCGGCCTCGATATAGGAGTTGAGGCGAACCTCTACACCGAGTTTTTCGAGTTGGCGCTCATACCAGGCGATGAGATCGAGGATCTGGGCTCTTCTGGGCTGCATGCCTGCCAGCAGGAAGTTACCGCCGAGCCGGTTCGACGCTTCTGTGAGCACGACCTTGTGTCCTCGCTCGGCGGCCACCCGGGCGGCCTCCAGTCCGGCTGGGCCACCGCCGATGACCAGCACGCGCTGGGGATCACTGGTCTTCAAAAAACGGTCGCCGTTCCATTCGGCCTCACGGCCGACGGATGGGTTGATCAGGCAGCTGATCCAGTAGTCACGTGACCGGCGTCCCCAGCACATCTGGTTGCACGAGATGCAGCCGCGAATGTCCTCCGGGCGATCCTCGTCCGCCTTGGTTGCCAGATGCGGATCGGCGATCTGGCCGCGCACGATCGATACGAGATCGGCGGCTCCTTCGCCCAGCACCGTTTCGGCGTTTTCCGGGGTGCGGATGTGGCTTTCGGCGATCACCACTGCATTCTTGACGACGCCTTTCAGGACCGCTGCGAGGTCGGCTCCCAGTTTCTCGGGATAGAGGAACGTCGGCATCAGCTTGTAGAAATCGAGGTAGCCTCCCGAGCCGCATGTGACATAGTCGATGAGGCCCAGTTCGTCGTGCAGGCGGATGATCTCGGCAAGCTCGTCGCGTTGAAGCGCAACCTTCACATCCGGTTCGTCGCTGACGGCAAGGCCGACGATGAGGTCGGGGCCGCAGACCTCCCTGATCCGTGTCAGGATTTCGCGCGACATCCGCGTGCGATTTTCAAGCGAACCGCCCCATTGATCATCACGCCGATTGCACCAGGGGGTCCAGAATTGATCCACCATGCCAAGATAGGCCGCCCACACTTCGACGCCGTCGAAGCCGGCGTCCCGACATCGCCGTGCCGCCTCGACGAAACCGTCGATCGTCTCAAGGATTTCGGCCTCGGTCATCGGATGCGAGCCGTCGCTGTCGTGATAGCTGGGCCCGCCAGAAGGCGACCAGTGCGGATGAAATGAGTTGTCGGAATCCCCATGCGCCCCGACATGATAGAGCTGCTGGATCGCGACGGCTTCATGTTCCTTGATTGCCTCAACCACCTTCTTGAAGTGGGGAATGACGCGATCGTCCGAATGCCGGAAGTTGCCGCGGGTGAGAACGGCTGCGGCATGCACGGGCATGGGTTCGACGACAATCATCGCGGCCCCGCCGATCGCGCGCTCCCGGTAATAGGCGGCATGGCGTTCGGTCGGCAGGCCCTCGACGGCCATGTTTGCGGTGTGGGCGCCGAACACGATCCGGTTCTTCAGCGTGTGCGACCGCAGTTTGAGAGGGGAGAATAACCGGGGAAACTTCTTGGACATGGCGCAACTCCGGGCGGGGAGAGGATCAGGTTGGGAAGGGGAACAGCGTCGTCGGCTCTTCCGGGCGGCGAACACACCGCCCGGAGGCAATTGGACGGTCGCGCCGGTGCCTCACGCGGCGGTGGCCGCAATCGCCATATCGCGATCGTTCGTCTCGTGCGCATTGACCATCGCGCCCGCCAGCTGGCGGAAGGTGACCGTGCCGAGAGGCTTTCCCGAGGGATCGACGACGATGATGTCGCCTTCGGGTGCAGAGGCGAGCGTACGCACCGCCTCTTCGATTGTGAGATCGGCGGCAATCCGTTGCCCGCTATCGACGGCGGTCGCGCCGAATGGCGTCATGATCGCCTCTACATGCACCACGCGACCCCGGTTCACCTCCTTCACGAAGTTCGCGACATAGTCGTCGGCCGGTCTCAGCACGATATCCTGGCTCGAACCCTGCTGGATGACCTCGCCGTCACGAAGGATGGCGATCTGGTCACCCAGCCTCAGTGCCTCGTCGAGATCATGGGTGATGAAGACGATCGTCTTCTTGATCTCCTTCTGCAGGTCCAGAAGCACCGTCTGCATGTCGGTGCGGATGAGGGGATCGAGGGCCGAATAGGCCTCATCCATCAAAAGCACCGGTGCGTCATTGGCAAGCGCGCGGGCAAGGCCGACGCGCTGCTGCATACCGCCGGAGAGCTGATTGGGATACTTCTGCTCGAAGCCTTTAAGACCGACCCGTTCCAGCCAGCACATGGCGGTGTCGATGCTTTGCGCGCGCGACACGCCCTGGATTTCAAGGCCGAAGATCGTGTTGTCGAGCACGCTTCGATGCGGAAGCAGCGCGAACTTCTGGAACACCATGGCCGTCTGATGGCGGCGGAATTCGCGCAGTTCCGTTTCCGGCATCTTCACCACGTCGACTCCGTCAACGAGCACTTCGCCTGCCGTCGGGTCGATCAGCCGGTTGATATGGCGGATGAGCGTCGACTTGCCCGATCCGGAAAGCCCCATGATCACCTGGATCGAGCCCGACGGCATCTCGATGTTGATGTCGCGAAGGCCGAGCACATGCCCGTAGCGCTCGTTGAGTTCCGTCTTGGTCAGGCCGTTCTTGACTGCCTCGACATGGGACTGCGCATTCGGCCCGAAGATCTTATAGAGATGGCGGATCTGGATACCGCCGAAAGCATGATCAGCCATGAACCACCTCCCGGTGCTTCTGCAGCCGTTCGCCGTAGGCCTGGCTGACACGGTCGAACATGATGGCGATGCCGACGATCGCAAGTCCGTTGAAGATGCCAAGCGTGAAGTACTGGTTGGCGATCGCCTTCAGTACGGGTTGGCCAAGCCCCTGAACGCCAATCATCGAGGCGATGACGACCATGGCAAGCGCCATCATGATGGTCTGGTTGATACCTGCCATGATGGTCGGGAGCGCCAGCGGGAGCTGAACTTTGAAGAGCTTCTGCCTGTTGTCGGCGCCGAAGGCATCGGCCGCCTCCAGCACGTCCTTGTCGACCAGGCGAATGCCGAGATTGGTGAGCCGGATCATCGGCGGGATAGCGTAGATGACGACGGCGATCAGGCCGGGAACCTTGCCGATGCCGAGCAGCATGACCACGGGGATCAGGTAGACGAAGCTCGGCATGGTCTGCATCACGTCGAGCACGGGATTGACGACCCGCTGGACCCGGTCGGAGCGCGACATCAGAATGCCGATCGGCAGTCCGATCGCGATCGACAGCACGGTGCAGACGAAGATCATCGAGATCGTCCGCATCGTGTCGTCCCACATGTCGAAGTAGCCGATCAGCAACAGCGTCACGAGACAGCCACCGACGATCCGCAGGCTCCTGGTGGCTCCCCAGGCGATGGCGAGGATCAGGAGCGTGATGATCGGCCATGGCGTCTTGGTCATGAAGCGTTCGGCGGCGATCAGAAAATGCTGCAGCGGCGTAAAAAATCCCTCGATCAGTTCGCCGTAATTGCGCGTAAAGCCGCGAAATGTCTCGTCGATGACCTTCTTCAGATCTCGAAGCGCGTTGTCGTCCATGTGCGGGAATTGATAAAACCAGTCCATTCGGTTCCCCTTCTCGAAAGAGCCGATGCGTTCTTGTTGTTATGTCGGCATGAACGGTGCGATGTGCGGGAAGCACACCGCACCGGGGTGTGGCAGTGCTAGTTACAGCGCAGCCTCGATCTTCGTGGCGGCCTCGGGGGAAACCCACTTTTTCCAGATATCCGGGTTTTCTTCGAGGAAGTGCTTGGCACCTTCTTCGCCGCTCGCCTGGTTGTCGGTCATCCAGGCCATGAGCTTGGCGATCGTCTCGTTGCTCCAGGAGCGTTTGTTGAGGTAGTCCATGACCTCGGGCCCGGCCTTTTCGGAAAAGGGCTTGGCGACGAGCGTCACGATCGTGTCGACCGGCCATGCGCTCGGTTTCGGGTCGGTGCATTCGGCAACCGTAATGCAACGCTTCCACTCGGCTGCGTCATAGGGGACGCCGGCTTCGAGCTGCACCATCTCGTATTTGCCAAGCAGGGCGGTCGGTGCCCAGTAGTAGCCGACCCAGCCTTCCTTGCGTTCGTAGGCCTTGGCAATCGAGCCGTCGAGGCCTGCGGCTGAGCCGGTGTCGACCAGCGTCCAGCCGGCTTTCTCTGCTTCGAAGGCCTTGTAGAGCTGTGCGGTCACGACCGTGCCGCCCCAGCCCTGCGGACCATTGAAGATCGCGCCCTTGCTCGGGTCTTCAGGGTCCTTGATGAGGTCGGGATGCTTCAGGAGATCGGGAATGCTCTTGATGTCGGGATGGGCATCGGCAAAGTATTTTGGGATCCACCAGCCCTGGACGCCGCCATCGGGAAGCGGAGAGCCGACCTTCACGATGCGGCCTTCCTCGGTTCCCTTCTTGACCACGTCGGGAAGCAGATCGATCCAGGCCTCGGGCGCGATATCGGGCTCGCCTTTTTCCGCCATCGAGGTGATGGTTGGCACGGTGTCGCCGATGGTGATTTCGGCGCTGCAGCCGTAACCTTCATTGAGAATGATCTTGTCGAGGTTGGAAATTACCTCGGCACTTTGCCAGTTCATGCTGGCGATGGTGACGCTGCCGCAATCCGCCGCGTTGGCGAGCGACGAACCGGCGACGGTTCCAAGGAACAGGCATGTCGATGCAAGCAAGCTTTTCATTATCGTTCCCTCTTTTGGCGGCTTTTTCTTTGAGACGGGGCGCCGCGGACCCCGTCCCCACGACGCTAGGAGGCTTCTCCCATGCGAACCGATTTTCTGAACGCAGCCGTCAGCCCGCGTGAAACGGCGGCATCAAAGCCGGCCGCGCGCATCTCCTCGATCGCGGCCGCTGTGGTGCCGCGATAATCGAGGAAGGTCTGGACAATGTCGGTCGGACAGTCGTCATGCTGCTCAAGCAGCCGGCCGGCACCCACGATAAGGGTGTTGACGGCACGCGTCGCGATCTCGGGTGCCAATCCATGCGAGACGGCGTCTGCCATCATCGCTTCGGCGAGCAGCGCCGGAAAGGCAGGTCCCGATCCGGTGAGGCCGGTCAGATAGTCGATTTCCGCTTCTGAACGCACTTCATCCTGAGAACCGCAGGCATCGAAGATCGCCCTTATGATGTTCCGATCGTTGTCCTGCAGCCCGTCGGCGGCGATCCACGGCGTATAGGACTTGCGAACTTCGGCCGCCGCATTGGGCAAGGTTCGGACCACGCGGTCAGTGCGGTGGTGCTCACTCAGAGCGCTGAGGCGAATGCCCGCCATGACGGAGATCAGTAGCTTGCCTTCGGCGACGACGGTCAGGCTGGGCCAGTCGGCCGGGCGGACAGAGAGAACGATAACGTCCGAACGGTTGGCAAGTGCCTGGTTGTCTGATGTCCAGAAGGAGCCGTTGAAACGGTCGGGGCGCTCGCTTCGATAGGAGAGCGACAGGTCTTGAGGCTCGACGATGCCGGCATCGAGAATGGCTGCGGCGATTGCTCCGCCCAGCCATCCGGCACCACCAATTACGCCAACCCTCAAAGGTCCGTCCGTTTCCATTCTTCTCTCATTCTGGTTTGTAGCCATGCCGGGCGAAGAAGCGGTCGAGCTCCCTCTGCTGCGGCGTTTGTCCGGTGTAGATTGCGATGTATTCCGGGATGCGCTTCATGCGGAGCGCGAGGTCCTCCTTGGATTGCATCGAGATATACCCAATCTGCACCAGGTAGGTCGTTCGCGCGCGGACGTCCGCCGGACCCGCCTCGTAGCCGAAACGCATGAACATGCGGCCCAGCGCCTCCATTCTCGCCTGATCGGCCTCATGTACTTCGGCCTGTATCTCGGGCGATTGCAGCGCCCAGCTGCGAACGGCGAACTCGAACTGGGAGTCGAACAGATCCTTGTTCACCCAGCAGTCGAAAACGTTCAGCATCGCTTCGGCGAGAGACTCCGCATAGGCTTCGGACTGCTTGACGAGGTTACCCGTATTCTTCTCCCTCCAGCGCGCGATGAGAGCGTTCAACAGTTCCTCCCGGTCCTTGAAGAACCAATAGAAGCTGGTCCGGGAAAGATTGAGCCGTTTGGCCAACGGCAGGATCTTCACCGAGTCCACGCCTGACTCGAGCAGGGAATCGTAGGCGGCTTCGAGCCACCCCTCCTGAGAACCGCGCCAGCCAGTGTCACTCATCGACTGTTCCATGATTGCCTCCTAACAAATCCAAAGGGCCGCTTCAAGGAAACTGTACACGTGTGTCGAATAAACAAACTATTGTGTTTTTGATTATTGACACGTGTGTACAGTTCCTCATACCGTTGCGATTAAAGTCCCATAAACCGGAGCCCGTCGCATGTCGAACGACCCCCTGCTTCAGCCATTTCAGTTGAAGCATTTGACCCTGCGCAACCGCATCATCGTCACGTCTCACGAGCCGGCCTATCCGGAAGACGGTATGCCAAAGGGCCGCTACCGTGCCTATACGGTCGAGCGGGCCAAGGGCGGCGTGGCGCTGACGATGACCGCCGGGTCTGCGGCAGTCTCGAAAGACAGCCCCCCGGTCTTCAACAATCTGCTGGCCTACAAGGACGAAATCGTGCCGTGGATCAGGGAAATGACCGACGCCGTGCATGAGCAGGGCGCCGCGATCATGATCCAGCTCACGCACCTCGGCAGGCGCACTCGTTGGGACAAAGGTGACTGGCTCCCGGTCGTTGCACCCTCTCACCATCGCGAAGCGTCACACCGCGCCGTTCCGAAGAAGATCGAAGACTGGGACATCGAGCGCATCATCAAGGATTTTGCGGACGCCGCCGAACGCATGAAGGCGGGCGGCATGGATGGTGTCGAGCTGGAAGCCTACGGGCATCTCATCGACCAGTTCACCTCGCCGCTTACCAACGAACTCGATGGTCCCTATGGCGGCTCGCTCGATAACCGTTTGCGTTTCTGTCTCGACGTCTTCAAGGCGATGCGCGAAAGGGTCGGCAACGACTTTATCCTCGGCGTACGCTACACGGCGGACGAGTGTCTTCCCGGCGGGACCGGAAAGGCTGAAGGCCTGGAGATCTCCCGTCGTCTGAAGGAAAGCGGTCTCATCGATTATCTGAATGTCATCCGTGGTCATATCGATACGGATGCGGGCCTGACAGACGTCATCCCGATCCAGGGCATGGCGAGCGCGCCGCATCTGGATTTTGCGGGCGATGTACGCGCAGCAACCAAATTCCCGACCTTCCATGCCGCAAAGATCCAGGACGTGGCGACGGCTCGTCACGCGATCGCTGCCGGCAAGGTTGACATGATCGGCATGACCCGCGCTCACATGACCGATCCGCATATCGTGCGCAAGATCATGGAAAAGCGCGAGGACGACATCCGCCCCTGTGTCGGCGCCAACTACTGTCTTGACCGGATCTATCAAGGTGGCATGGCCTTCTGCATTCACAATGCGGCGACCGGCCGCGAAGAAACGATGCCGCATCGGATCCCGAAGGCCGCGGTTCGGAAGAAAGTCGTAATCGTGGGGGCGGGTCCTGCTGGCCTTGAAGCCGCTCGCGTCTCCGCCGAACGGGGGCATGAGGTCGTCGTTTTCGAGGCCGCGAACCATCCGGGCGGACAGATCCGGCTGACGGCCCAGAGCGAACGCCGGCGGGAGATGATCAGCATCATCGACTGGCGCATGAGCCAATGCGAAAAGCTCGGCGTCACCTTCCGGTTCAACACATGGGCCGAGGCTGACACCGTGCTTGCCGACGCGCCCGACGTGGTCATCATCGCCACGGGCGGATTGCCGCACACAGAGGTTCTTTCGAAAGGCAATGAGCTCGTTGTTTCCTCCTGGGACATCATCTCGGGTGATGTGAAGCCTGGAACCAACGTTCTCATCTTCGACGATGCCGGCGACCATGCTGGTCTCCAGGCCGCGGAATTCATCGCCAAGGCAGGCGCCAAGGTCGAGATCATGACGCCGGACCGTTCCTTCGCGCCGGAAGTCATGGCGATGAACCTCGTTCCCTATATGCGCTCGCTGCAGAAACTCGATGTCACCTTCACCGTCACCTACAGGCTGGAGGCGGCAGAAAAGAGTGGCAATCAGATCATCGCGCATGTCGGCAGCGACTATGGCGGCGTGGCCAAGCAGCAGACCTTCGATCAGATCGTCGTCAATCACGGCACCATTCCGCTCGATGACCTCTATTTCGAACTGAAACCTGGTTCGAGGAACCTCGGCGAGGTCTCCTACGACGACCTGATTTCCGGAGCGCCGCAGTCGGTTGAACGCAACCCGGAGGGTGCCTACCA
Organism: Ensifer sp. EB106-03-01-XG145; assembly: GCF_058792075.1. Taxonomy (NCBI): domain Bacteria; kingdom Pseudomonadati; phylum Pseudomonadota; class Alphaproteobacteria; order Hyphomicrobiales; family Rhizobiaceae; genus Ensifer; species Ensifer sp. EB106-03-01-XG145. Next base: position 72,771 of record NZ_JBYTEC010000009.1, on the reverse strand, counting down.
ACTCTTCCGGATCGGCGACGCGGTCGCGGCGCGCAACACGCATGCGGCCATCTACGACGCGCTCCGTCTTGCCAAGGATCTCTGACGATGGCGCGGGTCGACGCTCTGCAGGCTTTTCTGGACACGGCTTTCGTCGCGTTCGACCAATTCGCTCAGGATCTAAGGGCGCGCCGGTCAATCATGGAGATATTTGCCCAGCTCGAAGCGCCGCAACCCCAACGCTTGAACATCGGAGAGCGCCTTCCGGTCTGCAACCATCATATCGAGAGCGTTCTGGCAACGAAAACCGGGCGACCGTCCCTGGACACACTGATTGAGCGCTTCGCGGGCCTTGAGCCGATGCTCGAATGGAAGTGGCGCTCCGTCTACGACCATACGGCAAGCGAGAATTTCCTGCCGGGCCACGCCAATGCGATGATCGTTGGGCCGGGCGGTCTGGAGGACCGAAGGGACCTCTGGCTTGGCGCGACGCTGATGGCGCCGAACGTGCGTTATCCCGATCACGACCATGCCCCCGAAGAAACCTACCTGGTCCTGTCGGAGGGGGAGTTTCAGCACGGCACCTCGGAATGGTTCTCACCCGGGATCGGAGGTTCGTTCTACAATCCGCCTGGCGTCCGGCACGCCATGCGTTCCGGCGAAACACCGCTGTTCGCCTTCTGGGCTTTGTTGCCTGATCGACCGAGACACTGAAGTGAAAGCGTTCGGCTACAACCGATCGCAGGAGGAAGGTTGCGATGAAAATACTTGTGACGGTGAAGCGGGTGGTTGACTACAACGTCAAGATCCGCGTGAAGGCAGACGGTTCGGGCGTCGAGCTTGCGAACGTGAAGATGTCGATGAACCCCTTCGACGAAATCTCGGTCGAAGAAGCGCTCAGGCTGAAGGAAGCCGGCAAGGCGGAGGAGGTCGTCGTCGTTTCCGTTGGTCCGGCCAAGGCCGAAGAGACGCTGCGCACCGCCCTTGCCATGGGTGCCGATCGCGCCATCCTGGTTGAGACCGAAGACCAGGTCGAGCCGCTCACTGTGGCCAAGATCGTCAAGGGCGTTGCCGAAGCCGAACAGCCGGGGCTGATCATCGTCGGCAAGCAGGCGATCGACGACGATTCGAACCAGACCGGCCAGATGCTGTCGGCGCTGCTCGGCTGGGCCCAGGGCACCTTTGCCTCCAAGGTCGAGATCGGCGATGGCAAGGCGACCGTGACCCGCGAAGTCGACGGCGGACTGCAGACAATCGACATCAAGCTGCCGGCAGTTGTCACCACCGACCTGCGCCTCAACGAACCGCGCTACGCCTCGCTGCCGAACATCATGAAGGCGAAGAAGAAGCCGCTCGACAGACACACCCCTGCGGACTTCGGCGTCGACACCGCTGCCCGCCTCAAGGTGCTGAAGACCGAGGAGCCGTCGGGCCGCAAGGCTGGCATCAAGGTCAAGTCGGTCGCCGAGCTCGTCGAAAAGCTTAAAGTCGAAGCCGGCGTGCTCTGATTTCAGGAAAGGGAGATATCATCATGGCCGTTCTTCTTCTGGCTGACCACGACAGCAACCACCTTTCCGACCAGACCGCCAAGGCGCTGACCGCCGCCTCCAAGATCGCCAGTGGGACTGGAGCCGACGTGCATGTGCTGGTCGCCGGTAGCGGCGCCAATCAGGCGGCCGAGCAGGCGGCCAAGCTTTCGGGCGTTGCCAAGGTGCTCGTCGCCGACGACGCCTCGCTTGCCAACAACCTCGCAGAGCCCTTAGCAGCCCTCATCGTCTCGCTCGCCGGCAACTACGACACGATCGTCGCAGCCGCGACCTCGGTCGGCAAGAACGTCATGCCGCGTGTCGCAGCGCTGCTCGACGTCGCCCAGGTCTCGGAAATCATCGAGGTCGTCTCTGCCGACACTTATCTGCGCCCGATCTATGCCGGCAACGCCATCCAGACGGTGCAGACGACGGAAGCCAAGCGTGTCATCACCGTGCGCACCGCCTCCTTCGCCTCTGCCGCTGAAGGCGGTTCGGCTGCAATCGAAAGTGTCGCGGCTGCCGCCAACCCGGGTGTCTCGAGCTTCGTCGCCGACGCGCTGTCGTCGTCCGACCGCCCGGAGCTGACCTCGGCCAAGATCATCATCTCCGGTGGTCGTGCGCTCGGTTCCTCGGAGAAGTTCCGGCAAGTGATCCTGCCGGTTGCCGACAAGCTCGGCGCTGCCGTCGGTGCTTCGCGCGCTGCCGTCGATGCCGGCTACGCGCCGAACGACTGGCAGGTCGGTCAGACCGGCAAGGTGGTCGCACCCGATCTCTATATCGCCTGCGGCATCTCCGGTGCGATCCAGCATCTGGCCGGCATGAAGGATTCGAAGGTCATCGTCGCGATCAACAAGGACGAAGAGGCGCCGATTTTCCAGGTCGCCGACTACGGCCTGGTTGCCGATCTCTTCGAAGCGCTGCCGGAAGTCGAAAAGACGCTCTAACGCGGTTTGAACCGAACGACATCGAGGTCGGCCGCCGCGCGCGCCCGGCTCAGCCCGCAATTCAGCGAATAACAAAGGGGGATCCTAAGATGGATGTAAGTGCCGCCGTTGCCGTTCAGGCAGGCAAGCCGCTCGAGGTCATGACGGTTCAGCTCGAAGGCCCAAAGGCCGGCGAAGTGCTGATCGAGGTCAAGGCCACCGGCATCTGCCACACGGACGACTTCACGCTGTCCGGTGCCGATCCGGAAGGCCTGTTCCCGGCGATCCTCGGCCATGAGGGCGCCGGCATCGTCGTCGACGTCGGCCCGCGCGTCACCTCAGTGAAGAAGGGCGATCACGTCATTCCGCTCTACACGCCCGAATGCCGCTCCTGCCCGTCCTGCCTGTCGCGCAAGACCAATCTCTGCACCGCGATCCGCTCGACCCAGGGCCAGGGCCTGATGCCCGACGGCACCTCGCGCTTCTCGATCGGCAAGGACAAGATCCACCACTACATGGGCTGCTCGACCTTCGCCAACTACACGGTGCTGCCGGAGATCGCCGTTGCCAAGGTCAACCCGGACGCGCCCTTCGACAAGATCTGCTACATCGGCTGCGGCGTCACCACCGGCATCGGTGCGGTCATCAACACGGCCAAGGTGGAGATGGGCGCGACCGCAATCGTCTTCGGTCTTGGTGGCATCGGCCTCAACGTCATCCAGGGCCTGCGTCTCGCCGGTGCCGACATGATCATCGGCGTCGACCTCAACAACGACAAGAAGGCCTGGGGCGAACGCTTCGGCATGACCCACTTCGTCAACCCGAAGGAAGTGGGCGACGACATCGTGCCCTATCTGGTCAACATGACGAAGCGTGGGGCCGACCAGATCGGCGGTGCCGATTACACCTTCGACTGCACCGGCAACACCAAGGTGATGCGCCAGGCGCTCGAAGCCTCGCATCGCGGCTGGGGCAAGTCGGTCGTCATCGGCGTCGCCGGCGCCGGCCAGGAGATCTCCACCCGGCCGTTCCAGCTGGTCACCGGCCGCAGCTGGATGGGTACCGCCTTCGGCGGCGCGCGCGGCCGCACCGACGTGCCTGACATCGTCGACTGGTACATGGAGGGCAAGATCGAGATCGACCCGATGATCACCCACACCATGCCACTCGAAGACATCAATAAGGGCTTCGAGCTGATGCATTCCGGCGAGAGCATCCGCTGCGTGGTGGTATACTGAGCGCGAGTTCAATATCGCTTTCAGACGGCAATGCATTGATCGCACCGCGAGATTGACGGTGTTTGAGATCGGCCGGGCATCTCGCACCGGCTATGAAGGAGGAGAAGCCCATGCCGAGCATTGCAATACATCCATCGGTCGACAGCGGGTTCAAGGCGACAGACGCGGCCTTTTCCGGCGGCACGCTTGTCTGCAACTGCACCAGCAATCCGGTGAAGGTCCGCATCAAGGGCGACATCGCCCACAACCATGCCTGCGGCTGCACCAAATGCTGGAAACCTGACGGCGCTGTCTTTTCAGTCGTTGCCGTGGCACCGACCGCCAACGTCGAAGTCCTTCAGAACGGAGACAAACTTGCAGTCGTGGATCCAGGCGCGCTGATCCAGCGGCATGCCTGCAAGGATTGCGGCGTGCACATGTACGGTCCCGTCGAACGCGATCATGCTTTCAAGGGCCTGTCTTTCGTGCACCCTGAGCGTTTCCAGGAAGCGGGCTGGGCAAAGCCGGGCTTTGCCGCCTTCGTCTCCTCGATCATCGAGAGTGGCTATGATCCTGCTGGAATGGACGGCATGCGCGCCCGGTTACGCGAACTGGGCATTGAGCCCTATGACTGCCTCAATCCTGTACTGATGGATGTTATCGCCACGTGGACCGCGAAGAAGAGCGGCGCGCTCAAAGCATGAGATTTCCCGGTCCAGCCAGTGGCTGGACCGGATCATTCCCCCTGTAGCCTAGCGATCGATGACGAGGTCGCTCAGCGGCTTCGAACAACAGGGCAGGAAGAGCCCAGCGTCGATTTCTCGCTGCCGGATGCCGCCATTGTGGTTCATCTCGACCGAGCCGGATACGAGCTTCGACTTGCACGTGCCACAGACGCCGTTCGAACAGGATGACGGCAGTTTCACTCCGGCCTTCTTCGCGCAGGAGAGCACGGTCTGTTCTTCTGCAACCTCGATCTTGCGAGCCTGTTTGGAAAATTCGACCTGGAACGTTCGGGTGGCCGGCTCTTCGATGACGGGAACATCCACGTCGTCGACCACGGCCGCGTCGAAGCTCTCCTCGATATAGTTGGATGGCGGAACGCCCAGTTCGGCGCAGATCGCGCGTGCAGCCGCCATAAACGGCGCCGGGCCGCAACACAGGACGACGCGCTCGGCCAGATCTGGAACCGCTAGCTTCATATATGCGGGCGAAATCCGCCCTGTCAGCCCGGGCCAGTTCGCTTCACCGGAAATGACTTCCGGTAAAAATTGCAGGCGGAGACCTTTGATCCGATTTGCAAGATTGGCGAGTTCGTCGCGAAAGACCAGGTCCTTCGGGGTGCGTGCCGCATGCATGAAGACGACGTCGACAGGCTCGCAGGTGTCGGCGAGCTCGCGAACCATCGCCATGACCGGCGTAATCCCTGAACCTCCCGACAGAAACAGATACTTCCTCGCGTTCGGGCGCGTGAAATGACCGAGGGGACCGTTCGCCTTAACTCTGGCATTGACGGTCAGGTTGTCGTGAAGCCAGTTCGAGATCTTGCCGCCGGCGACGCGTTTGACCGTGACCGAAAACGCATTACTACGCCTCGGCGACGACGAGATGCTGTAGCAACGGCTTTCCGGTTCGCCGTCGATATCGAGGTCGAACAGGAAGTATTGACCGGCTTCAAAGGCAAAGCACTTGCCCTCGGGGGACGCGAAGGTGAATGTCCTTACGTCGTGCGTTTCTTCGTGGACATCGACGCAGACCAGATCTTCATCGCTGTTGCGGTTCCACAAACCGTTAGGCTCAAGACGCTCAGCCGGGGAAAAGTTGCTCTTAGTATCCATGTGCGCGCATCCGGTCGATGTACCACGACGCAAACTTGTCGAGGTTGGTTTCGGAGAAGGGCGAGTAGGGGCCCGGCACATAGGCAGGATCCTCGACGCCGGCGTGCGAGCGGGCGACGAGTTCGGCGTCCTGATCGGTCGTGGCGATCCAGACGTTGGTCAGTTTTTCGAGGTCGTAGTCGACGCCCTCGACGGCATCCTTGCGGACGAGCCATTTCGTGCGCACGAGCGTCTTATCGGCCGAGAGCGGTATGACGATCGCAACCACCGCGTGGTCGCCCATGAAGTGGTTCCAGCTGTTGTGACCCCAGAGATGCATGTCACCGAGATCCTTGCGCGACATTGTTCCAAGCAGCTTTGCCGAAGCGGCCGTTGCATCGGGGGTCTGGGATTCGCCGGCACCGGAAATGATCAATCGCTGTGTGCGAAAATTTGTAGTGCAGTCCACCAGTTGCTCGACGGCCGCAGACGGATAGCCGTCGGCCTCCCATAGTCTGGTGCGCTCCTCATAGAGCGAGAAATGCTCTTCGGCCTGGGCTCGATCTTCCGGGCTCAATGCCTCCGGGTCGAAGCCGAAATCAAGGTCGACGAAGGAGACGCAGAGTTCGGGATGGTTGGCGGAGCAGTGGTAGCACTCACGATTGTTCTCGATCGTGAGCTTCCAATTTCCCTGCTCGATCACATCGGATTCGTACGCGACCTTGGCGTTTCTGATGTCGTAGGGTGCAAGGCGTTCGGCCATGATTTCGACGAGGCGATCGATGTCTTCGGGCGGATTGTCTGACAGGCAGGCATAGATCAGGCCGCCGACCGATTTGAAGGTCACCGGTTTGAGGCTGCGGCATGCCTTGTCGAAGCCCTTGCCCATATGGGGGGCATAGCTCAGCTCGCCCGTCAGTTCATAAGTCCAGGTGTGATAGGGACAGACGAGCTTCGAAACGATCGTCTTTCCGGCATCGAGCAGGCGTGCACCGCGGTGGCGGCAGACATTGTGCATGACGCGGATCTCGCCATCGTCGTCGCGCAAGAGGATGAGGCTGGTCTTGCCGATATCGACGACCGTTGCATCGCCCGGTTCCGGCACATCGCATTCTAGGCCGATGCAGATCCAGTGGCGGCGGAAGAACACCTCGAGATCTGCCTCGAACACGTCCTCGCGTGTGTAAAGGCCGGCCGGAAGTGAATGTCCTTCGGCTCTTGCATCCAGGAGGGCCGATATGGGAGAAGCAAATGTTTGCAGCATAATTCCACCTTATGTTCCAATCGAAGGCCGATGGGCTGAAAGGCAGGATCGCTCAGCTATTCTAGTCACTCAACGGCATAAATATACGCGAATGACATTACCAAATGTAATGGAAGAGAGATGGCGAACCTGAGGAAGAAACTACCGCCGCTCACCGCCTTGACGGCATTTGAAGCGGCGGCCCGTTTGTCCAGCTTCACGCGCGCGGCGACGGAGCTCGGCGTGACCCAGGCTGCCGTAAGTCGGCAAATCCATTTGCTGGAAGAGGATTTTGGTTTCCCCTTGTTTCGGCGGCTCCACCGCAAGATCGAATTGACGGAGAAGGGCAAGCTGCTGTCAGCAGCGGCTGGCGACGCTTTTAGCCTTATTGCCGACACCGTCGCCGATCTCCGGTCGGACGGTCCGGATGACGAGTTGGCCATCTCGGCGACCATCTCGTTCTCGCACTTCTGGCTTCTGCCAAGGATCGCTGCGTTCTCTCGCGCCCATCCGGAAATCAAACTTCGCATCATCACGCAGGATGCCCGAACAAGCATCGAGGCAAGCGATGTGGACTTGGCGATCCGTTATGGGACCGGCACTTGGTCGGACGGTCAGGCGGAGCTCCTGTTTGAGGACGAAGTTTTTCCGATTTGCAGCGCTGATTATCTACTCACGGCCGACCCGATCCGCACGCCGCAAGATCTTGTTGGTCATCCCCTAATAACGAGCGATATTGACGACCCGACCTGGACAGGTTGGGATGAATGGCTTGCGGCCTTTTCAGTGAAGGCGCCGAAAAAGGCTCGCGGCCTGCGATGCAGCTTCTACACGGAGGCCATTTATGCAGCAATGAACGGGCAAGGCATTGCGCTCGGTTGGAATCGCCTGGTCGCCGACCTTATCCAGCAAACCCGCTTGGTCCGCCTCACCGAAGCGTCTATCCGCACCAGGGCGGCCTATTTTGTTGTAGTGCCGGCGAGGAAGCCAAAAAAGGAAAGTGGGCGGCTGTTCATTGAGTGGCTGCGCGAGGTTTCTGCAATAAGTTGACGGAGGGTTAGAAGCCTTTCAAGTAGCTTGTCGCCTTTACCTGGTGGCGAAGATTATCGGTGCTGCGACTGCGCGACAACCGAATTGAGACCTTTGCAGCGCTCGTATGAGACTGAGGTCCCGTGGCGGAACTTTTGCGGGTCTCCTAGGTTCTAACGTGCCACTTCGATCTGGACTCTGGGATCGAAAATGCCTCTGGCCCCCACCTACTTGTCCCTGCGGGGGCCTCCTGAGTAGTTTCACTAAAGGTGGAAGGTGTCGCCTCTCTGAGCGTTCGACTTCGCCCAGGGGCTCTTGGACTTGTTTCAACATTGGAAGCGAGGCCGCTCTTTCGGGCATCTTTGAGGAGGGAAATCATGGCCGACGATCCGAAGGAGAATGGCCGGGAGGCGATGGCGAGCCGACGCGTCGCGCAGGCCGCGAGCCACCAGGGCGAGATCGTGAGCAACCTCGACGGGATCGGCGGCGACGCGCGGCTGGTCAGCATTTTGGTGGGCACCTTCGAAAATGCGTTTGCTCCGCATATCGAAGATCGTGATCACCGGAGAGACCTGAGAATTGAGGAAGCTCTACAGGGATCTTTCCTGCGGCACAGGTGGCTCTGAAATCTTGCCCATCCCCTACTTCTGCTGGCCAAGTGACGTCCACAAATCTGCCGATCGACCGGAGGTAGGCGATACTCTCCAGCTTACCGGATCTCGATCGTCGTACTTCTCTTCTATTGGTTGAGCTCCTCGTTGGGTTGATCCTGATCGTCGACATCGCCGATCACATACATGTCGTGCCCTACGGGCCGATGTCACAGTCGGCCTCAACTACCTCATCAACGAAGGCGGGAATCTCGCTGGCCTTCATCCGGCGACGTTGGCTTTTGGGTCATGTCAGGTCCTCCTTAGCGATGGGCAGGCTAGGCAGGACCGTCGCGGGCCGCTAGGCGCAAAAGCGCTAGTAAGATTTCGGTGGAGGAGAGGGATGGATCCCAGAGCGCTTCTTCGCTTGGGGCTGGGGCGCGCTCTGGGATCACTAGCGCAAACGGTGGTTGGGCCAATGCCGGTTGACGCTTCAGTACCAATGGCGGCGGAACGTAGATTCGGCAATGCAACTAGGACCTTTGCCACTCTGTCTCAGACCAAAGTCCAGGCTGAATCGTCCTGCCGTCTTATTCCTTCCCATCCAAGATAATCCGAAGGATCCGGATCATATCGGCCGCGTCGAGGAGCGCGGCTTTTACGTGGTCATCGGTTCGCCTTTCGATGCCCACCGCGGCCGAGCGCATTCTCTCGGCCCAGCGGGCCAGCGCCCACAAGCGGGGCGCTTCCTGTCGTTCCGATGGATTTGCCGACGGGTTGGCAGGGAACCTCCGGTCTGGTTAGCCGCCATCGCCATCGGCGGTAGTGGCCCATCTGAAAACATACGACCGAGCCGAGACAGCAGGTCGCTCCAACGCTCTGGCTGGCTCGGCTCGGTCCTGTCCGTCGTTCCGGTCTCACTTAGACGAGCACGTCTCCATCGCGCGCGACCACGCGTCCGCCAGAAATGACCAGCCGGCGTGGCGGGCAGCGCACCAGCGCATCGGGTACGTTCTCGGCATCGACCAGCACGATATCGGCGCGCGCACCCACGGTCAGGTCGTGCATGTCACGTCCAACGAAATGCCCGCCGCGCCGGGTCGCTAGATCCACCGCGGCAACCAGCTTGTCGTCGTGGCGCAGCCCGTGCAGGCGCGCGAACTGATGTGCGACGCGCAGCATGTCGCCGTCGCCGAAGGGCGACCACAGATCGCGGATACCGTCCGTACCGAGACCCAGCGGCACGCCATGCGTCTGCATTTGCTGCCACGGCAGCGGCGCCGTTCCGCCCATCGCCACGGTCGTCCACGAGACGCCCGCTTCCGCAAGCTTTTCGACGATCTCCTCCTGCACTTTCGCCGGCAGCGTCCCGAGCACGAAGCCGTGCGAGATCGTCACCTTGCCCTGCAGGCCGGCATCGATCGTGCGCCGCATCACCTGCCGGAACTCGTAGACGCCCAGGGAGCCGAACTCGTGCAGATGCAGGTCGAGACCGACATTGCGGTTCACCGCAATGTCGAACAGGCCGTCAAGCACCTTTTCGACATCGCCGTCGATCGTGCCCGGATCGAGCCCGCCGATCTTGTCGACGCCGGCGGCGGCCGCCTCGTCCAGAAGCTTCATGACCCCGGGGCGGCGCAGGACGCCGTCCTGCGGGAAGGCGACCGTCTCGACCTGGATGGCATCGCCCACTTCGGCGCGCGCCGCCTGCACGCATTCGAGCCCGCGCAGCCCGACACCGAGATCGACATCGATATGGGTGCGCGTCGCCGTCGTGCCGTTGCGGATGAACTGGCGCAGCACCGTAGCGCTGGAGGACGCATTCGGGATGCCGTATTTGTCGCGCTGGGCGCGCTCGTTGGCGATCCACCCCTCGACGGTCGGGCGCTCCGAGTAGCTATAGGGCACCCACGGCTTGCCCCACCAACTCTTGTCGACATGCGAATGGGTGTTGATGAACCCCGGAAGCGCGACAAGCCCGTCGCCATCGATACCGGCGGCGGCAGATTGCCCGGCAGGATGGATCGCAGCAATCTTCCGGTCGTCGATGACGATATCCACGGCGTCACCGCCCCAGGGGCGGACATTGCTCAGCGTGTAGTTTCTGTCTGTCACAGCTGTCATTCCTTATTTACATGTAGGGAGAAATCAGCGGACGCGCCGCAGGAAGGCCGCGGTCCGTTCGTGTCGGGGATTATCGAGCACGTCGCGTGCCGGCCCGTCTTCGACGACGCGGCCCTGATCCATGAACACCGCGCGGTCGGCGACCTCGCGGGCAAAGCCGATCTCGTGGGTGACGACGAGCATGGTCATGCCTTCCTCGGCGACCCTGCGCATGGTAGTCAGCACCTCGCCGACGAGTTCCGGGTCGAGCGCGCTGGTCGGTTCGTCGAACATCATCAGCCGCGGCTCCATGGCGAGCGCCCGTGCGATCGCCACCCGTTGCTGCTGGCCGCCGGAAAGCTGGCTCGGATAGGCGGAAGCTCGCTCGGACATGCCGACGAGGGCAAGCAAGCTCTGCGCCTTCTCCACCGCCTCCTTGCGCGAACGCTTGAGGATCTTCACCGGGCCGTAGACGACATTTTCCAGCGCGGTCATGTGGCCGAACAGGTTGAAGTGCTGGAACACCATGCCGATATGCTGGCGGGCCTTGGCAATCGCCCGCTCCGGCTGCTCGTAAAGCACGCCGCCACGGATTTCGTAGCCAATGCGCTCGCCCGCCACCTCGATCAGCCCGCCATCGACGGGATCGAGATGGTTGATGCAGCGCAGAAGCGTGCTCTTGCCCGAGCCGGACGGCCCCAGCACGCAGACGATCTCGCCTTTCCTAACTGTGATATCGACACCGCGAAGGACATGGTTTTCACCGAGCCATTTGTTGACGCCCTCGACCTTGAGCATTGTGGTTGCCGTCCCCGTCATGCCCGGTCTCCTTTGGTTGCGAGGCTTGCAAGCCCGGGACGCGGCTTCTTCTTGCGCGCCAGCCGCGAACCAGGCTGGGTGACGCTGAAGCGCTTTTCGAGGAAATGCTGGCCGATGCTGGCGACGGTGACGAGGATCAGATACCAGAGCGCTGCAACGATCAGCAGCGGCAGGATCTTGAAATTCTGGCCGTAGATGAGCTGGACGCGCGTCAAGAGATCGCTGCCGCCGATGACGGAGACGAGGGACGTCGCCTTGAGCATGCCGATGAACTGGTTGCCCGTCGGCGGCAGGATGACCCGAATGCTCTGCGGCAAGACGATCTGCCGCAAGGCCTGGCCGCGGGTGAGCCCGAGGCTCATGCCGGCATCCGTCTGGCCGGCGGGCACCGAAAGCATGCCGCCGCGGATGATTTCCGCCATATAGCCAGATTCGGCGAGCGACAGGGCGATCAGGCCGGCGGAGAAGCCGGAAATCAGCGAGTTGGTACTGTAGCCGAGGATCGTCGGGAAAAGGACCGCGAGATTATACCAGAGCAGGACCTGAACCAGCATCGGCACGCCGCGGAAGAACCAGACATAGATGCGTCCGATGGCGCTGGCGACGTTATTGTCGCTCTGCATCATCAGCGCAATGAAAAAGGCAAGCACGATGGAGATCAGCATCGCGAGGATGGAAAGCTCGATCGTTACGCCGACACCGCCGAGAACGACGGGATGTAGCATGAACTGGGCCACAACACCCCACTCCATGTTCGGATTGCCGGCCTGGGAGGCAACGAACATCGCCAGAAGCGTGATCGCGATCAGCGCTGTGGCAATCTGCCCGTATTTCGTCCGTTGCTTGGCGCGAACCGGTCCGTCCTGGCTTGGGGGCTCGTCGCCCGGCTGCCGCACGTAATGCGCAACAGCCGGGTCGAGCCGGTCCTCAGCAAGCCCCTTGCCGTTGAGGTTCGACATCGGGATCAGTCCTTCGCCAAGTTGACGCCGTAGTCGTCGAGCTTGATGACCTCGACCTGCCAGTCGGCCAGGATCTTGTCATAGGTGCCGTCTTCGTGGATGGCTTCGAGGGCGGCAACGAAGGCGTCGCGCAACGCGGTTTCTTCCTTGTTGAAGGTTATGCCGAGATAGACCTTCGGCTCGAATTCGATCGGCAGGGAATCGAGCATGTCACCGGTCTCCCGCTTCAGGACCGCAATGGCAAGGTCCGGCCAGATCATCGCATCGACACGACCGGAGGTAAGAGCGAGGTTCTTGTCGCTGCTGTTGGGATAGGAGATGAGCTTGGTCGGCTCCTTGCCTTCGGCGGTGCAGGCGGCGGCCATCAGGTCGACCAGACGCTGCGCATCGCTGCCCTTGACGTCGCCGAGCGTAATGCCGCAGCCGCCACTCACCTCGCCGGTGATGCCCTTGGGATTGCCCTTGGCGATCATGAACACTGAGCCGGCGAGCTGGTAATCGATGAAGTCGACCTTTTCCTGACGGTTCTTACGGTCGGTCATGCCGGCAATGGCGGCATCGAACTTCTTGCTCTGCATGCCGATCAGGATCTGGTCGAAGGGAACCTTGTCCCACTGCACCGGCAGGCCGAGCTTGGCGGCCATCGCCTCCATGAGATCGACATTGTAGCCCTTGATACCGGTCTCGCCGATCGGCGTGAAGTTGGCCGGCTCGAAATCGGGCTGGGTCGCCACGGTAAGGACGCCGGCCTTTCGGTACTTCTCCGGCACCAGGCTCGCCAGGGGTGCGGTATCGTCGAACCCGACCGTCACAGAACCGCCCGAGCTTGCCGTCGGCGCGGCTGCAGCGTCGTAAGGATCGATGCCGAGCAGGGTCAAGCCAGCCACGACCGTGCCGATTGCCATGCCGATACGGCCCTTCCAGGGGTGTCGCGATACCATTTCTCTTCCTCCGTTTGTTGTCTCCGGCCCGCGGGATGCGGCCGAAACCTTGGTTGTTCGATTGTCGACGGTCTGATGCCGACACCGTGCCGTCACAGGCTGCAGGGTCGCGGAAAGCCTCCCTCGTGCTCCTCCAGGCTCTCCAAATCCCTTCTCTTCAGCAGAGATTATCGATGATCCATCAGATCGTATATAATCCGTAGCACTATCATAAATCCTCCGCAACGATTATGTGTGATCGATCGGATTATGTATAATGTGGTTTTTGATATGGATGGGACGAGCAAGTTGAACAGCAAAGGCACTGCGGCAATGTCAAAGATGGAAGAGGCGTTTACGCGCCTGCGGCGCGACATTCTCGATGCACATCTTGCCCCAGAAACGCCTTTGACGATTTCCTCGCTGAGCGAGCGTTACGGTCTTGGCATGACGCCACTGCGAGAGGCCCTGTCGCGTCTTGAGGCCGAACGGCTCGTGACGTTTTCGCATAATCGCGGCTATCGCGTTGCCAGCGTCTCCCATGAAGAACTGTATGACCTGCAGAAGGCCCGCGCGGTGGTCGAGACGGAATTGTTGCGGGAAGCTATCCGGCTCGGCGACGAGAGCTGGGAACAGCAAGTGGTCGCCGCGCACTACGGCTTCGCACAGGTCGAGCCGCTACGCGCGAACATGCCGGAAAAGGAACTCGCGCGATGGGAGGAGCGGCACGATGCGTTTCACCATGCGCTCTTGAATGGCAGCCCCTCGATCTGGCTGAAGCGGTCCCTCATGCAGTTCTACGTTCAGCTGCACCGCCACCAGCGGAACCTGTTTTTTTCACCGGCGCTCGCCGGAAGAGGGCCCGAGCACCTCGACGAGCAGCAATATTCCGAGCTCCTCAAAAAGGCTTCGAATGTGGAACATCATACGGCGCTGATGGAGGCTGCTCTCGCGCGCAACGAGAAAAAGGCCATCGATCTTCTTATAAAGGATATCGGCCTGACATTGAGCACGTATGAAACAGTCCAACAGGGGGCTGCCCTGTGAGCAGCACAAATCGCCTTCCTCCCGGCAACCGTCGCGTTCATACGGAGGCAGCGGCGGTGTGACGTTGTTCATCACTGATCGAAGAGGAGTGGATCGGCGAAATCAGGCATGCGCCCCGGTTGCGGCCTTCCAGTACGCCATGGCGCCGCGGTGGGGTGCGGACGCGTGATCGGCTGTTCCAAGGATGGCAAGATTTAGGCGTGCTATTCTTTTTGCGGTAGACGGGCCCCCGCCGGGGCCAATCTCGAGACGGACGTCCCGGAAACTGAGTACAGGGCCGGTCATCTGCCAAGCGACGTCCGGCCGTTTCCCGAACGAAACGCACACCGATTAATCGAGGCGTTGGAACAATGCGACACCTCAGTCATCATGCCGTCCGGCGCTCCGCAGTAGTAGGAGCCTGTCTGGCCATACGCCGCATCTCCTGCGGCGTATGGCCGAAGATCCGGATGAAGCTCTGGGCCATGCGATCCGGATCGGTGAACCCGACAAGACGGCCGATCTCGTCGAAGGACAGCCGGCCCTCCTCGATCAGGGGACGCGCTGCCTCCACGCGCAGCCGCTCGACCGCCTTGGCAGGCGTCATGCCGGTGGAAGAGGAGAAGGCACGCCCGAACTGGCGGGCGCTCAGGTTCGCGACGTCGGCGAGGCGCTCCACCGAAAGGTTTTCGGCCAGATGTTCCCGCGCATAGCTCAGGGTCTTGCGGATGCGATCGGAGCCGGGATCGAAGTCGAGCAACGACGAGAACTGATACTGACCGCCCGGTCGCCGGTAGTAGACCACAAGCATACGCGCGACCGCCTGGGCTGTCTCCTTACCGAGATCTTCCTCAACGAGGGCGAGCGTCATATCGATGCCTGCCGACATGCCTGCCGACGTCCACACACCATTATCGCTGGTGAAGATGCGGTCGCCATCGACTTGGAGCGCCGGATATCGGGCCTGCAGCTTCGGTGCATAGAACCAATGGGTCGTCGCGGCGCGCCCGTCCAAGAGTCCGCTTTCCGCCAGCAGGAAAGCACCCGTGCAGACGCTCGCGGTGCGGCGGGCACGCGCTGATGCGCCGCGAACGGCATTCGCGATCTCACTCACCCACGCCCCTTCCGGCGGCTCCCGCCCGCCGACGACAATGAACGTGTCCGTGGCCTCGATCGTCAGCGGCACCGTTGCAACCTCCAGATCGCAGGTGCTGCGCACCAATCCTCCTCCGATGGACGCAACCCGGAGGTCATAGGGCTTCCCCGATATCACGCCGGCATTGGACAGCACCTCAAGCGGGCCGCTGAGGTCAAGCAGCACGAATCCCGGATAGACGAGAAATGTCACGCGACGATCCATGTCCGAAATCCCGGGATTATTGTCATTTGCGACATTGATGCTTGCTCGTATCGTGCTGTCAATCCCGTTGAGCAATGGAGCCGCCAATGAGCAGGACATTTCCCAAGGTTGTCGATCCGGTCCGCCGTGACCTCCTACTGTTCGGCCTGAGCGCTGCGGCTTTCTCGGCTCTGCCAGTCCTGCCGGCTGCCTCTCAGCCCTCCATTCCAAACAACATGCAATCTGAAAGGATCAATAGCATGGGCACTGTGACTACCAAGGACGACGTCGAGATTTTTTACAAGGACTGGGGTCCGCGCGACGCACAGCCGATCGTTTTTCACCATGGCTGGCCGTTGAGCGCAGACGACTGGGATACCCAGATGCTTTATTTCCTCGCGCAAGGCTATCGCGTCGTCGCTCATGATCGACGCGGCCACGGCCGCTCCGCCCAGGTCAGCGACGGTCACGATATGGATCACTACGCGGCCGACGTCGCCGCCGTGGTCGAACATCTCGACCTCAGAACCGCAGTCCATATCGGCCACTCCACCGGTGGCGGAGAGGCGGCGCACTACGTGGCTCAGTACGGCCAGCCCCAGGGCCGCGTTGCCAAGCTGGTGCTGATCGGTGCCGTGCCGCCGATCATGGTCAAGACGCCAGCCAATCCCGGCGGCCTGCCGATCGAGGTCTTCGACGGTTTCCGACAGCAGCTCGCCGCCAATCGTGCGCAGTTCTACCTCGATGTCGCGAGCGGACCTTTCTATAGCTACAACCGGCCCGGAGCGGAGATCTCGCAAGCGGTGATCCAGAACTGGTGGCGCGCCAGGGCATGATGGGCGGCGCCAAGGCCCATTACGACGGCATCGAGGCGTTCTCCGAGACCGATTTCACCGAGGATCTCAATACCATCGAGGTGCCGACGCTCGTCATGCACGGCGACGACGACCAGATCGTGCCGATCGCCGACTCCGCGCCGCTCTCGGCAAAGCTGCTGAAGAATAGCACGCTGAAGATCTACAAAAATCTCCCACACGGCATGTGCACCACCCATGCCGATGTCGTGAACCCCGACCTACTCGCCTTTGTAAAGGCGTAGCATTTTAGCCTGCGCGGTAACGGCGCCGGCAACCATCCCTGGTGCGAAATCGGCGATATAGCCATTGCCTCAACTGACATCACCTCGAAGGAACGACACATGCACGATGACCACTGCTGCAATTCACAAAGACGTTCATTTCTCAAGACGTTCGCCGGCGTCGCTGCTGCATCGGCCGTGACCGTAGCCGGAGCATCGACGGCTCAGGCCGCCACGATGGACGCCTATGCCGATCCCGCCAACCCGGCCCTTGAGAAGGGCAATATGAAGCTGGACCCATCGAGGGCCGCACTGGTCGTCATCGACCCTCAAATCGACTTCATGAGCCCTGCAGGCAGGGCTTGGCCGGTCGTTGGTGAGAGCGTGACCGAACACAATGTAGTTCCGAATCTCTCGCGATTGTTTCAGGCCGCGAAGGCTGCGGGGATCGTGGTCGCGATCTCTCCGCACCACTACTATCCTTGGGATCACGATTGGAAGATCCAGGGACCTCTGGAGGTGTTCCAACACCAGGTTGGGATATTCGATCGCAAGGGCCCCTATACGTTGGACGGATTCAGAGGATCGGGCGCGGACTTTCTTCCGGAGTTCAAGCAGTATATCGAGGACGGGAAGACGATCATCTGCTCGCCACATAAACTTTACGGCCCGCAGGCCAATGACCTTCCCTTCCAGCTCCGAAAACAGCGCGTCGATCAGATCATCCTGGCAGGCATGCTCGCCAACATGTGCGTGGAATCGCACTTGCGGGAATTTCTCGAACTGGGATTTGAGGTAGCCGTGGTCCGCGACGCTGTTGCCGCACCGAAACTCCCCGAAGGCGATGGCTACCTGGCGGCCCTCATCAACTTCCGGTACATGGCAAATGGTCTCTGGACGACGGAGGAGACGGTCGGAATGCTTCGCAGCTAGAGCGGTTCATGGCTCTTCGGAATCGGCATGAGATTCCCAAGTTAGCAGATTTGTCATTCGTAGTGGATGCTGGATGGAGGCCAGCATCCACGACACGACCCTTTGCAGGCGCCATTGTCTGTCATGACACGGGCAACGGCGACACCGAGACCGGCATAATAGGCGACGGCCGCATCGAGGAAGGCGGCTGCGCTTTCTTGTCGCCTCTTCGGGGAGCCGCAGCCCTAAGTCCCTTTAGTTTTTTGGCCGCTCGGCCAGGGCACCACGCGTCAGCCTTCACAATGGCTGAGACCCTTCGGCGGCATGAACGGTAGGGGCGCAACTGCGACGGACATTTCCCGTTCCCAACGGCTGGCGATCCGTGTTCTCCAATCCCCGCAGATGTTCCCAGTGGGTGAAGGGTTGGGTGTGTCGTTTTCGCCCAGTCTTTCGGCTCGAAAGCGCGTTAACTTTGTTCACAATCTTTAAATTAGCGAAGTGAAATCTTCTCTTTGCTAATCCATCAAATGTGTTATGAATTCGTTAAGGATATGGGGTACCGAGGCCGGTTGGGGAAAGAGCGGCTGAGGAAACCAACATAAATTTCAGGAAGTTAGTTTGGGAGCGGCTGTTCTGTTGGCTGCCCCGATAGGAGTAGTCGTGCGCGAATTTTTCTCGCCCCGAAAGGGCGTGCCGGCGGCAAAGAAACCGGATCAGAGGAGCGGGGGGCATGCCTCTGTTTAGACGAAAATCGTTGCGCCACCTCCTTGCCAATGTTCGACCGATCGGGCGCAAACGCGGTCCCTCCGCACAGAACATCGATGCTACGGGGCGCTTTGGACCCTGCATCAGTATTTCAATCAACGGTGGGATGAGATCACCGGTGGCGCAAAAGCGGGCCACCGGGCGGAGATCGCATAACACCCCAGTACCTCGGATACCGGGGTACGCTTGACGAGAGGGGTAAAGTCATGGCTACGCAGACCACGGGTGGTGGAAGCACGACGTCGTTCAGCAATACACCGCAGGCGCAGAGCGACACCTACGGGTGGACCGAGGAGCAACTGCAGTCATCCGGCCTCTACAATTCTTCTACCAACACCATCACCCTCGATGTCATGGCAAACGATCTCGGTGGAAAAGCGAAAACGCTCTGGTCGATCGACGACGGCGGGTCCGATGTCATCTCCGAGTTGCTGAAGAGTAACGTGACAACGGCATGGGAGAAAACCGCAGAAGGAAATTGGATACGAATCTACAATGGAAAGATCGAGTTCAGGCTCGATGACGGTTCGAACACGCCCGACAGCGCCAGAAGCATTGATTCGCTCTCAGCATCGGACCACATCCAGGACTCCTTCTATTATTCCATCCGGCTGGGCAACGGAACGCTCAGCTATGCCAAGGTGACATTGGACATCGGCGGCCAAAACGATGCTGCGTCTCTAGGCGGAAAGTTCACGGGGACCGTGACGGAGGCGGGCGGAACAAACAACAACGATCCAGGCGCACCGTCCGCCTCCGGAACGGTGGCGGTATATGACGTCGATCTCGGAGAGAAGCATTTCAAGGCAGCGTCAGAAGCTGCGCTGAAGGGCACCTACGGCGACTTCTCTTTCAATCCGGCGACAGGCGAATGGAGCTACACGCTCGAAAATGGGCGTGAAGCAACACAGTCGCTCAAAGCCGGACAGGTTGTGACTGAGACGCTGACGGTCTGGTCTGCCGACGGTACCGCAAGCAAGGACATCGTGGTTACGGTCAACGGCAGCAATGATACTCCGACGGCCACGGCAGCGGCGCTGGCGGCGATCGCCGAGGACAGCGGTGGCCGACTGATCACCCAGGCCGAGCTTCTGGCCAACGCGTCCGACATCGACAGCCCGACGCTGACGGCGACGGGTCTGACGATCGACGGCGGCGGC
>NZ_JBYTEC010000009.1:0-53263 GCF_058792075.1 Ensifer sp. EB106-03-01-XG145 | reverse complement strand
CTGACGGCGACGGGTCTGACGATCGACGGCGGCGGCAATGGCACGCTCGTCGGCAATGGTGACGGCACCTGGACCTACACGCCGGCCACCAATGACGACACCGGGGTTTCGTTCAGCTACACGATCGAGGACGGCAGTGGCGGCAGCGTCGCCGGCACGGCAAGCCTCGACATCACCCCGGTCAACGACGCGCCTGTGAATGGGGTGCCGAGCGCACAGACCGTCAATTCGAACACTGCCACCGCCATCGGTGGTGTTTCCGTGGCCGACGTGGACAGCACCAACGTGACCACGACACTCTCCGTTTCCAACGGCAAGCTGACGGTTGGAACGGGCGGCGGTGCGACGGTTAGCAACAACGACACCAATGCGGTGACGATCAGCGGCACGCTCGTGCAGGTCAATGCGGCGCTGGCCGCGCTGAGCTATCTCGGCAATATCAATTACAGCGGCACCGATACGTTGACAGTGGCGACGTCGGACGGATTCCTGAGCGATACCGATACTGTGGCGATCACGATCAGTCCGCCTGCCAATGCGGCGCCGGTGGCAAGCAATGATGTTATCGTCATATCCACCGGAACGTCCGTATTCCTCTCGGCGGCATGGCTGCTCAACAATGACACGGATGCTGACGGAGACGCCCTTTCGATTTCTGGGGCGGGCATCGGCTCGCTGCCGAGCGGTTGGACGATCACGTCGGTGACTGCGGGCGGGGTGATCACCGGGTTCAACGTGAGCACGGGCAATGTCAACCAAGCGGCCACCCTGGCGTACACGGTCAGCGATGGACAGGGGCACACGTCGACCGCCCAGTTCACCATTCAGACGCCCTCCGTGGCGTCGACCGGCAATGATAATAATATCAACCTGGGCTCCTTGAGCTACAACTACTCGTACATTGATGGAAAGAACCACGAGGATACCCTCACCGCGAACCTGACGCTTAGCGGAACGCAAGGAAACGACGTATTCGTCGGCGGTAACGGGGATGACACCCTTAATGCCGGGGCCGGCAACAACATTCTCACCGGCGGTATTGGTGACGACACCTTTGTCTTCGGAAACTTCGGCACGGCCACAAACCACGTTACCGATTTCGAGTCAGCTACGAATTCAACGACGATCGATAGGCTGCGTTTTGATGTGGGAACCGGAGCGGGCGAGTTCTCCCTTGGAGACAACGATGTAACCGTTGAGAATTTCAAGTCGGGCAACAACGCTGCGATCAATGCCGCTGGCACTGAGATCGCTGTGAAAACAGATGCGAGCGTTTCCAATGCCGCAGTCCAGAGCACGATCAACAGCTACGGCAACATCACCATCGGCGCGTTCTTCGTCTTCCACAACTCGGATCTGGGGCACGCCGCGGTCTACTACGACCCCAATCCCAGCGCGGCAGGTGGCGCGATCCTTGTTACGGAACTCGACAATGTCACGCTGCTCGGCCTCGCCAACGTGAATGCCGGTGATTTCCAGTTCTCCTAGGAGCGAAGATGAGCCGAGCACCCAACCAGTCCTCGCTTCAATCGGTAATGGCCGAACTTCGGCGTGCCGCCTGGCCGCTTATAGCCTTCAGTGCGGCGATCAACATCCTGATGCTGACAGCGGCGCTCTACATGCTGCAGGTCTATAATCGGGTGCTTTCGAGCCACAGCCTCGAAACGCTGACGGCGCTCACCGTGATGGCCGTCGTGGCGCTCCTGGCCTTGGCGATATTGGAAACCGTGCGATCGCAATTGCTTATCGCAACCGGGATCTGGCTGAACGGTCGCCTGTCGCCGGTGCTCCTTGCCGCGTCGATCGAACAGGCGTCCGCGAAGCGGGGCAATGGCGGCGCTCGCACGCTGCGTGACCTCGAGCAATTCGGGAACTTCGTGACCGGCTCGGCAATTTTCCCGATACTCGACGCGCCCTGGGCGCCTATCTTCTTTGCGGCAATCTTCCTTTTGCACCCTTGGCTCGGCTGGCTGGCTTTGGGTGGCGGTATAGCGCTTTTCCTTCTGGCCGTGCTTACGGAGCTTGTCACGCGACAGCCGGTTGCCCACGCGAACAGTGCTCAGAGCAAGGCCTATGCGCAAGCGGAAGCAGCGATCCGAAATGCTGAGGCCATACAGGCCATGGGAATGCTGCAGGCGCTGATGTCCAGCTGGAAGCCGCTGCAGAAGGCTGCGGCCGAGGGGCAGGCGACTGCAAGCCTTCGTTCGGCTGTCCTTGCCGCGGCGGCACGCTTCCTGCGTCTCGGCCTGCAGATCGGTGTTCTCGGGCTCGGAGCCTATCTTGTCGTGCACGCCGAAGCGTCTCCCGGCGCGATGGTGGCGGCTTCCATCTTGATGGGGCGGGCACTCGCACCCGTCGAGCAGGCGATCGGCACGTGGAAGGCGATCGTGAGCGCGCGATCTGCATATCAGCGACTATCGGGAGTGGCCGGCGCTCGGCGTGAGGAAGCGCCCATTCTGCCATTGCCGCGGCCTGAGGGACGGCTTGTCGTCGAGAACGTCATTGTTGCGCGCGAGGGCGGCGGCGAACCAATCCTGAAGGGCGTGAGCTTCCAGCTCGAACCCGGCGAGGTACTCGCGGTCATTGGTCCGTCTGCGGCGGGCAAGACGAGCCTGGCAAGACTCATCGTGGGGGCTGCTACGGCCGGCCACGGCCGGGTGCTACTCGGTGGCATGGATGTCGCGCAATGGGCGACCGCCGATCGTGGCCAGCATGTCGGCTACCTGCCACAGGACATCGAGCTTTTCTCCGGAACCGTCGCCGAGAACATCGCTCGATTTCAGGAACTCAACGAGCAATCGTTCCGGGATGTCGTGCGCGCTGCCTGCGAGGCCGGGGTCCACGAGCTCATCAAAGGGCTCCCGAAAGGCTACCACACAGAAATCGGGGAGGCGGGGGCGGTGCTCTCGGGCGGCCAACGCCAACGCATCGCACTTGCGCGCGCGCTCTATCGCGATCCTGCATTCCTGCTCCTGGACGAGCCCAATTCCAACCTCGACCGGGATGGTGAGCAGGCGCTCTACAATGCGGTCCAAAGGCTGAAGGCTGCGGGACGAACGGTCGTTCTGATCACCCATCGCTCAAACATGATGGAAAGCGTCGACAAGGTTCTCGTGCTTCAGCGCGGTCAGATCGATCTCTTCGGTCCGCGTAGCGATGTGTTCCGTGCAATGGAAGAGCGAGCGCGAGCCGCGACAGCTGCCCCGCGATTGGGGATCGTGAGCGCATGATTGCAAAGCTGATAGCCCTTGGTCGCGGCGATCCCACGGCATACACGGCTTCTGACGACCCGCGGCTTCAGCCGCGACTAAAGCCCGCCATTGCGATCGGGAGTGTGGTGGTCCTCGCATTCTTTGGCATCTTCGGCGGCTGGGCAGCTCTGGCGCCGCTCGACAGTGCGACAGTCACGCAAGGCGTCGTCAAGGTCGAGGGCGAGCGCAAGGTGATCCAGCATCTCGAAGGCGGTATCGTTTCGGAGCTGAAGGTCGTTGACGGCGAACACGTCAAAAGTGGCCAGGTCCTGATCAAGCTGGATGACACACAGGCGGCCGCTCATTTGGAACTCCTTAGAAACCGTGTCATGTCTCGCAAGGCGTCGGCCGCCCGCTTGCGGGCCGAACGGGACGGAAAGGACGAGATTGCGTTCGAACAGGAGCTTCTGACGCCCTCGTCAAACTCGGCTGCCCGAGAAGCGGTTGCGGTGCAGAGCGAAGTTTTTCGGGCGCGGCGTCTGGCTCTTGGCAACGAAACCGGCATTCTGCATCAGCGCACCCTGCAAAGCGAGAATGAGATCAAAGGGCTCGAAGACATGGTCGAGGCCCAGGACCAAGTGATGGCGTCCATTGAAACAGAGGCGGCTGATCTTGAAAAGCTGTCGAAGAAGGGCCTCGCCACGCGCGAGCGGCACCTTCAGTTGCGCCGGCGCCAGGGAGAGCTCAAGGGGGAGCGCGCCACGAACATCGCCGCAATCGCACGAATTCGGGAGTCGATGGCGGAGATTGAACAGCAGATCATGAAATTGTCCACGACGCGCCTGAACGAGGCGGTTGCCGAGCTCAGCAAAGTGGAGGCCGAACTTTTCGATCTTCAGCAGCAGTTGCGCGCGGCAGAGGACGTGCTTGCCCGCGCTGACATCCGAGCGCCCGTCGACGGCGTTGTCATGGGATTGCAGGTGCACACGGCCGGTGGTGTCGTTCGCCCCGGCGAGCCGTTGATGTCGATTGTGCCCCTCGGCCAGAAACTGGTGGTCGAGGCGATGGTCCGCCCGGAGGACATCGACACCGTCGCCATCGGGCAGACGGCACATGTCAGGATATCGGCCTTTGCACGTTACGATATGGCGCCGCTTGAGGGGCGCGTTGAGCTCGTATCGGCCGATCGCATGACGGACGACAGGACCGGCGCCGGCTACTTCACGACGATCATCGTGGTCGATGAGCAAGAGCTCGACAAGCTTGCCGGCCGCAAGCTGCTCCCTGGCATGACCAGCGAAGTGATGATCCGCACCGGCAGCCGAACGATGCTTGCGTATATCGGGGAACCGCTTGCGCGAACGTTTCGCAGGGCTATGCGGGAAAACTAGAATTGCCCGGTCTCGAAGTTTTTTACGCGACCCCCAATCAAGCTTCTATATAGGGCCTCCGCGGAAGCGAACGCCGCTCGCCCATGCGATATATTTTAGGGGAAATCTGGTTCCAGCATTCACGCAAGGGGTAGGGGTGGCGGATGCTCGAAAGTCGGGCCACCAATCCACGACAACCGACGAACCTTCGGGTCGCAAGAAACGTCTCTCCGGGTATGGACTCGTGCTGTGCTGCAAATCCATCCTCGAACAACGAGAGTGCCGCCAGGCCGCCAGGGAGATGGCGTGCGGCCGACCGCATGCACCATAACGTTGGCGTCGCACGAACGAGTCCCTGCCTGGATCATGGGCTTGACGGTATTGTCCGTACGGGAGACCCTGACGTCTCCTAATCCAGACACTAAAGCTTGTAGCCGATCTTTCGCAGCAGGTCTTTCCGCCACGTAATGTCCGCGTCGGTTTCGACACCCAGCGGTGAGGCGCCATCCACCACGCCGAGCACGCCGCGGCCCAGCTCCGTTTGCGCGACGATCACCTGCGTCGGGTTGGCCGTCGCGCAATAGATGCGGCAGACCTCTGGCACCGCGCGCACCGCAGCCAGCACGTTGACGGGAAAGAATCCTTCGCCCAGGAAGATCAGGAAAGTGTGGCCGGCGCCAATGGCCAATGCGTTGTCACGTGCGAGGGTGAGCATGGCTTCTTCATTACCCGACCAGCGCACCAGTCGCTTACCGGAGGCCTCGCAGAAGGCCAGCCCGAAGCGGATGCCAGGAACCGCGCCCACCAGCGCCTCGTGGAGGTCTTCCACAGTCTTGATGAAATGCGACTGGCCAAAGATGAAGTTGGCGGCGTCCGGCTTGACGATGGGCACCACGGTGAGTTCCATGGCTGCGCTCCTTCAAGGTAGGCAACGCAATGGTAGGTAGGACCACGGAAGGCGATTTCAAGCCGCCATATGAGACCGCTTTGGCCCCCCAGCGCTGTCACCTTCACTTTTTCGCGGATCGACCAACACAAGGGAGGCGAAGACCAAGCGTGAGGTCAGTTTTTCAAATGCTGGGGATCGTCGTTTATGGGTGAATTCGGTATCCGATATCGGGGAAATCCGACGGCTCCCTCCCCGCCAGACGGGGTCTGTTGAATTCGAACGCACGAACGGAAGGCTCCTGATCATCCTCGTGGTGTTCTGGGTCCTTTTTCAATCTCAGATCGCATTGCTCACAACGTGAGCTGCGACAACGCCAGTAAGGCAGCACCAATACGATGGCCGTTCTGTATCGCGCTAGAGAAGCGCCAACCCTTCCGGATTTCGCCGGCGCGCTCGTCGTAGCATGACTGAGCCTCTGCTCGTGGACGGCATTCGCGGCACTGCATCCCTTCCGCAAACCAAAGGTCCAGTAACCCGATGGTTGGGACCTCAAACGTTAAGCCACCCAAGCAGCAAGAGAAGGACCAGCCCGGCGCCCACGACTCGGACCCAATGATTGTGAGTGATTTGGCTCAGTAGGCTAGGGGAACCAGGCCTACCGTTGACATAGCTGGTGGTGACGTCTTTGCCGGCATAGGCAATGTCGTCATCGTCCCATCCATAACCGGCTGACGTCATGGATGCCCACTTTCGCTGCCGCCTAAACTCCTCTATCCGCCACAAACTGCGTTCTTGCACCGCCTTGAGAGCTTCGTCCTTTACATTCGGCGTTTCGATGATCCTGACCGCCGTGAGCTCCGTAGCTTTCAGAACTTTCTGCTGCGCAAAGATGTTCCCGCCGGTGTGATATGGATTGAGAAATTGCCTTTTGAGCTGCTTCTCACTCAGGTCCCCGAACAGAAAAATCGGTTCGTCACCACTCTGAGCGGTCCAAACGACGACGTGGAAATAGTGCCGTTGCTCCATCGTCTGCCTCTAGCGTTCGAGGGTGAAGCAAACAGTGCGAAGGGAAGCAGTGTCCGATCGCCGAGAAAGTCACAGGCTAAGAGGCGGGCACCCAATTGACAAAGCGGGGACTGACATTGGTGAGCAAGCTCACCACTTTGTCTTCGATCGCCTGACAGTTGCTTTCGTATTTGGGCGATCAGAGATTCGCCTGAGATCGCGCGTCCTCGGAGTTCATCCCGGGTGATCACCGCGATGCCACAAGCCTCTAACAGGGTACTCAGCGAAAGGAGCCTTAGCTTCGCAAGCTGTTGCCGATGCCTCGGCAGCCGCACCATCAGGCGTGTCCGTCCGCTCTTCTCGAAATCCATCGTTTCCGCCTTCAGGCAACGCCTGAAAGCCAGTGTCCTCCACAATCCAATAGGTAGCAACATGAATATGACGTGCAGGCTCTGCAGCGACGATCGAACGCGCTCGGCTCTGCAGCACAAGTTCAGGCGTTCTGCAGGGAGGGTATTGGACATGATTTTGCCCGCAGGCTCAACAGTCGCCTCGAGCAACCGGCGCTGTATCTGGCGATTGACCACGTCTGTTTGGATATCGAGGAAACCCCTGGCTCTCGCGGTTTCAGGCGGTGATGCTGGCACACCTGTCGCGCCGGTCGCGCATGACGAGAGTGGCGATAATAAAACCCTGGACTAACAGCAGCGCGTAGCCTCCGAGTATGATCTCGCACGGCACCACAAAATTCAGTTGCGGCGCGGCGCCGAGGATGACCGGCACGCTCCAGGAAACAATCGAAATCACGCCGCATCCTATCAGAGCGGTCTTCGTGGCGGGTCTGATTTCCGAGAGGAGCGCGGAGTCGATCTGGCGGCGGATGAAGGGTATCACGAAGCGATGGATAGCGAAGCCGTTGACAGTGAGGATGCTGACGATCGTCACCTTGGCCCAGATCTTCGGGTTGAGCAGCTTATCGGGTTCGGTCACTTGATAGAGAAGGAGAAATCCCAAGCCCGAGGCCCAGAGCAGCAAGAGTCCGGCCGCGATAAACCGGCTGATCCATTCGACGTGTTCGACGAGTTCCGAGCTGACGATCATCCGACGGTAGCGTGACAACATCAGATCAAGAAACACCGCGCCGCCGAGCCCGAGAACCAATCCCGAGAAATGGACTAGCCGTAGCGTTGTACGGATGTATGAGGCCAGCTGCGGTGCTGACGACAGAGAAAGATCCAGAACACCCATTTCCCAACTCCCCCAAGAAAACGCGCGAATGCATTCGCACCCCGAAACAGGGCACGTCCGATGCTTCGGACTGTCGTGATTTGCTGCTCCGAAACGCGATTGGGAACCGGTCTGGGAGCGAGCTCGTTCTATGAAATGATGAGTTCCAGTGTCAAGTATAATGCCGCGCTAATTCAGCAATTTGTAGATTGAAGGTGCGGCCTCTGGAGTGAGCCCCCTACCGGTACGGATTGCAGCCGAGCTCGGATGACGCGACCGCGACTGCAGGGGAAACCGTCGTCACATAAGGGCGCCGGTATCGCCCTCGAAGATCAGTCGTGCGCGCGGACGGACAATCTAGATTGCCGATCGTGCGGCGTCGCGCGCAGGACGTCGATCGGCCGCATGGTACATTGGCACTTTCAATGGCAAGCAACTGCAGGACGCCAAGAACCAATTGTCGAAGTTGGTGCAGAAGGCGCGCCATGAAGGCCCCCAGATTGTCGCGCTGCGCGGTGAGCGCACGGCCGTCGTGCTGTCCGCTCATGACTACGACGCTCTGCGCGCCGGCCGGCCAACGCTGGTCGATGGTCTGCTTGGCGGTCCCGCTTGGGACGTCGGCGTGAGCCGCTCGGCGTCGAACACCCGCTGTATGCCGGCATTCAATGTGTCCAATCGACGGAAGTACGGGTTCCTGTTTTAGACCTCTGAAGTTGGATAATGTACCGACCGGAACGCCTATCCCGGGCAGGGCATGACTCGATCAATATTTGCTAGGAGGCTAACCGTCTGTCGGAGGGCTGAACCGAAAAGTAGTTCTATTGCCATAGATTCTACCGATGGTTTTACAGCGTGATTGCGACGTATGCTCCCGCCGCGAGTGTCTACTCACTCTCATTTTGCAACGGTTCAAGGGGTTAGCGTTATGAGCACTGGCGACATTGTATGGCTGGATTCTGATGATGGTGCCGGCAAACAAGCAGTGAAAGACCTTAATCTGTTTCAAGCCAACAATAATGAGACGTTTCGAAACCCCCGCGCATTCATCGGGGCGGCAATTGGAGCGATTTCTGGGGCCGCAGCGTCCTGGTCGCAAGCTGGTATTGGTTTAGCGGGGCTGTTAACGGGCGGTGGGGGCGACGGCGATTCTCTGGAGATAGAGGTCACGAACAATTCGTCGCAACCAATAGTTCTCTATAACTACAATCCAGCTTCCTGCAATGTTTCGAAAGTTCTGGAGCCAATTCCGCAGGGCGAAAGTGATACGTTCCTTGTAGATAACAGTTCTGGATTCGAGGCAGACAAAACCGAAATTAAGCTTCAGTTTTATATTGGTTCAACGAGACTGAGTATCACCTATAAATATACAGAGGAGGGCGATCCGGGTCGGTGGAAAATCAAGGCCCAACTCGATGAGCAGACCGAGCACGACTTTCCAGAATACCTACAACTGTTTGGCGCGACATTCTCAGTTACCTCCGGCGAGGGAAAAAGCTTCAGTTTCTATACAGCGCCAATAGAGACTTCGACCGGGCAGATTTACTTACAGTTTTACGATTTGGCAAACTAGCTCAGCGGCTGCACAGAGCGCCCCTCGCTTGGCCGGCGCTCTGTGCATCGACTGGCGGAAGCCGCCGAGGCGACAGCCATTTAAGTTTGACAGCCGCGGGAATGTCGACCCCCGTGGGGTGACACGTCGCGTGTGTCCCCGTGGAACTTTTTGGCATCAGATCTGATTTTACAGTTACTTCACGGATGGAGCGAATTAATGGCGAGACCGCAAGTGCAGTGATGCATCGACGAGTGCCACAGCTGCTATTCCGTCTGTCTCTGGACCCAGTGTACAGACTGCAGGCGCGTGGCCGAGATGAGCGCTTATGTCGAGGCGTGCCGCAGTTGCATGGAAGTCCGTCGCTAGCGTTGGACAGATGGTCATTGAGGTAAATACGCCTGCGAAAGGTGTGCGATGGTTCGCGATTACGGTGATCTGCGCCTGCTGTGCTGCCTGTACGACCACGCAAGCGCCCAACACGAACCGCAGCAAAGCATATATCTCCGAAAAGGTATTCGGAGCGAAGGCTAACCCGTGGGTCGCCCACCGCAAGAATGTCGCCAAGGGCGGTGGCCGCTATGTGGTTGGCAAGCCCTATGTAGTGAAAGGCAAGAGCTATTTTCCGAAGGAGGACCCGAACTACGACAGGAAGGGGGTAGCTTCCTGGTATGGCTCAGCTTTTCGGGGGAGGCGGACCGCAAACGGCGAAGATTATGACCCGAAACACCTGTCCGCCGCACATCCGACCCTTCCCTTGCCCAGCTATGTGCGGGTGACCAATCTTGAAAACGGTTCTTCGCTCATCCTGCGCGTCAACGATCGCGGTCCTTATCGAAAGGGTCGCATCATCGACGTTTCCAGCAAAGCAGCAGACATGCTGGACCTGAAGCACCGTGGCACGGCATCCGTTCGGGTGCAGTATGTGGGGCGCGCCCGCTTGGGTGGGGACGACATGCCCTACCTCCTAGCCTCCTACATCAAGAAGAGTGACCGTTTCCCAGCCGTCAATCCGGAGCCTCAAATCGCAACCGGCGTGATGGTGGCCTCGGATCAGTCGATTGGCGACCAGTTGCGAAGCGACAGTCAGTCTTTCTCTCCGACGCGGACGAACCTTCCCGGAAAAACACCGAGCGCCTCCTACCAGACTGGGACCACCTCCGCGGTCGCGTCACACACATCCAACCAACTCGGGATGTTGCCTGATTGGCTGTCCGAATACACACCATCGATGTCACGAAGCGCCAAGATCGCACCACAGACTCACGAAATGCCCTCCCTGGCGACGCTTGGTGTCAAATATTGCTTGGACGAGGACGGCGATGACGGTCTGCGCGACATGTGTGGGGTTCAAGTTCTGCCTCTGGCGGCCGGCAGCGGCACCAAGCGTCTTACCGGGGTAATCTTCATAATGCGACGCCGCTCTTGCCAAAACGGCTGCCGCTGGCGGGGCACAACATTAGGTCTTACCTAGCGTCGTTGATGGTCGTCATCCCCCGGCGCGGCTCGATTGAAAGCCTTCCATTGACCTCCGTGGCAAGCCCGGTTCATCGGATACTATAGTCGGCTGAGCAACTCCGACTTCGTGGCCTCGAATTCCTGATCCGTGAGAATGCCTTTCGCATGAAGTGCCGCGAGGCGTTCGATCTTGTCGAAAATGTCCTCATCCGACCGAACCGCCTCCGGCGCTGGATGTGCCCCCTGTTGTGGCTCGGCGGATTCCGACGCGGACGATGCGAATATCGACGGCGCAGCCGTGGCGGCGGATGCTTCGGTAGCCGGCGTGTCTGCCGGTTCCTTGCCGCCCTGCCGTATCACATCCAGTTCCGAAATTTTCACCAGCCCATACTGAGAGGTAAAGCTCAGCGACTGGTCGCCGCTTTGCTGTTGCGAGAACCCGCCAATGCGATGGTCCTTCGTGTCATAGACCATAACCCGGCCGCCGATATCGATCGCTAGCCGTCGGGTTGTCGGGAAAAAGGCATAACGCAGGTCATTCTGCGCCCCGGTCGAGGCAGGATGCCCGAGCTCCTCGGGCCACCAGTTCCCAGCCGAACGCGCGCCCGGCACGAACAGGCTGACGCCGCCGCCCTGGTCTTGATGTTGGGACTGGTGCGACGTCTGCGGGCGCAGCAAATCCATGCCGCGCACCAAGGCCGCAAGCTCGGAACAAACTCCGGCCACGTTCGCCTTCAGCGCATTGTTGAACATGTCGCCGACCATGATCATGCCGCCCTGCGACCATTGCCCCATCCCACCTAGATCGGGATGGTTGAACTGGGCCTGTGTCGCCTGCCCGGCGATAATCGCCATCAGAAGGTGCTCCACCGCGCCGAGGCTGACCCCGTACCGCTCTGCAATCCCTCCTAGGGTTCGTCGGCCCTCTTCACTGAGTTGTCTCATCGCGATCGCTTCCTTACGCCTCTCCGCTGAGGTCGCCTGTCTGTTCCGTTTGAACGTCTGCAAATCCGATTTTAGCGGTCGTGGTGAAATCCAGTACGCCGATAATACCCGCGCGTTGTCCTGCCTTTCAATGCAGTCTAGGCGTTTCTCGATTTGAAGTGGGCGAAGAGCTTGTCATAGCGTGTTGCGAATGTGCTTCGTCAAACTCGCTATAATTCGTCACTACTAGGCCTCGCCCCGCTCCATCGCCAGTTCTGCCTCGAGGCTCTCGGTGTCGCGGAAGATCGTGGCGACCGCCAGCACACGTCCGGCGCGCTTGAAGCGCAGGAGGCAGTCCTTGGCGGGAATGTCGCCCTCGACCTCGATCTCGTCCCATCCCTCGGCATGGCCGACATAGTTGATCGGAACGTTGTAATGCTGGCTCCAAAAGAACGGCACATCCGTGAACTTCTTCCGGCGTCCGAGCATGTTGAGTGCGGCCGCAGCGCCTTGCCGCTGCGCCACCACCCAGTGCTCCACTCTGATGTTCTCGCCGCTATGGGGATCGGGCCACCGGGCAATATCGCCGGCCGCATATATGCCCGGCACGCTGGTCTCAAGATAGGCATCGACCAGGACGCCCCGATCGGTGGCGAGCCCGGCCGCTTCGGCGAGATCGACCCGCGGCCGGACGCCGATGCCGATAACGACCATGTCTGCGGCCAAGATGCCGCCGCTGCTCAGTTGGATCTCCGTTGCGCCGATGCTCGCCGCAGTATCCCCAAGGTGGAAGATGACGCCATTTTCCTCATGCAGGGCGCGGATGAAATCGCTGATCTGCGGCCCTAGTATCCGTTCCATCGGCCGTTCCTCGGGTGCCACCACATGCACTTTGACACCGCGGCCTCGAAGGGCGGCGGCAACTTCGAGGCCGATGAAGCTGGCGCCCAGGACGACGGCGCTGCGTGCGGTGCCGGCTTGCGCGATGATCTTCCGACTGTCTGCAAGAGAGCGCAGCGTGTGGACATGAGGCTGGTCGGCGCCGGGTATGGTCAGGCGAACCGGTTCGGCGCCCATCGCCAGCAGCAGTCTGTCGAAGGCGACCCGCGCCCCATCGGCGAGCAAGATTTCGCTGGCGCGGACATCGATGCCGGCAACCCTGGTTCCGAGGCGCACGTCGATGCCGTTCTTGGCATAGAAGCCCTCCTTGCGCAGCGGGATCCAGTCCTCCGGCGCCTTGCCGGCGAGATAGTCCTTCGAAAGGTTAGGGCGGTCGACGGGCAGCGCCTCGTCATCGCTGATCATGACGATGGCGCCCTGAAATTGTTCGCGCCGCAGTCTTTCGGCGGCGGCAAAGCCGGCGGCGCCGCCACCGACGATGACGATCTTTTCGGGAGCCGCTCCGGCATCGCCTTCGCGTGAAACCGGCGACTGCTTCTTGCGCTTCTCGCCGACGATTATTTTGTTGCCGTGCTGTTCAACCGACCAGCAGGCGAGCGGCGATAACGCCGGAGCACGCAGGGCCTCTCCGGTGCGCAGATCAAAGCAGGCGTGATGCCAGGGGCAGCGAACGGTGTCGTCGGCGACGAGGCCATCGACCAGCGGCCCACCGTAATGCGAGCAGCTGGCGGCTATCGCGAAGATCTCGGATCCGCGGCGCACCAGAAGCACCGGCTCGCCATCGCGATGACCGACAAACTTTCCGCCATCGGGGAGATCGGCGTGCGCAATGCCGAAGGCGAGGTCGGGTCCGCTCGGGTCCGAATGGTTACCGGCCATCTTCTCCTCCGTCGAAGGGCAGCTGCCGGTGTCGCCCACTGCGACGCTGGGCTTCCCTACCCAACAGGCAACTCCTCTGGGATTGTCCGCCATTCCGGCTCCCAGGCAAGTGAATTTGACCTGCAGTTGCGCACAATTTTTGCAATATGCCCCATAGGAGCAACCCGGGCACCGGCGCTGTGCCAATTGCGATTTTCCGAACCATTTTCGACTTCAAGCCGGCGGAGTTGGCCCCGCTCGCAGCTGAACGACGTGGCGTGTCTTGCGCAGCTGGGAACGATCAGTGAGGCAAGTAGGGCGGTGAGCGAACTGCCCGACGACTTCGATGCCGCCTTATGCTCGCATTACCGCCGAGATCTGCAGCTTGAAAGAGCACGCGGCTCTTTGGCTTGATGGTTTTCGGAATGCTGGAGTTGCGGTCTGAGGCTGTGGCAAACTATGCGACCGATGGTTCGACTCCGGTCGAGAGCGTCGAGTTTTGAATTCGCTTGGCTTCAACTCATGCATCCGCTGATCGTACTTCAGTCTTTCGATTTCTCCCGCGCTGATGCCTAAGCGGCCGCTCGTGTGGTGGAGCAAGGTAGATTTCCAACAAACGCAATCCGAGGATCGCCTGTCAGCCGATCGGGCGATAAAACCAAGCCAACAACTGGCTATTGCGGCCGGTAGATTTACTCGGCCCGTTGCTCGCGTTGGCAGAGATAATTTGCAGGGTTACCGGCCACTTGCCTTGCCAATCACGATGACCGCCCGGTGGCGAGGAAAGTAGTTGCAAGCCGGGTCGCCTCAGATGCATCCGCGGGAGCGACGTCCAGGCCATGCGCCGCTCGGTTCATGGCGGTGTCGTCACTAAATGGGGTTAGATCATTCGGAACACCGAACGCGCAAGCCATTCTCCATTCGGAAATCCGAACACTGCCCAACGGCTCGGCAAACCGGAACGTTTGACTTCAATGACTTAGCGGCACGGCTCGGGCCCGCTCGAATTGGCACGCGTGTTGCTCTCTTCAGGTGACACTCGCTCGGCAGCGGGTGGATGGAGAGGAGTAAAACGCCCGATGACTGTTACCTTGAGCCGTACAGAGCATGATCTGCTCGGGGACCGTGAGGTCCCCACGGACGCCTATTACGGCGTTCACACGCTGCGCGCCGTCGAAAACTTTGCGGTGACCGGCATTCCGATTTCACACTATCCGGATCTGATCCGCGCGCTCGCGCAGATCAAGATGGCGGCGGCGCGGGCGAACATGGAGCTGGGACAGCTCGATGCCGAGAGGGCCGAGGCGATTGTTGCCGCCTGCCACGAAATCGAGGCCGGCGCGCTCAACGATCAGTTCGTGGTGGACGTGATCCAGGGAGGAGCCGGCACGTCCACCAACATGAATGCCAACGAGGTCATCGCCAACCGGGCGCTTGAGATCCTGGGCCACGCCCGCGGTGACTACCGGCGCCTGCACCCGAACGAACATGTCAATCTCGGCCAGTCCACCAACGACGTCTATCCGACGGCGCTGAAGCTTGCGACCTACAGCGGGATCTTCCGCCTGATCGATGCAATGGCCTATCTCCGCGCAGCCTTCGAACGCAAGGCAGACGAATTCCACGACATCCTCAAGATGGGGCGGACCCAGCTGCAGGATGCAGTGCCGATGACGCTGGGGCAGGAGTTCTCTACCTACGCGGTGATGCTTGGCGAGGACGAGCAGCGGCTGCGCGAGGCCGCACTGCTGATCCGCGAGATCAATCTCGGCGCGACTGCCATCGGCACGGGCATCACCGCCCATCCCGATTATGCGGCTCTGGTTTGCCAGTTGCTCGCGGAGGATAGCGGCGTGCCCGTGATCACTGCGCCCAATCTCATCGAAGCCACACAGGATTGCGGTAGCTTCGTCCAGCTGTCGGGCGTCTTAAAGCGCGTCGCGGTTAAGCTTTCCAAAGTCTGCAACGATCTTCGCCTGCTCTCCAGCGGACCGCGGGCGGGCTTCGGGGAGATCAACCTGCCGCCGCGCCAGGCTGGCTCCTCAATCATGCCCGGCAAGGTCAATCCGGTGATCCCTGAACTCGTCAACCAGATCGCCTACGAGGTGATCGGCAACGACCTGACGGTGACCTTTGCGGCCGAGGCAGGCCAGCTCCAGCTTAACGCCTTCGAGCCGATCATCGCCCACAGCCTGTTCAAGAGCATCGGCCACCTCAGTCGGGGATGCCTGATCCTCGCCGACAAGTGCGTCGACGGCATCACCGCGAACCGCGAGCGCCTGGAGGCGAGCGTGCTGGGTTCGATCGGCATCGTCACCGCGCTCAACCCCATCATCGGCTACGCCAATGCGACCGAAGTCGCGGCGGAGGCGCACCGAACCGGAAAGGGCGTCGCCGAACTCGTGGAGGCGCGCGGGCTGATGACCGCCGAAGCGCTCGCCGAAGTCCTGCGCCCCGAGGCGCTAACCCAACCGCGCCCGATCACGGCGCGCAGCTGAACCACCCATCTGTTGACTGAAAAACCGTCCGGATGAACCGGGCGGGGGAGGAAGGAGATTATCATGAAGATTAACAAGCAGACGACCTGGATCGTCATCGCAATGATCCTGGGGGTTGTCGTCGGCTACGGCTGCAACGTGCTCTCGGGCAGCCCGGCCGTGGCGAAGGATATCGCCGGCTATTTCGCGATGGTGACGGACATTTTCCTGCGGCTGATCAAGATGATCATAGCGCCGCTGATTTTCACGACCCTCGTCGCCGGCATGGCTGGCATGGGCGATGCCCGGACCGTCGGCCGCATCGGCGGCAAGGCGCTCGGCTGGTTCCTGATGGCGTCGCTCGCGTCGCTGGCAATCGGCCTCGTCTTCGCCAATCTTTTCCAGCCCGGCGCCAATGTTGGCGTGCCGTTGCCCGATGTCTCGGCCTCGGCCGACCTGAAGACCTCCTCGCTCAATCTCAAGGACTTCATCACCCACGTCTTCCCCCGCAACATCTTCGAGGCGATGGCGAATAACGAGATCCTCCAGATTCTCGTCTTCTCGGTATTCTTCGGTCTCGCTCTCGGCAGCTTGAAGGACACGAAGGCTCGAGCCCTGATCGAGGTCATCGAGGGCGCCGTCCCGGTCATGCTGAAGGTGACGGATTATGTGATGCGTTTCGCACCGGTCGGCGTTTTTGCTGCCGTCGCCAACGTCGTCACCGTCCAGGGTCTCGGCATCCTGATGGTCTACGGTAAGTTCGTCGGCAGCTTCTACGCAACGCTCGTCGTGCTTTGGGCCGTGCTAGTCGGCGCAGGATTCCTGGTGCTCGGCGCGAACGTATTCCGCTTGGTCAGGGAAGTGCGCCAGCCGATGCTTGTCGGTTTTTCCACCGCTTCCAGCGAAGCAGCCTACCCGCGCGTCATGGAGAAGCTGGAAGATTTCGGCGTGAAGGAGCGTGTCATCGGCTTCGTTCTGCCGCTTGGCTATTCGTTCAACCTTGACGGCTCGATGATCTATACAGCCTTTGCCGCTCTGTTCATCTCGCAGGCCTACGGCCTGCCGCTCACCATGGAACAGCAGATCATCATGCTGCTGGTCCTCATGGTTTCGAGCAAGGGCATCGCCGGTGTGCCACGCTCCGCGCTGGTCGTTGTCGCCGCCGTTCTGCCGATGTTCAACCTGCCGGAGGCGGGCGTGCTGTTGATTATGGGTATCGACCATTTCCTCGACATGGGGCGCACCGCCACCAACGTACTCGGAAATGCGATCGCCACCACGGTTGTCGCCAAGTGGGAAAACGCGCTCGACATTCCTGACGAAACGGAAGAGCGCACACGCGGAAGACTGGCCGCAGCCGAATAGCAGGACGCCCAAGGACAGTCTGCCCGCTTTCCCTTAAGAAGGCGGGCAGATGACCGCATACTCGCTCTGCTACATCGGATGTGGTAGGGAGCCGGATCAACAACAACACTGTTGCGGCGTGCGCATCCGCTTCCATTCGTTCCCATGTCGATCGCCTCTTTCATTCGCAAATACGGCTTGCTGCTGCCTGGCCTCGTCGCCGTGGCGCTCGCCGCCGGCATTGCCGGATTTCGCGTCAGCGAGAACCTGGGGCTCGCTGAGTTGCAAAGAACGGGAACCCAACGCCTCGAAGTCTACGCCACCAGCCTGAACAGGCAGATCGACAAATACGCCTACTTCCCGGCGACGCTTGGCCTGGAGCGGGACGTAATCGACCTGGTCGCGCGCGGAAAACCGCTCACCGACACCGTCAACCGCTACCTCGAACAGCTCAACCACCGGGCGGGCACGCTGTCTATCTATCTGCTCGACCGGCAAGGACATGTGGTTGCTGCCAGCAACTGGAACCGACCTGACAGCTTTATCGGAGAGGACCTGTCCTACCGCTCCTACTTCACAGATGGCATGCGGGGCCGGCCCGGCCGGCTCTTCGGCATCGGTATCACCCGCGGCGAGCCGGGCTACTATCTCTCTTCGCCGTTGCTCGCGAATGGCGAGGTTGTAGGCGTTGCCGTGGTCAAGGTCAGTCTTGAACAATTGGAGCAGTCCTGGGCGACCGTCGAAGTGCCCGTCATCGTCACTGATCAGAACGGTGTCGTCATCCTCGCGTCCGTGTCATCCTGGAAATTCACGACGCTGCGCCCGTTGCCGGATCAAGAAAGGCGGCGGCTGGAGCGCAGCCTGCAATATAACGCCCGCCCGCTACCCTCGCTCGGCCTGACGCGCGAGGAGGCTTTCGATGAAAATGCTGTCCTCGTGCGGCTTGCTCCGGCGGCGGACGTCGACGGCGGCTCCAAGTTGTCCGGCAATTTTCTGGCGCAGACTGCTCCCATGGGCGACACTGGCTGGTCGCTGACCGTGCTCTCGCCCGCCGGCGAGGTCAGGGCTATCGCCTGGACACGCGCCGCGCTGGCGGCGATCGCCAGTGCCTTCGTTGGCATCGTGCTGGTGCTGCTCGACCAGCGGCGGCGGCATCTGCGCGACCGACTGCGGGCGCGAGAGGCGTTGCAGCGCGCCCATGACGAACTGGAGCGCAAGGTGGAGGAGCGGACACGGACGCTACGCGCGGCGCAGGACGAGCTCGTCCACGCCGCCAAGCTAGCAACGATCGGCCAGATTTCCGCTGGTCTTGCCCATGAAATGAATCAGCCTCTGGCAGCGCTGCGCACGCTTTCCGGCAATGCGGTCAAATTCCTCCGTCGCGGCGACATCGTGACCGCCGAGCACAATCTGGACCGCATCGGCAGCATCGTCGATGGGATGGGCACGCTCACCAACCAGCTCAAGTCCTTCGCCCGCAAATCCTCCGGCATGCCGGGCCCGGTCGATGTCCGACGCGCCGTCGACAACGCGCTGTTCCTGCTCGACCAGCGCCTGCGCCGCGCAAACGTGATCGTATCCACCGAGATCGGGGCGGACGAAATGACGGCGCTCTGCGACGCCAACCGCCTGGAGCAGGTCATGGTCAACCTGATTGCCAATGCGCTGGATGCGATCGAGGGCGCAGCGGCACCCATGCTGCGCCTTCGCGGCCGACGCGAGGCAGCGCGCGTGATCGTAGAGGTCCATGACAATGGGCCGGGCCTGCCGGAAGACGTGCGCGAGCACCTCTTCGAGCCATTCTTCACGACCAAGGAAAGCAACAGGGGATTGGGACTCGGCTTGGCCATTTCATTGGAAATCGTGCACCATTTCAGTGGAACGCTGTCGGGGGCGAACCATCCCGAGGGCGGCGCGGTTTTCACTGTCGCTCTTCCCGCAGCCGATATCGGAGAAACGCCATGGGCGACAACCTCAAGGTCCTGATTGTCGAGGACGAACCGAACGTCCGGCTCGGGTGCCAGCAGACGCTTGAGCTCGAAGGCATGGCGGTCGAGGCGGTCGAAAGTGCCGAAAAGGCACGGCGGCTCGTTCCTGCGGATTTTCCGGGTGTCGTCGTCACCGACATCCGCCTGCCGGGCGGTGACGGCATGGCCCTGATGCATGACCTCCTACGGCAGGATCGCGACCTGCCGGTGGTCCTGATGACTGGCCATGGCGATGTTTCTCTGGCGGTCCAGGCGATGAAGGACGGAGCGCACGACTTCATCGAGAAGCCGTTCTCGCCCGATTACTTCGTCGAGATCGTGCGGCGGGCGCTGGAAAAACGCACGCTGACGCTGGAGGTGCGCGAACTGCGCGCGCGACTTGAGAACAGGCAATCGACCGCCAGCCGCATCATCGGAGATTCTGCTGCCATCGAGCATGTACGCCATCTCATCGGAGAGCTTGGAAATAGCGCAGCAGACGTGCTGATTCAGGGCGAGACCGGGACCGGAAAGGAGCTCGTCGCGCGCTGCCTACATGATGCGAGCCCAAGGCGTAGCGGCAATTTCGTCGCCATCAATTGCGGCGGCTTGCCTGAGAACCTGTTCGACAGCGAAATCTTCGGCCATGAGCCTGGAGCCTTCACCGGCGCTGCCAAGCGCCGGATCGGCAAGATCGAGCACGCCAATGGCGGCACGCTGTTTCTCGACGAGATAGAAAGCATGCCGATGGCCATGCAGGTCAAGCTGCTCAGGGTGCTGCAGGAACGCACGCTCGAGCGCCTCGGGTCAAACACCCCGATCCTCGTCGACTGCCGTGTCATCGCGGCGACCAAAGTCGATCTGGCAGTACTTGCCGAAAAAGGCGAATTCCGCGCTGATCTCTATTATCGCCTGGACGTCGCGACACTGCCCTTGCCGCCCTTGCGCGAAAGGCGCGAGGACGTCAGTCTCCTGTTCGAGCATTTCGCTTTGCAGGCTGCATCACGCCACGAGCGCCCCGTGCTCGCGCCTGAGGCAGAACGCACGCGATGTCTGCTCGCTTACGACTGGCCCGGCAACGTGCGCGAGTTGCGCAATGTCGCCGAGCGCTGCGTGCTGGGGATCGCAGCCGGCTTCCCGCCCTTTGGTGGGGCGACAGGTACCGCCCCTCGGCCGCTGGCGCGAACCGTCGAAGCCT
Source organism: Ensifer sp. EB106-03-01-XG145 (assembly GCF_058792075.1). Taxonomy (NCBI): domain Bacteria; kingdom Pseudomonadati; phylum Pseudomonadota; class Alphaproteobacteria; order Hyphomicrobiales; family Rhizobiaceae; genus Ensifer; species Ensifer sp. EB106-03-01-XG145. The sequence continues at coordinate 32,906 of NZ_JBYTEC010000009.1, read as the reverse complement.
TCGAGCGTGCCCTCATCGCCGAAGCCCTCGGCCGCAACGGCAACAGCCTGGCCCGCGTCAGCGAGGAATTGCTGGTGCCGAAGGCGACCCTGCATGACAAGATCCGTAAATATGGCTTGTCGTGATGCTGGTCCATCGGCGTTGGGTTACAGTGTGGCTATATCCTTAAGATCGAATGTTGCTCAATCGCTTTCGCCCGGAACGAGAGCCATGGGCCAGAGGATTCGCGCTGCTCTCGTCGGGTAGATGTCTGCAAAGGCTGGCATCGTTGCAAGCAGGGACTCGGCAAGCGCAATCCCGAGGTCGCGCAGCGACAGACTGAAGGATGTCAGACGGGGTGATAGGAATTGCGAATGCGGGCTTTGGCGCCCGATGATCGCCATGTCTCGCCCGGGCTTTATCCCGGCTTCGACAAGCCCCCGATAAAGGCCGACAGTGATTGCTTCGTTGATGAGTACGATTGCCGTTGGCCGGTTCTCAAGCGCGCTCAGTTCGCGGGCGATCTGGTATCCTCCCGCCTCGTTCGGGGTTGAACGAAAAACGTGACGCTCGTCGAGGTGAAGCCCGTGTCGGGCAAGGGTCGCCCGGCACTGATCCTCGAAAACGTAGCCGAGATTCATGTCGTCGTGCGGTCGTGTGACCGCAATGTGCTTGTGACCGCGAGCAACGAGCCGATCGATGGAAGCCTCGGCCATGCCCTCGAAATCCAGATCGAGCCAAGGCTGACCGACATCGGTCAGGCTTCGCCCCAGTGTGATGAACGGGATCTTGCGCTTGGCCAACAGTTCGAAACGAGCGTCGTGGCGCCGGGTCGCCGAAAGAATAATGCCGTCGGCAAACCCACGCGCAACGACGCGTTTCAAATAGTCGTTCGGATCCTCCTCGGAGGAGCAGAGCAGGGCGACAAGATCGAGCTTGTGACGGGCAAAGACGGTCTGAACACCGTCGAAAACGCTCATGAAGAAGGTGTCGCCCTGACCGGTAATTTCCGAGCCGGTCTGCATCATGAAGCCGATGACGCCGGTCGCGCCCTTCCTGAGCGCACGGCCTGATTGATTGGCGACATAACCAAGGGATTCTGCTGCTTCAAGAACCCTTTTTCTGGTTTCCTCGTTGACGTCGGGTTTGCCGTTCAGTGCGCGCGATACCGTGCCGATAGAAATATCGAGGTGTTCGGCAAGTTCGCGAATCCCCTTCATTTTTCCGCGTTCCTCCCCAGACCCGCGACTGGTCATTTTCTCACCTCTTGACATAAAAACCCGTTGCCGCATAGTATCGTAAACGTTTACGGAAGCCAATTGAGGAGTTGCCGCTTCCGTTTCTTGGAGGAAATCACGTGAGACACAGGGCCGTTTTGTGCGGGTGCGGAGCTATGGCCAAAGGCTGGCTGAGGGCGCTGACCGAGGTCAGCGTTCTGCGCGAGAAACTGGAGATAGTCGGCCTTGTCGATCTTGACCAGGCGACCGCGGAAGCGCTCGCCGCCGAGTTCAACCTTGGCAACATACTGATCGGTACGGACCTGCCGGAGGTTCTTCGCGAAAGCCGGGCGGACCTGCTCTTCGACATCGTCGTTCCTGCTGCGCGCCGCGCGGTGGTGGCCGCCGGTCTTGCACACGGCTGCCACGTTTTGAGCGAGAAGCCGATGGCCGCCACGCTCGATGAGGCGCGCGAATTGCGCCGGCTTGCGACCGCGGCCTCGCGCGTTCATGCCATCGTGCAGAACCGCCGCTTCATAGGTGGTGTCCGTCGCATCCGTCGCCTCATCCAGTCCGGCGCCTTGGGCGAGCTGACGGCGTTGCATTGCGACTTCTTCCTCGGTCCGCATTTCGGGGGATTTCGCGAGCAGATGGACAATGTCCTGCTTCTGGACATGGCCATTCACACCTTCGACGCAGCGCGCTTCATGTCCGGCAAGGAACCGCTTGCGGTCTATTGCCACGAATACAATCCTGAGGGTTCCTGGTATCGCCATGGCGCCGCCGCCAATGCGATCTTCGAGTTTTCCGACAACGTTGCCTTCACCTATCGCGGTTCCTGGTGTGCTGAAGGCGCCAACACCAGCTGGGAAAGCGCGTGGCGCATAACAGGTTCGAAGGGCACGTTGCTTTGGGATGGCGGCGAGCGGTTTGAGGCCAATGTCGTCACCGGCCGCGAGGGGTTCCTGCGGGCCGTCGGGCCGATTGCCGTGCCCGAGGTCGAAGACGGTGCGGACACGCACGGCCACGCAAGCGTGATCGAACATTTCATCCGCGCGATCGACGCGGGAACAGTGCCGGAAACGGACGGCAGCGACAACATCAAGAGCCTTGCCATGGTCTTCGGCGCGATCGACAGCGCGCGCGAGGGCAAGCGCGTCACCATTGCAGCCTAGGGAGCCAATCTTGAAGAACCCCAGCAAATCCATCCGCATCGGCACGATGATCTCGGCCACAAAGGGCGGCGCCGACAGGCGCATCAGCCAGATTGCCGACATGGGCTTTGAGAGTTTCGAGCCCTTCTTCTGGCAGACGACGAACGGCCAGGATCTTGCCGAACTTGGCAAACGTTGCGTGGCGGCGATCGGCGACCGCGACATCACCATGTCTACCCTTGGCATGTTCGGCAATCCGCTGGAGACGACGGAGATTGACGAACATACCCTGCAGGGCTGGCGGGACTGCATCGACAACGCCCACCACTTCGGCGCCACCTGCGTCGCCGGTTTCACCGGCCGCCTTCGCGGCAAGCCTCTGACCGACAGCCTGCCGCGCTATCGGAAAATCTGGTCAGAGCTATCAAAGCGTGCAGCCGACAGGGGCGTGAAGATCGCGTTTGAGAACTGCGCCATGGACGGCAACTGGCAGAGCGGTGACTGGAATATCGCGCACAATCCGGACGCCTGGGAGTTGATCTTCAACGAGACGCCGGACGATCATATCGGGCTCGAATGGGAACCATGCCATCAGATGGTCTACCTGATCGATCCGCTGCCGCAGATCCGCAAATGGGCGAAGAAGATCTTCCACGTGCACGGCAAGGACGCCACCATCCGTTGGGACGTCATCCGCGAGCACGGGATCTTCGGCAAGGAGAAATTCGTCTTCATGCGCACGCCCGGCTTCGGCGACACCAATTGGACCGACGTGATTTCCGAACTTCGGCTGGCCGGCTGGTCCGGCTCGATCGATATCGAAGGCTGGCATGACCCGGTCTATCGCGACGAACTGGAGATGACCGGCCAGGTCCATGGCCTGAATTACCTTAAGACCTGCCGGGGCGGCGACTTCGTCATCGACCCGGCCTGAGACGTGCATGTCGGCCGGCATGGAGGATGCCGGCATCGGGATAACCAAAGGAGGAGAAAATGGCTATCCGCGGATCCGCAATCCTGGGCGCTCTCGCCCTTGCAGGTGTCTCTCTGTTTGGACTTTCAGCCAAGGCGGAAGATGTCACGATCAACGTCTGGTCGCTCGATCGCGACATCCAGCCCGCGCCGAACCTGATAGCGGACTTCAACAAGCTGAACACGGGCATCAAGGTCGAATATCGCCAGATCCAGTTCGACGATGTTGTCAGTGAGGCGATGCGTGCCTATTCGACCGGGCAGGCGCCCGATATCATCGCCATCGACAACCCGGAACATGCGCTCTTTTCGTCACGCGGCGCCTTCCTCGATCTCACCGACATGATCGCCAAGTCGACCGTGGTGAAGACCTCGAACTATTTTCCGGGACCTCTTGCCTCCACCATGTGGGACGGCAAGAACTATGGCCTTCCCAAGGCCACGAACACGATTGCGCTCTACTACAACAAGGACATGTTCAAGGCGAAGGGGCTCGATCCGAACAAACCGCCGCAGACCTGGGATGAATTGGTTGATGCGGCCCGCAAGCTGACGGATCCCTCCGCCAACGTCTACGGGCTCGCCTTCTCGGCCAAGGCCAACGAGGAGGGAACATTCCAGTTCCTGCCTTGGGTCCAGATGGCCGGTGGCAGTTACGAGCAGATCAACTCGGAAGGTGCCGTCAAGGCGCTCGACATCTGGAAAACCATCATAACCGAGAAACTGGCCTCGCCGGATACGCTGACCCGCGGCCAGTGGGATTCGACCGGCACCTTCAATTCCGGCAACGCCGCCATGGCGATCTCCGGTCCGTGGGAGCTCGACCGAATGGTGAACGAAGCGAAGTTCGACTGGGGTGTCGCACTGCTGCCGGTGCCCGAGTCCGGTGCGGAGCGTTCGTCGGCCATGGGCGATTTCAACTGGGCGATCTTCTCCAACACGCAACATCCTGCCGAAGCGTTCAAGGTGCTGGAGTACTTCGCCTCCCAGGACGACCGCATGTTCAAGGATTTCGGGCAACTGCCGGCACGGTCCGATATTGCCATCCCTGAGACGGGTGTGCCGCTGAAGGACGTGGCCCTCAAGGTCTTCATCGAGCAGCTCAAATTCGCAAAGCCCCGTGGACCCCATCCGGAATGGCCGAAGATCTCCAAGGCCATCCAGGACGCAATCCAGGCGGCCTTGACCGGGCAGATGACGTCGAAAGATGCCCTCGACCAGGCGGCTGAAAAGATAAAGGCAGTCCTTGGCTAAAGCCTCTGGCAAGGCGGCCTGCAGGCTTCCGGACGGACCGGAACAGCCGGCCGCCTTTCACAAGCGCTTAATCCGCTTGAGGCGCTCGGGCGGAAAAACCGCAAAACCATGCCGGCGAGGCCGGCGTGCTTCTGGTCGTTATAGTTTGCAGGCCGGGTTGTGCGAGCGGTGTATGCTGGCGCCTTGGCGGCGGAGGAGCTCATGAAACGCTTTCTATCCAGCATGATCGACGGTCGCGGCTTCGATATCGGCCTTGTCGGCCTGCCGCTCGCGTTCCTGCTCACGCTCTCCGGTCTCCCGCTGCTCTACAATATCGCCATGAGCCTCCAGGAGGTCGACATGTTCAGCCTCGGGAGCTTCTGGCGCCCTTTCGTCGGCCTCAAGAACTACCGTGATCTGTTCGCGCAGCCGGAAACGTGGCCGATCCTGGCCAACACCGCGACCTTTGTCGTCGCCTCGATCTCCGGGCAGTTTCTCGTCGGTTTCGGCCTGGCATTGTTTTTCTGGACGAACTTTCCAGGCGCCTCGTGGCTGCGGGGCCTTTTCCTGGTGTCCTGGGTGATGCCCGGCCTCGTGGTCGGAGCGATCTGGAACTGGATCCTCTCGGGCGACTTTGGCGTGCTCAACTTTATTCTGCGCGAAACCGGCCTCATCGACGGCAATATCTTCTGGCGCTCGGACCCCGGCTTCTCGCTCTGGGCAGTGATCATCGCAAATATCTGGCTCGGCACATCCTTCAACATGATCCTTCTGTCGGTCGGCCTGTCGTCCATCCCACGGGATCTCTACGAGGCATCCGAACTGGACGGCGCCAATCTCTGGCAGCGCTTCTGGACGATCACCTTGCCGATGATGCGCTCATCCATCGGGGCCATCATCGCACTCGGTCTGATCTTTACGCTGCAGCAGTTCGATCTTTTCGCAGCCATCACCTCGGGAGGACCGAACAACGCTTCGAACGTCACGCAATACTGGGCCTGGGATTTGTCGTTCCGACAGTACGATTTCGCCAAGGGCGCGACGATTTCCGTGATCATGATCGTCTTCGTGATGATCGCCTCGGTCGTCTATGTGCGCTCCACACGGCATGAGGTGCGCGGATGAGCCATCAAACCCGCGACCGTCTGCTGCTCGCAATCGCGATCATTCTCGCCGGCATTTATCTGTTTCCGCTCTACTGGATGTACATCACCACGATCAAATCGGGTTCGGAGATGTTTGCCACTCCGCCGACCTTCTGGCCGAGCGATCCCCAATGGCAGATCTTCGGCAACGTCTGGCAAAGCCGCAACATGGGCCGGTACATCTGGAATTCTCTGGTCATCGCTTGCGGGGCGGTCAGTGTCATCACCGTACTCGGTGTCGGCTGCGCCTATGTGCTGGCGCGTTATCGCAACATCTGGGTCGATATCGGGCTCTTCCTCATTCTCATGCTCCAGGTGCTTCCGGCCTCACTGATGGTCACGCCGATCTTCGTCGGTTTCTCTCAGATCGGACTGCTCAATTATCCCCGCCTTGCGGTGATCCTTGCGATTGCGGCGAAAAGCATGCCGTTCTTCGTGGTTCTGGTGCGCGCGACCTTCATGAGCGTGCCGCAGGAATTGGAGGAAGCCGCCCTTGTCGACGGCAACTCGAGGGTTGGCGCCTTCTTCAACATCGTCCTGCCGCTGGCACGAAACGGTATCCTCGTCAGCGCCATCCTGATTTTCATGCAGGCCTTCGGGGAGTTCGTCTATTCGAAATCGATGATCCAGGCCGTCGAACTGCAACCGGCAAGCGTCGGATTGAATTCTTTCATGGGGCCGAACACCAACGAGTGGAACAATATCATGGCCTATGCGGCGATCTATGTGACGCCGATCCTCGCCATCTTCGTCCTCCTGCAACGCCGCATCGTCTCAGGCCTTACCTCGGGAGCGCTCAAATGACCGCCCAGATCGAACTGACCAACGTCAACAAGTATTATGGTGCCTATCATGCATTGAAGGACATCGCGCTTTCGATTCGCAAGGGCAGCTTCACGGCGCTTGTCGGTCCCTCCGGTTGTGGGAAGTCGACGCTGCTGCGGTCGCTAGCCGGCCTGGAGAGCATATCGTCCGGCACCCTGAGAATTGCCGGAGAGGTCATGAACGCTGTGCCCCCACGCAAACGTGACGTGGCGATGGTTTTCCAATCATACGCACTCTATCCGCACATGACGGTCGAGGAGAACCTCACCTACAGCCTGCGGATCAAGGGCGTCGCAAAAGCTGAACGCAAGAAGGCGGCCAATGAGGTCGCCGCGGTGACCGGGCTTACGCACCTGCTTGGCCGCTATCCGCGTGAGCTTTCCGGTGGACAGCGCCAGCGCGTGGCGATGAGCCGGGCGATCATCCGCCATCCCAAGGCATTCTTGTTCGACGAGCCGCTTTCCAATCTCGATGCGGCACTTCGCGTTCATATGCGCAAGGAAATCCGCGCGTTGCACGACCGTTTGGGTGCCACTTCGGTCTATGTCACCCACGACCAGGTCGAGGCAATGACGATGGCGGACCATGTCGTCATCATGCGCGATGGCGTCATCGAACAACAGGGCAGCCCGCTTGAGCTCTATGACCGGCCGGGCAACAAGTTTGTGGCCGGGTTCATCGGATCTCCGGCCATGAATTTTCTGCCAGCAGTCGGCGGTCCGGATGGCCGGTCGATCATCCTCGATCTCGGTATCAAGCAAACGGTCGCTCTCGAACGCGCCGTGCAGCCGGGGCGAGCCTTGATCATTGGCTTGCGCCCGGAGAACATCGAACTTGCCCCGGCGGATGAGGGCGTTGTCTCGGCACAGGTGGCGCTGGTCGAATCGACCGGGGCGACATGCTTCTTGACCATGGCAACGACGCCTGAGCTGTCGGTGGTCTTCAACGGGCGATCGCAGGCGCAGGCCGGCGATCGGGTCGGACTGAACTTTGCACCCGCCAGCATTCATCTTTTCGACGCAGATACCGAACGGCGTTTGCCGGACTGAGCGCAGATACTGACCGCCCTATAGCGCGTGCGTTGCTTCGATATGCGACTTTCCGGCCGGCCCTTGCCAGTGGCTCAGGAGCGCACCAGCGCATTCCCGTCCGCTTCTTTGAGATAGCTGACAACGGCGTCGGCGATCATGGTCCGATGCCTGCCGATCGTATGTGGCTCTGAGAGGTCACGGCGAAAGATCGTGCCGAACGTGTAGCGGTTGGATACCCGGAAGAAGCAGAAGGCACTGATCAGCATGTGCACATCGATCGGGTCGGCCTTTCGCTTGAACACGCCTTCAGCGATACCGCGCTCCAGAATGCCTGCGATCGTCTCGATGACCGAGACATTCAGATCGCGGATCGCTTCTGAACGCAGCATATGTGCGGCGTGGTGGATGTTTTCGATGCTGACCAATCGCACGAAATCGGGATTGGCCTCGTCGTGGTCGAACGTACTGGAGATGAGGGTGCGCAGCGCCTCTTCCGGCGCAAGGCTTGCAAGCTTCAAATCCTCCTCAAGTGTGCGGATCTTGCGATAGGCGCGCTCCAGCACCGAGAGGTAAAGTCCCTCCTTGCCTCCGAAATAATAGTAGATCATGCGTTTGGAGGTGCGGGTCCGCTCTGCGATGGCATCGACCCGCGCGCCCGCCAGACCATGCGTCGAGAACTCCTCCGTGGCGACGACAAGGATGTCTTCCTTTGTCCGTTCCGGATCGTTCTTCCGACTTGCCTCAGCCCGCCCCGCCATTCTTTCGTCGCCACTCCTCCGGCGCTACCCGAAATTTTCCCAATAAAACCAATTCGAAACGGGCGGGTCACGAGGACTCGTCATCTCGCCTCCGTTGAAAGTCATATTGAGGTTGCAGGGGTCTTTCAAGAGACTCCTCTTGACATACGTACTAGTTCGTACATTTTGTTATGAGCGATTGCGCCTGGAGGAGGTAGTGGTCGCCCCGTGCCCCCGATGCGCATACCGAAGCCGATACAACGCTCGGCGCGCAAAGACGGCACTCTGCTTTGGGAGGAGCGCATGACCCGCATCATCGATTTCTATTTCTTCGCGTTGAAGGTGGCGATTGCCCTGCTGCTCGCCGGGATGGTTGTCCTCGTCTTCGGCAATGTCGTTCTGCGTTATGCCTTCAATCAGGGGATCACGGTTTCCGAAGAGCTGTCACGCATGTTCTTCGTCTGGCTTACCTTTCTCGGCGCCGTCGTCGCCATGCGTGAACACGGTCATCTCGGCGTCGATACGCTCATCAAGCGTCTGCCGCCGACCGCCGCAAAAGTCGCGGTGCTCCTTGGCCATGCGCTTATGCTTTATGCAACCTGGCTGATGATCAGCGGCAGTTGGGCGCAGACGCTGATCAATCTCCACGTCGGTGCACCGGCGACCGGGCTTTCGATGGGCTTCTTCTACGGTGCCGGTCTCGCCTTCGGTGTTCCTGCTTTCCTGATCCTGCTTGCCGACGCGTTGGCGATTGCCACCGGTCGCATCGACGTGACCACGGCCGAACTCGTGCGCGAGAGCGAGGACGAGTTGGCCCTCGACGATCTTCCCGAGCCGGTGCTCGATCCCGTTTCCGCGAAACGCTGAGGAGCTGGCCATGACCGTTACGATCTTCCTCGGTGCACTCCTTGGACCCATGGCGCTCGGCGTGCCGATCGCCTTTGCGCTCATCCTCAGCGGCGTGGCGCTGATGCTTTACCTCGGTCTCTTCGACGCACAAATCGTGGCGCAGAACGTCTTGAATGGTGCTGATAGTTTTCCGCTGATGGCCGTGCCCTTCTTCCTGCTCGCAGGCGAAGTCATGAACACAGGCGGGCTTTCCAGGCGCATCGTCGCGCTGGCGATGGCGATGGTCGGCCATATTCGCGGCGGCCTCGGTTTCGTCGCGATCTTCGCTGCCTGCATCCTTTCGAGCCTCTCTGGCTCGGCCGTCGCGGACGCTGCTGCCCTCGGAGCGCTGCTCCTGCCGATGATGCTGAAGAGCGGTCATGACGCAGCGCGCGCTGGCGGGCTGCTCGCCTCCGCCTCGGTGATCGGACCGATCATCCCGCCGTCGATCGGCTTCATCCTCTATGGCGTCGTTGGTGGCGTCTCGATCACCAAGCTTTTTCTCGCCGGCATCTTCCCGGGACTGATGATCGCTGCGGCCCTTTGCGTCACCTGGCTGATCGTTGCCCGCAAGGAGCAGTTCGAGCTGCCGCCAAGGCAAAGCGGGGCAGTGCGGCTCAAGGCGCTCGTCGACAGCATCTGGGCACTGATGCTGCCTGTAATCATCATCGTCGGCCTGAAGTTCGGGGTCTTTACGCCAACCGAGGCCGGCGTTGTTGCTGCCGTCTACTCGCTTTTCGTCGCCATGGTCGTCTATCGCGAGTTGCCGCCGGCGCAGCTCTTCCACGTCTTCGTGTCGGCGGCAAAGATCACGTCCGTCGTCATGTTTTTGGTCGCCTGTGCCGCAGTCTCCGCCTGGCTGATCACGGTGGCCGATGTCCCCGGTGCGCTTGCCTCGCTCATCGAACCGCTGATGGACAACCAGACGCTTCTCTTGATTGCGATCATGGTTCTGATCGTGCTCGTCGGCACTGCGATGGACATGACGCCGACCATCCTCGTGATGACGCCGGTGCTGATGCCCATCATCAAGCAGGCGGGGATCGATCCGGTCTACTTCGGTGTCCTGTTCATCATCAACAACTCGATCGGTCTGATCACGCCGCCCGTCGGTACGGTTTTGAACGTCATCTGTGGCGTCTCGAAGCTGTCGATGGAAGACCTGATGAAGGGCGTGCTGCCCTTCCTGGTCGCCGAGTTGATCGTCCTGTTCCTGCTCGTCCTGTTCCCCGCCTTGGTGACCGTTCCGGTTACCTGGTTCGGGCACTGACCGAAACTTCAAGCTTCAACACGGCCGGCGGAACTGCCGGCCAAATCTGGGAGGAGAACATGTTGAAATTGACGAAACTGGCCTTGGGCCTTGCTCTGCCGCTCGCTTTGCTGACGGCAGGACCGACGCTTGCCGAGATCCGCGATCAGACCATCAAGTTCGCATCGGCCAACAACAAGGGTCACCCGCAGGTGATCGGCATGGAGAAGTTTGCCGAACTCGTGAAGGACAAGAGCGGCGGCAAGATTGAGGTGAAGCTCTTCCCGGGCGGCACGCTCGGTGGCGACGTCCAGACCGTCTCGGCCCTGCAGGGCGGCGTCATCGAAATGACGGTGCTGAACGCCGGCATCCTCGCCAACAACGTCAAGCAGTTCGGCGCCGTCGACCTTCCCTTCCTCTTCGACAGTGGTGCGGAGGCGGACAAGGTCATGGACGGTGCCTTCGGCGACAGTCTCCTCAAGCTCCTGCCCGATACCGGCCTTGTCGGGCTCGCGTATTGGGAACTCGGCTTCCGCAATCTCACCAACAATCGTCATCCGGTGACGAAGCTCGAGGACATCAAGGGACTGAAGATCCGCACGATCCAGTCTCCCATCCCGATCGAACTCTTCAACACGCTCGGTGCCAATGCCGTGCCGCTGCCCTACACCGAACTCTATACCGCGCTCGAGACCGGGACGGTCGACGGGCAGGAGAACCCGGCCGCAAACATCCTCAACGCCAAGTTCTACGAAGTGCAGAAGTACATGACGCTGACCCGTCACCAGTACAATCCGCAGATCGTGCTCGTCAGCAAGAAGTTCTGGGATGGGCTGAATGACGAGGAAAAGGCCATCCTTGAGTCGGCCGCGACCGAAGCACGCGACTATCAGCGCAAGGTGTCGCGCGAAGCGGACGCCGCAGCTCTCGAGGAAATTCGCAAGACCGGCATGGAGGTCAGCGAATTCAGCCCCGAGGAAACGCAGAAGCTGCGTGATGCCGTCAAGCCGGTGATCGAGAAGTTCAGCGCCGAGATTGGCGCTGAGACGGTTCAGACCCTCTTCAAGGAGATCAGCGTCGCCCGAGGCCAGTAGCCACTGTGGACCTCCGGCCCGCCTTCAAGACAAAGGCGGGCCGGGCTGGGGCGGCAGCTCGGTGCTGCGGACAGAAAAATGGAAACGGAAACCATGACCAAAACGCTTGTAAGACCCTTGAAGGCCGGTCTCATCGGCGCGGGCATTCAGGCCTCGCTGACCCCGGCGATGCACATGGCGGAAGGTGCGGCACAGGGGCTCCGCTATCAGTATGAGGTGATCGATCTTCTCGAACTCGAAGCGACACCGGACGACCTGCCGCGCCTGCTTGCCGATGCCGAGCAGGAAGGGTTCGCGGGCCTCAACATCACCCACCCCTGCAAGCAGGCGGTGATCGCCCATCTCGATGATCTTGCTCCCGACGCGCAAAGGCTCGGCGCCGTCAACACGGTCGTACTCAAGGACGGGCGACGCTACGGTCACAACACCGACTGGTGGGGTTTCGCAGAAGGTTTTCGGCGCGGCCTGCCGGATGCCGACCTTTCCTTCGCTGTTCAGCTTGGTGCTGGCGGCGCGGGTGTGGCGACGGCCTATGCCGCGCTCTCACTCGGACTGAAGTGCCTCATGGTCTTCGATCGCGAACCGGAACGGGCACAGTCGCTCGCCTCGATGCTCTCCGGCTTCTTCCCCGAGGCCGAAATCGCGGCCGGCACGGATCTTCCGGCGGCGATGCGGGTCGCGTCGGGGCTCATTCATGCAACGCCGACGGGCATGGCGAAGTATCCCGGACTGCCGCTCGACAGGGACCTTATCGACCCGCGTCATTGGGTTGCGGAGATCGTCTACTTCCCGCTCGAAACGGCGCTGCTCGAGGAAGCGAGACGGCGCGGCTGCCGCACGCTTGACGGCGGCGGGATGGCCGTCTTCCAGGCGGTCGGCGCTTTTCGACTGTTTACCGGGCTCGAGCCGGACGCAGCGCGGATGCTCAACCATTTCAAGGCCATGACCGGCTGACACTGACGCCGGAAGTTCCAGCAAGGACAGAAACATGAAGACCTCGATAGCAACGGTTTCGCTGAGCGGCGATCTCAAGGACAAGCTGCGCGCCATCGCCAAGGCGGGCTTTGCCGGTGTCGAAATATTCGAGAACGACTTCCTTGCCTTCGACGAAAGCCCGCGCGAGGTCGGCCGAATGGTGCGCGACTTTGGCCTGGAGATCAGTCTGTTCCAGCCGTTCCGTGATTTCGAGGGTATGCCGGAGCCACTCAGAGCCCGGACTTTCGACAGGGCCGAGCGCAAGTTCGACCTGATGCAGGAGTTGGGCACCGACTTGGTGCTCGTCTGCTCGAACGTGTCGCCGGCGGCAGTGGCTGGCATCGACAGGGCAGCCGCCGACTTTTGCGAACTCGGCGAGCGGGCGGCGAAGCGGAACTTGCGCGTCGGTTACGAGGCGCTCGCCTGGGGGCGCCATATCAGCGACCATCGCGATGCCTGGGAGATCGTCCGGCGCGCCGATCACCCGAGCATAGGCCTCATTCTCGACAGCTTTCATACCCTGTCGCGCAAGATCGAGATCAATTCGATCCGCTCGATCCCGAAGGAGAAAATCTTCATCGTCCAGCTTGCGGATGCTCCGCTGATCGACATGGATCTGCTCTATTGGAGCCGGCACTTTCGCAATATGCCGGGCGAGGGCGACCTGCCGGTGACCGACTTTACCCGCGCGGTGGCGGCGACCGGCTATGATGGATATCTGTCGCTTGAAATCTTCAACGACCAGTTTCGCGGCGGTAACGCCAATGCCATCGCGGTCGACGGCTACCGCTCGCTGATCTATCTCGGGGACCAGGTGAAGCGCGCCGAGCCGGACGTCCGCCTGTCGGTTCCTGAGATGCCCCCGCGCGTCGACGTCAAGGGAGTGGCCTTCGTGGAGTTCAGCGCCTCGGAGGACGAGGCGGGCGAGCTCGAAGCGCTGCTCGTCACCATCGGCTTCAGGAAAGCGGCGCAGCACCGGACCAAGCAGGTGGTGGTCTACCGCCAAGGCTCCATCAATCTGGTGATCAACACCGAGCGGGAAGGCTTCGCCAACGCTTCCTATCTGGTGCACGGGACGTCCGCCTATGCGTTCGGCCTTATAGTGGACGACGCCACGGCGACTGCTGAGCGGGCGAGGGCGCTTGGCGCCGAACCCTTCGAGCAGCCTGTTGGACCGGAAGAACTGCTGGTACCGGCAATCCGCGGCGTTGGCGGTGGGCTCGTCTATTTCCTCGACGAGAAATCCGAGCTCGCCAGGATCTGGGAGATCGAATTCGATCTGGTGCCCGACGAAGGCTTGGTGATGCCGGCCGGATTGACCACCATCGATCACATTGCCCAGACCGTCAAATATGAGGAGATGCTGACCTGGCTGCTGTTCTACACATCGCTGCTCGATGTGCGAAAGACGCCGATGATAGACATCGTCGATCCGGCCGGCATTGTTCGCAGCCAGGTCGTTGAGAATGATGCCGGGACGTTGCGCCTGACGTTGAACGGCGCGGAGAACCGCAACACGCTTGCGGGCCACTTCATCGCCGAGACCTTCGGCTCCGGTGTGCAGCATCTTGCTTTTGCCACCTGCGATATCTTCGCCACGGCTGAGGCGCTGCGTGCAAACGGCTTCAAGGCGCTGCCGATCTCGCCGAACTACTACGATGACGTCGAGGCGCGCTTCGGACTCGACGCGGAACTGGTCGAGCGGCTGAGGGCCGAGAACATCCTTTATGACCGGGACGAGAACGGTGAATATTTCCAGCTCTACAGTCCGACCTACGGCGAAGGGTTCTTCTTTGAAATCATCGAGCGGCGCGGGTATCGCGGATACGGAGCCGCCAATGCAATCTTTCGCATTGCGGCGCTGAAAAAATACCTGAGGCCAGAGGGTGTGCCTAAAAACTGATCTTCCAACGTCAGCTTTGGGTCGGTGACTGGCACGGCTCAGGCAAGTGCTCATTCCGATCGTTGAGGCGTCCTAGACGACCCAGCGTGCACGCACTTGCTATTGATGCTCTTTCCTTCGCGACCGAGGGGTCCGGCGTCGATGGAATGGGCGCCGAACGCTCTCTCGGCGCCCACATAGTTAAGCTGGGGGGCTAGGTTGTCAGAAGTAGCGAACCTCTTCGGCCTTTGTGCTGAGCGGGTCTTTGTCGCGTTTGGACAGCCAGGAGTAGACGGGCGGCACACGGGCGGCGATCGACTCCACGTGGATGTCGAGATCAGGCATGGGCCGTCAGTGTAGGCGAAGACTTCCGCAAGGGCAGCGTCCAATTCCCTTGCGTTTTTTCGCCGTTCCTTCACAGGCAATTTCCGGATGTTTTCCGATAGATACGGAAATTCCATAATTAGTCTTACGCCTCAGCGGCCAGATGTTCTCGTTCGGTGCTTCTAAGATCGCATAATGTATCGCCGGGAATGCCCTACCTGAAGGAGGACATTATTTGATCAGTCGCACGCCAGGCTCGCCACTATCCGCGTAGTCGCCATCGATGAAAACTATGCCGGCGTTTTCCAGAACCGAACGAATGTCAGGGCGGCTGATCGAGGCCAGCGATTGGTAGCACGCCAGTGCGTCAACGCTACCATTCAGGCTGAGATCGATTCGAGCGGAACTTTACTTATGCCGATCGGTTTTTGCAGTAGAAAGCGCGAGCAACGAGCTTATGACTGAGAAAATTGTTCCTCCGCCCAAGAAGGGCGATCCCAAACCACGGCCCGTCCGCCGTCCCGAGCCTCAGGACTCGACGCCGAAGTCCGAAGAACGGATACATCCGCCTCGGGACACTAGAGAGGCGCCGGTGCCAAACCCGAATGGCGAGGATTCCATAACTGTGACGGCACGCTGTCGTGCGCCGAAAGCTAGCTGGCCTGGCGCCTTCAGCCGGCGCAGCCCCGACACGCCAAAAGGGGTTCGAGGGCGGGGAAGAACATGAGGCTCGACAGAACCGGCGTCGAGGGTGAGCCATAAAGCTGCCGTTCAATGGTCAGCAAATTGCCCCGGTACCGCCGCACCAAGCCCTTCCCAGCGTTTCATCGTCACTGACGCGTTCGGTATCCAGCCGACGTGAGTGACGATCGAAAGGCCGTATCGCTGCCGATTACGTCATGCACATCATAGAGGAATGAATATGATCACTCGTTACACGCCCATTGCATCGCTGACGGCTGCAATCTTCAGTTTCATGATCTTCAGTCCGGCATCTGCCTTTGAAATTGCTCAGGCGCAAGAGACGCAGCCGACGCAGGGACAGGCCGACAACAAGGGCACGGAGGCCGCCATCAGCGAACAAAAGATCGAAGCCTTTGCGGTTGCCTATCTTCAGGTCGACAAGGTCAGGCAGGAATATTCCGCAAAGATAGAAGCAACATCGGACGAGGCGGCGAAGAAGAAGCTGGAGACCGAAGGCAGCAAGAAAATGGTCGAAGCCGTCAAAGCCTCGCCGGCCATTTCGGTCGAAGAATATTCGGCAATTATTACAGCGGCACAGAGCGATCCGGCAGTCGCCAAGAAGGTTCAGGCAGAACTTCAAAAGACCGCTCCGGCACAGCAGTAGGTGGCCTCGGCAGCAATCGGATTGCCGGACACTTGCGTGCGGCCCGCGAACTCATTTTGCGGGCTTCCGCTCCCGAGTGCTAAATATGCAAGGAGGCTTGCTGGCACGCCCCGTGGAACTGTCGGCTACTAGCGGCCACTTGCCAAATCTTGGCGGCCACTTCCAGCGACCTTTCGAATGCCTGCACCGGCAGAAACTCGAAACGCGAATGGGAGTTGTAGGCGTCGGTGAAGAATTTGGGCGTCGGAATGCCGCGGGCCGAGAGCACCGCGCCTAGGCGGTCCAGTTCACGAGGAAACCCAGTTCCCCTTGCTTCCGCGGCATCGCCCGCGCGACAGGAAGGGTGCTTCAACGATCGCATAATGTATCGTCCGGAACGGTCGCTCGGGCAGGCGGATCGCGCATGGCCAGCCCTCCATGCTTTCCACTAGGATTTCAGCGACGATCTCCTGACCGTCGGCGCGCGGTCCTGAGTAGAGCTTGATCGCTACCGCCTCGGAGCCGATAAGAGCGGGAAGCCATAGGGAGAATCGTTGCCATGAGAGCACTTATCCAGCGCGTTTCATCAGCGCGCGTCACCGTCGACGAAACGGTGACGGGGGAAATCGGCAATGGTCTGTTGGTCTTCGTTTGTGCGATGAAGGGTGACTCTGAAAAGGAAAGCGAATGGCTGGCGCGCAAGATTGTCAACCTGCGCATCTTCAGGGACGATGCGGATCGCATGAACCGTTCGCTTGTCGATGTCGGCGGCTCAGCTCTCATCGTCAGCCAGTTCACATTGGCCGCCGAGACGAAAGGAAACCGGCCGGGCTTTTCTACGGCAGCGCCGCCGGAGGAGGGCAAACGCCTATATGAGACGTTCTCTGCCAATTTCTCGGCCCTTGGCGTTGCCGTTGCGAATGGCGTCTTCGGCGCGGACATGCGGGTGGAATTGGCCAACGACGGTCCAGTAACGATCTGGCTGGACACGACGTCCGGCTAACCGCTTCAGGGTCGCATATTAAGCGGAACGAGCTTGAGGCGATGATCACCTATACTCGCGATCGGATCGCCTGGATGAATGACTGTCGGGCCGGGGCAGAGCCCAGGTTGAGTAGCATCGACATGCGATCGGAGGTGCCTGGCTTTGAGTTGAATTACTACGAGCGTCGGCGCCCTTTGTTTGCGTCGACCCGCACGGCCGACGGCGCGATCCGTTCCACAAGGTCTGTGCAGAAAAGGTCGCATCATCTATCGAACGGAACTGCCAAGCTGGCGCTGAACAAGTCAGCTCCGGCTCCTGGCAAGAATTCCCGCGAGCACTGTAATCTCACGTTCGAGCACTTCGGGCGTTATGCCGACGAACCGTCCTTCAAGGCTGAGAGAGATCACGCCATGAACGGCCGCGAAGAACGTCCGGGCACGAATTGCCACGTCTTGGCGAGAAGCATCAGGCATATGTCGCGCGAGTGGTGCTGCTATGAGCCCGATCAGGAAAGCGTGTTCGGCCAGGTGCCACTCCGGAACGGAAACGCCCTCCGGCATCCTATGTTCGAAGAGCGCCGACCACAGGTTGCGCTCTGCAAGCGCGAAACGCATGTATGCCAGAGACAGGCTGAGGAAGGTCTCCTCAATGGCCGCTGACGGCGAAATCGCGGCGTTGAGGGTGTTCTCCAACTGTTTCAACGTCCCCGAATTGACGTGGAGAATCAGCCCGTCGAGATCATCGAAGACCGTGTAAAGACCGCCGAGCGCCGCCCCGGCGCGTTCGGCAATATCCCGAGCGCGCAGGTTCTTCAGCCCTTGTTCGCGAATGAGCTCCGTGCAGGCAACAATCAGCCTTGCCTTCAGGTCTTCCTTCTTCGTCTGACGCTTTCCGACCACCGTTAACCTCATGTTTGAACGTTGTTCATTTTTAGCTTGAACATCGTTCATCTTTGTGAGAAAAGATTATTGAACATTGTTCATACATGGAGGTGAGGAAATGTTCAAACAAATCGTAACGTTGATACGAGGTCGCGCCCACGAGGCGGAGGAGGCCTTCGGCGATCGGCATGCGCTACCGATACTTGCGCAGCAGATCCGTGATGCCGCGCGCGGCGTCGAAAGCGCACGTCGGGCGGTCGCTCTGGCGATCGCGCAAAATCGCCTGGAAAAAGAAAATGCCGAGAGGCTCTCTGCCCGCATCGATGATCTCGAAACGCGCGCTATCGCAGCCCTTGAAAAGGGGCGGGAGGATCTGGCTACCGAGGCTGCAGCCTCGATCGCTCGGCTGGAAACCGAACTGCTGAACGCACGTCAGGTTCAGGCGGAGTTTACAGATGGAATAGATCGGTTGAGGCAAGCGGTGCGGCAGAGCGAAACGCGCCTGGCCGCGCTGCGCCGCGGCGAGCGCCTGGCCGAGGCACGTGACCGGACGCGGCGCCTTTCCCGAGACGTGCCTGGCAACGATCTGGCTACGCTCAGCGATGCCGAGGCAACACTTGCGCGGCTCGAAACGCGCCAGCGCGAGGCTGAGTTGACGGCCGAGGCGCTGGTTGAGCTGGAAGACCGGCCTGATCCGACCGCGCTTGCAGAGAAACTGGCCGCCGCCGGTTGCGGGCGCCCGCTCGTGACGAGCGCTGAAGACGTGCTCGAGCGTCTGCGTGCCAAGGCAAACCCTACTCTTTGAACCCACTATCTCTCAAAGGAAAACGACGATGAACGACAGCCTGATGAAACACTCCCCGGCCTGGACCTCCTTCTCCTATGTGAGCTTCGGTGTGGCCGCCTTCATGGTGGTGATCGGCCTTTACATGATGCCGATCGATCTCTGGGGAAAAGGGTATCTCGCCATGGGGATCCTGATGCTCCTGCAGACGGCGGTAAACGTCACCAAGACGCTGCGCGACAATCTGGAAGCTGAAAAGCTCATCCGCCGGATCGATGATGCAAAGACCGAGAAGCTGCTGCTCGGCATCAAGGCCGACGACGTTTAATCCATCGTTAGCCCTGTCGCCACAAAGCACAACCTGTGAACGAGAGTGAAACGACTTTCATCTAGAACGCTCAAAAAAGGGGAGACGTTCCGTGAAAAACAATCTCATGACTTCTCGGCGGTTTGCGCCACTCTTCTGGACGCAGTTCCTCTCGGCGTTCAACGATAATTTCCTCAAGAACACGCTCGTCTTCCTCATCCTCGCCACCGTGGCGGCAAATGATGCCGGATCACTCGTTACGCTGGCCGGCGCCGTCTTCATGGCGCCGTTCCTGCTCTTTTCCGCACTTGGTGGCCAAATTGCCGACAAGTTCGACAAGGCGGTCGTCGCTGAGAGACTGAAGCGCTGGGAACTCGCTGCCGCGGCCGTTGCAGTCGTCGGTATTGCGTACTCCTCCATTGCCGTGCTGCTGGTTGCGCTCTTCCTGTTCGGCGCCATCTCCGCGCTCTTTGGGCCCGTCAAATACGGCATCCTGCCCGACCACCTGGAGCGCAAGGAACTGCCGCGTGCGAACGCCTGGATCGAGGGGGCGACGTTCATCGCCATCCTCAGCGGCACTGTCGTCGCGGGGCTTGCCGCGGCCGATGGCGTCAACCCCTGGCTGTTTGGTCCCATGATGCTCGGCCTTGCACTCGCCTGCTGGCTCTCGAGCCGCTACATTCCCCGCCTTGGCGCCAAGGCGCCGGACATCGTGGTCGATCGCAACGTCCTGCGTTCCACCGGCCGGCTCGTTGCTTCGCTGCGCGGCGATCGGCGGCTCTGGCGCACGGCGCTGATGGCCGCCTGGTTCTGGCTGGCGGGCGCCATCGTGCTGTCGCTGCTGCCACCCATGGTGAAGATCTATCTCGGCGGCGACGAGACTGCGATCACCGCCTATCTCGCCGTCTTCGCCGTAGCGGTCGGCGTTGGCTCGGCGATCGCCGCCTGGATGTCCGCAGGACGTATCGTGCTCCTGCCGGCGCCCGTCGGTACCCTGATCATGGCGCTCTTCGGCGTCGATCTCGCCTGGTGCGTCGGACATGCCGGCGCGGTTGCTCCGACCGAGACGCTCTCTGCTTTCTTCGCCGGTCCCTATACGGTGCGGATCGCCATCGATCTGGCGGGCATGGCCATCGCCGGCGCCTTCCTGGCCGTACCCACGCTCGCGGCCCTTCAGGCCTGGGCGCAAGAGGACCAGCGTTCGCGCGTCATCGGTGCGTCGAATGTGTTGTCCGCGGCCTTCATCACGATCGGCGGCGGCCTTGTCGCCGTCTTGCAGGCGTCCGGCGTGTCGACACCTGTGCTTTTGGCCGGCCTTGCGCTGGCCAATGCCGTGGCGGCCTGGGTCATGCTGCGCACGCTGCCGACCAATGCTTTCCGTGATTTCGTATCCATCCTCTTCCGCGCCTTCCTGCGGCTGGAAGTGGACGGCCTCGACAACCTGAAAAAGGCGGGTCGCGCGCCGATCATAGCGCTCAACCATGTTTCCTTTCTCGATGGCGCGCTGGCCCTGGCGCTGACGGACGAGGAACCGACCTTCGCTGTCGACTACACCATCGCCAAGGCCTGGTGGGTGAAGCCGTTCCTGAAGATGTGCAATTTCCTGCCGCTGGATCCTTCGAAGCCGATGGCAACGCGCACGCTCATCAAGACGGTCAACAATGGCGAACCGCTCGTGATCTTCCCCGAGGGCCGCATCACAGTCACCGGCGCGCTGATGAAGGTCTATGACGGCGCCGCGATGGTGGCCGACAAGACCGGCTCCATGGTCGTGCCGGTCCGTATCGATGGGCTGGAGAAGAGCTACTTCTCGCGCCTCAGTTCCTTGCACGTTCGCCGCCGCCTGTTTCCGAAGGTGAAGGTCACCATTCTGGAGCCCGTTCGCCTCTCTGTTCCGGAAGAGCTGAAAGGTCGCAAGCGCCGCATGGCCGCGGGCGCCGCTCTCTACCAAGTCATGTCGATGTTGATGTTCCGCACCACGGATACCAACACCACCGTGCTCGAAAAGGTGATCAAGACGGCCAAGGAGCGTGGGTTCAACCGGCTCGCCGTGCAGGACCCGGTCACCGGTTCCCTGTCCTATGGCAAGCTGCTGACGGGTGCGGCCGTGCTTGGCGCGAAGTTCAAGTCGCTCTTCCCGGCCGAGAAGGCGCTCGGCGTTCTCTTGCCCAACGCCAACGGTGCGGTTGCAACCATCCTCGGCGTAATGTCTGCCGGCAAGGTGCCTGCAATGCTGAACTTCACGGCAGGCGCGGCCAACATCGTTTCGGCGTGCAAGGCCGCGGAGGTCTGCTACGTGCTGACGTCGCGTGCCTTCGTTACCCAGGCGAAACTTGGCCCCGTCGTCGAGGAGTTGTCGAAGACGGTGGAAATCGTCTGGCTCGATGATCTGCGCCAGACGATCGGCCTTGCCGACAAGCTGCGCGGTCTCCTGCAGAAGGCGCGTCCGCTTGTTCGACGCACAGCCGACGATCCGGCCGTCATACTCTATACCTCCGGTTCGGAAGGGACGCCGAAGGGCGTGGTGCTGACACACCGCAACATCCTCTCCAATGCGGCTCAAGCCGCGTCCCGCATCGATTTCCACTCGGGCGACAAGGTGTTCAACATCCTGCCGGTGTTCCATTCCTTCGGGCTCACCGCTGGTACTGTCCTGCCGCTCATCTCCGGCGTGCCCGTCTATTTCTATCCGTCGCCGCTGCACTACCGGATCATCCCGGAACTGATCTACGCTTCCAACGCGACGATCATCTTCGGCACCGACACCTTCCTGAACGGTTATGCACGGACGGCCCATCCCTATGACTTCCGGTCGATCCGCTATTGTTTCGCCGGCGCCGAGCCAGTCAGGGCGGCTACCCGTGCACTCTACATGGAGAAGTTCGGTGTCCGCATCCTCGAAGGCTACGGCGTGACCGAGGCGGCGCCGGTGATTGCGCTGAACACGCCGATGTTCAACAAGGCCGGTAGCGTCGGCAAGATCATGCCGGGCATGGAGTATAGGCTCGATGCCGTGCCGGGTGTCATGGAGGGCGGGCGGCTCTTCATCCGCGGCGCCAACGTCATGGCCGGATATCTCCGCGTGGAGGCGCCCGGCGTGATCGAGCCGACGCCGGACGGCTGGCATGACACCGGCGACATCGTCACTGTCGATGAAGATGGTTTCATCGTCATCCGGGGTCGGGCCAAACGATTTGCCAAGATCGGCGGCGAGATGGTTTCGCTTGGCGCTGTGGAGTCGCTGGCGGGAGAGCTGTGGCCGGGTCAGTTGACGGTTGTCGTGTCGCTGCCTGATGCCAAAAAAGGCGAGCGCCTGGTCATGCTCACGGACGCTCCGGGTGCAACACGTGCCGCATTCCTTCGCTTCGCCAAGGAAAAGGGGGCGATGGACATGATGGTTCCCGCGGATGTGAGGGTGGGTGCCGTGCCTGTGCTTGGAACCGGAAAGGTGGACTTCGTCAGTGCTCAGAAGCTTCTCGCCGAGACTGCAAGGACCGAGGACGCCGCCTGATGTAGAAAAGGGAGCCGGCTTCAGTCCGGCTTTCCGTTCAACACGAGGTCACGGGCCGGAAGGCGATATTTCGGAACGGTCGACGGCGCCGGCCCCACGCGCAGGACATTGATCAGCCGGTGGCCGGGTGGCAACGGGAAGCGCTGCCGCATCGCCTCCGAAGCCGCGGGCAGATCGGCCAGCACCGCCATCGGCCAACCGGCGAAACCGAGACGCGTGAAGCCCAGCCAGAAACGATAGAAGGCTTGCCCAGAAACGATCGCGCTCTCGCTCTCCGGCCGATGGAACAGGAGGCAAGCCGCGGCGGTTATTGTCTTTCCCGCTTCGGCGACGAGACTTTTGCCGAGGCCCAGCCGATCGGCAATATCGAAAAGCGGCGAAGCGAGCACATGCTCCGCCAGCGCGCCTTCCAGCCGTCCCATCTGCAGGGCGGCAAGATTGAGCCCATCGAAGGCATAGGCCGGATGGGTTGGAGAAAGCCGCATCCACGCCACGAGTTCATCGCGGAACGATTTTTCGCGCATGATCGACAGACTTGCGCGGTCGTTAAGTGCGGCAATGAAGGCGAGATCCTCGTGGCCGCTGGCGCGCTTTACATCAGCCGTCTCAGCCACCCAGTGCTCAAGGCGTGTGATCTGTTCGGGCGCCGCGGGCAAGAAGCGGGCACGCCATGTGAAGCGTTTGGTGGTCCAGCCGGCAAGCTCCGTCGGCATCGCCGCGCCCGCAAGTGTCAGCCGCGCGGCCAATCGGTAGCCGGGCCTCCAGTCGAGAATGTTGTCGGCCCAGAGATCTTCGATGGCCACACCGATCCCGCACGCGGCGAGCGCCATCACCATGCCCTCGAGCGCCGCTCCACAGGAAAGCCCCATGTCGCGACCGGTCGGATCGCCGACGCTGAGGTGTCGGGAGAGGTCGGCAGCAAGCAGAATGCATCCGTCTTCGTCCAGCATCCAGCGGGCCGGGGTGTTGTGGACGGAGGGGGCGAGGTTAGCTTCAGCCGCCAGGTCGGCGAGCGTCGCGGCGTCAATGCGGTTCATAATGTCTTTCCGAAGAGATGCAGACGATGGAGAGGCCTTGCGCCGGCTTTTTCCGCCTGCCTCAGGCTCGCCGCATTGACGTCCGCGATCCAAGTGCCGCCGGCAGTCTCATAGCCGGCGCGGCGCATTTCTTTGAGCACATGGGCGAGCAGGAGTGGATTGAGACCACGTCCCTGATGCTCCGGTTTCACACCCTGGAATATGATCACGGCACGCCGACGCTGGAGGCGGTGCCTGAGCAGATGCCAGGGCGCGCTCAACCCGAGCCGCGAGCCCATCGCCTTCAGCATCGGATTGACGTCAGGTATGGCAATCACCGCGCCGGCTGGCGCGCCGTCTTTCTCCGCCACCGCCGAGATGCGTGGATCCATGATCCACTTCATCTCCTTGGCCTGAAAGTCGTATTCCGCTCGGCTGACGGGGACGAACATCGGATTGTGGGCGAAACTCTCGTTGAGGATCAGCCGGGAATCCTCCAATCTCCGTTCGAGCGTTGCTCGCCGGATCGGTGAAAAACGGAAGCCGTCGTCGAAAAGCGTGCGCATCTGCGCGCTGGCGAGCAGGCCATCGACTGCCACAGTGCGGACGTCGATTTCGAAGGTGGTCATCGGGAAGCATGGGGCGTACCCCCGGCGTTCCAGCAGGCGGGGCAGATGCGGTGGCCCCCAGATCTGATCCGTATAGGGCGCGTTCTCGAAACCGCCGATCATGATGCCGACTTGCTGCATGGCAGTCAGGTTGAAGTTTCCGAGGATTTCCCCAAAGCCCTTCGCGCGCGCCCAATCCTCTGCCCGCTCCAACAGGGCGGCCGCGACGCGCTCGTCGTCGGCACAGTCGAAGTAA
This sequence comes from Ensifer sp. EB106-03-01-XG145, assembly GCF_058792075.1. NCBI lineage: Bacteria > Pseudomonadati > Pseudomonadota > Alphaproteobacteria > Hyphomicrobiales > Rhizobiaceae > Ensifer > Ensifer sp. EB106-03-01-XG145. The sequence goes on along the minus strand of NZ_JBYTEC010000009.1, from coordinate 8,526 downwards.
CCGAAATAACCGCGCTCAAGGCCAAAATTCGCGTTCGCTGCGCGGTGCACGTGGGCTGTTATGCGCCCGCGCACGGCGCCGCCGTCATGGGCCGTGAAGATGGCGAAGTCTGCTGCCGTATCGAAGAGAGGGTTCTTTTCAGCTGAAAGGAAGCGCTTGAGGTCGCTGAACATCGGCGAGACGTAGGGCGTGCGTGCACCGTAGATCTGAAAGGGCGCGGTGAAGAAGGCGTCGATATCCCCCTCGCGGATCTCAATCATGGAGCGAGTTCCTCTCGGAGATCAGCATGGCCATGCGCTGGACGACCTTCAACTCGGTCTCCGCACCCGGCGTGGCCGTGACGGAGGGCATGTTGAGCGCAATCAGCCGGAACGGCCGGTTCGACACCAGCATGACGTGGGTCGCCTCGTATTTTTCGAGCAGCCAGGCAAGCTGCTCGGCGTCCGATTGGGAAAGGCTGCCCGTTTCGGCAGTGCGCATCAACGGCCGGGCAGCAAAGAGCGCCTTGATCACCGGCAAGTCGAGGTCGGAAAGTTCATCCTCGCCAAGCAGAAGTGCGCCATCCACCAACGGATGGTTCTGCAATTCCTTGAGGAATCCGAGCGTGTCGTCGATGCGGTCCTCGGCCAGATGCCGGATCAGGCTCTGCCGTCTTTGCTCTGTGCGCAGGCTTAGGCTGTCCTTCCAGATTACGCCAAGCAAGGCGGCGCTGAGGATGACGCTGGCCGCCCGCACCAGCGCCGCCGGTTCGAGCTCGTTTTCGAAGCCGATGACAAGGGCTGCGAGCAGAGCGACCGAAAGCAGGATGGCGAAGGAGACGACGGTGTCGCGATGCCCGACGGCGCTCTGGCCAAGGCTGATCAGCAGCCAGCACAGGAACAGGATCGCGACCCCGCCGAGCCGCACCGGCTGGTCGATGTAGGCCGAGCGGAAATCGGTGACGAGGAGCGGCAGGATCAGAAGCAGCGAGAGGGCCACGCGGTCAACCGCCTGGTTCTCCGCCTTCGACAGGCTCGCCCGGTCGCGCGTTACCGTCATGTGCCCGGCGAGAGCGAAGGTGACGAGTTGATAGACGAACAGCAGCGCGACACGCCAGGGCTCGGCGATCGATGCCGGCAGGAAGGCGAGCGCAATGAAGGCGGCCGCACCCCCGGCTGCGATCCATTTCGTCGTCCTCGGCGCATGGCGGCGCAACAGGCCCTCGGCGAGGAGAACTGTGGAGAGCGGAACGAGGCCTGCAGTTATGATCGTTGCGGCCTTAAAGATGAAGAGATCTGTCCACCAGCCGAGCACCCGGCTCGCCATCAGTGCCGCCAGCACCTGCAATCCAAAGAGGAAGCGGCGGTTCAGCGGGCTTTCCGCATCGAAGCTACGGATGGTGCCGATCAGCACAAGGAGGCCGCCAAGTGCTGCTAGCGAAACGAAACTATCGGCAACGAGCGGCGTGTTCATGGCGCTGCCGGAGCCGCAAGGCGCATCAGGTAGCGACGTACCAGCGGACGCAGCAGCGCCGCGACGACCGCATTGCGGGGCCGTTCGATGCGCCCGGCATGGAGATTGAAGAACCAGCCGCGGCAATCGGCGGACTGTGGACGACCGAGGACCACGTGGATCGCCTCGTAGGCCATCAATGTGCCGGTGGAGATCACCATTGGCGCGAAGGACATGCGACTGCGGGTGCCGGCAATCACTTCGCCGGCGAGCGAAAGATCGACATGGTGGCGTGACGACGAATGGACCATCACGTATTCTGCCTCGCGCAGGAAAGCTTCCGCCCGCTGGTCAGCCGTAAGTGCGTTCCAGGCGGTTCCGGCGGTCGGATAACCGAGCCGCTCTTCCGGCATCGGATCTTGCGGTCGCGTCACGTAAACGGAGGGCAGGGGAGACGCATAGGCGTCGATCACCGTCCGGCCGAGGTTTCGCGAGACGCGATAGAGCAGGAGGCTGGCGCCGAGATCGTCCGTCCCGTTGATGACGACGTCCGCGTCGGCAATGAGCGTCTCGGCATGATCGGTCCAATCCGGGCCGAAGACGGTCACGTCCAAGTCGGGATTGATCTTTAGGCAGAGGTCTCGGGTCGCTTCTGCCTTGGGCGTGCCAATAGTGTCGGCAAAACAGAAGACCTGGCGGTTGAGGTTCGACAGTTCGAAGCGGTCGATGTCGGCGAGAATGAGACGGCCGATGCCGGCCCGCGCCAGCGCCTGGATGCAGGCGCCGCCCATGCCGCCGGTTCCGCAGACGAAGACGGTCGCCAGTCTCAAGCGTCGTTGCTCCGCCTCTGTGACGAAGCCGATGTTGCGCGTGGTGAAGGCCTCGTAGGAGAAGACGCTGCTCATTGGTTTGAAGGCCTCAATATGCCCCACTGTCGACGGCTGTCCGCCCAATGCAAAACTGGCAGAGCCAGCCTTTGGACGAGGATGACGAAACTTGCGACGGCAAGACGACCGAGCGCGTTGCGCGGCACGCTTTCCATGAGGTAGCGCTGCGCCGCGTTGAGGTCGAGCTGTCCGATCTGAAGCAGGTCGTCGCCGCGATCGTAGTCGAGTTCGGCTGCGCAGAAGTCGTTGTACTCAGCCTTCCGGTGCTTCGGCGCCGCCTCGAAGGTCTTTTTCAGGTTGTCGGAACCGCCCGTATATGCGTTGGTGATCACGAAGCGATCACCGTCGAAACCGGAATCAGGACCGACGCCGAAGACATGACGATGGGAGCCCATGATCGCCGTGGCGATCAGTTGCTGATGCAACGATCGACGCGCGCCGCGCGTGGGCGCTGGGAAGACGCCACTGAAGGTCTCGGCCACCATGCCGGCAACGGCCGGCACCTGGGTGACATTTGATATCCAGAGCGGACGAAGCTGGTTGCGCAGGAAAAGAAGAAAGCAGGTGAGGCCGTAGAGCACCCAGGAAAGCCCCTGGCTGCGAACTGCGGGATCGATCATCACCAGCCCCAGGTGGAGAACGTCGACGGGTTTGCCCGAGAGAGAGACCTGGATGACCGGCAAGGCGTTGAAGGCGACCGGCTCACCGTCTGAAACCCGATAGACGACCGTCACGATCGTCCGGGCGAGGGCGTCTTCACGCTCGGAGAAGACGCCGTAGTCCAGCTCTCCGTCGGGAACCGATCGCTGCGCGACCTTTCGCAGATCGTGCCGCAGTCTGGCGACTTCCCGCTCGCTCATCCACAGCCCGGGAGCTTCCACGATCCTCGCGCGGAAATCTGGTGAAGTCTCGAATGAGAGGTCGAGGCGCTTCTTCAGCACGACCGATATCAGATTGTACAATGGCCCGGCCCGGCAGCTTCAATTCTAGAGTGGAGGTTTGTGCAAGCTTGGGTCGCATCTTCGCGGGAGAGAGCAAACATTTGGTTTAATTTTGGCCGAGAGCAAGCGCCGACGGTTTGGTATCAGGCGGTGATGCCGTGATTGTCCTCGCCGACTCCTCTTTTTCTCACAAGAAGCGCAGATCGTCATAAGACAAGCGCCGTGCGTTCAGATGAACGCACAAAAGTACGCTCCAGCACTTTGATTCTAGAGCATCTTTTCGCTTCTAGTGCTTCCACTTGAAAGCGGGAGCTCTAGTCGAGCATGACCATGTGAGCGGTCAGTTGTTCCTCGAAGAATTTCGAAAAGGTCGCGATGCGCGGCGGTAGGGCCTGGTAGGGCGGATAATAGAGCGTCAGCCAAAGGTCCGGTGGCGACCAGCCACGCAGGACGTGGACGAGCCGGCCACTGCGAATATGCTCGGCGATATGGAAGCCCGGCAGCATCGCCACGCCCGCGCCGTCTGCGGCCATGTCGGCCAGGACCTCGCCATTGTTGGCGCTGAATGCCCTTCCGGCGACGATGGTGATGCTTGAGCCTCCGTCCGAAAGCAGCCAGTTCTCACGTCGGCTTTCGCCGCTATAGGCGAGACAATCGTCCGGTGTCAGTTCGCTCGGGTGTTCCATCTCAGCGAACCGACTGCCTGGCGCGGCCACCAGAATCCGCGGGACCACCTTGATCTTGCGCCATATCGTAAACTTGTCCGAAGGGGCCGACGAAATGCGGATCGCGAGATCGTAATCGTCATCAACGATGTCGACCAGGCCGTCCGACAGCGAGATCTCGAAGCACATCTTCGGGTAGAGCTCCCGGAAGCCGGAGAGGATCGGCGGCAGCACTGTCTTGCCGAGCCAAGTCGGCGCGCTGATCCTCAGTCGCCCCTGGTCAGCCTTGTGGGCGTTCTTGACATCACGCCGCGCGTTTTCGAGCGTATCGACCGCTGGCTGAATCTGGGCGGCAAAAACGGCGCCGTCCGTCGTCAGCGATACCTGGCGGGTCGTGCGAACAAACAACTGGACCCCGAGATCATCTTCAAGCGCGGCAATGGCCCGCGTGACGGCAGCGGGCGTCATATCGAGCTCGCGGGCAACCTGAGCGAAGTTGCGCTTCTCGGCGGCCATCAGGAAGATTTTCAGGGCTTTGTGATCGTTCATCTCTATTGTTTCAAAAATCGCAACTCACTCGAAAGAAATATTGCAATTCTGCGACGTAATCAACCCGAGTACATCTCTTCGCATCGACGGACAAGTCAACGAAGAAAGGCACGGGCCATGATCAAGGATATCAAGGGACTGCATCACGTCACCTCCATGGCGTCGGATGCGCAGCAGAACAACAGGTTTTTCACCGACACGCTCGGCCTTCGCCGCGTGAAGAAGACGGTCAATTTCGATGATCCGAGTGTGTATCACCTTTATTATGGCGATGAGAACGGTACGCCTGGTACCGTCATGACGTACTTTCCGTTCCCGCACATGATGATCGGGCGGCCGGGCGTCGGCGAAGTCGGCGAGACCCAGTTCTCCATTCCAAAGGGGGCGCTGGCCTTCTGGAAGGACCGCCTCATTGCTCAAGGTGTGGGTGGTATTCAGACCGACACGGTCTTTGGTGCCAATCGCCTGCGTTTCACGGGCCCCGATGGTGATGGCCTCGCCCTGGTCGAAGCGGCCGACGACGTCCGCGCCCCCTGGCTTGCCGAGGGCATTTCCGAGGCCAACGCCATCCGCGGCTTCAGCGGCGCCCGCTTCAACCTTCACGACACGGCGGCGACCGAAGAACTCCTCCGTTTCATGGGCTATGAGCGTTCTGAAATCGAAGGGGACGTCACGCGGTTCATCATTCCCGGCGGCAACGGTGCAGACACGATCGACCTGGCGGCGCTCCCGAAGACACCATTTGCCCGCCAGGGGGCTGGTTCGGTCCATCACATCGCCTTTGCGGTCGAGAACCGTGAAAAGCAGCTCGAAGTGCGCAAAGCACTGATGGACACCGGCTACCAGGTAACTCCCGTCATCGATCGCGACTATTTCTGGGCGATCTACTTCCGGACACCGGGCGGGATCCTGTTCGAGATCGCAACGAACGAACCCGGCTTCGACCGCGACGAGGACACCGCCCATCTCGGCGAGGCGCTGAAGCTGCCGAACCGATACGCACCTTTCCGCGACAAGATCGAGGCAAATCTGGTTCCGCTTGCATAGGACCGGCGCCTGATCGGTGCCATTCGCAAGCAGCGCGTCCACCCTGGAAAACGCATCGGCCCGAACCCGGCTAAGCGATGCGATAGGCAAAGCCACTCTGAGTCAAACCGCTCAGAGTGGCAGCTAAACCAATCAAGGATCACCGTCATGAAACTCTATCTGATGTCGCTCGGCGCCGGACTTCTCGTCGGCATTGTCTACAGCCTCCTCAATGTCCGCTCGCCGGCACCGCCGGTTATCGCCCTGGTCGGCCTTCTTGGAATTCTCGTCGGCGAACAGATCGTTCCTTTTGCCAAAACTCTGTGGGGCAAGGAGCCGGCGGTGATTTCCTGGATCAACCAGATCAAACCCCACATGTTCGGTCACATGCCGAAGGGAGAAAACCGGAGCGATTTCGCCGCAGCCCAGCAGGTTCGGATCAAGTCTGATAGCTGAGCCCGCGCCGAAAGCCTTTCCGCGTCCAGCACGAGCCCAATCGAAATGGCGGATCGAACGGCAAGTTCTGAAGCCCCTTCGACACCGAGAGATTGCAACCTCGCTGCTAAACGGCGAAACATTGGCAGGACCGACCCGACAGGCCCTGTCGACCTCTGGAGAACGATCATGAGCGGAACCAGGCTTTTTTCGCCCTTGGAAATGGGATCGCTTAATCTGCGAAACCGCATCGTCATCGCGCCAATGTGCCAATATTCGGCCACGGACGGGCAGATGACCGACTGGCATCTTATCCATCTCGGTAATCTGGCCCTGTCGGGTGCGGCTGTTCTCACCATCGAGGCGACCGCAGTCCTGCCTGAGGGCCGTATTTCCTATGGCGATGTCGGGCTTTATTCGGATGCCTGCGAGCGCGCGATGGGCCGGGTTCTGGACGGGGTGCGACGGTGGTCCGACATGCCCATCGCCATCCAGCTTGGTCATGCCGGACGGAAAGCTTCCAGCGAAGTCCCATGGAAAGGCGGTCGCCAGATCAACCCGAAGGACGAAGGCGGCTGGAAAACCGTCGCACCGAGGCCTGTCCCTTTCCACGATGACTATGACCATCCGGTGGCGCTCGATCGCGCCGGCCTTGCGCAGGTCCGCTCGGCCTTCGCCGATGCCGCCAGGCGCGCCGCCGCTCTCGGGCTGGACGCTGTCCAAATTCACGGAGCCCACGGCTATCTCCTGCATCAGTTCCTGTCGCCCCTCTCCAACCGTCGCACAGACGACTATGGTGGAACGCTGGAAAACCGCATGCGCTTCCCGCTTGAAGTCTTCGAGGCCGTTCGCGCGGCATTTCCGGCGGACCGGCCGGTGACGATGCGGGTCTCGGCGACCGACTGGGCGCAGAACGGCTGGGATATCGAGCAAACCATCACCTTTTGCCAGGCGCTTGAAGCACGTGGCTGCTCGGCCATTCATGTCTCGTCGGGCGGCCTTGCGTCCCACCAGCAAATTGCGATCGGCCCAAGCTATCAGGTACCCTTTGCGCGCGCCGTCAAAGAGAATGTGGCGATACCGGTCATCGCCGTCGGCCTCATTACAGAGTTCGAACAGGCCGAAGCAATCCTGACGACGGGCGATGCCGACCTCATCGCGATTGCCCGCGCCATTCTCTACGATCCCCGCTGGCCCTGGCATGCCGCCGCGCATTTCGGCGAGCGGGTGTGGGCGCCCGATCAGTATCTGCGATCGCAACCCCGACAACTCCGTCATCTCTTCGACCGCTAGGCAGACGTAAGAACCGGCGCGCACGCCATACCGATGTCGGATCGCGCCCTTTTTCTTTTCGACGCTGACCGCAACGTAGAAAGAAGACCCTCTCCTGCGGCAGGAGACGGTCTCAGCGGGCCGGGGCGGCCCGAGGCTTCGGGGAGGGGATATCGAAGCCGGGACTGGAAGATGCTGTCTGCCCCCTGGAAGCGAGGCGATGGTTGAAAGGTAGACCTGCGCGGTGTGCTACGTAACTACACTTAGGTATCGGTGCGCCTGGACAAGAAGCTTGTTTTGTCCGGCGAAAACCGCGGAGCGCAAACGGATCGTCGCCTCCTATCCATCAGTTTCTGCAACAGGCCGTTTGAAGCCCGGCCGGGGAAGGGAAAGCGTCCCATGAACCAATCCGAAAACAATGTGGTTATCGAGCGCCCGGAGCTGCGCCGCTTCGAACTGGCGGTCGACGGGGGCATCGCCGCCGTCTACTACCGTCAGGAGGATGGGCGCCTAGTGTTGATCCATACGGAGGTTCCTGAGGAATTGTCCGGCCGCGGGATCGGGTCGCGGCTGGTGACCGGCGTTTTCGACCTCGTGAGAGCGAGCCACCGAAAAGTCGTCATCCGTTGCCCGTTCGTGGCCGCCTGGTACGCTCGCCATCTTGACTATGGCGACGTCGTCGACGGTTGACCGGCGCGACCGACCGTCAAAGCTTGGCGTCACCGCGCGCCGCATCAAGGCCGACGGGTCCGCCGCCTGCGGCAGCGAGATAGAGGAACACGAAGCAGAAGATGATGGCGGCCGTACCGCCGTTCTGAGCCGGATAAAAGCCCTGCGGCGCATGGCGCAGGAAATAGGCCGACGCCATGACGCCCGACAGAATGAAGGCCGAAAGCCGGCTTCTGAAGCCGACCAGCAGCGTGAAGCCGAGGACGAGTTCGAACAATCCGGCAATCCAGGGCAGGGAGCCGACGGGCGGTCCGCCGCCGTCACTTGCGGGAAAGCCGATGACCTTCTGCGTTCCGTAGCTGAAGAGGACGAGGGCCGAGACGATGCGCAAAAGGCTGAGCAGATAAGGGGCCAGCTGGTTGGATAAAGCGTGCATGCGTGTTTCCTTTGCAAGCGACCCGGGCAGGTCAATGTGGGCGTGATCTGAATCATTCACAATAATGACCGGCTTCTTGCGAAGCCGGTCATTATTGTGGGTCTGGGGTGTTGCGCGGTGGGCAGATCGCCCCGTTATTTTGCCGGGTTGGGGCCGATCGTCTTGCCGTGGCGGACGCGTTCGTCACCCTTGTGAACCATGGTGACGGCGTAATC
>NZ_JBYTEC010000008.1:0-296665 GCF_058792075.1 Ensifer sp. EB106-03-01-XG145 | reverse complement strand
GGGCGTCGGTGCCCGGTCTTGGCCGGTCTGGGGTGAACTGGTTTGGTGAGAACAGGTGTAGCCGACCGGGTTGTGCTACTGAATTGCAATAATAATTTCGATTGAATTGCGTAAAATGAAATAATTGGTGATGGCTTGCGGGTTTGTGTATCCGCCACGGTCAAGGGCGGCAGCCGACCGGGCGTGGAGATGCCGGCGACCCGATCCATCGTGGGCGGCCAAGCGGATGCCGCGTGCGGTTGTTCGAAAGAGGCGCATCGGGTGCGCGCCATACCCGGCGCCGCGCACCGTCAAAACGCAGTGCTTCTGCGCCCTTTCCGATGTATACTTCAGGACAAGCGGGGAAAATGGAGGAAAGCCAATGAACAGGCTAACGATCATTGCCTTGTCCATGGCGTCGGCGCTGACCAGCGTTTCGCCAGCCATGGCATTTCCCACAGCAGCGGACGTCCCGAAGATCGAGACGACGCAAGCGCAACTGGTTCAGTACAGACGATACGGTGGCGGTTATCGCGGCGGTTATCGCGGTGGTTACCGCGGTGGTTACGGTGGCGGTTACCATCACGGGCACGGTGGCGGCGACGATTGGGCCTGGGCGCTCGGCGGACTGGCCGTCGGTACGATCATCGGTGGCGCGCTGGCGCAGCCCTATTATGGCTCGGGCTACTACGATCAGGGCTATTATAACCAAGGCTATTACGGCGGCCCGACCTACTATCGACCGCGTTATTATGCGCCACGCTATTACCGGCAGACCTATTATGGCGGCAACGCGCATACGAGCTGGTGCTATGCCCGCTACCGGTCCTACAGGGCTTACGACGACACGTTCCAGCCCTATCACGGTCCGCGGCAGATTTGCATCTCGCCCTACTGACGGGTCCTAGGCCTTCGAGAGAAGGCCAACACTTGACGAACATAGGCCTATACCCTAAATCTACACCAAACGTCAGGTTTAGGTGAGTGCCATTTCGTCCCTCATGCAGATCGGAGAACTGTCGGAACGTGCAGGCGTCAGCCACCGCACGATCCACTATTACGAGCGCCTCGGGCTGGTGACACCGGCCGAGCGCGAGGGCACGGGTTATCGCTACTACGACGAAGTTGCCGTCAAACGGCTGGAAAAGATCGCCGCACTCAAGCGCCTCGGCCTGAGCCTCGACGAAGTCGCCGCGGTTATCGACCTCTATTTCGAGGATGCAAGCGGCATCAAGGGCAAGGAAAGGGTACTGGAAATCCTGCAGGCTCAGCTCGTCAACGCCAATGCCCAGCTTGATGAACTCTCAGCATTCAAACGCGACCTGGAATCCAACATTACCCGCATGCAAGAGCTGATCGCGCAAGCGAGGCGGACCTAGAGCAGGGCCGGCGAGGATAATTGCGTCCGAAATCTACACTTGACGTAAAGTTACATATTGCCTCACCCGATCTCTAAGCCAACCGAAGGAGTTTTGACATGCCTCGTATACATCCCCTCATTGCGCTCGCTGCTCTGGGTCTCGTCTTCTCGCCAACCACGGCCAGCATTGCCTGCGCGACGCGGCGCCCGATCTCCTGCCGGTGCTGAAGATCAGCTGGATCGAACCCCATGACGAGCCGCTACGGGTCGCCCGCAATAGGCGCACGGAAGACCTGACCCTGACAGGCATGAAGGTCAAGATGCGGTCGGCGCGGACCGCAAGGTCATGGTGTCTGAGCGCGACATCAGCTGGATCACATTCCCGGGCCATCGCGGCACGGAGAAGTGGCTTCACGACTCGTGGCTCGTCGAAAACGGACACAACGTTGACCGAAGCTGACCGTCGTCCTCCAATCAGCGGGGAGCACCTGCCGGCAGGGCGTTCCTGATCCGGCTGCTGCTCAACAGTCCGGCTGCCTGAACCAGAGGGTAGCCGGCGGCGGCGATATCGGAGTTGATCCAGTGCAGGTCGCGAACGAGGTCGATAAAGAGCGTGTTGTCTTTCGCATCGGCCCGCCGCTTCGATGCGCTCGCGACCAAGATGCCGGCTGACGACCTCATCCTCCAGTTAAGAGCGCGAAACCGGTCTCTGATGACGATCTTTCCGTGTGTGATGTCCGCGCGGATACAACTTCGGTTTTTTTCGAAAGATTCTTTGCAAGGCGGCGCAAACCGTCTTTGTCGCGGTCCAGCCGATCCGATGCCGCTTCGGGGGCCGCTGTTCAAGTTCGATCTGCCGACGTAGTGTCCGCGCATTGATTTCTAAGGCAGGACGGAATGACGACGATCACGATGAACGAAGCGCTCGACCGCGCCGGCACGGGACCCTATCAATACCGCTTGATTGGCATCTTCGGCTTGGTCTGGGCGGCTGATGCCATGCAGGTTCTTGCCGTTGGTTTCACGGCAGCCTCCATCGCCGCGACGTTCGGCCTGACGGTTCCGCAGGCACTCCAGACCGGTACCCTGTTCTTTCTCGGCATGCTGATCGGAGCGGTTGGTTTTGGTCGGCTTGCCGATCGGATTGGTCGCCGGCGGGTGCTGATCGTCACCGTGGCCTGCGATGCCATCTTCGGCATGCTGTCGATCTTCGCACCCAGCTTTGGCGTCCTTTTGCTCCTGCGTTTCCTCACGGGTGCTGCAGTCGGAGGTACCCTGCCGGTCGACTATGCCATGATGTCGGAGTTCCTGCCTGCCCGAAGCCGCGGTCGCTGGCTCGTCATGCTCGAGGGGTTCTGGGCCGTCGGAACGCTGATCGTGGCGGTGGCGGCATGGCTCGTTGCGCTCGCGGAACTCACGGACGCATGGCGCTACATTTTCGCGGTCACGGCCATCCCGGCGGTGCTCGGCCTCGGACTGCGCTTCCTCGTTCCGGAATCGCCGCTCTATCTGCTTCGCGCGGGCAAGGCTGCCGAGGCAAAAGCCATCGTCAACCGGATGCTCGTCGCCAATCGTCACCCTCAGCTCGAAACGACCGTATCGATCGCGCTTCCTGCGGCCTCACCGAGCGCCGGCATCTTCTCTGGGGATCTGCGCCGCCGCAGTCTTCTGATCTTGGCCGTGTGGTTCCTCGTTTCCGTGTCCTACTACGGCGTCTTCACCTGGATGCCGCCGCGGCTCGCGGGAGAGGGCTTCGGCTTCGTCCGCGGTTATGGTTTTCTCGTTCTCATCGCTTTGGCGCAAATCCCAGGCTATGCGCTCGCCGCCTATGGCGTCGAGACATGGGGACGCCGGCCGACGCTGGTCGGCTTTTGTCTTCTCTCCGCCTTGAGCTGCCTGCTTTTCGTCGTGGCAGATGGGGCGACGATCATCGCAGCGTCACTGCTCATCATGAGTTTTGCGCTGCTCGGCACCTGGGGCGCGCTCTATGCCTACACGCCCGAGCTCTATCCGACGGAGTCGCGGGCAACCGGAATGGGCGCGGCGGGCGGCATGGCGCGCCTCGGCGGTCTGCTCGCCCCTTCCTTGATCGGCATTCTGGTGGTCCAGAGCTTCGGGCTTGCAATCGGCACCTTTGCCGGTTTGTTGCTGGTGGCTGCGATAGCGGCCTGCCTGATCGATGCGGAAACCCGTCTTGCGTCGCTTGCGTGAGGGTCCGCGGACGAACGCGTCCATCGCCCCGGTGAAAAGGGCACTAATCACAGAGGTGAGGAAATGACAGATCTACCAAGGTGTTGCGGCAAGATCGGCCTGTGCACAACCGGTGGATAGAATGCGGACAACTCGGGTAGCGATGACGCCGGGCTTTCTGATCGAGAAAACCGCTCTAGCATGCACATGCGGCCGATCCCACGGTCGCTAGTGTAGCAGCTATATCATCGGGACCGGTGCATGGCGCCGGTCCCGATCCTCTATCCAGAGCTTTTTCGGCCGCAGGCGCCGTTCCGCCATCTTTTGCAACACGCTGCGCTGACCGGGTGCGGGTGAGGGCCCCCGCTTGGGCCTGCTCGTGTGCGGTGCACGCATAGCTGCATTGCACAATAATTGTTTTCCAGATGGTCAAAAATCAGGCATAAAGCACACAGCTGATGCACATGGCGGTTCTCCTCCCAATACCGCCGCAGCAGCTGTTCCCCTCTGGAGGTTTATTGACCTTCACACCTTATGGGCCGCGGTCTTCCGTCGGCCCTTTTTTCTTTTCTGGCCGCGCCTCTTTTCTCGGCTCAAACCGCGCAGCTGAGCCGCCGCCCCAATTGCGTTTCGGCAAAGCGCGTTCTGTAATGCCCTCGTCCTGGAGGGGGAGGCAGAGCGCGTGGAACCGACACATTTGTTCGAGCTGGTGATTGGCATGTTTGTGGCGATCATCGCGCTGCACTATGTCGCCGACAGGTTCGGGTTACCGCCTTCCGTCGCACTGCTGGCCGGCGGCGCACTGCTCGCCTTCGTGCCGGGCCTGCCGACGATCGCGGTGGATCCCGATCTGGTGCTCGTCATTTTCCTGCCGCCGCTGCTGCTCGACGGCGCATGGACGATCGCCGTCGGCCGGCTGCGCCGGCATCTGATCGGCATCGCCTCGCTGGCGATCGGCGCGGTGTTCTTCACTTGTGCCGTGGTCGCCGTGGTCACGCATCTGCTTTTCCCCTCGCTCCCCTGGGCCGCCTGCGCGGCGCTTGGGGCGATTGTGTCGCCGCCCGACGCGGTCTCGGCCCGTGCCGTGCTGCAGCGTGTGCGGCTGCCTCGGCGGCTGCAAATACTGCTCGAGGGGGAAAGCCTGCTCAACGACGCGAGCGGCCTAGTGCTCTTTCGTTTCGCGATTGCCGCCGGCGTCACCGGGGCCTTCAGCGCGAGCGAGGCGGTCGGCAGCTTTTTCGTGCTGGCCATCGGCGGCGCCCTTGTCGGTACCGCCATCGGCACGGCCTGGGTCCTGCTTGCGCGCCGTCTTGGCGACGAATACCTTATCATCGCGGCCACGGCCCTGCTTTCCTGGACCTCCTACCTGCTCGGCGAGTTCCTGCATGTTTCAGGCGTCATTGCCACGGTCACCACCGGCCTGATCGCAAGCTGGCACCAGCACACCGTGCTCACGGCGGCCACGCGCATGCGCGGCTCGTCGTTCTGGACCGTCATCGTCTTCCTGATGGAGGCCGCCGTCTTCATTCTGATCGGCCTGTCGCTTCGCGGCGTCGTCGAGCGCGGAGGCGGTTTCGATGTCGTGGCCGCCACCATGTGGTGGCCAGTCCTTGCAATTCTCGTCGCGCTTTCCATGGCGCGCTTTGCCTGGGTGTTTGGGTCGGATTTCGTCATCCGCCTCGGAAATGCCCTTGGGATGGAGCGCTATCCGCCGCTTGGCGCGCGCGCAGCAACGGTGGTCTCCTGGGCCGGCGTCCGTGGCGTGGTCACGCTGGCCCTGGCCCTCAGCATACCGGAGGGCTTCCCGGGTCGCGACTTCATCCTGGTGACGTCCTTTGCCGTCATCCTGGGGACCGTACTCGTCCAGGGCACCACGCTCGGGCGGGTGATCGCATGGGCGGGGCTCGTCGAGCCGCCATCGGAAAAGGCGCGCCTCAGCATGAGCCAGGCCGAGGCGGCCATGGCGCAGGCGCAACTCGTGACCATTCAGAGCCACGCCTATGATGACGGAGGCACCCTCATCCATCCGCAACTGCTCGACAGGTATCAGCGCCGGGCGGTGTCGATCGTCGATTATGCCGAGCGCACGGAGCACTACACGCCCATTCTTCATGCCCATTTCGACGTCGTGCTCGAAGCGGTCGCAACCGGACGGCGCGAACTCATCCGGCTTCATCGCGCCGGCGAGATCGACGACGAGACGCTGCACGAATTGGAGCGAGACCTCGACCTTGAAGAATTGAGTGCGCTCGCCGCCAAGGCGTGAGGGGCGTTCCCAGCGGATAGGGAACAAAGCGCGTCGGCTATTGCCGACGCCGCTTTATCTCAGGCAAACCGGATCGCGTTTCTGGCGCGGGCCTTGGCCGCTTCTTCTTCGCGGTTGCGCGGCGGCTGTGATGTTTCGAGTGAATAGAGCAATTCCCGGGCGCAGGCCGCGATCGAATTGACGGCGTGTTCGAAGGCCGCCTCGTTGCGCTTGGCCGGTTTGGTCGTTCCGCTCAGTTTGCGCACGAACTGCAACGCGGCGTCATGGATCTCCGCATCCGTCGCCGGCGGCTCGAAATTGAACAGGGGTTTTATGTTGCGGCACATGACGGGCTCCCGGTCCTCTTCGTTCTCGCTCCTGTAGAGGCCCAGATCTTAGTGCTCGTTCCCCATTGGCGAAAGACCTTTGCCGTCTCTCTCCTGCAATCCGACTGTTCGGCGCCTCCTGTTAGGAGCTCTTGCCGTTCGATGCCAAGCGCATGCCGGCCGCGCGTCCGCCGCTCGGCACCACGACGATTTGCTTGACCTTGCCTTGTTTGAAGGCGGTCAGGAACCGCGGATAGTCGGCGAAGGCGACGCAGCCATGGGATTCCGCGCGCTTGCCGCGCAGCAGGTAGCTGTGGGTCAGGAAGCCGTCGCGGCCGTGTTTGTTCTTTCCGTCGATCGGCAGCATGCGGATCGCCTCGACCCCATGGAAGCGCGTCTCGCGCATCTTGAGATTGTAGGTGTGCGGCGGGGTCGGCCCCGTCATCTTGACATCCGCGTAGCGCGGATTGTCGGCCATCTTGCCGATGCCGGAATGGGCCTCGAGCACGCTGCCATCGGGCATGTAGACCTTGGCAGCGGTGATGTCGTAGACGGCGACGCCATTTCCTGCCTTCGCTCCGCTACCGAAGATGTTGCGCAGCGCCTGGCCGAAGCCGGTGCCGGAACTGTTCTCCGTCGGATCTTCCGGCCGGGCATAGGCGAGCTTCGGCTTTGCCGGCGTTTCGCGTTCGTCGGTCTTCCCGGTCTCTTCGGCCTTTGGCGCCGCCTCGGCTTCGGCCTGCTTGGCCGCAGGCTTCTCGGTTTCGGCAACAGGCTTCTGCACTTGTTCTGTGCGCGGGCGGAACTGCGGCATGGGAACGACAGACGGCGTGTCCTCATGGCTCGGCAGTGCGGCCGTGTCGTCAGCCGCGTCCGGTTCCGGCCGTTCGGCAAGATCGTCCTCGACAGGCGCGGTCAGCACGGCGGAAAACGCGCTGCCTTCTACATGGCTCTGAGAGGGGGTGGCATAGGCGAGCTGGACCGCCGGCTTGTCAGCGAAACCGCTGGTCATCGGGGCGAAGCGTTCCGACGCGGGCAGGCTCATCGTTGCGGCCTGGTGGCGAGATTGCGGAGAAGCGGAAGGGGCGGAATTGCTGGCGAGCTTTTCCGACGCCAATACCGCTTGTTTCACCGCCGCCGCCAGGCGCGCGCTCTTGCCGAGCATTTCGGCATCTTTCGGAAATTCAAGATCGCGCGCGAATCTCGCTTCGCTGGGCGTCAGGCTTGCGACCATGGCCGGCTGCGCCGCAGCGGCGGCGACGAGCCGCGTCGCCTGGTTGACCCTGGCGTGTTTGTCCCACGCGCGCTCTTTTGTCTTCTCGGCCAAATGGAGCTGCAGTTTGGGCAGCAGGCGGCCCGAACCATGCGCGAAGGAACTGTTCATCGCGACCATACCGACGAGCGACCACGCAGCCGCGCCGACAAGAGCGGTGCCGCAGCAAGTGATCAGCAATGGACGCAACAGACGATTCAAAGACCGTGGGCGAATGATCTTACTCAACGACGCAAATCAAGCCAGAAATTCACGCAAAAGGCCCTCAGGCCGGCGAGCGACCACCGCTGCGCGACTTCCGGATTGTCCCCTTCTTGACGACTGATGGACAAAAGATGGAGAAGTATGGTTAAATTTTGCTTTCCAAGCGGCGAAAATCAGCATTTTTTCGACGCTCGCCTCAAATCAGCGAGCGAGCCTGCTCGTAGAGGTGGCTAAGGCGCTTCCGGGCCGTCCCCTGCGTGCGAGATGCTCGAACAGGCTAAGCGCGGGCGGCGTCAATTGTCCGTCACTGCGGATGCACACCGACAGCCGCCGCACGGCCCATTTTTCCTGAAGGCGAATGACAGCGATCTGAGCGGGCCGGCGGCATCGGCGGGCCGCTTTTTCCGGCACGATGCCGACCCCCACACCAGCGCCGGCCATGCGGCAGATATCATCGAAGGTGCGCAGTTTCACGCGCAGCTTGAGCTTGGCGCCGACCTTGGCCGCCTGCCCCTCGATGTGATCCTGCAAGGCGCCGCCCGCCAGGCCGATGAAGCGTTCATCGAGAAGGTCGGCGAAGCGGACCTGCGTTCTCTCGACGATCGGATGGTCGTGCCGGGCCACCACGACGAGCCGGTCGGTTGCGAAGGGGTGCAGCACCAAGCCGTTTGTCTCCACCGCGTCCGAAAGAATGCCGATCTCGGCGAAGCCGGCAGCGACGCTCCTGGCAATCTCGATGCTTTGCCGCTCCTTCAGGTCGATATCGATCTGCGGGTTGGCTGCCATCCAGGCCGCGATCCGTTCAGGAATGAACTCGGTCATCGCTGCCGTGTTGGCGAGGACGCGAACGGTGGCGCGCATCCCCTTCGCATAGGCTCCCAGTTCAGTGCGCATCTGCACCGTCTGGCGGATGATCGTGCGCGCATGGTGGACGAGCGCCTCGCCCGCCTCCGTCGAAGTGACACCGCGTCGCCCCCGCGTGAGCAGGGTAACGTCGCCCGCCGCCTCCATGGCGCGCAGCCGTTCGCTTGCCGCCGGAAGGGAAAGCCCAGCCTCCAGCGCGCCATGGGTGATGCTGCCGGCATCCACGACGGCGAGAAACAGGCGAAGGTCATTGAGGTCGAAGGGCATTCAGCAAGGATAATCGACAAACAGCCTTCGGGCCAGCCGAAGTCTGGTATCGGGACTTCCGCATTGTCTATGCCGCCGAACCGGTTATGCCGGCCACATGTTCGATGCGTCGTTTTCTTTTCTGTTGGCCGTGGCCGCGACATTTTTCGTCGCCGGCCTCGTCAAGGGCGTGACCGGAATGGGCCTGCCGACCGTGGCGATGGGCGTGCTGGGTGCGCTCATTTCACCGGTCGCGGCGGCAAGTCTGCTGGTTGTTCCGTCCTTCGTGACCAACGTCTGGCAGCTTCTGGCGGGACCCGGCATCCTGTCGCTCGCGCGAAGGTTCTGGCCGATGATGCTGGCGATTGTCGCCGGAACGCTGCTCGGCTCCGCATGGCTGGTGAGTGGGGACACACGGCTGACCACCGCCGCGCTCGGGGCCGCGCTCGTCATCTATTCCGGCTACGCGCTGCTTGCGCGGCCGTTCCGCATTGCTGAGCGACAGGAACGGTGGCTCTCGCCGATTGTCGGAACGCTGACCGGCGTGGCGACCGGCTGCACCGGGGTCTTCGTCATTCCCGCCGTGCCCTATCTGCAGGCCCTCGGTCTTGCGAAAGACGACCTCGTGCAGGCGCTGGGGCTTTCCTTCACTGTTTCGACCATCGCATTGGCGGCCGGGCTTGGCGCCCAGGGTATCTTTCATGCTGAAACCCTTGCACTTTCCGTGATTGCGGTCGTGCCCGCGCTTCTCGGAATGTGGGTGGGGCAACGGTTGCGCGGCAGAGTGGGCGCGCAGGCGTTCCGCCGCGGTTTCCTGTTCTGCCTGTTCCTCTTGGGCGCGGAGATGGCTCTGAGACCCCTGTTTTGAAACCGAGGCATGGTTGACTTGCCAGGCCCCACGTCGTGTCGCTTATCCTGCCCCACTGCATGTTTCCTTTAATCGTAGCCGGTTAAAGGACAAAAACATGCAGCAATTCAAAGTGCTACAGCGACCTTTGCGCGTCTGATAAGACGCGCGGCGCTGTAGTCGGCAACCGGTAGATTTCGGTCTGTTCCGTCCGACCGGAAAGGCAGTGTTTGCCAAGCGGCGTGAGGTCGGAGCGGCCTTCGGTCAGGAAATCGACGGTATCGCCGCTCAGGAGAACGACGATCTCTTCGCTCGGCGCCACCGACTTGCCGAGCTGCTCGATGCGGTTGCAGACGTTCACCGCATCGCCGACGATCGTATAGGCGGACCGCCCGCTCATGCCGATATTGCCCGAGACGACCGGACCGGAATGGACGCCGATGCGCACCCTGAGGGGAGCTAGCCCCTGCCGGCGCCGGTCGGCATTGTCCTTAGCGACCGCAAGCGCAATGGCGCGGGCCGCGCGCATGGCGCGATCGGCATGATCCGGCTGGTCGTCCGGAGCACCCCAAAACGCCATCACGCAATCGCCGATGAACTTGTCGATCGTGCCGCCCTCGTCCTCGATGCATTGGCCGAGCAGATCGAAATGCCTGTTCAGGAGTGCGGCGACTTCGGCAGCCGTGGTCTTTTCGGCCGTGGCGGTGAAATCGACCACGTCGGTAAACATGATGGTCACCGTTCGCTGCGTCGAGACGAGATCTCCGCTTCCCAGCAGATGGCGCACCAGTTTCTTCGGCACGTAGGTTTCGAGCCAGCGCAGCCCGGTCAACATCGTATTGTAGGCGCGCGCCTGTTCGTTCAACTCCGTGAACAGGCTGCCGGGCAGGGGGTGAAGAGCCGCGAAGTCGAGCATGCCAACGGCACGGACCTCACGCGCCATGCTGGCGACCGGGCGAACGATCAGACGGCTGACGACCCATGCGATGACGATCGCCGCGAGAAGCACCACGAGACCGGCCACGCCGGCACGCAGCAGATCCGAAATCGGTTTCTCCAGGGATTCGATCGGCACCTCGACGCCGACGATAAGAGGAGCGGGTGCGTAGCCGCTGATCTCGCGGGTGAGAATGACACGACCCTTGTCCCCCACTTCCACGACACGAGCCTCCAGCGCCGAGTCGTGGAAGGTCTCGGGTTCCCCGTCCCACAATGCGGCAAGGAACGGATCGCCAAGTTCGCTAAGCTTCGGCAGTCGGTGCTCTGCGGACAGGAGCGGATGGCCCGATGCCATCATCGGATGGGCGAGCACTTGGTCGCGGCCGTAAAGGACGAAGGGCGTCGTCCCGGGATTCGAGACGGCGATCTGGCGCAGGAAGTCCGAAATGGCATCGACCGTGATCGTTGCCCTGAAGACGCCGGAAAACTGGTCGCCGGCGCTTGCCGGCTGCTGCAGGTTTGTGACCGACGTGCGTATCGCCGGATCTGGAACGAAGTAGACCGGCCCCCATTCGGCCTTGCCGCTACGGCGCGCCTCGTCGATCTCCGTACGCTCGTTGTCGGTCCTGATCGTGTCGGCGAAGGAAAAGACGCCCTTGGGGCCCTGGGTCACACCGAAGATTTCGCCATTTGGCTTGACGAAGGAGAGCACGCGCACCTGCGGGGTCGCCGCGAGCGCGCCGGTCATCACCCGCTCCAGGGCCAGCGTGTCGGTCGGATCGAGGCGCCCGGCCCCGACTTCCTTTGCCAGAAACGCCAGCTGGTCCTCAACCGGGGCGAACCGGCTGCCGATTTTCGTCTGGACGGCGTCGAGGCCAAGATGGGCCGATTGGGCGAGCAATTCGCGCGTAGCACCGGCCGACATGTACCAGACGACGGAGAGGATGACGGCGGCTGTCAGAGCCACCAGTGCCGCCATCACGATCGCCAGCGTGCGCGACAGGGAGATGGTTCGCTTTCGTGTGTCGGCGTCGGCCGCCCCGGTTGTCTGCAAGGACATGCCCCAAGTTGGAAACGGCGCCACATACGTCATGGCGCTCGTAAGGATGATAGTTCTTCTAACGATTCCTGCCCTTTTTCCAAACAGACCGGGGTCCGGTTGGATAGGCGAAGGCTGCCACGTGATGTGCATCGCAATCGAGCGCTTTTGTGACGCCGGCGCGGAAAGCAGTCACGCCTGACGGCCGGTACGCCCCGGTTCCGGGGCGTTGCGGCGGGACGCGATCACTCATCCTCGGCGAGCCGCCGGCTGATGGGTGCAAACTCCGGTGTCGACGTGCGCGGCGTCGTGTCGCGCTCATTGGCTTCCATCTGCTGCCAATATTTCCAGCCCACGGTCTTCGAGCCGAGCTCGTAGTCCATGCCATCCCAGGCATCTTCTCGGAAGCTGTAGAAAGCCCAGTGCAGATCGTCCTTGTCGAGCGCGGTCAACACGTCCTCGAGATAGGTCTTGCAGCCCGCCCAGCGCCGCATGCAGCCAAATTCGCCGGCGACGAGACGGCTGAGCGGCACGCCCTTGTCCTTGGCCCATTGTACAGGCTTTGCGAGATAAGCGGCCGCCCGCGCCCGGTCCCAGGTCTCTTCGCCTTCACCAAAGGGTACCTTGCCAGGATAGGCATAGGGCTTGTCGCGCTTGATGTTGGGCGCACTGGTCGCCGCATAGGGTTCGTACATGTGAAAGCTGTAGAGCACCTTCTGGTCCGTGAGCCCCGATGGCCAATAGGAGAAGGCGTCCGCTGCCGCATACCAGCCGGCATCCGCCATCACAGGCGTCGCCGGATCGACCTCGCGGATCGCGGCGATGACGGTCTCGTAGAAGGCTTTGAGATCCGAAGCGCTGCCTTGCTTGGCGTCGTACCAGGCCTGCATCGCCTGCGGATCGGCGTGCTCGGCAAGGCCATTGTTCTTTTCCGGTGCCGGTTCGTTGACGATGTTGTAGGCGGCGACCGCCGGGTGGTCCTTCAGTTCGCGCGCAAGATCCTGCCAGAAGCGCGCGGTCTCGTTCCACCAGGCCTTGTCCTGCCAGAGCCGGCCGTCGAACTTGTTGCCGTTGTTCTGGGCCCAGCGCATGCCCGGCAGTGACAGCGGCGCGATGACTACCTTGAGGCCCGCCTTGTCGGCGTCGTCGAGCGTCTGTCTGAGCGTCTTCAGATCGCCGGCAGGAATACCGTCGTATTTGTCCGCGTCGCCGATCAGGTAGTCGCGTTTTGCCGGTTTCCACTTGTCGTAGGAAAGGCGCACCCAGGTGGCGCCGTAGCCTGCCAGCGCCTTGAAATAGGTCTCGTCCGGCGGCAGCCGGTTGAAGCTGTTGCCGCCGTGCTGGGGCTTGTCCCAGAACGTCATGAGATCGGCTGCATTGGCCGACCCGGCGAGGCTGAATGCGAAGAGGGTGGCGGCAATCAGGCGCATGAATCGGTCCTTCGGGCTCTGGTTTAAGTGCCGCTAACCTACTGGCGGATCGCATCGCTGATGTTCCCCAGGGAACAGTGCCGGATTTTGTCGGCTTGCAACGGTTCGATCGAATGCCCGTCAAGCGGCGCGGCATGGGCGAGGCGCGTGATTACGGGCGGCTGAATGTTTCGGCGAGAAAATCAAGAAACGCCCGGATCTTTGGCGCGACGTGCTGCCGGGACGGATAGATGGCGTAGAGCGTGGTTTCGACCGTCTCCCAGTCGGAGAGTACGCGTTGCAGTCGACCGCTCTTCAGGTCGTCTTCGATATAGGGTCGGGGTATCAGGCTGACACCGAAGCCGGCACGCAACGCATCGCGAACCGCAAGGCTGGATGTCACCGAGTAGCGCGCCTTTACGACCACTTTCTCCGTTCGGCTGCCGTTGCGAAACTCCCATAAGTCCGCATGTCCCGAGAGACTGAAGCGGACACAGTTGTGCGATTTCAAGTCGGCCGGCTCCCGCGGTTCGCCATGGGCCTCGAAATAGGCAGGTGCCGCGCAGACGACGTGCGGCATTACCGCGAGTTTCCTGGCGATGAGGCTCGAATCTTCCAGCTTGTCGCTGCCGCGGATGGCGAGATCGAACCCCTCCCGGACGATATCGACGCGCCTGTCGTCGAGATGCAGGTCGAGCTTGAGGTCGGGGTAGCGGGACAGGAACTCGGGGATGACGGATGAAAGCCGCATCAGCGTCACGGTCATCGGCGCGGCGACGCGCAACGTCCCGCCAGGCGTCTGCCGCACGGGCGAGAGTGCCGCATCGGCATCCTTCAACGCATCCAGTCCGCGCACGACATGCTCGAGATAGAGTTTCCCCTCGTCCGTCAGCGCCATGCGTCGCGTGGTCCGGTTGATGAGCCGCGTGCCGACGCTGGCCTCGAGTTCGGCAACGTTCTTGCTGATCGCCGCCGGCGACAGGCCGAGTTTGCGCCCCGCCTCTGCGAAGCTGCCGAGTTCGGCCACATGGCGGAAGACCTGGAGGGCGGTGTAACGGTCCACGATAGTTTTCCAATGGTGAATAATGTGTTCTATAATGGCAATATTATCAATCAAAGGTGAATTCAATACGGTTGGTCCGACAGACATATGATCGGATCGGAAGAATGACACATCCCATGATCGCCCTCATCGAACAGCGCGTGTCCGCCAATCGTTTCGATGCGACCCATGAACTGGAAGATGCAGAAATCGAGCAACTGGTGCGTCTCGCGACCCGCGCACCGACGGCCTACAATCTTCAGAATTGGCGGTTCATCGCCGTGCGCACGCTGGAAGGAAAAGCCCGGCTGCGCAATGTGGCGCACGGGCAAGCCAAGGTCTCGGAAGCTGCCGTGACTTTCATTGTCTGCGGCATCCTGCCCGATCACCAGACGCTGCCTGCAAGGCTGCGCCCGTTCGTCGACACCGGTTACATGCAAACCGAAATGGTCTCCGGTTGGCAGGAGGCTGTGCGCGCCCAATATGCCGACGCCAAGGTTGCCCGCGATGAGGCCATGCGTTCGGCCAGTCTCGGCGCCGCGACCTTGATCTATGCCGCCGAGGCTTTGGGATTGGCGACGGGCCCTATGGGCGGGTTCGATGCCGAGGGCGTCGCCCGGGAGTTCAACCTTGGGCCGGGCGAATTGCCGGCAATGCTTCTCGCGGTTGGCCGTGCCGTTCCCGGAAACTGGCCGCAAAGGCCCCGCAGGCGGCTTGGCGAGGTTCTTCACTTCTCATGAAAACAGACGTTTCCGATATCGCCTTGACGGCGATTGCCCCCGTCGTCTGGGGCAGCACCTATATCGTTGCCACCGAGTTCCTGCATGGCTTCTCGCCGCTGACGGTCGCCCTGTTGCGAGCATTGCCGGCCGGGTTGCTGCTCCTCCTGATCGTGCGGCGACTGCCGCGCGGCATCTGGTGGTTTCGCGCCTTTGCGCTCGGAGCTCTCAACATCTCGATCTTTCTGAGCATGCTGTTCGTCGCGGCCTACCGCCTTCCGGGCGGCGTCGCGGCAACCGTCGCGGCGGTCCAGCCTTTGATCGTTGTTTTCATCGCAGCGCTCCTCCTGAAGGCGCCGATCCGTCCGGTGTCCCTCGTCGCGGCCATTGTCGGCATTATCGGCGTCGCGCTGCTGGTGTTGACGCCGCAAGCCGCGCTGGACGAGATCGGCATTGCCGCAGGCCTCGCCGGCGCCGTTTCCATGGCCTTCGGCAACGTCCTGGCGCGAAAGTGGAAGTCGCCGGAATCGCTGCTCACATCCACGGCATGGCAGCTGACGGCCGGTGGCTTGCTCCTCGTTCCCGTGGCCCTTGCATTCGAACCGGCGGTGCCCTTCCCGACCGTTCCCAACCTGCTTGCACTCGCCTGGCTGAGCCTGATCGGCGCGGCGCTGACCTATGTTCTTTGGTTTCGCGGCATCGCACGGCTGGAATCGGCGGCAGTGTCAGCACTTCTCTTCCTGAGCCCGCTGACGGCTGTCCTGCTCGGGTGGGTGTTCCTGGGGCAGTCTTTGAGTGTGCTCCAGATTGTCGGCGTCCTTTTGGTCATCGGCAGCATCTGGCTCAGCCAACGCGTTTCCGCCCGAACGTAAACGGCGCGTTGGAATGCGACGATCCCGGCCTATACTCCCTGGCGTGCGGAGGGGCGGTTTCGTGAAAATCGGAGTGTTCGGTGCCGGCGCGGTCGGCGGTTTTGTCGGCGGCTGCCTTTTGGCCGGTGGCGCAGAGGTGATCTTTGTCGGCCGGGCGGCGCGCGGTGCCGCTTGGCGAAAGGACGGGTTGCGCCTGACCGACCTGGATGGGCGTGACGATTTCGTCGCGCCCGAGCGGATCGTTTACTCCGACACGGCTTCCTCCCTGGCGGATTGCGATCTCGTCCTCCTGACGGTCAAATCCGGGCAGACGGGCGGTGCCGCGACCGAGCTCTCTTCGGTGCTGCGCTCCGGCATCCCGGTCCTCAGTCTGCAGAACGGTGTGAACAACGCAGCGACCTTACAGCAGTTGCTGCTGTCTGCCAAAATCCTGCGCGGCATGGTTCCCTTCAACGTGACGACCCCCGGCCCCGCCCATCTGCATCGTGCGACGGAAGGCAATATGGCCGTCGAGCACGACCCGCTGACGGCTGCAGCCGCACCGTTCTTCACGGCTGCGGGACTGGCTCTCGACCTGCGCGGCGACATGGAGGCGGTGCAATGGGCGAAGCTGCTGATGAACCTCAACAACGCAATCAATGCACTCTCCGGCTTGCCCTTGCGCGAGCAGCTCCAGACACGGGGCTTTCGTCTTTGCCTGGCGCTCGCCCAGCGGGAGGCATTGGCGCTGCTCGCCGCAGAGGGACGCCTCCGGCCGGCGCGCCTGACACCGCTGCCACCGGGTTGGTTGCCGTCCGTTCTCAGCCTGCCGGATGCCCTGTTCCGTGCCATTGCCGGTCGCATGCTGAAGATCGACGCCACCGCGCGCTCCTCGATGGCCGACGACCTTGCCGCCGGCCGCTTCCCCGAAGTGGATTGGATCAACGGCGCCGTCGTCGCACTCGCCACCAAGCTCGGCCGTCGGGCGCCGGTCAATGAACGGCTTTGTACGCTGGTCAAAGACGCGGCCGCCTCCAGGCGCAAGGCATGGGAGGCAGATGCGCTGCTTGCCGAGCTCAGGCAGAGCGTGCGCTCAGGATAGAAGGGTACCGACTTGCGTCTCGTGGGCGCCGGACGTTTTCACACAAAGGCCGCTTGTCGCGCATTAAAACTTGAGAGCGCCGCCCAGGACGGCCCCGTCAATTGAACAATCGGACCAGCGCCAGCGCAACCCCCGGGGAAACCGTGACGATGACCAGCCTGATGAGGTCGGCGATCACGAACGGCATCACGCCTCGGTAAGTCTGCGCTATCGGCACGTCGGTCGCCAACTTGTTGATGATGAAGACATTGAGGCCGATCGGCGGGGCGGAGAGGCCAATGCCGACGACGATCAGGACGAGAATGCCGAACCAGATGGCGACGTCGTCCGGCGGCATGCCGAGGTCGAGCGTCATGACGATCGGGATGAAGACGGGAAGGGTCAGCAGGATCATCGCCAGCTCGTCCATGACGGCGCCGAGCACGATGTAGATCAGCAGCATGCCGCACACGACGGCGTAGGGCGGCAGCCCGGACTCCCCGATCATCGAAGCGAGCATCATCGGCATCTGGGTCAGCGCCAGGAACGCGCCGAAGACTTCCGCCCCGAGAAGGATCAGGAAAATCATCCCGCTGGTTTCGGCTGTCTGCAGCAGCGCGTTCTTCAAGGCTGCCGGGTTCAGCGTCCGTTGCAGCAGGCCGATCGCGAGCGTCACCGCGGCACCGACCGCAGCACCTTCCGTCGGCGTGAACACCTCGCCATAGATTCCTCCGACGACCGTGACCGCAACGGCGGCGGCGGGTACGACGGCGAAATCCGCGGCGAGCAGAAGCAGGCCGAAGATTGCCAGCAATATCGCACCGACGGTGCCGAGCGAACCCAACAACCAGCCGACGGTGCCGCCGACAAGCAAGACCAGCCCCGCCGGCCGCGCCCAGAACGGACGCTGCGTCTTTGCGACTTCGACGACCGTCACTGGTGGCGCGAGATGGGGCTTGCGCCGCACGACCACGGCAATCGCGATCAGATAGAACGCCGCTGCCAGCAATCCCGGCACCAGGGCGGCCTGGAATAGCTTGGCGATGTTCTGCTCGGCGGTGATTGCATAGATCACCAGGATGACCGACGGCGGAATGAGGATGCCGAGCGTACCGCCGGCGGCGATGGTGCCGGTTCCAAGCCCGGCATCGACCCGCGCGCGGCGCAGTTCCGGCAGTGCCGCGCGTCCGAAGGTTGCAGTGGTTGCGACCGACGATCCGCAGATCGCGCCGAAGCCGGTGCAAGCCGCAATCACCGCCATCGGCATTCCGCCCCTGAACCGTCCGAGCCTCCGCTCGGCCACCCGGAACATGGTCGCGGCGATGCCCGATTGTTCGGCAAGCGCGCCCATCAGGATGAAGAGGGGAATGACGGATAGCGTATAGCTGGCAAACTGGCTGTAGGTGTTGGTCTGCAGGTAATAGACCAGCGCGTGCGGGCCGGAGAGATAGGCATAGCCGGCGGCGCCGACTGCCAGCATGGCGAGCGCGATCGGCATTCTGATGGCGATCAGGACCAGCATCGCAGCGAAGCCCAGGCAAGCAATGGCAAAGCCGCTCATCGAGGGCCTCCGATCTTGAGAATGGCGACGGACAAGCCGATGACGGATGCGAGCGCTGCCAGCGCGGCGCAGGTCAGATAGACCGGCCAGATCGGCCAGGGCAGCTGGATCAGCGTCGTTCCGTACAGACGCGCCTCCAGTCCGCCAGTGAGAAGACCCCAGGCGAAGAATGCCAGGCAGGCCGCCAGCACGAGGTCCCAGGCACCATCGATGACCCGCGTGACGCGTGACGGAAGGGCGAGCGTAAAGGTATCGACGGCAATATGGCCGTTGCGCGCCTGGGTGTAGCCGAGGAATGAGAAGATCGCGACACCGATCGCGACCTCGACGAGTTCGTAGTCGGCCGGTACGGGCCGGTTGAAAAGCCAGCGGCCGAGGACGCTGATCGTCACCAATGCGGCTGCGAGGCAGATCAACGTTCCGCCTATGAGTGCCAATCCTGCCGCAAGCCGCTCAACCTCGCGGCGTCGCGGCACCGTCACGGCAGCCTCGTGTGTTGCTTCTTCCGTCATCCCGGTTCCAAGCTCTCGAATTGTTGGATGGAGCCAAATTCAGGCGCGCTGGGCTCGCAGTCGCACTCAGGCGTTCGAGTATTTTTGAACGAGCCCGTGCGCCGCTTCGATCAGTGCCTTGCCGTCGAGATCCTTGGCCTTCATGGCCTCGATCCACTTGTCGTGGACAGGCTTGGTTGCCGCGACCCATTTCGCCTTCTCGTCCTCGGAAATCGCGCTGATCGATCCGCTTCCGGATGCTTCGATCGCGGTCCGCACTTCGGCGCCGACGCTGTCCCACATTTCGCCGGCCCTCTTGGCGAAGGTCATGCCGCTGTTGGCGTCCAGCACCGCCTTCAGATCGGCCGGCAGCGCCTCATACTTGCCCTTGTTCATCGCCAGGAAGAAGGTGGCGGTGTAGAGCGTCGGCGAGCCCGGAATTTCCGTATGGAACTTGGTAAGCTCGTTCACCTTGATGGACGGCACCACTTCCCAGGGGATGACGCAGCCGTCGATCGCGCGCTGGGCCAGCGCTTCCGGCACCTGCGGGATGGGCATTCCGACTGGGGTCGCGCCCAGCGCTGCCAATGCCTCACCGGCAAGGCGGGTCGGATTCCGCAGTTTCAGGCCGACTAGATCGGCACCGGACTTCACTTCCTTGTTGGTGTGGATCAGTCCGTGGTCGTGGGCCCAGAAGCACAGCAATTGCGTGTCACCGGTCTCTTTCAGGACATGCGTCTGTCCGTATTCCTGGCACGCCTGTGCGTTGACGGTGGCCTCTTTCGCGGCGACGAAAGGAAGCTCGAACACCTCGGTGGAGGGGAAGCGCCCAGGCGTGTTGCCGGGCAGGGTCCAGACGATATCGACGACGCCGTTGGCCGCCTGATCGTAAAGCTGCGGCGGCTTTCCGCCGAGCTGCATGGCCGGAAAGATGTCGACCTTGAGCGCGCCCTTGCTCTGCTCCTCCAGGGTTTTTGCCCATGGAGTCAACAGCCGCTGGTGGACGTTGGACGCCGGCGGCAGGAAGTGGTGCAGCTTCAGCGTAACTGCGCTCTGGGCGCGCGCGGCACCCGTTCGCAAGATGAGAGGCGCCGCAAGCATGGCACCACCGGCTTTAATAAGGCTCCGTCGGTTCAGTATCATAGATCCCTCCCATTGATCCGTGTCGCTCCACCCGGAAACAGGGCATGCCTGTGCCGCTCCACGTCAATTCAAATGACGGCGATCCGACTGTGATGCAGGCCCTCCTCGGCGGCTTGAATCTTCCTCTCGCTCCTCATCGGGAATATTCAATCCATTAACATGTTAAGTTTATTTTGAACCGGCTGTCAAGCGAGGTCGCGCGAGGCGGCCGGGCGCCGATTAGGCCGTCCGCGCAGCGGCTCTGGGCTTGCACCTTGGCTATCGAAGAGCGCCGATCGCGGTCTGGTCGAGGACGCGAATTGTCCCCCACGCCGCTCGGCGTGGAGGACAATTCTCTGTGGGATCGACCCGTTGATCTACCTCTCGAGAGGGCGTCTCAATCGTCGTCGGACGAGGAGTTCGACGACGAATTCGAGGAAGAGTTCGAGGAGGAGTTGCTGGAGCTGTTCGAACTGGAGTTGCTCGACGAATTGGAACTGCTGTTCGAGCTGGAGTTCCGCGAGGCGTTCGACGAGCTATTGGAACAGCGGTTGGAACTCCAGCTTCCGCGTCCATCGTCGTTCCGACTGTAGCGCGCGTGGCTTGATTTGCCGTTGCCGGTCGCCTTCTGCAGGAAGCGGGTGACCGGGTCGTCGGCGATGGCAGGTGCAGGTGCTGCCGCGCCAACCACCAGGAATGCACTCAGAACTGCGAGAACCTTTTTCATGATGTTTCTCCTTTGCGGGGACAGTCTCGTTGACTGCAAAGGAGGAACGTCGGCCAAACGTGGTTATTAGCCGGGCAGTGGGGGCCACAGGACTTCCAGAAATTCTTGAAAAATTTGCAGTCCCGCGCTTGAACCGCGAAAATCGAGATCCCATCTCTCCGCCAACCCGCTGGTCCGGGCCCCTCTGGCGAGAGCTTCGGCACTCTTGCGATGTCGGACCTTATTCCGACAACATGTGCCGATTGGGGACCCGTCTGTGGACTTTTCCTTCATGTCTGTGGAGTGGCTGGGAACGCCGCTCTGGATGTGGGCGAGTTTTTTCGCCCTCGTCATCGCCATCCTTTCGTTCGACCTCGGTATTCTCCATAAGGAGAACAAGGAGATCGGCGTTCGCGAAAGCGTCAAGCTTTCCGCCTTTTATATCGCGCTCGGCCTGACCTTCGGCGGCTGGGTGTGGTGGTACCTCGGTTCCGAGTCCGGCCTCGCCTATATGACGGGCTTCGTGGTCGAAAAGACGCTGGCGCTCGATAACGTCTTCGTCATCGCGCTCATCTTCTCCTTCTTCGCCGTGCCCCGCATCTATCAGCACCGGGTCCTCTTCTGGGGTATCCTCGGCGTCATCGTGCTGCGCGCGATGATGATCGGCGTCGGCGCGACGCTGGTCGCTGAGTTCGCCTGGATTCTCTATATCTTCGCGGCGTTCCTCATCGTCACCGGTATCAAGATGCTGGTCATGAAGGAGGTCGAGCCCGACGTCTCGAACAATATGCTGGTTCGCTTCATGCGCAGCCGCTTCAACGTCACCGAAGAGCATCATCGCGAGCGCTTCTTCGTGAAGCTCGTCAACCCGAAGACGGGCAAGATGACCTGGTTCATCACGCCCCTCTTCATGGCGCTGGTCATGGTCGAGGTGGCCGATGTGATCTTCGCAGTCGACTCAGTTCCCGCGATCTTCGCGATCACCGCGGACCCCTTCATCGTCTATACCTCGAACATCTTCGCTATCCTCGGCCTGCGCGCCCTCTATTTTGCCCTTGCCGCGATGATCCATCGCTTCCGCTACCTGAAGCCTGCGCTCGCCGTCGTCCTGATCTTCATCGGCTCGAAGATCTTCGTCGCCGATCTCCTGGGGCTTGAGAAATTCCCGGCGGCTCTCTCGCTCGGCGTCACCTTCGCGATCATTGCCGCTGGCGTGGTCTGGAGCCTTGTGAAAACGCGCGAAGAACAACAGCCCGCATAACACCGCTTCGGTGGGTCCAAGGATAGCAAAGGCGGCGCTCCGAGAGGGGCGCCGCCTTCGTCTTTTGGGAAGAACGACAGCCGCACCCGGCGGTCACTGCCCGAGTGCACGGATCCGCAGTGTGACGGAGCCTTCCAGAGTTTCGCCGGGCGCCAGTCTGACGAGACCGCCGCTTTCGGACTGGCGGTGTGCGTTCGGCCGGTGGCTCATCGGCTCGAAGCAGACGAAGTCGGCGGCGGTGGAAGGAGAATAGAGGACGAAGAAACGAAAGCTCCCGTCGGCGTCGAGCGAAAGCGCAAGGCCGGTTTCCGGCCACTCGATGCGCATCTTTCCATCCCAGCCGTCGAAGGCATTGTTCAGCCAGCCGGGCGGCAGTGGCGCGCCGGAGGTGAAGTCCAAATCCTGCGGAATTGACTGCGCCGCACCCGGCAGGTGGTTCTCCCGTTCCGTCCAGTAGTGATCGGCGTGGGCAAAAAGGCGGGTTCCCGGCGTGCGCGGAAAATGGGGATGAAAGCCCAGTCCGTAGGGGAGCGCCTGCGCGGCCCGGTTGGTGACGGTGAGCGAAAGGGTCAGGTTCGCACCATCGATCGTCATGGTCTGCACCGCCTCATAGGCGAAGGGCGTGGATGCGTTTGCCTCGTGCAGGTAGTGCAACGCAAGCGAATGACGGTCCTGGTGAAGGATCGACCAGCGCCGAAGCCAGCCGTCGCCGTGGAGCACCAGCGGGTCGGACGTATTGGATGCGAGCGTGTAATCGCGACCTTCGAAGTGGAAGCCATTGTCCTCGATGCGGTTGCCGAAGGGCACCAACGGAAAACACGCTTCGGCGCAGAGCACCTGAGAGGCGAGACCTGGCGCCGGCGTCGGCGCGAGCACGGGAATACCGTGCCAGCGGGTCGAAAGGATGGCGCCGCCGAGCGGGCTCACCTCGACGGTGAGCCCTTCGTCATTTTCGAGGACGAGGATGTCTTCCGCCATTCGCTAGCTGCGGCGGCCGGCGGCGGCCGAGCGCAGATTGTCGAGCAGCACGGCGAGCAGAAGGATCAGGCCGCGCACGACATACTGGTAGAAGGCCTGGATGTTGAGCAGGTTCATGACGTTTTCGGCAATGCCCATAATCAGCACGCCGACGATAACGCCGGTCATCGCCGCACGGCCGCCGGCAAGCGAGACGCCGCCGAGCACGCAGGCCGAGATGACCGAGAGTTCGAGACCGGTCGCTGCGTTCGGCTGGCCGGAGGTGATGCGCGAGGCGAGCAGCACGCCGGCGACGGCGCAGACAAGGCCCTGCAGCGCGAAGATCCAGATGCGCATGTTGGAGACATTGACGCCGGCAAGGCGCGAAGCCTCGGGGTTGCCGCCGATCGCCAGCGTGTTCTTGCCGAAGACCGTGCGGTTGAGCACGAAGCCGAAGACGACGAAGAACGCGCCCATCACCCAGATCGGCGTCGGGATACCCAGGAACTTCGACAGCGCCAGCTGATAGAAGCTCGGATCGTTGATGCCGACGGCGCGGCCGTCGGACGCGATCAGCGCAAAACCGCGCACGATCTGCATGGTGGCAAGCGTCGTGATCAGTGCGTTGATGCGGAAGTGAGCGATGACAACGCCGTTGACGAGGCCGACGAAACCGCCGCACAGGAGCGCGGCAACGAGGCCGATCAGGATCGAGCCCGAAGCGTTCGACGCCATGACGGCGGCCATGCCGGAAAAGGCGACGGTGGAGCCGACCGAGAGATCGAAGTCGCGCGAGGCGAGGCAGAACATCATCGTGCAGGCGACGATGCCGATGGTGACGACCGATTGCAGCAGGCCCAGCATGTTGCGCTCGGTCAGGAAGTTCGGAACCGTCAGCGCCACGATGGCGAACGCAACCGCAAAAATGACGACGAGACCCTGTTCGCCGAGAAGAAGTTTTTTCAGAGAAGTCATGACGGCTGAACCTGCGCGGTTGGAACATCGGGAAGGGCGGCGGCGAGAATGCGGCGTTCGTCGAAATCTTCGCGCGCAATGTCGGCGGCGATCCGGCCCTGGCACATGACGAGGATGCGGTCGGTGATGCCCATTACTTCCGGCAGCTCGCTGGAGATGACGACGATCGCCATGCCCTGAGCCGCGAGTTCGTAGAGGATCTCGTAGATTTCCGATTTCGCCCCGACGTCGATGCCGCGCGTCGGCTCGTCGATGACAAGCACTCTCACCCCCTGTTCGGAAAGCCAGCGGCCAAGGATGACCTTCTGCTGGTTGCCGCCCGACAAATTGATAATGTCCTGCTTGCGCGATGGTGTGCGCACCCGAAGCTTGGCGATGAAGCGGTCGGCGAGCTCACCTTCCTTTTTCAGGTCGAGGATGCCGAACGGCGAGAAGTGCCGGCGCGACGAAATCGCCATGTTCTCTTCGATGCTGCGCCCCTGGACGATGCCGTCGAACTTGCGGTCCTCCGGACACAGCACCATGCCGGCGCGGATCGATTGCGGCGGGCTGTCGGCCGGCACGATTGCGCCGTCGATGGTGACCGTTCCCTGGAAGCGCGTGTCCGCACCGTAGACGAGCCTTGCCATCTCGCTGCGACCGGCGCCGATCAGGCCGAAGAAGCCGAGGATCTCGCCGCGCCGGACGGAAAAGCTTAAGGGCGCCTTCAGTTTCGGCCCGGAGATGTTGTCGACGCGAAGCCGTTCGGCGCCGAGATCACGGGCCCGCCAGCCCCAGATGTTGGATATCTCGCGCCCGACCATTTCGGCGATGATCTGGTCGCGTGTCACCCTGGAAATATCTGGATGATGGGCGGCAAGTTTGCCGTCACGCAGCACCGTCAGGCTGTCGCAAAGCCTAAAGATCTCGTCGAGGCGGTGGGATACATAGAGGATTACGGTGCCGTTCGAACGCAGACGCTCGATGAGCGAAAACAGGATTTCGCTTTCGCGCGACGAGAGCGACGATGTCGGCTCGTCGAGCGCGATGACGCGCGCGTCGAGCATGACCGCCTTGGCGATCTCGACCATCTGACGTTCGCCGATCGAAAGCGAGGCGATCTTGGCCGACGGATCGACGTCGATGCCGATTTCGGAGAGTTTCTCGCCGACAACGCGGATCAGCTGGCGGCGATCGATCACCCCACCCTTGCCGGGGAAGTGGCCGAGCCAGAGGTTTTCCGCAACCGTCAGCTCAGGAACGAGCTGCAGTTCCTGGTGGATGACGATCACACCGGCACGAAAGGCGTCGCGCACGGAACGATAGCTCTGCGCCGTGCCGTCTATGCGGATCTCTCCCTCGTCGGCCGCCTGGTCGCCGGACAGCAGGCGGATGAGCGTCGACTTGCCAGCGCCGTTCTCGCCCATGAGCCCATGGACGGCACCCTTGCGCACGGAAAACGAAACGTCCGACAGCGCCTGGACGCCGGGATAGCCCTTGGAGATCGACTGGAATTGAAGAAAGTCTTGCATGTGCGGCTCCGATACGGAACGCCCGGCGGGATCAGCCGCCGGGCCGATGGTGTCGCAAGCAGCGATTACTCGATGCCGAGGTCCTTGCGCACGGCTTCGTAATTGTCGCGCAGTGCAAGCTGGCCGGCGGTCAGGGTCAGCTTTTCCGGCTCCTTGCCGTTGGCGATCCACTCAAACATGTTGAGCGCGGTTTCATAGCCGTGACGCTTCGGCGAGATGATGACCGTACCGTAGAAGCCGGTGGCCGAGGGCTTCTTGAACTCGTTGATCGCCGAGTCCGCGCCGCCGATGCCAACGCCGATCATGCTGTCGGCGGCAATGCCGACCGTCTCGGTCGCGCGTACAGCACCAAGCACCGCTTCGTCGTTGAGGCCGATCGCGACCCACTTCTTGATGCCGGCGTTCTTGTTGAGAACGATCGTCGAGGCGTTGAGCGCAGCCTCCGTATCGGTCTTGGCCTGCGGCGCGTCGAAGATGTTGGCTTCCGGGAAGCCGTTGGCCTTGAGGACGGAAAGCGCGCCCTCGACACGATCGACCGCCGTCGGGAGCTGGTCGTAGGAGACTCGGATGGCGCCGACATCCTTCATGTCCCAGCCACGCTTCTTGACCTCGTCGACAATCGCCTGGCCGACGGCCTCGCCGATTTTCGTTGCCGAGATGCCCATATGCGGAACGTCCTCGATCGGGCTGCCATCGGCGTTGACCAGGCGATCGTCGACGGTCATCAGCTTGAGCTCGTTGGCGGCAGCCTTGGCGACGATGCCGGGGCCGAGCTTGACGTCAGGCGTGCAGACGATGAAGCCCTGCGCGCCCTGAGCGCCGAGGTTGTCGATCGCCGACTGAACCTTCTCGCCGTCTTCGGCGCCGATCTTGACGAGGGTGAAGCCCTTTTCTTTGGCGGCGACGTCGGCGAACTTCCACTCGTCCTGGAACCACGGCTCTTCCGGCTGCTTGACGATGAAGCCTATCTTGACGTCGGCAGCGAACGCCGAGGTTGCCGTGAGCACGGCGACGGTACCAGCCAGAATGGCTGCCTTGATAAAGCGCATGATGTCTCTCCCTGGTGAACTGCCTCCTGCAGTGGATATTTGTGTATGATGAATCATCATATTCGTCAATTGCCTTTGTATGATGAATGATCTAGTGGTGTATAACGATAGCAGCGCGCTTCGGTGCGTTGTCGCGTTCGGGCGTCTGCGCTAAGCAGCGACGAGGAGATGCGAGGGGAGAGGAAAAGTGGCGGTGGAAGAACAGCAGCACCAGAGTGCCATTGAGGAACGCGGCCAGCGCCGCCCACGCGTCCAGAAGAACGTGACGCGCGCAATCGCTTCGGACATCTGCGCCGACGTTTTTCCGGTCGGCTCCTATCTGCCGCGTGAGAACGATCTTTGCGAACGCTATGGCGTCAGCCGAACCGTCATTCGCGAAACGCTGAAGGTGCTTGAATCAAAGGGAATGGTCCGTGGACGTTCCCGGGTGGGTACGATCGTCTGCAACAAGGACGAATGGAACATTCTTGATTCGCAGGTGCTTGAATGGATCGGCGAGCGCATCTTCGAGTTCGACCTGTTGAACTGCATTCTGGAAGCCCGCCGGGCGATCGAGCCAGCGGCGGCGGAGTTTGCCGCCGAACGCGCCACCGTTCAGGAAATCGCCGATCTCGAACGCGCCTGGCAGGCGATGCGTGACGGCGAGCGCGATCTCGTTGGCTTCACCGATGCCGACGTCGCCTTTCACACATGCCTGCTCAAGGCCAGCCACAACCAGGTCTTCTTGCAACTCGTCGGCATTATCCAGGCGGCGCTGAAGTTCTCGCTGCACGCCTCCAACGAAGTCGCCGATCGCCGTGACGAAGCCGTCGACATTCACGGCGAACTGGTCGAGGCGCTGCGCCTGCGCGACAAGGCGCGGGCGCGCGACTGTTCGATGCGCATGCTCGACCTTGCGGCGCGCGACCTCAAGCTTGCCGTCGAACGTCACCGACCCGCCCATACGGCGGGCTGAAATCCTCTCTGAAGCGGCCATCGCCGCCTCGTTGCACCCAGCGGATATCGCACCATGAAAATCACCAAGCTCACCACCTATATCGTTCCGCCACGCTGGCTGTTTCTGAAGATCGAGACGGACGAGGGCATCGTCGGCT
This sequence comes from Ensifer sp. EB106-03-01-XG145, assembly GCF_058792075.1. Classification (NCBI taxonomy): domain Bacteria; kingdom Pseudomonadati; phylum Pseudomonadota; class Alphaproteobacteria; order Hyphomicrobiales; family Rhizobiaceae; genus Ensifer; species Ensifer sp. EB106-03-01-XG145. The sequence continues at coordinate 269,324 of NZ_JBYTEC010000008.1, read as the reverse complement.
GGGGCGAGCCGGTCGTCGAAGGTCGAGCCCTGACGGTGGAAGCCGCGGTTAACGAGCTCTCGGACTACCTGATCGGCAAGGATCCGCTGCTGATCGAAGACCATTGGCAGGTCATGTATCGCGGCGGCTTCTATCGCGGCGGGGCGGTCCATATGTCGGCACTTGCCGGCATCGACCAGGCGCTCTGGGACATCAAGGGCAAGGCCTATGGCCAGCCGATTCATGCGCTGCTCGGCGGACAGGTGCGTGACCGCATCAAGGTCTATTCCTGGATCGGCGGCGACCGTCCGTCCGACGTCGCCAACAATGCGCGCGATGTCGTTGCCCGCGGCTTCAAGGCGATCAAGCTCAATGGTTGCGAGGAGATGCAGATCGTCGACACCTGGGAGAAGGTGGAGAAGGCGGTCGAGACCATCGCAACGATCCGCGAGGCGATCGGCCCGCATATCGGCATCGGCGTCGATTTCCACGGTCGCGTGCATCGGCCGATGGCCAAGGTGCTGGCGAAGGAACTGCAGCCCTTCAACCTGATGTTCATCGAAGAACCGGTGCTTTCGGAAAACCGCGAGGCACTGAAGGAAATCGCCAACCATTGCTCGACGCCGATCGCGCTCGGCGAAAGGCTCTATTCGCGCTGGGATTTCAAGTCGGTGCTTTCAGACGGCTATGTCGACATCCTGCAGCCGGATCTGTCGCATGCCGGCGGCATCACCGAGTGCCGCAAGATCGCGTCGATGGCGGAAGCCTACGACGTGGCACTGGCGCCGCATTGCCCGCTCGGACCGATCGCGCTCGCCGCCTGCCTTCAGGTCGACGCCGTCAGCTACAACGCCTTCATCCAGGAGCAGAGCCTGGGCATCCATTACAATACGGGCAACGACATCCTCGACTACATCTCCAACAAGGAAGTCTTCCATTACGCAGACGGTTTCGTGTCGATCCCGCAGGGACCGGGCCTCGGCATCGAGGTGGACGAGCAATATGTCATCGAACGGGCGAAAGAAGGCCATCGCTGGCGCAACCCGATCTGGCGCCATGCCGACGGCAGCGTCGCCGAGTGGTGAGGAGCGCGGACATGGCGGGTCGTCTCGAAGGAAAGCGCGTCGTCATCACTGGGGCGGCTCAAGGCATCGGCCTTGCTATTGCCGAGACCTTCCTTGCGGAAGGCGCGAGCCTCTACCTCATCGATCGTGATGGGGATCTGCTGGCGAGAGAGGCTGAGCGGCTCCGTGCGACGGGCGGAAAGATCGGTTACACCACGGCCGACATCACGGATTCGGATGCCGTCGAACAAGCGGTTGCCACGGCGAACCGCGAGATCGGCCAGCCGAATGCGCTGGTCAACAATGCCGGCGTCAACGTGTTCTTCGAGCCGCTGAAACTCTCGGATGCCGACTGGCAGCGCTGCTTCGACATCAACCTCAAGGGCGCGTGGAACTGCAGCAAGGCCGTGCTGCCGGGCATGATCGCCGCGGGTGGCGGCGTCATCCTCAACATCGCCTCGACCCACGCCTTCACCATCATCCCGCACACCTTCCCCTATCCCGTCGCCAAACATGCGCTTCTCGGCATGACCAAGGCGCTGGGGCTGGAATATGCGGGGCAGGGCGTGCGTGTGAATGCGCTGGCGCCAGGCTACGTGCGCACGCAGAAGGCCGAGGAATACTGGAACTCATTTCCCGACCCGGCCGCGGCGGAAGCCGAAACGATGAAGCTTCATCCCGGCGGTCGCATCGCGACGCCGGAGGAAATCGCCAAGGCCGCCCTCTTCATGATTTCGGACGAATGCCCCTTCATGAACGCCATCTGCCTGACGGTCGATGGCGGGGTGAGCGTGCTGCATCATCCCTAAACCGTCGGCTGATGCGCGCGCCTGAATGGCGATCTCTGCTACAGCAGACGGGTAGAGCATCCTTTTTCATCGGAACGGCGCTGGGCAGCAGGCGGTTCGGAGACCGAAGCATCACGGCCGCGACCCATCCTCACTTCCACATGGAACGCATCCGGGCGCCAACATCGATGCGGATCTGCTTGGCGCTGCGTTCGCCGACGGCCGCCGAAATCTTCGGCCAGTTCGTCGTCTCGAAGAACTGCAGCAGCGTCGCCGGAATGAAGCGGGTCCGCGATGCGTAGACATGCCGGTCGCCCTGGCTGTTCTGGCCGTAGGTGAAGAACCTTTGCGGCGTCACCAGCGCGAGATGGTCGCGCGCCCGCGTGATGCCGACATAGAGCAGCCGCCGCTCCTCTTCGAGTTCGGCGGTCGTGCCGGCACCAAGATCGGACGGGATGCAACCGTCGACGACATTGAGCATGAAGACCGAGCGCCATTCCTGTCCCTTGGCAGAATGAATGGTTGACAGGATCAGGTAGTCCTCATCGAGCAGAGGCACGCCCGCCTGGTCGCTGGTGGCATCGGGCGGATCGAGCGTCAGTTCGGTCAGGAAACGCTCGCGGTTCTGGTAGCCGCCGGCAATCTGCTCGAGCTGCACGAGGTCGGCCTTGCGCGTTTCGGCGTCTTCGTGGATGCGGTCGAGGTGTGGTTCGTACCAGGCACGCGCCGTCGCGATTTCCCCCGGCCATCCTGCGTCGACCTTCCGCAGAGCGGAAACGAGATCGACGAAGTTGGCCCAATCCTCTCCGGTCTTCGGCGGCGCTGGGATTTCCGCGAGTGCTGCGAGCGGCTCCGGATCTGCGGCGATCGCGTCGAGGATCTTGCCTGCCGTCTGCGGGCCGATCCCGGGCAGCATCTGCAACAGCCGGAAACCGGCGACACGGTCACGCGGGTTCTGCGCGAAACGCAAGGTTGCCAGCAGATCCTTGACATGGGCGCTGTCGAGGAACTTGAGACCGCCGAATTTCACGAAGGGAATGTTGCGACGGGTGAGCTCGACTTCGAGCGTGCCGCTATGGTTGGCGGAACGAAACAGCACCGCCTGCTGCTTCAGCGCTATGCCGACCTCGCGGTTGGCGAGAACCTGCTCCACGATATAGGCGGCCTGGTCCGTCTCGTCCTTGACGGTGACAAGCTGCGGGCGCTGCTCCGACTGCCTGTCCGTCCAGAGGTTCTTGGTGAACCGTTCCCGCGCAAGCCCGATGACGCCGTTGGCGGCAGCCAGGATCGGCTGGGTCGAGCGATAGTTTTGATCGAGCGTGATGACGTCGGCGGGTTCCGGCGAAAACGCATTCGGGAAGTCGAGGATGTTGCGGACCGTCGCCGCCCGGAAGGAATAGATCGACTGGGCGTCGTCTCCGACGACGGTCAGGCCATGGCCCTCTGGCTTCAGCGACAGCAGGATCGAGGCCTGAAGGCGGTTCGTGTCCTGATATTCGTCGACCAGGATATGATCGAAACGGCTGCTGATATCCTGCGCCAGTTCCGCGTCGGAAGCCATCTGCGCCCAGTAAAGCAGCAGATCATCGTAGTCGAGGACGTTTTGCGCCTGCTTGGCCTCGACGTAGCCTGCAAACAGTTCCTTGAGTTGCTCTTCCCAGTTCGCAGCCCAAGGATACGCCGTCTTCAACACGTCGATGATCGAGCTTTCCGAATTCACGACGCGCGAATAGATCGCCAGGCAGGTCCCCTTGGTCGGAAAGCGGCTTTCCATCTTCGAAAAACCGAGCTCGTGGCGAACGAGGTTCATCAGGTCGGCGCTGTCTTCGCGATCATGGATCGTGAAATCCTGGCCGAGGCCGATCTGTTCGGCATAAATCCTGAGGATACGCGCGCCGATGCCATGGAAAGTGCCCGCCCAGGAGAGCGCGTCTGTCATGACCGCAGCATTGTCGCCGATGACCTGGCGACAGATCCGCTCGACCCGACGCTTCATTTCCGAAGCCGCCCGTCGTGAAAAGGTCATAAGCAGGATGCGACGCGGATCGGCGCCGTTGACGATCAAATGTCCCACCCGGTGAGCGAGCGTATTCGTCTTGCCCGAACCGGCACCCGCAATGATCAGCAGAGGGCCGCCAACCTGGCCTTGCGGCAGTCCCACACCATGCACCACCGCCTCGCGCTGGCGGTCATTCAGTTTTTCGAGATAAGCGGCGCTCATACGTATCCAGGCGTTGTCAGCAAGATTGCCAAATTCTTCGTTCCGTTTCATCTCCTTGAAAGAATTCACGGATTCCGCTTCACGGCGTCAAACTCTTCGCGCGAAGCAGATGACTCGGAACAAAAATGGAACGTATCAGCTTCGATTGCCGCTGGAAACCCGGCAAGCCGGGCTTTCACCAGGCTGCGATACCGAGGAGTGTTCGACAGATTGTGAGCAGAGCCGTGGACGGTGGGAATTTCGATCTCAAGAAGGAGATGCGGGATTTGGTCACCGTGTTTCGGAAACCTTCGACCTGGCTTTCGGTGCGCCGAACAAGCCAACCCGTTGGTGTTTAGATTGCCCGGGCCACGACCTGCGCAGCGACCGACACCAACAAGGTTGCCAGAGCGAGGGCCGTACCAAATCGTGCGATCTTCAAGCGGCGCCCGCGTGCGCCATTCCAATCATAACCCATCGTGCTCTCCCATAGGCATCATGCCATGCGTCCGATGGTGAGCAAACTTCGTAACAGGGGAGTAAATTTAAGACTGCTACTTCTGCGGGCGGATCTCGTGCCCTTGATGGGTGACACGCAGCATCTCCCGCGCGCCGGGCGCGCGCGGGAGATGATCGAGCGCGGTTACACGCTCTTGCGCGTGACGAAGCGGGTTTCCAGATAGGCTTCGATCGCCTCGGAGCCGCCTTCCGTTCCGTAGCCGGAATCCTTGATACCGCCGAAGGGCACCTCCGGCAGCGCCAGGCCGAGATGGTTGATCGAGATCATTCCGCTCTCGACTTCGCTTGCGAGGCGGTGGGCGCTTCGCTCGGAACCGGTGAAGGCGTAAGCCGCAAGCCCAAACGGCAGGCGGTTGGCCTCATTGATCGCTTCGTCCAACGCGCTGAAGCGGTTGATGATGGAGACGGGACCGAAGGGTTCGTCATTCATGATACGGGCGCTGACCGGAACGTCGGCAAGCACCGTCGGCTCGAAGAAATAGCCTCGGTTGCCGATGCGATGGCCGCCGGTTGCCAGCCGGCCGCCATGCTCCACGGCGTCGGCGACCAGGCTTTCGATCGCCGGGATGCGCCGCTCGTTGGCCAGCGGCCCCATGTCGATGCCGGTCTCAAGGCCGTTGCCGACCTTGATCTTCCGCGATGCGGCGACAAAACCTTCAAGGAACTGATCGGCCACCCGCTCCTGCACCAGGAAGCGGGTCGGCGACACGCAGACCTGACCGGCATTGCGATACTTGCTGCCGGACATGATCGCGACGGCCTGCTCGATGTCGGCGTCCTCGGTGACGATGACCGGGGCGTGGCCGCCGAGTTCCATCGTCGCGCGCTTCATGTGCTGGCCGGCGAGCGCCGCCAGCATCTTGCCGACCGGGGTGGAGCCGGTGAAGGACATCTTGCGGATTACCGGATGCGAGATCAGATACTCCGAGATGACCGCCGGCACGCCATAGACGAGGTTGACGACGCCTGCGGGAATGCCAGCATCGACGAAGCACCGGATCAGTTCGGCCGGCGATGCCGGTGTTTCCTCGGGTGCCTTCACGATGATCGAGCACCCGGTGGTCAGCGCGGCGGACAGCTTGCGTACGACCTGGTTGATCGGGAAATTCCAGGGCGTGAAAGCGGCGACCGGGCCGACGGGCAGCTTGACGGTCATCTGGGTGACATCGGGCGTGCGCGGCGGAATGATCTGGCCATAGGCGCGCTTTCCTTCCTCGGCAAACCACTCGATGATTTCGGCGGCGCTGAGGATTTCGCCCTTGGACTGGGCCAGCGGCTTGCCCTGTTCCCGCGTCATCAGCCAGGCGATGTCGCCGGCACGCTCGCGCAGCAGCGCCGCTGCCGTTCGCATGACCTTTGCCCGGTCGAAAGCCGAGGTCGCCCGCCAGACCCGGAAGCCTTTTTGGGCGGCGTTCAGCGCTTCATCCAGATCCGCCACTTCTGCCCAGGCCACCTGGCCAATCGTTTCCTCGGTGGCCGGGTCGATGACGGGAATGGTCTTGCCCGCTCGAGCCGGCCGCCAGGCGCCGTCGATATGAAGGAGGATATCGGGATACTGGGTCATGGGGGAACCTTTGAAGATTGACGTCTATCGCTTCGAGTGCAGGACGCGCCGGTGGGGAAGTGCGAAGGAGCGCGATGCCGATCAGTTGGGCGCTTCCGCCGGCAATATCAAGACGCGATTTGTCAGGAATAGGCGTGTCGGTTCCGAAGCCGGTGTCGAAAGGGGATGGGGGCTACCCGCGATGACGTGATCTGGCGATCGCGCCAGACCTTGCATCGATCCTTCTAAGAGGCGGACATCACGGCCGCGTCAGCAGCATCGAGATGCCCTGTCCGACGCCGATGCACATAGTGGCGAGCGCCCGCTTCGCACGTTGCTGCTCAAGCTCCAAAGCTGCCGTCAGCGCCAGGCGTGCCCCTGACATGCCAAGCGGATGGCCAAGCGCGATGGCGCCGCCATTCGGATTGACGTGGGACGCATCGTCGGCCAACCCGAGCTGCCGCATGCAGGCGAGCGCTTGTGCCGCGAAGGCCTCGTTCAGTTCGACGATATCGATGTCGCCGAGACGGAGGTTCAGACGCTCCAGGAGCTTGCGGGTCGAAAACACCGGGCCGATGCCCATGATGCGTGGCGGAACACCCGCCGTCGTCATCCCGTCGACCCGAGCGAGCGGTTGGAGCCCGTAGCGTTCGACCGCTTGGCCGGAGGCAAGGACGAGAGCAGCCGCGCCGTCGTTGACGCCGGAGGCATTACCGGCCGTCACCGTGCCGATGGCGCGGAATGGCGTCGACAGGCTGGCAAGCTTTTCGATGGTCGTCTCGCGCGGGTGCTCGTCTTGCTCAACCCATGTCGTCTCGCCCTTGCGTGCCTTGATCGCATAAGGGGCGATTTCGCGGGCGAAACGCCCGCTCTTTTGCGCAGTGGCCGCCCGGGCCTGGCTGCGCAGTGCAAAGCCGTCCTGGTCTTCGCGCGAGATCGAAAACTCAGTGGCGACGTTTTCTGCGGTCTCCGGCATGGAGTCGATGCCGTATTGGGCTTTCATGACAGGATTGACGAAGCGCCAGCCGATCGTCGTGTCATGGATTTCGGTGCCGCGCTGGAACGGGCTTTCGGCCTTCGGCATGACGAAGGGCGCGCGCGACATGCTTTCGACGCCGCCGGCGACGATGATCTCGGCTTCGCCCAGACGGATCGCGCGGGCGGCGTAGCCGACGGCGTCCAGCCCGGAACCGCAAAGCCGGTTGATCGTCGTTCCGGCTACCGTTTCGGGCAACCCCGCGAGCAAGGCGGCCATGCGCGCGACATTGCGGTTGTCCTCGCCCGCCTGGTTGGCGCAGCCAAGAACAACCTCATCGATCGCCTCAGTCGGAACGGACGAAACGCGCGCCAGTGCCTCGCGGATTACGTGGGCGGCAAGATCGTCCGGGCGCGCGCTCGACAGCGCGCCGCCATAGCGACCGATGGGCGTGCGGACGCCGCCGACGATATAGGCTTCACCCATGGGATTTGTCCTTGTTTTGCTCGGCCGTGAACATCGGCCCGCCCTTGTGCGCGGGAAAGCCGTAGCCGTTGATCAGCACCAGATCGATGTCGCTTGGACGTGCCGCGATCCCTTCGGCCAGCAGGGCCGTTCCCTCGTCGGCCATCGCTTTCAGAAGCCGGCTCACGATCTCGTCCGCGGTGAAATCGCGCGGCGTGATGTTCTTCACCGCTCTTGCGGCTTCGATGACCGCAGTGACCTCGGGGTCGACGGCCCGCTTGCCATCGGGATAGGCGTACCAGCCGCGGCCGCTCTTGCGACCGAGACGCCCCGCTTCGCAAAGCCTGTCGGCGATTTCGACATAGCGGGCAGCGGGATCCCGCGTCGCAGCCTGTCGCTTACGGCGCGCCCAGGCGATCTCGAGCCCGGCCATGTCGTTGACGGCGAAGATCCCCATCGGAAAGCCATAGGCCTCGAGCGCGGCGTCGATCTGCTCCGGCAGTGCTCCATCCTCCAGCATGAACTCTGCCTCGCGGCGATAGGCGGAGAAAATGCGGTTGCCGATGAAGCCTTCGGTGACGCCTGAAACGACGGGCAGCTTGCCGAGACGTTTGACGAAGGCAAGCGCACTTGCCAGCACGTCCGGTGTGGTCTTGGCGCAGTTGACGACTTCGACAAGCCGCATGACGTTGGCGGGCGAGAAGAAGTGCAAGCCTACGACCCGCGACGGATCGGCTGTCCCGGCGGCAATCGCATCGGGATCGAGGTAGCTCGTGTTGGTCGCGAGGATGGCGCCGGGTGCGACGATGCCGTCGAGCCTCTGAAACAGCTCTGTCTTAACCTGGAGATCGTCGAAGACCGCTTCGATGACGAGGTCGGCATTCGCGAGATCTCCGGCTTCGGCGGTCGTCTGCAGCCGCGCCAGGCAGTGATCGCGGCCGGCCGCAGTCAGCCGTCCGGAGCGCAGGGTCTTGTCGAGCGTCTCGGCGATCCGTGCCCGCCCGCTGGCGGCGGCTTCTTCCGTCTGCTCCAGCGCGACCACGCGGTAGCCGGAGGTCAGGGCGGAGACCGCGATGCCGGATCCCATCAAGCCGGTGCCGACGACACCGACGGTCTCGATCCTGCGCGGCGATACCTTATCGAGCCCCTCGACCTTGCCGACGGCACGCTCGGCGAAGAACACGTTCCTGAGGGCAGCGGACTCGGTGGAATCCCGCAAACGCAGGAAGGTCGCGCGTTCCTCGGTCAGTCCTTGTTTCAGATCGAGTTCGCCGGCTGCCTTGACGAGGCGAACGGCCTCGGCGGGGGCAGCTTGGCCGCGGGCTTTCGCCAGAACCTTTGCCTCTGTGGCGCTGATGGCTGCGGCGTCCGCCGGCGGAACGGCGATCATGCCCGTCAGGTGGAGCGGTTTGGCGGCGTGTTCCTGCACGAAAGCCAGTGCGGCACCTACGGGATCGGCGGCAACGCTGTCGGCAAGGCCAAGCGTCACGGCTTCGGCGGCCTTGACGGCACGCCCGGTTCCGATGAGGTCGATCGCCGCGACGATACCGATCAGACGCGGAAGGCGCTGCGTCCCACCCGCGCCCGGGACGAGGCCGAGTTTGACTTCGGGGAGGCCGAATGATGCCTTCTCGCCGGCGATACGGCCGTGGCAGGCGAGCGCCACTTCGCAGCCGCCGCCAAGCGCCGCGCCGTTGACGGCAGCGACGACCGGCTTCTCAAACGCCTCGATGCGCTCGATCACGTCCGGAAGCGTCGGTTCGACCGCCGGCTTGCAGAACTCCCGGATGTCGGCGCCACCAATGAAGGTGCTGCCGGCGCCCGTGATGACCACGCCCCTAATCGTGGGGAGACTGGCCGCATGGTCGAGCGCCGCCACCAGGCCGGAGCGCACATGCGACGAGAGCGCATTGACGGGCGCATTGTCGATGGTGACGACGAGTACGTCGTCTTCAACACGGGCGGAAACGCTCTCCGAAAACCGGACCTCGGACATGGTTGCAGCCTCAGTCGGGGATGACGGCCGTGGCCTGGATCTCGATCTTGGCGCGGTCCTCGACGAGCGCCACGACCTGCATCGCCGCCATCGCCGGGAAATGCCGGCCGATGATGTCGCGATAGGCCTGACCGATGCCGCGCAGATTGCCGATATATTCCTGCTTGTCGGTGAAGTACCAGGTCATCGTGGTGATGTGCTGCGGCTCCGCACCGCCGGCGGCGAGCACAGCGACGACGTTCTTCAGCGTCTGGCGCACCTGCTCGACGAAATCGTCGGTCTCGAACTCGGATTGCGCGTTCCAGCCGATCTGGCCGCCGACAAAAACAGTGCGGCCCGTTGCAGCCACGCCGTTGGCGTAGCCGATGGGCTTTGCCCAGCCTTCAGGTTGCAGGATGGTGTGCATCGGTCGTCTCCAGATGTTTGGTCAGCGCAGCGCGGATGTCGTCCGGCCATGCCAGTGAAGCGTGATTGTCGAGCGCGGTGGCAACGACCCGCTGTTTCGCGGTCCAGAGCACCGTGTCCCTTGCCGAGACCGTGTGCTCCATGTCGAGCGACGACCGGCCAATGCCGTGGACAGCCAGCGCGAAATCAAGTTCGTCGCCCTGAAAGCCCGGGCGAATGAAGGTGAGATCGAGGCGCACTGTCGGCACGCCGATCCGCCGCTCGTCGTTCATCGTCTTCCAGGGAAAGCCGAGCGACGCGAAGAAGTCCTCCGTCACCCCGACAAGGATGTTGAGGTAGGACGGAAAGTAGGCGATCCCTGAGGGGTCGCAGTCTCCGAAGCGCAGCGGTCTCTTGGTCCTGAACATCGATGCCGGACCTCAGTTGGCGAAGGCGGCGATGCCGGTGATGGCACGACCGAGGATCAGCGCGTGGATGTCATGCGTGCCCTCATAGGTGTTGACCACTTCGAGGTTGACGAGGTGACGTGCCACCGGAAATTCGTCCGAAATGCCGTTGCCGCCGAGCATGTCGCGGGCGGTTCTGGCGATCTCCAGCGCCTTGCCGCAGGAATTGCGCTTGAGGATCGAGGTCAGCTCGACCGGCGGGTTGCCTTCGTCCTTCATGCGGCCGAGGCGCAGGCAGCCCTGCAGGCCAAGGGCAATTTCCGTCGCCATGTCCGCGAGCTTCTTCTGGATCAACTGGTTGGCGGCAAGCGGTCGGCCGAACTGCTTGCGGTCGATCACGTATTGCCGCGCCGTCGCGTAGCAGGACTCAGCCGCACCAAGGGCGCCCCAGGCGATGCCGAAGCGCGCGGAGTTGAGGCAGGTGAAGGGACCTTTCAGCCCGGTCACATCGGGCAGCATGTTTTCTTCCGGCACGAAGACCTCGTCCATGACGATCTGGCCGGTAATCGATGCCCTCAAGCCCACCTTGCCGTGGATCGCCGGTGCGCTGAGCCCCTTCCATCCCTTTTCGAGAATGAAGCCGCGGATCAGACCATCGGCGGTCTTCGCCCAGACGACGAAGACGTCGGCGATCGGCGCATTGGAGATCCAGGTCTTGGAGCCGGAAAGCAGATAACCGCCATCGACCTTGGCGGCGCGGGTGATCATCGAGCCGGGATCGGAACCATGATCGGGCTCGGTGAGGCCGAAGCAGCCGATTTTCGTGCCGGCAATCAGTCCCGGCAGGTATTTGCGTTTCTGGTCCTCGCTGCCGAAGGTATAGATCGGCACGATCACCAGCGACGACTGTACGCTCATCATCGAACGGTAGCCGCTGTCGACCCGCTCGATCTCGCGGGCGATCAGGCCGTAGGAGACGTAATTCAGTCCGGCCCCGCCATATTCCTCGGAGACCATCGGGCCAAGCAGACCGAGCTCGCCCATCTCGGCAAAGATCGACGGGTCGGTCTTTTCATGGCGGAAGGCCTCCTGCACACGGGGCGCAAGCCGGTCTTCGGCATAGCCCTCGGCGGTGTGCCGCACCATGCGTTCTTCTTCGGTCAACTGCGCATCCAGGTTGAATGGATCCTGCCAGTCGAATGACGCCTTCGAACCATGCATGTTCGACATCCCCCTCGTTATCGTCCCGTACCTTTCATCAGCTCGCGGCCGATGATGAGCTTTTGAACCTCGGTCGCGCCCTCGTAGATCCGCAGTGCCCGGATCTCGCGATAGAGCCGTTCGGTGATTTCGCCGACGCGCACGCCGCGGCCGCCGAAGAGCTGCAGCGCCTGGTCGATGACCCATTGTGCATTCTCGGTCGCCGTCATCTTGGCCATGGCCGCTTCCCGCGTGGTCGGCCGCTTCTGCACGTCGCGCTGCCATGCCGTGCGGCAGGTCAGAAGGGCGGCGGCGTCGATCGCAGTCGCCATCTCGCCGAGCGTGCTTTGCGCCGTCGGCAAATCGGCAAGGGTTGCGCCGAACATCTTGCGGTTTTTTGCATGCGCCACTGCCTCGTCGAGCGCCCGGCGGGCAAAGCCTGTTGCGGCGGCCGCGACGGACGAGCGGAAGATGTCGAGCGTGCGCATGGCGATCTTGAAGCCTTCGCCGGGGCTTCCGAGAAGCTGCGACGCCGGGATGCGGCAATTGTCGAAGCGAAGCCGGGCAAGCGGATGCGGCGCAATCGTCTCGATGCGCTCGGCGATCGTGAAACCCGGCGTGTCGGCGAAGACCACAAAGGCGGAAATGCCGCGCGTGCCGGGCGCTTCGCCGGTGCGGGCAAAGACGGTGTAGACGTCGGCGATGCCGCCGTTGGAAATCCAGGTTTTCTCGCCATCGAGCACGAAATGATCGCCCTCGTGTCGCGCACTACAGGCCATCGCTGCGACATCCGAGCCAGCCTCGGGTTCGGAAAGCGCAAAGGCGGAAATCCACTCGCCGCGGCTGACCTTGGGCAGGACGGCCTGCTTCAGTGCCTCGGAGCCAGAAAGGCTGATCGCGCCGGTGCCAAGCCCCTGCATGGCGAAGGCGAAATCGGCAAGACCGTCGGTATAGGCAAGCGTTTCGCGGATGAGGCAGAGCGACCGGCTATCGATCTCCTCGCTTGCGCCGCCAAATGCTTTCGGCACGCAATGGCGAAGCACGCCTGCGGCGCCGAGAGCGCTGACGAGGTGTTTGCACGCGGCATCGGCATTTGCGTGATCAATCTCGCCGAGGCCGCCACGGGATACGAAGTCATCCAGCTCCGCAGCAAGCGCACGATGGCCATCGTCGAAGAACGGCCAGTCGAGATGGTCGCGGGTTGGTGGGCGCAAAGTCGTGTCACGGGAACTCATGCTCAATTCCCTTTGAATTCCGGCTTCGCCTTGGCGGCAAAGGCCTCGAAGGCGCGGCGGAAATCGCCGGTCGCCATGCAGATCGCCTGGGCCTGGGCTTCCGATTCGATCAGCTGGTCGATGCCCATCGCCCATTCCTGGTCGAGCATCTTCTTGGTCATCGCATGGGCGAACCAGGGGCCATCAGCGATGGTGCGTGCGAACTTCTGCGCTTCTCCAAGCAACGATGGACGCTCGTGCAGGGCGTTGTAGAAGCCCCAGGCATGACCCTCGGTCGCGGTCATGACCCGGCCGGTGAAGAGCAGTTCGGCGGCGCGGCCCTGGCCGATGATGCGGGGAAGGATACCGCAGGCGCCCATGTCGGCACCCGCGAGCCCAACGCGCGTGAAGAGAAAGGCCGTCTTCGCTTCCGGCGTCGCGACGCGGAAATCTGAAGCCATCGCCAAGATAGCCCCGGCGCCGGCGCAGATTCCGTCCACGGCCGCGATCACGGGTTGGGGGCAGGCACGGATCTGGCGCACCAGTTCGCCGGTCATGCGGGTGAAATCCAAGAGGTCGGGCATCGACATGCGCGTCAGCGGTTCGATGATTTCGAAGACGTCGCCGCCGGAGGAGAAGTTGTCGCTGGCGCCGGTCAGCACCACGGCGCGCACGTCGCTGGCGCGGGCAAGCAACCGGAAGAGATCGCAAAGCTCCTCGTAGCTCTCGAAGGTCAGCGGGTTCTTCTTTTCCGGACGGTTGAGCGTGATCGTCGCGACCCGGCCGTCCGCGTCCGTTTCGAACAGGAAGTGCTTGGCCTTGTGGTCCCTAAAGGCGCGCTTCTTGGCCTGCATCGGGTTTGTCATCTCTATCCTCCGAGAACTTCGCCACCGGCAACGGCGATCGCCTGGCCGGTGATCGCGGTCGCCTTCTCCGACACCAGCCAGGAGACGGTGTCTGCCACCTCATCCGGCGTCACCAGGCGCCCTTGCGGATTGGAACGGGCAAGGCTGGCACGTGCCTCCTCGCGCGAGCGACCGGTCTTCTCGCTGATCGTGTCGAGCGCGCCATCGATCAGCGGCGTGTCGGTGAAACCCGGGCAGACGGCATTGACGGTCACGTCGGTTCGCGCAAGCTCGAGCGCCAGAGCGCGTGTCAGGCCGACGACGCCGTGCTTCGATGCGCAATAGGCAGATACATAGGCATAGCCGGTGAGGCCCGCTGTGCTTGCGACATTGACGATGCGGCCGTTGCCGGCCCGGCGCACGGAGGCAAGGGCTGCCTGCGTTACGAGAAAGACGCCGGTGAGGTTGATCGAGATTACCCGCTGCCAGAGCGCTAGATCGGTCTTCTCGAACGGCGCCGAGGGCGCTTCGCCGGCGCAGTTGACGAGAACGGCGATTTCTCCGCTCTTCGCAATCGCAGCCGCAATGCCTTGCTCGATGGCGGCCGGGTCGGTCACGTCAAACCCATGGTGGACGCGGGCTTCGCCGCCCGATGAGAGGATCTCTGCTCGCACGGCTTCGAGCGGTGCTGCGCGTCGCCCGGCCAGGCTGACGATATGGCCGTTGGCGGCGAGCGCAAGCGCGATCGCCTTGCCGATCCCGCTGCCCGCGCCTGTGACAAGGGCGTGCCTCTTGCTCATGGCTTGCCCGCCGTCGTTGCCGCACGCGCCAGATTGTTCACATATTGCGCGCGGGCGGAGTGGTACTGCTTGGGCCAGGGCTGATCGTCATAGCCGATCTTTGCCGCCTCATGCAGGACGAAGGATGGGTCGGCCAGGTGCGGGCGGGCAATCGCGCAGAGGTCGGCGCGACCGGCAGCGATGATGGAATTGGCGTGGTCGGCCTCGGATATCGCCCCAACGGCGATCGTCGCGACCTGGATCTCGTTGCGGATCTTGTCGGAAAACGGTGTCTGGAACAGGCGGCCGTAGACCGGCTTTTCCTCCTTCACCACCTGACCGGAGGAGCAGTCGATCATGTCGGCACCGGCCTCCTTGAACAGGCGGGCGAAGATCGCCGCGTCCTCGGGGGTGTTGCCACCCTCGTGCCAGTCATGGGTCGAAAGGCGCACCGACATCGGTCTGTCCGCGGGCCACGCATTGCGAACGGCATGGAACACTTCGAGGGGGAAACGGGCGCGGGCCGCATGGTCGCCGCCATACTCGTCCGTGCGACGATTGGTGAGCGGCGACAGGAAACTCGACAGCAGGTAGCCGTGCGCCACGTGCAGTTCGAGGATGTCGAAGCCAAGATCGCGGGCGCGCTCTGTGGCCTGCACGAAGTCGGCGACGACGCGGTCCATATCCGCCCGCGTCATTTCGCGCGGCGTGTCCGAATGCTTCAGATAGGGCAGGGCCGAGGCGGAAATGAGTGGCCATCCGCCTTCCTTGAGGGGTTGGTCGATCCCCTCCCAGGCGAGCTTGGTCGCGCCCTTGCGCCCGGCGTGCCCAAGCTGGATGCCGATCTTGGCCGGCGTCTGATGGTGCACGAAATCGACGATCCGCTTGAAGGCATGCGCCTGCTCGTCGTTCCAGAGACCAAGGCATCCGGGCGTGATGCGAGCATCGGCCGATACGCAGGTCATTTCCGGGAAAACGAGAGCGGCGCCCCCCATGGCGCGTGCGCCGAGATGCACCAAGTGAAAATCGTTCGGCACGCCATCGGTTGCCGAATACATCGCCATCGGCGAAACGACGATGCGGTTCTTCAGCGTCAGGCCGCGGAGCTTGAACGGCGTGAACATCGGCGGCGGGACCGTGCCGTTTGCGGCCGGCTCGACGCCGGCGCGTTCGGCAAACCAGCGCTCGAAGCCTTCGAGCCAGTCCTTGTCGCGCAGGCGAAGGTTCTCGTGGCTGATGCGCTGCGAGCGGGTCAGCATCGAATACATGAACTGCTCGGGCTCCAGCGTATCGGCGTAGCGCGTGCCGACCACTTCGAACCACTCCATGGCATTACGGGCCGCATTCTGGATGCGGGCGACATCGACCCGGCGTACCTCCTCGTAAGCAGCGAGAACGGCGGGGATATTGGCCTTGTCGTGGCCGAGAATGTCGAACTGACGGGTAAGCTCGATGGCGTCGTCGATGGCAAGCTTGGTGCCTGAGCCGATGGCGAAATGGGCCGTATGGGCGCTATCGCCCATCAGCACGACGTGGCTGCGGCCGTTGAAATGGCTCCATTTCTCGCAGATCAGCCGACCGAAATTCAGCCAGGCCGAGCCACGCAAATGGCGCGCATTGGTCATCAGCTTGTGGCCGTCGAGGGTCTCGGCAAAGAGCTTTTCGCAGAATTCGATCGATTGCTGCTGGTCCATCTGGTCGAGACCATGGGCCCGGAAGACGTCATCGGTGGTCTCGACAATGAAGGTCGAGGTGTTTTCGTCGAAGCGGTAGATGTGCGCCTGGAACCAGCCATGTTCGGTGCGCTGGAAATCGAAGGTGAAGGCGTCGAACTGCTTGTTCGTGCCGAGCCAGACATAGCGGTTCGGCCGAACGACCATATCGGGCCGGAAGACGTCGGCGTATCTGTTGCGGATGCGCGAATTGACGCCGTCGGACGCGATGATCAGATCCGCGTCGGCGAACTGCTCGTCGCTCTCGACATCCTGCTCGAACACCAGTTCGACGTCGAGTTCGAGGCAGCGCTCCTGAAGGATGTTGAGCATCTTCTTGCGGCCGATGCCGACGAAGCCGTGGCCGGTCGTCCTGATCTTGCGACCCTTGAAGACCAGCTCGATATCGTCCCAATGGTTGAAAGAGATCTCGATCGCCTCGGCCGTCTCCGGATCCCATTGGCGCATCGATTGCATGGTGGCATCCGAGAAGACGACGCCCCAGCCGAAGGTGTCGAAGGCGCGGTTCCGCTCGACCACGGTTACGTGGTGTTCCGGGTGCTGGCGCTTCATCAGCAGCGCGAAATAGAGCCCGGCTGGCCCGCCACCGATACAGACGATCCGCATGTCGTTCTCCTCCCGAGTTCCGGCTGCGTGTGTCGCCGTCGAGATGCCGTTGGCCGTCATCCCGGACTGCTGGGAACAAGGTGGACTCGTTCGGGAGAAATTTCAAGCTTAAAATTGTTTTGGGTGGACGTGATGCGTGTGCGCGCGTTCAGACGACGGCGCGGTGGTCATCACGCCGCTCTACGCTCTTGGGAAAAGGGAAGAGGTGTTGCCCTCAGGAGTTGCGGGCCAGGGAAGCGATAACGGACCGCTTGAGCTTGGCAAGCTCGTCCATCAGCACACCACCGTCCTGCGGTGAAACATCCGCGAACAGGTCGGAGATCCAATCGGCATGGGTTGCTGCCATCTTCTCGAATTCGGCGCGGCCGTAGGGAGTCAACGCGATGACCTGCACGCGGCGATCCGTCGGGAGCGTCGTACGGCTGATGTGGCCGCTCTCGGTCAAGCGCTCCACCAGCACCGTAATGTTGCCGGGCGAAACCATCATGCGCTTCGAAACTTCGCCAAGCACCATGCCGTCAGGGGCGCGTTCGAGTTGGGCCATCAGGTCGAAGCGCGGCAAGGTCGAATCGAATTCTTCCCGAAGCCGGCGACGGATCTCGCTCTCGACCAGCGTCGAGCAGGTCAGCAGGCGCAGCCAGAGCCTGAGCTCGGCGCGGTGATCGCCTGGAGCTTCGAGCGCCTTGGTCTCGCCATCCACCCATTCCGGCGAAGTATCGAACTTGTCTTCACCCATCATTGCAAACGCCCGCTTCTTTTCCCGCGCCTTGGCAGGCACTTCCCTGTCTCTTTGCTTTTAGAGACGTTTCCGGCTCTTGGACAGGCTGTCACGTGCCGTCATTTGGACGCATGCCGCGGCAACGGCGGTGAACGGCCGCTATCTTCGGACTGGTCGTAGACATTGACCGTAAAGCCGATGTGGTCGGTCATCAGCTTTCGGGCGCGGTCGACGTCGCGGTCGAGTGCGGCCTCCATCAGTTCCGTATGATGCTCTATTGCCATCGCGTCCTGCAAGGCGGCAACCGCTTCCTCGTAGCCCACGCTCATCCCTGCGGCAGCGCGCAGTGTGGGGGCCAGGCTCAGGAAACGGTGGTGGCGGCGGAGCTGGTCGGAGATCGTCGCCTGGAAGCGGGAAAGCCAGCTCGATCTCGCCGCACCGATCAGGGCGGTGTGAAAGGCGGCGTGCTTCTCGTCCCACTCGTCGATTTCGCTTTCGGAGACGTTTTCGACGGCAATCTTGCAGCGCGACAAGCGATAATGGGCGGTGACGACGGCGGACTCCCATGCGCTGTCGCCATTTTCGATCGACTCGACGAGCAGCGGAATTTCGACGACCTGCCGCGCTCGGGTGAGGTCGTCGAGCGCCTCCCGCGAGACCGGCGCGACGGCAAAGCCGCGATTGCTGATCGCCGTGACCAGGCCCTCCGCTTCCAGCCGCGACAGTGCTTCCCGCAGAGGCGTCCAGCCGAGCCCGTAGCTTTCGCGCAGCGCGCTTAGCTTCATCGGCGCGCCGGGCTGCAGCCGCGTCGCCAGAATGTCGCGGCGGAGCAACCGGTAGGCCGATTCGGTTTTGGTCGACTGTTCGTGGTCTTGCATCAAGTTCCCTTAACGCCCGCATCGGATCAACACAATTATATATAGTTATGCGGTTCAGATGAAAATATATATATTTGTTTGACAAGACCTCCGACCGTCGCCATCATCCACGCACGCCGCCGAGGAGGGCGGTAACGCTCGTCAAATTCTGGGAGGGATGTATGAGCAGGCTTAAGAGCACTTGGCTTTCGGGATTGGTCGTCGCCGGCGCAATGGCGTGGGGACTGGGAACGGCTGCCGCTGATCCGATCCGCATCGGCATCGCCAACTTCGGCGAACATCCGCAATTGAGCGCGTCGATCGCCGGCTTCAAGAAGGCGCTGGCTGAAAACGGCTTCGTCGAAGGCACCGACGTCGTCTACACCGAGAGCCACACCAATTTCGACGCCTCGCTCGTTCCGCAGATGATTGCCAAGCTGCAGGCCGAGCAGCCGAAACTGATCTACACGATCACCACGCCGGTCTCGCAGATCGCCAAGAAAGCGCTCGCCGGCTCCGGCATCCCGGTTGTCTTTTCTGCCGTCACCGATCCGGTGGCCGCGAAGCTGGTTCCGTCCTGGGAGGCCGGTGACGAGGGAATGACCGGTGCGACGGACCTTCAGGATGTGGCCGCCGTGATGGCCTTTACCCGCAAGCTGCTGCCGGAAGCCAAGCGCTTCGGCGTGCCCTACAATCCGGGCGAGGCGAACGACACGGCGCTGCTCGACAAGATCAAGGAAGCCGCACCTGCCGCCGGCTTCGAAGTCGTCGCCGTCGGCGTCGACAACGTCAACGACATTCAGCAGCGCATCGCCTCCTTCGCCGGCAAGGCCGACGTGATCTACACGCCCGCATCCAACCTGCTGCAGCCGGCCATCGGCGCAGTTTCTGCGGCGGCACGCCAGGCAGAGATCCCGATCGTCAATTCCGACGACGGTGCCGTCCGCGATGGCGTCGTGCCGGCAAGCTTTGCCGTCAACTACGAGCAGGTCGGCGTCAATGCCGGCAAGATCGCTGCGGAGATCCTCAAGGGCAAGGACCCGAAGACGATCGCGGCGTCGCGCCCGAGCTATGAAGACCACGCGCCGCTGATCTCGAAAAAGGCGACGGCCGCCTTCGGCATCGAAGTGCCGGCATCGCTCGCCACCGACTGCGGCTGCGTCGTCGACTGATCTCCAATTGGTCTCAACAGTGACGGCGCCGGGAGCGCCGTCACTCCACGGATAGGGGGAGCCAATGCTGGAAATCAGATCGGCCCGCAAGGTTTTCTACAAGGGGCAGGCAGACGAGAAGGTCGCGCTCGACGGCCTCAAACTCAGCCTCGCCACAGGCGAATTCGGTGTCGTCATCGGCTCGAACGGCGCCGGCAAGAGCAGCATGCTCAACGCCATCTCCGGCGCGCTCGTGCTCGATAGCGGCCAGGTCGTCATCAATGGCGACGACGTGACGGCCATGCCCGTGCACAAGCGTGCCATGCGGCTTGCCCGCGTTTTCCAGGACCCGATGCGCGGCACCGCCGCCAGCATGACGGTGGCGGAAAACATGTTGCTCGCCGAACTGCGCAGCAACAAGCGCACCTTGCGCCGCGGCCTCAATGCGGCGCGGCTTGCCACCTACAAGGAACGGCTGTCGCTGCTGGGCCTTGGTCTCGAAAACCGTCTCGACACACGGGTGGAGCTTCTGTCCGGCGGACAGCGGCAGTCGCTGTCGCTGATCATGGCGGTCGGCGGTGAGCCGGAACTGCTGCTGCTCGATGAGCATACCGCAGCACTTGATCCCCGCACCGCCGATATCGTGATGAAGGCGACGATCCGCGCGGTCGAGGCGCTGAAGCTGACGACGCTGATGGTGACACACAACATGCAGCATGCGGTAGACTTTGGTCATAAGGTGATCATGCTCGATGCCGGGCGCGTCCGCCTCGAGATCGACGGCAAGGAAAAGGCTCAGACGACCGTGCCTGATCTGATCGGCCATTTCTCCGTCAAAACCGACCGCATGTTCCTGGCGAGCTGACGATCATGGATATTCTTCAAAACACCATCGCGAGCTTCGTCTCGCTCGTTCCCGTCACGCTGGCGCAGAGCCTGATCCTCGCCTTCGTGGTGCTCGGGATCATGATCCCGTTCCGCATGCTGAGCTTCCCGGATCTGACCAGCGAAGGCGCGTTTCCGCTCGGCGGCTGCGTCTGCGGCGTGCTGATGGCGGCGGGCATGTCACCGCTGGCCGCGATCGCCATCGCGCTCGTCGCCGGCTTCGTCGCCGGCTGCTGCACGGCGTTCATTCATCTCAGGTTCCGGATCCACACCCTGCTTGCCGGTATCCTGATGATGACGATGCTCTATTCGATCAACCTCAGGATCATGGGGCGTTCGAACCTCTCGGTCTTCGGCGCAACGACCGTGTTCGACTGGGCGCCGGGACTGCAGCCGGGCTTCCCGGCAAGCAAGATTGTGGTCGCGGGGCTGATCGCGCTCGTTGTCTTCTTCCTGCTCTATCATTTCTTCCGCACCGAGAAGGGCACCGCCGTCCGTGCCGTCGGCGCCAACCCCGATATGGCCGAAGCGCAAGGCATCAACGTCTGGCTGGCGACCATCGGCGGTGTCGGCCTTGCGGGCGCGTTTTCCGCAGGCAGCGGCGCGCTGATGGTGCAGTCGCAGGGCTTTGCCGACGTCAACATGGGCCTCGGCATCCTGATCAACGGCCTTGCGGCGCTCATGATCGGCGAGGCGATCGTCGGCAAGCAAAGCGTGCTGCGCCAGCTCGCTGCCCCCTTTGTCGGTGCGATCGTCTACTACCAACTCGTTTCCTTCTGCCTGGCGGCCGGTATGCCCCCGCCGGACCTGAAACTTGCGACCGGCCTGTTCGTTCTCGCCATGCTGGCTCTTCCGAGCCTCAAGCGAAGCCGCGGACCGGCACCTGCCCGCGAAACCGTTCGCGAATAAATGAGGACCACCTTCATGAATGCAGTTCCTGATTTTGCTGCGATCGAGGCGATGGATGCGGCCGATGTGCTGCGTCCGATGCGCGAGCGTTTCATCTTGCCGCCGAACCTGATCTACCTGGACGGCAACTCGCTTGGCGTCGCCTCGACCGCCGCTTTCGACGAACTTCGCAAGGCCGCGACCGAGGAATGGGGGCAGGATCTCATCCGCAGCTGGAACACGGCCGGGTGGTTCGAGATGCCGCTTGCGCTCGGCGACCGGGTCGGGCGGCTGATCGGGGCGGCCGCCGGCCAGACTGTCGTTTGCGATACGACGTCGATCAACATCTACAAGGCCCTGCATGCCGCCATGGCGCTCCGGCCCGATCGTTCTGTCATCGTCAGCGAAGGCGGCAGTTTCCCGACGGACCTCTACATGGCCGAGGGCGTGGTTTCGACGCGCTCGGGCGCTTCGTTGCGGCTCGAAGGGGTCGATGCGCCCGATATCGAGGACCTGATCAACGGTGACGTTGCCGTGGTTCTCGTGAACCACGTGAACTACAAGTCCGGTGAACTGCGCGACATGGCGGCGCTGACACGCAAGGCGCATGAGCATGGCGCGCTGGTCATCTGGGACCTCTGCCATACCGCCGGCGCCCTGCCTGTCGATCTCGATGGCGCCAATGTCGATTTTGCCGTCGGCTGCACCTACAAGTACCTGAACGGCGGTCCTGGCGCGCCTGCCTTCATCTATGCCGCGACCCGTCATCACGGCGATATCCGCCAACCGCTCACCGGCTGGTGGGGCCATGCACGCCCCTTCGCCTTCGAGAAGAGCTATGCGGCCGGCGAGGGCATCCGTCGTTTCCTCTGCGGCACGCAACCGATCCTGTCGCTGCGGGCGCTGAAGGGTGCGCTCGACATCTGGGACGATGTCGACATGGCGCAATTGCGCGAGAAGAGCATCCGGCTCACCGATCTCTTCATCACGCTCGTCGAGGCGAAATGCGCTGCCTACGGCCTGGAACTCGAGAGCCCGCGCGACGGGACAAAACGCGGCAGCCAGGTTTCGTTCAGCCATCCAAACAGCTACGAGATCATGCAGGCCCTCATTGCCCGCGGCGTCATCGGCGACTTCCGCGCGCCCACCACGATGCGCTTCGGCTTCACGCCGCTCTACGTGAGCTATGCCGATGTGTGGCGGGCGGTCGAGATTCTGGAAGAAATCCTCGGCACAGGTGCGTGGCAGGATGCGCGCTTCGCCGTCCGTGCGGCCGTGACCTGATTGATGGCAGCGAAGAACTGCGGGCGGCATTTCGCCCGCAGCGTCTTGTTCAGACGCAGACTGAAGTCGCCGCCCGCAACGGATTCGTTCCGAACCACTGTGCCCGAAGGTGGGAAGACGGCTAACGGGGGACTTAAGCAATGACCGCACCACGCCGTCCGACACGGGATGAAATCGCCGAGGCTCGCGGCCGCATCGCTCCCCACTTCGCGCGAACCCCGTTGGTGCGGCTCGACCACGGCTTTCCCGACCGGCAGATCTTCCTGAAGCTGGAGACCCTTTCACCGATCGGCGCCTTCAAGCTCCGTCCCGCCTTGAACGCCCTATTGTCACGCGATCCGGCCGATCTGCAGAACGGCGTGGCCGTCACCAGTTCCGGTAACATGGCTTACGGCATGGCCTGGGCCGCGCGCCTCATCGGCGTGCCGATGGTTGCCTATATGTATCGCGGCGCGGCGCAGACGAAGATCGACGGCGTACGCGCGCTCGGTGGCGAAGTGCGCTTCGTCAGCGTTGAGACCTGGTGGGACTACATTACCGATGCGGCCCGTCCGGATGCGCCGGAACTGCTGATCAATCCGGTGACCGACCAGGCGGTGCTCGCGGGCAACGGCTCGATCGGCATGGAGATCAGCGAGGATCTGCCCGATGTCGACGTGGTGCTCACCCCCTATGGCGGCGGCAGCATGACGACCGGGGTCGCCAGCGCTGTCAAGGCCACTTCCGACCGTTGCCGTGTCTTCGCGGTCGAGGATGACAGCGCCGCTCCGGTTTCGGCGGCACTTGCGGCGGGACAGATCGTGACGATCGAGACCCGCCCGTCGTTCATCAAGAGCATCGGCGCGCCATCGCTTGTGCCGCAGCTTTGGCCAGTGGCACGGGAACTCATCGACGGGGCGATTACCGTCAGCTCGGCCCAGGTGACCGAAGCCATGCGGCTCCTCTTCAAAAAGGGCAAGGTCGTCGCCGAGGGGGCAGGGGCCGCCTCGCTCGCCGCCGCGATCTCGCGGCCGGATCTCAAAGGAAACGTCGTCTGCGTCATCTCGGGCGGCAACATCGACGCATCCGCCTATTCCGTTGTGCTCGGTGGCGGTATCCCCTCGACCTGATTGGCAAGCTCAGACGCCGAGATAGCGGTCCTGAAGCGCCGGTGTCAGCGCTGCCGGCGACCCTTCGAACACCGTCGCACCCTTTTCCAGGACGAAGCAGCGATCGGCCACGGGCAGCAATTCCGAAAGCGTCTTGTCGACGACGAGGATCGATTGGCCGGCGGCCTTCAGCGTGCGGATCGCCGACCAGATGTCCTGCCGAATGACCGGCGCAAGGCCCTCGGTTGCCTCGTCGAGAATGATCAGGCTGGGATTGGTCATCAGCGCCCGGCCGATGGCAAGCATCTGCTGCTCGCCGCCCGAGAGCGTGTTGGCATATTGGTCGCGCCGTTCACCGAGGCGGGGAAAGAGGGAGACCACCTTCTCGAAGGTCCACTCGCTGCCGCGGGCCGTGGCGACGAGGTTCTCCATGACGGTGAGATTGGGGAAGCAGCGTCGCCCTTCGGGCACGAGGCCGAGGCCGAGTCTCGCTATCCGGTGCGGTCGCATGCCGAAGATCGCCTTGCCGGCGAAGCTGATCGCGCCGGAGCGCGGGCGCACGAGGCCGAGGATCGAGTTGATCGTCGTCGTCTTGCCCATGCCGTTGCGACCCATGAGCGCGACGACCTCGCCCTCCCGCACATCGAGAGTGACGCCGAAGAGCGCCTGCGATGCGCCGTAGAAGGTTTCGAGACCTTTCAGTTCGAGCAGGCTCACGCGGCTTCTCCCAAATAGGCGCGGCGAACGTCCGGATCGCTGCGGATTTCATCGACCGTGCCTGTTGCGATGATGCGGCCATAAACGAGCACGGAAATGCGATCCGCAAGCGCAAAGACCGCGTCCATGTCGTGTTCCACCAGCAGCATCGGCGCTTCATGGCGCAAGCCGTCGAGGAACGTCGTCAGCCGCTTCGAGCCTTCCGGCCCCATGCCGGCCATCGGTTCATCGAAGAGAAACGCCCTCGGCGACAGCGCCAGCGCGATGGCGATTTCGAGCTGCCGGCGTTCGCCATGCGAAAGTTCCGCCGCCGGCACATGGGCGCGCGCGGCGAGGTCCACACGCTCGAGCATCGCCATTGCCGGCTCGGTCAGGTCCCTATCGCTCGTAACCTGGCGGAAGAAGCGGAAGCTGCTGCCCTGTCGCGCCTGCACCGCCAGCATGACGTTGCGAAGCGCTGAAAACTCCTGCGCCAGCGACGAAATCTGGAAGCTGCGCGCAAGGCCGAGCCTCGCGCGGGCTGCCATGTCGAGCCCGCCGATATCCTCGCCGAGAAAGCGGATGCTGCCGCTGTCGGCCTTGAGCGAACCGGCGATCTGGTGGATCAGCGTGCTTTTTCCGGCACCGTTCGGGCCGATCAGCGCATGGATTTGCCCTGGGCGAAGCTCAAGGCTGACCCCGTCGGTCGCCTTGAGCGCGCCGAAGGATTTGCGGAGATCGCGGATTTCGAGAACAGGCTCAGACATGGCGCGGCTTTCCGGAGAGCAGGCCCAGCAATCCGCCGCGGGCAAAGAGCACGATGCCGAGCAGGATGAGGCCGAGGAAGAACTGCCAGCGCTCGGTGATACCGCCGAGCACATATTCGAAGAAGACGAAGATCATCGCGCCGGCGACGGGGCCGAACAGCCGACCCTTGCCGCCGAGGATGATCAGCACGATCAGTTCGCCCGACATGTGCCACGACAGCATGGAGGGCCCGACGAAGCGATTGAGATCGGCATAGAGCGCGCCGGCAAATCCGGTGATCATCGCCGAGGCGGCAAAGGCGACGAGCCGGATATTGAAGGGTGCGATGCCGACGGCGGCAAGGCGGATTCCATTCTGTCTTGCCGCCTGCAGGGCGCTGCCGAAGCGCGAACCCTCGATCACGCGGAACAGGAGAAGTGCGGCCATGAGTGCCGCATAGCAGATGAGGAAATAGGGCAGGGGCTTGGCGGTATTCACGCCGGGAAAGGCGTTGCGCATCGACATCGACAGGCCGTCTTCGCCACCATAGGCTGGCCAGGAGACTGCGAAATAGTAGATCATCTGCGCGAAGGCGAGCGTGATCATGATGAAATAGACGCCTGATGTGCGCAGGCTGATCGCGCCGATCGGCAGCGCGATGAGGCCGGCAACCGCCACGGCCGCTATCCAGACGAGCGGCATCGACGTCGTTGCCGGAATTCCGGCAAACAGCGGCTCGCCATTGAGGGCGTGGGTGGCAAGGATGCCGGCGACATAGCCGCCGAGCCCGAAGAAGGCTGCGTGGCCGAAGGACAGCAACCCGCCGAGCCCGAGCGCCAGATTGAGGCCGACGGCGGCAAGCGCCAGGACGACGACGCGGGTCGCGAGCGTCACATAGAAGGGTTCGCCCATGCCGGCGGCCAGAACCGGTGCGCCGAGAAGCAGAAGGGCAAGCAGCAGGTTGACGGTGGTTTCGCGGCTCATCTTGACCTCACGACTGTGCCGCAAACAGGCCGCTCGGCCTGAAGGCGAGGATGAGGGCCATGACCACATAGATCAGCATCGAGGCGAGCGCCGCGCCAATCGTAGTCGCCTGCGATGCGGGCATGGTGAGCGCCAGAACCGAGGGGAGCAGGAAGCGGCCCATCGTGTCGACAACGCCGACAATCACCGCGCCGACGAGCGCGCCCTTGATGGAGCCGATGCCGCCGATGACGATGACGACGAAAGCGAGGATGAGGACCGGTTCGCCCATGCCGACCTGCACCGACTGCAGCGCACCGACGAGGGCGCCGGCAAGCCCGGCGAGTGCTGCGCCGAGCGCGAAGACGACCGTGTAGAGCGTGCCGATGTCGACACCGAGCGCGCCGATCATCTCGCGGTCGGATTCGCCGGCGCGGATGCGCATGCCGAGCCGCGTCCTGGCGATCAGCAGATAGAGACCAATGGCCACGGCGATGCCGACGCCGATGATCGCCAGGCGATAGAGCTGGTATTGGCCGCCGCCGGGGAGGGGCACCGCGCCCTGCAGCAAGGGCGGTATGTCGAGGTAAAGCGGAAAGGAGCCAAAGAGCCAGCGTGCGCCTTCCGACAGGATCAGGATCAGCGCGAAGGTGGCGAGCACCTGGTCGAGATGGTCACGATCATAGAGCCTGCGGATGACGGCAACCTCGATGATTGCACCGACGCCCGCCGCAGCCGCAAGACTGGCGATCAATCCGATCCAGAAGGAGCCGGTCGCGGCAGCGACGGTCGCGCAGGCGAAGGCGCCGATCATGTAGAGCGAGCCGTGGGCAAGGTTGATCAGGCCCATGACCCCGAAAATCAGGGTCAGGCCGGCGGCCATCAGAAACAGCATCACACCGAGCTGGAGCCCGTTGAGGAGTTGTTCGATCAGGAGTGCGGTGAACAAGAGACCGGTCCAAGCTTCATATCAGGAGGACATGGATCATCGACCGGATGCCGGCATCAGGGCCGGGCACCCGGGCGATAACAGGTGCGAGGCACTACATGCCGCACTTATCGGCGTAGGCGTCCTTGTGGTCTTCGAAGGCGGTGGCGATGATCTTGTTGGTCAGGACGCCATCGTCTTCCTTCACCACCTCACGAACGTAGATGTTCTGGATCGGGTGGTTGTTGTTGTTGAAGGTGAACTTGCCGCGCACCGACTTGAAATCGGCCGCCTTGAGCGCGGCGCGGAAGGCGTCCTTGTCCTTGACGCTCGCCTTCGACAGCGCGGCGAGGATCAGGTTTGCCGTATCCCAGCTTTGTGCGGCGTAGATCGAGGGCAGGCGCTTGTACTCGGCCTTGAAGGCTTCGACGAACTTCTTGTTGGCTCCGTTGTCCAGGTCCTTGGACCAGGTCGCGGAGTTCTTGACGCCAAGGGCAGCGTCGCCGATCGCCGGCAGGACGTCCTGGCTGAAGGAGAAGCCCGGGCCCATGACCGGGATGTTCACGCCCGACTGCGCATATTGCTTCATGAAAGCGATGCCCATGCCACCGGGCAGGAAGAAATAGACTGTGTCGGCGCCGGAGGCGCGGATCTGGGCGATTTCGGCGGCATAGTCCGTCTGGCCGACCTGCGTGTAGATCTCGCCGGCAAGAGCGCCCTTGTAGTAGCGCTTGAAGCCGGTCAGTGCGTCCTTGCCGGCCGGATAGTTCGGCGCCAGGATGAAGGCGTTCTTGTAGTCCTTGTTGGCGTATTGCCCCATCGCCTCATGGAAATTGTCGTTCTGGTAGGCGACGTTGAAATAGTTCGGGTTGCAGTTCGCACCGGCCAGCGCCGAAGGACCGGCATTCGGTGAGAGATAGATCACCTCCTGCGCGACCGCGTTCGGCACGACCGCCATGGCGAGGTTCGACCAGATGATGCCCGTCATCAGGTCGACCTTGTCGCCCTGGATCATCTTTTCGGCGATCTGCACCGCAAGTTCCGGCTTCTGGGCATCGTCCTCGATCACCAGCTCCACGTCCTTGTTGCCCGACTGTTTGATTGCCAGCGTGAAGGCGTCGCGCATGTCGATGCCGAGGCCGGCGCCGCCGCCCGAAAGCGTGGTGATGACGCCGATCTTCACCGGCTCGGCATGGGCAAGGCTCGACGTCGCAAGCGAGAGGCCAAGAAGGCTCGCTGCCAGAATGCGGTTCATGCTGTTCTCCTCCTAATAGGTTCCCTTATGAGTTGTGTTCTATCAGAGACCCGTGCGCACGTGCCAGAGCTCTGGGAAGAGTTCCACTTCGAGCATCTTCTTCAGATAGGACGCGCCGGATGTGCCCCCGGTTCCGCGCTTCAGGCCGATGATGCGCTCGACCGTCGTGACGTGATTAAAGCGCCATCGGCGGAAATAGTCCTCGAAATCGACCAGCTTCTCGGCGAGTTCATAGAGCATCCAGTAGCGCTCCGGGTCGCGGTAGACGGTCTGCCACGCCGCAAAGACCTTGTCGCTTTCCACGCGCGTTTCGTGCCATTCGGTCTTGCTCGCTTCGTCCCCGACATCGAAGCCGTTGCGCGAAAGCAGCCGGATTGCTTCGTCGTAGAGCGACGGCGCGGCCAGGATCGCCTCGAGCTTCTCCATGATGTCGGGACGGTGCGCATGCGGGCCGAGCATCGCGACGTTGCGGTTGCCGGCGAGAAATTCGATCGCCCGGTATTGCCACGACTGGAAACCGGAGGATTGGCCAAGCGATTCGCGGAACGTGGTGTATTCGCTGGGCGTCATCGTGCGCAGCACGTCCCAGGCGCTGTTCAGCTGCTCGAAGATGCGCGCCACGCGCGTCAGCATCTTGAAGGCGGGCTCCAGCCGGTCGTCGCGGATCGAGCGGACTGCGGCGTTGATCTCGTGCAGCGCGAGCTTCATCCAGAGCTCCGACGTCTGATGCTGGATGATGAACAACATCTCGTCATGGGCCTTCGAGAGCGGCTTCTGCGCGTCGAGTACCTTCTCCAGCATGAGATAGTCGCTGTAGGACATGCGTCCCTTGAACGACATCTGGGCGCCTTCTTTCGAAGGATCGTATGATTTGCTCATGTTCTTAATTCTCCGACCGCAATCGGAACCGCTGGATCTTGCCCGTGGCTGTCTTCGGCAGGCTCTCCAGGAATTTGACCGAGCGCGGATATTTGTAAGGCGCGATCGTTGCCTTCACATGATCCTGCAGGCGCTTGATCGTCGCGTCGTCGGCCGAGACGCCTGAAATCAGCACGACATAGGCTTCGACGATCTGGCCGCGCTCCGCATCGGGCGCTCCGACGACGGCGCATTCCGCGACTTCCGGGTGCGAGATCAACGCCGCCTCGACCTCGGGGCCGGCGATGTTGTAGCCGGCCGTAACGATCATGTCGTCCGAGCGGGCGGCGAAATGGAAGAAGCCGTCTTCGTCCTGATAGAAAGCGTCGCCGGTCAGGTTCCAGCCGTCGCGGACATAATCGCGCTGGCGGGCGTCCGCCATATAGCGGCAGCCGGTCGGGCCGCGCACCGCGAGCTTGCCGACAGTACCGCGAGGGACCTCCCGCATCTCGTCATCGACGATCCGGGCTTCGTAGCCACCGACCGGCTTGCCGGTCGAGGCGGCCTTGCGGTCTTCGAAGCGGTTGGAAATGAAGATATGCAGCATCTCTGTCGCGCCGATCCCGTCGAGGATCGGCTTGCCGGTTTTTTCCGTCCACTCCTCGAAGACGGGCCCCGGCAGCGTTTCGCCCGCCGAGATCGCTACCCGGAGCGACGAAAGGTCGGCACCGTTGTCCATCGCCTTCATCATCGCCCGATAGGCGGTCGGAGCGGTAAACGAGATCGTTGCTTTGTACTTCTCGATGATCTCCACCATGTTGGCGGGCGTCGCGTGCTCGAGCAGCGTTGCCGCCGCGCCGAAACGCAAGGGGAAGATGGCAAGGCCGCCGAGACCGAAGGTGAAGGCGAGCGGCGGTGAGCCGACGAAGACATCGTCGGGTGTCACCCCGAGCACCTCCCTGGCATAGCCGTCGGCAATAACAAGGAGATCGCGATGGAAGTGCATGGTTGCCTTCGGGACCCCTGTCGTGCCCGAGGTGAAACCGAGAAGGGCGACGTCGTCACGACCGGTGTGTACCGCTTCGAAGACCACAGACTTGTCGAGCGCAATGCGGTCGAGTTCGGCGTCGTGGTTTGCTGTCCCGTCGAAGCCGACGACCTGCTTCAGGTAGCGACTGTCCTTGGCGCAGGCGATCATCTCGTCCATCAGGCGGGTATCGCAAAGCGTCAGGCTGACCTCTGCCTTGTCGACGATCTTGGTCAGTTCGCCGGCTCTGAGCATCGGCATGGTGTTGACGACCACGGCGCCGGCCTTGGTGGCCGCCAGCCAACAGGCGACCATGGCCGGATTGTTGGCCGAGCGGATGAGCACACGGCTGCCAGGCTTCACGCCGTAGTTTTCGACGAGGGCATGGGCGAGCCTGTTCGTCCAGTCGGACAGCTCCTTGTAGGTTCGCCGGCGCCCGTTGCCGATCAGCGCGGTATGGTCGCCAAAACCCTTTGCGACCATGGCATCCGTCAATTCGACGGCGGCGTTGAGATGGTCCGGGTAGTCGAAGCCTTCGAGACGGAATTCCGGCCATTCTTCCGGTGGCGGCAGATGGTCGCGTGTGAACGTATCGACGTGCGAAGTCGGTCCAAGCATATGGCGGCTGTTCCCTTGTTCAGTTTCTGCCCGTTGCCCAGGCATTTTCAAAGCCGGCTAAAGTTCTGGTCGTCGCGCGGAGCCCTGCCGTGCGAACAGACGCCAAGCCTCGCCGCATCGTCGTCGATGGGGGCATGCCGTCGCTAGGGCGGCTCCAGTGTTCGTGATGGGCACAGCGAGACCTCCACTTCTCGGCTGAACATGCGGCAGCATCGCACCAGTCCAAAATTATTTCAAGCCTAAAGTTTTTTTGAATGACGCATTGCGTTTCTTGATGGGGCAGGCGATTTCTATGCGTGGGGAGACATCGAAGGGAGGAATGCATCGATGCTGGAACACCGTGTTTGCGATTGGAACGACGCCTATGCCAATGGCGTGAACATTGCGCGGGGCGACCGGTGGCCGCAGGCATGGGTTGGGCCGGCGGAGGCATTCCGCAATGCGCTTTCGGCATCAGGGCTGGCGAAACTCGACCTTGCCTATGGCGAGCGATCCAGAAATCGCATGGACCTTTTCTTCCCCGATGGCGCGGCGAAAGGCCTGGTCGTCTTCGTGCACGGTGGATTCTGGCTGCAGCTCGACAAGAGCTTCTGGTCGCATCTCGCCGCAGGCGCTGTCGCCAGCGGTTATGCCGTCGCCATGCCGTCCTACACGCTCTGCCCGGAGATCCGCATCACCGGGATCGTCGAGGAAGTCGCCGCGGCAATCGGTGAGGCGGCAAAGCTGGTCGAAGGGCCGCTGATGCTGACGGGCCATTCGGCTGGCGGCCATCTCGTCAGCCGGATGATCACGGCGACCGCGCCGCTCTCGCCGGATGTCCAGGAACGCGTCCGCAACGTCGTCTCGATCTCGGGCGTGCACGATCTGCGACCGATTATGTCGACCGGGATGAACGAGAAGCTTGCGATCGATGAGGCGGAGGCTCTTTCGCAAAGCCCGGCGCTGCTGCGGCCGATGCGGGATGCCCGCATCACCTGCTGGGTCGGTGGCGGCGAGCGCGCCGAATTCCTGCGCCAGAATGCCCTGCTTGCCAATATCTGGACGGGACTGGGTGCAACCACGACCGCCATCGTCGAACCGGACAGGCACCACTTCAATGTCATCGACGGCCTTGCCGACGCCGGGCATCCGTTGACGCGAACCCTGCTTTCGATGTGAAGCGCTGTGCCAGACCAAGGGCGGGTGGTTGCGAAATCCGGGTCACCCTGCTCGCTCTCCCTCGCCATGTCACCGGGGAGCGCCATAACACCCTAGGGTTATTGGCATAGCCCTCGGTTTCCCCGACGCTTCCAGTCTGTTTGTTGGAGGAGGGGAACATGACACAAAACATTAAACTCGATCGAACCCTTGGTCTGTGGTCCGTGGTGCTGTTCGGGCTTGCCTATATGACGCCGATGATCGTGTTCGGCACGTTCGGGGCGCTGGCCTCGGCAAGCCAGGGCACAACGGCGATGGCCTATTTCATCGCGGCGCTTGCGATTTTCCTGACGGCCGCGAGCTACGGGATCATGGCGAAGGTCTATCCGGTCGCCGGATCCGCCTACACCTACGCCCGCAAGTCGCTGAATTCCGGTGCGGGCTTCCTCGTCGGCTGGGCCGTCCTGCTCGACTATTTCTTCCTGCCGATGGTTATCTGGCTGATCGGTGCCGCCTATCTGGGCTCCGCCTTCCCGGCCGTTCCGGCCTGGCTGTGGATTGTCGGCTTCATTGTGCTGACGACGGCCGTAAACGTCATCGGCATCGCTTTCGCCAACCGGGTGAACGTCGTGCTGATGCTGGTGCAGCTCACCGTGCTGATCGCGTTCGTCGTACTGGCAGGGCGCTATGTCGTTGCCATCAATGGCGTCGGTGGGCTTGCGTCGGTACGGCCATTCTTTGAAGCGAATGTACCGTTCAGTGCTTCGGTCGCCGGTGCGGCAATCGCGGCCTATTCTTTCCTGGGCTTCGATGCCGTCTCGACACTGACGGAGGAGACGCGTGACCCAACCCGCACGATGCCGAAGGCGATCATGATCATCGCGGTGATCGGCGGGATCATCTTCACGGGTTCGGCCTATGTGACGCAGCTCGCCCATCCCGGCGGCGCGTTCACCTCCGTCGATTCCGCCGCTACGGAAATCGCTCTGATGATCGGCGGCGATATCTTCGTGACCCTGTTCCTCGCAACGCTCGTGGTTGCCCAGTTCACCTCGGGGCTTGCGGCACAGGCGAGCGTCGGTCGGCTGCTTTTCGCCATGGGCCGCGACGGCGTGTTGCCGATGGGGATCTTCGGCAAGCTGCATGAGAAATGGCGCACGCCGGTGTTCAACCTCGTGCTCGTCGGCATCGTCGGCCTGCTTGCGCTCACACTCGACGTGACGACCTCGACGTCCTTCATCAATTTCGGCGCATTCCTCGCCTTCACCGCCGTCAATGTCTCGGTGATCGCGCTCTATCTGCAGGGCAATGCAATCGTGCGGCCGCTCGGCGCGCTGCTCGGGCTTGTCGTGCCGGCCGTCGGTGCGGTCTGTGACCTGTTCCTGCTATGGAATCTCGATGGCCACGCCAAGCTTCTGGGTATCATCTGGCTGGCCATCGGGGTGTGCTATCTCGCCTACCTCACCCGGTTCTTCCAGTCAGCGCCGCCGGAAGTGGAGTTCGTCGAATGATCAGCGGCGGCTGAGGAAGAGATGGAAGAGCTCCGCCTGGCTGGAAATGGAGAGCTTTGCATAGGCCTGGCGACGATGGACCTTGACCGTATTCGGCGAGAGGCCGAGCGTCGCGGCGATGGAGTAGGTCGAGTGACCCTTGAGGATCAGGGTCACGATCTCCAGCTCCCGTTTCGAGAGCAACGGGTGGCTGATCGTCGCTGCGGCATCATCCTCCTCGCGGGGCGGGTCGAACCGCGCGCGCCAGTGCCGTTCGGCCAGCGCCCGCACGATCGGCGCAGCACTTTCCAGCCGGACGATGTCACGGCGGGAGAAGCCGGGCACGTCGCCGATGCGCGAGAGCGACAGCACCGCATCGACATGCGGAAGCTTCAGAATGAAGCCGATCTCGTCGACGATGCCGGTCGCCTGGTAGTGGCGGCGGAAGTATTCCGTCTCGGTGAAACGGTCCGGCGCCAACCGTCGCATCACCAGGACGCCGCCGTCGAGTTTTGCGTTGCGGACGGCATCGTAGAACGGGTCGAGGATATAGGCGCCGTCAAGGTAGTGATCGACGATGGTGACGCGGTCGCCGATGATGCGCTCGTTATGGAGATCGAAGGCCTTGCCGCCTGGCGAATAGGCAAAGCCGTTCATCATCTCGAAGGCGACGAGTTGCCGAAGCGCGCGCTCCAGGGTTTCCGGGAAACCGGGCTCGCCGAGGTTTTCCACGGCCTCTGCGAGCCCGGCGTTCCAAGCATCGATATAGGCGCTCGCCCCACCGGATCTTGCTGCCACGTCCATTCCCCACCTGTCGAAGAAAAGACCTAGCATGGAGTCCGCAGTCATGCAGACGATTTCTCGCGCCTTTGCGCCCACGCATCCGCTCGACCTGCCCGCAACGGAGATCGCTGCCGGGATCCGCGCCCGCCATTTTTTGGCTGAAGCGGTCGTTGCCGAATCGCTCCGCCGCGCGAAAGTCGTCAATCAGACGCTGAACGCATTC
The DNA here is from genome assembly GCF_058792075.1 of Ensifer sp. EB106-03-01-XG145. Lineage (NCBI taxonomy): Bacteria > Pseudomonadati > Pseudomonadota > Alphaproteobacteria > Hyphomicrobiales > Rhizobiaceae > Ensifer > Ensifer sp. EB106-03-01-XG145. Next base: position 235,030 of record NZ_JBYTEC010000008.1, on the reverse strand, counting down.
ACGCTGCTGCGGGAGGAGGCCGCAATCTCATCGGCGCGGGCGGCTGACGAACGCATCGCAACCGGTGGCGACACGCCCGCTCTTCTCGGCGTCCCCTTCGCCGCCAAGGACCTGACACCTACCAAGGGCGATCTCACCACGCTCGGCTCGTGGACGCGTGGAAATTGGATTCCAACGGAGACGGCGCTGTGCATCGAGCGGCTGGAGGCTGCCGGCGCGATCCTGATCGGCAAGACGACGACGCCGGAATTCGCCCATTCCAGTTTCACGTCGAGCCCACGCTGGGGGGTGACCCGCAACCCCTGGAACCCGGAGCGAACTTCCGGCGGCTCCTCCGGCGGATCGGCGGTCGCCGTCGCGACCGGCGTGGTTCCCTTCGCCGAAGGCACGGACATGGGCGGGTCGGTGCGCATTCCCGCAGCACTTTCGGGCGTCGTCGGCCTCAAACCCAGCCTTGGGCGAATTCCCATGACCATCCTGCCGAGCGTCTTCGACAACATATCCCATTTCGGCCCGCTGGCGCGGACCGTTGGCGACGCCATCGCCTTCATGGCCGCAACTGCCGGCCCGGATGATGCGGATATCGCCTCGTTGCCGCTCTCCTTCGCGGCCGACCGGGCAAGAGCAGGCTCACTTGTGGGCCGACGCTTCGCCCTTTCGCTGGATCTTGGCTACTACAGCGTCGATGCCTCCGTGCAAGCCGCGATCCTTGCGGCAGTCGAGCAGCTTCGTGCGGCTGGCGCCACGGTGGAACCCGTGGACATCGGCTGGTCCCGCGCCGTCAACGACCAATGGTACGATCTCTGGTGCGTGTTCATGGCGGCATTTTTCGGCAACGCGATCGATAGCTATCGCGAGCGCATGGACCCGATCGTGGTCGAGCTCATCGAACGCGGGCTTGGTATGAATGCTACAGTCTACAAACGGGTGGAAGTGCTCCGGACTGCGATGTGGCGTGATCTCGCCACGATCCTCGCCCGCTACGATGCGCTGCTCTGCCCGACTTGCGCGGTCACGGCCCCCTCGGCTGACGCGGACGACAACGACTACATTGCCGATACGCCGGACGGGCGCTTTCGCGGGCTGGACATGACCTGCCCGTTCAACCTGCTGCCGCAGTGTCCAGCCCTGTCGGTGCCTGTCGGTCTCGCCAATGATGGCTTGCCAGTCGGCCTGCAGATCGTCGGCCGCCGTTATGCCGATGAAGAGGTGCTGTCACTTGGCGGCGCCATCGAGAGCGTGTTGCAGGCTTCGGGTTTTGCGGTCGGCCGGGCGAAGCGGTGGCGCTGGTAACGCGGGCGGCGCCTACGATCGGCAAGCTCCGCCCCTCAAAGCAGCAGGAGCTTCTTCAGCACCGAAACGACTTCCACGGCTTGCTTTTCGGCAATGTCTCATCGGGCGCCGAACTGGAAATAGTCAAATAAAATCAATCGTTTGATTGTTGTTACGCCGGCGTACTCCACGAATGCGAAGCTCGGTATCGAAGAGTCCGCCGATCGCGCGAGGGGCGGTGACCTCGCACTGACCGGCTAGTGAGCCACACCATGACTTGGTGTCAGCGAATGAAGATCAGCGCCATGCCGAGGACGACGAGGGCAGCACCGGCCCAGGCGCCGGCGGCAGGCCGTTCGCCCGTCCTCAGCCACAGCATCGGCAGGATCATGACCGGCGAGGTCGCGGACAATGTCGATACGATGCCCACCTTGCCGCCCGAGAGCGCGTAGAGCAGCAGCGTCATCCCCATGCCAAGAGCGAGGACCCCGGTCAACGCGGTCATCGCGGCAACCTTCAGGGTCAGCGGCGCCCTCGGCTTGACCGATGGAATGGGCAGCTGGATCAGGATGCTCAGGCAGAAGGCCGCAATGCCGACGCGCAGCATGGAGGCGACAAAAGGATCGATGCCGGCGGCCATGACCGGGCGCACGATGATCGAGCCGATCGCCTGGCCGGTGGCGGCGCCAAGACCGAGCAGGACGCCGATCCAAAGCGGCCCCTTGACCTTTTCCCATTCGTGCATCTGCGCTCGGCGCTTGCCGAAGAGAATGGCGAGGAACACGCCGGTGGCCGTCAGCGCGATGCCTCCGACCGCGGTTGGTGACAGCGCTTCGCCAAGCACCAGCCAGCCGAGCAAGGCGGCGATCGGCGCGTTGAGGGCGAAGAGGATGCCGGAGCGGCGCGGACCGAGCCGGTTGAGCGCGGCAAAGAGCAGCGTGTCGCCGATGAAAATGCCGATCAAGCCGGACAAAAGCAGCGGCGTGACGCTTGTCGCATCCAGCTCCCGCCACGCCCCGGTGGCGAGCACATAGATTGCCAGAAGTCCCGTGACGAAGATCTGCCGAAGGCGGTTGAAGGCGGGTGCGCCGAGATGGCCGGCCGGTCCGGCCGAGATCAACCCCGTCAGGGCCCAGCAGGTCGCGGCCCCCAGCGCAGCGAGTTCATGAATTGGCATGATATTCCGATCGGTAGACTGCGGCCCCGAAGGAGCTCTCCTCGGCCTTCGTTAAAGCTTGAGCGAGCGGCATTCGTCCAGCACTTTTCGCCAGGCGATTGGAACGCCTGAAGGCGGCTGCCGTTAGGTTGGACATTAAAGGAATCCGCCATGAAAAAGCTCCTGATTGCCCTTCTGGTCTTCGGCGCGCTCGCGGCCGCGGGCGGCCTGAGCCTCGGCTATCTGTCGCGACGGGAGGCAACGGTGCCGATTGAAAAGACCTACGGTCCCGATCCTCTTCTGGTCGAACCAAAGGTGGAGCTCGTGCCATCCGTCAGTGTCGCGGAAGCCACGCCCTGGCCTGCAGGCATGATGCCATCGGCCGCGCCAGGCCTTGCCGCTAAGGAATTTGCGGGCGGCTTCGATCATCCCCGCTGGCTTCACGTGCTGCCGAATGGCGATGTGCTGGTCGCAGAAAGCAATGCGCCACCCCAACCCGACCCCGGCTTTTCGGTGCGGGCCTTTGCTGCTCAACTCATCCAGGGCAGGGCCGGCGCCCGAAGTGAGAGCGCCAATCGCATATCGTTGTTGCGCGACGCGGACGGTGACGGCGTGGCGGAAACGAAAACGCCCTTCATCACCGGGCTCAATTCGCCGTTCGGCATGACATTGCTCGACGGCAAGCTCTACGTTGCCAATGCCGATGCGATCGTGGCCTTTCCCTATCAGCAGGGCGCGACCGAGATTACGGCGCCCGCGGACAAGATCGTCGACCTGCCGGCAGGCCGCAACCACCACTGGACGAAGGACGTCATCGCCAGCCCGGACGGGGCCAAGCTTTACGTCACGGTCGGCTCCAATTCCAACGTCGGCGAAAACGGCCTGGAGGAGGAGAGGGGACGCGCCGCCGTGCACGAGATCGACCTTTCCACCCGGCAGATGCGGCCGTTCGCATCCGGACTTCGCAATCCCAACGGCCTCTCATGGCAGCCGGATAGCGGTGAGCTATGGGTTGCCGTCAACGAGCGCGACGAACTCGGGCCCGATCTCGTTCCCGATTACATGACCTCGGTCAGGGACGGCGCTTTCTACGGCTGGCCCTATAGCTGGTACGGGCAGCATGTCGACGAGCGGGTGAGGCCGCAGAAACCCGAACTGGTGGCGCGCGCGATCAAGCCGGACTATGCGCTCGGCGCCCACACCGCCTCGCTGGGCCTGACCTTCAACACCGGCGACCTGTTCGGCCCGGAGATGAAGAATGGCGCATTCGTAGGCCAGCATGGCTCGTGGAACCGGATCCCGCGCAGTGGCTACAAGGTCATCTTCGTGCCTTTCAGCAACGGCAAGCCGTCCGGCCCGCCGCGGGATATCCTGACGGGTTTCCTGACCGACGACGGCAAGGCGCTCGGCCGTCCGGTCGGCGTCGCCATCGCTCGTGACGGCGCGCTGCTTGTTGCCGACGATGTCGGCAACAAGGTGTGGCGGGTCGTGCCCGCACCGTGAGCGATCTAGCGGCGCTGGGCCAGTGGGCATAATGTGCAACTATTTGGTTGCGCATCTGTCTGCGATCCCTATACTTGCAACCAAGTCGTTGCACGAAAGGAAAGCGTCATGAGCTCATTCGATCGTATCGAGAAGGCAATCCTGCTGCGCGCGCCCATTGAGCGCGTCTGGCGGGCGATAACCGATGTCTCGGAATTCGGGCAGTGGTTCGGCGTAAAGCTGAACGAGCCTTTTGCTCCGGGGCGGGCGATAACCGGCTCTTTTAAGGGAGAGTTCAACGCGGAGGACATTGCGAAATATCAGGCTTCGATCGGGATCGAGCCGGCACCGATCCGCCAACCCGAGCCGAATGCCGTTTTTTGCACCGTCGAGGAAATGGATGCGCCGCGGCTTTTCAGCTTTCGCTGGATACCCTATGGCCTCGATGCCGAATGCGATCCCGCGCGGGAACCGACGACGCTCGTGGAATTCCGGCTGGAAGCGGTTGCCGGGGACACACGGCTGACCGTCACGGAATCCGGTTTCGAAGGCGTGCCGGCGCATCGGCGCAAGCGTGCATTTCTCATGAATGACGGTGGCTGGAGCGCCCAGATTGAAAACATCAAGCGCCATGTCGAACACGCCTGAGCGGGAACTGGCGGGCGTCTTCGCCGCCCTGGGCGATACGACCCGTCTTGCGCTGATCACGCGGCTTTTGGCGGCCGGTGCCCTGACGGCAACCGCGCTATCCGAGGGGCAGGCAATCACCCGGCAGGCGATCGTGAAGCACCTGCAGGTGTTGGTATCGGCAAGGCTGGTGGTGCATGAGCGCCACGGCAAGGAGGTCCTCTACGCGGTCGATCCGCGCCGCCTCGAGGAGGCGCGCGCGTTCCTGACGGCGATCGCAGAGGGCTGGGACAAGGCGCTTGGCCGGCTCAAGTCGCTTGTCGAGGCGCCGTGACGCGAGACACCCAACCGCGCTGAGCCGCTCGGATCAAAGTGCGTGCCCGCCGGCAACCTGGATGACCTGGCCGGTGATCCAATCGGACGCGTCGCTGAGAAGAAACAGCACTGCGCCTGCGGTTCGATGGTTGCCGACGGCCTTAGCCGTGGATACTTTTTCGCGGACGGACCGCCTGCCGACACGCGCGGCGAGCGCCTTGCCTCGGTGCGCGAAGCCTATATCGCGCCTATCAAGGTCGAGAGCCCCACTCGGGTCGCTCTTCGCAGTTGCCGTGATCGGTCCAATCGACCGCTCCAGCAGGCTTGAAATCGAAACGCCCCGCTACAGTTGTTTCCTTTTGGTCACCGGGCGTGGGACCAATTTTACAAGCGGATTCATGATCGCAGTCTTTAGCGGTGGTCCCGGTAGATCGCTGGCCGGGACCCGGAGTGCAGACATGAGGCAGAGTTCGTCCGGCGTCGATAGCTCCTGGATCAAGAAGGCGGATGAACTGGCGGCTCTGTTTCAGTTCACGGATGCGCTCTATCGTGCCAATTCGCTCGCCGACATTTTCGATGCCACATTCGATGCGATTGAGCGGGCGTTGCGCTGCAGTCGCGCCTCCATCCTGCTTTTCGACCCCGCAGGGGTGATGCGTTTCGTCGCGTCACGCGGGCTCTCGGAAAGCTATCGCCGGGCCGTCGACGGTCACTCGCCGTGGAGGCCCGGTGACCGCGAAGCCACCCCGATCTTCGTCAGCGATATAGAGCTTGCCGAAGAGTCCCAGGCGCTCAAGGACACCATAAGGGGCGAGGGGATCCGCGCGCTCGCCTTCATTCCCTTGACCGCCAACGGCGTGGTCATTGGAAAGTTCATGACCTATCGCGAAGTGGTGCACGTCTTCACGGAGGAGGAGGCCGTCCTTTCCCTGACGATCGCTCGGCAACTGGGCTTCAGCATCGAGCGCAGACGGACCGAGGAGGCGCACCAGCGTGCCGAGGAGGGACTTCGCCGCAGCAACGAGCGGCTGCGGATCATCCTCGACAGCGCCAGCGAGTATGCGATCATCACGCTCGACGGTGCCGGACGGATCGCAAGCTGGAACAGCGGCGCCGAACGGCTGCTCGGCTATCGCGACACCGAGATCCTCGGTCAGCCGGGCGGCATTTTCTTCAGCCCGCAGGACCGTGCATCGGCTGTCCCCGAGCAGGAGATGCGAACGGCGCGCGAGGAGGGTCGCGCGACCAACGAACGCTGGCACTATCGCAAGGATGGATCGCGCTTCTGGGGCTCCGGCGTCATGCTTCCCGTCGAGGAGAGCGGACCGGACCGCTATCTCAAGATCTTCAGGGATCGAACCGAGGAGCGCAGAGCACAAAAGCGCCAGAAGCTGCTGATCGGTGAGCTCAACCATCGTGTGAAGAACACGCTGGCGACCGTGCAGTCCCTTGCCGAACAGACGTTGAAGAGTGCCGAAAAGCCGGAAGCCTTTGCCGAAGCGTTCAACGGCCGACTGCTTGCTCTTGCCGGGGCGCACGACCTCTTGACCCGCGAGGCATGGCAGGCGGTGTACCTGAACGACATCGCCCAAGCGGTTCTCGCAACCTGGATCGAAGACGGGCGCGTGGCTCTCCACGGGCCTGCGATCCGCATCAGCCCGAAACAGGCCCTGCCGCTTTCGATGGCGTTCAACGAATTGCTGACCAATGCGATCAAATACGGTTCTCTATCGAGCCCCGGTGGCCGTGTTACGCTGTCATGGCAATGTAGAGACGTGTGCACGGTCCGGTGGGAAGAGCGCGGAGGACCACTGGCAAAGCCCCCTCAGCGGCAGGGTTTCGGGCTGCGCGTTCTCAACCGCGGCCTCGCCAACGAACTGGGACACCCCGTCGATCTCCGGTTCGAGCCGGAAGGTGTCACCTGCACGATCGGGATGGACTTCGTCGACGGTGAGCGTGCCGGCATGGACGACAAGGGGGAATGACCATGTCTGGGATATTGACGGGACGCCGGATCCTTATCGTCGAAGACGAGATGCTGGTGGCCATGTCGATCGAGGACACCTTGGTCGATGCCGGCGGCGAAGTAATTGGTCCTGCGCCAACCGTCGGGCGGGCATTGGGGTTGCTGCAGGAGGAGACGAAAATCGACGCCGTCGTGCTGGACATGAACCTGCAGGGGCACAGCGGGCTCCCGGTCGCGGACGCATGCGATGAAAGATCGATCCCGTTTCTCATATTGAGCGGCTATGGCGACACGGCCCTGAACGGCACGCACCATGCGGCCCCGATCCTTTCCAAGCCCTTCGCGAGTGCGGTGCTGGTGGAGACGCTCAAGACGCTTTTCGAAGGCAACCGCGCGTGACCGGCCCGGGTCGTGCCCGGTTGGTGACACCTGCACCGATTGCGTACAGCCGGGATAAGGAACCGCATTTCATCTCGCAGAGTTTGTTCGTTTGACCCAAATGCATCGAGTGGCCCATGTGTCGGGTGGATTGTGATCATGAACGCGGAACGCTGGATTCATATTTGCGTCGACATGCAGCGAATGTTCAACGAGGAGACGCCGTGGCAGGTGGATTGGATGGCGACGATCTCCGACCAGGTGGTGGAGGTCGCTAGCCGCTTTCCGGATCGCACCATCTTCACTCGGTTCGTCCCGCCACATTCGCCGGCGGAAATGCCGGGCATGTGGCGGCCCTACTACGAAAAATGGCCGATGATGACCGCGACGCGGCTCGATCCGGGCCTGATCAATCTCCTTCCTCCCTTGCAGCGTCTGGTGCCGCCCGCCCGTGTTCTCGACAAGCGCACCTATTCGCCCTGGTTAAGCGGCAAGCTGGAAAGCCTGCTCGCTCATCAGGATATCGGAACGGTCGTTGTGACCGGCGGCGAAACGGATGTCTGCGTTCTTGCGACCGCGCTCGGAGCGATCGATCTTGGCTACAGGGTGATCCTGTTGAAGGATGCGGTCTGCAGCTCGGTCGATCAGACGCACAATGCTGCGCTCGACCTTCTCGGCAATCGCTTTTCGGTTCAGCTGGAGATCGCGACGACCGATGAGTGGCTAGCGCAGGCGCGGGCTTAGCCGCGGCCCATTCGGGAACCTTTGCGCGCCACCCTGTTCGCCGCCCTTCAAGCCATGCTTGGTTCCCTCTCCGGCGATGCCCGGCTGGCCATCAGCCCCATGAGCCCGACACCGATGATCGCTGCCGCATAGATGTCGGTCGTGAGCTGGTAGCCCACCGCCTTCGCCAGAAAGCCGGCCAGAATCGCCGGCAGACTGAACGCCAGATAGCTCTGGATGTAGATGGCGGACAGCAGCCCGGCGCGCTCTTCGGCTTTTGCCAGCGGCATGACCGAGCCGAGCGTGGCGAGGAAGCTCGTGCCGAAACCCATGCCGGTGAGAAGCGTGCCGACGATCAGGACGGGCACATAGGCGAGATGCGTTCCGGCGACCACGGTCAGCATGCCGAAGGTCGTGCTCAAGACGCCGAAGGTCAGGTTTGCCTGAGGGTTGCGCGCACGGCGAAGGAAGACGCCCAACGCACCGGCGGCCATCAGCGCCGCGACCACGGCGCCTCCGGTGAGCGGGTTCTTGCTTCCCGTGGTGGCGGCGACAAGCGAGGGGACGAGCGAGAGGTAAAAACCCCCAAGCGCCCAGTTCGCGATATTTACGGGGGTGACGAGCGCCAGCGGCCGCTTGGCGCGCTGCGGAATGGCGATCCGCGGCATCAGCGAAGACAGCGCTCCGGGACGACGCGCGCCGGTTTCAGGGATCAGCCAGATCGCCGCTGCCTGGACTATGAAGCCGACGAACAGCAGCACATAGATGAGATGCAGCGGAAGGGGGCCGTACTGTATCAGCGCGCTGGTGCCGAGCGCCCCGACCGCCAGGCCGATCAAAGGTGCGAGCGAGTTGACCAGCTGTCCCCTGACGTGATCGACATCGACGAGCGCCGCGCCGAGCGAAGCGCCGGCAACGCCAGTCGCAAGACCCTGCACGATGCGTGCGGCGATCAGCCAGCCGGTTCCGTCGGCAAGGACGAACAGGGCCATCGCTGCCATCTCGACGAGCAGCGCTGCGAAAATCACCGGCTTGCGCCCGAGATGATCTGAGATCGAACCGGCGATCAGCAATGCCACGAGAAGTGCGAAGGCATAGACCGCGAAAATAACGGTCATCTCCACCGGGCTGGCGGCGAAGTTCTCCTGGTAGAAGCGGTAAAGCGGGGTTGGGGCCGAGGAGGCGCCGAAGAATGTCGCGAGCGTGACGGCGTAGAAGGCAATGGGACTTCCCGGGCGAGCGCTCTCTCTGGATTCGGAGGATGAAGACATCTATATAACCCTTAAAGCTAAATCGTTGCGTTTGGCAGATTTAGGTATGCTTCGCGCTAAAAGCAAATAATTTGCTTTTATGTTGTTGTGAGAATTTCTGAAGCATCGGCCGCACGGCCGAAGAAAGACGGGGTTGGAGCGAATGGCGACAAAGGAAAGCCCGCGTCCGGGCGGACGAAGCGCCCGGGTTCAGGCATCGGTTCACAAGGCCGTGCAGACCTTGCTGGCGACGCTCGAGCGCACCGATGTCACAGTTCCGCTGATCGCGGCGGAAGCGGGTGTCACGCCTTCGACCATCTATCGCCGCTGGGGCGACCTGCAGGAACTGCTCGCCGACGTCGCGGTCGAGCGGCTGCGTCCCGACATGGTGCCGGTCGATACCGGAAGTTTTGGCAGTGACCTGATGGCCTGGGCCGAGCAATATGCCGAGGAAATGTCCTCCGGGCCGGGGCGCGAAATGATCCGTGACGTGCTCGCGGCGCAGGATGGCAGCGGTGCCTACCAATGCTGCAACTTCACCAGACAGCAAATCGAAGTGATCGCCGAACGCGCCGAAGAGCGCGGCGAAGTCTTTCCGGATGTCGAGGCCGTCATGGACGGCGTCGTCGCGCCGATCATGTATCGGATCCTCTTTGGCGGTGCGCCGGACGCGGCGCATGTCGAGCGTCTGGTGACGGCATCTCTGGCAGCGAAACCGGCGCTGTGAGGGCGCCCGGTCGAGCGCTCACCCATCGAACCCGTTAGGCCGTCTTGCGGCAAGCGACCGCCAATCGAGGCCGTCTGCCGCTACTTCACTGCGCCATGGGCCAGTCCGCTGACCAGATAGCGCTGCATGAACAACGCGATCAGGTAGACCGGAGCGATGCCCGCGAGCGAGGCTGCGGCCATCTGGCCGAAATTCACCAGCCTGTCGCCCTGGAAAAGAGAGATGCCGACCGGCAGCGTTCGCGTGGCATCCGAGAAGGTGAAGGCCGAGGCGAAGAGGAACTCGTTGTAGGACAACACCGTGACGATGATGAATGTCGCCACGATGCCGGGCGCAATGATCGGCACCACGATCTGCAGCAGAATGCGTAGCGGCCCCGCCCCGTCGATGGCGGCCGCCTGCTCGATCTCGAGCGGCATCCGGCGCAGGAACGGTGTCAGCAGCCAGAAGGCGACGGGCACGTTGGCAAGCCCGTAGATCAGAACCAGGCCAGCGCGTGTGTCGAGCAGGCCGCTCGTCTTCAGCAGGAAGAACAGCGGGATCAGTGCGACGATCGGCGGCGCCATGTAGCTCGAGAGCGTCACGTCCGAAAGCCATTGGCCACCGATCTTCAACCGCAGGACGGCGTAGGCAGACGGCAGCGTGAGCGCGATGGTGAGCAGCCCCGCCAGCAGCGATACGGTCACGGAATTCATGATGAAGCCGACGACGTTGGCGGCCTCGAAGGCTGCGGGCCAGTTGGCGAGCGTCGGCGCCGTCGGCCAGAAGGAGCCGTTCAGCACGTCGTCCTTCGTCTTCAGGGAAACGGCGAGGAGATAGAGGATGGGCAGGGCGAAAAAGCCGACGATCGGCGCGGTTGCCAGACCCAGCCAGAGATCGCGTCCGACGAGCCTCATAGTTCGCGCCTTTCGAAACGCTGATGCAGGCGCACGACCGGTAGCGTCGCCAGACCGATGACCAGCGCATAGACGATCGTCTCGGCGGCCGCCCGACCGACATCGAACTGCTCGATCGCCCGCCTGTAGATCGAAAATCCGGCCGATGTCGTCGCAAAACCCGGCCCGCCGAAAGTGAGGATGTAGACGAGGTCGAACAGCTTGAACGAGAGGATCAGTTTCAAAAGGTAGATCGACGAGAGCGGTGCGGCGACGAGCGGCAGCGTGATATGCCAGAAGCGCTGCCAGCCATTCGCGCCATCGACGAGTGCCGCTTCCCGCACGCCCTCCGGGATGGTCGAAAGCGCTGCAAAGCAGAGGATGACGATGAAGGGCGTCCATTGCCAGAGGTCGGCAACGGCGATCGCCAGCCAGGCCAATAGCGGGTGGCCGAGGAAAGAGATCGGCTGGGAGATCACGCCGTAGTTGATCAACGTGCCATTCAAGAGCCCGCCCGCCGGCGCGAAGATCAGCTTCCAGGCGATGCCGACCATGACGGGCGGCGTCATCAATGGCAGCAGCACGAGGCTCATCAGGAAGCGGCCGCCTTTCAGCAGCGACGTGGAAAGAAGCGCGATCAGGAAACCGAGCGCAAGCTGCAGCAGCGACGTCGAGAGCGCGTAGGCGACACTTCTGCCGATTGCCGAAAGGAAGATCGGATCCTGAAGCGCCGTTGCGAAGTGCTTGACGCCGACGAAGCCGCGAAACGGTTTTCCAAGCGTGCTCTTGCTGAAGGCAAGCCCCAGCAGGAAGACCGTCGGATAGAGCGTCGTGACGGCCAGTGCGAACACGACGGGAGCGATCCACAACGCGCGGCCGAGACGCGCTGCAAGGACGCCTCGTCGCGCGGAATGGCGATCGGTGTCCGGCCCAAAAGCGTCGAGGGTGAAGGCGGTCATGCGGCCTCTGCCAGAACCGGCCGCGTCGGCCCACTGCCAGCTCGCGTGGCGACCAGCATGTCCTCGATGTCATCGAGGTCACCGGGCGTGAGCGCGACGGTTGCCGCTTCGATCCAGCCGTCGATATGCGTTGGCTGACGTGCCCCAATGATCGCCCCGGTCACGTCGGGCCAGGAGAGCGCCCAGGCGGCGGCGATCGCGGCGACTGTCGTCTCATGCCGCGCGGCGATGGACCTCAGTCCCTCGGCGAAGGCGAGATTGCGGTGCAGCGCCTCGCCGGAAAATTCCTCGTCGCGCGACCGCCAGTCGTTCGTCGGAAGCGCCCGGGCGCGGGCCGGCGTGAAAGCGCCAGTAAGCAGGCCCGACTGCAGCGGACTATAGGCGATGACGCCGCTGCCATGCGCACGCACCCAGGGCAGGTCGTTCTCGGCGAACGTGCGTTTGATCGCGGAAAAAGGTGGCTGCACCACGTCGACGGGAGCGACCGTTGCAGCGCGCTCCAGCAGTTCCCGGTCGTGGTTCGAAAGCCCGATGGCCCGGACCTTGCCCTCTTTCTTGAGGTCGGCAAAGGTTGCCCAATAGTCTTCTACCGGTGTGCCGTCATTGGTCGGCCAATGCATCTGGTAAAGGTCGATGACCTCGACGCCGAGCCGCTTCAGCGAAGCCTCCACCTCGCGGCGCAGCGATTTGGCATTGCCGATGCGGGCCGGAAGGGCGTTGCGATCGTCCGGATCCCAGACCAGCCCGGCCTTGGTGAAGATCAGCGGGCGCTCGGATTTCGGGATTGTCGAGAGCGCTTCACGAACGATCTCCTCGGAATGACCGAGACCGTAGACCGGTGCCGTGTCGATCCAGTTGATGCCGCGCTGCACCGCATGACGGATAGCTGCAACAGACTCGCTGTCGTCCTGGCTTCCCCAGCCCCATCCCCAATCGGGGCCGCCGATCGCCCAGGCGCCAAAGCCGACGGGGGTGATGTCGAAGCCGGTGCGGCCGAGCTTGCGCTTCGGCAAGGATTTTTCGCTCATGATCTTTCGCCTTGTTAAGAAAAATGGCGGGGCGGCGCTGGGAGGAAGCGAGCACGCCCCGCAAGCAATCAGCCGTTGGTCTCGATGATTTCGGTCCAGGCCTGGTGGGCATCGGCGATCGCCTGTTCTGCGCTCTTGGTGCCGGCCAGCGCCAGCGCCAGCTCGTCGGTCAGCGCGTTTTCGAGTTTCGGCGCATAGACGGCCGTCGGCCAGGCGAGGCTGTTTTCCAAGGCGCCGTCGTCCAGCAGCGGCTGTACGAGCGGCTGGAACGCCCTAAACTTCTCCGACTTCAGGCCGGACTGGCGGTCCGGGTCGATGCCCGAGCCGGTCAGCGCCAACAGCTGCTCGTGATAGTCCTTGCTGGTGGCGAGCTTGATCAGGTCCCAGGCGACATCCTTGTTCTTGGATCCGCTGGTGATCGCAAAGCCGAAGCCGGCGTTGAAAGCGAGGCGCGGCGTCTTGTTGCTGCCGCCGGTCGGGATGCGGGCGACGCCCCATTTGTCGACGATCTTCGAGCCCTTGGGATCCTGGGCATAGCCGCCAAGATCGGTCCAGAAATCGATCTGCGCCGCCTTGCCGTTGAGAAAGGCGGGCAGGCCTTCCTCGAACCGCGTTTCGAGGGGCGTCGGCAGCGCATGGGGTGCAGAGGCGAGCAGCGACTTCAGGGCCTCGACGGCTTCGGCACTGTCGAGTGAGGAGGTGCCGTCAGCCTTCAGGAAGTTGCCGCCGAAGCCGGTCAGGCGGTTGGCATAGGTCGAAAGGATGATGACCGGGATCTTGGCGCCCAGGACGGCTGCGCCATAGATGTCGTTCTTCGCCTCGGCCGTAGTGATCACCTTGGCGTTCTCGTTGTATTCGTCCCAGGTGGAGGGTGCCTTCAGGCCGTAGCGGTCGAAGAGCTCGCGGTTGTAGAACAGCAGGTGGCTGTCGCCATCATAGGGCAGGCCATAGCGGCGGCCATCATGCAGCGTGTACTGGTCGTAGATGGTCTGGATGAAATCTTCCGGCTGGATCTCGACCTTGTCGCGTTCGATGAGGTCGGTCACGTCCTCGATCACGCCATCTTCGGCGAGCTGACCCTTATAGGTGTAGAAATAGTCGATGACGTCGAACTGGTTGGCGCCCGATTGCACGTCGAGCGTCGCCTTGACGCTGACCTGGTCATAAGGCACCGCCGTGACGTTGACCTTGGCGCCGGTCAGCTTCTCGAAATCCTCGGCGATCTTCTTGCCGGTGACGACATGCGGCTGGATGATCAGCAGATTGATCGTGCGCCCGGCGTAGTTGTTGCCGGAAGCAAGGGCCGTCGACGAGGCAAGTGGGGCGATGAAGGGCAGGGTACCGGCGGCCGCAAGCGATTTCAGCACGCTGCGGCGGCGATAGGCCTGGCCGAAAATGGAACTGGACATGGGATCCTCCGTCGAGATCTGAGTTCTGGCGGTCGGCGATGGCGTGCGCCAATCCGTTGGCCGATGGTCTGCGCCGTGCGACCTTGCTTCAGCATCATGGGGGAGAAGAGGAATCTTACATACATATAATACATATATTTTATGGATTATATGGGAACGATTTTCCTGCGGTGAGCCGCCGGTCGGGGTAGGAATTTCTCAGGCGACCCGATCGCCGCACCAATGCAGTTGGAGAGCCGAAAGGCGCTCCCGTCAGCGCATTGGGGATGCGGGAACGGAGCGCGCCAAACCGTGGAGGAGGCGGAGGAAGCCGATTGGGCCTACCGCATGTTTCCTTTAATCGTAGCCGATTAAAGGACAAAAACATGCAGCAATTCAAAGTGCTACAGCGACCTTTGCGCGTCTGATAAGACGCGCAGCGCTGTAGGCGATCAGACGCTCAGGGCCCAATCGCATCGGTCATACCTCGAATACGTCCTCGAACGATTCCGGGAAGCTCTGGCGGGCAACCTTCTCGTTGATGATGAGCAACGCTTCATAGGACACGGGATCGAAATCCTTGTCGACCGGCAGCACCTCGCGTCCGAACAGGAGGTTCAGCCGGGCGGCATCGAGATTGCCGCGCTCGAAAGGTTCCGCACCGAAATGATGCCAGAGGGCGTGGAGGAAGGCCGCATCGATACGGTGCGCCCCAGATCCCGGCCGCGCATGGCGAGGCAGCGCCTTGATCGGCGTTGCCCCCTTGGGATTGGCCCGACGGATGACGAACTGGATGCCCGTGCCCGGCATGGCGTAGGGAAAACCCCGATGTTTCGTCATATCAGCCAGCTTGGCCATTCTGTTCTCCTTACGCGGTCTGCTTCTCGACGATCTTGTCCTCAGTCTTCGTGTCGAAGTCGGAGGCGTCGTGACGTTCATGCAATTGCTCGGCCGGATCCCCGCTCAACCGGTTGACCATGCGGCCGCGTTTGACCGCCGGGCGAGCGGCAATTTCGGCCGTCCAGCGCTGGACGTGCTCGTAGCTCTGAACCTCGAGGAAGGTGCCGGCGTCGCCATAGACCTGGCCAAGGGCCAGGTTGCCATACCAGGGCCAGGTCGCCATGTCGGCGATGGTGTATTCGGAGCCGGCCAGGAACCGGTGGTCGGCAAGATGACGGTCGAGCACGTCGAGCTGGCGCTTCACTTCCATGGCGTAGCGATCGATGGCGTATTTGATCTGCATCGGCGCATAGGCATAGAAATGACCGAAGCCGCCGCCCAGGAACGGTGCCGAGCCCATCTGCCAGAACAGCCAGTTTAAGGTCTCGGTGTGGGCGCGAAGCTCGCTCGGCAGGAAGGCGCCGAATTTTTCGGCGAGATAGGTGAGGATGGAGGCCGACTCGAAGACGCGGACCGGCTCGCCGCCGCCCTTCGGCTGATGGTCCGTCAGCGCTGGGATCTTGGAGTTGGGGTTGACGTCGACGAAACCGGAACCGAACTGGTCGCCATCGCCGATCCGGATCGGCCAGGCGTCATATTCGGCGCCCGAATGGCCCGCCGCCAGAAGCTCTTCGAGCATGATCGTGACTTTCACGCCATTCGGAGTCGCGAGCGAATAGAGCTGCAGCGGGTGCTTTCCGACCGGCAGGTCCTTGTCGTGCGTCGGTCCGGCAATCGGGCGGTTGATGCTGGCAAACGCGCCGCCGTTGCCTTTGTCCCAGGTCCAGACCTTGGGAACTTGGTAGCCGGCAGGGAAATTGTCAGCAGGGGATTTTTCGGTCATGAAATCTGTCCTTGTCGTCTAAAGGCATATCCAACGGGCAAGCAACGTCACAAAACATGCGATGTCGGCCAGCTGCTTCGCGCAGTTCTATACCGTCCTTTCGGTGCCTGCCAGAAAAACGGTTTCTCTTCCTGCCCGCGCGCTAGCAAGCAAGTTTCGGAGACGTGCGACTTTTTCGACATGCGCATGTCCGCTTTGGCCAGCGGGAACACCAGCGGCAGATCGCCCGCCGCGGTGGAGCATCAACCGCGGCGTGCCGCCTCGATCGCGGCAACGTCGATTTTCCGCATGTCCATCATGGCCTCGAAAGCGCGCTTCGCCTCGCCGCCGCCGGCCGCCAGCGCTTCCATCAGGACCCGGGGCGTGATCTGCCAGGAGATCCCCCATTTGTCCTTGCACCAGCCGCACGCGCTTTCCTCGCCGCCATTGTTGACGATGGCGTTCCAGTAGCGGTCGGTCTCTTCCTGATCGTCGGTGGCGATCTGGAACGAGAAGGCCTCGTTGTGCTTGAACATCGGCCCCCCGTTGAGGCCGAGACAGGCGACGCCCGCAACGGTGAACTCGACCGTCAACACATCGCCCTCCTTGCCGGACGGATAGTCGCCGGGCGCCCGGTGCACTGCGGTCAGACGGCTGTCCGGGAAGACCTCGGCGTAGAACCGCGCAGCGGCTTCGGCGTCCTTGTCATACCAGAGGCAGATCGTGTTCTTTGCCATAGTCTTGTTCCTTTAGCGTTGAAGGCTTGCGGCCCTCTCCATGGGGTCTCATACGAAATAGGTAGCAGCCCGGTTTTCTCCAGCCCGAAAGTGCTAGTGCGCTTTGCTGAGCGCAGATGATGACGACGCCACCGCTTGCGGCTTCTACGCGTCGGTTCGATCGCGTACGATCTGATTTCCGTTCGTCGCAAGATCTATCGTCTACATATGTGAACGATAAGTCTATTTTCGGCAGTCTACAGAGGTAGCGTCCACGCGGATATATCCATGGCATCAACCATGGAGAAACCGACATGCACACTATCGCTGAACCGATCTTCACCGCGGGCTTTCCGCTCGGCAGTTCCGCCGGACTGGTCGCCGCGTTTGAATGGCTCGGCCAACCCTACCGCCTCACCCGCGTCGACATGCTCGGTGAAATGCGCACCGAGGCCTATCAGCGGCTGAACGGCCGGGTCGAAACGCCCGTGTTGGTCACCGACGAAGGGCGTGTCCTTACGGAAACGATGGCGATCGCGCTGTGGCTCGAGGGGCGGGACCATGAGCGCCGCATCAGCTTTACGCCCGGAACCTACGAAGCCGACCGGATGCATCAGTTCATCGCCTTCCTCAACACCGGTTTCACCGGTGCCTTCTTCCCCATGTGGGTGGCGCTGGAGGCGGAAGAGGCTACGGAGGACTATCGCCAAACGCTCCGCGTCTTCGGCCGTGAGTTTGTCGCCAAGCGCCATGCGCAGCTCGAGGCGATGATGGGCGACGGCGAATATCTGCTGGATGACCGGCCGACGCTGGCCGATGCCGTGTTCGCTGGCGTCGCCCGTTGGGTGGATTTTCACGAGGCGATCGAGCCTGAGGACTATGAGCGGAACTACCCGCGCATCCATGCGCTGCGCAAACGCATCGAGGCTGATCCCGCATTCCGCTTTGCATTGGCGATTGAAGACGGAGAACCTACCGCCGGCAATGGTTCGATGAAAGGGCTCGTTCCGCTGGAGGACGTATTGCGTTTGACGGGCGCGATTGCGGTCTGAGCCGCCGGAGTGTTGCGCGCCGATGGTCGCGGCGCGCGACCTGCCACGCTGTCAGAGGCGCCGCGCGAAATCGATGATCGCGTCGCTCGCGAGGTCCGGACGCTCCTGCGGGAGCCAATGTCCGCTGCCGGGCACGACGATCTTGCCCTTGAGTTGGGGGACGAGGCCGGGCATTGCGTTGATGATATCGAGCATCCCCGGTATGCTGAGCCCGGTGTCCCGCTCGCCGATCATGAACAGGGCCGGTACATCGACCATGACGCCGGCGAGCGCCGCTTGCAGTTGCCAGTTGCGATCCAGGTTGCGGTAGTAGTTCAGCCCACCGCGAAAACCGGAGCGAGCGAAAGCCGCCGCATAGGCGTCGAGGTCGGCAGCGGTCAGCCAGTCCGGCATTTGCTGCGGATCGGGAAGGGCTGCGAGCAGCCCGTCGCGCCGCGAGACCATTCCGAACGGATTTGGCGTCTGGTCTCCGGCTTGCCGCGGGCCGGCATCTCCCGAAGCCGCGAAGAGGATTTTCCGCAGTGTCTGTCGAATGTCCCGTTCCAGTTCTGCCTCGGCGATGCCGGGTTCCTGGAAGTAGAGTGTGTAGAGTTGTGCCTCATCGGTCTGCGGGAAGATGCGGGTTGGCGGCACGGGCGGCTGAGCCATCATCGGCACGCTGATCGCGACCACGCCGCGGAAGCGGTCCGGCCGCATCTGCGCCGCCTGCCACGCGACCGTCGCGCCCCAGTCGTTGCCGACGATGAGGGCGGTCTCTGCGCCGAGGGCGTCCAAGAGCGCGACCATATCCCCGACAAGGTGAAACAGGGTGTATTCGTCGATCGCAGAGGGGCATTCCGTATGCCCATATCCGCGCATGTCCGGTGCCACCCCACGAAATCCGGCCTTGGCCAGCGCCGCGATTTGATGACGCCAGGCGTGGGCCGTTTCCGGAAAGCCGTGACAGAAGAGCACGAGTGGCCCCTCTCCCTGTTCAAACGATATTCATCCGGATCGTTCTCGTTTCGATGGTGCGAGCAGGCATTTTCGGTCCTTCCGCTCTTGACGTCTTCGCATCCCTGGGTCCTTGATTCCGTAATTATCTAAGTTACAGAATTGGGTGAGGTCAAGTATGCGTAACAATAAAAGTTACGCTTTAGGGGTGGCATATGAAACGAGACAGCCGGCTGGCGCGCATGATCCACGTGCTCATCCATATGGGGCTTTTGGGCGGGCGCGAGACCTCGGAAACCATCGCGAAGATGCTGAACACCAATCCCGTGGTCGTGCGCCGCACGATGGCGGCGTTGAAGCGCAAGGGCGTGGTGGGTTCAGAGGGAGGGCGAGGTGGCGGATGGGTGCTGCTGCGGTCTCTGGACGACTTGACGGTCCTGGACATCCAGAAAGCGCTCGACGAAGGCGAGGTTTTGTCCGCCGGCGTTTCGGAAGATCATCCAACCTGTCCGGTGGAACGGGCGGCGAACGCCGCCCTGGTGCAGGCCTTCGACAAGGCGGAGAGCACTCTGCTGGACGAGTTCGCAAAGCTCAGGCTATCGATCATCGCGGAGCATGCCCTGTCGGCGGACAGGCAGCTGACACGGCACCAAGACGGAAGAAATGATGGCTGACAACAGCGCTGACCATCCGCGTTTCGTATGGCGCGGCGACTTCGCGAATGCCGAGTTGAATGGCCTGCATGCCGAGTGTTTCGAGCACGCGCTTGCCGGTGACGATTGGTGGAAACAGGTGAACACCTTCAGCCTCGGCTGGGTTTGCTTGCGTCTCTCGGGCAAGCTTGCCGGTTTCGTCAATGTCGCCTGGGATGGCGGTGTGCACGCTTTTCTGCTCGACACCATGGTCTCAGCGCCCAGGCGGCGAAAGGGTTACGCGCGCCGGCTCGTCGAAGAGGCGGTGGCAAATGCAAGGCTGTCGGGTTGCGAGTGGCTGCATGTCGACTTTGATGCGCATCTTCGCGACTTTTACCTTGAAGCCTGCGGGTTCGTTCCCACGGATGCCGGCCTGATCCGCCTTCGCCAGGACTAGCGAATGCGAGCCCCGATCGGGGCTTCCGTTGCGAATTAAAGATGAGTAAAGAAGGAAGGAATTAGATCGAGGCGCGGCCTCTGATTTCCCCGAGCATTGGGCAATTGATGACGTTCCAGCCACGGATGCAGAACAAGATCTCCGGCTTCAAGGTTCTCGGCGGTTTGCGCCGCCGGGAATGGAACGGGATCATCGCCGACGTCTGGGATGTCGAATGCGAGGCGCTGGCGGGCGGTCACTACGTGTCCGATGATCCGCGCATGTTCATCGTTCTCGATGCCCAAGGCGGGAGCCGCTGCAACGTCAAGCTTTCGCCCGGCGGCCCCGGGACGGTGCAGAACTATCGCGAACAAGGTCTCTCCTACATCCCGGCGGGAATGGAAATCTGGGCCGATGTCGTCGATGTGCAATACATCCGCCATCTCGATCTGCACTTCAATCTCGATGTCCTCAGCCGCCGGCTGATGGAAGACCTCGACGCCAGCCGTTGCGACGCGCCCCGGCTGATGTTTCATGATGAGCGTTTCCTGCAACTCGCGCGGCTCATCGCCGCGGAGTGCCTCAATCCGCAGCCGTTGCATGATCTCTACGGGGACGGCCTTACGGTCGCGCTGTTCATCGACCTGATGAAGCTCAACCGCGCCAATCCGCGCAAGCGCAGTCCGCTTGCTGCCTGGCAGATGCGCCGCGTGGCCGATTACATCGAGGAGAACTTCGGCCGCAACATCCGGCTCGAGGAATTGGCAACGCTTACCGGGTTGTCGCAATCGCATTTCAGCCACGCGTTCAAGGCCTCGACCGGCATGGCGCCGCATCAGTGGCAGACGAAAACGCGCGTCGAACGGGCCAAGCAACTCCTGCTCAAGAATGACGCGTCGCTGACGGCGATTGCCGTCGAGACCGGGTTTTCGGACCAGGCGCATTTCACCCGGGTCTTCCGCAAGGTTGTCGGCACAACGCCGGCGCAATGGAAGCGGAGCCGATTGGCCTGAGCAAATCGCCGCGCGCACGGGCGATTGTTCGCCGCAAATTGCCCAGGATCGTTCAATTGTCGCGGATCGCTCCAAGCGTCGGCATAATAGTTGATATAAATACTCATCTTATAGGGATTACTTTCTAACGCTGCATATCGCCCCGGGGATTGGCGCGATGGGCGGCTCGGGGCGATGAAGAGATGATGGTGAGTGGCAGGGCGGCAGGTTTCGCCGAATGGCTGGCAGGTGGGGTAGCCGGCATTGCAATTCTGGCAGCGGGTGCCGCGATGGCGCAGGACGCGCCGGCGACCCGGCTGGAAAAGATCGAGGTCCAGGCTGGAGCGACCGCAGACGACGCAACCGGTCCGGTCGACGGCTATGTCGCCAAGGCGACAACCACCGGCTCGAAGTCTGCCACCCCGATCAACGAAATCCCTCAGTCGGTATCGGTCATCGGCCGCGACGAGCTGGACGATCGCGGCGTCGTCAACAAGATCGACGAGGCGCTTCGCTATACGCCTGGCGTGATGGCCGAGCCCTTCGGCGTCGATCCGGATACCGACTGGTTCTACATCCGCGGCTTCGATGCGACGCAGACCGGCGTCTTCCTCGATGGTCTCAATCTTTTCTCCTACGGTTTCGGCGGTTTTCAGATCGATCCGTTCATGCTGGAGCGCGTCGAGGTGCTGAAAGGGCCGGCTTCGGTGCTCTATGGTGGCGCCAATCCGGGCGGCATCGTCAGTCTCATCAGCAAGCGGCCAAGTGATGGGAGCGCCACCTATGTGGAGACCGGCAACAACAACAATGGCAATGCCTTCCTTGGCATCGACGTGTACCGCCCAGTGGACGATGCGATCAACTACCGCGTCACCGGCAAGGTCTCCGGCGGCAACAACTACACGGACCACTCGGAAGACCTGCGCGGCTTCATCCTGCCGCAGATCACCTATCAGCCCGACGATGCGACCAACCTGACGGTCTACGGCCTGCTACAGGGCCTTGATCAGGTCCATACCGGCGGCGGCTTCCTGCCCTATGTCGGTACGGTCGTCGATGCGCCGTTCGGCAAGATCGATCGCAAGGCGTTCTTCGGCGAACCGGCAATCGATACCGGCACCTATGTGCAGCAGATGCTCGGCTACGAGTTCAAGCACGAGTTCGATAGCGGTTGGCAGTTCAGCCAGAACCTGCGCTACGGCCATCTCTTCAAGCATGAGAACGGCCCGTATACCTACGGCTATTATGATCCGAGCCTGCCGTTCCCGGTTTCGTCGACGCCGGCCACGCCTGACAATCTGCTCTATCGCCTCGGCTTCGAGGCGACCTCCAAGGTCGATACGTTCAGCGTCGACAATCGTATCGAGGGCGAATTCGAGACCGGCGCGCTCGACCATACGCTGCTGGTCGGGCTGGACTACAAGCTCTTCCGCCTGGACCACGTTCAGGCATCGTCGGCGGGAACGCCGATCAGCGCCACGGATCCGGTCTACGGCGCACCGCAGCCGGCCAACGCCATCTATATCAACCAGGTGATCACCCAGCAGCAGCTTGGCGTCTACGCACAGGATCAGATTCGTTTCGGCGACGGTTGGCTCGTCACGCTCAATGGCCGATACGACTATGTCGACACCAAGACCGATAACGGCCCCACTTTCTGGGCTCCGACACAGAACTCGAGCTTCGACTACAGCGAGGGCGCCGTCAGCGGCCGGGCCGGGCTTGCCTATGAATTCGACAATGGGCTGACCCCCTATGTCAGCGTTGCCACCTTCTTCAATCCGATCGTGGCGGTAACGGCGACCGGCAACACCAAGCCCGAGGAGGGCGAACAGTTCGAGGCAGGGGTCAAGTACGAACCGACCTTCTTCGATGGTGTGCTGACGGCGTCCATCTATCAGCTGACCAAACGCAACGCTCTCGTGACCGACCCGTTGACGAGCATTTCCACCCAGACGGGCGAGGTGCGCTCCCGCGGCATCGAGCTCGAAGGCAAGGTCAATCTCAACGAGAGCTGGAAGGTGATCGCGGGCCTCGATTTCATGGATATCGAGGTGTCCGAGGACGCGAACCGGGCACTGGTCGGCAAGTCGCCCTATCTCGTCCCCGATGCGCAGGCTTCGTTGTGGGTCGACTATACGGTACAGCAGGGTGCGCTCGAGGGCGTCAGCCTCGGTGCCGGCGTTCGCTACCGCGGCGAAAGCTGGGCGGACAAGGAGAACACGGCGAAGGTGCCTTCCACGACGGTGTTCGATGCCGGGCTGCGCTATGAAAAGGATGGCTGGGGTGCCGCGCTCAACGTCACCAACCTTTTCGACAAGGAATATGTGAGCGGCTGCAGTGGCGTGCTCGTGTGCGGTTATGGCGACGCCCGGACCGTCACGCTCAAGCTCAGCAAGACTTGGTAGTTTGAATCCATGGGCGGGGCCGGAGCTAACCGGTCCCGCGCGACTTCGGGGTCGGACCTGAACGTCGTTTCTGCGCTTCCACCACTGTTCGGGGAACGGCGCGGCTGCCTCAAGAGGCGCCATTGCCCTCCGGCCGAACCAGCCACTCCGAACCGATCCGGTAGCGAGACGAAGGGTCTTGCGACGACACGAGCCCGTTTCATCAGCTTCTGATACTGCAACTCGCGCAGTGCATAGATCTCCACCCAGAGATCTTCGACGATCCGGCTGCCGAAGGGGCGCGCAAGGCTGGCGATGGCGATGTTGCGTTTGGCAAGCGGCGACCAGATGGCGGCCGTAACCAGGCCGACTTCCTTCTTGCCGCGGTGATAGACGATCGCACCCTCGGCCGGGATGTTGCCATCGATTTCGAGGCCGACGAGTGCATGCTTCAGCGTGTTCTTCTCGCGCGCCCGGAAGATGGCGTCGCGCCCGTTGAAGAAGGGCTTTTCCGTATCGACCAGCCAGTCGAGACCGACCTCGTCCAGCATACGTTCGCGGTCGGCCCGCAGCGCCGCTTCGGCGGTGATGAAATCGGCATTGGCGACGATGAAACCGGCCTCGATGCGGGCACGGTTGAGCGCGCCGTAACCGATCGCCTTCAAGCCACAGCCGGTCCCAAAGACTGAGCGCCTGCTTGGCGTCGACAAAGAGTTCGTAGCCAAGGTCGCCGGTAAAGCCGGTGCGCGAGATGGTCACGCTGCCGCCGAGGTGCGGGAAGGCGGCGAGCTGAAACGGTTTCAGTTTCTCCACGTCTGCAAAGCCCGCCGCTTCGAGAACGGCAAAGGATGTTGGGTCCTGCGGCGCCACCGCTGCGATGTCGCTCGTCTCCTCGGCGATCTCGACCGAAAAGCCAGCGGTGCTGTCGAAGCCGCTACGATCTGTTCGTTGCGGAAGTCGTTGCAGCCTGGGCGGATGATCGCGTGTTTCGCGATGGGCACTGGATGTTCGAGACCGCTGACCCGGCCTTGCGCAGCCTGCACTATGTCGCGGGCGGGCATTTCCACGCGATCGGCGAGGCGATCGACGTCTCCCCGAAGTAGTTGCTCTCTCGCCTACCTGCTCCAATTCCGCGGACGGACCGACCTGGAAAACGGGTTTCCGCAAAGCATTTGACAAACACATAGCCAATTGGCTATATGTCATCTCATAGCCAATCGGGTATGAGACATGTCGCAGTTACAGGATGCGGTATTTCGGGCGCTTGCAGATCCCACACGTCGCGGGCTCTTCGAACACCTCTGCCGCCAAGGAGATACGACGGTCGTCGGATTGTTGGCCGATGCCGGGGTTTCGCAGCCGGTCGTGTCCAAACATCTGAAGATCCTGAAGGCGGCAGGGCTCGTGCACGATCGGCATGAAGGCCGTTACACCTATTACAGCGCCAAGCGCGAAGCTCTTGCCACCCTGGTCGATTGGACGACCGAGATGGCCAGCTTCTGGCAGGAGCGTTTCGATGATCTCGATGATTTACTAAAGAGAATGGACCAATGAACGAAACAACCGAAACAACACGCTCTGTCGTGGTCGAACGCGAATTTTCTCATGCGCCGGAAAAGATCTGGCGCGCGCTGACCCAGCCCCATCTGATTGCCGAATGGCTGATGCGGAACGATTTCGTGCCCGAAGTGGGCCGTCGCTTCACGCTCTCGGCCGACTGGGGACAGGTCGATTGCGAAGTCGAAACGATCGAGAAGGACCGCTCGCTCGCCTATCGCTGGGACACAAAAGATCTCACCAGCGTCGTCACCTGGACACTCGTTCCCACCAACGGCGGCACCAGTCTGCGCATGGAGCAGCGCGGCTTCAAGGCGGATCAGAAGTCTTACTACCAGGGCGCAACCGTCGGGTGGCGACGCTTCATCGACCAGCTGGCCGAAGTTGTCGCAAAGCTCGATTGACCATCTCCCGGCTTCAGGACCCTTCTCAAACAACGAGGTGCCAGAAATGACCGCTCTCATCCGAACAATCCATCGCTGGACGTCGGTGCTTTTCTCCCTGGCCGTTGCGGCGATCTTTGCCGGCATGGCTCTGACGACGCTTCCCGAATGGGTCTATCTCATGCCACTGCCGCCGCTTGCCGTGCTTGTGCCGACCGGCCTTTATCTCTTCGCGCTTCCCTATATGGGCACACAGCGGGGCAGGGTTCAGGCGGCCGAGTAGGGGCGGCAGCCTGCCAGTTTATCCGGCCGGAAGAGCCGGGCTGGCGAAGCGCTTTCGGTACTCTGCCGGCGTCACGCCGACATGGCGCATGAAGGCACGGCGCAGCGTATCGGCATCGGCAAAGCCGCATTGCGCCGCGACCTGCTTGGGGGCTTCGTGTCCCTGCTCGAGAAGGCGGCGGGCAGCGTTGACCCGCGCCTCCTCGACCCAGGTTGCCGGCGTGATGCCGACCTCGCTGCGGAAGAGCCGGGAGAAATGGCGCGGGCTGAGATCCATCCGGCTGGCGAGGCTTGCAGCGCTGTGATCGTGCGCGGGATTGGCCGCGACCCAGCGCTGCACACCACGCCGGGCGTGCCCGAGCACATGCATCCGGTCGTGGCGCTCGTGACCGCCGGTGTCGAGATGGACGTGCTCGGTCTCACCTACAAGCAATATTCCGACGCCGAGCGCGAAGCGGTCGTCAATGCCTTCCCGCGCACGCCTGATTTCAAGGAGGATATCATCCAGGCCTTCTACGATGGCATCAAGCACAAGCCCGAAACGACCTTCGGCAACGTCAAGGCCGATGTCATCGCCGACAAGGATCCGCACTTCCACCGCGGCAATTTCTGCAGCGTGATCCGCTGCTCGCACTGGCACGGCTGAGGCATCCTATGCGCGGGGCTAACGCATGTCCTGCGGCAGCCCCGCGCCTATCAGCTTACTCCAAAAGACAGTCAATCAACGCTCGCGTTGCGGCTGAGAGATGGCGATGCGGCGGGTAGATGAGGGAGAAGGGACGCGACCGGCCGCCCAATTCAGGAAGAAGCTCGACCAGGCTTCCCCGCGCCAGACGATCGCGCACGACGAAGTCATAGGTCTGACAAATGCCAAGGCCCGCCTCTGCCAGGGATACGGTGCCGAGCACATCATCCTCGATATGGACAGGACCGTGCGGCACCCAGTCGATGTCATTCCCATCGACCCGGAACAGCCACGGCCCGGGACGGCCGGTTCTCGGCATGATGAAGGGCAGGCACGTATGTGCCGTAAGATCGCCGATCGAGCGCGGCAGCCCGCGCCGCGCCACATAGGCGGGAGATGCCACCAACCTTAGCGGTGCGTCCTCGAGTTTTCGCCCGATCATGCCGCTATCGGGAAGTTGGCCGAGTCGTATGGCGAGGTCGTAGCCTTCCGCGACGAGATCGACATTGCGGTTGGCAACCGACAGTTCGACGATGACTGACGGGTGCTTCAGCGCGAAGCGCGTCAGCTTTTCCGGCAGGCGGAAATGGCCGTAGGTGGTGGAAACGCTGAGGCGGACCCGCCCGGCCAGAACGCCCTCGCCCTGAACGGCCCGCTCCGCCTGGTCGATCGTCTCGAAGGCCGAGCGGACCTGTTCCAGATAGGTGCGTCCCGCTTCGGTGAGGCTGATGCGCCGCGTCGTTCGCCGCATCAGTTGGGTCCCGAGCTTCGTTTCCAGCCGGGTGATCGCCCGGCTTAACACCGAAGGCGTCGTACCAAGCGCCACGGCGCCGGCGGTCATCGAACCCCTGTCCATGACCGTGATGAAAGCCTCGACGTCGGCGAGGTGATCGAAGCGGCGCATCTTTGCCTTTCAAGACCAAATCATTTCCCTGAAGGCGAATTTATCGCCTGAATCGGAGACAATAAATAGACGCCATCAGCAACGCCCGCGACGTCGGGCCCATTCCCAAAAAGGAAGTGATGATGACGGAGACAGCCCCGATAGCCGGAAAACCAGTGCTTTTCGTTCTCACCAGCCACGGCGCTAAGGGAGACGGCGGCCAGCCGACCGGCTTCTATCTCGGTGAGGTCACGCACCCGCTGGCCGTGCTCGACGCGGCCGGGATCTCCGTCGAATTCGCGTCGATCAAAGGGGGTGAACCGCCGATCGACGGTCTCGATCTCGAAGATAAGATCAACCAGCGCTACTGGAACGACGAGGCGTTTCGCGCCGCGATCCGCACGACCGCCAAGCTCGATGAGGTCGACCCCTCGCGCTACGCTGCGATCTTTTTCGCCGGCGGCCACGGCGCCATGTGGGACCTGCCGCAAAGCGGCGCGGTCGACCGGGTGACCCGTTCGATCTTCGAGGCCGGCGGTGCTGTCGCGGCGGTGTGCCATGGCCCGGCGGCGCTCGTAAACGTCAAGCTTTCCGGCGGCAGCTACCTGGTGTCCGATCGCGATGTCAGCGCCTTCACCGATTCAGAAGAACGCGCCGTCGGTCTCGACAAGACCGTGCCCTTCCTGCTCGCCACCATGCTCGTCGAGCGCGGCGCGCGGCATCACCCGGCGCCGGACTGGACGTCGAAGGTGGTCGTCGATGGCCGATTGATCACCGGCCAGAATCCGCAGTCCGCCACAGGCGTCGGCGAGGCCCTGCGCGACGTTCTCGTCGCCTGAAGCACCCCAGTTGCAGGAGGCCGTGAGACCTCCATTCGGAGACTTAGAGATGAAAATGCTGATGAACCTGGCAGCCACGATGGCAATCGTCCTCGGCGCCACGCACGCGCATGCCGGCAATATCCTGGTAGTGCTTTCGGATGAAAACAGCCTGGACCTCAAGGATGGCAAGGTTTTCGAGACCGGCTTCTACCTCAACGAATTGATGCAGCCGGTGAAGGCGTTTCTGGACGCCGGTCATGAGGTGACCTTTGCGACGCCGAAGGGCATGGCCCCCAGCGTCGACCGTACGTCGATCGACAGGATGTATTTCGGCGGCGATGAAACGGCGATGCGGGAAAGCGAAGCACTGCTCGGCAAGCTCAAGATCACCTCGCCGGCCGAGACACCGGTTGTCAGTCTGTCGCGGGTGGAACAGATCGGCTACGACCATTTCGATGCCGTCTATGTTCCGGGCGGGCATGCGCCGATGCAGGATTTGCTTGTCGACGCGGACCTCGGCGAGTTGCTTCGGCATTTTCACGCGAGCGGCAAGACGACCGCCCTGATGTGCCACGGGCCGATCGCGCTTCTGTCGACACTGTCCGAGCCGTTTGCGTTTACCGGCGAACTGGCAGCGGGCCGTCAGGCTGCCGCCGATGCCGGCTGGATCTATGCCGGCTATCGGATGACGGTCTTCAGCAATGGCGAGGAAGAAATGGCCAAGCCGCTGCTGAAGGGCGGCGAGATGACGTTCTATCCGCAGGATGCGCTAGCCTTGGCTGGCGGCGCAATCGCCAACGGTGATACGCCCTTCCAGCCGAACATGATCGTCGACCGTGAACTGATCACCGGCCAGAATCCGGCGAGCGCAACGGAGGTTGCGGCTGAGATCCTGAAGCGCGTGCAATAGTCTCTTATTGTCGCGGTGGCCTTCGGGGCTCGCTTAGATCTCGTTTGCGAATTAAGTCTATGCAATGCATAGGTTTTTGATCGCCTTCACGAGGTTGCTCCGAGGTCGCCCATGCCCATCGCAAGTCTTGCCATGTATGTCAGTCCCGCGCCGCTGAAGGACGCGACGCGGCAGTTCTGGGAGGCGCTGGCGGACCGCCTTCGCGCCGTGGGGGTCGATGCGCCCACGGCTCTGCAAGAGGATATGCGCTATGACGAGGCGTGGCTTCGTCCCGACCTCCTGTTCGGCCAGACCTGCGGCTATCCCTATGTCCAGCGCCTGCGCGGTCAGGTGCAACTGGTGGCGACGCCGGTCTACGGACTGCCGGGCTGCGATGGTCCGCTCAAATGCAGCTTCATCATCGTCAACGCCAAGTCCGCCGCGCGCTCGATCGAAGATCTACGGGGGGCACGCGCGGCGATCAACGATCCCGGCAGCAATTCCGGCTACAACCTGTTCCGCGCCTCTGTGGCGCCCCATGCGATCGACGGCCGGTTCTTCTCGTCGGTGCTTCAGACCGGCGGCCATGTGGCGAGCATCGACGCGGTTTCCAGCGGGGTCGCCGACATCGCGGCGATCGACTGCGTGACCTTCGGCAACACCTTGCGCTTCGACCCCGATCGCGTCGCTGGCGTGCGCATCCTGGCGGAAACGAAAAAGGGTCCGGGATTGCCTTTCATCACCGCGGCATCGACGCCGGCAAAGGATCTCGTGCTGCTGCGCCGCGTGCTTGCGGAAGCCATCGCAGATCCGGCGCTTGCTGAGATCTGCGATACGCTATCGCTGCGCGGTATCAGCCTGCTCGGAGACAGTGATTACGAGGCCCTGGCGGCGCTTGATCGCGATGCTGCCGGTCAAGGATACCCGACGATCGCCTGACGGTTCATCGGCACATGGCGACCTGTCGCGAACACAACGGCCGAAATAGAACATAAATTACATAGAATAAATATTTTACCGCTGCGGCGTTTGGCGCAAGCAGTATTCCCGTTTGCGCGCTTCGCCGCAAAGCCATGCGGCGCGTTCCCATTGGCCGGCTTTTTATATTGGCGATTGAAATCTATCGCTTTTCCGGCCGGAGACCGCATGTCGACTGATGCACTGCCCCCACAATCGAACCTAACTGCCATCGCCCGCGTCGAATGGCAGACCATAGCGCTGGTCGTGGCTATTTATGGTGGCTTTCTCGCTCTGACCTGGTTCTGGCAGTCGCTTCCGATTGTCCTCGTGATCGGTCTTGGCGGCTGGCTGATTGCCTGGCACGGCTCGCTGCAGCATGAGGTCATTCACGGGCACCCGACGCGCAATCAGCGTATCAACGATGCGATCGGATGGCCGCCGCTGTCTCTCTGGCTGCCCTATGCGATCTATCTGGAAGGCCACCTCGTCCACCATCGCGACGAACATCTGACGGATCCGATCGAGGATCCGGAGTCCTCCTATTTCACCCGGGCCGCCGGGAAGGCATGGGCAAGGTGGGGCGGAAGCTTGCAGAGTGGAACACGACTTTGCTCGGTCGGCTGACGCTCGGGCCGCTGGTCATGATCCTGAGCTTCCTCGCACAGGAACTGGTGCTGATCGTGCGGGGTGACAGGGAGCGGGCAAGGATCTGGCTCTCGCACGGGGCAGGCGTCGCCATCGTGCTCGCCTGGGTCGTCGCGGTCTGCGGCATGCCGCTCTGGCTCTACCTTTTCGGCTTCGTCTATGTCGGTGCCGCACTGACGCGGCTTCGCTCCTATGCGGAACATCGTTATGCCGGCCATCACGAGGAACGGACGGCGATCGTCGAAGACACGCCGCTTTTCGGTCTCTTGTTTCTCTACAACAACCTGCATGTGCTGCATCACCAGCGGCCGGGTATTCCGTGGTACCAGATCCCGGCGCTCTATCGCCGGCACAGACGTGCGCTGCTGGCGATCAACGGCGGCCTCGTCTATCGCGGCTATCGCGACGTGGCTCGTCGCTTCCTTCTGAAGCCGCATGATGATCCGCGCCATCCGCAGCATCTCTGATGTTGCGGACGCGCGCCGCCATCCGCGAAGGCCTGCGCGAAGCCCTAGGCGCCTCGCGCGTAGCGCGCCCGGTGGTGGGCGACGAAGGCGCGCACGGCCGCCGAGCCTTCGACCTTGCGAGAGGCGACCGCGAGGTCCGACGTGACGCGGTTTCGCGCCAGTGAAACATAGCGCACGCCGGGAAGCTGCAGGCATTGCAGCGACCTTCTTCCAGGCGACACCGCTCGACGTGCGTTCGCCAAGCTACGGCGGACCGATCCGGCTGATCGCGCCGACGCTCGATACGACTGTCGACAGCGAACTTTCGCAGCTTGGTGTCTACGTTCAGGACGAACTGGCGCTCGGAGGCTGGCGGGCAACATTGGGCCTCAGGCAGGACTGGACCAGCAGTTCGGGCACGTCGCTCAATGGACTGACAGGCGTTTCCCGTCCGCTCGACCAGGACGATCACGAACTGACCGGCAGGGCCGGCCTCAGCTATATCTTCGACAATGGCATTGCGCCCTATGTCAGCTACTCGACGTCCTTCGAGCCGGTGATCGGCGCTGCTCTGGACGGCAGGCCTTTCGAGCCGACTTCGGGCGAGCAGGTCGAGCTCGGCGTGAAATACGAACCCACGGATTGGAACCGCTTCTTCACGGCGGCCGTCTACGACCTCAAGCAGCAGAATGTGCTGCGCACCATCGCCGGCATTTCGTCGCAGATCGGTGAGGTCAATGTCCGCGGCCTGGAACTCGAAGGCGTGGCGAGCATAACGAAAGGGCTCGATCTGCGGGCGGCCTACACCTACACCGATGCTCGCATCGCTGCGGGCGCCGACGACGGCAATCGCGTCGAAAACGTGCCGGAACACATGGCGAGTCTTTGGGCGAACTACACTTTCCAGGAGGATACGGCGCTCGAAGGTCTCGGCGTCCGGGCGGGCGTGCGTTATGTCGGCCAGCGCTACGGCAACAGCGCCAACACCTTCAACCTGGACTCGGTCGTACTCGCCGATTTCGCGCTCACCTATAAGAAGAATGGTTACAAGGCGTCGCTCAACGTTCAAAATCTCTTCGACAAGGACTATGTCGCAAACTGCAGTTCCTTCGGCTGCTACTACGGCGACGGCCGCACGTTCATGGGGAAGCTGACCTATAGCTGGTAGCGAATTGAGAGAGCGGACATTGGGTCCTTTTGTCAGTCGCCGGGAGCTGCTTCTCGGCGCGGCGCTTTTGCTCGCCGCGCCGACGGCCAGGGCCGGCGCGCCCTTGCGCATAGCCGCGATCGACTGGGCGATGCTGGAGACGCTGTGCGCGCTCGGCCTTACCCCGGTCGCCGCGACGGAGCTCATTCAGTTTCGAAGCGATGCCGTCGAGCCCGACTTACCTGCAGATGTCGTCGATCTCGGATTGCGCGGCTCGCCCAATTTCGAACTGCTTCACCTCCTGAAGCCCGATCTCATACTGATCTCGCCGTTCTATGTGCGCCACGAGGCGGCGCTCGGCCGGATCGCGCCGCTTTTCTCCCTGCCATTCTACGTGCGGGGCGAGCCGCCTTTCGAAAAGGCGCTCGTAGCGGTCAAGGCACTCGGCGAGCGTCTCGGACGCTCCGACAGGGCGGAGGCGCTGCTGAAGGAGATAGCCGGCGAAATCGAAGGTTCCAGGCATGCGATCGCTCCCTTCGCGAACAGGTCCACCTATATCGTCAACATCGGCGACGCGCGGCATGTCCGCGTCTTTGGTTTCGACAGCATGTTCGGTGACATGCTCGCCCGGCTCGGGCTGCCGAATGCCTGGACGGATCGTTCGCGCTTCACCTTTGCGGCACCCGTCCCGATCGAAAACCTGGCGGCTGATCCCGATGCGCGCATCGTCATCGTGTCCGAGGTGCCGGTGGAGGCGCGCAGCGGCCTTCGAAAGAGCATCATCTGGAATTCGCTGGAGCCGGTCCGCAAGGGGCGGGTCATCCAGCTCGCCAACGTCAATCCCTATGGCGGTGTTACTGCGGGCCTGCGGTTTGCGCGCCTGTTTGTCGAGGCGATGCTTGCGGGGGACCGGCGCGGATGACGATGCGGGCATGGTCTTTCCTGTCGGCCAGCCTGCTCGCCGGCCTCATGCTCTTCGCGCTGGCCGCATCGAGCCAGGTCCCGTTTGCGCAATGGGGAGACCTGTTGGCCCCTCCCGCCGAACTCACGCTCGACAAGATCATCCTGGCCTATAGCCTGTTCCCGAGGGCGGCGGTCGCGCTGGTCGCGGGCGCCGCACTCGGCCTATCCGGCGCGCTTCTCCAGCAATTGCTGCGCAATCCGCTCGCCGATCCATCGACCCTCGGCATCTCGGCAGGCGCCCAGCTCGCGATCGTCGCGGCGACGCTCTATGTGCCTGAGATCGTCGATGGCCACCGAACTTTGGTCGCGCTCGCCGGCGCCGCCGGGGCAGCGGCGATCGTCTTCGCGCTCGGTTGGCGCCGGGCTTTCGAGCCGGTGACGATGGTGGTCTCCGGCCTGCTTGTGGGGGTGACAGCCGCAGCCTTGTCCGCAGCGATGACGCTCGCGCGGGGCGAGTACCTCATGTCGCTCGTGACCTGGAACGGCGGATCGCTCAGCCAGCAGGACTGGTCAGTGTTCCAAAGCCTTGGCCTGGAGTTGGTGCTCCTTGGCCTGCTTGCCGGCCTATTGATCCGCCCGTTGCTGGTGTTGAGGCTTGGCGACACGAGCGCGCGCAGCCTGGGTGTCAATCTCGGCGGCATCCGATTTGCGATTGCCGCGATCGCCACGGCGCTTGCCGGCTTCGTCGCTTCAGCGGTTGGCCTGGTGAGCTTCGTCGGTCTTGCCGCCCCGGCCTTCGTGCGCGCTTGCGGCGCCCGCCGACCGGCGGCGATCGTCGCGCTGTCGCCGCTTGCGGGAGCGCTTTTCCTCTGGCTCTGCGACGGCATCGTGCAAACACTTGCGCGCGCCTCGAGCGAAAACTTCCCGACGGGCGCGGTCACCGCACTCGTTGGTGGTCCTTTGCTTCTCTGGCTTCTGCCTCGGGTACGCAGCATGGAAGTACCGCATGAGGGGCGCGAAAACGTTCATCGCGGCAATCTGAAAACAGCATTTGCCGCCTTTCTGGTTCTCGTGCCGGTCCTGGTCGCGATCGCATTCTTCGTCGGGCCGTCCGGACATGGCTGGAAGTTCCTGAGCTGGGCGGAAACGCTCGACCTGGCACCGCTCAGATGGCCTCGGCTCCTGGCGTCTGCAGCGGCCGGCGGCCTGCTCGCCGTGACCGGCGCGATCCTGCAGCGCATGACCGGTAATGCGATGGCCAGCCCCGAGGTCGTCGGCGTCAGCGGCGGTGCCGGCCTTGGCTTTGCCGCAGCGCTCACATTCGCGCCCGATGGCGGCACGGTCGTCGTCTTCACTGGCGCCGGGCTCGGCGCGCTCATTGCCATGCTGGCGGTGCTGGTCTTTGCCAGCCGCCGGCATCTGCCGCCGGAAAAGCTGCTGCTTGCGGGCGTGGCGGTCGGTTCCTTCAGCTCGGCCGTCCTGTCGGCGCTGCTGGCGATCGGTGATCAGCGGTCTTGGCAAATTCTCTCATGGCTCGGCGGTTCGGCATCCACGGCAACGCCGGCGACCGCAATATTCCTCGGTATTTTCTCTTTGCTCGTCCTGGCCGCCGCACTGCTGTTGAGCCGCTGGCTGACGATCCTGCCGTTCGGGCCGTCGATCGCCCTGTCGCTCGGCCTGTCGGTGCGGTTGAGCCGCGTGCTTCTCCTGCTTCTTTCAGGTGCTGCGACCGGCGCGGCGTCCCTGCTTGTCGGGCCCTTGAGCTTTGTCGGGCTGGTCGCGCCGCATATCGTCCTGCGCGCCGGTCTTGTCACGGCGCCGCAGCACCTGGCGGGCTCGTTCCTGCTCGGCTCGATCCTGATGGCCCTTGCCGATTTCGGCGCCCGCACGGCGACCTTCCCCTACGAACTGCCGCTCGGCCTTTTTGCTGCCCTCGTCGGCGCGCCCTACCTCATCTGGCTTCTGGGACGGCACAGATGATGGTGAACCAGCTTCCGGTGCTTCCGATTCCGTTCGCGGATGCAGCCCTGTGCCACGCTGTGCCGGCTGAAGACGATGATCTCGTCAGCCTGGACAGCATTCTCGAGCCAGGGCCGGTTGCGAACGCACTGGATGGACTGTTGCGGCGGTGGGGGCCGGGCGATCGCCGGGCCGCGGCGTCGCTATGGACGCAGGGTTATTTCGGCCGGCTGCTCAGACCCGTTATCGCCTATGGCCTCGTTCACGACATCTGGTTTTCGATGAAGTTGTCGGACGTTCAGGTCGGCCTATCCGATATGGCGACGCCCGTCCGGTTCGTGCTGAAACGCGCGGCTCCCGCTCCGTTGAGCGCGCGCCTGCGGCGGATTGTCGACGACAATGTGCGACCTTTGATCGTGCGGATGGCGAAAGTGACGGGCACGTCCGAACGGGTGCACTGGAGTAATGCGTCCTTCGCGTTTTGCCGCGCCTGCCGTCATGTTGATGATCTTTGGTCACAGGAGGCCATGCCCTCCGATGTCGCGGCGCGCTTGCGCGAGATAGAGGCGCTGATGGCTGCGGACCATCCCCTTTTTCGGCTGACGCAGACGGTCCCGGATGCCGAGGGCGGTGCCTGTCTCCAGCGAAAGGTCTGCTGCATCCGCTATAAGCTCGACGGCCTGAAGAAATGCGGCACAGCCTGCCCGATCAATGCCTCGACCTTTTGCCGTCAATGATATCTATCGATGAGACGAACAGCAGGTCCAGCGATCCTGCCCGGAACGAAAAGATGCAGAACCACGCGACTGAAACTCCACCCATCGCCCGCGACCAGGCCGTTCTGGCGCTCCATGATGTGAGCTTTGCGATCGATGGGCGCAACCTGCTGCACCCGCTGACGTTGGAGATCCTGGCCGGGCATTCCATCGCGCTGATCGGCCATAATGGTTCCGGCAAATCGACGCTGCTCAAGCTAATCGGACGACAGCTCGCGCCGACCGCGGGGCGTATCGATTTCGAAGGAAAGCCGCTTGCGGACTGGGGAACGCGGGCCTTCGCCCGCCGGCTCGGCTATTTGCCGCAGAATACGCCGCCAGCGCCCGGCATGCTTACCCGGGAACTGATCGCACTTGGCCGCTATCCCTGGCACGGCGCGCTCGGCCGCTTCGGGGCGGCCGACAAGGCGAAGGTCGAAGAGGCGATCGAGGTCACCGGCATCGAGCCGTTTGTCAACCGGGAGGTCGACAGTCTGTCGGGCGGGGAACGCCAGCGCGTTTGGCTTGCCATGCTCGTCGCCCAGGATGCCACCTGCCTGCTGCTCGACGAGCCGATCTCCGCCCTCGACATCGGCCACCAGCTCGAGGTGCTGGCACTGACCCGCGACCTCTGCCGGGACAAGGGCCTCACCATCATCTCGGTACTGCACGAGATCAATATGGCCGCGCGTTTCTGCGACCGCATCATGGCGCTCCATTCCGGCCGCCTCATCGCCGAAGGCACGCCCGACGATGTGATGACGCCGGAAGAGCTGGCGCGGATTTACGACGTGCAGATGGATGTTCTGGAACAGCCCGTCAGCGGACGTCGCGTGGCGCTGGCGCGGTAGGCCACACGGCCACGGCACTGGCCGATAGTCCGACCGAGCGCGTACTGAACAGAGGTCCCGTTTGCTCGAACGGCGAGGACGGGCCTCACCATCCCAAGCGATCAACCGCCGCAGATCCCCAATAACAACCCGGCATTTGGCACCAAGGCGCCTGACCCGCAATTGACATGAGTCAATGCGGCAGCTTCGTCCTTCGGGCCTATTCCCGGTTGTGTTTGAGTGGTCGCGGGCTATTCTCGTGGTCCGTTTTGATGGTGGGACGCTGAAATGGAAAAAGCCCGGAAGAATTGGCTCCTGGTTGGTCTGGTCATTCTGGCGCTCGCGGGCGGCTACTATGTCTGGCAGAACATGGATCGCAATGCGCTGCCCGCCGGGATCGCGAGCGGCAACGGACGCATCGAAGCAGTTGAGATCGATATCTCGACCAAGACGGCAGGCAGGATCAAGGAGATCCTGGTGGATGAGGGCGATTTCGTCACTGCCGGCCAGGTGCTCGCCCAGATGGATACCGTGCAATTGGAAGCGCACAAGCGGCAGGCCGAAGCGCAGCAGCAGCGTGCGATCATCAGCGTCGAAGCGGCGAAGAACCTGGTCACGCAGCGCGAAGCGGAAAAGGCCGCGGCCGAGGCTGTCCTCGCGCAGCGGCGCGCACAACTGGACGCTGCCGAACGGCGGCTCGCCCGGTCCGAGCAACTCGTGAAGACGAGCACCGTTTCGCAACAGGTGCTCGACGACGACAGGGCGACCGCCGAGGGCGCACGCGCTGCGGCCAGTGCCGCGGAAGCGTCACTGGCCGCGTCAAATGCCGCGATCAATTCGGCGAAATCCCAGGTCGTCGATGCCGAAGCCTCGGTCGAAGCGGCCAAGGCTTCGGTCGAAAGCATCATCGCCGACATCAACGACAGCACCCTGGTCTCGCCGCGCGACGGCCGTATTCAGTATCGTGTGGTCCAGCCGGGCGAAGTGCTGGCGGCCGGCGGTCGCGTGCTCAATCTCGTCGATCTCGGCGATGTCTATATGACGTTCTTCCTGCCCACGGATCAGGCCGGCCGCCTGTCGATCGGCAGCGATGTCCGGCTGGTGCTGGACGCGGCGCCGCAATACATCATTCCCGCAAAGGTCTCCTATGTCGCGGATGTCGCCCAGTTCACGCCGAAGACGGTCGAGACGGCCGAAGAGCGGCAGAAGTTGACCTTCCGGATCAAGGCGCAGATCCCGAAAGAGCTGCTGAAGAAGTATATCCGCATGGTCAAGACCGGTCTTCCGGGCGTCGCCTATGTGAAAGTCGATCCGAATGCAGAGTGGCCGGCGAGCCAGACCGGCACGCTGGTGCAGTGATGGCAGCCCCCGATCGGGCCGGCCTGCCGCCGGCAGAGCCCGTGGTTCGCTTAAGCACCGTCACGCTTTCCTATGGCAAGACGAAGGCGCTGGATGACGTGACGCTCGACATACCCTCGGGCTGCATGGCCGGGCTGATCGGGCCCGACGGCGTTGGGAAATCGAGCCTGCTGTCATTCGTCGCCGGCGCACGCGCCGTACAGGCGGGCAGCGTGGAGGTGCTTGGCGGTGACATTGCCGATGCCGGCCATCGGCGGCGGACCTGCCCGCGTATTGCCTACATGCCGCAGGGCCTCGGCAAGAACCTCTATCCGACCCTTTCCGTCTTTGAGAATGTCGACTTTTTCGGCCGGCTCTTCGGCCACGATCGCCAGGAGCGCGAGAGGCGGATCGCCAGCCTGCTTGAAAGCACCGGGCTTGCCCCTTTCGCCGACCGTCCGGCGGGCAAGCTCTCCGGCGGCATGAAACAGAAGCTCGGGCTTTGCTGCGCGCTGATCCACGATCCCGATCTCCTGATCCTCGACGAGCCGACGACCGGCGTGGATCCGCTGTCGCGGCGGCAATTCTGGGGACTGATCGACGACATCCGCACTGAGCGGCCGGGCATGAGCGTCATCGTGGCGACCGCCTATATGGAAGAAGCGGCGCGCTTCGATTGGCTGGTGGCAATGGATGCGGGCCGGGTGCTGGCAACGGGCACGCCCGATCAACTGCTGGAAAAGGCCGGCGTCGACACGCTCGACGCCGCCTTCATCGCGCTGCTTCCCGAGGAGATCAGGGGCGAACACCACGACGTCGTCATTCCACCGCGCCCCGAAGGTGCGAGCGACGACATCGCCATCGAGGCGAACAACCTCACCATGCGTTTTGGCGATTTCGTTGCCGTCGACAATGTCAGCTTCCGCATCGGCCGCGGCGAGATCTTCGGCTTCCTCGGCTCCAACGGCTGCGGCAAGACGACGACGATGAAGATGCTGACGGGCCTGCTTGCCGCCAGCGAAGGGACGGCCAAACTCTTTGGCCGCGAGGTCGACTCGCGTGACATGGAGGTACGCCACCGCGTCGGTTACATGTCGCAGGCCTTCTCGCTCTATACCGAGCTCACGGTTCTGCAGAACCTCGAGCTGCATGCCAAGCTGTTCGGCATGGCGGCGGACAGCATTCCCAAACGGATCGAGGAACTGGCGAAGCGCTTCGATCTCTCGGATGTGATGGAGGCCTTGCCGGACGCCTTGCCGCTCGGCGTGCGCCAACGGCTCTCGCTTGCGGTCGCGCTGATCCATTCACCCGATATCCTCATCCTCGATGAACCGACGTCCGGCGTCGATCCCGTGGCGCGCGACAGTTTCTGGCAGATCCTCGTCGATCTCTCCCGCAACGATCGGGTGACGATCTTCATCTCCACCCACTTCATGAACGAGGCGATGCGCTGCGATCGCATGTCGCTGATGCATGCGGGCAAGGTGCTCGTCAGCGATACGCCGGCCGGCATCATGAAAAGCCGGTCCGCCTCGACGCTGGAGGAGGCCTTCATCGCCTATCTGGAAGAGGCGATCGCCGGGGCAAAGCAGCCGGCGCCCGCCGTGGTCAGGGCTAAGGCGCCGTTGGAGCCGGTCGCCGAACGATCGGCCGAGACCAAACGGCCTCCGAAGTCAGGGTTTTTCGACGTCGGGCGGATGTTCAGCTATACCCGCCGCGAAGCGCTGGAACTGGTGCGCGATCCCATCCGCGCGACGCTTGCCACGATCGGCACGGTCATCCTGATGTTCGTCATCGGCTACGGCATCAACATGGACGTCGAGGATTTGACCTTCGCAGTGCTTGACCGCGACCAGACGACGACGAGCCGCGACTACATTCTCGAAATCGCCGGTTCGCGCTACTTCATCGAGAAGGATCCGATCACCGACTATGCCGATCTCGACCGGCGCATGCGCAACGGCGAACTGAGCCTGGCAATCGAGATCCCGCCGGGCTTTGCCCGCGATGCGGCGCGCGGCGATACGGTTGAAATTGCCGCCTGGATCGACGGTGCGATGGCGAGCCGTGCCGAAACGGTCAAGGGTTATGTGCAGGGACTGCACGCCCATTGGCTGACCGGAAAGATCCGCGAACGCTATGGGGCGGCTGCGACCACCGGCAGCTTCAAGATCGAGACGCGTTTCCGCTACAACCCTGATGTCAAGAGCATCGTTGCGATGGTGCCGGCGGTCATCCCGCTCCTGCTGATGCTGATCCCGGCGATGCTCTCGGCGCTCAGCGTCGTGCGCGAGAAGGAGCTGGGGTCGATCGTCAACCTCTATGTCTCGCCGGTGACGCGGCTCGAATTCCTGATCGGTAAACAGATCCCCTATGTTGCCCTGGCGATGCTCAATTTCGTGCTGCTGACGGCATTCGCGATCTTCGTCTTTCGAGTGCCGTTTACCGGCAGTCTGCTCGCCTGGACGGCCGCGGGGCTGATCTACGTTTCGGCGGCAACGGCCATGGGGCTCGTCATCTCGACCTTCATGTCGAGCCAGATCGCTGCGATCTTCGGCACGGCGATCCTGACGCTCATTCCCGCAATCCAGTATTCCGGGATGATCGATCCGGTCTCCTCGCTCGAAGGGGCGGGTGCCTTCATCGGCCAGATCTACCCGACCACACATTTCATGACGATCGCCCGCGGCACCTTTTCCAAGGCTCTGGGCTTCGGTGATCTCGGTGGCGCCTTCGTGCCGATGCTGATCGCCGTGCCCGTGCTGCTCGCGATCGGCACGCTATCCCTCAAGAAACAGGCGAGGTAACGATGCGCCTGTCCCATATCTACCATCTCGGCATCAAGGAACTCTGGGGGCTCTGGCGCGATCCGATCCTGCTGATCCTGATCGTCTATTCCTTCACGCTCTCGGTCTATACGGGCTCGACCGCAATGCCGGAAACGCTGAACCGTGCGGCAATCGCCATCGTCGACGAGGACCGCTCGCCGGTTTCGACGCGGATCTCGACGGCTTTCTATCCGCCCTATTTCGTGCCGCCGCAGATGATCACGCCGGCGGAAATGGACCGCCGCATGGACCAGGGGCTCGAGACCTTCGCGCTCGATATCCCGCCGAATTTCCAGACGGATCTGCTGGCCGGTCGCTCGCCGACCATCCAGCTCAATGTCGACGCGACGCGCATGAGCCAGGCCTTTTCCGGCAACGGCTACATCCAGCAGATCGTCACCGGCGAGGTCGCGGGCTTCCTTGACCGACACCGCAGCGAGCAGAAACTGCCGGTCGATCTGGTTCTGCGTGCCCGCTTCAATGCGGAGCTCAACAAGGGCTGGTTCGGCGCAGTCATGAACGTCATCACCAACATCACCATCCTGTCGATCGTGCTCACGGGTGCCGCCCTCATCCGCGAGCGCGAGCACGGGACGGTAGAGCACCTCCTGGTCATGCCTGTGACCCCGTTCGAAATCATGGTCAGCAAGGTCTGGTCGATGGGGCTCGTGGTGCTGCTCGCCTCGGCGGTCTCGCTGATCGTCGTCGTCAAGGGCGCGCTTGCGGTTCCGGTGCAGGGCTCGTTCGCGCTGTTCCTGCTGGCAACGGCCCTGCAGCTCTTTGCGACCACCTCCATGGGCATCCTGCTTGCCACGATTGCCGGCTCCATGCCGCAGTTCGGTCTGCTGCTGATGCTTGTGCTCTTGCCGCTACAGGCCCTGTCCGGGGGCATGACGCCGCGCGAAAGCATGCCCGAGATCATCCAGAATATCATGCTGGCGGCGCCGAACACCCACTTCGTCATTCTGGCGCAGGCGGTTCTCTTTCGCGATGCCGGTCTGGACGTAGTCTGGCCGCAGCTTCTTGCCTTGCTGCTGATCGGCGCCATCCTCTTCGCCTTTGCCATGCGGCGCTTCCGGGCTTTCCTGAAGTAGGCTTGCCAGGTGTGGCTGATCGGCAAGCGTGCCGCCGGCCGATCAGGGCCTGGTCGGAGAAACGCTATTTTTTGCACCACGCAAGGCGTCAGGCGGGAATGAATTTTCCGTCGTAGCGCACGCGAAAATTCCGGCGTTGGGCATCTTCCTGGAAGCAGACAAACACCAGTTCGAGATCGTGCGTG
Source organism: Ensifer sp. EB106-03-01-XG145 (assembly GCF_058792075.1). Lineage (NCBI taxonomy): Bacteria > Pseudomonadati > Pseudomonadota > Alphaproteobacteria > Hyphomicrobiales > Rhizobiaceae > Ensifer > Ensifer sp. EB106-03-01-XG145. The sequence continues at coordinate 193,384 of NZ_JBYTEC010000008.1, read as the reverse complement.
CTGCTGCGTCTGCCAAGCAGGCTCAACGTGATCACGATCACGCCGCCATAGGTGCGCGTCAGATTGATGGCAGCGCGCCGGATTTCATTGGTTCCGGCATCGTCCCGGTCTTCCCGCCGTTCGTATACCTGCCAGAAACGCGCGCTTTCCCAGGCCGATCGCAATGCTTCGGTTATCTCCGCCTTGAACTCGTCCACCGACCTGCCCTTGCTCCATGAAACGGTCCGCTCGGTGTGATCGCCAAAGATATCGAGATAGCCGTCATAGTCGTCCGGATCGGAAAAACACCGCTCGATCATTCCGAATGCTACGTCGTCGGAAATTGCTGCCTTAAAGAAAATCGTCATCGAATCGCAATCCTGCCTTGAGCGCCTATGTTGTCAAAGCGTCGACGGTGTATCCAGCCCCTCGGCGTCTGATCGCTGCCGCGCGAACAACTATCGTCTCGCTGCAATGGCTTAGGTGGGTCGATCGCATCGCGCCGACAGCCGTTTCCGCGTCCATGATTGTTGCCTTATATTCAGGCTCCATGCTATCGTTGGTTTCATTATTGTCTGACGCAACTTTCTTTCTTCTTTCGCCATCCCGCGCACGATCTCAGCAATAGGTGCGAAAGAACTGTTTGTTTTGATAGTCATATTTGCAGCATGAAATTTGCGGGGGGCCGCGCGCCGCGCTGATGCGAAAAGGGATCGGGCGAGATCGCTCCAACCTGGAACGCCGGGGCGGGGACAGTCGGGCGAGGGACAGTTTTTTGATCGGCATGGCATTTCCACGAGAAGTATTCTCGCGTTCAGTGGTCATTGTCTGTCTGTTGGTTGGGCTCCTGGCCTCCGCCGCGACGGTTCGAGCGGCGCCGGCCGGCGGCGCTGACATGCAGTTCTTCGTGGTTCGCAGCGGTCAGCCAGGGTGCGAGCCAACCTGTCCGGAGTGGATATCGGCTGAGGGGACGATCGTTCGCGAAAGCCCCGCGCACTTCAAGAAGCTGCTCAAAACCATCGGCAAACGCCGCCTGCCCGTCGTGGTGACGTCACCCGGGGGAGACGTCGACGCTGCCCTGGCGCTGGGGCGGATCATCAGAACACGAAAGCTTGAAGTGGCGGTCGGCAAGACCCGCTTCATTGGTTGTCAGCCGCAGCAGAAGGACTGCCGCGACAACGACGGCAAGGGCGCCCGCTATATCGGTACCGCCTATTCGGGCGGAGCCTACTGCAATTCGGCCTGTCCGCTGATGTTCGCCGGCGGAACCCGCCGAGTGGCCGGGCAATGGGCCTATCTCGGCGTTCACCAGATCACCACTGTCTTCGTTCAGACCCAGACGCGGTATCGGGAGGAGTACCGTATCGTCAACGGCAAGAAGAAGGTGACCAGCAAGAAGGTCGTCAGCCGCAAGAATGTCGGCAGCCGCAAGATCTACGAGATGACCAAGTCGCAGGAGCGCGAGTTGACCGCCTACCTCGCGGAAATGGGCATCGGCCGCACGGTTATCGATCTGATGAAGATCACGCCCGCCTCCGATATGCGCAAGATCGAACCCGTCGCGATGACCGAGATGAAATTGATCACGCAGCTGGGCGGGGTCGAATTGCTGACCTCGGTCGAGACCTGCAGAACGGTACCGGCGTCCGCCAATTGTCGGGTTTTCGTCATGTCGGACCTGAAGCGTTAGACCAGGGGATTTGGGTTGGAGACCGGAATGCGAATATGGAGTTCTCCCGTCGGCGCAGCCACGCCCCGCCTGCTACGGGTTGCGCTGGTAATCTGTCTGCTGGCCGCAAGCCTGTTGATGGAGCGGCCGGCAATGGCGGCTGAGCAGGAGATGCGGTTTGTCGTCGTGCGCTCCAACCAGGCCGGTTGCGAGCCGACATGTCCGGAATGGATTTCCGCCGCAGGCACCATCGGTCCGAAGACGCCGGCCCTGCTGAAGGCAACCTTGAAGAGGCTCGCAGGCCGCAAGCTGCCATTGGTCCTGCGATCGCCCGGTGGCGACATGGCTGCTGCGATGGAACTCGGCCGCCTCATCCGCAAGAGCAAGCTGAGCGTGGCGGTGGGTACGACCATTTTCTTCGGATGTCAGCGCGATCAGAAGAACTGTACCGCAAACGACGACAAGGGGGCCGCCTATATCGGCAAGGCGGTTTCGCTTGGAGCCTGCTCGCAGGCATGCACGCTCGTCCTTGCGTCCGGCATTCGACGGCTGGCGGGAGAAGGGACGATCGTCGAAGACATTCCGATGCTGGCCGGAAACGAGACCGATACCCGCAAGCTCGTGGCCTACTACTACGAAATGGGCGTCCGTTACCAGTCTCTGGCCGAACGCCTGCGCAACGCGGCTGGCAAACTCCACCCCTATCAATTGTCCTTAGAGCTGATGTTGACGGGCCAGCTGCCCGTCGGCCAACTGGTCGATGCGGAAATTTGCCGTGCTACGCCTGCGCCGGACAACTGCCGGGTCTTCACCACGATGGATCTGGAGTAGCTGCGCTCGGGGCCTCCCCCGCCAAGATCTCCGGGCGACGCAGGCGGGTCTCCAGGCGGGGCAAGGAGCGATGGTGGGTTGAGGTGGCAGCAAGCAATGGCTATGTGGTGCGCTCCGTATTCAACGAACCATAAGGCCAATCGGGATGATCCCAGAGTTTCTCGTTACCCATTCCGGTGGCTTCCATGCCGACGAACTGCTGTCCACCGTCATCCTCACACGGCTTTTCCCGCAGGCTCGTCTGATCCGCAGTCGGGCTCCGGAATGGATCAGGCCCGGTGCAGACCGTATCGTCTACGATGTGGGTGGCCAGTATGACCCTGCTGCCGGCATTTTCGATCATCACCAGCGCGGCGCGCCGCTGAGAGAGGACGGCCAGCCCTACAGTTCGTTCGGGCTGATCTGGAAGCACTACGGCCGCGACTATCTCGCCGCTTCAGGCGTTCCTGAAGACCATATCGAGGCGGTCCATGCGGCCTTTGATGCACGCTTCGTGCTTCCGGTCGACCTGGTGGATAATGGTGCGCTCGACCCTTCCGTTGCCGGGCCGCTCGCAGGGCTCACCCTGCCGGCGCTTTTGGAAACCTTGAAGCCGGTTTTCGACGAGGCCGGCCAGGAGGCTGACGATCGCGGCTTTCAGGCCGCCCTGGCGGTTGCCCGTGCGCTCGTCGAGGCCGGCGTAGCCCAGCGCACCGCCAAGCTCAGAGCCGAGGCACTCGTCCTTCAGCAAATCGCTAGAGCCGGGGATGGTCGCGTTCTCGAGCTGCCGATGGGCATGCCCTTCCGTCCGGCCGTCGTGAAGGCCGGCGCCGATCACCTGTTGTTCGTCGTTCACCCGCGCGACAAAGACTGGTGCCTGACGGGCATCCGCAAGGCAGATGAGGGCTTTGAGCTTCGCGCAGACCTGCCCGCAGCCTGGGCCGGCCTGACCAACGGCGAGTTGGAAGCGGCTTGCGGGGTCGCGGGCGCAAGCTTCTGCCACAATGGCCGCTTCATCGCGGCTGCCGCAACGCGCGAAGCTGCCCTTGCCATGGCCGAGCTGGCCGTCGCGGAGGCTATTTCGCCCGCAATGGAAACCAAGGCGTAGGCCAGGGGATGTCCCGCGTCGGGCACCTTCGCCTGTTCCGGCCTTAGCCGGAAGCGGCGGCGTCATGGTCCGACCGTGGCGCGGTCGGTCGCTGAAGCAGCTTCGCGTTAACTCTTGGTGAGGCGGTACCCGCAGTCCTGATGAAATCGACGAAGGCGCGTAGCGCCGCCGGCATTTGCCGTCGGCTGGGGTAGTATAGATAGAGGCCGCCGTAGTAGGGGCACCAGTCTTCGAGCACCCGAACAAGTTTCTCTTCGTCTATCAGCGACAGCACCTGATCCTCGAAGGTGAAGGTCACGCCGGCGCCCGCAAGGGCAGCGTCCACCATCATGTCCTGGTCGTCGACGATCAGCGGGCCGCTCACTTCGACCTGAAGTTCCACGCCGCCGCGCTCAAACTCCCATGCGTAAAGCCGGCCGCTGCCGAAGCGCAGTCCGACACAGGGGAGTTCCCTCAGGTGATCGGGAGCGGTCGGTTTTGGAAAGCGCTCGAAGAAGGAAGGCGTTGCCACAATTGCGGTGCGCTGGCGCGGCCCGATCGGGACGGCAATCATGTCCTGCGCGATGACCTCGCCGAAACGAACGCCGGCGTCGAAACCCTCCGATACCATGTCGACGAGGTCGTTGTCGGTGACGATCTCGATGCTGATTTTCGGGTAGGCTTCGAGAAAACGCGCGACCAAAGGCAGAAGCACCATCTTCGCGGAGGCGCGCGCCGCATTGAGTTTCAAGCGCCCGACAGGTGCGCCCCGGAAGTTGTTGAGGTCGTCAAGCGCATCCTCGATGTCGCGGAAGGCGGGTGCGACGCGCGCGAGCAGAAGTTCGCCCGCTTCCGTCAGCGCGACGCTGCGGGTCGTTCGGTTGAAGAGGCGAAGATCAAGCCGCTCCTCAAGTGCCTTCAGGGCATGGCTGAGTGCCGATGGCGTGCAGCCGACCTCGTCAGCGGCGCGGCGGAAGCTTCGGTGCCGGGCCAAAGCCAGGAAGGAGGACAGGTCGGAAGGCGATACGGTTCTCATTGATGAATCTTACTCATCAGCTCAAGGAGAATCCAGTCGATTATCTCAGCAGATGGAGCGCGGTAAAACCTTCTCAGCCGCCGACGATGGAGCGGCGAAACAAACAGGAGGTTCACATGCATACATGGTTCGTTACCGGGGCATCCCGTGGATTTGGCGCCCTCATTGTGGAAAAGGCACTCGCCAAGGGCGATCAGGTCGTCGCGACGGCGCGCAATCCGAAGGCGATCGCCGAGCGTTTCGGCAAACAGCCCAACCTTCTGGCCGTGGCGCTCGATGTTACCGACGAGTCCCAGGCGCATCGGGCCGTCGGGCAGGCGATCGCCCGCTTTGGCCGGATCGATGTTCTGGTCAACAATGCCGGCTACGGACTGCTCGGTGCGGTCGAAGAGGCAAGCGGTGCCGAGATCGAGGCCCTGTATCGCACCAACGTCTTCGGCCTGCTGGCCGTCACCCGTGCCGTGCTGCCGCACATGCGCCGCCAGCGTTCGGGACGCATCCTGAACTTCTCGTCGATCGGCGGCTATCGCAGCGGCCCTGGCTTCGGGGTCTATTGCTCGACGAAGTTTGCCGTTGAAGGCCTGACCGAAGCGCTCGCAGCAGAGCTTGCCCCGCTCGGTATCCATGCGACGGCGATCGAACCCGGTTACTTCCGCACCGACTTTCTCGACTCGACCTCACTCGGCATCAGCCCGATCGAGATCGAGGACTATGCCGAGACGGCCGGCTTCGTTCGCAGCAAGGCGAAGGAGATCAGCCATAACCAGCCGGGCAATCCCGACAGGCTGGCAGAGGTCTTGATCTCGTTCGCTGATGCCGAAAATCCGCCGGTGCGGTTGCCGCTTGGCAGCGACACGGTGGCCACGATCGAAGCCAAGCACGCATCGGACGCAGAAATCCTTGCCCAATGGCGTGCCGTGTCCCTCTCGACCGACTTTGAACCGGCCGCATAAGCGTCGAGGAGCGGCGGTCGACCGTTCCCTCAGAGGCCCCGCCATCGTGCGGGGCCTTCTCGTTGGCTGAGCCAACCTCGGTCCGCGCTGTCGCAGCTCACTCAACCGTTCAACGCTGCGCGTCTTCCGCATGCTTGGATCCCGTAGGTCTTGTCGCCAGCCAGAAGAGCAGCGAGGTAAGGCTGATCGCCGCGCCCATCAGGCAGACGCCGTTCCATCCCGCATGCGTATAGGCGACCGTGGAGAGAGAGGATCCGATCGCGCTGCCGAGCGAATAGAAGAGCATGTAGGCTGCCGTCAGTCGGTTCTGGGCTTCCGGACGGACACGATAGATCAAGGCCTGGTTGGTCACGTGGACCGCCTGGAGCCCGAAGTCGAGGACGAGCACACCGGCGATGAGCCACAGGATCGAGTGATCCAGCAATGAGATGGGCAGCCATGCGATGAGCATGAGCGCGAGTGCAATCCCCGTCGTCGTCTGGCCGAACCCGCGATCGGCCCAATGGCCCGCTCGCGAAGCGGCCAAAGCCCCGGCGATCCCTGCCAGACCGAAGAGGCCGACCTCGGTATGCGACATGGAGAAGGGCGGTGCGCTCAGCGGCAGAACAAGCGGCGTGAGCAGGGTCGTCACGTTCGCGAAGATCAGCATGGCGATCACGCCGCGGGTGCGCAGCACCGGCTCTTCCCAGATCAGCTTGAAGGTGGAGCCGACCAGGCGGGGGTAGCTGAGCTTGCTCGTTTCCCGTCTCTGGTGCGGCAGCAACCTGTATAGCAGGCCGGCGATCAAGAGCGTTGCGACACAGGATGCAAGATAGACCGATCGCCAGCCGGAGAGATCCGTCAGAAGGCCTGCGACGGTGCGAGCGGAGAGGATGCCGATCACGATGCCGCTGGTGACAAACCCCACCACCCGGCCACGTTCCGACGGTTGAGCCAGGCTGGCCGCGTAGGCGACCAGGGCCTGTGTCAGGACGGCAAGCATGCCGACGGCTGCGATCGCGGCCATCAGCATTTCGGCGTTGGCCGAAAGGGCGACGAAGCTGAGTGCGACCACTGAAAGCAGGGATTGAATGATGATGACCTTGCGGCGATCGAAAAGGTCGCCAAGAGGAACAAGCAGGACCAGGCCGAGCGCGTAGCCGATCTGCGTCGCGCCGACGATCAAGCCGGCGCTGGTCTGCGAAAGGTCGAGATCCGCGGCCATCACATCCAGCAGGGGGTGGGCAAAATAGGCGTTGGCGACCGCAAGGCCAGAGGCGAGGGCAAAGAGTGTCATCATCGGGCGCGTCAACAGTGATGCCGTGGCATCTCCGGCATTTGGGCGCGCAGCGTCGTTTGCGGCGTCGATCGACGCCGCAGCAGCTCCACCATCCATTGGACTTCTTCCTTATTTCGGTTTAATAATGAAACCAAATTTATGGATACCGATTTGGTTTCATAATGCAACCAAAATCTCGTGGCCGCGAGAGAGGAGAGTTCGTATGGTGGCGCGCAGAAGCCTCAAGGGAGACTACTGCCCCAGCGCGCGATCTCTGGACGCGATTGGCGACTGGTGGTCGCTGCTGATCGTGCGCGATGCGTTCGACGGGCTCCGGCGTTTTAGCGATTTTCAAAAGAGCCTCGGCATTGCCAAGAACATCCTGACGGAGCGCCTACGCACGCTCGTCGATCGCGGCATTCTGGAGACGGTTCCCGTCGGAGAGGCGAAAGCGCGGGTCGAGTATCAATTGACGGCGATGGGCCGGGACCTCTTTCCTGTGATGGTCGCCTTGCGCCAGTTCGGCGAAAGGCACCTCTTTCAGCCCGGCGAGGAGCATTCCCTGCTGGTCGAAAAAGAAACAGGACTGCCTGTGAAGCTCGACATCCGCACACAGGATGGCAGGCCGATCGAGGCCGACGAGACGGTCCTGATCAAGGTGCCCGAAGACAGCGGCGAACCGATCTAACTTTAGACGAATATTCAGTTTTCTCTGCAAGTTTGCTGGAGTCCTTCCGCAGCCGGGGAATTTGGTAATGGGCGTTGCCACGCTAGACCAGGTAGAGAACCAGATCGCGCGCGGCTTTCGTTATCTGCAATTCTCGCCGGAGATCGAGGCGCTGTTCCGCAAGGAATATGCGGCCGAGCGTGTGCGGCTCGCGGTGATCTGGGGCGTGATCGGCGTTTTCATCTACGATCTGGTCTATTTCGGCGATCGTACGATGCTGCCCGACGTGTTCAACGAGCTGCTCGTTGTCCGCTTCCTGGTGTTCACGCCTTTCGTCATCGGCTGTATCCTGGCCGTGCGCCGCTGGCCGGATGCGCTTCTCTACGACGTTCTGGCGGTGGCGATCGCCGTGCTGGGCGTCACCTTGCCGATGGCTGCGGCCACGCAGAGCGCCAGTTCCTACCTGTTCGTCTATCAGAACGGCAACTCCGCCGCCTTCCTGTTCTTCGTCATTGCCTTGCGGCCACGCTTCTTTGCCGTCGTGATCGGGCTCGCGCTGCTGTGCGCTTCCCATTTCACCACCACGCGCCTGACCGGCGCCTTCGACGATGTCACCTATTCCGGCATCATCACCTTCTATCTGACACTGTCGATCTTCCTGGCGGTCAGCGCCTATTTTCTGGAGCAAAAGGACAGGCAGAATTTCCTCAACCAGCTAAGAGGCAGCCTTCTCTACCGCCAGCTTGAGCGTAATGCCGAACGGGATGAACTGACGGGACTGTTGAACCGTCGCTCGCTGGCGCGGGTTGGCGAGATGCTGTGGAACGACGCGCCTCGCCTGGCGCCGGTTTCGGCGATCCTGCTGGATATCGACCACTTCAAGCGGTTCAACGACGTTCACGGCCATATCGAGGGCGACGCCTGCATCCGCGCCGTCTCGCAATGCATGCGCGACACGGTGGATGAAGCCTCCTTCGTCTTCCGCTTCGGCGGTGAGGAGATGCTGGTGCTCGTGGCGGATCGGGAGCCGCTGCAGGCGTTGGCGATGGCCGAGCGTATCCGCACGGCGATCGAACGGCTCGGCATTGCACATCGCGGACTTGGCAATGGGTGCGTGACGGCAAGCCTGGGCGTCGCTTCGGCGCTTGCGACTGAGACGACGCTTGAAAAGCTGCTGCAAAACGCAGACGCGGCTCTCTACGAGGCGAAGCACATGGGCCGCAATACCGTCGCGTTGGCTAGCGCGCCCAAGGTCGGCGCGCAGGTCGCCTGAAACACGGGGATTATCGCTCAGCCAATGATCGCCTTCGGCTCGAGAAAGGCTTCGAGGCCGAAGGGCCCGAATTCACGACCGATGCCGGAATGCTTGAAGCCGCCGAAGGGAGCCTGTGCATCTGCCGGCGCCTCATTGAGGACCACGCGTCCGGCCTCGAGCCGGCCGGCCACGCGGCGCATGCGTTCCGCATCGGTGCCGAGAACGTACGATTGCAGGCCATAATCCGTGTCGTTGGCGATGGCGATCGCCTCGTCTTCGCCGCGATAGGAAAGAACGCTGAGGACAGGGCCGAAGATTTCTTCCCGCGCGATCCGCATGTCGTTGGTGACATCGGTGAAAACGGTGGGGCGAACGAACCAGCCACGATCGAGCCCCTGCGGGCGACCTTCGCCGCCGGCCAGCAGCTTTGCGCCGTCCTCCTGACCGAGACGAATATAGGACTGGACGCGCTGCCATTGTCTGGCGCTGACCATCGGGCCGATATCCGAGGTCGGGTCGCTCGAAGGGCCGATCTTCAATGCCGAGACGGCGGTGGCGAGACGCGAGGTCACTTCCGCTAGCCTCCGCTCCGACACCAGAAGCCGGGTGCCGGCAATGCAGGCCTGGCCGCTGTTGCGGAAGGCGGAAGCAAGCACGTGCGGAATGGCGTGATCGAGATCGGCATCGTCGAGCAGGATCTGCGGCCCCTTGCCGCCGAGCTCCAAGGTCACGCGCTTGAAGCTTTCCGCAGCGGTTCGAAGGATCGTCTTTCCGGTGGTGGTCGAGCCGGTAAAGGTGATCTTGGCGATACCAGGGTTCTGGCTGAGCTCCGCGCCGACGACATGACCATAGCCGTTGACGAGGTTGAGCACGCCACGGGGCAGACCGGCTTCGTGCAGCGCTTCCAGCAGAGTCTGGGTCTGGATGGCGCTCATTTCCGACGGCTTGATCACGATCGTCGTGCCGGCCGCGATTGCGGTGGCGAGCTTGGTGCAGATGAAGCCGATGTTGCTGTTCCAGGGGGTGATGGCGGCGGCAACCCCAACCGGTTCCATGACGACCGCGGCGTTGCCGATCTGCCGGGTAAAGGTATAGCCAGCCACGGTCTTCGCGGCGACCTCGAAAACGTGCGAAGCATGCGGCACCGAGAAAGCGAGGAAGGACTGCGGTGCGCCGTACTCGGTCGCCATGGCCTCATGCAAGGCATCGGCGTGCGCTGCGACCGCGTCGCGCAGCGCTTGCAGCATGGCGATGCGCTCGGCCGGTGTCGTGCGCCGCATGGCCGGGAAGGCGCGCTTGGCGGCTGCAATCGCCGCGCGGGCGTCTTCCGCATCACCGAGGCGGACCTCGCCGATCTTCTCTTCGGTGGCGGGATTGAAAAGCTCGAAGCGCTCGCTGCCCTCAGGGGTCACGAAAGCGCCGTCGACATAGATCTGCTCGATTATCTTCATCGTTCGGTTTCCTGTTGTGATGAAGGGGATATGCGCCGGAAGGGTCGCCAGGATAAGATCATCAATCATAGACAGGTTGATGAGGAAAATAGCGCAATGAGACCCAGTCTGTCCGAACTCGAGGCGGTGACGACGATCGCGCGGCTCGGCGGTTTCCGCGCCGCTGCCCGCGAACTCGGCGTGTCGTCCTCTGCGCTCAGCCATGCCGTGTCGGCGCTGGAGGAGCGGCTGGATGTCCGTCTGTTCAACCGGACAACCCGGTCGGTGGCACTCACTGCGGCGGGCGAGGCCTTCGTGGCCGAGGTTCTGCCGGCTCTCGCCGCGATCGACGGTGCCGTCGAGAGGGTGACGGAATCCCGGGCGCGGCCGACGGGGACGCTTCGGCTGAACACCTCGCCCGGTGCGGCACGCATGGTACTGCAGCCGCTGCTGATGGAATATCTCCGGCGTTTTCCGGGCATGGCGGTGGAGGTAGCGACCGACAACGCGCTGGTGGACATCGTCGCCCTAGGCTTCGATGCCGGCTTCCGGCTGACAGACGCAGTGCCGCCGGACATGATCGCAGTGCCAGTCACGCGCCAGTCGCGCATGATCGTCGTCGGATCGCCGGATTATTTCCGGGAGAGGGCGGCGCCGCAGCGACCGGCTGATCTCATGAATCACACTTGCATTCGGGCGCGCATGGCGAGCGGCCGGATTTATCACTGGGAGTTCTCGCGTCATGGCGAGAGCGTGGAGATCGATGTGCCCGGACGGCTCATTCTGGACGAGAGCGGGCTGATGCTTGAGGCGGTACTGTGTGGCGCAGGGCTGGCCTATCTCTCCGACTATGCGGTCCAGGAGCATGTCGCTGCCGGACGGCTGGTGCGGGTTCTCGATGAGTGGACGCCACCCTATGACGGCCTGTGCCTCTATTTCTCCGGCCGGCGACACGTGCCGGCAAAACTCCGGGCGTTGATCGAGCTCGTCAGAGAGTTGCGTGTCGAGGGCGGGGGCGCGGGCGTTGCGCCTTGAATCTCGATGAGAAAGTGAGACGAACCGGACAGGTTGGGCGCTCGACTGCCGTTTCGTTGGCCATGGCGAGAAACCGGAAAAACCGCCATGTTCGCCATCCCTGCCGCGTCCGGTTGACACGGTTCGCGCTCAGATGGGTAATCGTCCTCGGAGCGAAAAGTTCCGCTTCTGCAACGGGATACGGTCTCCGGCCAAGGACGCTCAGGCTCGGCGGCCAGGCGTCGAGGCTATTGGCTGGAAAAATAACATGACTATTACAGACAAGTTTATTTACGCGTGCTAAGAGACGTCGCGTTCGTTTGGCCATCCGGTCCACCGATCGCGTCGCGGCAGGCAGTGCGAACGACGCTGGACGCCACATCAAAGTTGTTTTGTTCGGATCAGACGCCTTGGTCGACATGGAAACGCGCCATCAGGTCTATTTCGCCAAGCGTACCGCTTTGGTCGCCTATGCGACGCGCATCGTCGGGTCGCGTGAGACGGCCGAAGACATCGTGCAGGAGGCGTTCATCCGCTTCGCGCCGGCCAATACCGACAATGGTTCCCAGGGCCTCTCGCCTGCCTATCTCTACAGGATCGTCCGCAATCTGTGCCTCGATCTTCTCAAGCGCCGGAAGATAGAGGCGCGGGAGGAACAGGACGAGCCGCCGTTCTGGTCGATGCCGATCGAGATGCCGACGCCCGAAGACATCGCCGTGGTGACCGACGAGATCCGGCGCATTTCCGGCGTCCTCGACGATCTTCCTACGGAGGTTCGTGTTGCCCTTGAGATGCACCGCTTCGGTGGATACACCCTGGAAGAAATCGCCGCCCACCTGAACATCTCGGTCGCAACCGTACATCGCCATGTTCGCACCGCCATGATGCGGGTGGCGACAATTCTGGCGGGCGATGCCTCCTAGAATTTTGGGCCGGCGTGAAAAAAAATCCAAAGCAATTCGTCTTTGTGACAGACCGAATGATTCCGCTTGTGCATGTTTCCTTGAATCGTACCCGATTAAAGGATGAAAACATGCAGCAATTCAAAGTGCTACAGCGACCTTTGCGCGTCTGATAAGACGCGCGGCGCTGTAGTGTCTCGTCGAACACGTAACCAGCAGGCAGAGCTTTGACCAAGGACAACCACATACCGGAGGTGTTGCTCGAAGAGGCCATGGACTGGTTCCTCGAACTGAAGGCGCGTCCGAACTGTCGGGAGACGGAAGCCGCGTTCCGCACTTGGTTGGGCAGGTCGGAACTGCATGTCCGATCCTGGGAGACGGCATTGAAGACCTGGCAATTGCTGGGAGAAGTGCCGCCGGTTCATGAGCAGCTTTGGCGCGGGGCGACGCCGTTAGTCTCATCTGCGGCAACCACCCGCCAGCCGAAGCGTTGGGCGGCCAGAACCTTAGTTGCCGGCACCGCAGTGATGGCGCTTGCCGCCTGCCTGGTGCTGTTCGTCGCGCTCCCGTCGCTGCTGGTGTGGTGGCAGGCCGATCATGTGACCGAGACCGCGCAGAGCAGGACGATCACGCTGGAGGACGGCACAACTATTCAGATGGGCGGCAGCAGTGCCATCGCCACCGAGATCAACACCGCGGCCCGGCACGTCCGGCTTCTCAAGGGCGAGGCCTATTTCAATGTCGCGCGCGACCCGTCGCGTCCCTTCGTCGTCGATGCCGGCGGCGTGGAGGTTTCGGTTCTCGGCACGTCTTTTGACGTGCAGCTTGCGAGTACGGAGACAACGGTCGAGCTCGCCCACGGCACGGTGGCCGTTTCGTATAGCGGGGAAAACCATAAGCAGAATTTCGAACTCGCGCCGGGAGAAACGGCGACGGTGGCGCATGCGACGGGTGCTGTCACCCGAAGCGCGATCGCGGCCGAAGAGATCGGCGCCTGGCGGAGTGGCAAGATGTTCGTCAACAACGTCACCGTTGCCGCTGCCGCCGAGCGGCTGCAACGTTACCATTCCGCCTGGATCTCCATCCCGCAATCCGAACTCGCGGCGCGACGGGTAACGGGCGTTTATGACCTCACGGATCCCGATCACGCTCTTCAGGCGTTGGTGCAGCCGTTTGGTGGCAAGGTGCGCGAGGTGACATCCTATGGCCGCGTTCTGACGCAATTTTAATTTGGACTCAAAAATTCAAGAAAAAATCGCGGACCGGTGAAAAAAAATCCGGAGCCCGTCGTCTTTGGTCCGAAGCGCCTGCCGAGAGGCAGCGCGCGGATCATCGAGACGGGGGTAAAATGAGTTCGCCGAAATGCCGCAAGGGACATCTTTCTTTCAACGCAGGATATAGCCATGCAGGTCTGCGCCTGCTGACAACGACGGCGATCGTCGGGCTTTCCTCCCTTGCCTTCATGCCCCTTTCCGTCGCCTCCGCCCAAGAGACGACATCGCGTGTCAGCACGGCCCGCACGTTCAACATTCCGTCGCAACCGCTTGCAAGTGCCCTGAATGCCTTTGGGCGGCAATCCGGCCTGCAGGTGACCCTGGCTGCAGCGACGTCGAAGGGCATTCGTTCGACCGCCGTCAGCGGCACGCTGGAGCCGCAGCAGGCCCTGGCACAGCTGCTCTCAGGCACCGGCATCTCCTACCGGGTATCGGGCGGAACGGCGCTGATCGGCTCGGCCACGGCGGCCGGCAGCAGCGAGGGCGTGGATGCATCCGGCGCCACGGTTCTCGACCCGATTTCCGCCTTTGGCAGCGGACCGCTCGGCGCCGGCGAGATCGTCATCTCGTCGGAGGACCTGAAGCTGAAGAACCCCGCCAACATTGCCGACGTCTTTTCAGGGGAGCCGGGCATCGCCGTCGGCAGCTCCTTGCCGATGTCGCAGAAGGTCTACGTTCATGGCATCGAGGAAACGAGCCTTGCCGTGACCATGGACGGCGGCCGCCAGAACAACAAGGTCTTCCACCACAATGGCACGAACCTCATCGATCCGGGCCTCCTGAAGGCCGTCAACGTCGATGCCGGCGTTGCCCCGGCCGATGCCGGCCCGGGGGCGCTCGCCGGTGCGATCGCCTATGAAACGATTGATCCGCGCGATCTGTTGGATGCCGACGGTTTCGGTGGCTTCGTTACATCCAGCTATAATTTCAACAGCGACACGGTGACCACGGGGCTCTCCGCCTATGGCATGCATGAAGGGCTTGAGTTCCTCGGCTACTTCAACTTCGGCAAGGGCAACGATTTCACCGCCGGCAACGGCAAGGAGGTCGAAGGCACCAGCACCAATCTGCTGAGCGGCCTCGGAAAGCTCGCCTACGAGTTCGAGAGCGGCGACCGTTTCGAGATCAGCCACGACCGTATCAATGACGATGCGCCTCGGCCGTTCCGCGCCAATGTGGGGTCGATTTCGAATCCGAAGCCGTGGGAGCCGCGCATCCGCGATTACACGCTCGACCGGCAGAACACCGTCTTTACCTATACCGACAGCACGCCGGAGGGGTGGTGGGACCCGAAGCTCCTGGTTGCCTACAGCAAGACAGAGGTCGATCTGCCGATCTTCCCGAAGCCGGGACCGGGCGTTCCCACCACCTATGACGCTCTCGGCACGTCGGATAGTTTCAATGGCAAGTTCGAGAACAAGTTCTCTTTCGATATCGGCAATGTGATCGCCGGCATCGACTTCTACAGCGACAAGGCGGAGCTTGAGGATCTCTACGATCCCGGCACCGAGAAGGCGCGCAATGTCGGCATTTACGCGCAGGCGAGGCTTGAGCCTTGGGAGAGGACGCGCCTTTCCTTTGGCGCAAGAGGGGACAACCAGCACTTTACCGGAACGACGGGCGAGAAATGGACCAACTCGGGCTTCAGCGGCAACGTCTCGGGCGAATATGATCTCATCGAGGATCTTCTGACGGCCAAGGCCGGGTACTCGCATGTCTGGGCGGGCATTCCGCTTGCCGAGAACTTCATCATCAATCCCAACTGGGACTATGGCAACGGTCCGAAGCCGGTAACGGCGGACAATTACGTCTTGGGATTGGAGGCCAACTACAACGGCTTCATAGTCGAGGGCAGTGTCTTCCAGACCGATCTCGATGATGCGCGCGCACCGCGCTTCCGGGCAGACCTCGGTATCGCCGCCCATGATGTTCGCTCGCGCGGCTTCGAAATCGGTGGCGGCTACAATTGGGGTGATGGCTACTTCAAGGTGAAGTACGCCAATATCGACGTCGAAATCGACGGTAAGCCCGCCGACTCCGATCTCGGCACCTATCTCGCAGCACCCGCCGGCCAGATCATCACGCTGCAGGCGGTCCACACGCTGGCCGACTGGGGCGTCACCTTCGGTGCCGACGCCGAGATTGCGCTCGACTACGACGACGTCGCTGCCGGCAGCAAGCCCTTCGAGGGCTACGAGGTCTTCAACGCCTTTGTCGAATATGTACCGCCGCAACGGCCGAACCTGACGCTGCGGGCCGAGCTCAAGAACATCTTCGACGAAACCTATTCAGACCGGGCGACCTACGGCCAGGAGTTCGGGAACGTGACGCCGCTCTACGAGCCCGGCCGTTCCTTCATCCTGACCGCAAGAGCGACTTTCTAGGCCGACGGTCCGCGATCGCGGCTGCCGTGTCCTCCCCACGGCGGTCGCCCAAGACGCTCAGGCGGTCATCCCGGGCCGACTGGGCAACAAAAAGCCTGATGACAGGAGTTCCAGATGCAAGAAGCGACCACCCACTTTGCAACGGACGACGGCCAGAAATACCTGACGCAGCTCTGCAAGCACTTCGCCCACAAGATCGACGTCGAGCAGACGGGCGATCGCGCCGAACTCCGGTTTTCCTGCGGGACCGGCTATCTCCAGGCCACACCGGATGGCCTGAGCATCCGCGCCCGCTCGCCTGGCGAGGCCGATCTCGACGATACGAAATCGGTCATCGAAAGCCATCTTCTGCGCTTCGCGTTCCGCGAGGAGCCGGGATCGCTCCACTGGCAGGCCGCCGGCTGAGCACCACTGGCTGACAACGCTCTCAATAAGAAAATTCAATGTGTTGGTCGAAAACGTCCAACGCCATTGCGCGGCTATGCGTCGCGTGCCGAGGATCGACAGGATGCAATCGTCTAGGCAAATCGCAGAAATCGCCACCTTTCAAAGCTTCGCCAACTGCTATCTACGCGAAGTGAACCCGGGTATCCGGGTCATGCATCGAACCGCCGGCGGCGCTTTCGACTGTGTGGAATGGTCGCTCCCGAGGCAGCACATGATCCTGCGCGTCGAGGTGACGTCGCCGTCCCTCTGCGGTCCGCATCACTTCGGCCGGGTCTGGGGCAGGGGCGTTTCCGACGGGACATGGCGCCAGATCGAACTGATCTCGGCGCTGCATATCCTCATCCACGAGTGCTACCGCCAGGGCGATGAAAACCAGGCGGATGCCTTGCGCAGCTTCGAACTCGAACTGCTGATGCGGGTGCTCGAAAGCTATCAGCAGACCGCACTCTATATCGACAAGGCGGAGCCCGAGCCGGCAAGCGGCGGCCATTTCATCGAGGCGGAGCAGTCGCTGGTCTTTGGTCACTGGCAGCATCCGACGCCGAAGAGCCGGCAGGGCATGACCTACTGGCAGCAGGAATCTTACGCGCCGGAACTGCGCGGTGGGTTCAGATTGCACTATTTTGTCGCCAAGGCGGATCGCGTGCGGCACGCTTCCGCCCGTTCGACAGCGGCCGACGAAATTGTCCGTTCGCTGGTGGGGCCGGATGCGGATGACATCAGGCTCGATAACGATGAATGCCTGCTGCCGATGCATCCGCTCCAGGCGGAAGCGCTGCTGCTTGATCCCGACATTCGGTCAATGCTTGAGAAGGGGCAGTTGCGCCACCTGGGGCCTGCCGGCCGTGCCTTTACGGCGACCTCATCGGTGCGCACGGTCTATGACGCCGATGCCGACTGGATGCTCAAGTTCTCCCTGCCTGTCCGCATCACCAACTCGGTGCGTCTCAATCGGCGCCAGGAGCTCGAGGCGGGCGTCGCCATGGCGAAGCTGATCGATCGCATCGGCTTTGCCGCGCGGTCCCCAAATTTCCGGATCATCCAGGACCCCGCCTACATCACGCTCGACCTGCCCGGCCGGAGCGAAAGCGGCTTCGAAGTCATCCTGCGGGAGAACCCGTTTTCGGGCGCGAAGGGCAGGGGCGTTGTGACGGTTGCCGCCCTGACGGCCGATCCACTTCCGGGCCAGGGTTCCCGCCTGGAGCGCCTCGTCCGAGCCCTCGCCGCGCGCACGGGTGAAAGCCTGCCGGGCGCGGCCCTGCTGTGGTTCCGACGTTATCTCGATTGCGCCGTCGAGCCTTTGATCCGCCTTTATGACGATTATGGCATCGCCCTTGAGGCGCACCAGCAGAACAGTCTGCTGGACATCGCCAACGGTTATCCCTCTGCCAGCTATTATCGCGACAATCAGGGCTTCTATCTCTCCGAACGCCATCGCAGCCTGATCGTCAGCCATGTTCCCGAGACGCAAACGATCGCCTCACTCTATTTTGCCGACAGCGAAATCCGCGACCGCTTCGCCTACTACCTGATCGTCAATCAGGTCTTCTCGGTCGTCAGTCGCATGGGCCATGACTGCGTCTGTGACGAGAGCCTGCTGTTGCGCGAACTGCGCCTGCATCTCGAGGGTTATGCCGCCCGCATGACCGGAGCCGGACGCGAATTCGCGCGTCATGTCCTCGACCTGCCGACGATCGCCTCCAAGGCCAATCTGACGACGCGCCTCTATGACGTGGACGAGCTGCAATCCAATCACGCGCCGACGCTGTATCGCCCCGTGCCAAACCCGTTGCGGGCGCCGGCCGTCCTGACAGTGCCGAGGACCGATCATGCCATTGCCTCTTGATCTCAAGGGACGGCCGGACGAACGCGTGCTTCGCCAGCTCGCCGCCGCCCTCCTATACGAAGACATCGTCGATGCCAGTGAGCACGCCCACGGGGATGCGGTCGATTTTTCTTGGTCGCTCGGCGGCCGGGATTTCCGGTGCCGCGGCGCCATTGGCCCCTTTGGACGGCTTCGCTTGATGCCGGGTTCGGTGGAGATGCGCGAGGACACGGACAGCTGGGTCGCGCCGCCGCTGGCGCAACTGGTTGCCGCCTTGCCGGGCAGCGGCCCGACGCGCGGAAAGCTGCTCGACGAGCTCACCCAGACGATCGCCTTCTGCCAGTGGAACGAACGGCACCTCCCTGCGCGGTTGCGGCGCACGATGTCCTTCGCCGAACTGGAAGGCGTACTTGATGAAGGGCATCCGTACCATCCCTGCTACAAGGCGCGCACCGGCTTTTCCTTCGCCGACCATGCGGCCTACGGACCGGAAACGGGCCGGGCATTCCAGCTCGTCTGGCTGCTGGTGGCGCGCAAACATCTTCACCAGGCAATGCCCGGCGACGAGGATGCATTCTGGCGCGCGGAACTCGGACGTGAGGTGTGGGTCGAGCTGCTCGCGAAGCAGCAGCAACGCGGCGTCTCGCCGGAAGATTTCGGGCTTGTCCCGCTGCACCCCTGGCAGTGGCGCGAACTGCGCGAAACTGCGCTTGCCGGTTGGATCGCATCGGGGGGCATCCATTATCTGGGGCCGGCCGGCGACCGCTACACGGCAACACAGTCGGTGCGCTCGCTTCTGAACCAGGACAGGCCTCTTGCGGCAAGCATCAAGCTGCCGCTCAACATCGTCAACACCTCGTCGCGGCGAACGCTTGAGCCGCATTCGGTCTGCACGGCGCCGGTGATCTCGCGCTGGATTGCCGGGATCGTCGAGAGCGATCCGGCCTTTGGCGAACGCTATCCGCTCACGATCCTGCAGGAATATGCCGGGATTATCGCCGGTCGCGACGGACCTTTGGCGGGCCAGGTGGCGGCGATCTGGCGCGAGAGCGCTGAAGCCACCCTTGCAACAGGCGAGGCTGCCATTCCCTTCAATGCCCTGATGATGGTGGAAGTGGACGGGCGCCCGTTCGCCGACGACTGGATCCGCCGTTTCGGCCTCATGCCCTGGATCAACCGGTTGATCGAGATCGCCATCCTTCCGGTCTGGCATCTGCTCGTCCACCATGGCCTGGCGGTCGAGGCGCACGGGCAGAATATGCTGCTCGTTCACCGCGACGGCTGGCCGGTCAGGCTCATCCTGCGCGATTTCCACGAGAGCATCGAGTTCTCGCCGGGCTTTCTGCGCGAGCCGGAAAAGGCACCGGACTTCCTGGCACTGAACCCGGCCTACCGTGATGCCGAGCCGGACCAGTTCTACTGGACGGACAATCTGGATTCGCTGCGCGAATTGGTGATGGACACGCTGTTCGTCTACAATCTCAGCGAGATCTCCCATCTTCTCGACCACTGCTACGACCTGCCGGAAACGCTTTTCTGGCAGCGGGTCCAAACCGTGCTTGCGTCCTATGAGAGCGAGCATGGGGCGACCGAGCGGCTGAGCCAGCTCGGCTGTGGCCAATCCCGCATTCTCACCGAATCCCTGATGACGAGGAAGCTCCTTGCGGCGAAGCCGGAATACCACCACACGGTGCCGAACAGCTTGGCCGCGAAAGCGCTTCAACGAAGGAGAAAGTCATGATCCGCATCGATGACAGGCTCTACGACGAGTCCTATTTCAGCGAAACATCGGCACGATTGGCCGCCGAGGTCGGCCTCTCCGACCGTGACACCGGCCGCTACGCCGTCTGCTTTCCGGAAACCGTCGACTGGCTGGCGCTGTTTTTCGCCATCCGCAAGGCGGGTGCAAGCGTGCTGCCGATCCATCCAGGTACGCCCTATGCGGCCGCACGCAAGCTCGCGATCGGCGCCGGTTGCGACCGGCTGTTCTATAACAGCCTGACAGCCGAAGTTCTCCAGAAGCCCGAGCTGGGGTCGCCGCAGGGCACGCTGTTGCAGATGAGTTCCGGGACGACAGGCGCGCCGAAATGCGTGGCGCGAAGCTGGGCGGAAATCGACGCCGAAATCGAAAGCTATGTGCGCACGTTCCGCCAGCCGGAGGACATGACGCCGGTCATCGCCTGCCCGACCACCCATTCCTACGGGCTGATCTGCGGCATTCTGGTGGCGCTGAAGCGCGGCCAGACGCCCGTGATCGTCAACACCGGGAACCCGAAATATTTGCTGAAGGTACTGCGCGAAACGGAGCGGCCGTTGCTCTATTCGTCGCCGGCGATCCTGCACACGCTTGCGCGGCTTCTGCCCCAGGGCGAACAGATCCACGCGACGATGACGTCCGGCACCCTGCTCCCCGATCCGTGGTTTGCCGATATCCGCGCCAAGAGCCGGTTCATGTTCCAGCAATATGGCTGCTCCGAATCCGGTTGCATCGCCATCAATCCGGATGTCGCCGCCGCTGGCGACATGGGCTTCGTGCTGCCGCATCTTTTCGCGGAAACGGGCAGAAGTGTCGAAGACGCCGGAGAGATTGTCGTCAGGAATGGCGATGGCGCGCCGATCCACACGCGCGATCTCGGCTATCGCCGCGCCGACGGCATGTTGGTCTTCGTCTCGCGTTTGGACGACATGATCAATGTCTCCGGCCTCAACGTCTACCCGAAGGACGTGGAGGATGCCGTCATGGCCATGCCCGCGATCACCGATGCGGTCGCCTTCCGCAAGAGCGACCGTTTTGCCGGGGAGCGCGTCGCGCTGCTCTTCAGCGCCGAGGCACCGGTGGCGCCGCAGGCGGTACGCGAATGGTGCAGCCGCCATCTCGCCGGCCACCAGTTGCCGATGGAGATCCTGCAGGTCGACGCGGTTCCCCGTCAGGCGAACGGCAAGATCAGCCGTCGAGATGTCGCGGCGCGCCACGTGGCAGGCGAGTTCAACGGCCCGATGGCGGGAGCTGCATCATGAGCGAGAACGAAATCCTGGCGGCAATCGAGACCGTCCTCACCGAAAAAATGGCACATGGCCACATGGAGGGGTTTGGCCTGGATGCCCGCCTCAACGAAGACCTCTATCTCGACTCCGTGCTGATCCTGGAGATCTTCCTCAATCTCGAACTTGAATACGGGCTATCGGTGCCAGAGGAGGCGATCGCGAAACAGGAGATCGAGACGGTCGGCGATCTCGTCTCGCTCTATCTGCCGAAGACAACGGGTACCGTCGTTCCGGCCTTCCCGCTGACCGGAGGGGCGACCGACGAGGGTGTTCATGGCGAGGCCTATTACGACATCAAGGTCCATTGCTTCGTCAGCTGCGTTTCCGATGGATTGAAGTGCCAAGGACTGGACCAACGGCCGTTCTATTTCGGCGTCTGGGACGCGAAGTTTGCTGTCAGCGACCGATTCGAGCTTCTCTATCACGCACCCGACATTACCCAGGAGTTCTTCCGCGGCTGGTTCGAGCGGCTCTACGGTGTCTCCGTCGTCGAATGGTACGATCCGGCGCGCACCAAGCTCGACAACCTTGCAGTGCTGCTCGGTCTTCTCAAACAGCGCAGCGAAACCGGCTCGGTCATGGTCATGCTCGACATGTTCCATCTGCCGGAGCGCGAGAACAAGTTCAATCAGAACCCCTTCCCGCACTACCTCATGCTGCAGGAAACCGCCGATCCCGAGACCTGGTTCGTGCACGACCCCGACTATCGTTGGGAAGGCGAGATCGCCAAGGAAAAGGTCATTCACGCGATCATGCAGCCGACAGTCGGCGGCGGCTATGTCTTCGATAACGCCGAAGCGCGCGCGCCGTATGCGGAAGACCTGAAAGCCTATTTCGAAGCATGCTTCGTTCGTGACCGGAACCCGTTTGTCGATGCCGTCCGCGAAATCGTCACCGCGCACCTCGACGAACGAGACGGGCTCACGCTCTCGAATCTTGGCGCCGCGGTGCGCGAACTGCCCGTCATCACCATCCGCAAATATGCCTATGAGCATGGCTTTGCCTTCTACTGGCGGGCACTGAAGCTACCGGCGGCGGAATTCGAGAAATGGTGCGAGGAAATCGAGGCGCTGGTTCGGGCGCTGAAGACCCTGCACTACGCCTGCATGAAGCTGGCCCAGGCGGAAGATCGCGCCCTGGCCGGAGCAGTCTTCGAGCGGCTCGACGAAGCGGACCGGTTGGAGACGAAGCTTAAGGCAAAGCTCGCCGAGGTCTTCGATCTCTGGTCCGACCTCGTCCTTCCCGCAGAAGTTCTCCCATTGAAGAGGGTCGCACGATGAGAGTTTCGCTCTGCACCATCACCTTCCGGCATCATCTCATCTCGCTCGACGAGATCGCCACCTGGGCCGAGGCCAACGATTTCCAGGGCATCGAACTCTGGGGCGCGCATGCGCGCAACCTGGCGCCGCGCTCGGACCGCAACGCCGAATGGCTCGACGGCTACGGCTTGTCCGTGCCGATGATCAGCGACTACTTGCCGCTTGATGGCGATACCGAAGCGTTGCGGCACAAGACGGTGGAGCTTTGCAGGCTTGCCCGCCGTTGGCGCACCCGCAAGATCCGCACCTTCGCCGGAAGCCGCGGCAGTCTGGCCGTCGGGGCGGACGAGCGGCGGCAGATCATCGCTCGCCTGAAGGAGATCTGTGAGATTACCGCCAGCTACGGCATTCACCTGCTTGCCGAGACGCACCCGAAGACACTGGCCGACACGGCGGCCTCGACCATGCAATTGATCGAAGAGGTCGACCATTCCCATTTCGCTGTTAATTTCGACACGCTGCATGTTTGGGAGGGTGGTGACGATCCGGTCACGGTTCACCGGGCCATGAAGCCGCATATCCGCCACTACCACCTGAAGAACATTGTCGATCGGGTCGACCTGTCCGTCTTCGAACCGGCCAATGTCTATGCCGCCGCCGGTAGCAGGCGCGGTATGACACCGTTGTTCGAGGGCACCGTCGACTACGATCGATTCCTCCGGGAGATTTCCGGCGATCCCCTGGCCGATGCATCGCTGGAGTGGTTCGGCAATGATTGCCTGGACACCCTAAGGCGCGACCGCAGGCAGGTGCGCCAGGCGATCGAAGGCGGCGAGCGCCCGCTGCGAACGGCAAACGTCTAACGACACGTAAAGAGGGCCTTGGTGGCGGACCGCAGCGTTCCGCCACCAAGGTAATGCGTCAGTCGGAAAGCGTGGCCGCGGCCTTCTCAATCAGCGCGGCGACAGCCGCCGGCTGGGACATGAAGACTGCGTGGCTGGCTTTGACTTCGACCGGTTCGCTTCCGGCGCGCTTCGCCATCTCCCGCATCAGATCGGGATGAATGGCCCGGTCGTCGGTGGCGATCAGCGCCCAGCTCTTCTTGCTTTTCCACGCCGGTGCCGTGATCTTGGTCTCGAAGGCGGTCTTCGCGGGGAAGACCTGGGATTGCGCCATGAAGCGAGCCTCGTCCGCGGGGATATCGGCGGCAAAATCCTGAGCGAAAGCCTTCGGGTCGAGGTAGAGATAACCGTCCTTCGTCGCCGCGATGCTCTTGGTTGCCGCGGGTGTCCGGGCGGCGAGGTCGAGCAGGGTCTCGCCTGCATCCGGCTGGAACGCCGCCACGTAGACGAGGCCCGCGACGTTGTCGGCGCTTCCCGCTTCGGTCACCACCATGCCGCCATAGCTGTGGCCGACAAGAATGGACGGACCGGCCTGCAGGTCGAGGATGCGCTTGGTTGCAGTGACATCGTCGCCAAGCGAGGTCATCGGCGGCTGGACGACGGAGACGTTGAAACCCTTGGCACTCAAGAGGTCGAAGACCTTGCGCCAGCCAGAGCCATCGGCAAGTGCCCCGTGCACGATGACGAC
Source organism: Ensifer sp. EB106-03-01-XG145 (assembly GCF_058792075.1). Lineage (NCBI taxonomy): Bacteria > Pseudomonadati > Pseudomonadota > Alphaproteobacteria > Hyphomicrobiales > Rhizobiaceae > Ensifer > Ensifer sp. EB106-03-01-XG145. The sequence continues at coordinate 169,500 of NZ_JBYTEC010000008.1, read as the reverse complement.
GTTCCTGATGGGATCGGCAAAAGCCTGTCCGAGCGGGGCAACCACCATTGCCAAGAGAGTGGCTGCCAGAATTCTTATTGTTCGCATTTCGAAAATCCTTTCCTGTTGGGTGCGGTTTCCCCTGGTACGGCGTCTGTTCCGGGACGGTGACGCTTCTCTGTTTTTGGAAGACGCAGGCGACCGCTCGCTGCCGGACAGGCAACGCGAGGCCATTCGTCTTCAAAGGTTGGTGTTCAGCCGGCGCTACGGAAAGAGGAGTGCCTCTTGCCCGGCGGCGGTCCGCCGCCCCGCGGTCAGCGCCATGACCGATGCGGCGATGGCGCTGCGGTCGAGACGGAAATGCCGGTAGAGATCGCCGATCGTCCCGGTCTGGCCGAAATGTTCGACGCCATGCGGGATCGTCCGGTGGCCGCCGACGGCACCGAGCCAGGAAAGCGTCGCCGGATGGCCGTCGATGACGGTGACGATGGCGCAATGGCCCGGCAGGGGATCGAGCAGTCGTTCGATATGGCTTCGCGCCTGCGGATTGCCGCGGGCACGTTCGCGCTGCGCCGCCGTCCAGCCGGCATTGAGCCGGTCGGCGGAAGTGACGGCGAGCACGCCGATGTCGCGGCGGACCTCTCCGATCATGCCGGCCGCCGCAATCGCCTCGTCGGCGACCGCCCCCTGATAGGCGATGACGACAGCACAGTTGGGCCCGGGTTTCCTCAGCCAATAGGCGCCGTCGATCGCTCCCTGGCGGAAATCGTCATCGACCCGCTTCAGCGGCTGTTCGAGCGGCTTGGTGGTGAGCCTCAGATAGACCGAGCCGCCAGTCTCGTCGCGCAGCCACGTGCGTTCGTCCGGGTCGTTGTCGCCGTCGCGCTGCATGTAGTTGAAGGCCCATTCCATGATGACCGCGAGCTCGTCGGCAAAGGCGGGCTCAAAGGCCGCCAGACCATCCTGGCTGATCCCGATGAGCGGCGTGCCGATCGACTGATGCGCGCCGCCTTCGGGCGCGAGCGTCACGCCGGAGGGCGTGCCGACGATCATGAAGCGGGCATCCTGGTAGCAGGCGTAGTTCAGCGCATCGAGGCCGCGGCAGACGAACGGGTCGTAGACCGTGCCGATCGGGATCAGCCTTCTGCCGAACAGCGAATGGCTGAGGCCCGCGGCACCGAGCAGCAGGAAAAGATTCATCTCGGCGATGCCGAGTTCCACGTGCTGACCTTCCGGCGTGAATTCCCACTTCGCCGTCGAGGCGATGCGGTGTTCGATGAAGGCATCGGCAAGCGGCTTTCGGGCGAAAAGCTTTCGCCGGTTTACCCAGCCGCCGAGACTGGTGGTGCCGGTCACATCCGGCGATGTGGTCAAAATGCGCTCGGCGAGTTCGGATTGGCCTTTGGCGAGATCGTCGAGGATCTTGCCGAACGCCATCTGGGTCGAGATTTCGCGTTGCGTCTCGAAGGCGATTGGCAGCACCTCTAGCCGACGGTCGGCATGCCGCCGTGCACCCTCGGCGAAGAAGGGGGCGGACGCGAGGAACGCCTTGAGCGCGCCCTGATCCCGCACGCCGGCGAACGGCTCCCACTCCTCGCCCTGTGCCACGCCCATATGCGCCTGCCATTCGGTAAATTGCGCTGTTGTCATCAGGCCGCCGTGGTTGTCCTTGTGGCCGGCGATCGGCGTGTTCCAGCCCTTGATCGTATAGGCGAGGAAGCAGGTCGGCCGGTCGTGGTCGATGGCGGCGAAGGTCTCCGCCATCGTCTCGACGCAGTTGCCGCCGAGGTTTTCCATCAGCGCTGAAAGCTCGGCATCGCTGCGCCGGTCGATCAGCGCGGAGACGTCGCCCTGGTCGCCGAGATCGTCGGCGAGGCGCTTGCGCCAGACGGCACCGCCCATGAAGGTAAGCGCCGCATATTCCTGGTTGGAGCAGCGGTCGATCCAGTCGCGCAGCTTCTCGCCGCCGGGCTCGGCAAAGGCCGCGCGTTGCAGCACGCCATACTTGACCCGCACCACGTCCCAGCCGAAAGCGCTGAAGATCTTTTCCACCCGCTCGAACAGGCCCTCGCGCACGATGCCGTCAAGGGACTGCCTGTTGTAGTCGATGATCCACCAGCAATTGCGCAGGTCGTTCTTCCAGCCCTCCTGCAGCGTTTCGTAAACATTGCCCTCGTCAAGCTCGGCGTCGCCGACGAGCGCCACCATGCGGCCGAGCTTGCCCTCTCCCCATTCCTTGGCGCGGACGAAATCCTGGACGATCGAGGCGAGGGCGGTGATGCCGACGCCGAGCCCGACCGAGCCGGTGGAGAAGTCGACGTCGTCGACATCCTTCGTCCGGCTCGGATAGCTCTGCGCCCCACCATAGCCGCGGAAGTTCATGAGTTTCTCGCGCGTTTGCCTGCCCATCAGATACTGCATCGCATGGAACACCGGGGCCGCATGCGGCTTGACGGCGACGCGATCTTCCGGCCGGAGCGCCGAGAAATAGAGCGCGGTCATGATCGCGACGACCGACGCGGAGCTTGCCTGGTGTCCTCCGGTCTTGATGCCGTCGACCTTCGGACGGATATGGTTAGCGTGATGGATCATCCAGTGGGAGAGCCAGAGCAGGCGCTTTTCGATCGTCTTGAGATGGCTGGTGTCGGTCATCGCCGTGTTCCGATGGAGAGACGAAAGGTGATGGAGTGCAGGCGGCGCGTCAGCCGTCCTTATAGTAGTAGCTGTAGCCGTTGAGAGCCGGCGCGCCGCCGAGATGAGCGTAGAGCACGCGCGAACCCTCGGGGAAGAAGCCCTTGCGGGTGAGATCAATCATGCCCTGCATGGATTTGCCCTCATACACCGGATCGGTGATCATCGCTTCGGTTCGCGCCGCAAGCCGGATCGCCGCGTTCGTTTCCTGAGATGGTACGCCATAGGCGGGGTAGGCGTAATCGGGATTGATGACGATCTCGTTTTCGCGGATCGCCCGGTTGAGCCCGACCAATTCGGCTGTGGAATCGACGATGTTGCGGACCTGGGAGCGGGTTTGCTCGAGCGTGCCCGATGCGTCGATGCCGATCACCCGCTCGGCCCGGTCCTGCGCCGCAAAACCGACGATCATGCCGCCCTGGGTCGAACCGGTGACCACGCAGACGACGATGTAATCGAAGGTGAAGCCGAGTTCCTTCTCCTGTTCCGCGACCTCTTCGGCAAAACCGACATAGCCGAGCGCGCCATATTTGTGCACCGAGGCGCCGGCCGGGATCGGATAGGGTTTGCCGCCCGCATCCTTCACCGACTGGATCGCGTCCTCCCAGCTCTTGCGGATGCCGATATCGAAGCCGTCATCGACCAGCCGGCTGTCCGCCCCCATCAGCCGCGTCATCAGGATGTTGCCGACGCGGTCATAAACCGCATCATAGTGCGGCACCCATTTTTCCTGGATGACGACGCATTTCATGCCGATCTTCGCTGCGGTCGCAGCGACCATGCGGGTGTGGTTCGACTGCACGCCGCCGATCGAGACCAGGGTGTCAGCGCCGGAGGCGATCGCATCCGGAACGATGTATTCGAGTTTCCGGAGTTTGTTACCGCCCATGGCGAGACCGGAATTGCAGTCTTCGCGCTTGGCATAGATCTCGACTTTTCCGCCAAGTGCTGCCGTCAGCCGCGGCAGATGCTCGATCGGCGTCGGGCCGAAGGTGAGCGGGTAGCGTTCGAACTTTTCGAGCAGTGACATTGTTCCAGGCCTCCGTGTGAAAATTGTGAGCGAAGGATAGGTGAAGTCGCGTGAAAGGTGCTCTCTAATTTCCTGTTCTGATTTTTGCAGATGAGATAGAGTTCTCAAACGATTTCGTTGTTCTTCAAGATTGTGGCTCAGAAATGAAAGATTCTTCCAACGAAGATTTCGACAGGATCGACATCAAGATCCTGCGCGCCCTGCAATCAGAAGGCCGGCTGACAAATGCTGACCTGGCCGAGCGGGTGAATGTCAGTCCGGCCACCTGCCACCGGCGGACGCAAAGGCTGTTCGACGAGGGTTACATTACCGGCGTTCGGGCGGAAATCGCACCCGCTGCTGTCGGTCTCGGCGCTTTGGTGATGGTCGGCGTGGTGCTCGACCGTTCGACGCCCGAAAGTTTTGCGGCCTTCGAAGGCGCGGTGATGGAGATGAAGGAAGTGCTCGACTGCAACCTGGTGGCCGGCGATTTCGACTATCTCCTGAAGATCCGCGTCCGCGACATGGCCGATTTCAACAAACTGCACGGCCTGAAGCTGATCGCCTTGCCCGGAGTGCGCCAGACGCGGACGTTCTTCGTGATGAAGGAAGTCAAGGAGAACGCGCGGCTGCCGTTCTGACGGCCGTCATACGGTTGGCCGCCCGCGCAGGAAGGTGCGCGGGGCTCACCTGTCTCGATCGAGAAGGATGCGGCCGGCTTGACGCAGTCCGCCTAGACCTGGACGAAATGGTCCTCGGCGACCTTTTGATAGCGCCGCTCGACCGGAACGTAGTCGGGCGCGCGCAAGGGGCTTTTGAGCTCGTCGCTCACAACGCCACGGCGCGTGTGGCGGCGGGTCGGGTCGGCGATCGGGACGGCGGCGATCAGCTTCCTGGTATAGGGGTGCTGCGGGTTTTCGAACACCTGTGCGCGTGAACCGATCTCGACGATTTCGCCGAGATGCATGACCGCCACACGGTGGCTGACGCGCTCGACGACCGCCATGTCGTGTGAGATGAACAGGTAGGCGAGGCCGAGGCTCGCCTGCAGGTCGAGCAGCAGGTTGATGACCTGTGCCTTGATCGAGACATCGAGTGCGGAAACGGATTCGTCGGCGACGATCACCTTCGGGTCGAGCGCCAAGGCGCGCGCGATGCAGACGCGCTGGCGCTGGCCGCCGGAGAATTCATGCGGGTAGCGCGCCGCCATGTCGGCCTGCAGGCCGACGCGTTCGAGCAGGTCGGCAACTCTTTCGCGGGCTTGGCGCGCTGTGCCGAGCTTGTGTTCGAGATAGGGTTCGGCGATCGCGGCCCCCACCGTCATGCGCGGATTGAGGCTCGCGAAGGGATCCTGGAAGATCATCTGCATGGTGCGGCGCATGTCGCGCAAGCCCCTGCGGTTCATCGCCAGCACGTCCTTTCCGTCAAGCATCACCGAGCCGCTTTCCGGCTCGATCAGCCGCATAATGGCACGGCCGGTCGTCGACTTGCCGCAGCCGGATTCGCCGACGAGCGACAGCGTCTCGCCCGGCTGCAGGCTGAAGGAGACGTCTTCGATCGCGTGCACGCGGCCCTTGAGCTTGCCCAGCAGACCGGCGTGAATGTCGAAGCGCTTGACGAGGTTCTTCACCTCAAGGATCGGCTTGCGGTCGGATTGAACCGTGTCGGTCGCTTCAGCCACGGTACCCGGAAGACCGGTTGCCGCATCGATGACCGGAAAGCGCATCGGCTGGGGCTCGCCCTTCATCGCCCCGAGCATCGGCACCGCCGAAAGAAGCGCGCGGGTATAGGGATGTTTCGCCCTGAGGAAGATGTCTTCCGTGCGACCGGTTTCGACCGCGTCACCGCGGAACATCACCACGGTGCGATCGGCGATCTCGGCGACGACGCCCATGTCGTGGGTGATGAACAGCACCGAGGTGCCTTCCTCCTCCTGCAGCACTTTGATCAGGTCGAGGATCTGGCCCTGGATGGTGACGTCGAGCGCCGTCGTCGGCTCGTCGGCGATCAGCAACTTCGGACGGCTTGCAAGCGCCATGGCGATCATCACGCGCTGGCGCATGCCGCCGGAGAAGCGGTGCGGGTACTCGTCGAAGCGTGACGCGGCCGAGGGGATACGGACCTTTTCGAGCAGGCGGATGGTTTCCGCACGGGCCTCGGCCTTCGACATGGGCTTGTGGCAGAGCAGCGCCTCTGAAATCTGGTCGCCGATGGTGAACAGCGGATTGAGGCTGGTCATGGGCTCCTGGAAGATCATCGCAACATCATTGCCGCGTACATGGCGCATCTCGGATTCGGGTAGGTCGAGGATATTGCGCCCGCCCATCATCACTCGGCCCTCTACGCGGCTCGTTTCCTTCTGCAAGAGCCGCATGATCGAGAGCGAGGTGACGCTCTTGCCCGAACCGGATTCGCCGACAATCGCGACGGTCTCTCCTGGCGCCACCTGGACGGAGATGTCGCGCACGACGGGCTTCCATGCGCCATCGACCAGGAACGAAGTCGTCAGGTTCTCGACGGAAAGAACAGGCGTCGTCGAGCGGGCCTCTGCGATTGCGGTGTCGGTCATGTCGGCTCCTCCGCCTGTTGCTATGCGTCTTGTCGTTTTCGGTGTCCGGTCAGTCAGGCCAGCGCAGCAGGCCGGCGAAGCGCCGGGCGTTGCGCTCGCTGAGCGAGGTCGAGATGATCTCGTTCGAGGCGCGCGCCTTGTCGAGCTCCTCGGCAAGGCGGCTTGCGACCACCTTCTCCTGGCCGGGGTGCAGGTTGCAGGGGTCGAGGTAGAAGTAATTGTGCTCGGCCTCATGGTCGCGCACGATGATCGGCGGTGTGCCACGTGCGAGCGCGTCGGCGAGGTCCCAGGCGGTGATGTGGGCTTCCTGCGGGTTCATGTTGACGCGCAGGCGGTCGAGCGGGTTGTTGGTCGGATCGGCCTCGATCACCGGCTTGATGCCGGGGCGGCCGCTCAGCGTCTCGTGCCAGAGGTTCAGGTAACCGGTTTCGCGCTCGCGGATGCCGGCGTGGTCGCGCTTTTCCCAGGCTTCGAGTGCCGCCATCACGCCCAGCATGCTTTCCTTGCCAACCTTCATGCCGCGGCCGATGCCGAGGTTCTGCAGGAAGGTGTTGCGCACCAATTCCTTCTTTCCGGCGACGATGCCCGATGTCGGGCCACCCAGGAACTTGTGGCCGGAATAGAGCACGATGTCGGCGCCCTCATCGAGGAAGATGCGCAGGTCGTATTCGGAGGCGGCATCGACGATGACAGGCACCCCCTTCGAATGGCAGACCTCGGCAAATTCCTTGAGGCCAATGAGCCCATACTGCACAACGTGATGCGAGACGACGTAGACAGCGCAGGCCGTGCGCTCGTTGATAGCGCCTTCCAGATGGTAGCGGTAAGCCGAGGTCGCCTGGCCGACCAGCACCGGCTTTGCGCCGGCGATGCGGATCGCCTGATCGACGGGCGCGCCGTAGCTCACCACATGGCCCATCTGGATGAGGACCTCGTTCTTGAGGCCGTTCGTATCGGGCAGGCGCTCGATCGCGGCCAGATCGCTGCCGGTCATGCAGCCTGCGACGGCGAGGCTGATGCCGGCGGAGCAGGAGGCCGTGACGAAACCGGCTTCGGCACCCGTCAGCCGCGTAATCACTGGGCTCACCTTGCGCTGCAGGTCGTTGATCTCAACGAACTGCGGCAGTATGCCTGTCATCGCGGCGATCGCTTCCGGGACCACGATCGACGCGCCGAGCCCGGTCATCGTGCCGGAGACGTTGATAACGGGACGAAGTCCGAGAGCTTCGCGAATGTCACGGTCAGGCATAGTGGTCTCCATGTAATTTTCTGGCAGGCGATTTTCTGGCAGTCGAAACGGATAGACTATTCCGTTTTCGCGGAATATCTACCATAGTAATGAAGTATGCGTGAGGCCTTCCGCCATCTGTCACAGCCGCCATGGAGGGCGCGTCAGCAGGGGGAGCCGACACTTTCCCGGCAGTGCGCAATTCGAGCCGCGCAGGAGTTGAGCAGTGGACAAGACGATGACCGGCGTCGAGCCGAACGATGATATTGAAACGACCGGCAAGCCGCGCCGTTCGCGCGTGAGCGGTATGGACCGCGCCTTGCAGGTGCTCGATTTCCTTTACGAGACGGGTTCCCCGAGCGGCGTCTACGCGATTGCCAAGGCGGTCGGCGCGCCGCTGTCGACGGCCTATGTGATTGTCGACGACATGGTCGAGAAGAACCTGCTCAGCCGCGATGCCGATGGCCTCGTCTGGCTTGGCGACCGGCTCTACCATTATGGTCTCGCCTATGCCCGGTCCCTCGATTTCCTGGGTGTTGCCACCCGCGAGATGCACGATCTCGGCCGCGAGGTTTCCGAAACGATCCAGCTGTGCGGTCGCGACGGCGACTACATGCAGGTGCTCGCCATGGCCGACGGTCCCGGCCATTTCCAGGTGACCTCGCGCGTCGGCACCCGTGTGCCGCTCAACTGGACGGCATCCGGTCGCCTGCTCGTTGGCCATCTGCCGGCCGAGGAAAGGCTCGAGCTTTTCCGCCGCTGCGCCCGCACTTCGCCCACCGGCCGCGCCGACATCGATCCGGCGGCACTTTCCGACCAGGCCGGCAGCGCGCTTCAAGCAAGGCTGTCGATCCAGGCCGGCGAATCCGATTATGCGGTCGCTTGCGTTGCCGCTCCCATTCTCGACGACAAGGGCAATTGCGCCGCGACGATCTCGATCGTTCTGCCGGAGCAGAAGATCCTCGACGACCGGGCGTTCTACGCCGATCACGTCAGGGTATCCGCCGAGCGGATCGAGAAGATGATGGGCTGGCGCAGCCATTGATCCAACCTCCCGTCGTTAATCGTGCAGAGCGACGATCGCTTCGATCTCGACGGTGATGTTGCCGGGTAGCGACCCGAAACCCACCGCCGAGCGCGCATGGCTGCCGGCCTCGCCGAAGACATCCATCATCAGGTCCGAGCAGCCGTTGATGACGCGCGGGTGCTCGGCGAAATCCGGAACGGCATTGACCATGCCGAGGATTTTGACGATGCGCTTGACCCGCCCGAGGTCGCCCAGTGCATCGTGCATGACGGCAAGCAGGTTGATGCCGGTCAGCCGGGCGTGATCATAGGCGCTGTCGATATCGACATCGGCGCCCACCTTGCCGGCATGCAGATGGCCATCGACTTCACGCGGGCCCTGGCCTGAGAGGTAGAGGATGTTGCCTTCGCGCACATGCGTCACGAAATTCGCGATCGGCGGCGGCGCCGGCGGCAGGTTGATGCCGAGGGCCTGAAGCCGTTGATAAGGCGAGGCGGCGGCAGGGCTGTCTTTATTCTGGTCCAGACTGTTCACGCGATGTCCTGTCATTGCTGTATTCTGTCGTCTCGAGTCAGCGATAGACGTAACCCTGGCTGTGATCGGGGCACTCGATATGCGGCGGCTGATAGCGGTTGGCCGCGACCACCTCGGTGCCCATCACCGCGTAGCGTGGCTCGAAGAGGCGGTTGAGATGCGCCTCAGCACCGAGTGAATCGAAGACCCTGAGTTCGCTATCGACGAGATCGAAGAGGGTGAACTCGGCGCGGGCGCCGACGCTCAAGAGATTGTCCATCGGCAGGCGGATCACCGAGGCTGGCGCCTGGGTCACGGCCTCGACCACCTTTTCAAAGGGCATGCCGACGCTGAGCAGCTTCGACATGGTGGTGCCGAGATCCCAGACGGACTGGTTCATGCTGCGCAGATGTACGTCGGTGGAGATCGAGAAAGGCAGGAGCCCGCGGGCGATCGCGACTTCGGCGACGCGGAAGGAGAAGGAGGCGCCGCCATGGCCGATGTCGAGGCGGATGCCTTCGCCGGCGCAACGTTCTGCAAGCTCGAACAGGTCCTCGTCCTCGATGATGCTGGAGCCGGCCTTGCCGTTGAAGCAGTGGGTGACGATGTCGCCGGGACCGAGGATTTCGAGCACCTCGTCGTAAAGCGCCGGCGGCTCGCCGACATGCACCATCATTGGGATCTTCAGGATCTTGGCAATCTTCTTGCCGAGCTTGACCGGCGTCACGCCCCAGGAGCCGGTGATCACATGGCTGGCGCGGACCTTCAGCCCGACGATGTGCTCGCGGTTTTCCTGGTAGCAGGCGATGATGCGGTCGATGTCGATCGAGCGGATGTCGCTGAGTTCACTGACGCGGTTGCAGGCGACGAGACCGATCGAACCGAGATTGAGGAATGCCTTGATGCGCTCGCGCGAGGGCTCGATGATGTACTCGCGAAAGCCGTGGAAATTGGCTTCGCCGGCCGATCCGGCGTCGACGATGGTGGTAACCCCACGCTCCATGCCGCAAAGCTGCGGGCGCACGGAAATGTCGGTGCCACCATGCCAGACATGGGCATGCAGGTCGATCCAACCGGGCGAGATCCAGGCGCCATTGCCCTCGATGCGGCGCACGCTGCCTGATGCCTCCAGGTTAGGACCGAGGGCTGCGATGCGGCCTTCGCCATCGACGAGGATATCGATCGTTTCGGCCGCTGCGGCCATGCCGAAGGCGACGGGTTTCACCTGCCGGATCAGCACCGGACCTGCGCTGGTGGTTGCGTTCGTCATGACTTACAGGTCCTTTCTGAGGCGGGGATCGAGCATGTCGCGCAGGCCGTCTCCGACCATCTGCAGCGACAGGACCGAGAGCACGATGGCGATGCCGGGGAAGAGCGTCACCCAGTCGGCCTGGCCGATGTATTGGCGACCCGAGGCGATCATCGTGCCCCAGGTGGGAATTTCCGGGCTGACGCCGACGCCAAGGAAAGAGAGGCCGGCTTCGGCAAGCATCGCATGGGCAAAGAGGAAGGTGCCCTGGACCAGGACGGGCGAGAGCAGGTTGCGCAGCACGTGGCGCGTCATGATGTGCGGGGTCGAGATTCCAAGCGCGCACGCCGCCTCGACATAGGGAAGCTCGCGGATCACCAGCGTCGAGGCGCGCACCACGCGGGCAAGCCTGGGCGCATAGACGATGCTGAGCGCGATGATGACGGTCGTCAGCGATGGTCCGAGGGCGGCGACGAGCGCGATCGCAAGCAGGATATCCGGGAAGGCCATCATCGCGTCGATGACGCGGGCGATCGGTGTGTCGAGCTTCGGGAAGAAGCCGGCGAGCAGGCCGAGCACGACGCCGATCACGGTTGCGAGCGTGACGACGGCCGCACCGACGAGGAGCGACAGCCGGCCGGCATAGATGGTGCGGGAAAAGACGTCACGGCCGAATTCGTCGGTGCCGAAGAACCATTGCGGGCTCGGCGGCGACAGACGGTTGACGATCGACAGCTTGCCGGGCGCATAGGGCGCGATCAGTGGCGCGAAGACGGCCAAGAGCACGAAGACGGTCAGCACGATGAGGCCGAAGGCAACGGTCTTGCGCTTGAGCAGCCGGCGGATGAACTTGCGGCCCTCGCTCTCGGAGGGGGCAGATACGGTGATAGCCATCAGTAACGTACCCTTGGATCAACGAGGAGATAGAGCATATCGATCGCGAAATTGATCAGCACATAGAGCGCGGCGATCACCAGCAGGGCACCCTGGATGACAGGATAGTCGCGGCGAAGCACGGCGGAGACGACGAGGTTGCCGACGCCCGGCAGGCCGAAGACGGTTTCGGTGACGACGGCGCCCGAGATCAGCACCGCGGCTGTCAGCCCAATGATCGTCAGGATCGGGATCAGCGCATTCTTCAGCGCGTGTTTCATCACCACCTTGCGCTCGCCGAGGCCCTTGGCGCGGGCTGTGCGGATGAAATCGTCGCCGAGCACATCGAGCATCGAAGCGCGAGTGAAGCGCAGGATCAGCGCGGAGGAAACGACGCCGAGCGCGATCGCCGGCAAGGTCAGGTGATACATGCGCTCGGTAAAGGAGGAGCCGGGCCCGCCATAGCCGGAAACCGGGAACCAGCCAAAGCGCACCGCAAACACCTGGATCAGGATCAGGCCGAGCCAGAAGCTCGGTATGCTCGCCGCCAGCATGGCGAGGGTCGTTGCCGCCTGGTCGACGAAGGAGCCGCGCCTATAGGCGGCGTAGATGCCGATCGGCAGCGCGATGGCGCAGGCGATCACGATCGAGAACAGCGTCAGGAAGAAGGTCGGCTCGGCGCGTTCCGCAAGCGCCGAGGTCACCGGCTGGTTGAGGAAGATCGACTGGCCGAGGTCACCCTGAAGCAACTGCCCGATATAGTAGACATATTGCAGGCCGAGCGACTGGTCGAGGCCGAGCCGGGTGCGCAGTTCAGCGATGTCCTCCTGGGTCGCCTCCGGGCCGAGCATGACGGCAGCGGGGTCGCCCGGTGTCACGCGGACGATGACGAAGACGATCGTGACGACGATCGCCATGACGACGATCATGCCCATCAGCCGCTGGAATATGTAGCGTAACATGGTGGCCTCGAACCTTTCCTGTGCACCTTGCCCACTGGTGTGAATGAACAACGGCGCGCCCTTCCGGCGGACGCCAGGCCAGTGGCTGGGCGTCCGCCGAAGTCCCTGGGAGGGTGGGAGCTTACTTCTTGATCGAAGCGTTCCAGAAATACGGCCATGGCGCCGGTGACACGCCTTCAAGCGTCTTCGACTTTGCCGAGAGCGCGTTGAAGTCGCCGATCTTGATGAAAGGCACTTCTTCGAAGATCACCTTCTGCACATCGGCCCAGAGAGCCACGCGCTTGGCCGGATCGGATTCGGCGTTGAAGGCATCGACCGCCTTGGCACGCGCCGGGGTATCCCAGTTGCCGGGGGCCTTGGTCGACATCATGCCGATGAGCGCCGGTTCCGGCAGGAAGGGGCTGTGGGTGATGTAGATGTCCCAAAGCGTCGGGTCGGCGCGGCGCTGGGTGAGCGTCGCCCAGTCGACCACCTGCAGATCGACGGTGAAGCCGGCGAGCTTCAGATATTCGGCCGCGACCTGCGCCATCTTGTAGTGGAACTCGTACTGGCGGCTGGTGAGGATGCGCAGCGGCTCTCCCTTGTAGCCGGCGGCTTTCAAGAGTTCGCCAGCCTTTTCCGGGTCGGCGATGTTGTAGGCGCCTTCGGTGCCGGCATCGGTGCGCCAGGTGAATTGCGACGGATAAAGTGCGGCATCGAGCGCATAGAAGTCGGTGGTGCCGAAGGCGGCCGCCATCATGTCTTCCATGCTGAGCGAGGCGCGGATCGCCTTGCGCAGATCGACATTCTTGGTCATGCCGTTGCCGGAGTTCAGCACGAAGACCGGCCAGCCGAAGGGCTGCAGCATGACAGGATCGGAGGCGCTGGACCCCTTCACGCGGTCGAAGGATTCGACCGGCAGCGAATCGACATAGTCATACTGGCCGGAGACGGCGGCCTCGACGCGGGTGTTCGGGTCCGGCACCGGCACGAAGCGGATTTCGTCGGCATACTGGTGGCGGGCGCCGCGGTAGCCGTTGGCGTCGCCTTCCGGCGACGTGTAGGCGTCGTAGCGGGTCAGCTGGATATACTGGTCCGCCTTGCGCTCCTTCAGCTGGTAGGGGCCGGTGCCGACGAAATCGGTCATCGGTTCAGCCTGCTTTTCCGACGGAAGCACGATCGCCGCGGAATTGTTGAAGGCGAGCAGCGAGACGAGCGGCGCGTAAGGGGTGTTGAGCGAGATCTTGACCGTCAGCGGGTCGACCGCCTCGATGCCCGAGATCGTCGTTGCGGTCTGCTTGCCACGCGAGGCGACCTTCGTCCAGCGCTCGAGCGAGGCGACCACGTCCTTGGCATCGAGGTCGGTGCCATCATGGAACCTGACGCCGGAGCGCAGCTTGATCGTGTAGGTCTTGCCGTCAGCGCTGATCTCCGGAAGGGCGCTCGCCAGAAGCGGCGTCGGCTTCCAGTCCTTGTCGAAGGTGTAGAGCGTTTCGAAGATGTGCTGCGAGACGATGCCGACGAGGTCGGCGGTCGACGCCATCGGGTCGAGCGTCGGCGGTTCGCCGACCGTCGCGACATTGATGACGCCACCCTTTTCCTGGGCAAAGGCAAGGGTTGCCGATGCCACGAGCGCGGTTCCGATAAGCAATGCAAGTTTGGTCGATTTCATATTTGCTCCTCCTCTTATTCCATAATTGTGCTATGTCGTTCTTTATTTTGGAATATAAAAGTCCACGAAACCGGAAATGTCAATCGGTTGTCGTCGTCACGTCACGCAGCTTCGCGGAAAAGTCCGTTGATGGGGGCGGGAAAGGGGCTCGTCGGAGACCGGCGTTGAGCCCCGCAATTGCCTTCTGCGCCGGGCGCTTGCGGTCGCTGGAGCTATCGCGATGGCTCACGATTTGTTAGCTCAGAGTCCGGTTCGAAAATGGAGCGCGCAAAGTGAAGGTCATCGGCCTGATTGGCGGCATGAGCTGGGAGAGCTCGGCCGAGTACTACCGCATCATCAACGAGACGGTTCGCGGCCGCCTGGGCGGCGTGCATTCGGCAAAGTCGCTGATGTGGTCGATGGATTTCGGCGAAATCGAACGGCTTCAGCATCATGGCGACTGGCCGGCTCTGACAGAGGAAATGATTGCGGCGGCGCGTCGCCTGGAGGCCGGCGGCGCCGATTTCCTGATGATCTGCACCAACACGATGCACAAGATGGCAGCCGACGTTTCGGCAGCCGTTTCCATTCCGCTGCTTCACATCGCCGACCCGACGGCGGAGAAGATCAAGGCCGCAGGCCTGAGCAAGGTCGGTCTGCTTGGAACCGCCTTCACCATGGAGCAGGATTTCTACAAGGGCCGTTTGAAGGACACGTTTGGTCTCGAGGTGCTGGTGCCGGAGGCGGACGACCGCGCCAAGGTACACGAGATCATCTATCGAGAACTCGTCGCCGGCATCGTCAAGGACAGCTCGCGCGACGCCTATCGCGGCGTCATCGCGCGGCTGGTCGATGCGGGCGCGGAAGCGATCATCATGGGCTGCACCGAGATCATGCTGTTGATTTCGCAGGCCGACAGCCCGGTTCCGGTGTTCGATACCACTGAGATTCATGCGCTGGCCGCGGTCGACCTCGCGCTCGAAGGCGCGTGAGACGCCTAATGGCCCGCTGAGCAGCCGCCGCGGCCGGTCGAGGATAATCATCATCGACCGGTGCAAAGTGGCAACGGCCGGCTGGTCGCCGGCCGTGGTCGTAAGCTTTAGTGCAAGGTGAACTCTCGGGGCTCGCCCTGAAACAGGCTGATCAACGCGATACCCTGCTGCAACAGAAGTTCGGCCGCCGGCAGATCGCCAACGACCAGGTCGTCAGCACAGCTGATGATGATGTTGGCGAGGCTGATCGAATTCTCTGCAAACCGGTCATCGCCGATCTCGTAGGCCTTCTCGGCCGTTGCTTCGAGTGCGTCTGCGACGAGCGCCATCATGTCCGAGCGCTCGTGGAGCGTCATCTTGTCCAGTGTCTTGGCGTCAAGTGTCTTGGCAGAAGTCTGCATGATTACCTTCCCTATTGTTCAAGCCGGAATTGGCCGCGCCGGCCAGTGGCCGGGGGAAAAGTCTACGACTGGGATGGAGTGCTGAAGGGAGCCGGCGTCGAACGCGGCTTCATTATTAAGATCGTGAAAACCGGCGCGGGATGCAAGGAATGGCTACTATGCGCCCTGCGCATGGGTCTGCGGATCGAAGGCGAAGAGGTGCCTTCGAGACGCACTAAACGCTCATATGGGTGGTGTTCGTCGGTTATGCCAGACTCTCGTTCACCGTCAGGCGATCGGCAGCGCATTCCTGGGCGAGAAAGTCGATGAAGGTGCGAACCGACGGCAGAAGCCCGCGCCTTGAGGGAAAGACGGCGTGCACGATGCCGGATGCAGGCCGCCATTGCGGCAGCACCGGCACCAGGGTTCCGGCCGCCAGGTCCTTCCAGATCATCATCGTCGGCAATTGCACGATTCCGGCTCCGTCGAGCACCGCTTCGCGCAGCGCTGCCATATCGTCCGTCAGGAAGCGTGGCTCGTGCCGGACGACCGCCTGCTCTCCCGTGGCACTTTCCAACCGCCATTCGTAAGCGTGTGTGGCCGAAGTCCAGGCAAGGCTTGCGAGCCCCGTCAGTTGCTCGGGCGTCTGGACCGGTTCCTTCAGGAACCCCGGCTTGGCAACGAGATATTGCGAGCTGTCGTCGAGCTTGCGCATGACCAGCTCGCTTCTTTCCAGCGGCGGAAACCGGACTCGGATCGAGACGTCGAAACCCTCGGCGATCACGTCCACGCGGCGGTTGGTGCTTTCGAGCTGCAGGCTGATTTTCGGATGCGCGGTCATGAACCGGGCGAAAAGCCTGCCGAATTGGAAGGAGATCAGCGCCGTCGGGCAGCTCACCCGGATAGTCCCCTGAGGCTCTCCCTGCTGCTGTGCGATAAAGGCATCTGCCGCTTCGGCTTCGATTAACACGGCGACGCACCGCTGGTAATATTCGCGGCCGACATCGGTGACAAAGAACCGGCGCGGCGAGCGTTGGATCAGCCGGACGCCGATCCGGTCCTCCAGCATCGCGATGCGCCGGCTCAGTCGGGATTTTTGCGTTCCCGTCGCCCGTGCCGCTGCCGCAAAACCGCCATGCTCGACGACTTGCACGAAATAATAGAGGTCGTTCAGGTCTTGCATCGTTCTATTGATAGGACACTGCGTCGGATTCCACAATCTTTTTGCATGCGTGGTCCTGAAGTAGCCTACGTTCAATCACAGCGGATCAGACAGCAACAAGGACGTTGCCGGCCGTGATGGAACTAAACGAAAGAAAGGACTTCCGATGACCAAGCCCTACGTACGTCTCAACAAGGATGATGTTGCCGTCCTGTTCGTCGACCATCAGACCGGCCTCCTGTCGCTGGTGCGCGATTTCGATCCGGACAAGTTCAAGAACAATGTCCTGGCGCTCGGCGACCTCGCCAAATACTTCAAGCTGCCGACGGTCCTGACGACCAGCTTTGAAGATGGTCCGAATGGCCCGCTGGTGCCTGAACTGAAGAAACTGTTTCCCGATGCGCCCTTCATTCCCCGTCCGGGCCAGATCAACGCCTGGGACAATGAGGATTTCGTCAGGGCGGTGAAGGCGACCGGCAAGAAGCAGCTCTTGATTGCCGGCGTGGTGACCGAGGTCTGCGTGGCGTTTCCGGCGCTTTCGGCGATCGAGGAAGGCTTCGAGGTTTTCGTGGTCGCCGACGCTTCCGGCACGTTCGATGAGGTGACCAGGGATTCCGCCTTGTCGCGCATGACCGCCGCCGGCGTTCAGCTAATGACCTGGTTCGGCGTTGCCTGCGAATTGCACCGCGATTGGCGCAACGATATCGAGGGGCTTGGCACGCTGTTCTCGAACCACATTCCCGACTACCGCAACCTCATCACCAGCTACAACACGATGGCGGCGCGCAAGTAAGCCACGTCTGCCGATAAACGACGAAAACCCCGGCCGAAAATCGGCCGGGGTTTTCACGGTTCCATGGATCTATCGCCTTGGCTGTTACGCGCGGCTCGCGGCTTGCTGGGCGTCCTGCGCGCTCGCGCGGTTGGCCGGCTTCAAACGGCCGGTCAAAAGCAGGCTGACGGCGAGGAAGGGCACGAGCACGCCGAGGCCGAAGCGCATGTCGCTGTGCTCGGCGATCAGGCCGATCAGTGGTGGTCCGAGCAGGAAGCCGAGCAGAGCGATGAAGGACAGGATGGCGACGCTGGCTGCGGCCGGTCGGTCCTTCTGGTCGGCGGCCGCCGTGACGGCGAGCGGGAAGCCGACAGATACCCCGAAGCCCATGGCGGCAAAGCCGAGCAGCGCTGCCCAGGCGGCGGGGCTTGCAACGACCAGAAGCAGCCCGGCAATGCTGGCGATGCCACAGGCGCGCGCAACCGCCACCGGACCATAACTCGCCTTCAGCCGGTCACCGGCAAAACGGCCGGCTGCCACCATGAAGGCGAAGATCGAATAGCCGAAGCCGGCGCTGGCGCTGGAGAGCCCGAAGACATCGCGCAGGAAAACGGCCGACCAGTCTGCCACAGCGCCTTCGGTCATGGTGATGCCGAAGACGAAGAAGCAGACGCCGAGAAGCGCAAAGCTCGGCAGCCGTCGCCTGGACGGCGCCGCCTCCGCAGCCGCGGCCTCGCCGGTTTGGAGGAGCGGCAGCATTCTGGCGAAAAAGACGCTGATCGGCAACATGACCGCGGCCGCCAGCGGCACTGCCCATTCCGGCGCAACATGGACCGCGGCGAAACCGACGCCGATCAGGCTGCCGGTCATGATGCCGAGGCTCCAGAAGCCGTGACAGGTGCTCATGATCAACTGTCCGGAGTGCTTCTCGATCGCATCCGCCTCGATGTTGAGGCCGAGCTCGAGCGTCGTCAGGGCCGCACCGACGATGGCGAGCGTCACGAAGAGGATCTCGATATTCGAGGCCCATGTCGGCAGCCAGACGAGCGCCAGAAACACAATGAAGCCGTAGAGGATGGTGGCGCGACCGCCGACCCGGGCGACCAGGCGTCCGGCAAACGGCAGCGTCAAGAGAATGCCGACGGGCATTCCGAGCAATGCGATTGCCAGTTCCGCCGGTCCGAGGCCAAGCCTTTGCTGCACATCGGGGATGCGCGGCAGCCAAGCGCCGAAGGCGATCGGCTGAAGGAAGAAGATCAGCATGATGAGACGTTGATTGGTCATGCGCATTGGTCCCCAACAGGTATCGCATCGCGCGATCAACCACGGCAGCGGCGGCCGGGGTGATGTGGTCTATGATGATATTCTGATATTCTGAAAATCGTTTTCAGAGCTTGTCGCGCACGACAGGAGTCGTCAAGGCTAGAAAAAGTCGCCAAGCCGGAAAGCTATGTCCTTTCGGTCGAATGGGCGGAAGTGTTGCGGATGTGTCGCCACCAATTCCGCCATTGGTCTGGTCGCGATGAAAAAAATGTACATGCTGGACAAGGAGGTGAGGTTTTGCCTTCCGCGCCGTTGCGGGACTTTCGCTTCATCGCAGCAATTTCAGGGATCCCGTCAGCGATTTGACCCACTTGGAGGCACCGGCCAGGCCAATGCCGTCGATCGTTTCCTCCGAGAGATCACGCACGGGGAATTGCGTTTCGTAGTCCGCATAGCTGTGCAGAGAGCGCGCAAAAGCCGGAAACGGCACGATGATGCGGTCTTCCTCTTTCGGCAGCGCCTTCAGGAGCAACGCGCCGATCGTCCTATTGTCGGCCTGCAGGATCGGGATGGGTCGGTTGGAGCTGATGTCGATCGTATTTTGATTGCTGTCGGTAAGGTGCTGATTGCCAAGAACGGGCATGGCCGCGCCGATGCCGATGGAAATCGCCGCGATGGTGTTGGCGAGATGACCCGGCGGCAGCTCCGGATTGATGATAATGGCGAGGCGGATGTCCTGAAGCACGGTGGTCTATTCCTCTCTGTTTGTCGATGGGGAGAATAGAGCAGGCCTTGAGGTAAGTTCTTTCGGATGTTGCGGAGATTTACGAATATGCGGTAGGTTCTACCTGTATTGACAAAGAATGAGGTAGGACATGCCTGCGATCTTGACGCCCGCCGATGTGAAGATTTTGACCGCGCTGCAGAATGACGGGCGCCTGAGCAACCAGGCGCTTTCGGAGGAAGTGGGCATGTCGACCTCGCCCTGCTGGCGGCGCGTGCGCCAGCTTGAGGATGATGGCGTCATTCAGGGCTATATGGCTGTCCTGAACCGGAAGGAAATCGACTTGGGAGTGCTCGCCTTCATCCGGGTGAAGATCGACAGCCATACGAAGGCGGAAGCCGATGCTTTCGCCGATGAAGTGATGAAGCTCGACAGCGTTGTCGCCTGCTACAGCATAGCCGGCGACGCGGACTTCCTTCTGCAGGTCGTTTCATCCGACCTCGATTCCTATTCGGATTTCGCCATGAAAGTGGTGCGGCGGCTGCCGTGCATCAAGGAAATGCAGACGACCTTCGTGCTGAAGGAGATCAAGGCCTTCAACGGACTCCCGTTGCGCGCAACGACCGGACAACGCTGAGCGGCGTTCCGCTGTTAGGAGGAGGCGGACGCCATCAACGGATCTTCCTTCACTGCCTCGACAAGAAAATCGAGAACGGTTCGCACACGCAGCGGCATGTTCCGGCGCGACGGATAGACGACGCTGATCGGCAGCCGCGCTGGCGGAAAGTCCGGCATCAGGTTCACCAGCCTGCCAGCTTCGATGTCGGGGCAGGCGAGGATGTGCGACAGGATCGCCAGGCCGCTTCCCGCAAGCACCGCACGGTGCACGGCCACCGCATTGTTGGCGACGAGACGCGGGGCGATGCGCACGAAGATGTCGTCGGATCCATCGGAAAAGGACCAGGAGCGTCCGTCACCGGCGCGACTGTAGCAGATACATTCGTGGCCGCTGATATCATCGGGCGTCCTGAGCGCACCCCGCTGTTCAAGGTAGCTCGGTGCGGCAACGAGGAAGGCGGTCGTCCAGCCGATGCGCCGGCACATCAGGCTGCTGTCCGACACCGGACCGAGGCGCACTTCGAGATCAATGCCTTCGCCGACCAGATCCGACGGCTCTTCCCGGAAGATCAACTCGACCGACAGGCTGGGATGCCGCTCGAGAAAGGCGGCGAGCCGATCGCTGACATAAAGCCCGAGGGGTGCGGGCAGGGTGAGCCGGACACGACCGGAGACCAAGGCAGTCTCGGCAGACGAGGCTTCGTTCAGGGCGTCGACCGCTTCCACTACCCGGAGCGCCATCGGGATCATGTGCTCGCCCTCGGCGGTAAGCGCCAATGCGCTCGTCGTCCGGTGAAGAAGGCGCGTGTTCAGGTGCTCCTCGAGAGCCGATACCTGCCGCGAGACCGCCGGCTGCGTCAGGTTGAGATCGAGTGCTGCGGCGGAAAACGAGCCCGTCTCCGCCACGCGCAGGAAGGCTCTCAGCGCTGAGACAATATCCATCCGGTCCCTCAAACGTTTCGGCATAAGCCTTATGCGCCGAGTGTATGACCGTTGCGCTTTACTGTCCAGTAATTACGGATATCTTGTATCCATAAGGATAACAAATGTCCTTAATTGTGGAGCGAACCCATGACACAGCGCCTGAACTACGCACAGCATTCCCCCGAGTTCTTCAAGAAAATCTCCGACCTCAGCCTCAGCCTGAGGGACAGCGTCATCGAACAGAAGATCCGCGACCTCGTGAACATAAGGGCCTCGCAGATCAATGGCTGCGCCTTCTGCGTTGACATGCATGTGAAGGAGGCAAAGATTCACGGCGAGAGCGAACTGCGTCTCTACCACGTCGCGATCTGGCGTGAATCGAACCTCTTCATCCCGCGCGAACGCGCAGCGCTTGCCTGGGCCGAGGCGGTTACGAAACTGCCCGAAGGCGGCATTCCGGACGAACTTTACGAGCGTGTACGCGGCCAGCTTTCGGAGAAGGAGATCTCCGATCTCACCTTCTCCATCATGGTCATCAATGCCTGGAACCGCGTCAGTGTCGCCTTCAACGCCGTGCCGGGCTCGGCCGACAAGCTCTATGGCCTCGACAAGGCAGGACTGAACTAAACCCTGTTCCTGAGTGATCGAACAACGCGGCCAGTCGCCGCAACGATTGGAGGATCTCATGAAAATCGTCATTATCGGCGGAACGGGCCTGATCGGCTCCAAGACGGTCGAACGCCTGCGCAAGCAAGGCCATGAGGTGGTTGCCGCCTCTCCGAATACGGGCGTCAACACCATCACCGGCGAAGGTCTCGCCGAGGCGCTTTCCGGTTGCGAGGTGGTCATCGACCTCGCCAACTCGCCCTCCTTCGAGGACAAGGCGGTGCTCGAGTTCTTCGAGACCTCCGGCCGCAACCTGCTTGCGGCGGAAAAGGCTGCCGGCGTCAAACACCATATCGCGCTTTCGGTCGTCGGGACCGAGCGTCTGCAGGAAAGCGGCTATTTCCGCGGCAAGCTCGCCCAGGAGAAACTGATCAAGGCCGGCGGTATCCCCTATACGATCGTGCATTCGACCCAATTCATGGAGTTTTTGGGCGGCATCGCCCAATCCGGGACTGTCGGCGACACCGTGCACCTCTCGCCGGCCTATGTGCAGCCGATCGCGTCCGATGACGTCGCCGATGCCATGGCCGCGGTCGCGCTTGCCGCCCCGGTCAACGGCACGATCGAGATTGCCGGACCGGAGCGCTCACGCCTCAGCGATCTCGTCGCCCGCTACCTCAAGGCAAGCGGCGACAACCGCAAGGTCGAGGCCGATCGGGAGGCTCGCTACTTCGGCGCGCTGCTGCAAGACGGCTCGCTGGTCTCCGACAACAATCCCCGCCTCGGCCGGATCACCTTCGAAGAATGGTTCGCCACGGCTCCCCGTAAGTGAGCACATACGGCTGCGCCGGCGGCGCACCCCCAGCCCCCTGAAAGGACTTCCGACATGATCAAGTCTCTCATCACCGCCACTGCGGTCACCGCCGCATTGTTCGGCACGGCCGCTGCCGGCGACGCTGCCAAGGTCACCCTGGTCTATGAGCACGAGTTGCCGAACGTGCCGGGCAAGAGCATCAAGGGCGTTCTTGTGGAATATGGGCCCGGCGGCTCTTCGGAGGCGCATACCCATCCAAGCACCGCTTTCATCTATGCGACGGTGCTGGAAGGCTCGATCCGAAGCCAGGTCAATGATGGACCGGTCAAGGTCTACAAGGCCGGCGAGAACTTTTCGGAAATGCCCGGCGACCGTCACGGCGTCAGCGCCAACGGCAGCGAGACAGAGCCCGCCAAGCTGCTCGCGGTCTTCGTCGTCGATACCGCCGAAAAGGAACTGACCTATCCGATGAAATGATCCTGGCAGGACCGGGGGCACCGGCTGCACAAGCGCCCGGTCCTGCAATTTGCCTGCAATCGTTGGAGCCTGCCATGTTCGCCGACCAATTGCCGTTGCCGCTCGTGCTGATCAATCTTCTCGGCATCACCGGCATTGTTGTCTGGCATGTGCAGGGGCGCCGTCGCCCGCTCGCCAGGCTGATTGTCCAGATCCTCTTCTTCTGCATGATGACGACGGTTCTCCTCCTTTCCGGGATCATGCCGCATCGGAGCGACGATCAGCATCTTCAGGGAGCGCTCGCCTTCCTGGCGACGTCGGCGCGGGTGCTGTGGTGGACGCACCTCGCCTGGTCGCTTATCGGCTTCGTGCGTCTCTACATCGTCCTTGAAAGGCGGCCGCAGGAGGCCCGCCTGTTGCAGGACCTCATCGTCGCCATTGTCTATCTCGGCGTCGCACTGTCGATACTGGGCTTTGTCTTCCGGGCGCCGATCGGCACGCTGGTTGCGACCTCCGGGGTGGTTGCCATCATCTTCGGTCTCGCGCTTCAAAATACGCTCGGCGACGTGTTCTCGGGTATCGCGCTGATACTGGGGCGGCCCTTTGCCATCGGCGACTGGATCGTGCTTGGCGACGGCACCGAAGGCCGTGTCATCGAGAACAACTGGCGCTCCACCTTTCTGCTCACCGGAGCGCACAATGTCGTCGTGCTGCCCAACAGCGCGCTCGCCAAGGTCGGGCTCACCAATCTCAGCCGTCCGGACGAGACGCACCAGATCGCTTTGTCGATCCGTCTTGCCGCGGATCATCCGCCACGCCGGATCGAAGAAACGATGCAGAGAGCTCTGCAAGGGTGCGGCCTGATCGTGCGCGAGCCGCCGCCGGTCGTCTCCCTCAAGGCGATCGACGCCGTGGCCGTCGAGGTCGAGCTGCAGTTCCGCGTCAAGAACCCGGCTGAGCGGACGCCGGCACGCAACGAGGTGATCGACCGCGTTCATGAGCAATGCCGTCTCGAGGGTCTCTCGCTTGCGCCGCCGGCTCAGGCCTATTTCTACGTGCCGCCTTCAGGCACAGACGCCGGGTTTCGCTCAACCGGCGCGCTCTAGAACCCACGCGAAACTCCGTTTCCAGAGATCCGAGGGAATTTCCTGCGAGAGGATCTCGATCAGGTCGGATAGGCGCACGCTGCGCAGCTTGTCGCGCCAGGCTTCGTCGGCCTCCCACATAATGCGCGCCACCGCGCACGGCGTCTCTTCGCAGTAGCCGGGTGCGCGACAGGGATTGTTGGCCCTGATATTGGTGCAGACGAAGGTTCTCGATCTGCCTTCGACCGCCTCGACGATTTCGAGAAAGGTCAGCTCGGCCGGCGCTTTTGCCAGCCGGTATCCGCCCGATGGACCGAGGGTCGTGTGGACGAGACCGGCCTGCGAAAGGCTCTGCAGCGCCTTCGACAGATACTCCTTGGGCAGCCCGTGGAACTCCGCCAGCGCCTTGGTTGAGAGATAGCGGCCTTCAGGCAGGCCGGCGAGAATGGCACAACAATGCAACGCCCATTCGACTTGGCTTTTGAGGATCATGTCTTCGTCCGGCGGATGCCAATGCGCATCTATTAAGGATAACAAATATCCCTATTTTTCTGCTGTGTAAACAGTGTCAAACCGATGCGGCCGGTCCCGTCTTCATGGTGCGGTACGCACGACGCGGAAAAGGACGAAGCCGACCGCGCCGATGGAGAAGGCCGAGGACCACAGAAGCAG
This sequence comes from Ensifer sp. EB106-03-01-XG145, assembly GCF_058792075.1. Classification (NCBI taxonomy): domain Bacteria; kingdom Pseudomonadati; phylum Pseudomonadota; class Alphaproteobacteria; order Hyphomicrobiales; family Rhizobiaceae; genus Ensifer; species Ensifer sp. EB106-03-01-XG145. Next base: position 145,302 of record NZ_JBYTEC010000008.1, on the reverse strand, counting down.
TTCGAGGCTCTTGCGTTCCTGCCGCCAGGCAAGGCCGAAAAAAACGGCGAAGACCACCAGCGTCGCGAACGAACTGAGCATGATCGTCGGGGTATGCAGGATGTCCACCGTCGTCTCCTGATGTTGGTGCGGAACCTTGCCCGACAACCGTAAAGCTTTCGCAAATGGCTGCGCTCTCGACCTGCGCTTGATATTGAGCAGCCAGTAAGCGGCGGCCACCGAGGCAGGAAACGGGTTGAATTCGCAGCTCTCCGGCACGATTTTGATAGTAGAGACACAGGGAGGCTATACGGATGGGCCAGGCAGGACATCGCTATTTCATCTTCGAGACTGCGGCCGGCTTCTGCGGCATCGCCTGGAACGATGTGGGCATCACGCGATTCCAACTGCCGACCCCGGCGGCACAGGCAACCGAGCGGCTGCTGTTGCGGCGTCTGTCGGCCGCCGAGGCTTCCCAGCCGACACCCGAAATCCGGGAGGCAGTGGAGGCCGTTCAACGCTACTTCGATGGCAAGGAGGTCGACTTCACAGGCTTTGCGGTCGATCTGGAAGGGCAGGATGAGCTTTTCCGGCGCATCTATGCTGCGACCCGCGAGCTGCGCTGGGGGCAGACGACCACCTATGGCGCGCTGGCAAAGGAACTGGGCGCAGGCCCGGAAGTCGCGCGCGACGTCGGTCAGGCGATGGCCAAGAACCCGGTGTCCCTGATCATCCCCTGTCACCGGGTGCTTGCCGCCGGCGGCAAGATCGGTGGGTTCTCGGCGCCTGGCGGTTCCACCACCAAGACCCGCATGCTGGAGCTGGAAGGCATACATGTGGGGCAGGCGCCCGAACCGACGCAACAGTCCTTCGGTTTTTAAAGATATCGACAATCGTCAGGCCGACTGGAGACTCAAAGCGCTTTTGCTCAAACAATTGTACGCGGCCCGCGTGCGTGCGCGCGTGAATGTTGACTGAGGGTTGCGCGTTGCTGCCTTCTTTCCGAGAGGTTCTCAGGCTCGCTGCTCAATATATGTTACAAGCTTTATCGGTGCTTCGAGAAATATATAGTAATTTCAATCTGTTGCTGATGCAGCCCGATCGGATTAATTCTGATTTTCTCATGACAGACTATCAGAACGGAAATATTTTAGGCACCGCAACTTGTCGCGAACGAATCCTGGGGGTGACGCATGTCCATCAGTTCAGGAACGCCGTGCCGCAAGGACCGTACGCCGACCGGGATTGTGATAGAACACCAGACGCTGGTGCGCAGCGTCATCGTTGCCGTTCTCGAATACGAACTCTCCGGTTGGAATTTTATCGATATGGTCTCGACCGACAGCCTGGACCAGGCGCTCGGCTACGACGTGCGTTTAATCGTGCTGGACCTGAGCGCTCGCAACGACGGCGGGTGCAACTTGCATGATGAGCTTGCGGAAATCCGCAAGCGCTTTCCGGACGTGCCGGTTGCGGTGCTCTCGGACACGGACGACAGGACGACCGCTGCCGATGTCCTCAAGCTTGGAGTTCGCGGCTTCTTCACGACGTCCTTGCGGATCGAGCTTGCGCTTGCCGGCTTGCGGCTGGTCCTTGCCGGCGGCGTCTTCTGTCCAGACCCGCTTGCCGCGCTCACCGATTGTACGGCTGCCGCTCGTCATAGCGAAAGGGTGCCGATCAGCGCTTATCGAAGCGAGTTTGCGCTCGCCGACTTCACGCCGCGCGAGGCGGATGTGCTCGCGGAGTTGCGATGCGGCTCTTCGAACAAAGTGATCGCTGGAAAGCTCAATCTTTCCGACCATACGGTGAAAATGCATCTGCAGCACATCATGCGCAAATTGCAGGTGCAGAACCGCACCGAGGTCGTCGCCTTGCTTGCAGACCGGGGAACCGCCGGCAACGGTCATGGCGTCGCCACCAACGGCAGCAGCGTCGTCAACGTGATGTCTTTTCGAGCATCTCGCTGAGCGTTGCGGCCGTCAGCATGGCTTCGGCCAGTAGCTTCTTGAGCTTCTGATTTTCCAGTTCGAGCGCCTTTACGCGCTCCGCATCGAAGTTGGGGCCCCTGCTTTGCAGCGATTGCCAGCGATAGAAAGTCGGCTGGCTGATGCCATGCCGGTGGCAGACATCGGCGACGGTCGCACCGTACTGATGCTCCTTGAGGATCTCCAGGACTTCGTCGTCATTGAACTTACGTTTGCCCATTGCGGCTGTCCTTCCGGGAACCGACTGGCACATGTGATCGCGGGGCCGGATAACAGAGCCCATGTGGTACGCCCACGGTGTTCCGCGCGGCACGCCTCAGTTCTCGCGAAATGCGGTGTTGAAACTGTCAAGCAACGGACGCAGCGCGTAAAGCGCCACGCTGCTCGTACCGGTCTCTATCATGGCCCGCACCGGCATGCCCGGTACCATCTCCACGCCCGGCATATGGCCTAGCCTCTCATCGGTAACGCGGATCGTTGCCGCGTAGTAGGTGTGGCCGGTTTGCCGGTCGACCAGATGATCGGCGGACACATAGGCGACCGTGCCCTTCAACAGCGGAACCCGCCGCTGGTTGTAAGGAATGAGATGAACCTGTGCCTCGAGCCCGGCATGGACCTGGGCGATATCCTCCGGCTTCACCCGCGCCGCGACGACCAGTGCGCCGGCGTCCGGCACGAGGTCGGCCAGCGGCTCTCCGGCGCCGATGACGCCGCCTGTCGTATGAACACGCAGATCCATGATCACTCCGTCGTCGGGCGCCCTGATCTCGGTTCTCGCCAATTGATCATCGATGGCGTTCAAACGCTCACGCAACTGCGCCAGCTGGTTTTCCGTATCGCGCAGCGTGAGCGCGACTTCATTCAGCCGGTCGCTGCGCAGCTTGACGATATAGGACTGTGACTCGCTGATGACCTGGTGGGCGCGGGATATGCGCGCGGAGACTTCGCCGATCTGACCGCCGATGTCGGCCCTTTCCCGCGCCAGGATGAGAACCCGGCTCTTGCGTTCGAGACCCTTCGCGGTGAGCGCCGAAACCGTCTCAAGCTCCTGGCGTGAAATGGCACTCCTCTCCATCAGGGACGCCTTCTGGGCGCTCAGTCCGGCGACTTCCTCCAGCACTTCCTTGATCTTCTGCTGCGTGATCACGATGTCGGACTGCATCACCTGGCGACGGGCATCGAATATATTCTGCTGACCGTCGAGAATGTCGTGGATCACCCGGTAGTTGCCGGCTTGCTCCACGAGATCGGGGGGGAAGGCGACGTGATCCCAACCGTTCTGCTCGGCGGTGAGCCGCGCCTGTCGCGCCTCGGCATCCCAAAGTTGGCCGCGAAGGCTGTCCCGTTCCGAACGCGGCTTCGTATCGTCGAGCTTGATCAGCACCTGGCCGGCGGACACGGCATCGCCGTTGCGAACAAGGATCCGCCTGACGATCCCGCCTTCGAGATGCTGGATGGTCTTGCGGTTCGCCTCGGTCTCGACGACGCCGGACGCGATCGCGGCGCTGCTGAGCGGGGCGAGAACCGACCAGATCCCCAGACCAAAGACGAAGACGCCGATAAGCAGGTTTCCCGTCCATGCCACATGGCGCAGCCGCGACATCGGCGAGGCTTCGGCAAGCGTCACCGGAAGGCGTGTGGAGACCGCTGTGGAGGGCTGGGGCCCGGCTATCCCTTTGGCGTCGCAGGCGTAGCCATCGATTTCCGGTCCGCGTCGGGTCAGGTCGGATTTGATGAGCTCCATCGTTTTCTCGCCTCCCTCCTCAGGTGCCCGCTCGGGCCGGTGGCTGCAGATAGGTATCGAAGACCCAGTCGCTGTCGCCGAAGGCTTCGATCGTGCCATTGCGCATGATCGCGATCTTGTTGGTCACCGGGAGAATGCCCATGCGGTGCGTGATGATGATGATCATCATCCCCATGGCGCGCATGCGGGCGATTGCTGCAAACAATCGGCGTTCGCCGTCATAGTCCAGACTGGAATTGGGATCGTCGAGGACGACGAGGGCGGGATTGCCGTAAACCGCGCGCGCCAGTCCAAGCTGCTGGCGTTGGGCCCGAAGCAGGGTCGCGCCGCCATCACCGACATCCGTCTCGTAGCCCTGCGGCAGTTGCATGATCGCATCGTGCAGCCCGACAAGCTTTGCCGCTTCGATGACCTTGCCGACGTCGGTTCCGTCGAGCCGGCCGACGACGTCCTTCACCGCGCCGCCGAAGAGTTCGATGTCCTGCGGCAGGTAGCCGACATGACGCATGCCGCCGCCGAGCCGGAGGGTGGCAATATCAACGCCGCCGAGCAGGGCGCTGCCGCAGGTCGTCGGCTGAACCCCCGCAATGATGCGGCCAAGCGTCGACTTTCCGGAACCGGATGGACCGATCAGCGCAAGACAATCGCCCGGTGCCAGCCGCAAAGTAACGGCATTCAGTATCTGACGGTTGCCCGAAGGAAGCATGTAACCGACGCGGTCGAGCACGAGCCCGCCCGCTTCGGGCATCGGTATCGTGCGTGCGCTCTCCTGCGACGCGATCGATATCAGCATCGCGTTGATGCGATTGAATGCGGCATAGGCGAAGGCCACGGCGCGCCACCCGCCGATCGCGCCCTCGATCGGGGCAAGCCCGCGACCGAGAAGCAGGCTGGAGACGAAGATGATGCCGGGGTTTCCGCTTTCCTCCAGGACGAGCCAGGCTGCGGACCCCATCATCAGGATCTGCGCCAGCATGCGCACCGATTTCGAGAGCCCGAGAATGGTTTCGGTGCGCTTCATCGCTTCGTCTTGCGCTTGTCGTGCGGTCTCTGCGTCGCGATAGACGAGTTGGGCGGCGCCGTTTTGCATATTCATCGCGCGGATGACTTGGATATACCGCAATGCAGTTGCGAAACGCATGTGGCTGCGGGAGAGCGCCAGGTTGGCTTTCATCAATGGCTGCCGGGTCGAGAATTCCGTCGCGATGGCGAGCAGCAGCAAGGTGAGCGCGGTGAATAGCCCGATGGTTCCGAGCAACGGATGGACCAGGAACAGAAGCAGCAGAAAGATTGGCGCCCAGGGAACGTCGAAAAGCAGCGAGCTGGCCGGTGCGTCGAGAAACTGGCGCAGGATCGATAGGTCCCGGTAGCAGTCGTTGGCGAGGCCCGCTTCGGTATGGGCTCCATATTCGAAGCAGGCCGTCAGCACGACGGGCCGCAAGCGGTGATCGAGCCAGCTGCCGATCCGCGACAGCGCGGCGCGCCGCACGATATCCAGAATCGAGCCGACCAACACCGCTGCCGCGATGATGAGCGTCAGCATGAGCAGCGTGTCGGCGCTGCGGCTCGACAGGACGCGATCGTAAATCTGCAACAGGTAAATGGAGGGAGCCAGCAGGAACAGGTTATAGGCGCAGCTATAGAGAAAGACCAGCAGGAAGGCTCCCGTGCAGGCCTTGAGAGCCAGGACCAGATGGGTTGGAGGATGCTGCGCCCCTGTCGGATTCGTCGTCATTATCGGATCTCGATCGGATCGGCATGATCGATGCTGATGCGGTCGGCTTGGCTGCTTCAGGCTTCTTTTGCTCGGGCTCGATCCGTGGCCAAATGCAACTCAAAGGTCCCGTAGCGTTCTTGCACGCCGCGACACAGGTGAAAGGAGGATCGCCGGCCATGGCCGGCGATCCTTGTCGAGCGACTCAGATACCGATGTCGCTGATGTTGCCTAAGGTGTTGTCGAAATTGTCGAGAACATTCGAGACCGCCGTGGTGGTGGTCGTCGTGGTGGTTTCCGAGATCGGGTTCGAATGAACCAGAGCGGCGGAAATATCGCCACCGAGGGCCGCATTGCCGCTGCCGCCGGCACCGCCCATGCCCGAGATGATCGTCGCACCTTGGTCGGCGAGCAACGTCGTCGTCTGCGTGGCAGTGGTGCTCGCGTCTACGCTTGCGGTGTTACCGCCGCTCGTGCTGCTCTGATCGCCACTCGAGGTCGGATTGCCGCCGGCGCCGCCAGCACCGCTGTTGGTAAGCGAGGCGAGGACAGCGATCGGCACCTGGACAAGGCCGCCGCCGTCAGCGCTGCCGGTTCCCCAGGCCGCACCCTGACCGACGTCATCGCCGTTGTCGACAGTGGGGATTGACCCGATGACGGTCTGCGTCGGCGCTACGGTGACAGTGGGATTGAAGTTGATATCGCCGGAGTTGGTGCCGTCGCCACCGTTACCTGCATTCGCGTCGCCCGCAATGGGATTGGTCAGGTTAATCGTGTCTGATGTCGCGAAGGTAATAGGCATAGCGTCGCTCCTCTACTTGTTGCCCCGTAGTCTTGGACGGTTCGATGCCACAGCACACCGCCGCAGCGGGGGGTCAGCGCAAAGCTATGGTGCGCGTGATCACCGGGGCGAACCAGCCGGACATTCGGAGACGTTCCTTTGGGTAGGGTCTGCCCGCGTTTCAGCTTGGCCGGCGTCAGGCGGACCCGGAGGCGCTCGATTCAGGGAGTAGATTGTGAGGGATGGCAGCGGAACGCCATGAATCCGCGGCGCCAGGGCGCGCTTGCTGCGCTTGAGCGGGAATGCGGGGGGTCAGCCGTGCAGGACGTCGTCGATTAGCGCGGCATTGGCCTCGGCGATGTTGCCTTCGCCGCCAGCTCCCCCGATGCCGCCGATCTGCAGCGTATGCTGGTCGACGAGCAGGTGGTTGAGCTGGTCCGCCTCGGCGGTGCCGCCTGCGGGCACGGCGATGTTGATCGGGTGGAAGTAGCCGATGTTGACGTCGACGGCGCTGCCGTTCGAATAGCCGTCACCGCCGCCGCCAGCGACCCCGCTTCCGGTGAAGATTGTGTCCGAGGAGAGGTTGAAGCCGCCACCCTTGCCGCCGACGCCGGCGATCTGCACGCCGCCCTGGTCGAAGATCACGTTGTTCGTCTGCGTGGCGTGGGCGTCGCCGCCGGCGGCGCCGACAGCAATGTTGATGGGCGAGAACACCGCGACGTTGACGTCAACCATGCTGCCAATGAAAGTGCCATCGCCGCCATGGCCCGCATAGGCGTCGCCATTGAAAATGAACGTTGCGCCCTGCGGCTGGGCCGGCGCGGTATTGCCGGCAACGTTATGATCCCCGCCGGAGCCGCCAACACCGCCGATCTGGGTGGCGCCCTGAAGGAAGGCGGCATTGTTTGTTTGTCCGGCCGTGGAGGTCGAACCCGGACCGGCCGCGACAGCCAGGTTCAAAGGCGCAAACACCGCGGTGTCGGTGCTGACGAGGCCGCCGAAAAAGGTACCATCGCCGCCACCGCCGGCCACGCTGCCGCCGCCATGGCCGCCGGCAACATTACCATTCCCGCCTTCACCGCCGATGCCCGCCATCTCGGTGACGTGCTGATTCATCAGTGCGGTATTGCCTTGATGCGCATCGGCGTCCGTGTGCGAGCCGGCGATTGCCGCGTTCGACGGTGTGAACATTGCCAGCGTGTTGCTGCCGATCGTACCCAGGCTTGTGCCGTCGCCGCCGCTTCCGGCGGAGTTCTGCGCCGGCGCTATGTCGAGTGGAAGCCACGTCGGCACCAGTGCGAGATGTCCGCCGGCAACTGTGCTCTGATTGGAGTTCGCGTTCGGTGCCTCTTCCGACAAAAGACGAGTTTCCGCCATCGCCATCACTCCCATAGACTTCATCCCTCGCAGCACGATCATGCGACGTGTACGAGCGCGCATCGCGAGCTATTTTGAAGGCGGTTGCGGCAAAAGGTGAGCCTGCAATTCGGCTACGTCCGTTCGGGGAGGTTGCTAGCCGATCGGCTATCGTGGCCGGCTCACTTCGGCAGTGTCGCGCGCATCTGGCGCGGCGACTGGCCGAAGGTCTTGGCAAACGTCCTGGAGAAATGCCCCGCGCTTTCGAAGCCGACTTCGAGGGCGATCTCGATAAGCGAGGCATCGGTCTGGGTAAGAAGGTGCTTCGCGCGATCCAGCCGGAATTTCCTGTAAACGTGCGCGGGCGACATCTTCGCTTTTTCCATGAACAGGCGTTCGAGCTGCCTGCGCGACAGACCGACGGAGGCCGCCAGTTCAGGGATCGAGATCGTGTTCTCGGTATTCTGCTCCATGATGATAAGCGCGGCGTTCAAGCGAGGGTCGTTGCTCTCGATCGCGAGCGGCTTTCTCGGCTGTACATGAAGATGGGAGCGGGCCTTGTCGATTTGCAGAACTTCCAGCGCATTGCGCTCCGCCTCCCTGCTGATGTGGAGGCGCACGATGTGGGCGGCCATGTCGGCCGCACTGCTGCCGCCGGCGCAAGACCCGCGGGTGCGGTCGAGGTTGAACAGGCGGTCCGAGCGAACCTTCAGATCCGGGAAGCGCTCGCGGAACGCCTGGTAGTGGAGCCAGCTCACGCAAACGACGTGCCCCGCCATCAGCCCGGCTTCCGCCAGGATGAAGGTGCCGGTGCACAGGCCGATCAACGGCACTTTCTTCGCGGCTGCCTTCTTCAGGAAAGCGATCGTCTCGTCGTCGATCGGGTGCTCGTTCTTAAGCAGGCCGCCGACCATCACGATGTAGTCGAACTGGCCGGGATCGACGAGGTCCGACGTGGGCGCCACTTGTACCCCGCAGCTGGATGCAATCAGATGGCGGGTGTTGCCAAGCACCTGCCAATCGGCACGCACGCGGCCCGATTTATCGAGCTCGTCGCTTGCCAGCCGAAGCGTATCGATGAAGAGAGCGAAGGCCGAGAGTGTGAACGACCGGGCGAGCACGAAACCGATCTTGAGGCGATTGGCTGCAGCATCGTTGGATTTCGTGTTCATCGTCATTGCGAACCCACTTTAAACTCGTCATGCCCTTTGGTTGGCGCGCAGGTCACTTGTCGCGACCAAGACGCGTCCCGACGGTCGTCGCGCGACTTTGCAAGCGCCGATAACAGGAACCGCAAGCCTCCGGTTCCGCCGACCCGGGTCCCGATCCGTTATCCTATCTGAAATCTGCGTGCCAGGGGATCACAATCATCCACGAAGATCAGCCGGCGCCCTATGCGCTCTGTTTTTTCGGTCCCCTGCTGGCCGTTGCTCATCGTGGGATGAAGCAGACCTGCAACGGGCACCATGTCGCATGACGACGGCGCACGCTCGCCGGCCACGGCAACATTGCCGGCATCAGGGATTCCGGCGGTGCAAAGGAGAGGCTGGAGGCCTATCTGCAGGTTGCCAAGGGGGGCGACGGTTTTCAGGTCTATTCCGGCCCAGACCACCTCGTGCTCTGGGCGCTGCAGAACGGCGCGGCCGGCTGCATTTCGGGCCTCGGCAACGCCATGCCGCATGTACTTGTAGGCATCCTGAAGGCGTTCAATGCGGGGGAGATCGGCGAAGCCGAAAAAGCAGCAGGCGATCTTTACCGCTTTTCGCACCGACCTCTACGCGCTGGGCTTCGCCCCGGCCATGCTCAAGCGCGCGCTCTTCCTGCAGGACGCCTCCATCGGCGCCAGCCGCCAGCCGGCCCTGCTGCCGAACGCCGAGCAGGACGACCAGATCGCGGCAATCCTCCGCAGATACGAACTTCTGGGGTGATGCCACCAAAGCCGGCGACCGCACGACCGCCGGATCGGCGATGGAAGGCTATTCACGCGCCGGCTACTGCAGAAGCTGGTTGAACAGTTTTCCCAAGGTGCCGCTTTCCTCGGCAGGCTGCTCCGTGCCAGCGGCTGGTTGCTGGTCGGGCTGCTGCCCCTCCGGCGCCGGTTGCTCGGCGGCAACGTCGGGCGTCACGGCTTGTTCTTCAGCCGGTGGAGCGGGTGGCGTCTCGCCGCCCTCGGTCGCCTTGCCACCGATGATCTCTTCGATGGAGAGTTGATCGCCCCCGTCTTTCGCTGGCTTGCCGATGGCGCCACCAATGATGTCGCGGATTGATCCGGCCTTTCCTTCGCCGGAGAGAAGCTCATCGAGCTTCAGCTTCCCGGTCGGCAATCCCAGCTTCTTCAGCGCCGAGAGAGCGGCGTCCGGGTTCTTCAGCAGGCCTGAGAGATCGGGATAGATGCGCGGGGCAGCAAAGGAACCCTCGATCATCACAGGCACGCCAATGCCTTCGGTCGCGATATCGGCGCCCTGACCTTCGAGCGAGGCGACGACGCGCGGATCCAGGCGGAAGTTCAGCTGGTCGTTCGGAAGGTTTGCCTCACCGCTGCCGCTCATACGCACCAGCGGGCCGACGAGCTTGATATCTTCGGTGCGCGCGACACCGTTCTCGATGGCAAAGGATGCCCCAAGCTCGGTGAAGCCGGTCGCCTTGTTTTCGTTCTGCTTGAAGCCAGACGACATCAGGCCGACGAGGTTGTTGTAGACATCGGCGACGTCGATGCCGCGGATGGCGCCGTCGGAAAAGCGGACGTTCGCCGACCCCTGAAGCGCGCGCTTGAGCGCTCCGGCCGTAGCGCCTGCGCCGGTGATGTCGAACTGGGCTTGCAATGCGCCTTCGAGATGCTTGAAATTTGCAAGGTCGATCAGCAGCGGGGCGGCCGAAGCGCCCGCGATCGAGGCCTTCAAGGCGATCGAGGCCTCTTCTCCCGTGCCGTCAGCTCTAAGGTTCGCGGCCATCCGCCCGCCATAGAACGGGCTTTCGGGAAGGTCGAGGCTGGCCACACCCTCGGAGACCACCAGGGTGGTTGCTACCGGTCCGGCAAAGACGCGGCCATAGCCGAGCTTCTCCGCATCGACCTTGATGGATGCATCGATCGTTCGAAGCGACGACAGGTCCAGCGGCGCGTCGGGAGTGGGGCTGCCTGCTTTGCCCTTCGCTTGCGGCGATGCGGGGCGTGCACCGGCAAGCCGCGCGAGGTCCAGTTCGGCGAAATGGAGCGCACTGGATATCTTGAGGGGCGTGCCCAGCTCTACGGAACCGTTGCCGGTTCCTTCGACCCCGTTGACGGACAACGTGGCTTTTTGAAACGCAACGCCGGTGGGGCTTGCGTTGACATCGCCCTTGAAGGCGAATTGCTCGATGCTGTCGCCGCCGCCCTGGCCGATCCAGGCAAGAAGCGCGCGCAGATCCGTGGCCGCGAACTTCACCTTGCCGGCATAGCTGCCCGCGAGCGCCGCCTTGCCGTCAAGGGAGAGTGTCGCTTCTGGCATGCGCAGATCGAGCTTCAGGGGCAGCTCACTCGGGACCGAGCCCGAGAGCAGTTCGCGGACCGGCAGTCGCAAATCGACATCGGCTGCTTTCCCGCGCCAGACCAGGTTGCCGGATAGGAGCACGGGCTTGGTAAGATCTTCGATCTTGACCGCCAGCTTCTTGATCGTCACTTCGCCCATCGATGGGTCGGTGACACCGGGTGCTACGAAGGTGGCGTCGCGCAGGCCCGCAGTGCCACTTAGGTTGACGGTCTTTCGGAACGCATCTCCGCCGAGCCCGCGGAACGCAAACCCGGTATCCATCGCAAGCGTTCCCGACAGTGAAATCGATTGGCCGGCGAGGCTCGCGAGCTTGGAGATGTCGAGCCCTTTGCTTGCGACGCGTCCCTTGAACGTCGGCTCGCTCTTGCGGACGTCGGCGGTGATTTCGGCCGAAATGCCGCCGGCGTCTATGCCGAGATGTTCAAGCCGGGTCGTCAGCAGCCCATCCTTCAGCGTTGCCGTCAGTGCCGCATCGGAGGCGGAAATATCGTTGACGGTAATAGCACCCACAGTGACGCTGACATCGGCATCGAAGCCGGCGAGTGCCTGCAAGCCGGTCGAGGCCGACTGCTTTTCCGATTGCCCTGCCGGTTGTGACGACCCCGAGGCGCTGGTTCCGACAAACGCGCTGAAATCCAGCTGATCGGCACTGAGGTCGGCCAGGAACCGCGGCCTGTCACCGGGAATGAACAGCGCGTCGAGGCTGAGCTCTTCGTCCCCCACGAGCAGCTTGCCGCCGCGGATCTGGTAGCTGCCGTTGCTGTTGAGCGCTACCTGCCCGCTGGCCTTGAGCTCGGTCAGGCCCGGGGCAAGCAGCGGGTCGGCTTCCACCGAGAGGCTGAGGTCGGCGGGCTTGCGCTCGAGGAGAGGGCGAAGCGGGGAGACGGAGAGAGCGATCTGGTAGCGCCGGTCTTCAAGCCGGGCACCGGCCGAAAGCGAAAGCTCGCCGTCGATATCAGGGGCTTGGAGTGTAAGGTCGAGATCGCTGACAACGTCAGCCGCCCCGGCTGCATTCTCTTGCCTCAGCGTGCCCTCGGTGATCGAAATCGTATCGATGGCGCTTCGTTCGAGGAAGGCGACCAGGGCCGCGAGTGGGTCGTTCTGCTTGGCCTCGCCATTGCCGCCGTCGCCGTCTTCCGCCGTCGATGCGTTCTCCGGTTTCTGCCGTATCACCACGACCGGCCGCGTGAGCCTGACCTCTTTGACGTGCAGGCGGTTCGACCACAGCGAGGAGAGCGTCACGGAGCCCGCAACCTCGCCAATCTCCGCCGTCACGCCATCGCTTTGCGCGTCGAGCGAAACATCCTCGGCCACAACAGCCGGATGGGGGATGACGGAGAGCCGGACGGGACCCTTCAGCGCGATCGAACTGCCCGTCGCGCTCGAGAGCTGACGGCTGAGCTCGGCGCGCATCCAGTCGCTGGAAACAAAGCTCGGCAGGACAATGAGAGAGACGACTGCGAGAACCCCGAGCGCCAGCAGGCCGAGAAAGAAACGCCGCATGTGTCTCTCCGTTGCGATAGCAATTGATTCGGTATCGTTTTCCACGGAGGCGTGTTTTGCAACTCTTGCGGCGTGATCACTTGGATGCCACGGCACTTCCCGCACCTAAGGTGAGGTCCGTCGTCGTCTGTGCATCGGTATTCGTTGTCGATAGGTTTCCAGCCGCTGCCACGTAGTTTCGCGGGCGGTGGACGAGCGTGACCAGCACGAAGGACAGGATCATCAGCAGGTACCAGGCGCCGAGCTTCTGGAGAGAGACCGGGGTCCAGCCATTGTGCTGCGAGGGATAGATCCAGGCGCGCGACCAGGTGCCGATGTTTTCGGCAAACCAGATGAACAGGGCGACGAGTAGAAAGCCGAGAAGCAACGGCATGCGGTGCCGAAACCGGAAGACGCGATAGTGCACTGTCGTGCGCAGAAACAGGACCGCCGTGATCGCAAACAGCGCGTAGCGCAGGTCGATGACGAAGTGGTGCGTAAAGAAATTGGCATAGATCGCCAAGGCGAGCAGCATCGTCGCCCAAAGCGGCGGATAGTTGCTGTAGCGCATGTCGAGGATGCGGGTCACGCGGGCGAGATAGGAGCCGACGGCGGCATACATGAAGCCCGAGAACAGCGCAACGCCGCCGATGCGGAAGATGCTTGGCTCCGGGTAGATCCAGGACCCGACCGACGTCTTGAAGATCTCCATCACCGTGCCGACGATGTGGAAGATCAGAATGACCTTGGCTTCGGCGATGGTCTCAAGCTTGAAGACGAGCAACGAAATCTGGATGACAAGGGCCGCGACGAAAAGGAAATCATAGCGGGCAAAGCCCATGTCCTCTGGCCAGAACAATTTTGTCGCGAGGATCAGGGTAAGCATGGCGCCGCCGAAAAGGCAGGCGAAGGACTGCTTGATGCCGAACACCAGGAACTCCGTCAGGCCGCCAAGGAGGCCGGCCGCCGGCAGCCGATCGAGCAGGCGGTGCGCCGCAGCGTCGATGCGCGCTTCCCGGCTCGTGAAACGCCTATCGTCCGACATTCGAGCCATCAGTACCGCCTCCGCTTCGCCGTTGGGGACGCGATGCCGGGACAATGCGGTTGAATTAAGGATGGACGACAACTGCCGGGTGGGCGGATATGCGGCCGGCCCGTTTTATGGCATGGGCGCCTTCTGGTGTTTCAGTGGCCCTTGCGGTTAGCCGCCTCAACGGGGGAAGGAATAGCGCTCGACGATCGACCAGATTTCCCTGTTGACCCCCTGCAACTGCTCGATGACTTCGTTGATCCGCGAAATCTCCGCATCGTTGATCTGCTCGATCTTGCCGTATTTGATCGTGTCCTTGCTGTCGAAGATCGCCATCAGCTGGGTGCTTGCCTGGTCTCCGGTCTCGTCGAAAGAATAGATGCAGTGGCTGTATTTGTTGCGAAGCTTCGCTTGCCGGCCGAGCTGCTGGGTCAGCGCGAGGATTTCCTGCCGTTGGTTCAGAGGTGTCTTGTTTATTTTGGCCAATCGCTCGACCAGCTCGATCCGAGCCCGCGTCGTATTCAACGTCAGGAAGATGATGATCGCGGTTTCCTTGTCCACGCGTGCAAGACCGGCGATCAGATAGATGAGCAGGCTTTCCGTGTTGGTCCAGGTGTAGTTGAGCTGTCCGATCAGGAGAAGGATGTCGTGAAATCTCGCCATGGGCACCTGCCGAGCTTGTTGTTCAAGAACCATAGTGTTTCAGAATAGCGCATTCCCCTCGTCAGTACATTCTCCCAATAAGGCTATGCGGCGCACGCATTCGGTGCCGTTGAGCTTTGTGCAAGGAATCCGTTTAAAAGCAATTTCTAATAGGTACTACATTGGGCGGACCGGCGGCTAAGTCAATGCTACCCCGGCAAGGCTAGCCCGAAGTGGCAGCTTACAACGCATGTCTGTTTGCGACAGACTGCCTCCGTAATCGGCGAGCAGGACGTGTTCAGGCCTTTGAGGGCTAGTACTGCAGCGAATTGGAGAATGCCCTTTTCAGAACCTGAAACCGCTGCTCTCCACCAAGTGAAGGGAGAGTCAGCTCAATATTAAATTGATTGCATATTAGAGCATATAGGCGCGCAAGCGCCTCGGAGGATCCAAGCTTTCATCAAATCCAACCGCAGCCCGCCAATGGCCCAAATCCGCGTAAGAGAAGAATGCGGTTCGGCTATGGCGGCCTCAACTTGAGGTGATATGTCATGAGCAAGGACAAGAATATTCTGTTCCCATGGGACCCGAGCCAGGATCAAAGCCAGGACCAGGACCAGGGTCAAGGCCAGGGTCAAGGGCAACTGCAAGCTGAGCTCCAGGCCCAGCTCCAAGGTCAGGGACAAGGTCAGGGACAAGGCCAGGGACAAGGCCAAGATCAGGGCCAGGGTCAAGGACAAGATCAGGGCCAAGGCCAAGGTCAGGATCAGTCGCAATACAGCGAATCCTACAATGGCAACCTGAACGGCAACGGCAACGGCAACCTGAACGGTAACGGCAACCTGAACGGCAACGGTAACGCCAACCTGAACGGTAACGGCAACCTGAACGCCAACGGTAACCTGAACGCCAACTTCAACGCAAACAAGACCGACGTTGACGTCGACGTCGACAGCAAGACCAAAGTCGACGTGGATGTGGACATCGACCTCGACGGCTACAAGCCGTCGGACGACGACTTCAACGACATCGACCATTCCAAGATCGACGGCATGGCGAGCACGAGCTTCAAGGACATCTTGAATGACTCGCTCAACGGCAACAACAACGTTGCCAATGTCTTCAGCCAGAACGCCATCATGTCGGACGACGACAAGGCTGAAAACATCCACAACAGCGGAAAGCTGTACCAGAACGGCAGCGCCTGGGGTGGCACCGCCAAGTCTGGCGACGGAATTAGCTCCGGCTCTGACGGCGGCGACGGCGGAAGCAAAGCTTATGCCGATGGTGGCGCCGGTGGTGACGGCGGTCACACGGTCGGCGGCTTTGCCGCTGGCGGTAAGGGTGAGGGCGGTGATTCCGACAACGACGGCGACGCAACTGGCGGGCACGGCCTTGGTGGTATTGCAGCCAGCGTTGGCGTCGGCGCCGATGGCACAAGCGGTGACGCGAACGGTGGTGCCGCCACAGGTGGTGCCGGTGGTCAGGGTGCTGCTGGTCTCGGCGTAGGTCTTGGCCTCGGTCTTGGCCTCGGTGTCGGCGCAGCAGGCGGCGGTGATGGTGGCGACAGCACAGCCGGCGCCGGCGGTCAGTCTGGCAACGTCCAAAGTGGGAATGGTGACGGCGGTGACGGCGGTGATGCTGGTGACGGCGGCGACGCTGGCGGCTTCATCCTGCCGATCCTGAACTTCGCTGGCGACGGCGGCGACGGCGGCGACGGCGGCGATGGCAACAGTGTTGCACTCGGCAAGACCGGCAGCGCTGACGGTGGCGAATCGGGCGATGCCGGCGACGGCGGCAATGCTTTCGGCGCAGGCCTCGGGGCTGGTGGCGGCTACGGCGCAGGCGTTGGCTACGGCGGTGACGGCGGTGCCGGCGGCGGTGCCAGCGCCAACGGTGGAGCCACGGGTGATGCCTATGGCGGTGACGGAACCGGTGGCGCGGCGGCCGGTGGCCATGGCCTCGGCGGTCTTGCTCTCACGGGTTCGTGGGCCAGTGGCGGTGAAGGCGGTGCTGCCTATGGCGGCGACGCCTGGGGCGGAGACGGTGGTGCCGGCGGCAACGGCGGCTTTGCCACGAATGGCGACGGTGGTGCAGGTGGCAATGCCGGCACTTGGGGCTCCTTCAATGGCGGCGACTCTGTGGTCGAGGGGCTCTCCCAGGCGACGGCAGATGCCGTGATCGACACCAACGCCTTCAACCAGCAGATCGTGCTCGGCGCGAACCTGCAGGGCAACACCATCGACATGACAGTCGTCGGTGGCGACTACCATGCCGACGTAATCGGTCACGACGACAACGCTTGATTGTAGTCGACGCGGCCGGTTGCGATCATTCGCAATCGGCTTCGAACAGGGCTGCGCGGGTCTCCCGCGCAGCCCGTCATGACCCGATGCGCTTAGGGGCACTACCGGCGGCAAAAAGGAGGCCCTGACCTTGTATTCCGCAAAAATCACCGAAACGATTGCCCATTTTATCGGTCTCTTCCAACTCTCGATCGAAGACGCCCGCATGCGCGAGGCACACGAGAAGTTCGACCCCGACCGAGAGGTTCACAAGGATCCGAAGGACCTTGAAACCGCGCCCGTCAAGGTGACGGCGCCCTACGACCTCGACGACTTCAATCCCGACGTTCCCTACCGGCCGCTCGATACGGACATTTATATGCCCGAGCCCTACGGATACGCTGGCTTGCCCTTCCCGGAGTACCCACCCTCTGAAGGGATGTACGGTCGTCCGGAAACCGATGGCGCCGTGCAGAACACGTCGTTCAAGTCGACCTACTTCAGTACCCCGCAAATTCAGCCGCCCGGCTCGGTCGTGGTCTACAGTCAGCAGACCGCCGAACTCTCGGACAACGACTATGTCAACATGGGCGGACACGGCCTGAAATCCGTCCTGCACATCGATAGCAGCGCAGTCATGGCCGAACTCATCGAAGGCTCGCTGCAGATTTCACCGCTAGGCCTCGAGGATCCCGCAGGCTCTGCCGAAACCGTCGCCAGCCTGGTGACGACCACCGCTGCGACGCTCGATGCCTACTCTGCCGGCGGTGAAAGCCAGGTGGGCGGGCTGGCCGCCAGCACATTCGTCGCGAAGGCAGGAACGCTTGAAGGCGTTTATGTCAACGGCGAACTCGTGGAGACCGCACCCGTTCTCAACGACCATTTGCCGAACCAGGACGAAACCGAGGAAACGCCGGAACCTAAACTGACGGAGGGCCCGAAGGAGGCGAGCGGTGCCGTTGCGCACGGCGAAGGCGCCGTTCCGATCTCAACCTCGGTCGAACTGGAGGCCGGCAGCAACACGCTGGTCAACGAGGTTGTCATCACAAACAATTGGCTGCAGTCGAACGTCCTCGCCGTTGCCGG
This sequence comes from Ensifer sp. EB106-03-01-XG145, assembly GCF_058792075.1. Taxonomy (NCBI): domain Bacteria; kingdom Pseudomonadati; phylum Pseudomonadota; class Alphaproteobacteria; order Hyphomicrobiales; family Rhizobiaceae; genus Ensifer; species Ensifer sp. EB106-03-01-XG145. The sequence goes on along the minus strand of NZ_JBYTEC010000008.1, from coordinate 127,691 downwards.
CGACCATGTTCAGCTCAACGCCATCGTCCAGACCAATGCCTACTACGACAGCGATCTGGTAAGCTCCGCGCTTTGCGGCGGCAGCCTGGCGGCGGACAAGGCGACCGAAGCGCTCAACATCGCGTCATTCAAGCACGTCGCTTCCACGGGAACGACACATAACGAGTCGGGTGTTTTCCCAAAGGCATGGGCGATCACCGAGGTCAAGGGCGACCTGATGATGGTGAACTGGCTCCAGCAGTTCACGTTCATGTCCGACCACGACACCGCTATCCTGGCGGCCTCCGGCTCCAAGCTTTCGATCATCGCCGGCGACAACACGTCCGCCAATCAGGTGTCGCTGCTTGAACTGGGGTTCCGCTACGACCTGATATTTGTCGGCGGAAACGTCTTCGACGCCAACATCATCCACCAGACGAACATCCTGCTCGACAACGATTTTATCGGCGCCGTCGGCGGATTCCAGATGAGCGGCAACGGATCCGTCTCGACCGGCGGAAACCTGTTGTGGAACCATGCCAACATCGTCGAGGCCGGTGGCGCCAGCACTGTCAACCCGATGTCGGAAGGGTACCTGTCGGCCCTGCAAGACTTTGCGGAAGGCAAGAACCCTTCGTCGAAGGATTTCATGCACGACGCCGCATTTGCCGGACTGCTGGGGCTGCGTGTGCTCTATATTTCCGGCGATCTGCTCAGTCTCAACTACATTTCGCAGACCAACATCCTCGGCGACAGCGACCAGGTGACGCTGGCAATGAACGCGCTGACGGCACTCCCGGATGCGGATTGGACCATTTCAACCGGCTCGAACGCCCTCTTGAACTATGCCGGGATCGTCGATGTCGATACCGGCAAGACAATTTATGCGGGCGGTGAGGTCTATTCGGATGAAGTTCTCATCCAGGCTGAGCTGGTGAAGAACGACCCCTTCCTCGGCGGGCAGGATCCGAATGCGCTCGCGAGCGAAGCGGTGGTCTTCCTCGGCGAAGGCATGCTCTCCCCGGACACCGGTGATCAGACGCAGGACGATGCGTCGCCGAACCCGACATCACACACGATAGAGACGGCGAGCTGCGATCCCATGCATAGCATGGTCGCTTGATCGGGGCGCGGGGGATACTCATGACCGACCGCATCAATCCCGTCCGGCTGGTACGAACTGACGCCGACGACACATTTTCTCCGAATGGCGATGACGCGGGCCGGCAGCCGGAGACGCCGGATGCGGACGCTGCGCGGCAGCAGTTCCTCCGCAGACTTGACCAACAGGAATACATTCTGGATCGCGCTGTTAAGGAGATCGACGGGGTGGCGGACCAACTGCGAAGAGCGGCGGCAAACGGCGCCAATGAAAACGAGAACTGGGCCAATAAGGCAGCAGTCCCGGTTCTGGGACCGGGCGCCAGGGTCGCGAGCGTCACGCCCGCGCCCATCGACACTACCCCCCCGCCGACAAACATCGCACCCGCGACAGTGAAATCCCCGCCTGCATCAACAGCTACTGAGGCAGCCAGCGTCACATCGCGGGCCTGGCCTCCAAGAGCCGAGCCCAATTCCCGGGTCGAGACGCCTCCGAAGAACGAGACACCGGCCAAGACGGAACCCCTGTTTGCACTGCGCGATCGGATATCGGTGGAACGGCAACCGTCTCAGGGCGAGCAAAAGCCGGAGCGACGCGCTGAGCGGCCGGTTATCTGGCCGACGGCCGAGATGAAGGAGAAGAGCTCGCCGTCGGGCATGGTCGTGATCGATGGCGATCGCGGTCCCATCAAGGCCGACGAGCGGTCCCCCGGCAATGGCGGCGGCTCGTCGAGCGGCAATGGCGGCGGCGGAGGCGGAGGGGGCGTCTTCCACAAACGCCTCGGACCGGTCGATTTTTCCGCAAGCCTCAGGGCCGGCGTCAAGGCGATCCGGCAGAACCTGATGATCGTGATGATCTTCACGATCGTAACCAACATCCTCGTACTCGCCATCCCGGTGTATCTGTTCCAGATTTCGGACAGGGTGCTCACCAGCCGCTCGCTCGACACGCTGGTGATGCTGACCGCCCTGATCGTCGGTGCGGTGTTGCTGCAGGCGATTTTCGACGGCATTCGCCGCATGATCCTGATGCGGACCGCGGTTGAGGTCGCTGCCCAGCTCGGGGCTCCGATCCTTAGCGCGGCAGCCAGGGCAGCACTCCACAGCAATGGGCGGGAGTATCAGACGCTGGGCGATCTGCAGCAGCTCCGCTCCTTCCTGGTGTCGGGCACGCTGCTTTCCTTTCTCGATGCCCCGATGGCGCCGCTCTTTGTCGTTGCGGTGTTTCTGATTCACCCGCATCTCGGCGCCATCGTCATCACATCGGCATTTCTGCTTCTGATCGTCACGCTGTTGAACCAGAGAGCGACGGCCGCCGCCTTCGGCGATGCCACCACTTTCCAGACGAAGGCGAACCTTCATCTTGATTCGATGTCCCGCAACTCGCAGATCATCAATGCGCTGGCAATGATCCCGGAAGCCGTCCACCTCTGGGGTAAGGACATGGCCGGCTCGCTGAAAGCGCAGGTTCTGGCGCAAGACCGCAACATCGCCTTTGCGTCACTCTCCAAGGCCGTGCGACTGCTCACCCAGGTGACGATGCTCGGTTGGGGCGCCAATCTTGCTCTCCACGGTCAACTGACGGGTGGCATGGTAATCTGCGCCTCGATCATTGCCGGCCGGGCGCTCGGCCCGATTGAAGGCGCGATCGAGGGGTGGAGCCAGGTTATCCAGTCGCGCGCCGCCTACGGGCGCATTGCCTCGCTCCTGCAGACGTCGCCGCTCAACTTCGAGCGGTTGAAACTGCCGCGTCCGGAAGGGCGCCTCGACGTCGAGCGGTTGCTCTTCGTCCCACAGGGCACCAAACGTGTGGTTCTCAACGGCATCACCTTTGCGCTCGAACCCGGTGACTCTCTTGCCGTGATAGGCAGTTCCGGTGCTGGCAAGACGACGCTTGGCAAGATGCTCGTTGGCTCCATTCTGCCGACCTCTGGCAACGTCCGGCTCGACCTCATGGACCTGAGGAACTGGGACCAGCGTCAGTTCGGCGAGAGCATCGGCTATCTGCCGCAGGATGTGCAGCTTTTCCCCGGAACGATCAAGGCCAACATCGCCCGCATGCGCGAGGATGCAACGGACGCGGAGATCTATGCCGCTGCCAAGCTCGCCGACGTGCACGACATGATCGCCATGCTGCCGCATGGATATGAGACCGTCGTTGCCGCTGACGGCTCGCCCCTGTCGGGTGGACAAAAGCAGCGCGTGGCGCTTGCCCGTGCCTTCTTCGGCAATCCGCGCATGGTGGTGCTGGATGAGCCGAATTCCAATCTGGACACGTCAGGCGAAGCGGCGCTGACCCGGGCGCTCGCGCATGCCAAACGCGAGAAGATCACGGTCATCACCATTACCCAGCGGCCCGCTCTTCTCAACAGCGTCGACAAGGTCCTGCTCCTGGTGAACGGCACGGTTGCCCTGTTCGGCCACCGACAGGACGTTCTCAAGGCGCTTGCTGCCCGCGGCGTGAATACTGAAGGCAACCCGATCGACCAACCCCAGCTTCCGTAGGCGATGATGACGGACATAGCCAAAGTACATGACCTGACTTGGTACGCAGAGGTGCCGCGCTCGATCTGGAGGCACACCATGATCGGCATGGTGTTGATGGTGGCTACGGTCGGCGGCTTCGGCCTGTGGGCCTTCACCGCCCCGCTGGCCGCAGCCATCATCGCGCAAGGCAGCTTCGTCGCCACCGGCCAGAACAAGGTGATCCAGCATTTCGAAGGCGGGATCATCAAGGACATCCTGGTCAGCGAGGGCGATCACGTGACTGTCGACCAACCGTTGGTGCTGCTGGACGAGACGGCGGCGCTCGCCAATGAGCGTCAGTTCTTTCTGCGGCGGGCACGGCTGGAGGCGATCGTCGCCCGCCTCAACGCGCAGACGCACGGTCTGAAAGCGATCGTTTTGCCCGAGATCCTGACCCCGCACCTGAAAAATGACCCGGAGATCGGCCCGATCGTGCAAAGCCAGCAACTCAGCTTCCAGACCTGGAGGAGCAAGCTGGAAAGCGATCTCGGCTTGCTGAGACGCAACATCGAGAGCCTGGAATTCCGGTCGCAAGGCTTCTCGGAGCAACTGAAGTCGGTTCGGGAGCAGCGCCGGCTGCTCCAGGAGGAATATGAAGGCAAGAAGACGCTGCTTGCGAAAGACCTGATCCGCAAGACGGAGATCAAGACCATCCAGCGGGCAATCGCCGACGCAGAAGGTCAGATCGGCAGGCTGATGTCCGAAGTCTCCGAAACGGGCTCCCAGATCCTCAAGCAGGAACAGCAGGTCAACCAGACCGAACAGAGTTACCGCGAGGCGGCGCAGGACGACTTGCAGAAGGCAGAGGCTGAACTGGACACGGTGCGCGAACAGTTGCGCGGGGCCACCAATGTTCTTCGCCGTGCCACGATCAACGCACCGGTGACCGGTACCGTGATCAGGATGCATTACCACACGTCCGGCGGCGTTATCGAAAGCGGCAAACCGATCATGGAGATCCTGCCAGCTGACGTGCCGCTGATCATAGAGGCCCAGGTGCTGCGCACCGAGATCGACAACATCAAGGTCGGCGAGAAGGCAACCGTACGGTTGACGGCTCTCAACCAGCGCACGACGCCAGTGCTGAACGGCCAGGTCTTCTATGTATCGGCCGATGCCCTGCCGGTGCAGACTCAGGAGGGGACGCGCGAGGTTTACGTCGCCCGCATCAGCCTGCCGACAAGCGAGCTTGCAAGGGTGCATAACTTTGCCGTGACGCCGGGCATGCCGGCGGAAATCCTGATCCAGACCGCTGAACGGACCTTCTTCGACTATCTTACCAAGCCGATCCGCGACAGCATGGCCCGCGCCTTTATGGAAAACTGACAGAGGCTCTTCGAAGGCTATTCGCTGAGCCTGGCTGGGGGCTTTCTCACGGGATTGATGACGAACTCGGGGAGGGAGGAGGCCGTCAGCTTCTCCCCTCTGGTTCAGTTCGCGGCGAAGCAATAGAAGAGGCCTTCGCCGCCCGTACCCTTGAAGGCTTCGACGGTGCAGCCTCCCCGCGTCGTGTGTGACGAGTTCCAGGATTTGGCCTCGGCGGAATCGTTCAGGCCCGCACGGTCGCTGTGACCGACGATTGCCGCGCCGTCGGCGCCGCCCATCGTCCAGTTGCCACAGGTATCCGGCGCCGCAGTGCCATCGGCCTTCGAGCCGGTCAGGATGTCATGACGGTTGGGTGTGTCGCCACGCCCGTTGATGACCTCGCCTTTTTCATTGAGCGCGGTCTGTTTGGTGAGGTTGTTCTTGTCGCTGTGGAGCGAGGCCACGTCGTCGGCGATCTTCTCGCCCTTGGCGTTGTACCATGGCCCCTTGCCGATCCGGTCTTTGGCATTTTCGCCGTCGGTGGACAGATAGGCTTTCCACGTCTTGCCGGTCGAGCCGGCCACCTTTGCCAGGGTGTCGCAATAGGCGTCTGCGCCCGTAAGCCCGCCAAGATCGCCACCCTTTCCGGGGTTCACGCTGGTGACGAAGAAACTCATGCTGGTGTCCTGGGCATGGGCCGCTCCGGAGCAGGCCAGGACGAATGCGAGAGCTGCAAGTCTGCTTCTCATTGGTCTCTCTCCCATCAGGTTTTCGAGAAGCCTATCGATCGCGCCTGGCGGAGTAAAATCGAAATGGCGTGATGAACGAGGGGAAGTGCCCCTCTGAAACGCATGCGCCAGGCATCGTGTTGCGCGCGGGGCGCATGGCTGGCTTGCGAAATCCCATCTACGATTTCGGCGCGGTCGCTGTATATTCAAATCATCGAAGCGATGCACCTCCTCCCGCAAAGCTTCGACAGGTAAACGACCTTCTCCTCCTCCCAAAGGTCGTTTGCGAGATCAGCGCCACTCCTCCTCCCAAGGTTGCTGATCGGTTTTCTAAGAGCCTGCCGCTCCTCCCGCGGCGGGCTCTTTTGTTTTCACCGGATGGGACGCCAGCTTGCGCACGTCGCTTTCTTCGGAAGCGGCAGCTACACCCGCTCGATCATGGATCGCGTTCTGCCGCTTGCAAAGGCGCAGGGCTACGAGGCCGATAATCTGGTCTGTGCAGGCGACCTGCTGCACGCACGCCCGACCCCGATGAACATACAAATGCTTCCTCGATCTCGGCGTCTGGCCGGCGCTGGCGGTGGTCAAAGTCGACGATACCGGCGTCGGCATCGACGAGGGGCGCGAGGCCGGCTGCTGGACCGTCGGGCTCAGCCTGAGCGGCAACGAGGCTGGGGTGACGCCTGATGAGCTCGCCAGGATATCGGACGTTGAAAAGAATGCGCTTCGGGAAAAGGCCTCGGCGGTGCTGAAGAGACATCGGCCGGATTACATCATCGATACTGTCGCTGACCTCCTGCCGGTTCTCGATGAAATCGAACAGAGGCTGGCGAAGGGAGAGCGGCCCCGCACCTGAGCGATGCTATTTACTCCCTCTCCGGACGCCGCGTCGTCCGCAGCATGGACCTGACGCGACGGCGGATGATGACAGGCACCAACTCTGCGGAACAAAGTGCCGGCTAGATAGTTGAACCTCCGGGAGGTTCCAATGTCGATCCGGCACTTGAAATCCAATGTGGAGCAGAAATCGCCGCGGTGGGCGTTCCACCATGGCGCGGGACGTCTCCGCCGGGCGGAAAGTGACGATACAGGCAGCCGACTGGTCGCTGAAGGGCAGCGTGAGCAGATCGTCGACGCGGGCGACGGCGGCCTGGTAGCGCCGGACCTTGCAGCCACCCCCGTACCCGATCGCAACCGCCAACCGCCTCCACACGACTACAGTCGTCCCGCGACGAAGATCGGCAAGCTGCTTTCCACCCAGGCTATGCGCGACGAAGATGGCGCCGGCGGGCCGGTCTGGTTGGCCGTGCTCGGCGATAATACCAGCGAAGCCATGCGACAGTTCATGGGGCTGGTGCTCGCCTTTATCTTCCTGTCCGCAGTCTTTTTCTGGTTTCTTGCGTAGGACGACGAAAACGAGCGTGGTGTGACTGGAAGTCACCCGATCGCGCAACGCCGCCACGGTTGACGACCAAAGGCCGAACCCTAGATTACCGGCGACATCCCGCCTCCTTCCAACGCCAGCGAGCTCATCATGCACTACAGAACCTTCGGCCGTAGCGGCCTTCGTGTTTCCGAAATCGGTTATGGTGCCTGGGGCATCGGCAAGAGCCATTGGCGGGGAGCGAGCGATGACGAGTCCGCCCGCGCCCTCAATCGCGCCGTCGATCTCGGCCTCAACTTCATCGATACCGCGCTTGGCTACGGCCAAGGCCACAGCGAGAAGCTGATCGGGGCTTTGCTGCGCGAGCGGTCGGAGACGATCCATGTCGCCACCAAGATCCCGCCACAGAACATGCAATGGCCTGCCCACGCCGGCACGCCGGCCGAGCAGACCTTTCCGGCCGATCATGTGATCGCCTGTACCGAGACGAGCCTGCGCAATCTCGGCGTCGAGACGATCGACGTGCAGCAGTTTCATGTCTGGTCGGATGAGTGGGTCGGCCGTGGCGACTGGCTGGAGGCGGTCGAGCGACTGAAGCGCGACGGTAAGATCCGTTTCTTCGGCGTCTCGATCAATGACTACGAACCCGACAACGCGCTGAGGCTGATCGAAAGCGGCGTGGTCGACAGCGTGCAGGTGATCTACAACATCTTCGAACAGGCGCCAGAGGAAAAGCTGCTGCCCGCCTGCCTAAAGCACAATGTCGGCGTCATCGTCCGCGTGGCGCTGGACGAAGGCGGTCTGACCGGCCAGATCTGTTCCGACACTGTCTTCCCCGAGGGCGATTTTCGCGAGACCTATTTCCGCGGCGAGCGCAAGCGCGAGGTCGAGGAACGCACGCAGAAGATCGTCGAAGACCTGGAGATCGCGCCCGATGCGCTCGCCGAAACGGCGCTGCGTTTCGTGCTCAGCCATCCCGCGGTCTCAACGGTTATCCCCGGCATGCGCTCGGTTCGCAACGTCGAGCGCAACTGCGCCATCGGTGACGGCCTTGGCTTGCCGGACGCTCAACGGGCAAAGCTGAGCGCCCACCACTGGCGGCGCAACTTCTATCGGGATTGAGCGGCCCGGCGGGCATTGGCTGCCTGGCTGTTTAGACACTCCCCCAAGGGATCATTGCCGTCGGGCGACTGCTCTTTCGGTGCCCCCGCGCGCCTGGATGTGCTATCCATATGGTTGCAGGAGCCCTGGGGGCGCCGATGGAACAAAAGCTATCCGTCATCATGGCCGCGGACGTTGCCGGTTATAGCCGGCTGATGGAGATCGACGAGAAGGGTACGCTTGCGGCCCTGATGGCTCATCGACAGGAGCTTTGGGATGTCGAGGTCGCCGCGCATCATGGGCGTATCGTCAAGCTCATCGGCGACGGTATGCTGGTGGAGTTCCGTGCGGTGGAAGACGCAATTCTCTGCGCTGTCGAGATCCAGCGCGGTATGCGGGGCAGAAACGCAGGCATACGCCCGGATCGCCGGATAGAATTTCGCATCGGGATCAACATCGGCGACATCCTGTTTGAAGACGGCGACGTCTATGGCGACGGCGTCAATGTGGCGGCGCGCATCGAGGGCCTCGCCAAACCGGGTGGGGTATCCGTCTCCTCCTCGGTCCACGACACCTTGGGCGGTCGCCTGGGCATCCGCTTCGAGGATGCGGGCGAGCAGGCATTGAAGAACATCGGCCGCCCCGTCCATATCTACAATGTCTTCATCGACACCGCCGGGTCTGGGCCTGCCGCGCTCATGGCGCCACCATCACAAGAGGTTCGAGAAAATCCCCCGGTCAAGTCGGGCCGGACGCTTCTCCATGTGTCACGCTTCGCGAATCTGAGCGGCAATCCCGACCAGGAGTATTTCGCTGCCGGCATAACGCAGGATGTCGTCGCGGCATTGTCGCGCTTCTCCGGCTTGAACGTGATTGTTCGGGCGCCGCGTGTCGAACCGCAACACCACGCGGCCGCCTGCTACTCGCTTGAAGGCAGCGTCAGGCGCGTTGGCGACCGCGTCAGGGTCAATGCCAACCTGACGAACGCCACTGGCGAACACATCTGGGCGGAGAAACACGATTTCGACGTCATCGACGTGTTTGACGTCCAGGACGAGTTGTCCCGCTCGATTCCGGCCGCCTTGAATGTCAAAATCGAAGAAGCCGAACGATACAGGGTTCTCGCCGAACCGCTCAAAGGGTCGAGCGCTTACGATTTCTATCTGCGCGGCCGGCATATTGAAAAGAGCCTGAAACCGAATGAGGTCAGGTTGGCGAAGGAGATGTTCCTGGCAGCGATTGATGCTGATCCGGCTTATGCGCGCGGATATCTCGGGCTGGCCTGGCTGGAGATACGCAAGCTGAAGTGGAACGAGCGCGTTGACATGAAAACGACGCTCGCCAATGCCTTCGCCTGGGCAGGCAAGGCGCTGGAGCGTAGCCCCCATGACGCCGACGTCCACTGGGCGCTCGGCGTCGTGCATCTGTGGAGGCGAGAGGCTGAGCGGGCAATCGGGTGCTACGAGCGCGGTCGCGAACTTGCGCCCAACAATTGCGATTTGCTCGCGGAATATTGCGATGCTCTGGGTTATCTCGGTCTTCTCGCTGCAACCTACGCGCAACTTGGGCGGCTGGAGGGCGCACGTCGTGCCGCCGCCGAACTCCTGAAACTCAATCCGGAATTCTCGATCGAACGATACAGTGCCCGCGCGCCTTACCGGGACACGACGCTGCTCGCGCGATATGTTGAAGGCTTGCGGCTGGCCGGATTGCCGGCTTGAGATCCAATCAGCGTCAGGGGGCCGCATCAGCCGATTCAGTTGGAGCGAATGCAATGTCGGAAACGGTCAATGTCCGTTACATGGTCGACGACGTCGAGGCGGCGGTCGCCTGGTACACGGCCCATCTCGGCTTTTCGCTGCTGTCGAGCTACGCGCCGGCCTTCGCGGATGTACAGCGAGGTGCACTGCGGCTGCTGCTCAGCGGGCCGACGAGCTCGGCGGGCAGGCCGATGGCGGATGGCGAGAAGCCGGGGCCCGGCGGCTGGAACCGCATTCACCTCATTGTCGATGACCTCAACGCCGAGGTAGAGCGGCTGCGCCGCGCCGGCGTCAGGTTTCGCAACGACATCGTCACAGGCCCCGGAGGGGCGCAGATCCTTTTGATCGACCCCTCCGGAAATGTCGTCGAACTGTTTCAGCCGGCGCGCCGGTAACTCTGGCGCCCTGGACACGTTCCTTGACGCCGCGCGTACCGTTGGAAATGCGAGAGGCGGATCTGGTCTAGGCGGCGCTGGTGTCGACCACTTCGAAATCGTGCGTGATCGTCGCGGTCTTGGCGAGCATGGCCGAGGCCGAGCAGTATTTTTCGATCGAGAGCGATATGGCGCGTTCGACCTTGTTGACCGCCAGCCCACGTCCCTTGACGATGAAATGCATGTGGATGCGGGTAAAGACGCGCGGTTCCGTCTCGGCGCGGTCCGCATCGAGTTCGACGATGCAATCCTCGACCGGCTCGCGACCCTTTTCCAGGATGTGGACGACATCATAGGCCGAGCAGCCGCCGGTGCCGATCAGCACCAATTCCATCGGGCTCGGACCCGGCGTGCGCCCTTCCTCACCGAAGGCGGTTCCCAATACGACCTTGTGGCCGCTTCCGGACTCTCCGACGAAGGTCCGGTCTTCCACCCATTTGACGCGTGCTTTCATGTGTCTCGTCCTGTTGCAGCAATGTCCGGATCATTGACCCGCGCGGCCGATGACCTCCAGTTCACATACCGTTTCGAACGATTTTCGCAAATGCCTCGCTTCCGGTAAAATGCCAAGCCTGCGCCATGTGCGCGCGAAACAGGCGAGGATTGATCGGATGAACGAGACGACCGGAAATGCGCCCGACAGTTCCGGCGCGGTGGTGCACCCGCCGATCGCCTGGGTGCTGGCGGTGGGTGGCGGTCTCGTGCTCGACCGGCTTTACCCGTTGCCGTTCGTGCCGGAGATGGTGCCTGGCGCTTTGGTTGGAGGACTTGTGTTTCTGGCCGGTCTCGCGCTGCTCGTCTGGGCAGCGATGACCTTCGGCCGTGCAGGAACCGACATACCGGTCAACCGCCCGACGTCAACGATCGTCGAAGCAGGTCCCTACCGTTTCACCCGCAATCCCATCTATATCGGGATGTTCCTCGGCCTGATCGGCTTTTCCGTCGTCTTCGATAGCCTGTGGCTGCTGATCCTGCTGGTCCCTTTCTACCTCGTCATCCGCTATGGCGTGGTGGCGCGCGAGGAGGCCTATCTCGAGCGTAAGTTCGGTGACGTCTATCGGGCTTACAAGACGCGCGTCAGGCGCTGGCTTTAGCGGCGCGGACGAAGGACGGAGAGCTTGAAACCGCCCGGAGCGCATCGGCCAGACGCTCGACGTCGCGCGGCAGTAGACCGGCGATGTTGATGCGTCCGTTCGCCGTTCCGTAGACGCCGTAGTCCTCGCGGAGCCGGTTCATCTGGCGCTGGTCGAGCGGCAGCAGCGAGAACATGCCTTTTTGCCGGCGCAACGCCTGGAATTTCTTCGGAGCGCCGCATCCGGCGAGCGCATCGGCGAGGCCGCTGCGGATCTCGGCTACGCGGCGGCGGCTCGCCTTCAGTTCGGCAAGCCACATCCCGGGGTTTTCGAAGAGGCGCGCGGCAATCGCGGCGCCGTGCTCCGGCGGCATGGAGTAGTTGGCCCGGGTGATCCGCTCGACCGTGGCGCGTATATTGGCGAGCGGGCCCCGATCGGGTGCGATCACCATCGCCGCGCCGGTACGTTCGCAATAGAGACCCATGTTCTTGGAGCAGCTTGCCGCGACGAGCACCGTGTCGAGTTCTTGAGCGAAATGCCGCAGGCCCGCGGCATCCTCTTCGATCCCGTCGCCGAAGCCCTGATAGGCCATGTCGATCAGCGGTATCAGCCGCTTGTCTTCGCAGAGTTTGGCAAGGCGCCGCCACTGCTCCGGCGTCGGATCGATGCCGGTCGGATTGTGGCAGCAGCCGTGGAGGAGAACGACGTCTCCCTGGCGGGCCTCCCCAAGATCCGCGACGACGGCGTCGAGATCGAGGCCAGCCTCGTTCTCCTGCCAGCGGAACGACCGCACGGCGAGGCCCGCGGCCGTCATGATCGGGCGGTGGTTCACATAGCCGGGGCTGGTGTTCCAGACCGTCGCGTGCGGCGAGACGAGCGCGATGAAATCCGAGAGGATCCGGAGCGCTCCGGTGCCGCCGACCGTCTGGATCGTGCACTGGCGGTCGAGCGCTTCCGCACCTTCGCCGAGAAGGAGCCTGGACATTCCGTCGTTGAATGCCGGGTTCCCGGACAGTGCCCTGTAGGACTTGGACACAGCGGCGGAGGCGAGACGCGCCTCAGCGTCCTGGACCGCTCGCATGACAGGTGTTTGACCCGAAGCATCGCGATAGACGCCGACGACGAGGTCGATCTTGTCGGTGCGACGATCCTGCCGGAACGAGCTGATGAGAGCCCACAACGGATCGGGTTCGGCGATTGGCAGAGCAGCGAGCATACTGGGTTCCCTATCGTTCTTGAAACTAGTGGCGGTTTGCCAGGATCACGCCCGTCGTGATGACGAGGATGCCGATGGCGGTCGCGAAGGCGAGCGCCTCGCCAAGGATCGGAATGGCCATCAGGCTTGCGAGCGCCGGCGCGAGCGAGCCGATGGTCGCGCTTCTGGCAGCGCCGAGCCGCGAGATCGCGAAGGCGTAGCCGACGGTCGAAACGAGACCGACACCGAGCCCCTGCACCAGAATGAAGGGCAACGCCTGGTGCCAGGAAAATTGCCCGATTTGCGTGGTGACGGCGCCGGTCAGGAGCAGGGGGAGGAGGATGACGAGCGAGCCGATGGAGAGCAGCAGTCCATTACTGATCGCATCCACTCCGGTGCGGCGCAGGCCGATCGTATAGGCGCCCCAGATGAGGCTTGCGATCAGCAGCAGGCCGACGCCGCGGAGGGTTTCGGTCGTCACCGCATGCTGCTGCCCGGCGACAATGCCGATGACGCCGGCAAGGATCAGGGCGAGTGGCAGCCAGCGCTTCCTCGGCACACCCTTTCGATCAAGCAGAAGGACGAGCAAGGCAACGGATAGCGGCGTCGTTCCGGCAACGAGTGCGCCAACATAGGCCGCGGAGGTTGCCTTGGCACCTTCCGAGACGATGAAGAAGAACGGTACCCCGCCGAGCAAGACGAGGGCCGCATCCAACGGCCTGACTTTGCGAAGTGCGGAAAGGCGCTGGGGGATGGCCGGCAGTAGGGCGAGGATCGGGATCGCGAAACGAATGAGGGCGACGTCGGCGGTGGCAAGCGGCGAGGCCCCGATCGCCCGCATGGTCAGCGCGAAGCCCGCCCAGACCAGCACGACGATGGACAGCACGATGTAGCCGACTGTCGTCGGTGTCAGCCATCCGCTTCTCGATTGCTGGAAATCTGACGTCACGTCGGTCATGCGGGGCCTCATCGCTAGGATGGCTCACATGATATGCTTCTCGCGCAGTCGATATCTTGCTATTTCACTCGCCGTTTGCATAGAGTTTGGCAGAATCTGCCATCGGGGAGCGGCGAATGGACGAGAAGGACATGCAGATCATCTGGGCGCTGCAGAAGGACGGCCGCCTTTCCAATCAGGATCTCTCCGAGAAGGTCGCGCTGTCTCCGTCTCCGTGCCTCAGACGGCTGCGTCTGCTCGAGGAGGCGAAGATCATCAAGGGCTATACGGCGATCGTCGACGAGGAGGCCTATGGTCTGCCGATCACGGCTTTTGTCCGCATCCGGCTCGAGCGCCATTCCGAGACTTCCGTCGCTGCCTTCGAGCGCAAGGTGAGAACGATCGACAACATCCAGGATTGTTACGTCATGACCGGCGAAGCCGACTATCTGCTGCGGGTCCTGGTGACGAGCCTCAAGGACTACGAGCAGTTCGTCCGCACGCAACTGCACAATATCGAGGGCATTGCCGCGATCGATACCAGCTTTGCCTATGGCACGGTCAAGCGCGCGACCGTCTTTCCGCGCCTGTGAGCGGCCAGCGAATGCCGCGCCTCGTCACTCCGCCCAACGTCGGAAGACAACGCTGGCATTGACGCCACCGAACCCGAAGCCGTTGGAGATGGCATAGTCGAGCGACAGCTTTCGTGCCGCGCCGCAGACAAAGTCGATACCGTCCGCAGCCGGATCCGCCGTTTCGAGATTGAGGGTCGGTGGTGCGATCTGGTCGCGCAGCGCAAGCACGGTAAAGATCACCTCCAGACCGCCCGCTGCACCCAGCAAATGCCCGGTTGCGGATTTCGTTGCGCTGACGGCTATTTCGCCGTTACGACCAAAGACCGACTTGATCGCTTCGATTTCGCCCATGTCGCCGACCGGCGTCGAGGTCGCATGAGCATTGAGATGGCGGATATCGCTTGGCCTAATGCCGGCCTGGGCGATGGCAATTTCCATTGCCCGCCGGGCGCCTGCACCGTCCTCCGGACCTGAGGTGATGTGGTGGGCATCGGCCGTGGTGCCATAGCCGACGAGTTCGGCGATCGGTGTGGCGCCGCGCGCCAATGCATGCTCGAGCGTCTCGATCACGACGATGCCTGCGCCTTCGCCCATGACGAAGCCGTCACGATCGACATCGAAGGGCCGCGAAGCGCGATCGGGCGTCTCGTTAAAACCGGTCGACAGGGAACGGGCAGCGGCAAAACCGCCGAGGCTGATGGTGTTGATGCAGGCTTCCGCCCCGCCGCAGATCGCAATATCCGCCTCTTGCGCGCGGATCAGCCGGGCCGCGTCGCCGATCGCCTGGACGCCTGCGGCGCAAGCGGTCACCGGCGCGCCGATCGGCCCTTTGAAACCGTGACGGATCGAAACCTGGCCGGCGGCGAGGTTCACGAGAAACGATGGCACCGTGAAGGGCGAGAGCCGCCGTACGCCGCGCTGATCGACCGTTCGGACCGCCTCCGAGATTGCCGGGAAACCGCCGATGCCGGACGCGATCACCGTGGCCGTGCGCTGCTGTTCGATCGCGGTTGCGGGCTTCCAGCCCGCTTGCTCAATTGCCTCTTCCGCCGCGGCCAGTGCCAACAGGATGAAGCGATCCATCTTGCGCTGGTCCTTCGGCGGAATGATCCGATCGGGATCGAAGCCAGCCGTTGCGTCGTCCGCGGGGGTAGGCACCGTCCCGCCGATCTTGCTGCCGAGTTCGGCGACGACCTCTTCCGGCAGACGGCGAAGCCCCGAGTTTCCGGCAAGAAGCCGCGACCAGCTTGCCTCTACGCCCGCTGCCAAAGGGCTGATCGCCCCCATTCCCGTTACGACGATGCGACGCATCGGTTCTCCTGACCTGGGTTATGCAATCCGAACGGAAAGCCGCTCGTGTTGTTCCTGCAATTGCTCGCGGATCCGAGCCGCAAGGCGCGAACGGCCGCAGCACGGATGACCTCTCTCATGTGCATGGTCCTTAGCGTGGGCGCTCGATGGCAATCGCGGTCGCTTCGCCGCCGCCGATGCACAGGGCAGCGACGCCGCGCGAAAGCCCTCGCCGCGACAGTGCGTGAAGCAGGGTCACGATCAGCCGCGCGCCGGTCGCACCGATCGGATGGCCGAGCGCGCAGGCGCCGCCGTTGACGTTCAGCCGGTCGCGGGCGATGCCGAGATCCTTGGCCGCGGCCATTGCCACCACGGCGAAGGCTTCGTTGATTTCGAAGAGATCAACGTCGTCGACGCTCCAGCCGGTCTTTTCCAGCAGCTTGCGGATCGCAGGAATAGGTGCCGTCGTATACCAGGCGGGTTCCTGACTGTGCGTCGCATGCGCCTTGATTTCGGCGAGGATCGGCATGCCTTCGCGCTCGGCGATCGAGCGGCGGGTCAGGACGAGCGCCGCCGCACCATCGGCATTGGCCGACGCGCTAGCGGCCGTGATCGTGCCATTGGCGCGAAAAGCGGGCTTCAGGTTCGGGATCTTTTCGGGCGACACCTTCCGCGGATGTTCGTCGGTATCGATGACCGTGTCTCCGCCCTTGGCCGCGACGGTGATCGGCGCGATCTCGTCGGCAAAGGCCCCAGTTTCGATCGCGGTGCGGGCGCGTGTCAGCGTTTCGACCGCATAGGCGTCCTGATCGGAGCGGGTAAACCCATAGGCTTCGGCCGCTGCCTCGCCGAAATCGCCCATCGGCCGGCCGGGTTCATAGGCATCTTCCAACCCGTCGAGCATCATGTGGTCGAAGATTCGGTCATGCCCGGCGCGATAGCCGGCTCGTGCCTTGGGGAGCAGATAGGGCGCGTTCGACATCGACTCCATGCCGCCGGCGACCGCGACATCGATCGACCCGGCAAGGATGAGATCATGCGCCAGCATGGTCGCCTTCATGCCGGAACCGCAGACCTTGTTGATCGTGGTGGCGCCGACGGCATCGGGCAGACCCGCGCCGCGGGCTGCCTGCCGGGCCGGGGCCTGTCCCTGGCCAGCGGGAAGCACGCAGCCCATCAGCACCTCGTCCGGGCGATCGGACGAGAGGTGTGCCCGTTCAAGTGCGGCACGGATGACGTGGGCGCCGAGCGCGTTCGCCTGGGCCGGCGCAAGATCGCCGAGGAAGCGGCCAAGCGGCGTGCGCACCGCCGATACGATGACGATGGGGTCGGATGTGCTGGACATGGTCCGGTCCTTTCCGGCTGGAGGGAAACCCTGAACGTTTCGTGGGGGATCTTTGCCTGCTACTGCAGTGGCGACGCCTGCGACGCCCCTTCGTCGGCAAGCAAGCTCTCGGCCGCCGCCTTCAGGAACCGGTTCGAGAGTTGCTCGTCATCGACTGCGCGCGAAAGCACCAGCGCACCGACCATGGTCGAGAGCGCGACGATCGATTGGTCACGCACTTCCTTGCCTGGTTCGGGTGGAACCACCCCATCGAGAATGTCGAGATGACTGTTGATGCCGGCCTCGAACGCCTGGCGCAAAGCAGGGCTGCGGCGGGCGGCTTCCGTTGCGAGCGCGGCCAGCGCGCATCCGTCGGCCTTTTCGTGGCGATGCGCATCCGACAGGTAAAAGCGGAGCAGGGCGCGAAGCGGCTTTCCGGCCGCCTTGGAGATGACCCCGGCCCAGTTCGCCACGCCGCTCTCCAGCGCCTTGGAAGAAGCCTGAGCGATGAGGTCGTCCTTGGATTCGAATTGCTTGTAGAAACCGCCTTGGGTCAGGCCGGCGCCCTTCATCAGGTCGTTCAGACCGATTCCGTCGAAGCCTCTCTCGCGGAAGAGGCGACTTGCGACCTCGATGACCGTTCGGCGGTTTTCCTCCGCCTGTGCGCGGCTTACTCTCATTGTCTGCTCCCATCAGGCACATGCAACAAAGAGATTATATTGCGACCACCATCTAATTGTCAAGTATAGATGGTGGTCGAAATCTTAATGGCGGTTTGAGTGGTTGCGACGAGGAGGCTCAGGCGCCTAGAGCATCCTCCTCTCAAGTGGAATCACTTGAGGCGGAAAGATGCTCAAGAATCAAAGTGATAGAGCGTCCTTTGTGCGTTCAATTGAATGCACGGCGCTCCAGCCGAACGCCCGTCATCGCCTCGCTGATGGCCCAGAGCCGCTCGGCTGCCTCCTGATCGACGGCATAGGCCTCGACGCCAGAGACGCACGCGGATGTCGTATGGCGCGCGATCGACCAAGGCATGTCCGGGGGAAGCAGCGGTGCGATATCGCAGTCCAGGCAGAAGACCCCGCCCTTTCCGTCAAGCTGCGGACTGGTTGCGCACCAGACCTGGGTGGCGGCCCCTTGCTCCGGGGTTTTCAGGTCACGCGACGGGTCGAGGATCGGTTCGCCCTTATCGTCCAGCACGCCATGCGCCTCAAGGGCGCCGGCGGGGAGGTGTCGGGCGAGCCCGGTTGCGACGATGCCGCCCGGATGCAGCGAAAAGGCGCGGATGCCATCCTCCTTGCCGCGCGCGTCGAGCCCGGTGGCAAAGAGCACGTTCGCCGTCTTCGACTGGCCATAGGCCAGCCATGGATCGTAGGCGCGGCGCTCGAAATTGATGTCGTCGAACACCACGGGCGAGAAGCGGTGCCCGGCCGAAGAGACGGAAACGACGCGGGCGCCCTGCGCGCGCTGCAGCGCCGGCCAGAGCCGCGCAACCAGCCGGAAATGGCCGAGATGGTTGGTGGAGAACTGCAGTTCGTTGCCGCGCGCGTCGCGCGTCAGTTCATCGACGGCCATGATGCCCGCACTGTTGACGAGGATATGCAGCGGAAGTCCGCAGGCAAGGAAGTCTTCGGCGAAAGCGTCGATCGAGGCGGGATCGACAAGGTCCATTTGCCGGACTTCGATGCCCGCGGCCACCGCGCCGATGGCCTTGCGGGCGCGGTCGACGTCGCGGGCCGGCACGATCACCTTAGCGCCTGCCTGCGCAAATGTGCGTACCGTTTCAAGGCCAAGGCCGGAATAACCGCCGGTAACCATGGCGACCTTGTCCTTGAGGTCGATGCCGCGGATGACATCCGCTGTGGTCGAGGCAGCGGTGAAGCCGGAGTTGATGGGCTGTTGCAGTGTGGACATGGCGGGATCTCCAGTTGATGCCCCTTGGAGATATTCATCATCTCGCGGATTATGAATGCTTGAGAATCCGTAGTTCTTTCGCCATAGTTCAGAAATGGACCAAGATCCGCTTTCCTCCATTCTGTCGCTGATCGAAGCCCGCGCGGTTTATGCCGGCGGCTTCAGTGCCGGCGGCGATTGGGCAATCCGCTTTCCGCCGCCGGAGAAGATCAAGTTCTTCGCCATTGCCCGCGGCGCCTGCCTGCTGGCTGTCGATGGCCTCGGCGATCCGCTTCAGCTTGATTGTGGCGATGTCGTGCTACTGTCGGCGCCGGCTCCGTTCACGATCGCCAGCGCAGATGCAATTTCTCCCGTTGATGCCTATGAGCTCTATACCGAAGGCAAGCGCATGGCGTCCCTCGGGCAGGGGGACGACTTCCTGTTCATGGGTGGTCATATCGACCTCGGCACCGCAAGCAGCCGCCTGCTCATCGATAATCTGCCGCCGGTCATTCACCTGCGCCGCGATGATGCCGGGGTGGACCAGTTGCAATGGCTCATCCGCGAGCTGGTGCAGGAAACCATGGCTGCAGCGCCCGGTGCAGATGCCGCGTGCTCGGGCCTTGCCCATCTGATGTTCCTGCAGATCCTCAGGGGGTACCTGTCACGCGAGCGTGGCGTCGATGTCGGCTGGCTGCGCGCCGCATGCGATCCGAAGCTAGCGCCGGCGCTCTCACTGATGCATGGCGACCCGACACGCAACTGGCATCTGCCGGAACTGGCGCGCGCTGCGGCCATGTCTCGCACAGCCTTTGCCACCTATTTCAAGGCCGTCGCGGGCATTGCTCCGCTCAGCTATCTCGCCGAATGGCGCATGCGGCTGGCGGAGCGAAAGCTACAGGATGGTGGTCAGTCGGTGGCGATGGTCGCGCAATCCGTCGGCTACGCCTCCGAAGCCGCCTTCAGCACCGCGTTCAAGCGCATCATGGGCCGCTCGCCACGGCAGCGCGCGAACACTGGACGTCAGGTCTCGCCCGATCAGCTGTTGTCGGTCACGCTCTGACCCTTGGCCGGAGTGCCGTCAGGCATCCGGCAGGGTGAAGACGGTGCAGGGCGCTGCGATCCCACGCAATTTATGGTCGCCGAGGGGTAGGAGCGGCGTCGTCGTGACGTTGGCGACGGCGCCTGAGATCAATACGGACCGGCCAAGCGGCCGACACAGGCCCTCCAGGCGGCTGACGAGGTTCACCGCCGCGCCGATGGCGGTAAAATCGAGCCGGTCGGCTGCGCCGATATTGCCCCAGAGAATGTCGCCGAGATGCAGCGCCACGCCGAAGGAGAGCGGCGGCAGACCCTCGGCCTGCCGTGCCGCATCGAGATGCGCCATGCCGGCGCGGGCGGCGGTCACCGCGCGCAAGGCCGCGTCACAGGCCTCGGTCGGCGAACCGCTGACCGGAAAGATCGCCAGGACGCCGTCGCCGATGAATTTCAGCACCTCGCCGCCAAAGGCGTGGATCGCACCGGCCACCTGATCGAACCAGGCGTCGAGGGCCGCGATCACCAAGGCGGGTTCCGTCGCTTCCGACAAAACCGTGAAATTGCGGAGATCGGCGTAGAACAATGCGGCGCGAATGGTCTCGCCGGTGCCGCGGGTCAGCTCCCCGGCTCGGACGCGGGCGGCACTGCGACGGCCGAGATAGGCTTCGAGCAGGGCGGCGAGCGCTGCCCGCTCGGCCAGCGCTGCCAAGGGCGCAGCCGCAAAGCGCGTGACCTGACGAAGCTTTGCGGTCTCGTCCAGGTCGAAAGGGCGGGTTCCAGCCCAGCCGAGCGTCGCTCGGTCCGTCCCCGAACCGGTTGATTGTTCCAACACGGGTCCAAGACCGGTCAGCCAGTCATGTCCTGCACGGCCGGAGGCCGCGCCCGCAAAGCCAAGGCTCTCGATCACGACGCCGGTCTCGGCCCGCCACAACCAGGTGCGGTGGGCGATGATCGGATGCGGCACGGCCAGGCTGAGCGCACCGCCGGCAAGCGGCAGGTCGTCGGCGACAAGCAGGCGCCCAAGCCCGGACAGGAACCAGTCCGGCTCGGGCGAGGCGCTCGCTTCATCCACGAGCCAGGCGAGGGGCGCAGACAAATCCATGGCGAAGAGGATAGCGCCGGGGCCCATTCCGGCAAGGGCCTTGCCTGCAAGGTGGCGCCAAAGGGCGCGCGGGGCTATGATCGCGGCAGCCCGGGTTCCGTGCTTCACCTCTCCTGAACCGGCGGGCAGGCCCAACAGCAAAGGGAAGACCGATGCAAGAAGCCCTCGTCGTCCGCCGCGAAACGCGGATCCAGGCGCCGCCCGCCGCAGTGTTCGCTCTCCTGACCGATCCGGAAAAGATCCTCCGCTGGATGGGAACGGAGGCCGACACCAAGGCGGAACCCGGTGGTCTCTATCTCGTCAACGTAACCGGAGCGCGTTTCGCCCGTGGGTCTTTTCGTGAGGTGGTGCCGGTGCATCGGCTCGCCTACAGCTTCGGCTGGGAGGGCAGTGACATCGTCCCGCCCGGCTCCAGCCTAATCGAGATCGACCTGATCGAACAGCTGGATGGAACCTTGCTGCGTCTCACCCACACGGGATTGCCCAACTCCGAACAATGCGCCGGCCACGCGGAAGGCTGGGCGCACTATCTGGAGCGGTTGGGACAGGTTGCGTCGGGGTACGATCCCGGGCCCGATCCCTGGCTCGGCCGTGACGGCAGCAGCAGCTGACGACCTCGCCTGATTGCTCAGATCGGCAGGAGCGCATCCGGCTTCACGTCGCCCACCGATGCGTAGGTATGGGTCTCTCTGACGCCGGGAAGCGGCAATATCACCCGTTCGAGAAAGTCCTGGAACAGCGACATGTCGGCAATGCGCGCCTTCACAAGATAGTCGAAGCCGCCGATCACCATGTGGCATTCGAGAACCTCCGGCGCCTTTGCGATCGCCTCGGAGAACCGCTCGAAGATATGCGGAGCCGTGTGGTCGAGGCGCACCTGGATGAAGACGACGGTGCCCCGGCCGATCTTCTTCGGATCGAGGATTGCTCGCACCGCTTTCACAAAACCCTCGCGGAAGAGGCGCTTGACGCGCTGGCTGGTGCCGGTCGGGGAGAGCCCCACCCGGTTCGCCAGTTCAAGCGTTGTGCGCCGGCCGTCTTCCTGCAGCAGCCTCAGCAGGTTGCGATCGATGGTGTCGAGACCTGCGATTTCCTGATTCACGCAAATTGATCCTCTATAGAGTGTATTTCGCTTACATTTTGCGAAATCATTATATTTAGGCACGCTCATATCAGCAATAGCATGCGGCTTCCGCAGTCCGACAACCGTTTCTGGCCGGACCGATCTCGTCGTCATGGAGGCAAACGTGCGTGTTCTATTGGCCGGGCAAGATGCCGGCAGCAAGAGGCTGGCGATCCTGGCGGGCGTGGTGTTCGTTGCGATCACCACTGTCCAGTTCGTTGCCGCCCGCTTCAGCCTGCGCGAACATCTGACCGCCACCGATATCGTCAGTTTGCGGTTTGCGGGCGCTGCTTTCGCCTTCCTGCCGGTCGTTTGGAAGACCGGGGCTGCGAGGCTGAGGGCACTCGGCTGGCGGAAGGCTGGTTTGCTGGCCCTGCTGACGGGGCTACCCTATCCGCTGATCATCAATCAGGGGCTCACCCAGGCGCCGGCCGCCCATGCCGCGGCCCTCTCTCCCGCCTTTATCGTCTTCTTTTCGTTCCTGTTCTCGCGCATCGCGTTCAGGGACAGGGTTTCCGGCCAACGGGTGATCGGCATTGCCGTGATCATGGCGGGGCTCGCGCTGTTCGTCTTTCACGCCGGCATCGGTTCCGGCGACACCTTGCGCGGCGATCTTCTTTTTGCAGGTTCGGGCATCATGTTCGCGGTTTATGCGGTGCTGGTGAGGCTCTGGTCGGTCGGCGCGGTCACGGCGACCATCGCCGTGGTCTTCTTTTCCTGTCTGCCGCTGCCGCTGCTGCACATCCTTGCACCGAGCGGGCTCGGTGCCGCGTCGCTGGCAGAAATCGCAACGCAGCTGGTGATCCAGGGGTTCCTTGCCGGCGCTGCTGCTGTCGTCCTCTACACCTTCGTGGTGCGCCAGCTTGGGCCGCAGCCGGCTTCGCTGTTCATGCCGTTCATTCCGGTGACCACGGCTCTGGTCGGCATGGTGGCGCTCGGCGAAATACCGGCGCCTCTGCAATTTGCGGCAATCGCGGTCATCACGGTTGGAATGATCTTCCCGATCCTGATGCGAGCGTAGCGATTTTCCGGATGGAAAGGATGCTTCGGCTTCCACGGGGTGCCGTAAAACGCCTACTTTTGTGCCTGCTCGGCGGGTATCGGTTTGACCGGCGCGCCCGGGAAAATCTTCTGCAGGTTTCCCGCGATCACCTGATCGCCCTCCGAAACGCCTGACGTCAGGCCGATGAGGTCGCCGCTTGTCGGGCCGAGGGTGACGAGCCGCTGCTCGACCGTGTCGCCCTTGCCGACGACATAGATGTATTTGCCGAGCTGGCTCGAGCCGAGCGCCGTTTCCGGCACCATCAGCACATTTGGTTCGTCGCGGACTTTCAGCCGCACGCGGACATATTGGCCGGGTAGCAGGGTCAGATCGGTATTGTCGATCGTCACGCGCGCGATGACCGTTCCGGTATTGCCCTCGACCGTATTGTTGATGAAGCTGAGGTCGCCCCGATAGCGCGGCTCCTCGTCGCCGGGAAGAAGCACTTCCGCCTCCACCTTGCCCTTTGCCCGAGCCTTTTGGATGTCGGCGAGTTCCATTTCGCTCGGGTTGAACGAGACATAGATCGGCGAAAGCTGCACGAGGTTGTTGAGGGGCGTTCCGGTGGTATTGCTGACGAGCGTTCCCTCGGGCGCCTGGTTGCGGCCAAGCCGGCCGGCGAAGGGCGCTCGTATTTCGGTGTAGTCGAAGTTGATCTCGGCCGTGCGCACCGCCGCTCGCGACATCGCCAGCGCCGCCTCCGCCTGATGCACGGCGCTCTGGCGCTGGTCGAAACTGTCCTTGTCCAGATAGCCCGTGGTCGCGAGTTCGTTGCCGCGCGTAAGGTTGGACCGAAGATAGTCAAGCGATGCCTGGTCGCGCTCGACCTGGGCCTTCGCCTGATCGAGTTCTGCACGATAGTCGCGGGCGTCGATCCGGTAGAGCAGGTCGCCTTCCTTCACATCCGAACCGTCGGGAGCCGCCTGCGATTCGATGTAGCCGGTGACCTTGGCGCGAAGCGTCACGTTGCGGATCGCCTCGGTGCGCGCCGAATAGTCGAGATAGATCGGGATCGTCTTCTTGATCACCGCCGCGACCGGAACGGGCATCGCCTGCTGCGGCGGACCCACCGCCGCGCCGGCATCGCCGCCTTTGAGCTCAAAGCCGCCGTTCTTGTAGTGATAGGCTGCAGCGAGGGCGGCGATCACGACCGCTGCGGCAAGGACCAGTCTCGAACCACGCATGTCAGGCTCCAATTCCTATTCTGCCGCCTCCGGCTCGCGGCTCTGGCCGATCGGCTTCGAGGACGTACGCTCGCGCCATTGCTCGATGACCGCGTAGAACACCGGGACGAAGATGAGTGTGAGAATGGTCGCTGCCAACATGCCGCCGAAGACGGTGGTGCCGATCGACTGGCGGCTGGCAGCACCCGCGCCTCTGGCATACATCAGCGGCAGTACACCGAGGATGAAGGCAAAGGCCGTCATCAGGATCGGCCGCAGGCGCAGGCGCGCCGCTTCCGCTGCGGCCGCGACCACGTCGAGACCCTCTTCGCGTCGTCGTCTTGCGAACTCGACGATCAGGATGGCGTTCTTGGCGGCAAGTCCTACCAGCATCACGAAACCGATCTGCGAATAGACGTCGATCTGCAGTCCGCGCAGCCACAGCGCCGAAAGCGCACCCAAAAGCGCGAGCGGCACCGAAAGCAGCACCATGAACGGCATCGACCAGCTTTCGTACTGGGCGGCCAGGATCAGGAAGCAGAAGACGAGCGCGAGCGCGAAGACGAGCGCAGCGATCGAGCCTGCGCGGATCTCCTGATAGGTAATGCCGGTCCACTCGAATGTGTAGTCCCGCGGCAGCGTCGTGCGGGCGACGCGCTCCATCGCCGCAACCGCCTGGCTCGAGCTGAATCCGGGCGCTGCCGCGCCGTTAACCAGCGCCGACGGGTAATTGTTGTAGTGGGTGATGGTCTCGGGGCCGACCGTCGGCTTGAAGGTTCCGAGCGTGTTGAGCGGCACCATTTCGCCTTCGGTGTTGCGCACATAGAGGCGGGAAAGATCGGTCGCCGACGCCCGCGCACCCTGGTCGGCCTGTAGCGTCACGCGGAAGGTGCGGCCGAAGATGTTGAAGTCGTTGACATAGAGCGAGCCGAAATAGATCTGCAGCGTGCTGAAGATATCCGGCAGGCTCAAGCCCAGCAGCTTCGCCTTGTCGCGGTCGAGGTCATAGTCGAATTGCGGGCTCGAGGTGCTGAAGGTGGTGAAGAGTTGGTAGGGATTGATCTCCGGCTGCTTGCGCGCTTCAGCGATCAGCGCCTGGGTAGCGTCGTTCAGTGCCTGGGCGCTGCGCCCGCCGAGATCCTCGACCTGGAATTCGAAGCCGCCGGTCGCGCCGAGCCCCTGGATCGACGGCGGATCGAAGGCAAGCACCAGCGCATCCGGGATCTGCAGCAGTTGCGGCATTACGGCCTCGCGTAGCGCCGAGGCGCCCTGTTCAGGGGGACGTTCGTCCCATGGCTTCAAGACGGCAAACTGCACCGCGGAATTCGACTGGGCGGCGAAGGACAGGAAATTGAAGCCGACGACGGAGCCGACGAAATCCACGCCGGCGGTGCCGCGCAGGATCTCCTCGGATCGCCTTGCAACGGCCTCGGTGCGTTCGAGCGAGGCGCCGTCCGGCAGCTGGATGACGACGAAGAAATAGCCCTGGTCCTCGACCGGCAGGAAGGTCGACGGTATGCGCTGCCACAAAGCATAGGTGGACCCGATCGCGACGAGGAAAAGGGCAAACAGTGCCCAGCGCCAGCGCACGAGCCCCGCGACGCTGCGCGCATAACCGTGCGACAGCGCATGAAAGCCCGAATTGAACCAGCGGAAGAGGGCGAAGCGCGGCTCGCCGCGATAGCGAAGGAACGCGGCACTCAAGGCCGGGCTCAGGGTCAGCGAGTTGAAGGCGGAGAAGGCGACGGAGATCGCAACCGTCAGGGCGAACTGGTTGTAGAGGCTGCCGGCGACGCCCGGAATGAAGGCGACCGGGATGAACACGGCGAGCAGCACGGCTGTCGTGGCGATAATCGGGCCGGTCACCTCCTGCATGGCCTTTTTGGTGGCGGCAAGCGGCGGCAAGCCGGCCTCGAGCTGGCGCTCGACGTTCTCGACGACGACGATCGCGTCGTCGACCACCAGACCGATGGCAAGCACCATGCCGAGCAGGCTCAGCATGTTGAGCGAGAAGCCGAAGAGATACATGACGACGAGCGTCGCAATCAGCGAAACCGGAATGGCGATCGTCGGAATGATGGTGGTGCGCAGGTTCTGCAGGAAGATGAAGACGACGAAAACGACGAGGGCAAGCGCCTCGAGCAGGGTAAAGACCACATCCTTCATCGCCGCCGAGACAAAACGCGTGGTGTCGTAGAACATGTGATAGGCGATGCCGGCGGGGAAACGCTGCGACAGCTCGTCCATTTTCGCCTGCACGCGGCTCTGCAGGTCGAGCGCGTTGGAGCCCGGCGCCTGGAAGACGGCAAGCACGACGCTCTCCTTGCCGTTGAAGGTGACCGATGACGAGTAGAGAAGGGCGCCGAGCTCGATGCGTGCGATGTCGCGCAATCTGGTTGTCGCGCCGGTCGTCAGGTCGGCTCGAAGCACGATGTCACCGAACTGCGAGGGATCGCTCAATCGCCCGAGTGCGTTGATCTGCATCTCGAAGGGCGTGCCAGCTGGCGCCGGCGATTGCCCGATCTTGCCGCCTGCGACCTGGATATTCTGCTCGGCGATGACGTTCTGGACGTCGACGGCGGTGATGCCGAGATTGGCCATGCGATCCGGATCGAGCCAGACGCGCATCGAATAGCGGCGCTCACCGAAAAGCTGCACGTCCCCGACGCCCGGCAGGCGCTTCAGCGGATCAAGGATCTGCAGGTAGGCGTAATTGCTGACCGAGGCGAAATCGACAGAATTGTCCGGCGAATCCAGGCTGACGAGCACGGTGAAATTGGGGATCTGCTTGGCGATCGTGACGCCGGTCTGGTTGACGAGCGCGGGAAGCGAGGAGGCCGCCTGGGAGACGCGGTTCTGGACGTCGAGTGCCGCGACGTCGATCGGATAACCCACTTCGAAGGAAATGATGATGCGCGACGAGCCGTCGTTCGAACTCGTCGAGGTCATGTAGAGCATGCCCGGCACGCCGTTGATCTGCTGTTCGAGCGGCGTCGTCACCGTGTCGGCGACCACCTGGGCGCTGGCGCCCGGATAATTGGCGGCAACCACGATCTGCGGCGGCGTCACATCGGGAAACTGCGAGATCGGCAGCAGGAAATAGCAGATGGCGCCCGCAAGCGTCATGATGATCGCGATGGCCGATGCGAAGATCGGCCGGTGAATGAAGAAGTCGATCATGGCGGGATCGATCCTTTGCAGGCGCTGCCATCGTGGCGGGCGGCATAACGGAGCATTTCGAACCTGTGCATGCGCACGCCCGCCGCGTCGACCTTCCGGTCCGCGACGTTCTCCTCAGCTTTCGGCCCATCCAGCATGCGCATCGTAAGGCTCCAGCACGAGATCCTGATGGGCCGGATCGACCCAAAACACGAGCGTTATCGAATCTTAAAAGTCTCTGCGGTGTGCGCTCTGGCTAAAAGACGCCTGACGACCGCGCTCACCGACACTGGGCTAGAAATTATTCTGCGGTTACCGCCGTCTCCAGAAGGCCTTCGCGGCAAGCGGCCACTCTTCTGTGCCGCGTTGGCGAAAATGTTACTGGTCGGTAACAGCGTTGCATGTTATCGACCAATAACAGGGCGTCAAGGGCAAGATTTTTCACGCCGACCACGCCGGGCCAATGCGATGACAACGGATTTCTGCAAGCCATCCCGTCGTTCGCCGCGCGATCGCATCGTCGAGGCTGCGCGAGACCTCTTTCGCCGGCACGGCATTCGCGGAACCGGCGTCGATGCGATCGCCGATGCCGCCGGCAGCAACAAGATGACGCTCTATCGCCATTTCAATTCGAAGGATGAACTGATCGTCGAATGCCTGCGCCATGCGGGAATGGAGATGGACGGCTTCTGGCGAGAGCTGGAAGACGCGTACCCTGGCGACGGACTGGGGCAGCTCAGGGCCTGGGTCCGGCGGATCGCCGACCATCTCGGTGACGACAAGTGCCAATGCGAAATGATGAGCGCGGCCGTGCAACTGACCGACGAGGATCATCCCGGGCGCTCGGTGATCCGCATGTTCAAGGACGCGCAACGTGACCGCGTCGTTGAGCTCTGCCGCAGGGCTGGCGTCGCCGATGCGGAACTGCTTTGCGACACGCTGCTGCTGTTGATCGAGGGCGCGCGCGCCGCTCAGCAAAGCAGCGGTGCCGAAGGGCCGAGCGCCCGTTTTGCGGAGATCGCCGACGCGGCGATCCTGTCCTTTGTCGGCAGCGGTGACGCTTTCAAGTAGCGGTCGTTTGCCTATCTCTCGGCCGGCCAGTCCGGGTGATGGCTGTCGATCACAAACACATGGGTGTGCCGGTGACCGCCGCCGACGCGTGTTGCACCTGCGAGATGAGGGTGACCGTCGGCAAGCTCATGATGGACGTGCTCGATTTCGTCCGGATCCTGCGCCGGCCAGAGCCGGGCCGCCGCGACGATGGCGCCTACAGCGATGAGGCCAAGCGCTGCAAAGGTCGGCGTGAGCCCGGCCGTCGCGCCGAGCCAGCCGGCAAGCGGATAGGTGATCAGCCAGCAGGCATGCGAAAGGGCGAACTGCGCGGCAAAGAGCGCGGGCCTGTCTTCCGGTTGCGCCGAGCGGCGCAGCAGCCGGCCGGATGGTGTCTGTGCCAGCGAATAGCCGAGACCGATGGCGAGCCACAGAGGCAGCAGCGAAACGAAACTTGGGACAAGAGCGCCGATGAACAGGCCGGCGGTGAGAACCGCTGCACCCGAAAACATGGCGACGCGATCGGGGGTCCTATCGAGCAGGCGGGGCAACAGCAGCGCGGCGATCATCGAGCCGCCGCCAAAGGCGGCGAGTGCGATGGCTGTGTCGGTCTGGGTGAGCCCGAATTTGGCCTGGACCAACACCACCGTGTTGACGATGACCATCGACCCGGCAGCCGAGACCGCGAGGTTGAGCGCGAGCAGCCCCCTGAGCCGCGGCGTTGCCAGGTAGATGCGCAAGCCCCGCGTCGTCCGGTCGTAGATGCCGCGCCGTTCCGTCGCCTTCGGACTTGGAAGCGCGACTGAGACGACGAGTGCGGCGGAGGCAAGGAAGCCAATGACCGTGCCGGCAAACAGGTCGTGGAAATTGACGACGGTGAGCAGCGCTGCGGCCAGTATGGGGCTTGCGACGCTCTCGAGGTCATAGGCAAGCCGCGAGAGCGACAGGGCGCGCGTGTATTCCCTTTCATCCGGCAGCACATCTGGAATGGTTGCCTGGAAGGTGGGGGTAAAGGCGGCCGACGCCGACTGCAGCACGAAGATCAGCACATAGACCTGCCAGATCTCGGTCACGAACGGCAGGAAGAGCGCAACGGCAGCGCGCACCAGATCGAGGCAGACGAGCATCGCGCGACGCGGAAGCCGCTCCGCAAAGGCGGCGGCGATCGGCGCCACGCCGACATAGGCGATCATCTTGATCGCGAGTGCCGTGCCCAGGACGGCGCCCGCCTCGGCGCCTGCCAGATCATAGGCGAGAAGCCCGAGCGCAACGGTCGCAAGACCGGTTCCGACCAGTGCGATCACCTGCGCCAGAAACAGATGGCGGTACGTGCGGTTTGCGAGGATCTGCAGCATGATGTTTGGGCTCGCTCGTTCGGTGGCGGTTGCAGTCGGGGCGGGCGTGGTCGTTCAGAGATACTTTGTGATTGCCTTGAACTCGTCGATGGAGTGGCGCTGGTCACGCGGAAGCGCACCGATCGTGTCTTCCAGGCAATGGTCCAGATGGTCCTGGATCAGGGTTCGTTTCGCCTGGCTGATCGCCTTCTCCACCGCGTGGAGCTGCTGGGCGATGTCGAGGCAGGGGCGGCCGCCCTCGATCATGGCAATGACGCTCTTCAGGTGCCCTTCGGCGCGCTTCAGCCGCTTGACGATCTCGGGATGGGTATCGTGTCTGTGTTCGTTCATGCTCGTAACCTATCCCCCTGGAGGGGATATATCAAGGGATGCTTGCGGAGATAGCGCTGCCCTCAGGCGCGCGTAACGCCTTGGAAGCGCGGGTATCGCCTTGGCGCTATTCAACTCGCGCGAACGCAACGACAAGTGACGCGGCTTTCTTCATATTGCATACAATTTGAATTCGGCGATCTTCGGAGATTTCAAGCCGACGAAGGCCGCTTTGGCTGATAAATTCCCGTTGCAGAATCCATTGTTTGATCAAATGAGCCGAGAAGTGGGAGATTTCTTGCCAACTTCGATGCGCCAGACCTGGTGGTTTTTCACTCAATGTTCAAAATGCCTACAATCCAAAATACGATATTGACCAAAGATTGCATACGTGAGACAGTTCTTTTGTCTATACAAAACGGTGTGGAGGCCGCTTGTATCGACGGCGCGAGGAGCGCCCACAAGGAGGAGAAAATTCATGTCAGTGAAGAGACGTACGTTCCTGCAAGGGGCGGCCGGCGCTATCGGCTTGGCCATCGCACAGGGTGCCTTGTCGAAAATCGTCTATGCGCAGGGTGCAGCCGGCACGCTCCGGGTCGCCATCGCCAAGCCTGCCGGCAATCTCGATCCGCAGAGCCACTATGCCATCTGGGCGATCCAGGATCTGATGTTCGAACCGCTCGTGAAATACGGCAAGGGCGGCCAGATCGAACCGTGCCTAGCGACCGACTGGAAGATCGAGGACGGTGGCAAGACGCTGCATCTGACGTTGCGCCAGGGCGTGACGTTCCAGGACGGCACCAAGTTCGACGCTGCCGCGTGCAAATGGAATCTCGAGCGCTGGATGGGGCTCGACCAGTTCAGTTGGATGAATTGCTCAAAACACTTCCAGTCGCTTGAGGTGGTCGACGACTACCACATCACCTTGCATTTCAAGGAGCCGGTTCTCGCGCTGATGCAGGAGCTTTCCTACACCCGGCCGACGCGCTTTCTTTCGCCCAAATCGGTTGGCGCTGATGGCAAGTTCAAGGAGCCTGTGGGCACCGGGCCGTGGCGTCAGATCAGCGCCGACGATACGCAGAGCGTCTTCGAGCATCACGAAGGTTACTGGGGCGAGTTGCCATCCTATGAACGCCTTGAAGCCAAGGTCGTCCCCGATGCACGGTCGCGGGTTGCAGCGCTGCGTGCCGGCGAACTTGACCTGATCGGCGGCTTCTGGATCGCGCCGCTCACCCCGGAAGAAGGCAAGCAGCTCGAGGCGGCGGGCTTCAATGTTGTCGTCGATCCGGGCAATGTCACGCTGGTGATGGCCTATAATCCGGACCGCGCCGAGGCGCTCAAGGATCCGGCGGTGCGAAGGGCCGTCAGCATCGGCATCGATCGCGCGGCGATCTCCAAGGTGCTCTACCACGGGTACGCCAAGCCCGCGGGCAACATGTTCTCCAGCGCTTTGCCCTATGCTGGAACGCAGAGGGATGCACCGGTTCGCGATGCGGCGGCCGCCTCGGCCCTGCTCGAAAAGGCCGGCTGGACGGGAAGCCCCATAAGATCCAAGGACGGCAAGCCGCTGACGCTCGAACTGGTCGTCAGCCCGGACGCCGTGCCGGGATCGCGTGTGATCGCCGAAGTCATCCAGTCGGAGATGAAGGAGATCGGCATCGACCTGGTGATCCGCTCGGTCGATCACGCCTCCAAGCACACCGACATGCTGGAACAGAAGTACGATCTCGGCTTCTTCCTGACCTATGGTGCGCCATACGATCCATTCGGCTCGATCGTGGGGCTGTGCCTGTCGACCTTCCACAATGACGTCGAGGGCAAGCTGGTCACCGATCCGACCAATCTGGATCCATTGATCAACGCGGCGATGGCGGCAACGGGGGACCAGATTCAGCCGACTATCCAGAAGGTCTACGACTGGCTCAGGGACAACGACGCGATTGCGCCGCTAGTCTACGTGCCAAGCATCTGGGCGCATTCCAAGCGGATCCACGGCTTTTCGAGCCCGGTCACCGAATACGACATGCCCTACGAAAACGTTCTGCTGGCCGAGTAAGAGGAGAGTACCTTGATCCACTTCATCAGCAAGCGGCTGAAGCATTCCCTGGTCCTTTTGTTCATGGCGTCCCTTGTTTGCTTCACCCTCGTGGTTTCGGCACCCGGTAATGTTGCAGTCTTGATTGCCGAGCTTCGGGGGGCGGTCGCAACACCGGGTTACGTCGAACAGGTTGCCGAAGAGATAGGACTGCATAAGCCATTGCTGATGCGCTACGTGGATTGGCTGGGCGATGCGGTTCGCGGAGATTTCGGCATCTCCTACAGAACGGGAACGGATGTCAGCGCGGACCTCGCGAACCGGATGTTCGTGACGGGAACGCTGATTGCGGGCTCGGCCGTGATCGCCACCCTCATCAGCCTGGCCTTGGGGTTCCTCGGTGCCTTCTGGCCCTACAAATTGCCGGATCGCGTTTCGCGCGGTCTGGCGCTCCTCGGCGCATCGACCCCGACGTTCTTCGTCGGCGCGCTGATGATCTACGCCTTCTCCGTCACCTTCCAGCTCCTGCCATCGTTCGGTTTCAATGGTCCGAAAAGCTGGATCCTGCCATGGCTCACCGTCGCCGTTCTGCCGGCTGCCGTCCTCAGTCGTGTCGTGCGGGTGGGTCTGGAAGAGGCGATGACGAGTCCCTTCGTTCTGACCGCGAAAAGTAAGGGCCTCGGCCGCACCGCCATCTTGTTCCGTGAGGCGTTGCCCAACATCACACCCCTCTTCATCAACGCGCTCGGCACCCAGGTCGGTTTGATGACCGCGACCGCCATCATCGTCGAACCGCTGTTCGCCTGGCAGGGCCTGGGAGATTATTTCCTCGCCGGCGTCCGCTTCCGCGATTTCATGGTGGTGCAGGCGTGCCTGCTCATCTTCCTCACTTTCTTCATCGTGGTGAACCTGATCGTCGATCTGGCAGTCCTGCTGACCGATCCGCGCATTCGTCGCCAATGGAGCTGACCATGAACATGCTCAATCCCATTTTTGCCCGATTGAACAAGATGCCGCGCGCGGCACTGATCACCATCGGCCTATTCGTTGCTCTCGGCACCTTCGCGCCCTGGCTTGCACCCCAGGATCCGAGCACCCAGAACCTGCTCGATGCCGGGCTCGGTCCGTCAACCGCTCACTGGCTCGGAACCGACCACCTCGGACGCGATACCTTCAGCCGGTTGATCATCGCCGCGAACACTTCGCTCGTCAGCGTGGGCTCGGTTCTCGGCGTCGCCATGACCATCGGCATCCTGCTCGGAACGATCGCCGGCTATCATCGCGGCTGGGTGGATGACCTCTTGATGCGCGTCGTCGATGTCGGTCTCTCCATTCCGAGCCTGATCATCTCGCTCGCCGTCATCGGCATCGTCGGCCCCGGATACTGGACGATGGTGCTGGCGCTGGCGCTTGCCTGGTGGCCGATGAGCGGCCGCATCAGCCGGGCGGTCGCCGTCAGCATCATGAGCAAGCCGCATATCGAGGCCTTGCGGGTGCTGGGCGCCAGCCCCTGGCGCATCTACTTCGGTCACCTTCTGCCAGGGACGATCGGTTCGGTGATGGTCTATGCGACGGCAGACGCCGGCACGGCTGCGCTCGCGGTCGCGACGCTGAGCTTCCTCGGTCTCGGCATCCAGCCGCCGACGCCGGAATGGGGGCAGATGCTCGTGGATGCGCTGCCCTATCTCGAGTCCGACCCGCGCCAGGTTCTGCTGCCGGGCCTCGCGCTCACAGCCGCCGTCATCGGCTTCAACACGCTGGGGGAATCCATCGCGCTCAACCGCATTCCGAAACCGCTCACCCGACGCATGCTCGCAATCCGTCGGGCCGAGGTCGCAAGCTGGGGCAAGGAGAATTCCGATGCATGACGAACCGCTCCTGAATGTCAGCAACCTGACGGTCAACTTGCTGACCGCGAAATCGGCGGTCCGCCCCGTCGATGGCGTCAGCTATTCGGTCCGGCAGGGCGAATGTCTCGCCATCGTCGGCGAAAGCGGTAGCGGCAAGACGGTGATGAACTTCGCGCCGCTCGGCCTGATGCCGACCGGCGTGACGACGATGCTCTCCGGCTCCGTCAAGCTCGAGGGCCGAGAGTTGATCGGCCTGCCGGAACCCGAGATCCAGAAGCTGCGCGGCAAGTCCGTCGGCTTCATCTTCCAGGACCCGATGAGCGCCCTCAACCCGGTCCGCCGGATCGGGCGGCAGATCGCCGAGATGGCCGAACTGCATCTCGACATGACGCCGAGGGCCGCCGAGGCACGCGCGTTGGAACTCGTGAAGCTCGTCGGCATCTCCGACCCGCTGGCGCGGCTTCGGCAATATCCACACGAGCTCTCCGGCGGCTTGCGGCAACGCATCGTCATTGCCATTGCGCTTGCCGGCGAGCCGAAGCTTCTGATTGCCGACGAGCCGACGACCGCACTCGACGTGACGGTTCAGGCGCAGATCCTGCGCTTGCTCAAGGACGTGCAGCGTCGGCTGAACATGGCGATGGTGCTGATCACCCACGACATGGGCGTGGTCGCCGGTGCAGCCGACAACATCGTCGTCATGTATGCGGCGCGCGCTGCCGAATGCGGTCCGGTGGACAAAGTTCTGCTGAGCCCGCGTCACCCCTACACGCAGGGCCTGATCAACGCGATACCGCGGCGAGAGGACCCGATCGGATCGGAGTTCCGGGGGCTTCCCGGCATTCCGCCAACGCTCGGTGCACCGATCAAGGGCTGCGCCCTTGCGCCGCGCTGCGCGCTCGCCGTTCCCGCATGCGGCAACAGCCGGCCGCCGTTAGTCCGGTCGGATGACAGCGCCGTGCTCGTGGCTTGCCCCGTCATCAATCAAGGAAAGGCTGCCGCATGACACAAGCACCTGTTCTCAAGGTCGAAAACCTGCAGACGCGCTTCAAGAGCGTTCAGCGGGGCAAATTTGTCCATGCCGTCGACGATGTCTCGATCGAACTCTATCCGGGCGAGATCGTCGGCCTGGTCGGCGAATCCGGCTGCGGCAAGTCGACCCTCGGGCGCACCATCGTCGGGCTCGAGAAGGCAAGCAGCGGCCGCGTGCTTCTCGACGGCGTCGATCTCAGCGCTCTCTCCGGAGCGGCCCTGCGCGACAGCCGCCGGGCGCTGCAATACGTCTTCCAGGATCCCTATTCGTCCCTGAACGATCGACAGACGGTGGGCGAGGCGATCGACGAAGCGCTGGTGATCGCCGGCACCCGATCGCCGGAGGAGCGGGATCGCCGCACCAAGGAGCTCCTGGACCAGGTCGGTCTGGCATCTGCGGTCAGGGACCGTCACACGCGCGAGCTTTCGGGCGGCCAGCGCCAGCGCGTGGCGATTGCCAGATCGCTCGCCGTGAACCCGCGGGTGCTAATCTGCGATGAACCGGTGAGCGCGCTCGATCTTTCGATCCGTGCGCAGGTGATGAACCTCTTCCTGCGGCTGCAGAAGGATCTGGGCGTTGCATGCCTGTTCATTGCCCATGATCTTGCGCTGGTGCGGCAGGCGGCGTCGCGTGTCTACGTCATGTATCTCGGCAAGATCGTCGAGCATGGCTCGTCGCGGGAACTCTACGATCATCCGAGCCACCCCTATTCGCAGATGCTGCTGGCGTCGGCGCCCGAGGTGGATCCGCGGATCGAAAAGAACCGCAGGGGACCGTTGATGATCGGGGAGGTGCCCAGCCCGACCAATCCGCCGTCCGGCTGCCGGTTCCGGACCCGCTGCCCTCTTGTCGTCGACGATTGTGCCAAGGCGATGCCGCCATCGCGGGTGCTTTCGGCGGGCCATACGGCGGCTTGCGCCTTCGCCGCGGATCTCCACCGCGGCAATCGAACGGCTCTCGTTCAACAGGAGATGTCGGCGGCATAGAGCCGGGAGCGGCTCGCCTCGGAGCCACCGGTCAGGACGTTGCCTGCTTCGAATCCCAAGTTCCCTCGCATCCTTTAAGCTGGGGATGCGCGCCTGCCCCGCCATCGAGCGGGGCATTTTTTTGTTCGGATAGACGTGTGGACCGCACCGCGGTGTCGCGGACCCGATCAACATGGATGGGACTAGAGCGCCGTGCGTTCAGACGAACGCACTAAGGACACTCTCGCACTTTGATTCTGGAGCATCTTATCCGCTTTCTATGATTCCACTTGAAAGCTGGATGCTCTAGAGGCGGACAAGCATCTTGCCGGTGTAGCAGCGTCATGACCAAGGTTTTGCCACCGAACCGATTTTGACAATGAGCGCGGCAAGCGTCGCAACGAACAGCACGTAGGCGAGCGCCGCCTGCCAGGCCCCTGCGGGCAGACCGATCAACAGCAGCGTGTCGTTCCCACCGGGAATGAGTAGTGCACCCAGTCCCATAAGGATGCCCGCAAGCGTTCTCTTGACTATGGTCTTCACTGTCGGCCGTTTCAGCATGAATCCATGCTTCCGAAGTCTTGCGGAAACGAGGCTGCCGCCGAACATGCAGACCGAAATCACGGCTCCCGCGACAGGTATCGAAGCGATCGCTCCGACCGATGCGGTGATTGAGAACCCGGGCGCAAGAAGCGTCAGGACCGTAGAGGTGATGCCGATCGCTCCCATCGCTATCGTCAGCCGCCGGAAGTTTGACTCGGATCTGCGTGAAACGCCGAGCCTCAGAGCCATGATCGCCAACAATGCAAGCGCCAGAAGCGCCGCCTCCAGCGACGGGGGAGCAATTATCGGCGGCTGATCCGAAAGCAGATCAAACACGGATTCAATATAGAGGACCGCATAGATCCCGAGAAACGTGAATGCGAATCCGATTTCGCCATTTCCGATATGCCCAACAGACCCGAACACACAAGCGCCGTTCACATAGCTGCCGATCCCAAGCAAAATGGCAGCGGGAACGAGGTAGCCGAGTGGCGACCAGCCCTCCTGCATCATCGGTGCCGTTTCGAGGATTGCGTAGACGAGGGCCGCCCAGACGGCGCATTCGACCAGAGCGATGAAACGTGCCGGCCTCTTCTCCGATACCAACTCCTTCGTGGCGATGACGGTGCAGATCGATCCACGATTCATGGCGAAGCCGAGAACAAATCCGAGCGCCCCGATCAAGGCCATACCTACCCAGATCTCCAAGCTCGTGGCGACAGGGCCCGTGCCTGATATGTTAGGGATAAATTCACTCATGCGGCAAACGGACTCGCGTCCTGCTCCAGTTTCGGACACATCCAGAGATTCATATTGATCGCCGTCGCTGACATTTCAGCGACCCCAGCGGTGAGGTTCTCCGCTCCGGCGGGCGCCCAATTGTGCCTCAAATCTTTTTGGGCGGACAGCACTTCGGTGGTTTCGATGAGAACGATCGCTTCGCAAGAGCGGGCGATCTCCCCGGGCGACTTCAAGCCAGACCATTGCCGTTTAGCCAGTTGCCTCCGCAGCGGAGGCGGGTTCTGCGGCGATGACTAGAGGCGCGTCGTTTAGCTGCGACTAATTTGATCTGACTAAATGAGCAACGACAAGTACGGCCGCTATCGGAAACGCTCTGTCAACGTAAGGGAGGCGTGGGCCTTGGGGCGGTAGTCGTCTGAGAGAAGGGCGCGATTGCGCAACCTCTTGGCGCGCTGGAGCAGTGCCCCGATCTTGGCGTCGCCCGGACGGGCTGTGCTCTTCCTGTCTTTGGGAAAAGGTGTGCTCAAAATAGCGTTTAGACGCGGGCGAGGCGACGCACGAGACCGCGCCGGCCACGCTCCATGACCACCCCATGGTTCCAACGGAAGATGGGCTTCAGGATGAATGAGAGCGTGATCATCCAGGGTTTGGTGACCTTGACGATCCAGTCGTAACGGACATGGCAACGCGGGCCTTCGCCCAGCAACGTCCAGCGGCCGACGCCCTCAAGTTCGCCGAAGGCCCTGCCTTCGATGATCGACGGTGGTTCGACCCTTACCGTCTCCATGTCGAAAGCCAGTTCATAGGGCAGCGCCGTCACCCATTCGAGACGACGAACCCAGCCCACCCCGCGCTCGTCCCCTTCGCGCACAAGAGAAACCCGCTTTACCGATGGCCACCATTCAGGCCAGACCTCTGGCGTACTCAGCTCCCGCCACACGTCTTCGACCGGAGCATCGATGGTCCACTGCGTAACAAGATGGAATTCCGTGAGAGACATCGCTGGTCCCTTTCAGCAGTCGGGCGGGAAACATGACGCCACTTGCGTTCGGCTGGGCACGATGCTCGCCTGCGCGCTCGATCCGATCCGACACTCAATAGTCTCGCAAGAAGATCCGCCTGTCGGCTTGCTTCTGCAAGCTCTGCTGGATCGATGGATGCAACTTCGAAGCCCCGGCTGCCGATCGGCGTCTGCCGGCACCGGTGTACGTCGAGCCGAGCCGGAGCATGCGGACCGTTGGCCCGCATGCTCTTCGTTTGCGCGGAGCGCTAGGCCGCGCGGGCCGCAGCCGCGAGCGGCTCAAGGTCGTCGACGACCTTGTCGCCGTTGTAGACGGTCTCGTCGAGAATGCCTTCGCGCTTGGAGACGATCGTCGGCACTAGTGCCTGGCCTGCGACGTTGACCGCCGTGCGGCCCATGTCGAGGATCGGGTCGATGGCGAGCAGCAGGCCGACGCCTTCGAGCGGCAGACCGAGCGTCGAGAGCGTCAGCGTCAGCATGACGGTCGCACCGGTGAGGCCGGCGGTGGCAGCGGAGCCAAGCACCGAGACGAAGACGATCAGCACATATTCCTGGATCCCGAGCGGCAGGCCGAAGAACTGCGCGATGAAGATCGCCGAGATGGCCGGGTAGATCGCGGCGCAGCCGTCCATTTTGGTGGTCGCGCCGAGCGGTACGGCGAAGGCGGCGTATTCGCGCGGCACGCCGAGGCTCTTTTCGGTCACCGTTTCGGTGACGGGCAGGGTGCCGACGGAGGAGCGCGAGACGAAGGCGAGCTGGATCGCCGGCCAGGCGCCGGCAAAGAAGCGTGAAGGCTTCAGGCCGTGGCCGATGAGCAGCACCGGGTAGACGATGAAGAGCACGATCGCAAGGCCGATATAGACGGCCGCGGCATACCAGCCGAGCTGCGCCAGCGTTTCCCAGCCATATTGGGCGACAGCGCGACCAAGCAGGCCGATCGTGCCGATCGGCGTCAGGCGGATAACCCACCAGAGGATCTTGCGGACGATGGCGAGCAGCGACTGGTTGAAGGCGAGGAACGGTTTGGCGGCATCACCGACCTTCAGCGCGGCGGCGCCGACGGCGATGGAAACGACGAGGATCTGCAAGACATTGAAATTGAGCGAGGTGGTGGCACCCGTATCGGTGACCTTGGTGCTGGCTTCGAGGCCGAGCACGTTGGCGGGCACCAGGCCCTTCAGGAAATCAAGCCACGAGCCGGCGTAGGAGGGCGCCTTGGCGGCTTCCTGCGATACGGCAGAGCCGACGCCCGGCTGAAGGATCAGTCCGAGGGCGATGCCGATGACGACGGCAATCAGCGATGTGATCGCGAACCAGAGCAGCGTCTGCCAGACGAGTTTCGCGGCATTCTGCAGCGTCGCCAGATTGGCGATCGAGGCGACGATGGCGGTGAAGACGAGCGGCGGCACGAGGGCGCGCAGAAGCTGGACGAAGATCGAGCCGATCGTCTGGAGCGTCACGGTCAGCCAGTTCGGGTTGCCGCTGGCATCGACGCCCATGTTGCGGGCGATGAGGCCTAGCAGCAGGCCGATCAGCATGGCAGCCAGGACTTGAAAGCCGAAGGAGGCGTAAATCGGTTTCGGGGGAGATTTGATGGTTGCTTGGGACACGTCTTCTACTCTCATTGGATGGCGGTGGCCGCATTTTTTGGCAACGGCCGCCGCAAGTGCCCAAAAAATAGTCGAGTGCCCGATTCAGAATAAGAAACCCTTTGGCTCGAAAACCACTCAGAGTAGAATAATTTCTCCGGTGCGATTGGCTGATTGTCCAGGCACCGCCCGGGTCTCGCGGAGCGACGGTATTTCGGCCGAAGCGGTATGCGCTGCGGCGATATCGCGCGTTCCAGGCTGTGGCCACAGCCGTGGAGAGTCCTCAGGATTGCTCGGCTCACTGCGCTCGCCTCGCAACAAGTCACGGCGCAACCAGCCTTTCTCTCCCAAGCTCTCAGTCCCCCGGTACACGGCGATTGATCTCGCTTTCTGCGCCTGTGTCGAAAATCTTTTCACTTGCCTCGGGCGCACGGGAAATACTCTTTCTCTATAAATATTATGGATAATGTAGCCTGTCTTTCTGGCAGCCAAGGTCGTGGGTCTGGTCGCAGACAGCCCTTCATCCGTGCCGCTGGGGCGCTTGACGCCCAAGAATTTACAGCGAGAAGAGGAGAGGATTGAGATGACACGCAAGATCCGGCTTGGAGCATTTCTTCCCGGTGGCGGACAGCATATCGCCGCCTGGCGCCACCCCGACCAGCCGGCCGACGGGGCGACCAGTTTCGAATTTCACAAGCAACTGGCGCTGACGGCGGAACGCGGTCTGTTCGACGCCTATTTCCTGGCAGATGGGCTGGCGATCGGCTTCGGCGGGGCGCGCGAGGGCGGAAACGCCCGGGTGGCGGGCTTCGAGCCGGTGACCCTGTTTTCGGCGCTGGCGCCGCTCACCACCCATCTCGGCTTTATCGCGACCTCGTCGACGACCTATGAAGAGCCCTACACCACCGCACGCAAGTTCGCCTCGCTCGATCTCATTTCCGGCGGCCGCGCCGGATGGAATGTAGTGACGACAACGGGCGATGCGACGGCGCAGAACTTCAACCGCGAGACGCAGCTTCCGCACGCCGAGCGCTATCGGCGCGCGGCCGAACATGTCGACGTGGTCAAGAAACTCTGGGACAGTTTTGAGGACGACGCCTTCATTCGCGACAAGGAAACGGGCGTCTTCTTCGACCCGGCGAAGCTGCACGATACCGATCACCGCGGCGAACATTTCAAGGTTCGCGGCCCGCTCAACATCTCGCGCTCACCCCAGGGCCATCCTGTCATCGTCCAGGCCGGCCAGTCTGATGACGGTCGCGGGCTGGCAGCCGCGACGGCTGAGGTGATCTTCACCGCCCATCAGC
Organism: Ensifer sp. EB106-03-01-XG145; assembly: GCF_058792075.1. Classification (NCBI taxonomy): domain Bacteria; kingdom Pseudomonadati; phylum Pseudomonadota; class Alphaproteobacteria; order Hyphomicrobiales; family Rhizobiaceae; genus Ensifer; species Ensifer sp. EB106-03-01-XG145. The sequence goes on along the minus strand of NZ_JBYTEC010000008.1, from coordinate 86,661 downwards.
ACATCGAGACGGCGCAGGAATTTTACCGGGACATCAAGGCACGTGCGCGCGGTCTCGGCCGCAACCCGGACCACATTCTGGTCATGCCCGGGGTCTCCCCCTTCGTCGGCAGAACGGAGGCCGAAGCGCGCGAAAAGTACGATCGCCTGACATCGCTTATCGTCGAGGAGGATGGCATAGGTCTGCTCAATGGCCTGACCGGCGGCACGCTCGATCTCCATGGCTACGATCTCGATGGGCCGCTGCCGCCGGCACCGCCAACCGAGGGTATGAAGAGCCGGCAGGCGCTGATCCGCCAGATCGCCGACGAAAACAACTTCAGCATTCGCCAGCTCTATCAATGGATTGCGTCAGCGCGTGGCCACTACACGATTGTCGGCTCGGCCGAGCAGATCGCCGACACCCTGCAGGAGTGGTTCGAAAACGAAGCCGCCGATGGCTTCAACATCCTGCCGCCCTGGTTCCCGACGGCGCTTGACGATTTCGTCGAGCTGGTCATCCCGGAACTGCAACGCCGTGGGCTTTTCCGCACGGCCTATGAGGGTCGGACGCTCCGGGAAAATCTCGGTCTGCCCATTCCCGTCAACCGCTGGGCCGCCGTGCGATCGGCCGTTCAGGCAGCAGAGTGAGGTACGATCATGTCCTACGAACACGTCAACACGTCGCTTGCAGCGAGCTTTGGACTGGGCCGCGCTGACGGTCAGGTCTCTACAGCCGTCCCGGCCATCGTCTCCCGCTGGCGCGCCCTGCTTGGCTCGATCGTCGCACGCTATGGCGTCGTGCTCGGGTTTCTCGCCTTCTGGCAACTTTCCAGTACATTCGGCTGGGTCAATCCGGCGGTCTTTCCGCCCCTCGATGTGATCCTGTCCGCGCTCTGGGGCGGTCTTGCCAGCGGTGCGCTGCTGGATGATATCGCCATCAGCCTGCAGCGGTCGGGCATCGCCTTTGCGGCCGCTGTCGTAGTCGGCATCCCGCTTGGCCTGTTCATGGGCCAGGTACGGCTTGTCGAACAGGCGCTCGACCCGATCCTGCAGCTCTTTCGCCAGACCTCGGCCCTGGCGCTCTATCCGGTCTTCATCCTGCTGCTCGGCCTCGGCGAGACCTCAAAGGTCTTCGTGATCTTCTGGGCGACGCTGTTTCCGATCCTGCTTTCGACGATCGGCGGCGTCAAAGAGGTCGACAAGAAGCTGATCGAGATGGCCCGAACCTATGGTGCCGGACCGCTCACTGTGTTCCGCCGCGTGGTGCTGCCGGCCTCGGTGCCGGCGATCTTCGTGGGCCTGCGCCTCTCGGCCACCACGGCGCTTCTGCTGTTGATCGCCGCCGAGATGATTGGCGCCAACAAGGGCATCGGCTTCCAGGTCATGAACGCCCAATACAACTTCCAGATCCCGCTGATGTTCGCGGCGATCCTGTTGCTCGCCCTGCTCGGGCTCGCCGCCAACGCGCTGCTCGTTCTGCTCCAGCGTAACCTCTGCCGCTGGTCGCAACCCAACGCCTGATCGTTTCTTTGCCAGATTTCTCCTTCGAAAGGATATCGATATGACCTTCCATGCCCGTAATCTTCTTCTCTCGGCGGCGGTCGCCCTCAGTCTTGCCGCACCGGCGGCCGCCGCTGACGAAGTGAAGCTGCGCTATCTCGCGAGCCAGGGTGGCCTGTCGGCGCACGAGCTTGCCCAGGAACTCGGATACTTCGAGGGCACCAGCATCACGATCGAGAACATCGGCTACGCCACGGGCGGCCCGGCCTCGCTGATCGCGCTTGCCTCGGGCGACGTCGAGATCGGCGGTGCCGCGACGTCCGCCGTCCTGAATTCGTTCATCAGCGGCAACGATTTCGTCGCTGCCTATCCCTCGAACGGCATCAACGACGAGGTGCAGTCGATCTTCTACGTGCTCGAGGACAGCCCGATCAAGAGCATCAAGGACATCGCCGGCAAGAGCATTGCCGTCAACACGCTCGGCGCTCACCTCGACTATACGATCCGCGAAGCCCTGCATTCGGTCGGCCTGCCGACAGACGCTGCCAACCAGGTTGTCGTCCCCGGTCCGCAGCTGGAGCAGGTTCTGCGCTCCGGCCAGGTGGATATTTCCGCTTTCGGCTACTGGCAGACGACCTTCGAAGGGGCAGCCCGCAAGAAGGGTGGCCTGCGTGCGATCTTCGACGACACCGATGTGCTTGGCGAGATTGCCGGAGGCTTCGTCGTGCTGCGCCGGGATTTCATCAAGGAACATCCGGAAGCCGCCAAGACCTTCGTCCTGCAGTCGGCCCGCGCGCTGGACTACGCGCGTGAGCATCCCGAGGAAACCAAGGAAATCCTCGCAAAGGCATTGCAAGCGCGTGGCGAAAATCCTGACATCGCCCAGTATTTCCGTGGCTACGGCGTGCGGGCGGGCGGCCTGCCCGTCGAGCGTGACCTTCAGTTCTGGATCGACGTTCTGGTGCGTGAAGGCAAGCTGAAGGAAGGCCAGCTGACGCCAAAGGACGTGCTCTTCGCCGTCGACGGCGCATCGGCCAGCAACTGAGGACCGGCCATGAGCGTTGCCCAGAACCTTCGTCGTGGAGAGGTGGCGATCCGCCATCTCTCCAAGTCCTACCGCCTGAACGGCGCGCCATTGCCCGTCCTCAGGGATATCAACCTCAACATCCGCTCAGGTGAGACGCTCGCGATCGTCGGCGCCAGCGGTTCCGGCAAGACGACCTTGCTGCGGGTTCTGGCAGGGCTCGAGGATCCGGATGCCGGAGAGGTGCTGATCGACGGCAAGCTGACGAAAGGCGTCGGCACCGACCGCGCGGTGATCTTCCAGGAGCCGAGGTTGCTGCCTTGGCTGACGGTGCTCGACAATGTCGGCTTCGGGCTGGAGACGCAGGGGCTCTCGCGCGGCGAGGCGAGGCACCGGGCACGACGCTATGTCCAGCTCGTCGGCCTGCAGCAGTTTGAAAGCGCCTATCCCCGGCAACTCTCCGGCGGCATGGCGCAGCGCGTCGGCATTGCTCGTGCGCTGGCGGTCCAGCCCGAAATCCTGCTGCTCGACGAGCCGCTCGGCGCGCTCGACGCCATGACAAAGATCAGCATGCAGCAGGAACTGGCACGGATCTGGCGGGATGAGGATGTGACGACCGTTCTCGTCACCCATGATCTCGAGGAGGCGATCTACCTCGCCGACCGTATCCTGATCCTGCCACGCGAGAAGGGTGGCGAACCAAGGCTGATCGAGATCGATCTGCCGCGACCCCGCGATCGCAGCGCGCCCGAATTTGTCCGCCACCGCGAAGAACTGCTCAATCTCTTCGGTCTGCATTGAGGCTGCGGCGGAACGGTTGCAGCGATCAGGCGTTTATCTCTCGGGCAGCATCCGACAGGAGGCGCAGCCTGCTGGGCCTCCTGCGCGGGGCCGGATGCGAAGCCGAGACAGGAGCAACGCTATGAGAGTTTCCAAGAGGATGTCATTCGCCGCAATCGTCTTTGCCTTGAGTGGGGCAGCTGGTCCGGTGCTGGCCAACGGCTTTTATACTGGTATCGATCCGCACAATCCGCCAGGCACCCAGAATAGGTTGATGTCGACGGGTCCGTATTATCTCGAGCCCGCACCTGGGCCTGTCTATGTGGAGCCGGCGCCAGGGGCGGTCTATGTGGATCCGATGCCAACAGGCAGTATCTATATGGATCCAGCGCCAGGCTACGTCTATCGCCCGCCGGCACGCACATTGGGCGACGCCCGCCAGCGCTACACCGGTGAGTATCAGAGCGGCGGCGAGGGCGACTACTATCTCGGTGTCGCGCATCCGCCACAGGTTCCTTAAGCCCGCTGCCGCGGATCCAACCGACAATGCTTAGAGGCGACGCGTGGTATAGCGATCTGACGCGTCTGTCGGTTGGCGCGTCTCCCGAATGGGGCCGCCTATTCGGGCAGGTCCAGCAGGCGGTAGCCTTCCACGAAGTGCTGCCGCATCGTCTCGTCCCGGAACGGTTGCGATGCGGCCCATTGGCCGATCGTGAAGTTCGGATTGTTCATCAAAAACAATTGCGCTTCGGTCCGTGCCTCGTCCAGGCGACCGAGCCGCGCCAGACTGGCAGCGAGCAGACGGCGTGATGTCGCTCGGTAGGTTTCAGGGCGACGCAAGGTTCGGACCGCGGCCTCGTAGTCCCGAATTGCATATTGAGCCTGACCAAGCATCCAATAGTACCAGCCCGGTGGGTGCGGGTTGAGGCGAAGCGCCTTGTGAACATGCTCAATCGCCTGCGCCGGTCGACCGCAAAGAACGATGAGGTCGGCGCGCATCGCCCAGGCATCGGCGTGGTTCGGATCGAGCGTCAGGGCTAGGTCGAACTCGGTATCGGATTCCTCCCAACGGCGCTCGTGACCGAGAATGATGCCAAGGACCCAGCGGTTCCCGGCGTCGTGGGGGTCGAGCGTTACCGCCCTTTGTGCTTCGCTGACGGCGCGCTGCCGATAGGGAACGATCGGCTGGTCCCAGAACTCCCAGCTCATCCAGAGGTTCAGCGCCAGCAGTCGATGCGCTTCCGCATAGTCCGGATCGAGTGCGAGCGCCCGCTCGAGAAGGAAGATCGCCTCTCTTGCTGCCCCTGCGGTCTGCAGACCGAGCGAGCGCGCTCGCACGCAATAGTCGTAGGCTTTGAGGTTCGATGGGCGGTTCCGGGCCGGCGCGTCGGTTAGGCGCCCGACCAGGGCTTCGACGATCCTGCTCGTCACCTCGTCCTGAACGGCGAACATATCCTCCAGGCTGCGGTCAAACCTCTCCGCCCACAGGTGATCACCCTGCAAGGCGTCGATCAGTTGGGCGTTGATGCGAACACGCCCGGCCGCCCGTCGGGCACTGCCTTCCAGCACGTAGCGAACGCCGAGTTCGCGTGCGATGCGGCGCACATCCTCATGCCGGCCCTTGTAGGCGAAAACCGAATTGCTGGCGATGACGAACAGCCCGCCGGCCCTGGAGAGGTCGGTGATCAGGTCTTCGGTCAAGCCGTCGACGAAGACCTCCTGCTCCGGCTCGTTGCTCATATTGGTGAAGGGAAGGACGGCGATGGAGGGCTTGATGGGCAACGGCAAGGAGGCCTTGGCGCCGCTGCCTTGGCTCAAGGTCGCCGTGCTGATGCGATAGAGAGAAACCGGCTCGACTATGTTCTTGATCGCGTGGGGGCCAAGCGCGTCGAAATCGCAAAAGAGGCGCCGCCGCACCTGGTCGTATATGTTGCCGGAGACGTAGATTTCGCCGGGACCAGCCATGGTCTGAAGCCGCGCGGCGACAATGACGCCGTCGCCGTAAAGATCGCCGCTTTCGACGACAACATCGCCGAGATTGATGCCGACGCGCAGAAGAATTCGGCGGTCGTCGGCAAGGCCCTGATTGGCTGTTGCCATGCCCTTCTGAATATCGATCGCACAGGTGACCGCATTCACGGCACTGGCAAACTCCACCAGCACACCATCGCCCATCGTCTTGACGATGCGGCCGTTGTGCTCGCGGACAAGGGGATCGAGAATCTGCTTGCGGCGTTCTTTCAACGCCGCAAGTGTACCGCCTTCGTCCAGTTCGACGAGCCGGCTGTAACCGACGACATCCGCAGCCACGATAGCGGCGAGACGCCGTTGAGCGCGTTCTTCAGCCATATCGCGCCCCTCCGCAGAATGGGGTGCACGGAATTGTAGGACGTCCGCCGGAAATGTCTATGAGGGAATGCTTATGGGCTCGATCGACGGCAATCAGAGCTCCAATGGCGACAACCCTGTCTGCTTCGGCCGAGGCGGGCTGCCGGCCTTAGCGCCAGCCGAGAGCGGGTGCGACGTGCTTCAGAATCGCCTCGATCACATGGGCGTTGTAGTCGACGCCGAGCTGGTTCGGGACGGTCAAAAGCAGAGTGTCGGCTTCCGCTATCGCTTCGTCCTTGGCCAGTTGCTCGATGAGCACGTCAGGTTCGGCGGCGTAGCTGCGCCCGAAGATCGCTCGCGTTTTGTCGTCGATGAAACCGATCTTGTCCTCGTGCTGGTTTCCGCCGCCGAAATAGGCGCGGTCGCGATCATCGACCAGCGCGAAGATGCTGCGGCTGACCGAAACGCGCGGCTCACGCGCGTGACCAGCCGCCCTCCACGCTTCCCGGTAGGCGCGGATCTGGTCGGCCTGCTGGACATGAAACGGCAGGCCGGTCTCATCGTCCTTCAGCGTCGAGCTCTGCAGGTTCATGCCGAGTTTGGCGGCCCAGACAGCGGTGGCGTTCGAGCTGGCGCCCCACCAGATGCGCTCTCTGAGACCATCGGAGTGCGGTTCGACGCGCAGCAGGCCGGGAGGATTGGGGAACATCGGCCGCGGGTTGGGCGCAGCGAAACCTTCGCCGCGCAGGACGTCGAGCAGAACCTCCGCATGCCGTCTTGCCATGTCGCTTTCTGTTTCGCCTTCGGCCGGCTGGCAGCCGAAGTGGCGCCAGCCGTCGATCACCTGTTCCGGCGAGCCGCGGCTGATGCCAAGCTGCAGGCGTCCGCCGGCGATGAGGTCGGCGGCACCCGCATCCTCGGCCATGTAGAGCGGGTTTTCGTAGCGCATGTCGATGACGGCGGTGCCGATCTCGATCCGGCTGGTTTTGGCGCCGACCGCCGCCAAGAGCGGGAACGGCGAGGCGAGCTGGCGGGCGAAGTGATGGACGCGGAAATAGGCGCCGTCAGCGCCCAGTTCCTCGGCCGCGACGGCGAGATCGATCGACTGCAGTAATGCGTCGGCCGCGGATCGCGTCTGCGACTGGGGCGAAGGTGTCCAGTGTCCGAAGGAAAGAAAACCGATCGTCTTCATGCTCGTGCCGCCTGTCGAATGAAACCGACCGCTTCATCGCATGATTCCGGTTTTGGATACAGACGGCGTTCGGTGACTTCGCCGTGAACGGCGGCGCGCTCTGATGATGTTGCGCCGCCGTCGTGGCCGGGAGTGGGCCCCGCTCACCCCAACCGCAAAAGAGGGCCCTCCGCTTCTACCGCACTTGCAGGCGTGCCTTCATGTTCGGATGAAAGCGACAATAGTAATCGAAGACGCCGGCCTTGGTGACGGTGAGCGTCGCCGTTTTTCCGGGCGGTATCACCACGTCGAAACCGTCCTTGGCCGTTGCCGTGTGCGCCATGACGTCCTTGTTCTGCCATTCGATCACGTCGCCCACGACAGCGCTGATCTCGGCGGGCGAAAAGACGAGCTTTTCGATCGTGACCCGGATGGTTTCGGCCCGCACCGGCGGTCCGGGCAGCATAAGGACCAGACCGCAAAGAGCACCAAGGCTCAGTTTCGAGATCACGGCGCAGCCTACTTCATCATGGCAGCGACATGCTCGGCATGTTGCTGGTGGCCCTGAAACAGCTTGAGGCCGGTCTCCAGCAGATCCTTGAGTTCGGCATTCTTCGCTGACGGGATCAGCAGGGTTTCGAGCGCGCCGTTGACCTGCTTGTGGTAGGCAACCTCGTTGGCGACATAGGCCTTGTCGAAATCGGTACCGCTCAGTTTGGCCAGCTTTTCGCGCTCTTGCGTGGCGGCCTTCGTCAGCGCGCGGCTGGTGTCGTTGTCCTCGGGCTTCACGTTGAGCTTCTTGACGAGATCGAGGGCCTGCTTGTTCACAGCCTCGTGGTCACGCAGCATGTCGTTGGCGAAGGCGATGACGTCCTTGTCCTTGGAGATTTTCAGGGCTTGCTTGGCCGCCTCGATATCGATGGCGCCGGCGGTGTAGGCGATATGGGCGATCTGCGGATCGCTGATCTTGCTCCCTGCTGCAAGGCTGGCGCCACTGATGAGGCAGGCGAGGGCGAAGGCGGAGGTCAGGCGGGCATACATCGGGAACTCCTCTCCGGCGGAGCGTTACCGCCGGTCTCTGTGGATGACACCCATTGGATGCGGGCTGGCGGCGGAGGTTCCCGAATTTTTCACCTGACGAGCCCGAGCCGGCTCATGACGGCCGCCGTCAGCCTTTCGCAACGGCGACCGGCGAAGGGGAAGGCATTCATCAGCACGGGTCCGATCTTGCGGTCGATATGCCGGCGCAGGAGCTGGCGGGCGCGGTGCAGGCGGCTTCTGACCGTTTCCGGCTTGATGCCAAGCAGGGCGGCGGTTTCCTCGACGCTCATGGCCTCTATGACGCGGGCGGTGAAGACCAGGCGAAACGCTTCCGGCAAAGCGTCCGTCGCCTCTTCCACCAGACGCAGTATCTGCCGTTGGGCAAGGGCGCGTTCCGGATCCTCCGAGCTTGCCGCGTTGGGAAACGGCACGATGTCGGCACTTGCCTGCTCGGTTGCCAGCGGAACTTCCCGTCGGGTGGACGACTTGCGCAGACGTCCGAGCGCCTCATTGAGCACTACGCGATGAAGCCAGGTGGCAAGGCTGGCGTCGCCGCGGAACGTTTCCAAGTGTTCGAAGGCGCGGAGATAGGCTTCCTGCACCACATCCTCGGCGATGCTGTCGTTGCGCACCACGGCGCGTGCGATGCGGAAGAGCCGCTGATTGTGTCGGCGCATGATGGTGCGGAACGCTTCGGGATCATTGGCGAGCGCACCCTGGACGAGATCGTGGTCCGTCAAATGATCGGGGTCGAGCGCGAGCGGTGTTGTTTGCAAGAGAACATCCTTCATCATCCACCTCCAAACCACCGTTTGATGCGGATCCGGCAAAATCGTTCCCAATCGGTTGAAGGAAAGAATACCCGCTGCTGAGGGGGACGGATATTGAAAACGAGCGCCCGCTGTTTTCGGCACCTGCCGCGTGTAGTTCCGCCGGCTGAGGGCGGAGAATTTGGGCACTTTTGCCAGCGAAAGTTGGGGGCCAAGCCGCGCTTCGCGCAGAGGTACGCGTCGACGATATTTTTTTTATTGGCAAGGGAACTGTGGCTCCCGCTGGCGAGTTGGTGAAGCGGCGATCTCCGTGTGGAGGGGCGCACACCGAGGTCGCATCTTCGGACCAGGAGAGACGACTATGAAGCATCAATCGATTGAACAATTGCAAGCGCTCGCCGAAATCCGTCCCGCTCCCGTCATGACGAGAACGGAACGGCTCCAACGTTGGGCCGAACTCTTGGAAAGCAATCCCGATCGCCGGCTGGGCACGCTTTCCGGTACCGAACGTGCGACCGCTGCCGTTCGGCAAGCCATGCAGGTCAACGGTTCCCCCATGACCGTCGCATTCGAGGATCCGCAATTGCGGCTCGTGGGTCTTGCCGATGACAGCTACGGCGAAGCAAAACGGTTCTTTGAAATATCGGACCACCAACTGCACGACATCGTCTGCGACTGCAATTTCGGCAGCTCGGTACGTGCTGCCTATGCCGCCCGGCGGGTTCGCTCGGCCATCGGCCTCTGGCCGCGACTGAAGGCGCTCTTTAGCTGAGCCAGATCGGCTTCACCCCAGGGGAAGCCAGGGCGCCAGCCGGAAGCTTCCCTCACCCCCGTCTTTGACGCCGGCGAAAGGAACACGATCGCCGGAGGGGGTGGGCTGCGGTGAAATCGGGCAGCCAGCTTTGGCGACCTGCGACCACCGGATTTGGCGCGAAGCCGATCGAGTTGTCGATTGAATATGACAAAATGCTACCATAAGCTGTCCCTGTCCAATGACGGGGGCGCTCATGCGATATCTTGATGATGACGTCGTAAATCTCCGCCGTGCCGATGGCAGTCAAGGGCAGTATTACTGGGGCGATCGCTGCAACGTGCTCTCGACCGAAGGCAGTCGTATGCGTGTCGAAATCCTCGGCGCACGCGGAAAAATCGACGAAGGCTTCATCCGGGCCGAGACCAGGCTGCGCGACACGGGCTTGCTGCGGCTGTCGATGGTGGACGTGCAGCAGGGCGATGGTCTCATTCTGGAGACCCCTGAAGGCAAGGTGATTTTCATCGATGGCGGTGACAACCAGCTCTTTGCCCGTCACGCCAATGCCCGCTTCCCGAATACGAGCGACACCGATCCACTGGTGGTCGACCTGATCCTGATCACCCATGGGGATGCCGACCACTTCGAGGGGTTGGTGGAACTGCGTAAGTCGGAGACCGACAGCCGCCCGAACAAGCGGATCTTCATCGCGCCGAGGCGGGTTTATCACAACGGTATCGTCAAACGGTCGAGCGAAGACGGCGATCAGAAACGGCGCAAGGATACTGAGCTGCTCGGGCAGACCGTAGCGGTGGACGAGCGTGTATTCATCGTCGGCCTCGTCGACGACCAGGCGGCCGTGCCGCGCGAAGAGAGGAATCGTCCCTTCAACAAATGGGTCGACACGCTTGCCGCCTGGGAGGGGCGGGTTCAGACGGTTACCGGCAACGGCATCGAGCGTCGACGGATCGACCACCTTTCCGCCGGCGCCTTCGACTTTCTTCAGGATGAGTCGATCGCCGTCGATATTCTCGGGCCAATCGTCGAGACTGTCGGCGGCCAGCCTGCGTTGCGCTTTCTGCGCTCGCCGCCCGACGACGCCAACTTGATGCTCGGCACCGTGGCGGCGAGCGGCCAGGGCGCCTATTCCGCGTCGCACACGATCAACGGCCACTCCATCAATTTTCGGCTGCGGTTCGGCAATGTGCGGTTCATGTTCACCGGGGATATGAACCAGGAAGCAAGCCAGCGCTTGCGCGAGGCCTTGCCGTCGGCCGCCCTGCGATCGGAAATCCTCAAGGCGCCTCATCATGGCTCTGCCGATTTCGACATGGAATTTCTCAAGGAAATCGGCGCCGTCGTTTCGCTGATTTCATCGGGAGATGAGAGTGAAGCCAAGGAATACATCCACCCTCGCGCAACGCTGATGGCGGCGCTTGGGAAAGCTGCGCGCACCACGCCGGCGATCATTTTCTGCACGGAGCTGGCCGCATTCTTCAAAACGCTGGGTTACGTGCAGGATCCGACTGACGCCAGCAAGAAAGTCTTCGCGTTCGAGCGCACGAATTTCGGGATTTCGCATGTGCGGACCGACGGCGAGCGGGTTCTCGCCTTCACCCATTCCGGCAAGAGGTTCATGAACGAGGCCTATCGCTTCAACGTATCGCCCACGGGCGATGTCGTTTTCCAAAAGAGCGTGGTCAAACGATCGGCGCCCGCAGCGCCGTAGGAGCGATCGTGCCTCTTCGCAAGGTGCGCTCGGAGTGGGTGACTCACGTCAGGTGCGACCCGGCGCGCAACGGACTATGTTATGATGCCTGCACATCCGCTTTGATGGAGGTATCCATGAGCGTGACCTTTCCGAACGAAAGCCCCAGCTACCGCGATGCGCGCAACAGGCTGTTGCAACGGGAGGCAGCACTCAGGCGCGAAATGGAGAGCGTCGCCGCCGAAATCCGTGCGCTCCCGCCGGGCGGGCATGTCCTTGAGGATTATGAGTTCGACCATATTGATGAGACGGGCGCTCCGGCCAAGGTGCGGCTTTCCGCGCTGTTTCGACCCGGCACCGATACCCTGATCCTCTATCACTACATGTTTCCGCGCCACCAATCCGACATGCGCCCCGGACCGCGGAGCGGCCCGATGGCAGGTTGTGCCCTCGAAGACGGGCCGTGTCCCTCCTGTACCGCCCTGCTCGACAATTGGGAGGGCGTCGTGCGGCATGTCGAAGGCTTCGGCGTGAACATCGCCGCCGTCGCCAAGGCGCCGATCGAAAGGGTTTCGGCCTTCGCCGCCGATCGCGGCTGGCGGCATTTGAAGCTGCTTTCGGCCGCCAACAACAGCTTCAAGCGCGACTACCATGGTGAGAGTGAAGATGGACAGCAGGTCCCGATCCTGACCGTATTCCACAAGGATGGCGATGGGCCGATCAGGCTGAGTTGGGCTTCGGAGTTGTTGTTCGAACCAGCCGATCCCGGGCAGGATCCGCGGCATCTTGGCACTGTCGAGCCGATGTGGACCCTGCTCGACCTGACGCCAGGCGGGCGGCCCGACGTCAACGAACAATTCGATGCCGAAACCTATCGGGCCGAGATGGACGAACGGCAAACCTAGCCCGAGGGAGTATATCGCCGCCTTCCCGACTTGCAGCATCATCCATTCAACGCCGGTGTCGCGCGGCTCGCCGGGGGTGGAGGGATGCAGCCGCGGGAGGAGAATTTCATGACATTGGCAGCAGTAACCCGGGCGCTGAGCGCGACCTCGGTCCTGGCGATCATGATTTGCGCAGCGCAGCCGGTTTGGGCGGCGCCGGATTTGATCGTACTGAATGGCGACGTGCGCACGGTCGATCAGAGCACGCCGAAGGCTCAGGCCTTCGCCGTCGAGAACGGCAAGTTCATTGCGATCGGCAGCAATGACGAGATCAGGGGGCTGGCCGACGCCGAAACAAAGGTGATTGACGCCGCAGGCAAGACCGTCACGCCGGGCTTCATCGACGGCCATACGCATCTCACATCCGGCATGGACATGGTGACCGGTGTGGATCTCTCCTACATTCCGGACAAGAAGACCTGGCTCGAAAAGATCAAGGAAGCCGATGCGCGCCTGCCCAAGGGCGTCTGGCTGATGGGCGGCGGTTGGGATTACACGCTCGGCGAAGGCAAGCTGCCGACCAAGGAGGATCTCGATGCCGTGGTGCCGGATCGCGTCGTCATCCTGCGCGACATTGATTTCCATTCCTACTGGGTCAATTCCAAGGCGCTCGAAGTGGGCGGCGTGACCGCGACGTCCAAGGTCGAGGAGGGCGGCGAGGTCGTGCTCAACGACAAGGGCGAGCCGAGCGGCATTCTGCTCGAGAGCGCTGGCGACCTCGTCGAGAAACATCGGCCGGCGGTCGCCGATGCGGAACGGCGCGGGGCCCTGCTGCAGACGATGAAATTTGCCAACAGCCTCGGGATCACCGGCGTCAACGACATGTCCGATCTCGCCGCCGTGCACGACTACGCGGCGATCCTTGCCGAAAAGAAGATGCCGCTTCGCGTCTGGTACGGCTTCTTCGAGGGCGACCCGAAGAAGATCGCTGCCGCCGTGAAGGATCGCGACGAGGTCGACAAGGTCGCCGCAGACTCCGGCGAGCAGGAGATGAAGGGGCCGATGCTCAAGCTCGGTTACACCAAGTCGGTGATCGACGGCGTGCTCTCGACGCGTACCGCCTACATGCATGAGGACTATTCCGACCAGCACGGCTTGAAGGGGAAACCGTTCGAAACCAAGGAACAGCTTGCAGCCGCGATCAAGGCCTCCAACGAAAACGGCTTCCCGACGGCGGTGCATGCGATCGGCGACGGTGGCGTCAGCCTCGTACTCGATGCCTTCGCCGAGGCGTCGGTTCCGCGACCGCAGCCGAACCGCATCGAACATATCGAGGTCGTAGAGACCAAGGACATCCAGCGCTTCAAGGAGCTGGGCGTCGTTGCCTCGATGCAGCCGAACCATGCGACCGGGACGATCGGCAAATACATCACCGAGCGCATCGGCACGGACCGCGAGCCGCGGGCCTATGTCTGGCATTCGATGCTCGACGCTGGCGTGCCGCTGGTCTTCGGCTCGGACTGGCCGACTTCGCCCTTGAGCCCTCTGACCCAGATCAACGACGCCGTCTTCCGCGAAAGCCCGTTCGGGCTCGGCGATGGTCCGTGGCATCCCGAGCAGGCGGTCAGCTTCGATCAGGCGCTGCACGGTCTCACCCAGGCGGGGGCGGACATGACGCCCTGGGGCGCTCAGATCGGCTCGATCAGTGTCGGCAAGTGGGCGGATTTCGTGGTGATCGACGGAACGCTGCCGGACCCGCTCGATCGCTCCATCCGGGAGCGCAAGGTCGAGGCGACCTATCTCGCCGGAAGCGAGGTCTATCGCCAGCCGTAACTCTGGAGCGGAAGGACCCATTGCTATTGTCGATCGCCTACGGGCACCGGCAACTTTCTGTCTTCTGGGAATCTAGATCACTATCGGCCGGTGCCTGTGGCGCCGGCCGATTTGGCATGAACCGTTGCCGGTTCATGCTGTGTTTTGAGGGAGCCTGCCTTCCTTCCGGCAAAGCTGCATCCCCCTTTTCTGATCCGATTACAGGCTCCCACGAAAACGAGTTTTCGGGGCCTTTCGGTGTCCCTTGCGGATCTTTTCACGCAGGTGCGCGCTTCCGGCGTTTTGCTCCATAATATTGATTTTAAATCATAAATCGCCTCTCGTTTCGCTTCGCAACCAAGATTCAGCACTCGCAAATATAATTCCTATTGTGTGATCTGATGTCGGAGGACGGACGTGGTTGCGGCATCGCCATGCTGCGGCGAGCGCTCGACTTCGTCGGGAGGAAACATGAAAAACACAACGAAATCCGATGACTATGCGGTCGATATCCGCGCCGTGCGCAAAGCCTACGGGGCGGGGGAGAGCGCCTTCGTCGCCCTCGACAACGCAACCGTCTCGGTTCGGGAAAACGAGTTCTTCACGCTTCTCGGTCCATCCGGCTGCGGAAAGACGACGTTGCTGCGCATGATCGCCGGTTTCGACTATCCGACGAGCGGCGAGATCCTACTCAATGGTTCGGATATCACCAGCCTGCCGCCGTTCAAGCGGCCGGTGAACACCGTCTTCCAGAGCTATGCGCTGTTTCCGCATATGACGGTGGCCGAGAACGTGGCCTTCGGCCTGGAAGCGCTCGGCAAGCCCCGCGCCGAGGTCAGGGCGCGCGATGCTCTGGAACCCTGGTGGTGGCGACGAGGGGCTGTTCGAATTCCTCTGCACGCTGAAGCGTCTGCCGACGCCGCACGGCGAGGTTTTCCGATATCGCTCGCCCAACACCGACCTGCTGGGCATCCTGCTCGAGCGCGCGTCCGGCAGGCGCATCGCCGATCTGATGCGGGACAAGCTTTGGACCCCGCTCGGGACCACCGGGGAAATCGCGATCACCGTCGATCGCGAGGGAACCAGTCGCGCTTCGGCTGGCATATCCCTGACGCCGCGCGATCTCGCACGCATCGGCGAGATGATGCGCAACGGAGGCATGGCGAACGGCCGGAGGGTCGTTTCGGCAAGCTGGGTCGAAGACACGCTCACCACTGGCAGCCACGAGGCGTGGCAACGCAGCGATTTCGCGCCGCTGTTCCCGAAGGGGCGCTATCGCAACAAATGGTACCAGACCGGCGAGGGCAGCTTCTGCGGCATCGGCATCCATGGCCAATGGCTGTTCGTCGATCCGCAGAACGAACTGGTGGTGGTCCGAATGTCGTGCCAGCCGGATCCGGTGATGGAAGCGCTCGACTACGACAACATCGCTTTCATGAAGGCCTTGGCGAAGCTGGTGTGACAGATACCGGCCGATCCGGGAGGGTCTTGCGCTGATGTCGCGGAATCTCCTACCAAAGCAAACCCTCTCTTTTTTGGCTGCAACCTCGATGCAGCCCCAGGTTTCGAGCATGGCGACGAAGAAGACACCAAAAATCACCAGCATCGAAACACCGGTTCCGATGTATGAGCAGGTCTATCAGCAGATCGTGCAGGCGTTGATGGCCGGGCATTTCGAACCGGGCCAGAAGCTCACCTATCGCAAGGTTGCCGAGCAGTTCGGGACCAGCCCGATGCCGGTGCGCACCGCCTTTCAGCGGCTGCAGGCATTGAAGGGCCTCGAACTTCTGCCGAACGGCAGCGTCGAGGTGCCGCTCTTGACCGTCAAATCCTTCGTCAGCCTGACGGAGGCGCGCATCGCCATCGAAGGCACGGCAACGGAACTCGCGGCAAGCCGCCTCAACGGCAACAACCTGCGCACCGTGCGCCACCACTGCAATCAGCGTACTGCAGCGGCGAAGGCGGGTGACATCGACCGCTATCTGCAGGCGAATTTCGACTTCAAGTTCTCGATCTACCGCCACTGCGGCAACGAGCACCTGATCTACATCATCGAAATGCTCTGGCTCCAGGCGGGACCGTTCCTGCGCAAGCTCGTCGAGGGTACGCCGTTTACCGCGACCGAAGTGCTGGACGTCGATTTTCACGACAAGATCGTTGCGGCTCTCGAGGCGAAAGACCCGCAGCGGGCACGCGAGGCCGTTGCCCACGATATCCGCGATGCCGCAGACTACATGCTCAAATACGCGAAGTTCCTCTCGGACGAGGACGTACGGCCGGCCATATAAACGGACTGGGTTTCGTTCACGTCTGCCCTAGCTTAGTGCATGAAAATGCATAATAATCGCGCTTCACTTGGATCTTGATCAAGGTAAGGGCGGACCTTGCATGGCTTTGGACTCGTTGGATGTGAGGCTGCTGCGCATCTACGTCACGATCGTGGAGGCGGGCGGTTTTGCGGCTGCGCAGGGAGAGCTCAATCTCTCGCTCTCGACGATTTCCAACCATATCTCCGCGCTGGAGAGCCGGCTCGGCCTAACGCTCTGCCAGCGCGGCCGGTCCGGCTTTCGCCTCACGGAAGAGGGGCGCGCCGTCTACGAGGAGGCCAAGCGCCTCTTCGGCTCGATCGACCAGTTCGACATCCGCATGAAGGGGTTGCAGCATCAGTTAAATGGCACGCTCTCCGTCGGCCTCATCGACAACACGCTGTCCGACCCGTCTTCCCGTCTCAACCGCGTCTTTGCCCGGATGACGGACGAGGCACCGGAAGTGGCGCTTTCGATCGTCACGCGGCCGCCGCATGAACTGCTGCGCGATGTGATAACAGGAGAGCTCCACATCGCGATCGCCAGTTTTCCGCGCACGACGCTGGGGCTGGAATATGTCGATCTCTACGAGGAGACGCAGCGCTTCTATTGCGGCGCGGAGCACCCGTTGTTTTCCCGTGGCGACAGCGAGATCGAGATCGACGATATCCGGTCCTACAATCTGATCGGTCGCTCCTATTGGAACGCCCGTGACCTCAAGATTTTCTCGATTGCCAATCCGCGCGCGACGGTCAGCGACATGGAGGCCGAGGCGCGGCTGATCCTCTCCGGTCGCTATCTCGGCTATCTGCCCGACCACTTTGCCAGTCGCTATGTGAGCGAGGGCTTGCTGCGGCCAATCCGCCCGGATCTCTTCAGCTACAAGGCGCCGTTCCAGGCGACCTTCGACAAGACGCGTGCAAAGTCGGGTCTGATCCCGTTTTTCGTGAAGCTGCTCGTTAGCGAATTTGGCGTCTCACAGGTCGGGAAAAGCGCGTCGCGTTTGCGCGCTGGTCGATAGGACCCGCATTCCTGACCGGCCCGGCGCCAGCTGGCGAAAAGCAAAGGCAGAGCCGGTATCCCGGCCCCGCCTTTGTCAGGCGATCAAAATGCCTTTTGGCGAGAGGCGTCAGCTGAGCGGGAAGCCCATTGCAGAGACCATTTTCAGCCAGGGCTTGCGCCAGCCGCCGGACTTGTCCGCCGTATCGAGCGCATACATGGTGACCTGTGCGCCGAGCCAGCGGAACGGTTCCGGCGGAATGGCATTCGGCAGGCTGGTGGCGAAGTCCAGCCGGCTCTCCGGCGTCTTCGAACCGTCGAGAATATCGAGCGCGATACGCGCGCCGAAGCGGGAGGCCGAAACGCCGAAACCGGAATAGCCGCCGGCATAGACGACCTTCTCGCTGTAGTAGCGCTGGAAGTGCACGGCCATGCGGGTACTGAGATCGATCGGCCCGCTCCAGGCATGGGTGAAGCGCAGGCCTTCGAGCTGCGGGAAGGTGTCGAAGAAGGCGGATGCCAGAGGCTCGTAGGTTTCGAGTTCCTTGTCGACCGAAGGGAAGGGGTTGCCGGCAAAGGCGTAAGCCAGACGACCGCCGAAGATGATCCGATTGTCCTTGGTGAGCCGCATGTAGTTCATCTGCGTGCGGGTATCGTAGACGCCCTGCCGGTGGCTCCAGCCGATCGACGCCATGCGCTCGGCCGACAGGGGCTCCGTCGCCAGCACCCGGTCGCGAACGGCGACGACCCGGTGCTTGATCTTTTTGTGGCCCGAGGCAAAGGCATTGGTGGCGAGAAGAACCTTCGGCGCAGTGACGCTTCCTGAGGGCGTCATGGCCTTCATCCGGTCGCCGAGATCTTCAAGACCGGTCAGTTCGGTGCTTTCGAGGATCTCAACGCCGAGGGTGAGCGCAACCCGCTTCAGCCCGAAGGCAAGCAACGCCGGATGCACCGTGCCGCAGATGTGCTTCGACCAGACACCGGCCTTGTAGCGCGGCGAATTGATTTCGCTGCGGACGGCGCCTTGGTCGAGGAAGACGGCCTGGTGGCCATATTTGAGATGGAGTTCGTGCTCTTCGTGCAGCGCTTCGATATGGGCATCGTCGACGGCTACCGTCAGCTCGCCGCCCCATTCGGCGTGACAGTCGACGGCGTGTTCCTCGAGGGTCTGCAGGAAGCCGTGCATGTTTTCCTGGCCAAGCCGCTCGAGCGCGGCGATGTCCTTGGGGAAGATGCGCACGGCATTCGAAAGTCCGTGCATGACCGAAGTCGAGACGACGCCGCCCGGCCGGCCCGAGGCGCCGTTGGCGACCGAACCCTTTTCGATCAGCACGACGTCGATTTCGGGCTGGCGTTGTTTCGCCTGGATGGCACCCCATAACCCGGTAAAGCCGCCGCCGACGACGAGCAGGTCAGCCTTCAGATGGCGCGTCAGTCGCTCTTTCGGCTCGGGCGCGTCCGGCCGGTCGAGCCAGAAGGGCGTCATCGTCACATCTGCAAGGGCTTTGCTTCTTACCTTGGTCATGGGGGCGCCTCACATCATTTCGCGGCGGGTGCGGTGTAGAGGACGTAGACCTTGCGCATCGTCTCGAGCACTTCGAAACGCACCTCGACGCCGGCAGGCAGGACGTAGCTTTCGCCGGCCTCGAAGGTCTCGATGGAACCGTCCGGGTTGGTGATTGCGACCTTGCCCGAGAGGATCACGCTGTATTCGCTGCCATCGGGGTAGGAGAGCATTTCTGCGTAGGGCGTCGACTGCCAGGTGCCGATCACAACGGCCTTGTCGGGGCTTTCGAAATGAACATCGCCGAGCTCATCCGCAAAACCGGACAGGATCGCCTCCGGCGGGACGACGCTGCATTTCTCAAGCTCGCGCAGGCCGACACCGTTGCGCCCGAGTTTGATGACCTTCGACATGTTCACTCCAGTTCAGAAAGACGAGCGGCAAGTACATCGGCCGCCCCTCAAGGTTTCGTTGCTTCCAATTCCTGCGGAACGACGTGGTGTCCGAGATCAATGTCCGTCTCGACGGTCGCGTGCCGCTTTGCCCGCCGTCGATCCACTGTGCAGCTTGCCCCGCTTTTCTAGGCGCTGGAGACTCTCTCCGGAATACGCCAAAGGGCTAGGTTTTGGGGATGAGAGCCGGATCCCGGTGCGCCGCCAGCCCCTGCTGTGCCGAGTTCTCATCGCTTATGCCGTTGTTTTGGCTGGCCAAACGATAGTTTTGGAAATCCCGCAGTGAAAATCCGTTACTTGCGACGAACTGAACCTTCGCCTAATCTGCGCGTGGAGGAGAACAACATGAACGACAATACGATCATCAAAGTCTGCGCGGCGACGCAGCGGGTGCCCGGCGTGGGTGATCTGGCGCTGTCCCTGATGGAGGGGGTTGGCCGTTCGGATTTCCAGGATCGTCTGGCGCAGTCGCTCAAGCGACACATCGCAATCGATGCCGGTCTGATGCTCCTTTATCGGCGAAATGCAGCGCCGAAGATCCTGTTCAACGACTGGCGTACGGACAGGGGCCTGTCCGATATTCGGGCCTATCTGCAGGGCCCGTATCGGCTCGACCCGTTCTACCGGCTGGCGCTCGACAATGGCGACGATGGTCTTTATCGCCTGAGGCAGATCGATCCGTCCTTCGACCGGTCGCAGTATTACCGCGACTACTACCGGCATTCGGGCCTGCACGACGAATTCAACGTCTTCATCGGTATCGATGCGGATACGAAGATCGCGATCTCGCTGGCGCGACGCCACTCCCACGCGGCCTTCAGCGGGGAAGACCAGGATTTCCTGCAGAGCGCGGCGCCGCTGCTCAGCATGGCCGTGCTCCGGCATTATCGCGACCTCAGGCCCGAAAGTCTCGGCGATGAAGGCTCGCCCCTCCAGAGCGCATTGGCGCAGGCAATCCGGAACTTTGGCCGCAGCCTCCTCACCGATCGCGAATGCCAGGTCGCGCAGATGATCCTGCGCGGATATTCGGTCAAGGGGGCCGCTGAAAAGCTCGGCATCTCACCGGCGACCGTCAAGCTGCACCGCCGCAACCTCTACGCCAAGCTCGACATCTCCTCGCAGACCGCCCTCTTCTCGCTGTTCATCGACGCCGTATCGTCGGCGAGCAATGCCTTCGAGGATCCGCTGGCCACGTACCTGTCGCCGGGCGGCGCGCTTCTGCCGCACTGATTTCCTTCTTTACGGCCCAATTCCAGGAAAGCCGGTTCACACTTTCCTGGAATTGCTTCAAGCCGCGGCGCCCACCCGTTGTTCCGAGCGCCGCGAGACCAGTTGAGCGGCTACCAGTCCCAAAACCACGATGCCGAGGATGATCGTCGAGATCGCATTGATTTCGGGCGTCACGCCGAACTTGATCTGCGAATAGATCTTCATCGGCAGGGTCGAGGCGCCCGGTCCCGTGGTGAAGCTCGAAATGACCAGATCGTCCAGCGACAGGGTGAAGGACAAGAGCCAGGCGGAAACGATCGCCGGGATCATGTTGGGTAAGGCGACACTGACGAATGCCTTGGCCGGCGGGCAGCCGAGATCGCGCGCCGCCTCCTCAAGCGCGGGATCGAGCTCGACCAGCCGCGATTGCAGCACGACGGTCGCAAAGCAGAGCGTGAAGGTCGTGTGCGCCAGGGTGATGGTGAGCGGCCCGCGATCGATGCCGAGCGTCACGAACATCAGGAGCATCGACACGGCCATCACCACTTCCGGCATGACCATGGGCGCAAGTAGCATGCCGTTGAACAGTGCCCGGCCGCGGAAACGACGCAGCCGCACCATCACAACGGCCGCGAGCGTCCCGAGAATGGTTGCAGCCGTTGCCGAGACCGCAGCGACCAGGAAGCTGACTTTCGCACCTTCAATGATCGAGGGGTTGTTTAGAACGGTCGCGTACCATTGGGTCGAGAAGCCGCCCCAGACCGTCACGAGCTTCGAGCCGTTGAAGCTGTAGATGACGAGAACGACGATCGGCAGATAGAGGAAGGCGAGGCCGAACAAGATCGACAGCCGATTGAACCAGCTTGGTTTCGTCATGGCCAGCTCCTCAGGTTCGTTCGCGCGACTGGCGCGATTGGAAGTAGACGATCGGCACGACCAGCAGCGCGAGCAGCACGATCGTCACGGCGGCGGCCATCGGCCAATCTCGATTGTTGAAGAACTCGAGCCAGATGGCGCGGCCGATCATCTGCGTATCGGCCCCACCCAGGAGATCCGGGATCACGAATTCGCCGACGACGGGGATGAAGACCAGGGCAGAACCGGCCAAAACACCGGGCAGGCTCAAGGGGAAGGTGACCCGCCAGAAGGCAGAGATGCGGGAGCAGCCGAGGTCGCGCGCCGCCTCGATCAAGGTGCGGTCGGCACTGCTCAGGTTCGAGTAGATCGGCAGCACCATGAACGGCAGGTAGGTGTAGATGATGCCGATATAGATCGCCGTCTCGGTGTTGAGGATGCGCAGCGGTTCGCTGATCAGGCCGATCTTCAAAAGCAACGCGTTCAGGAGACCGTCGTTCCTGAGGATGCTCATCCAGGAATAGACGCGGATCAACATCGAGCTCCAGAACGGAACGATCACCAGAAAGACCAGGAGAGAGCGGGAGGATGGCGAGCAGGACGCAATGCCATAGGCGAGCGGATAGGCGATGAAGAGCATGGCGGCGGTCGAAATCGCCGCGACCTTGAGGCTCGTCAGATAGGCCAGAAGATAGGTGTCGTCGGTGAGAACATAGAGGAAGTTCTCGAAATTCAGCCGGAGGTTCAGGATCGATCCGTCCCAGGCAGTCAGCGGCTCGAAGGGCGGCATGCCGAGTCGTACGGTCGAGAGGCTGATGCCCGCAACCAGTGCAAAGGGCGCCAGGAACAGCACCAGAAGCCAGGCATAGGGGATGGCGATCAGAAGACGCTTGCCCCAGTTCGTCTTTGCGGACGATGACGCTGCCGTGAGCATGGAAACCTCCTATTCGGCCAAGAGCCGGCTTGCCTGCGGCGACCAGCTCGCAAACACCCGATCGCCGACGCCGAGATCGCTCTCGGCTCCGAGATTGACCCGGCGTGCGTCGAGCGTCGCACCAGACTTCAGCCGGACGCGGTAGTGCCGCTCGACACCGGTATAGGTGAGCTGTTCAACCGTGCCTTCGAGACCGCTGCCCGAAGTCGCGAGTTCCACCCGCTCGGGGCGGACCGAGACCCAGAACGGCGCATCGAGCGCGACGCGGTCGGTAAAGGCCGCATGCAGCCGGCCGCCGGCTTCGTCGCTGTCGATCTGCAGCTCGCTGCCACTGCGATCCGCGCGGCTACCGGCAAACACGTTCGTTTCGCCAAGGAACTTGGCGACATAGCGGGACTGTGGCGTTTCGTAGACTTCCGAAGGCGAGCCGACCTGCAGCACCTGCCCCTGCTTCATGATGGCGATGCGGGTGGAGACGGTCATCGCCTCGTGCTGATCGTGGGTGACGATGATGAAGGTGAGGCCGAGTTCCCTCTGCAGGCGAACGAGTTCGAGCTGCGTTTCGGTGCGCAGGTTCTTGTCGAGCGCGCCGAGCGGCTCGTCGAGCAACAGAACCTTCGGCCGTTTTACCAGCGCCCGGGCGAGCGCCACGCGCTGGCGCTGGCCACCGGAAAGCTGCGCCGGCTTGCGATCAAGCAGCGCCGTCAGCTGCAGCTTCTCCGCAACCTCGTCGATGCGCTTCCTGATTTCGCTCTTGGCAAGGCCGTCCTGCTGCAATCCGAAGGCGATGTTCTTGCCGACCGTCAGGTGCGGAAACAGCGCATAGGACTGGAACATCATGTTGGTCGGCCGCCGGTGCGCCGGAACATCGGTGACATCGGCCCCTTCCAGCCTGATGGTGCCGGATGTCGGCGTCTCGAAGCCGGCGATCATCCGGAGCAGCGTTGATTTTCCGCAGCCCGAGGGACCGAGGAGCGAGAAGAACTCGCCTTTTTCGATCCCCAAGTTGATGTTGTTGACGGCCGTGACGACGCCATAGGACTTCGCCAGGTTCTCGATCGAAATATAGGATTGCACGGGGTCTGGTCCTGCTGTTAACGGATCGCTTACTGGCCGGCCCTGAACGCCGACCAGACGCGGGTGCGCTCGCGCGTCTGGCGCGGCGGCAGCGACTTGTCGACGAAGAGCTTCGAACGGACCTCGGCAGGAGGATAGATGTTCGGGTTGTCGCGGATCCCGGCATCGACCTCGGCGGTCGCCGCGGCATTGGCGTTGGCGTAGAAGACGTGGTTGCTGATCGCCGCGACCGTCTTGGGCTCGAGGATATAGTCGATGAAGGCCAGCGCCTGCTCCGGATCCGGCGCATCGGCCGGGATCGCCATCGTGTCGAAGGAGATGATCGTTCCTTCCTTCGGGATCGAATAGTCGACCTTGACGCCGGTTTCCGCTTCTTCGGCGCGAGCCGCCGCAATGCCGGCATCGCCGCTCCACATCAGCGCCAGGCAGAGCTGACCGGAGGCCATGTCGGCCACAAGCTGGCCGCTCTGCATGTGGCGAATGAATGGACGCAGCTTGAGCAGGAGTTCCTTCGCCTTGTCGAGATCGTCAGGCTTGGTGGAATAGGGGTCGAGGCCGAGATAGTTCAGCGCGATCGGGATCACCTCGTTCGGCGCGTCGACGATGCCGATGCCGCAATCCTGGAATTTCGCGGCAACCTCGGGCTTGAAGAACATGTCGAGGCTGTTCGTCGGTGCATCGGCCAGGCGTTCGCCGACGAGCTTGGCGTTGTAGGCGACGCCCGTCGTCAGCCACATATAGGGAACCAGATACTTGTTGTCGGGGTCGTGCTCCGCAACGAGCTTCAACAGGTCCTTGTCGAGATTGCCGTAGTTCTTGAGCGCTGTGACATCGATCGGCTTAAGTGCGCCGGATTGGATGAGGCGTTCACCGACCGTGGCGCTTGGAAAGGCGACATCGAAGCCGCTGCCGCCGGCGAGCAGTCGGGTTTCGAGCACTTCGAGCGAATCGTAGAAGTCCACGCGCGTTTCGGTACCGGTGCGGGCCTGGAAGTTCGAGACCGTGTCTTCGGCGAAGTAGTCGGAGAAGTTGTAGATGAAGAGTTTGTCCTGCGCCTGGGCAGTCGTTGAGACCGAGATAGCGGCGAGCGATGCCGCAAACATGGAGCGCAGTGCGGTGCGACGTAAGTTTTGCATGGTTCCTCCCAAGGACATCGTATTTTTGTTTTCACCAAAGTGATTGGCGGGTCCGAAGAGGGCAACACTCCCTTTGGCTAGGTGCGGCGAGCCAGGTGTCGACGTAAATGGCAATCGACGCCTGCCTTCGCTGCGTCAAACATGTTGGTTTGATCGCGATCGAAGTAACATTCGATCAATGGGCATTTCTCGGCCTGCAGCGCCTGATAGGGTTCCGGCGAAATCAAAAGGGAGAGCTTCGATGGATGAGAAATTCAATCAGCCGCTGGGCGGCAACGACATGCCCCGCTTCGGTGGCCCAGGCACGATGATGCGCCTTCCCACCGCGACGTCGGCTGAAGGCCTCGATGCGTGCTTCGTTGGGATCCCCATGGATATCGGCGCGTCCAACCGCTCCGGCACGCGCTACGGGCCACGGCAGATCCGCGCCGAGTCGGTGATGATCCGTCCCTACAACATGGCGACGGGGGCAGCACCCTTCGAAAGTCTGCAGGTCGCCGATATCGGCGACATCGCCATCAACACCTTCAACCTGCCGGCCAACATGGAGATCATCACCCGCAACATCGGCGAGATCCTCAAGCATGACTGCATTCCGCTGACGCTCGGCGGAGATCACACGATCAGCTATCCGATCCTGAAGGCGATTGCCGAGAAACACGGACCGGTGGCGCTCATCCATGTCGACGCCCATGCCGATATCAACGACACGATGTTCGGCGAAAAGATCGCGCACGGCACGCCGTTCCGCCGCGCCTTCGAGGACGGCTGCCTCAAGCCCGATCTCGTCTTCCAGATCGGCCTGCGCGGAACCGGCTATGCGTCCGACGATTTCGACTGGTCGCGCGACAGGGGCTTCACCGTCGTCCCGGCAGAAGAATGCTGGCACAAGTCACTCGTGCCGCTGATCGACGGCATCCGTGCGAAGATCGGCAACCACAAGACCTATCTGACCTTTGATATCGACAGCCTCGACCCGGCCTATGCTCCGGGCACCGGCACGCCCGAGATCGGGGGTCTGACCGTCATCCAGGCGATCGAAATCATCCGCGGCTGCCGCGGTCTCAATCTCGTCGGCGCCGATCTCGTCGAGGTCAGCCCGCCTTTCGATACGACGGGAACGACGGCGATCACCGCGGCGAACCTGCTCTACGAAATGCTCTGCGTGCTGCCGGGCGTGAAGTACAAGCGGTAGATCGACCGAAGAACGTCGATCATCGATGTGATGGAAGGCGCAAGAGCCTTCCATCACGCGGTGGGACTCATCCATGGCTTCTGCGAGTCAACCAGCGCGACGCATTAGCGGTAGTGCCTCCAGCCGGCCAGGTAATAGTCGAGCAGCACGGGGCGATCGAGCGTATTGGTCTCGACGCCGCTTGCGACGATATCCTTCTCGAACAGGAAATGTTTTGCGACATTGGCGTCATCGAGGTAGCGCGTCGTGACGCTGAGCGCCGGGCGCGCGGTTTCGAGCGGCGTGTCGCTTGCCACCACGAACCCCAATCGCCAAACGAGGGCACGTTGGCGTGATAGGGATAGACGTTGCCGAAGCCCGCGGCTTCGACGGTGTTCGCGATGCTCGCAAAAGCTTGCGGGGCGAAGTAGGGGCTCGTCGCCTGGGTCACGAACAAACCTCTCGGGACAAGGTTGTTGCGAACCAGCCGGGAAGCCAATGGCGGTGCGGCCGAGTGCGGGAAGCCGGATCAGTGCTTTGCCGGCCGCAGGCGGCTCCAGATCGGCGCGACGACATTGCCCATCACGACGATCGTGGCAGCGCCGACGGCGATGGCAAGCAGCGCCTGGAGCGCCGAGGTCGTGAACCAGCCGACGACCGCCGGGGCGACCGCCAGCGTGTGGGCGACGCTCTCGGAGACATCGTGGATGAAGTGTTCCGGCTCGGCCTGGCCCAGTTGCGCCATGCCATGCACGAGGATGCTGCCGCCGACCCAGAGCATGGCCGCAGTGCCGATCGCGGCAAGAACTTTCAGGAACGCGGGCATGCCGAGAACGAGGCCGCGGCCGAGAACGCGCAGGGCGGACAGCGGGTTCTTCGCCAGCGCGACGCCGGCGTCGTCGGCTTTGACGATCAGGGCGACGACCCCATAGACGGCGAGCGTAATCAGGATGCCGACGCCCGCGAGCACAGCGCCCTGCATGTAGATGCCGGCATCGGCGACGGCCGACAGGGTCAGCGCCATGATCTCGGCAGAGAGAATAAAGTCGGTGCGGATGGCGCCGGCAACCTTCTCGTTTTCAAGCGCCAGCGGATCGCTCTTCTCGCCGAGCACCGCTTCCTCGTGCGCGTGGGCGGCATGCGGAAAGATTGCGCCGTAAAGCTTCTCGGCACCCTCGTAGCAGAGATAGATGCCGCCGAGCATCAGCAGCGGCGTGATCGCCCAGGGCGCGAAATAGCCGAGCAGCAGTGCGCCGGGCAGCAGGAAGAGCAACTTGTTCTTCAGCGAACCGAGCGCGATCCGTGCAATGATCGGCAACTCCCGCTCAGGCGTGAGCCCCACCACATAGCGCGGCGTCACCGCGGCGTCGTCGATCACGACGCCGGCTGCCTTGGCGCTGGCCTTCGCGGTCTGGGCCGCCACGTCGTCCAGCGATGCGGCCGCCATCTTGGCGATGGCCGCGATGTCGTCGAGGAGGGCGATGAGACCTGTGGCCATAAGTAGCTAACCCCTTGAGAAGAATCCGAGAAACGCGGCTCCAGAAGCGCCAGTAACCACCATAGCGTGTCGAGTCAACGACAGCCGGGTGACATTGAAAGGTCGTCGGCCTCTCGCGGCGAACTCAATCTTGATTATCAAATCGTGAACGTGCGAGCGCATTCTTTCGTTGACGAGTGTCTCATTTCGATTTACGACTGACGAAATACAAAATTCGTCAGTCGTAAATCGAAAGGCAAACGATGCCGGTGAGCAACGATAACGTCATGGATCAGGCGCGTCAGGACAACATCACGCGGATCCTCGACGCAGCGGAGCGGTTGTTCCGGCATTTCGGCTACAGCAAGACCAATGTCGCCGACATTGCCAAGGAACTCGGCATGTCGCCGGCCAACATCTACCGCTTCTTCGCCTCGAAGACGGAGATCCATCAGGCGATCTGCGGCCGCATGCTGGCGGCCAGCTACCAGATGGCCCAGGAGATCTGCGCCTTGCCATTGAGTGCGACCGAGCGGCTGCGCCGTTACGTACACGCGCAGCATCAGATGACCGTTGAGCTCATGCTCGACGATACCAAGGTGCATGAAATGGTGGTCGTTGCCATCGAACGCGAGTGGCACGTCATCGACAAGCATATCGACAGGCTCGACGCGCTTCTCGCCGACGTCATTCGCGAAGGCATCGCCGCCGGCGAGTTCCCGGAGCAGGACGCCGATGCGGCGTCGCGCTGTTTCGGTGCGGCGACCGTCACGCTCTGTCATCCGCAAATGGTTGCGCAGTGTCTCAGCAAGACAAACCGCGCGGCACCGGAAGAGCTGGTCGAATTCGCGATCAAGGGACTGAAGGTCTAGAGCATCCCGCTTTCAAGTGGAAACACTCGAAGCGGAAAGATGCTCTAGAATCAAAGTGCTAGAGCGTCCTTTGCGCGTTCATCTGAACGCACGGCGCTCTAGCCGGACTGCTTCCGGCGCCAATGCGGCGTCGGCCTATTTTTCGGGAGTGCGACTATGTTTATGCCGATTGAATTTCGCCGCCGTATTTCATTCATTGCCACCATTGCGCTGATTTCGACCCTCTCGGCGGCGCTTGCCGGCTGCTCGGAAGAAAAGTCCGAAACCGCTGAAGTCGTGCGCCCGGTCAAGGTCGTCGAGATCGCCCAGGCCGACAATGTACGCCAGCTCAGCTATTCCGGCGCCGTTCGGGCACGGACCGAGATGAATCTCGGCTTCCGCGTCAGCGGCAAGATCGTCGAGCGTATCGTCAATGTCGGTGACCGCGTCAAGGTTGGCGATCTTCTCGCCCGCATCGACCCGACCGATTACGAACTCGCAGTCCGCAGCGCGTCTGCCAATCTGGATGGGGCCGAGCGTCAGGTCGAAACGGTCGAGCTGGTGCGCGACCGCGCCAAGCAGCTGCTTGCCAGGAAATTCGCCTCGCAGGCCCAGTTCGACCAGGCGGTGCTGAGCTACAACCAGGCTGTCGCCACGCGCGATGCTGCGAAGTCGGCACTGTCACAGGCGAAGAACCAGGTGGTCTATACCAGCCTCGTCGCCGACCGGCCGGGCATCGTGACCACGATCAACGCCGATGTCGGCCAGGTCGTCGGTTCTGGCACGCCGGTCGCAACGGTTGCCGTCGAAGGCGAAAAAGAAGTCCAGGTCGCAGTACCCGAAACGGAGATCAGCAATTTCAAGGCTGGCTTGCCGGTGAAGGTCGGGATCTGGTCCGATGCGGGCCTGTCGCTCGATGGCACGGTGCGCGAGGTTGCCGGCAGCGCCGACCAGCAATCGCGCACCTTCTCGGTGCGTGTCAGTCTGCCGAACGACCAACGCGTCCTGCTCGGCATGACCGCGACCATCGAAGCTTCTGCCGGCAATGGCGTGTCGTTCGTCTCGGTACCCTTGAGCGCGCTGGCTGAGAAGGATGGCTATCCGATCGTCTGGGTCGTCGACCGCGGTACGGAAACCGTCCGCAGCCGCCCGGTCACGCTTGCAGACTTCACCACCAATGGTGTGCGGGTCACCGAAGGACTCAAAGTCGGCGATCTCGTTGTTGCCGCCGGAACGCAGTTCATGACGGACGATCTCAAGGTGACGATCTCCAACGATACGACGCACCAGGCTGCTGCCGCAGCCGAAACCGTTGTGCGCTGACGTCACCAGGATAGCGGAACCGAGCCGATGATGACCTCCTCTTCCGAAGAAAAGCGGCCTTTCAACCTTTCGCGCTGGGCGATCGCGCATCCGGGCATGGCGCGGTTCCTGTTCGGCCTCATCATTCTCGCCGGTGCCTTCGGCCTGATGCGCATGGGGCAGAAGGAGGATCCGGACTTCACCTTCCGCGTCATGGTGGTGCAAGCCTTCTGGCCAGGCGCCTCGATCGAGGAAATGCAGGACCAGGTCGTCAACAAGATCGAGCGGAAGTTGCAGGAAACGCCGCACCTCGATTTCGTGCGCTCCTATACCCGCGCCGGCAGTGCGATCATTACGCTGCAGGTTGAAGGCGATACCAATGCCGAGCAGGTGGCGGACGCCTTCTACCAGGTGCGCAAGAAAGTCGGCGACATCTCCAACGAACTGCCCGAAGGCTTGCTCGGTCCCTATTTCAACGACGAGTTCGGTGACACCTTCATCACGCTCAATTCACTAAGCGGTGAGGGCTACAGCTATCCGGAACTGAAGACGTTCGCCATCCAGGCGCGCGACATGCTCCTGACGACGCCGGGCGTCGAAAAGGCTGTGATCATCGGCGACCAGCCGGAGAAGATCTATATCGACGTCTCCTCGAAGGTGCTGGCCGAACGCGGCCTGACGCTCAACGATCTGCGCAACACGATTTCCGGCCAGAACAACATCGATCCGGCCGGTTCCGTCGATACCGGTTCCCGCTCGGTGCGCATCTCGGTCGAAGGCAGCCTCGACAAGGTCGAGGACCTGAAGAACCTCCGGCTTCGCGCTGGCGGCCAGGTCACGCGCCTTGGCGATATCGCCACGGTAAGCTCCGGGCTCGAGGATCCCTATTCGCGCAAATTCCGCTTCAACGGTCAGGACAGCGTCCAGATCGGCGTCGTCATGGCCAAGGGCTTCAAGGTGACCGACGTCGGCAAGGCGGTCGAAGAGACCTATCAGCGCTTCGAGGCGTCGCTGCCCTATGGGGTCAATGTCGACCAGGTCTCCAACCAGCCTGAGGTC
The DNA here is from genome assembly GCF_058792075.1 of Ensifer sp. EB106-03-01-XG145. Lineage (NCBI taxonomy): Bacteria > Pseudomonadati > Pseudomonadota > Alphaproteobacteria > Hyphomicrobiales > Rhizobiaceae > Ensifer > Ensifer sp. EB106-03-01-XG145. Next base: position 56,576 of record NZ_JBYTEC010000008.1, on the reverse strand, counting down.
GTCAAGGAAGCAGTCGGCGAATTCATGAAGGCGCTCGGCGAGGCCCTGGCGATCGTGCTCGTCGTGTCGTTCCTGTCGATCGGCTGGCGCTCAGGCCTGGTGATCGCGATCACCATCCCGCTGGTGCTGGCTGCAACCTTTGCCATCATGTACGAGCTCGGCATCGATCTGCAACGCATCTCGCTCGGCGCCCTCATCATTGCGCTCGGCCTCCTGGTCGACGACGCCATGATCGTCGTCGAGATGATGGAAAGAAAACTGGAAGAGGGGTTGGTCAAGGTCGAAGCCGCAAGCTTTGCCTATACCTCCACCGCCTTCCCGATGCTGACCGGCACGCTGATCACCACCGCCGGCTTCATTCCTGTCGGCTTTGCCGCCTCGACCGCCGGCGAATATGTACGTTCACTGTTTTATGTGGTCGGCATCGCGCTGGTCGTCTCCTGGTTCGTTGCGGTCTATTTCACCCCCTGGCTCGGCAACATGCTCCTGAAGCAGCGGAGCCACGCCGGAAACCATCACGACGTCTTCGACACGCGCTTCTATCGTCACCTGCGTTCGACGGTTGCCTGGGCCGTGCGCCATCGCATTATCGTACTTTCGACCACGCTCGCCATCTTCTTCGTCAGCCTCTGGGCCTTCCAGTTCATTCCGAAGAACTTCTTCCCGCAGTCGTCGCGTCCGGAAATCCTGGTCGATCTGTGGCTGCCCGAGGGCACCAGCATCAAGGAGGTCGAAAAGCAGGCCAAGGCGCTTGAAGCCCGGATGATGGATGATGAGGACAAGCGCTTCATCGCCACCTATATCGGCGAGGGAGCCCCGCGGTTCTTCCTGCCGCTCGACCAGCAACTACGCAATCCGAACTTTGCCCAGCTTCTTGTCATGGCCAAGGACGAACCGGCGCGCGAGCGGCTGATTGCCAAGATGCGTGCGATCCTTGCCGCCGACTTCCCGTCGATCCGCGCCAAGGTCGACCGCCTGTTCCTGGGGCCGCCGACCGGCTGGCCGGTACAGATGCGCGTCATGGGTCCGGACCGCGAAGAGGTCAGGCGCATTGCCGACCGGGTAAAGGCGAAGTTCCACGAGAACCCGCTTCTGGGCGCCGTTCACGACGACTGGCTGGAGCCGGTAGCGGGCATGAAGCTGGTTATCGACCAGGACCGCGCCCGCGCGCTTGGCGTCACATCCCAGCGCATCCGCCAGATGCTGCAGGCGAGCGTCACCGGTGCGCCGCTCGACAACTTCCGCGACGGCGAGGAGACGGTGGCGATCGTCGCCCGCGAGCCGGCCGAAAGCCGCAAACTGCTGAGCTCTGTCGACTCGATCTACATCCCGACCGACTTTGGCGGCTTCGTGCCGCTCTCGCAGGTCGCCAAGGTCGTGCCGGTGCTCGAGCAGGGCATCGAATGGCGCCGCGACCGCCTGCCGACAATCACCGTGCGTGGAACCTTGCCGGATGGCGTGCAACCGAACGACGTGGCGATGAAGATGTTCGGTGAGATGCAGCCGCTGCGCGACAGCCTGCCCGCCGGCTATTCGATCGCCATTCAGGGCGGGGCCGAAGATTCAGCCGAAAGCCAGGCCTCGATCGCCGCCAAGGCGCCGATCATGCTCGGGGTCATCGTCGTGCTGTTGATGATCCAGCTCCAGCATTTCGGCAAGGCGATGCTGGTTCTCGCCACCGGGCCGCTCGGCATCATCGGTGCGGCGGCGGCACTGCTCATCAGCGGTGCCCCTTTCGGCTTCGTCGCGATCCTCGGCGTCATCGCGCTGCTCGGCATCATCATGCGCAACTCGATCATCCTGGTCGACCAGATCGACCAGGACATTGCCGCCGGCATGGATCGCGCCGAGGCGATCATCGGATCGGCCGTGCGACGCTTCCGCCCGATCACGCTGACGGCGCTGACGGCGGTGCTGGCGCTGATCCCGATCTCCCGCGGGGTCTTCTGGGGACCGCTCGCCTACGCCATGATGGGCGGCATCCTGGTCGCAACGGTGCTGACAATTCTGGTGCTTCCCGCGGGTTATGCCCTGTTCTTCGGACGCGAACCCAAGAAGGGTGCCGCAGAACCGGAGAAGGCGGAAGAGGTCCATGCGGATGCCGAACTTGATGAGCCGCTCGCTTATCCGCCGGCCGTGGCGGCGGAATAACGCCACGGCCCTTTCAAAGCCAATTCGGGCTAGAACTGTCTGGGGTCAGGCCGTGACATACATGGCCTGGCCCTGAGCCAGATATTGGAACAGCTCATAGCTCATCCAGATGTAGCCGCGACGTCCGTTCCACTCGCAGCCCCAGTTCTGTCCGAAGCTGTTTTGGATGAGGATCGCCTGCTGCTCGTCGTCGTAGCCGATAATCAGCATGCAATGGCCGACATTCGGGACCTTGTTGAGGGGGCCGGTCATCGGGCCGGGGCCTTCGTATTTCATGAAGCCTTCGTTGAGCGACGTGCCGTAACAAAGCGCACCGCCGGCGGCGATGACCGCCTTGATCGCGTCGAGATCGCTGGTTTCGACGATGGCCCAGTCGGGAATCTGGAAGCTGCCATCGGTGGCGGCGTTGGGATCGTAGCTCGACCAGAGCTCGGGGCAGTTCGCATAATAGGGGGCGGTCTGCCAGTTCGGCGTTCCGCTCTGCTTGAGCAGATTGAGGTAGGATGCAAGCCGCGATCCCGCACAGCCCTTTTGCCCGTAGCTCTTCATGACTTCGATATAGATATGGGCTGGGCTTGCCTGCAGCGCCGTGCTCGATGGGGACTGGCTCGCCGCTGCGGCCGCCGTGTAGGTGGCGAGCCCATAGGTCGAAGCCCAGGCGGCGCAACTCCCGGGACTGCCGACATGGCGTGGCGTCCCCTGCGCCTTCGGAGGCGGGAGATATTGTGGGTCGACGGTGGCCGTGGTCGGCAGCGCCGCAGGCACCGGCGGCCGGACGAGCGGGCCATCCTCTCTGATGGTGGGATCATAGCCGAGATCGAGAATTGCTTCATGCACGGACATGGAGGCCTCCTGTCAGCAGCTCCAGCTGCGTAGGTTGAAGGAATGATGTCACTGGGCAGGTTCCGGCAATCCGCCGGTATTTCGAGGCGTGCTCAGGCTAAACCACGCTCCGGCCAAGGATCGCAGTTCGCTATGTTTCGAATTGATACACGCAATGGTAGAGTTTATCATGATCTTACACGTTAGGTATCCTGAGTTTTAACGGGGTAACTCCGGAAGTTCTCCAGTTTCGTGGGCAGCAGATGATCTCGGCGGCGCGAGCGTCGGTCATCATGTGCTGCGAACCGGTCTGGGTGCTGCTTTTCACGGTGGCATTTCTCGGGACGCCGTTGAGCCTTTCGCAGATCCTGGGCTGCGCCGTGATTCTCTCTGCGATGCTGAGCCAGGTTGTTCTGCGATCAAAATCGGGCGGCTGAACCGATCCCCGAGGCTCGATTTCCGCAATTGGTATTGCAATGAGAAATACCACTCACCCTCTTTTCCCGAAACTTTAGGCGGGGCGAATTAGCCCGATTGACAGCGCCTCTTTGGCAGACTTATCGTTAAGTCAAATTACTTGACTTAATAGATCGATCAACGAAGCCTGAGGGGGAATTCGTCATGACGGCAGTCGAGGAAATGCGGCTTTTGGGTAACGCTCCGGAGGCCGGGAGGAAGAGGGTGACAGCGGCGCGATGGCGTCTTGGACCGGTCGCCGCAGCGCTGATGATGGTCGCGGCCGCCGAGGCCCGGGCCGAAGCGGTGCTCACCATGCACATCGAGGAACAAACGAGCTGGGTGCAGAACTTCAACCCGTTCGACCTCGGCGGCCGGCGGCAGAGCACCATGGATTTCGTCTACGAACCGCTGGTGATCTTCAACGACTATGACAGCGGCAAGCCGGTCTGGCGGCTGGCAACAGGTTACAAGTTCGCCGACGATCTGAAGTCGATCACCTATACCCTGCGTGACGGTGTGAAATGGTCGGACGGCAAGCCGCTGACCTCGGCCGACATGAAGTTTACGCTGGAGATGATGCTGAAGAACCCGGCCGTCGATACCGTCGGTGTCGGCGAGACCGTCGCCTCGGTGGAGGCGCCATCACCGACCGAAGTGAAGATCAATCTCAAGGGCGTCGACACACATTTCCCGGAATCGCTCGCCGACTTTCCCGTGGTGCCCGAGCACATCTGGAAGGACGTGAAGGATCCGCTGGCCTTCAAGAACGAAACGCCTGTCGGCTCCGGCCCGATGACCGAGATCCGCCGCTTCACGCCGCAGGTCTACGAACAATGCCGCAACCCCAACTATTGGGACGCCGCATCGCTCAAGGTCGATTGCCTGAAGTTGCCGCAGATCTCCGGCAACGACCAGATGCTGGCGCTTTTGCCGGAAGGCTCGATCGACTGGTTCGGCTCGTTCCTGCCGCAGATCGACAAGACCTATGTCGGCCTTGACGCCGAGCACAACGGTTACTGGCAGCCGCCGGCGGAAACCGTTGCCTTCCAGATGAACTTCAAGTCGTCGAACTCCGGCAACGCCGAGGCCTTCAACGACATGACCTTCCGGCGCGCCTTCAGCCTGGCGATGGATCGCACCGCGATGGTCGATATCGCCGGCTTTGGCTATCCCGTCGTCAACACCCTTGCGAGCGGCCTGCCGCCGCGCTTCGACAGCTGGCGCAACAAGGCAGCCGAGGGCGCGCAGGATGAATGGCTGGCCTATGACATCGACAAGGCCAACAAGCTGCTCGACGATGCCGGCTACAAAAAGGACGGCGAAGGCTTCCGCACCACGCCGAGCGGCAAGCCGATCGCTTTCCCGATCATCGTTCCGAACGGTTGGACCGACTGGATCGACGCGGTGCAGATCGCGACCGAAGGCCTGCGCAAGATCGGCGTCAATGCGTCGGTTGCCACGCCCGAATACGAGCAGTGGCAGAAGCAGATCCTCGACGGCAGCTTCGAAGCGGTGATGAATTCGCGCGCCGACGGACCGACGCCCTTCCGCGGCTACTTCCAGTCGCTGTCGACCGGCTTCGGTGGGCGCATCACCAGCGCGCCGTCGCGTTACTCCAACCCCGAGCTCGACAAGGTCTTCGACGAGTACCGCCGCGCCGCGACGGACGAAGAGCGCAAGAAGCTGTTCGACCAGGTGCAGGTGATCGTTGCCGACAACCTGCCTGTCGTTCCCGTCTTCAACGGCCCGACCTGGTACCAATTCTCGACCAAGCGCTTTACCGGCTGGGTCACCAAGGACGAACCTGTCATGAACCCCGAGGATCACGACAACAACCGGATGCGGCTGGTGCACCTGCTCCGCCTCAAGCCCGTGCAATAAGCGACAACAGGCCCCAACCATGCGACTTTCCCGTCGACGGCTTGCCGTCTATTGCGTGGCGTTCCTATTCGCGATCGTCATGAATTTCGCGGTTCCCCGGCTGATGCCGGGGAGCCCCGTCGACAGCATGATCGCCCAACTCGGACCGCGGGCGACGCCCGCGGCCATCGAGGCGATCAAGGCGCGCTTCGGCGCGATCGAGCAGCCGATCTGGCAGCAATTCGTCGACTATGTCGTCGGGTTGGCCCATCTCGATCTCGGTGTTTCGGTCAAATATTACCCGCAGACCGTCGTCGAGGTTCTCGGCCGGTCGGCCGGCTGGACCGCGTTCCTGGTCGTCACGGCGATTGCCTTTTCGCTCTCGATCGGCGTGCTCTTGGGTGCGATCGCCGCCTGGCGTCGTGGTGGCCGTTTCGACAGCTTCGTCTCGCCCTTCTCGGTCGTGCTGATCGCCGTGCCGCCGGTGATCATCGCGCTCGCGACGTTGTTCACCTTTGGCGTCACGCTGCGGCTGCTGCCGGTCGGCTACGCCTATGATCCGAGCCTTGATCCCGGGCTGAACTTTACCTTCTTCGGCAGCGTCTTCCTGCATGCGATCATGCCGGTGCTGACGCTTTCGCCCTATCTCATCGGCGAGTTCCAGACAACGATGCGCTCCAGCATGATTTCGGTGCTTGGCGAAGATTATGTCACCATGGGACGCGCCAAGGGCCTGTCCGAAGCGGCCGTGATGTTCGGCTATGCGGCGCGCAATGCCATGCTGCCGGTTTTGACCAACCTGGCGCTGATGCTGGGGGCGGTCTTCGGCGGTTCGATCGTCACCGAGATCGTCTTCAACTATCCCGGCCTCGGCCTGACGCTTTATACCGCGAGTGTCGCCCGCGATTATCCGGTCATCCAGGGACAGCTGCTCTTGATGACGATCGCGACGCTCGGGGCCAATCTCCTGGTCGATATCATCTATGGCGTGGTCGATCCGCGCATAAGGGAGGGCAGGGCATGAATGCGGGCGTCTCCTTGTTCTGGCGGCAGAAAAAAGCCGTCGCCGGCCTTATCATCATTCTCACGCTCTGTCTGATGGCGCTGTTCGCACCGGTTCTGGCGCCCGGCGATCCGAGCGAGCGCGTCGGCCGCTCGCACCAGCCACCGACGGTCGAGCATTATTTCGGCACGACGAAGATGGGCCGCGACGTCTTTTCGCAATTCGTCTGGGGCGCGCGGCCATCGCTTGCCGTCGGCTTTGCCACCGGCCTTGCCATTACCGCGCTCGGCACCATCGTCGGCCTCGTCGCCGGCTATTTCGGCGGGCGCACTGACGCGACACTCGACCTCGCGACTAATGCCGTGCTGGTGATCCCCAACATTCCGCTATTGATCCTGCTCGCCTCCTTTGCCGGCACCGTTGGGCCGCTGGCGATCATGGCGATCATCGCTCTCACCTCCTGGCCCTGGGGCGCGCGCATGACCCGGTCGCAGACCATGGCGCTCAGGCAGCGCGAATTCGTGGTGGCGGCGCGTATGGTCGGCGAGCCGCATTGGCGGGTGATCTTCGTGGAAATCCTGCCCAATCTGGTGCCGCTGATCGGCATCAACGTCGTCGGCAGCATCATCTACGCGATCGTCGCGCAGACGACGCTCGAATATCTCGGCTTCGGCGATCCGCTGCGGGTGACCTGGGGCACCATGCTCTACAATGCGCAGAACTCCTCGGCGATCATCGTCGGCGCCTGGTGGGACATCGCCGTACCGGCCGCAGGCATTGCCCTCGTCGGTCTTGGCCTGGCGCTCATCAATTTCACCTTTGACGAGATCGCCAATCCGCAGCTTCGCTCCGGTCCGGCATTGAGCCGCTGGCTGCGCCTCACGCGGCTGCGCCGCCGCGAGCTGGAGGCGGCACGATGAGCGACGCACTGCTTCAGATCCGCAATCTCAACGTCGATTACCTGCTCGACGACGGCGCTTTCCGTGCCGTCAACGACGTCTCGTTCGAGGTTAGGCGCGGTGAGCTCTTCGGCCTTGCCGGCGAATCCGGCTGCGGCAAGAGCACGATCGCCTACGCGATCACCCGGTTGTCGAAAGCCCCGGCCTGGGTCGCCGGCGGCGAAATCCTGCTCGATGGGCAAGACCTTCTCAAGATGCCGGAATCCGCCTTGCAGTATGTCCGCTGGCGGCGGATCGGCATGGTGTTCCAGAGCGCCATGAACTCGCTCAACCCGCTGATGCGGGTCGAGGCGCAATTCTTCGACGTGCTGCGCAAACACACCGGCGCGACGCGGCCACAGGCGCGGGCGCGGGCGGAAGAAATGTTCCGGCTCGTCGGCATTCCGGCGGGTCGTCTCGATGATTATCCGCACCAGTTCAGCGGCGGCATGCGGCAGCGCATCGTTATCGCGATCTGCCTGGCATTGAAGCCGGAGCTGATCATCATGGACGAGCCGACGACGGCGCTCGACGTGGTGGTGCAGCGGGAAATCCTGGAGCAGCTCGTCGATCTGCAGCGCAGCCTCGGCTTCTCGGTGCTGTTTATCACCCATGACCTGCACCTGATGGCGCAGCTCTGCCATCGCATCGGTGTTATGCTGAAGGGTCAACTGGTCGAGGTCGGCGATACTCATCAGATCAGCGGTGCGCCGCAACACGATTACACGCGAAAACTCTGGGGCGCGATCCCGCAACTGCCGTCATCGGTCCGCAGCCTGGGGGTCGTCGAATGAACATCATGCCGGTATCGAGCACAATCCTTGACCATCAGGCCGCCATCGTCCGTCTGAAGGATATCAGACGCAGCTTCGGCGCTGTCGAGGCGCTGCGAGGAATATCCCTGTCTTTGAAGCCTGGCCGGGCTCTGGCCCTCGTCGGCGAATCCGGTTGCGGCAAGACGACCTGCGCTCGCATCGTCGCGCGGCTTGATACGCCGAGTGCCGGAACGATGCAGTTTCGCGGCGCCGATGTCACCGAGGCGGGTGATCGCTCCGCGGAGAAGGCGCGTCGCCGCGCCATCCAGATGGTCTTCCAGGATCCGTTCGCGTCGCTCAATCCGGTCTTCTCCATCTACCATCACCTCGCGCGACCGCTGCTGCTGCATGGCCACGCAAAGAATGCCGCCGAGGCGAGAGCCGCGGTTGTGCGCCTGCTTTCCGATGTCGGCCTCGATCCCAATGTGACGGCACGGAAATTTCCGCATGAGCTCTCCGGCGGCCAGCGCCAACGCGCGAACATCGCCCGGGCGCTCGCTGTTGCGCCGGACGTGCTCGTCGCCGATGAGCCGACATCGATGCTCGACGTTTCAATCAGGCTCGATATCCTGGAACTTCTCGCGCGGATCAAACGCGAACGGAACCTCGCGATGCTCTACATCACCCACGATATCGCCACCGCCGCGCACATTGCCGAGGAGATCGTCGTGATGTTTGCCGGGCAGATGGTCGAATGGGGAGAGACGGCCGCCGTCATCGGCAACCCTCGCCATCCCTATACCCAGCTTCTTCTTTCGGCCGTGCCCGATCCGGATCGCCCGTTCGTGCCGGGGCAGAGTGCCCGCTTTCTGGCGCATGCCGACGAGGTGCGGCGCCTGAGCCGTCCGGCCTCGAACACGGTCGAGGAGGCCGCCGAAAACCATTTCGTCCGCGCCCTTGGCCAAGCTCCGGCGTGAGCTATGTGAACCGAGGTCAAGCCCCCGAGAACTCCGCCGGCCTTCGGCCGGCCGCAGAAACTAACATTCATGGAGCCGTTTGATGACGTTTGCCGCTAAATCTGAATTCCTGCTGGAAACCCTCTGGGTGCCGGTCGGCACAGCTGACAGGTCGGTCTATGCACTGACCTTGACCAACAACTCGGATCGAGTGCTCAAGGGTTTTCGCCTCGGCGTTTCCGGCCCGGCTCGTATCGACCCAGCTGCCGAGATTGAAGGTGGCCGGCTCCTGATCCGCCTCTCCAACTATGCGGAGTTCGCACCGCCGGAAGGCCTCGAAGTGCCGCCGGGCGCCACCTGGACGCTGAAGGCACACGGCATGAGCTATGAGCCGCGCCACTGGACCGATGGCGCCAACGCTGCCTTCCTGGTGCTGTCCGACGACACGATGGCACCGGTGGCGGTGCGTGCCTCGCGGGCGCATGGCGACAATGCCGAACTGAAGCGGGGTGCCGCCGTCTATCCGGTGCCGAAGGTGGCACCGGTGCCGGTCTCGATCGTGCCGTGGCCGCAGGCCGTTTCCGTTTCCGGACAACTGGTGGCGCCTCCCGGCCTGGATCTGAAACCCGAGGGCAACGAGGCTTCCGGCGCTGCCAAAGCCTTCGCCGATCTGACGGCAAACCTGTTTCCGGTCGAGGGCATCGTCCGTCCGGCGTCGGAGGGCGGCTTCCCGGTAGCCCTGTCGAAAGCAGAAGATCTTGGCCCGGAAGCTTACATTATCCGCTTCTCCCCCGCCGGTGTCGCCGTTTCCGGCAGCACCGAAACCGGCATCCTCTATGGTCTGATCACGCTGGGACAGGTCCTGCGCGGCGCGCGGCTTCATCCGGGCACGTTCGTATTTCCGACGGGCGGGGAGATCAAGGACGAGCCGGCACTTGCCTGGCGCGGCACCCATCTCGACGTGGCCCGGCAGTTTTACAGCACGGCGGAAGTCGAGCGTTTCCTGCGGCTGATGGCCTGGAACAAGCTCAACCGCTTCCACTGGCACCTGACCGATGACGAGGCCTGGCGCGTCGAGATCGACGCCTATCCGGCCCTGACGGAAATCGGCGCTTGGCGCGGCCATGGTCGCAAGATCCCGCCGCTGCTCGGCTCCGGTCCTGAGCCGACCGGCGGTTACTACACCAAGGCAGCGATCCGTCAGATCGTGACGCTCGCCGCAAGCCTCGGCATCGAGGTGTTGCCGGAGATCGACATTCCGGGCCATTCCTTTGCGATGCTGCAGGCGATCCCGGAACTGCGTGACCCCGAGGAGCAGGGCAGCTATTTTTCGGTCCAGGGCTTCCCGGACAATTGCCTCAATCCGGCACGAGAAGAAACCTACCGGGTGCTCGAGATCATCTTCGACGAACTGATTGAACTGTTCCCGATGCGGGCCATTCATGTCGGCGCCGACGAGGTACCGCTCGGCGCCTGGTCGGGCTCGCCCGAGGCGCTCACACGGCTTCGGGCGCTTGCCGGAGACGAGGTTGCCGAAACCCATGCCAAGCGGCTGAACGTCGTCACCAACACCCACGGCGCCGACGAGATCGACGGATCGGGTGCTGCCGTATTGCAGGGCGAATTTCTGGCGCGCGTGCAGGCGTTTCTCGCGAGCCGCGATTGCGTCACCGGCGGCTGGCAGGAGGCAGCGCACGGCAACGTCATCGACAAGAAAAAGTCGCTGCTTTTCGGCTGGCGCACGGTCGAGGCGTCGGCAGCCCTTGCCGAGGAAGGCTACGACATCGTCGTCTGCCCCGGTCAGGTCTACTATCTCGACATGGCCAACAGCCCGGCCTGGTCGGAGCCTGGCGCCAGCTGGGCCGGCTGGTCGGATCCGGAAAGGCTCTACACCTTTGATCCGGTCGAGGGCTGGACCGACGCGCAGAAGAAACACCTGCTCGGCGTGCAATGCTGCATATGGTCGGAGCCGATGACCGATCGCGCCGTCTTCGACCGCCTCGTCTTCCCGCGGCTGTCGGCGCTCGCCGAAACCGGCTGGACGCGACCGGAGCGCAAGTCCTTCAAGCGCTTCGAGGCGCTGGTCGGGCTGATGCCGGTGCTTTACGGTTTTTACGCTGCGGAGTAGGAGCGAGTGAGTTTCCAAGTTTCGTCTGGGCTTGGCCAGGCGATTGATTGGATAGGCAAGCGGCGGCGAAAGCCGCCGTTTGTCGTTCGGAGATAGCCGGGCGCGTGCTTGCGGTCAGCCTGGAGCGATTTGGATTTTCGTGCTTGTACGCTGGAGCGTGGCACGCAAAAGTGCGCATCGATCCCGCGACGACGGTCGCGGAGATGTGAGTGTAAAGCTTTCTGGGGCCAAAATATCGATGCGAAGACTTCCAGGATTGTCGGCGATGAAGGTCTTCGAGGTGGTCGGGCAGACCCGCAGTTTCACGCGCGCGGCCGAGCGCCTCAACCTGACGCAAAGCGCCGTCAGCCGGCAGGTGCGTAACCTCGAGGACGAGCTTGGCGAAGACCTTCTCATCCGCCGCCACCATCATCTTGAACTGACGCCGGCCGGCGCCGAACTGTTGGCGACGATCCAGGAGGCGTTTCACAGCATCGAGGTTTCGCTGCGCAGCATCACCGAGAAGAGCAACCAGAACCGGCTCAGGATCAACGTGCCGCCGACCTTTGCCAAGCGCTGGCTGCTGCCGCGTCTTGCCCGGTTGCGCGAGGCTCTGCCCGACGTCGATATCAGCCTCAGCACGGAAGCCACGGATACGCTTGCCGAGCGCGGGCTTCTGGACTGCGCCATTCGTTTCGGCGACGGCGAGTGGCCGATGCTGGATGCCAGCATTCTGATGACGGAACGGCACGTCGTCGTCTGCGCGCCGTCCTTGCTTGAGGGGGCGAAGGTCGAAGGTCCGTCCGACCTGCAGCGCTTCACTTTCCTGCATGTGCTCGCCTCGCCCGACCGGCGTTATCTGACCTGGCGGCACTGGCTGGATGCGGCCGGTTTTCAGGACGTCGATACCCGCGGCGGACTGGAGTTCGACCTGCTCGATCTGGCGATCGAGGCAGCCTGCGCCGGGCTCGGTGTCACCGTTGCCGACCGCTCGATGGTCCGCAACCAATTGCAGTCGGGTCAGTTGGTGCAGCTCTTCGACGTTGAAGTCGAGGGCCATGAATCCTACTGGTTCGTGACACGGCCGCAATCGGCAGGCAACCGCAAGGTCGATGCCTTCCGCGCCTGGTTGCTGGCGGAGGCCGCCGCCGACCGGGCCGAGTGAGCAAGCATTCCTTTTTGGAATGCTCTCACCGAAAATTACTCGCTTGTGCCCTTTTCCGCATCGTCGCATCAATTTTCCTGACGGTTGCGGTCAGGGAGAGAGGCCGGATCGTCGCTCGTGAAGCTCTCTCCCGGCTAGTCCGCCTCCCGCACCGCCATCGGCGTGCGGATCGCGCCGAACAATTCCGAGATGCCATGAGCCCCTATCGCAACTTCTCCGGCGGCCGCTTCATCGAAAGCTCCTCTACGACTGTGATCGACGTGCGCAATCCGGCGACCGGCCAGGTGTTCACCTCCGTGCCGGCGGCAACGGATGACGAGGCGAAGGCAGCGGTCGATGCCGCGGTGAAGGCGCAGCGCGTCTGGGGTGCCTTGCCGGCAATCCAGCGCGGTGACGCGCTGCGCCGGCTGGCGGCGGTGTTGGAGAGCCGGGCCGAACGCATCGGTGCCGCGCTGGCGAAGGAGTCGGGCAAGAGCCTTGCCGATGCGACCGCCGAAGTGATCTACGGCGCCGAGCTGATGCGCTACCACGCCGAATGGGCCCGCCGCATCGAGGGCGAGGTGATCGAGAGCGACAATCCCGGCGAAACCCTGATCCTCAAGCGCGTGCCGATCGGCGTCGCGGCGTGCCTGATCCCATTCAACTATCCGATCTATACGCTCGTGCGGAAGATCGCCCCGGCGTTGATTGCTGGCAACGCCGTTGTCGTGCGGCCGAGCAACAACACGCCGACTTCCGCTTTCGCCGTCGCCGAGGCAACCGTCGAAGCGGGTCTGCCCGACGGCCTCGTCAACATCCTCACCATGTCGCACGATGTCGCGAAGACGCTCTGCACCCATCCCGGCGTCGGCATGATCACGCTGACGGGCAGCGTTTCGGCCGGCCGCATCGTGCTCGAATATTGCAAGGAAAACATCGCCAAGCCGTCGCTCGAACTCGGTGGCAAGACGCCCGTCATCGTCGAACCGGACGCGGATCTCGATGCCGTGGCGCAGATGATCATCGCCGCCAAGACCACCCATTGCGGCCAGGTCTGTACCAGCGCCGAGCGGCTCTACGTTCATGAAAGCGTCCATGATCGGCTGCTTGCCAAGCTGCGCGAAGGCTTTACCGCCCGCACATTCGGCGACCGCGCCGAGGATGCTGGTCGTATGGGGCCGCTCGCCAATGTCGCCGCCCAAAAGCGCGTGCACGAGATGGTCGAGCAGGCGAAGGCCGAAGGCGCCGTCGTTGAGACCGGCGGCTATCTGCCTGAGGGAGACGGCTATTTCTACCCGCCGACGCTGATTTCCGGCTGCCGGCAGGACATGGAGATCGTTCGCGAGGAAGTCTTCGGCCCGGTGCTCGCCGTTCTCCGCTACTCCACCTTCGAGGAAGCGCTGGCGAAGGCGAGCGACCATCAGTTCGGCCTGAGCTCGGTGCTCTTCACCGAGAATTACCGCACGGTGATGCGCGCCAGCGATGCGATCGAGGCCGGCGAACTCTACGTAAACCGCTTCCCGGCCGATCCCTACCAGGGTTTTCATGCCGGTTGGAAACGTTCGGGCCTTGGCGGCGACGACGGCAAACACGGCATGCTGGAATTCACCCAGACGCGCCTCGTCGTCCTGAAACACTAGACCCTTTGAGATTGAGCAATCCCGACGGAAAGCCGGAATTGCTCCGACACCACCAACATCAATACCGGGCCGGTGGCAATGCTCTCGCTGTCGGCCAGGGAGGAGACTGCCCGTGAGCTCAATTGCCGAAACCGAAATCGCCGCACCATCCGTGTCGGCCCGCAGCCGCTACCTTCAGCTGGCGCTGATCGTGATCGCCGCCGGTGCGATCTATCCGATCCTCTATCTTCGTCAGTCCTACCAGACGACGATGCTGGAGGTGCTGAAGCTCACCAACACCGAACTGGGCGTCCTCTATTCCATTCTCGGTACCAGCTTCCTCGTCGGCTACCTGCCGAGCGGGTGGCTTGCCGACCGCGTCCAACCGCGCATCCTGATCCTCATCTCCATGGTCGGCACGGGTCTGCTCGGTCTCTGGTATGCGACGCTGCCGGGCTATTCGTCGCTCCTCGTCATCTATTGCGGTTTTGGCGTCACCACGGGTCTCACATTCTGGGCGGCGACGCTCAAGCAGGTGAACCTGATCGCCGGTGCCAATGAGCAGGGACGCTTCTTCGGCATCCTCGATGGCGGCCGGGGCCTCGTCGAAGCGCTGCTCGCAAGCGTCGCCATCGCGCTCTTCGTCTTCACGACGGAAACGCGCGGCGCCGGACTTGCCACCGGCTTCCGCGACGTCGTGCTGCTCTATGCCATTTTCTGCATCGTCGTCGGCATCGCCTATTTCGCGGTGTCGCAGCCGGTTGCCACGGACAGGTCCGCGCGCAAGCGCGAGGGCAGCCTTGTCGCCGACATCAGGACGCTGCTCGGCATTCCCGAGGTCTGGCTGGTCGCCGCCATCATCTTCTGCGGCTACCACGTCTTTCTCGCCACCTACAGCTTCTCGGCCTATCTGCAGGAAGGTGGCTTCGGAATTTCCGCCGCCATGGCCGGCCTGATCGTCACGGTCAAGCTGTGGCTGCGCCCGGTCGGCGGTATCGGCGGTGGCTTGCTCGGCGACCGCTACGGCAAGACCGGCATCCTGCTCCTGAGCTTCATAGTCGCGGCCGCCAGTCTCGTGGCAATGATCGCCCTGCCTGGCATCGGCTCGACCGTCCTTTTCGTCGGGCTGGTGCTGCTCGTTGGCCTCATCACCTATACGATCCGCGGGCTCTACTGGGCGATCCTCGACGATTGCCATGTGCCGGCGAACATCACCGGTCTCGCCATCGGCATCATTTCGCTGGTCGGCTACGCGCCCGACACCTACCTGCCGCTGGTCAACGGATACCTCTCGGACCGCTATCCGGGCATCACCGGCTACCAGCTCTATTTCGGCTATATCGCCGCCGTCTGCGTCCTCGGCGCCATCGCCACCCTGGCCCTGATGGCTCGCCTCAAGAAAAAGGGATGACACCCATGAAGATCGCGTCTCTCAAGACCTATGCCGTTGCCGTCCCGCCGCCGCATGTTGGCGGCATGTACTGGATCTTCGTGCGTCTCACGACCGCCTGCGGCATCGAAGGCATCGGCGAGATCTATGCGACCTCGTTCCATCCGAGCGCCATGACGCCGCTGATCGAGGATGTTTTCGAGCGGCACCTGCTCGGCCATGATCCGCACCAGATCGAGCGCTTCTGGCGCTCGGCCTATTCGAGCGGCTTCACCCAGCGCCCGGATCCGACGATGATGGGCATCGTCTCGGGCCTCGAAATCGCCTGCTGGGACATCATCGGCAAGGCCGCCGGCCGGCCGGTCTCGGACCTCTTGGGCGGGACGGTGCACGAGAAGCTCCGCGCCTACACCTATCTCTACCCGAAGAACGCCGCCGGCGAGTTCGATTTCAACGATCCGGATCTCGCCGCCGAATGTGCGGTCGAGATGGTCGAGATGGGCTTCACCGCCGTCAAGTTCGACCCGGCCGGGCCCTACACCAACTATTCCGGGCACCAGCTCTCGCTTGGCGTGATGGACCGCTGCGAGGAATTCTGCCGCAAGATCCGCGACGCGGTCGGAAGCAGTGCGGATCTGCTCTTCGGCACCCACGGCCAGATGGTTCCGTCCTCCGCTATCCGCCTTGCCAAGCGCCTGGAGAAGTACGATCCGCTCTGGTTCGAAGAGCCAGTGCCTCCGGGACAGGAGGCGGCAATGGCCGAGGTCGCGCGCGCAACCTCGATTCCCGTTTCGACCGGAGAGCGCCTGACGACCAAATACGAGTTCCAGCGCGTGCTTGAACTCAAGGCCGCGTCGATCCTGCAGATGAACGTGGCACGCGTCGGCGGCTTGCTCGAGGCGAAGAAGATCGCCGGCATGGCTGAGGCCTATTACGCCCAGATCGCGCCGCATCTCTATAATGGTCCGGTGGGAGCGGCGGCCAGCATCCAGCTTTCGGCTGCGACGCCGAACTTCCTCATCCACGAGGCGATCCTCGACTTCTCCGGCTTCCACGCCGATGTGCTGAAGACCAAGCTTACCGTCGAGGACGGCTATCTCATCCCGTCGCGCGAGCCCGGCCTCGGCATCGAACTCAACATGGATGTCGTGGAAAAGCATACGCCCTACGCCGGGGAGCGCCTGCACCTGCAGATGGACAGTCAGCCGGCGGACGTGAAGGCCTTTGCCCCCGCGCGCGGGTGAATTCGGATATCAGGGACACGAGATGATCTACGATTACATCATCGTCGGCGCCGGGTCGGCGGGTTGCATCCTTGCGAGCCGGCTCAGCGAGAACGGTCGCCACAAGGTGCTTTTGATCGAGGCCGGCGGCAACGACAATTCCTTCTGGTTCAAGATCCCGGTCGGCTACGCCCGCAGCTACTATAACCCTCAGGTGAACTGGATGTATTCGAGCGAGCCGGAAGCCGCGCTTCAGGATCGCAGCATCTACGTGCCGCGCGGCAAGGTCCAGGGCGGCTCCGGATCGATCAACGCGATGATCTACGTGCGCGGCGCGCGCGACGATTTCGACGACTGGAAAGCCGCCGGCAATGCGGGCTGGGGCTATGACGACGTGCTTCCCTATTTCCGCCGGCTCGAAACCCATGCGCGCGGATCGTCCGAATGGCATGGCGGCGAAGGCCCGATCCACATCACCCCGATGCGCGGCATGACGCATCCGATCACCGACGCCTTTCTTGAAAGCTGCGGATCGCTGCAACTGCCGTTGAACGAGGATTTCAATGGAGCCTCGCTCGAAGGCGCTGGCGTCTACGACGTCAACACCAACAACGGCCGCCGCTCGCATTCGAGCGCCGAGTATTTGCGCCCTGCGCTCAAACGGCCCAACCTGACGATCGAGCGCTACGCCCAGGCCGAGCGGCTGGTCTTTGCGGATGACGGGCGCGTGACCGGCGTCGATGTCGTCCAGAACGGTGCCCGCCGGCGCTTTACCGCCGGCCGCGAAGTCATCCTTGCCGCCGGGGCCGTCGGCAGCCCGCAGCTGCTGCAGGTCTCGGGCATCGGCGACGGCAAGACGCTGTCTTCGCTCGGGGTTAAGACACAGCGGCATTTGCCGGCGGTTGGCCAGAACCTGCAGGATCACCTCTGCGCCAGCTTCTACTATCGTGCCACCATCCCGACGCTCAACGACGAGTTCGGCAGCCTGTTCGGCCAGATGCGGCTCGGCCTGCAATATCTGCTCACCGGCAAGGGTCCGTTCTCGATGAGCGTCAATCAGGCCGGTGGCTTCTTCCGCGGCAAACCTGACGAAGAGCGGCCGAACATCCAGCTTTACTTCAATCCCCTGTCTTATCGGATCCCGAATGATCCGAAGGCTGGGCTGAAACCGGAGCCCTATCCGGGCTACCTGATCTGCTTCAACTCCTGCCGGCCGACCAGCCGCGGCAGCATCCAGATCGCATCCGGCGACCCCGCGCAAAAGCCCCTGATCCGGCCGAACTACCTGACGACCGACCGCGACATCGACGAAGTGCTGCAGGGAAGCCGGCTGGTGCGGCGGATCGCGTCGGCCACGGCGCTCTCCTCACTGACCGCGGAAGAAATCTCGCCCGCGCCGCGCGTTCAGAGCGACGACGCGCTGATGGATTATTTTCGCGAAAACTCAGGCTCGATCTACCATCTCTGCGGCACCTGCGCGATGGGGCCGGACCAGGCGAGCTCCGTCGTCGACAGCAGCTTGCGGGTTCATGGCGTTCCGGGTCTGCGCGTCGTCGACGCCTCCATCTTCCCGAACATTACGGCTGGCAACATCAACGCTCCGACGATGATGGTTGCGGAAAAGGGCGCGGCTCTCATCCTGGCGGATGCCGCCTGAAGAGAGCCGTATGGTTCCCCACGTTGCCTGCGGGGGGAGCCCGCCCCAAGACAGCCCCTCGCGTTCAAACGCTGCCATCGGTCAGGTGTGAATTGCCATCGCCGACCGGGCGTGGCTATACTCCGCTGACTTCATAGCTGCCCACAATCAGTGCTTGCCTGGCCAAAAGATTGTTGCCGCCGCGTTGAACGCGGTGGCGGGCGTCCGCGTCGCGGCCGCCGGCAAGGCACTGCGAGCAACGCCTGCGAGGGAGAGACGCATGCTGAGTTTTCGCTTGAAGAGCCTGCCCGTCACCTTGTTTCTTGCGCTGAGCCTGGCTCCGCCGGAGGGCCGAGCCGCCTCGCCGGAACCGGTTAAGGCCGAGCATGGCATGGTGGTGACTGCCCAGCACCTGGCCTCGGATGTAGGTGTCGCGGTCCTGAAGAGCGGCGGCAACGCGGTGGATGCGGCGGTTGCAGTCGGCTATGCGCTCGCCGTCACCTATCCGACTGCCGGCAATATCGGCGGTGGCGGGTTCATGACCATCCGCTTCAAGGACGGCAGGACGACCTTCCTCGATTTCCGCGAGCGGGCGCCGCAGGCGGCAACCAAGACCATGTATCTCGACGGGAAGGGAGATGTCATTAAAGGGTTGAGCACCGATGGTTATCTCGCCGTCGGCGTGCCGGGGCCGGTCATGGGTTTCGAGGTTGCGCGGAGCCGCTATGGCACGAAGCCGCTTGCCGAACTGATCGCGCCGGCGATCGCGCTAGCCAAGGATGGCTTCGTGCTGGAGGAGGGCGATGTCAGTACCTTCGAGGGCAGGGCCGAAAGGCTGGCGAAAGATCCGGCCGCGGCCGCGATCTTCCTGAAGCCCGACGGCAAGGCCTTTGCGGCCGGCGAAAAACTCGTCCAGACGGACCTTGCCGCATCGCTTTCGAGCATTGCCGAAAAAGGCCCGGACGCCTTCTACAAGGGCGCGATCGCCGATCAGATCGTCAAGGCGAGCTCGGAGAAGGGCGGCGTGCTCGCCAAGGCGGACTTCGAGCGCTATGCGGTGCGCGAACTGGAGCCGGTCAAGTGCAATTATCGCGGCTATGACATCGTCTCCTCGCCGCCGCCGTCTTCCGGTGGCGTGATCATCTGTGAAATCCTCAACGTGCTCGAAGGCTATCCGCTTTCCTACATGGGCTATGGCGCCGCGGACACGGTTCACGCGATGATCGAGGCGATGCGCCATGCCTATGTCGACCGCAACACGTCGCTCGGCGATCCCGATTTCGTCGAAAACCCGGTCGCCAAGCTCACCGACAAGGCCTATGCGAAGGAAATCCGCGCCAAGATCGATCCGTTCCGCGCCGGCGTCTCCGCGACGCTGATCCCCAAGGGCTTCGGCGAAAGCAAGGAGACGACCCACTATTCGATCATCGACGACGAGGGCAACGCGGTCGCCGTTACCTATACGTTGAACGGCTCCTTCGGCTCCGGCGTGGTGGCGCCTGGAACTGGTATCCTGCTCAACAACGAGATGGACGATTTCACCTCGAAGCCGGGCGTGCCCAATCTCTATGGGCTGATCCAGGGCGAGGCCAATGCGATCGCGCCCGGCAAGACGCCGCTGTCGTCGATGAGCCCGACGATCATCTCCAAGGACGGCAAGCCGTTCATGGTGATCGGCAGCCCCGGTGGCGCCCGCATCATTACGATCACGCTCGAGGCGATCCTCAACGTCATCGATCACGGCATGAACATACAGGAAGCCGTCGACGCGCCACGCATCCATCACCAGTGGCTGCCGGACAAGGTGTTCATGGAGCCCTATGCGCTCTCGCCCGACACCCGCAAGCTGCTGTCGGCGATGGGCCATAACGTTCAGATCGACGAAAGCTGGACGATCTGGGGGCAGGCGACCGGCATCCTCGTCGGCGGCGAGAGCCTCTCCGACATCGAGGCCGGCGGCGGCGCCCGCTACAATGGCGCCGTCGACAGCCGCATCGGCGCAGGTGCTGCGCGCGGTTACTAGAGCAATTCCAAGAAAAGTGCGAAACGGTTTTCCGTCCGGAATTGCGTAATTTCAAAGACTTAGATCACTTCAGTGTTTCGACGAAACAATAAAATGATCTAGAGCCCGAGATAACGGGTGGCCAGTCGGTGCTTTGACACCCTTTGAAAGCAGCGGATTGCCGGTTCGCTGCGCGCTTTCGTATGTGCGATCACCGGGTGCTCGCGCGAAAAAGATTTGAAAGCGTTTTCGATTGAATTTATTATGATTTCCAGAGCGTGCGCCGCACGCGGTCGTGCGCTTTGGTCAAACTTCATTCGTGGAGGTTGTCATGGCACTGATGGAAGGAAAGAAAGCGCAGGACTGGATCAATCTGGTTCTCGCCGTCTGCCTGTTCATCTCTCCGTGGATCATGGGCTTCGTTGTCGAGAGCGTTCCGGCTTGGAACGCTTGGGCCGCCGCCGTCGTGCTCGGCGTTCTGGCGATCGCAACACTTGCCATGTTTGCGGAATGGGAGGAATGGGCAAGCCTCGTCGTCGGGCTCTGGCTGATCGCTTCCCCCTGGCTGCTCGGCTTCTCGACCAGCGCCAGTCCCATGTGGACGCACGTCGTCCTCGGGGCACTGGTGACTGCGCTCGCGATCTGGTCGGTCTGGGACGAACGGCAGCACCCGCATGCGCATGCATGATGACGAGCAGTGAAGGTCGCGGTCCGGCGCCGCAGCTCCGGGCCGCGAACAGTTGGCGTAATGTCGGTGCAATCTCGAGTTTGCAGCTTCACCCGGATTGAGAGCAAATCCTGAAACCGTGTAGAACGATCTTCTTTCAGATTTGCGTGATTTCAAAAAGTTAGCTCCCATCGAAGGCGTCCGAGCGAGGCCCGACGATGCACCGCGCATTAATGTGGCCCCGATCTCTCAAACAGCGGCTGATCGCCCAGCTTCTCGTTCTCCAGTTGGCGATACTGCTGGCTTTCGGACTTTCGTTCGTAAGCCTCCTGGTCCTTGCCGACGAAGGCGGTGTGCGAGGCGGCATTCGACGCGATCCGGAGAGGTCCGGAGGGCAAACTCGTGCTGGCAAAGACCGAGGAAATGGGGGACGTCCATGCCAGGCACCCAGACTTTTGGTTCATCGCGCGCAACGATCACGGAGAGATCGTGCGGGTCGGCAACATCCCCGCGATCTACCGGGGCATGACCGAGAATCTCGGCAGGATGACCTATTCGGACATTCGCGACGCAGGTGAACCATCACCCTATCTTGCCGTTCTCCGGCGCCGGTCGAATCCTGACGGGGACTTCACGGTATTCGGGCAAGGCGAGTTGATGAGCCAGTCTGCCCTTATCCTGCAGTTTTCGCGCTTTTCCCTCGCGCCGATGCTGGTCTTGCTGGCCCTGGTGACGGTCGCCGGCGTGCCATGGATCGTCAATCGGGCGAGCCGGGACATTTCACCGCTGGCGATCGATGAAGGCTACGAGTTTTCATATGAGCGGGCGGCGCAGCGCTCGCTCGTTCAGGCGGGCTCGCCTTCTCTCAGGCGTGCCATCATCAACCTGGTAAGGGGAGCGATTGTCGTTCGGGTCGAGCGTAACGGCGTGATCGAGATCTGCGACGATAGTCCCGGCGTTCCCGAGGCAGAGCGCGAGCGAATATTCGAGCCATTTTACCGGCTGAAGCCGCGGCATCGAGGCGCGGGCCACGGTCTCAATCTCGTGCTGCAGATTACGCGAAGGCATGGTGCGCAAATGACCGTTCTGAATTCGCTAGGCGGCGGCGCATGCTTCCGCATGGACTTCGGTAGCGAGGCCGCCGAATAGGCTTTGCCTTCCCATAAGCCGCACAATTGGATAATACCAATATCATACCAACTAGCAACTGTCTCTGAATGCTGACGCAACTTGTGTGCGCTATCTGTAAGAAATGTAATATGAATTATTCCGAATCTGGTCGCAGTCGCGGTCCGTTTTGACATCGCGCACTAGACAGGTGGTCATGTTTTGGTATTGCTAATGCTGGCCGCATATAGATTGGGCCAGATCGGAAGTGATTACGGAACGCTTATCGGCCCGAGGGCGAGCAAGCCTGTGGGCAACCGGAAAACTGGGAGATATCAAATGAAGCCGAGTTCCATTCTTGCCCTTTTGACGGGCTCGATCGTTTTTGCGTCGGATGTTCCGCATCGGACGAAGGCGGGCGGCGCGAGACGCCGACTCCTGGCAGTGTTGACAGCAACAGCGTGTCTTATCTCGGTCGCTCCAGCCGTGGCCTTCGATCAGACCAGCGCTGGCCGTATCAAGCAGCTGGTGGACACTGGCATGCAGTATTACTGGTCGGGAGGCGACGTCAAAAAAGCAGAAGCCGAAGTCTTCAAGGGCATTACCTTGCACGGCAAGTACGATGTCGTGGAAGCGGCCTTCAAGGAAGCGTCGACGTTAGCACCAGAGCGGCTGGATTTTCAGTATGCCGTCGCCTCAACGCAGATCATCCAGAAGAAGCTCGACGAGGCGCAGACGACGTTCCAGGGTATCCTTGACAAGGAGCCGACCGCATTTGACGCTCAAAGCTGGTTGGAAGCAATTGCCCGCATCCGTGGCGATGAGACCGGCGCGGCACTCGCCCATCAAGCGCTCGCAGGGCTCGATCGCGAACGCGCGGAGGAGTATCGCAAGCGCTTTGTTCGCGCAGAACAGATCATGGCCGAAAAGCCCAACTTCGATGTCCCAACGGTGCCCGGCAAGGTCGTGGTCGTCGCCTTGGGCTACGCGCTGGCGGATGACGGCACGGCGCAGCAGACTTTGCTCGACCGCCTCGACGTGACGTTGAAGGCTGCAGAGGCGAACCCGACAGCACTGGTGATGGTGAGTGGCGGCGTGCCGAAGAATGGCGTTACTGAAGGCGACGTGATGTCCAAGTGGCTGGTCGACAAGGGTGTCAGCCGCGATCGCATCATCATTGAAGACAAGTCGAAAGACACGATCGGCAATGTGATCAATGCTGCCAATCTGTTGGTGCGGCATCAGGCCGACACTGTGATCCTGGTGACCAGCTCAAGCCACATGCGCCGAGCTCGCACAGTAATGGAAGACGCATTGAAACAGCGCGACCTGCTGACGGCAGTGGTGCCGCTGAATGCGCTGGACGCACCATCCCAGGATGAGGCGGCAAAGGTCGGGTCTGACGAGAGGTTGGTAATTTACCGCGATCTGATGCGTGTTTCGGGCGTATGGGCGTATCCGGGGCTTCAGCAGTAGCCACTGACGCATCTCAAGAATCATCGAAACCCGCGCGCCCAGTTCCGCCATTATGGGCGCGCGAGCTATTGACCAATGCATCGGCGACCTTCACGCCGCAACGCTTGCAGACGCTTCCCGTTCCCCTTGGTGATCGAAAATTTCTCTATGGCCTTGTGCCACAGCGCCGATGTTCGGTCGTCGAAACAGTATTTGTTCGCCACAATCTCCCGACATTGACGACAACAATGTAGAAAGACACGGAGTTTGACCCAACCACAATAACAATTTCAGAGAGTTATCCCGGCCTGCGTCACCGAAAAATGTCCGAATTGACAGAGTGATTTGACCGTACTCCTAAGCAGCTGATTTTATTGCGGAATATTTTGAGACTTCGTCCTTCTGGATGGAACCCGTCCTCGGCAGACGCATACTTTCGACGGAGCTGCGTTGGCACGAAGCCCTGCACCGGTTTCGGTTCCTGCTCCTGCAGACAGCAAAGATGAATGCCGTCGATCCGCAAGCCTGGCTTACCCAGACACTTGAGCGCCTTGCGAATGGTTGGCCAAGCAGCGAGATCGATGCCCTCATGCCGTGGAACTATCTGCGCCGAGGCCGCCTAATGGCTACGGTCACATATGTCTTCACCATCAACCATGTCGCCGAAATGCTCGGCGAAGACCGGGAGCTCCTTGAGGCGATCGTCAGCAATTCCGACAATCTGACCTATGGAAGTATCATCAGCGTCGTACACGGTGACGATGAGGCAATCACCGCAGAGACAATCACCGCACGTCCGACGATGGCATCGATGAGCTGAGGCAAAAGCTTGCCGATGCGCGCCGGTCGCCCGAAACCTGGAACGATTTCCTCGACTGCTTCGTCGACGACGAAGAAGTCATCGCTCGCGTCAAGGCGAAATCTCCGCGGTAACACTCGGCCGGTTACATTTGTCGAAGCGACCGGCTCATTTCAAAGCCGTATTCCAGATTTTCCGCTGCGCCTGACGGTCAATCAATCGGGAGTTCGATCGCTGTGCCGTTTCCGGCTCGCTGACGTTGCGCACCGGCGTTTGAGCGCCCTCGAACGATCTCATGAGGACAATCCCTCGCGTCGACAGAAGCTAGCCCGTGTCTAAGGACATCGGAGACGCCAGGTCGTGGCCTACGCTAGTTCGAAGCGCAGGACCTATAACATCTATCCGTAATCAAGCTCCTATGTCCTTCAACCGTTGGACGTCGCGATTCCGGAGCGGCAAAGCGCGTTCCGCGAACAAAATGATGCAACGCATGGCGTATCCTGAACGCGCTGCCCATCATGGCACGCCTTGCAACGCTCAGGAACCGACTTGGCGAGCTTGAAATCGTCCGCGAACCGTCGGCTGCCTAGCGGCGGGAAGTGCCCGAGCTCCGGCGGCAGGAAATCGAGCTGCGCGTGAAGCTGCAGGACGTGTCGAACTCGGTGCGGACCGTCGAAGATGAGATTTCGCGGATCGTCGTGAACGCTGCAGCCTTAGAGGCGGCATCGCAGATCGATGACCTCTCGGAACTTCGAGCCCGCTACCAGACCGCGGACAAAGATATACCCAAGCTCGCGGGGCGGGCGGCCGAGTTGTCGATCGAGGGGCTGCTGCTTCAGTTGGGCAGGCCGGAAGAAACCACCCCGGAGCGCCTTCTTCTCGACGCACCTTAGCTCCTGATCTCCTTCTTTCAGCAGTCGAGCTAGAAGGCTGCAGCGAGCTCTTCGGCTAAGTCGTCCCGATAAATCGGCAGATCCTAGCGATCAGGAACCTACCGGGGATCTTCGCATCCTTGGGCTTGAGGACAGTTCTGAAGCGTGGTCAACCTTAACTGGTTGCGTGGGCGGCAATCTATTTGCTCGGTATGAAAGTCAACGGCGCAGCACGCGACGCGGCACTCTCCTATACTCGTTTTGGCTGCAATTAAGCGGTCGAAAAACAAGGAGAAGCTGCAATGAATGAAGTGCTGAGGAACTCCGTTGGGCAACATTCTCACATCTCCAAGCGGGCTTTGCGCCCGAGAAGCTCGCCCGTCGTATTCATAAACACCACTCAAGAAGAGGCGGAGCAGTTTCAGGAAATCGTCGCCATCGATGATATCGACTATCTGACCCAGGCGATCGCGTTGACGGCGCTGTTTAACGGCGCCATTGACAATACAACCGGTCGCTTCATTCCCGGCAAGGCCCGCGAGTTGATCGCCAACTACAACGAAAGCCTCGACGCTAACAGCCAGCCTTACAAGATCGGCATTTTCAACACCCACCAGACCACGCTGACCCAGCAAAACAGTGCTGTGTCGGCGATGATCAGCCAGATTCTCGAAACCTTGAAGCGCGTGATGGGGGTCGCCCTCGGCGCTTCTTCGGTCGCGCAGATGACCGCAGCAGTAACTGATGCGTTCACCAACCTCGACGAGCAGTCGGGGGATGCCTGGATCTTCTGGGAAAAGAAGACGAGCAACAAGACTACCTACAGCTACGCGATCCTTTTCGCGTTTCAGGACAGCACGACCGGGAAGCTCATGTTTGCTCTGCCCATGTCACTGGAGATCGAGGTGGACGTCAGCTACGAGCGCGTTCTCTTCATCACCGTCGAAGACAAGGAAACCTATTCGGTCAAACTCGATACGATGAAGGTTGGCCAGCTTCTCTTCCCCAAGTCACCTGGTGCGAACGCACTTCAATCGGCGCGCCGGCTCGGTACGCGCTCGGGCAGCGCCGATCTGCTGGCTGAACCCCGTCCGATCACCGACATCGTCGTGACGAACTGGGCAAAAACGAAGACTTTCGCAACGGCCGCAACCGGCCTGTACACTAACGATCACCCGCTCGTTCAGGTGATGGCCTCGGAACCCAATGTCGTCAATCCGCTGTACGACGGCAACCAGTACCTGGTCTCCTTCGCCCTCGATGGCGTACGGCAAACACTCGGGTTCCTTCTGAATTGCACCTTGCCCGATGGTGAACTGTGGTTCGTGTCGATCTAGGGACGAAGGAATTTACGATCCGGGTCGAACTCGGCCCGGATCGCCTCACTAACCGTGAGCAGTGCTGCCACTATAGGTTCCGGCAGCCCGTCAGCAGAGTCCGCCAATCGGGAAAGCACATCCAAGCCCTTGGAAAGCCGGTGTGAATCCATCGTCCCGCGGCCTAACACCAGCCAGTCGAGAGAGATATCCAGAACCTCGCAAATCCTGACCGCGTGCTGAAGGGTAAGGCGGCTTCCCCGCTTCCACCGGCTGACTACGCTGTCGTCGACGCCAATTTGCGCTGCGAATGCCATCTGCTTTTTGACCCCTCTGGCTTCCAACGCGATCTTCAGACGATCCCCCGCGGACAACATTGAGGCTTGAGGTCTCCACGGTCGGTTGATGTTGTAGGATCACTCGAAACCAAACTTGGTCGCCCCTCGTCGCGGCGCCCTCTCGGACTGTTGGTGTTACGGCCGAAGTCCAGACTACAGCCAAATAAGCGATGCTTCATGTTCGCCAAAGACGAAACCACGAGAAGTCACAACCTATTGTGGTGTATGCTTAATGATACGAGCACTGGTGCCTGAAACGCGACAGCGGGAGGGCCCGCCTTTGCATCCGTTTGAGCTGGATGCGCGACTCTAAGTGGACTCTCGCCCTAGATGGACTTCCTTCTCCAGGTCCGAAACAGCCGGATTCCGGCACCAACCCTCTGTTAATTCCATGCCGCTAATGTGTGCCAAAATAGGATAAGAAAGGCACATCGATGAGAGGCGCGGCGCCGGTAATGCAGCAGCACTTCCTGAACAAGGAAGAGTCCTTCATGTACGATCGGGAGGCAAGCTTTCCGATGGAGGACACCCGGAACGAGGCGCGCATCGAATATACCGAGAAGGGCATGACACAACTGAGCTCGCGTCGATGCGAGATTCTCAAGCTGTCGAGAAGCGGCGCCGTTCTCAGCATCGCGACTGCGCGGCGACCCAGTTTCGGCTGCCGCAGAATTTTTACTTAGATATCCCGAGCGCGCGCATCCAGATGATCGGCTGCCTCTTAAAGCGAGTGCATGCCAACAACGTCGTCGAAGCGCGATTCCTGCGGCTGCTAACCGATCGCGACCTCAACCGCATCTTCGTCTACAGCACGCATCCGAACCACCGAAACCGCACGCTCGACATCTACCGTTAAGCAGTGTTCTCAGGGTCTTTACCGGCCCGCAAGCCTCAAACGGTTGTTGTTGTTCTCGTAAACGTATCCTCATTTCAGGAGTATGTGATGCCGGAACCGCAGCCCTTCGCCATCCTTGCGCCTGTACCCTTGGTTCATCTGGCGGCCAGTGCTGCCGTACTGGCCACCGAGGCCTCAGTCGCATTCGGTACCAGCAGCTACAGGGTATTTAACAAGGTGGATGAACTTAGGGATGGCAACCCCGTGCGGGTTCTAATCTATGCCTCGCACGAGGGGGTGGCCGCGCAACCGACTTTTATGGTGAAGTGGCGGGGTTGGTATGTTGGCCAGGTATGGAATGATGATGGTCGGCATCCCGAACAGAAGTTTCGTCCATCGACTGCCCTCACCGACTCGCCCACTTGGATGACGTTTTGGCACGTCTCGGAACTCGAGGAGATGGACAAGAAGCACTGGTTTCCAATCAGTAAGGTCCCCAAATTTAAGGGCGGCTGGGCGAAATTAAAACCTCCGCTCGGGCCGGTTCTTGTGGGATTACCTTCTGCATTCGAACAGGTAGCCAATGAATGATTCTGGTGCGTTGAGAAGAGCGTTGGCCTTCACATGGCGAGCGCCCTGGTCGCACTGACTGGTCCCCGCTTATTCAATCGGACTCCAGCGCGCTCATAGACGCTCCTGAGACTTTCTGCGTCGATAGTTGCCAAGACTGTGGCTCGATCACTGCTGTTGCATTCTGCGGAGATCAACTGGTTGGTCTCGGCATCAATTGCTACTCTGAAGTTTCCGAACTTGGGTAGAACGCTGTACCGCTCCTCCCCGGAACTCTTCGCGGGCAACCAGTATCTAACGCGGCATTCCGCAACCGCGGCGCCGTCTACAACCCGAACCCTGTAGGAATTGCCAGAGCGGATATCGACACCTTTTGCGGGGCGCATCGCTCTCCAAAGGCAAATTGCGATACGTTCAACGGCCTCTTCCGCATCGAAAGGCTCCCAGCCATTGGCGAGGCCCAACGCGGCGTCGCTTGGAGCGTGTTCGAGACCGCCTCTGATATGCCGTGCGCTATCAATCCAGTAAGGTGGGGTTATGCCGGAACCGTGAATGATCCTCACCACGAATGCGCCGTTATGTTCCACGCCATTCTCTTCGTAGCGGATCGCTCGAATGTACCTCGTGCTCGATCCGGTACCGGTCGCCTCTCGTCTGAACACTTTTGCTGCTGCGGTGATCTGCACGGGAAACGCCAGCATTCTCCAAGCTTCTTCAGCGTGCGCGATTGGGTCAAACTTCTTTCTCACTTCTTGCCTCCCATTTTTTACAAGCCTTGTGGCATGCGGTGCATGGGACAAAACGGTGGGCGATCGAGCCGGCGACGGCATGTCGGTCAAAGGTCCGCTTAAAGAAGGCTCGCTAAAGGGAGCTCAGGCCGGTGCCAGGCACTATCGGCAACGGGCTCTTCTTCGCCAGCGCCTAATTTTGGTTCCGGATGCCAGCGGCGGAGTGTGCAATTGGCGGCGCTGCCGAGAGCTGAAACGTGATCAGTGCGCGGCGGCAATCAAGGGTTCTTCCGCATATTTGGTGCAGGTCAGGGTCTCCGCCTGCTTGCGGTTTCGCTATGGTTGTTCAGGAGCCAGTCCCACAGCATTTTTTGAATTTTTTGCCTGATCCACACGGGCAGGGATCGTTTCGGCCGGGACTGGCAAACGAGCGCAGGCCGGCAGAGACGCCTTTCTTTTCGAGTTCGGACATACGCCAATAGGCCGCAATTGCCAAAACGGTGTCCGGCAGGGCCTCAATCGCGTCGTCAATCACCTGCTCTTTTTCCTCGATGGCAAGGTCATCGGGCAGATTTTCGGGATCACAGAGCATCATGATGGGAACGAGCAGCATCGCGGCTTCAGACTTGAGCATCTTCGTCCAGTGACGCTGGCGCAACGCGAAGGACTCGACAAAGCCGTCAGCCCAGTCCCAGGCGATGACGGTGTCGCCGGATTGCCAAAAAATAGGCTCGACGGTCTCGTTGTCGATTTGCCGGACGATCTCGTCGTAACGGCCCATAATGGCCCCAAGGACAGCCTGCGCTTGGCTCTCATCGTCAAACTGGGGCGCAGACCCGCCCCAAATAACCGGCAACCACTCGTCGGGCGGGATTGCCTCCGGCCCGACGGCGATGTCGGTCAAAAAGCCATCCAGATCGGACAGCAGCATACTCTCCGCTGGAGAACTGTCGGACATGAGATAAGCTTCGAGATCATCAAGGCTCATTGCTTCGGTGAAGGACGTCTGATGCGCAGTCATATCGCAATCCTTGTAGAGCTTCGAACAAATCTAAGGCCGACGCTCCGCCCCAGGCAATGCTGAATGGTTCCCGTCCCCGGCATTCTGAGTATCAGCTATGCCGCCATTAGAACGCGACTGCGCAGCAGCGCGTAACCGGCCCGGCCATACATCTGCCGCTTCAGCGTCTTCAGGCGATTGATCTGGCCCTCGACGGGGCTGGTCGTCCATCGATGCTTGATCGCGCCGCGGACGGCCTCGATGTCGCGGCTAATTCCGGCAGCCAAAGAGGCCAGTTCGCTGTCCCCGGCCTCGGCGATCCATCCCTCCAGGAGGGAGGCATCATCACCCTGCAATATTGCTGCTAATCGGCGAGAAAGATGCCCGGCAACCGAAAGCTGCGGCGCATGTTCGTAAACATGCTTCAGGAAACACTCGGTCTTTGTGTCACAGGATTGAGGGTCCTGGCCCAGGAGCCATGCGCATGCGCGCCGAGATGGCGGTCGCCAGGGTCGGCTCTTTTCGCCTTTAGATGATTGTGGCTGCTTCTTCAGGGCTGCGATCCATCGGTAAACGGTGGCACGGCTCCCTTTAAATCCCTGGGTTTTTATCTCGGACAGAAGCTGTCGACCATTGTGACATCCGTCGTTCCAACGTCGAAGAAGATAGTCCTCGAACGGCAGGAGGGTATGGTGGTGAACCGAAGGGCGGTGGTGTTCGGGTCGCCGCCCGCTGCCAGCCACCGTTCAATTGTACGCACACTCATGCCGACCTGTGGCGCAATCTGCCTCGCAGAGGTGATCCCCGCATCACGCAGGCGCATCACCTCCTCATACAGATCACGACGTTGCCGCTTTCGCTGGTGCCGCAAGCTTTGCAGCGACGTTGGCTTCTGCGATATGTGTTCGGGGCCTTCATGACTGCCTGCGGCGATCTCATGCATCGCGGCGACGCCGGCAAGACGGACAGCTTTGCGATGACGACCGACCGCCAGACGAAGAGCCTCCCCCAAATTCGCGAGAAGATGCCATCGATCCGCGATCTGAGCGGCATCAGGGGCGCCTCGTCGTGCCCCTTCTGCATAAACGCCAGCACGGTCGCGGGCGATGATTTCCACGCCAGGATGCCGGGCAAGCCATTCGGCTACAACATCAGCATTTCGTTCGGGAAGCAGATCAAGAACGCGGTTGCGTTCCAGATCGCAGACAATCGTGCCGTAACGCTGGCCCTTGCGCCAGGCCCAATCGTCGATACCAACGATACGAGGGGCAGGATAGGATTCGTGCACCGATGCGCTCACCATTCGCAGGAGTGTATCGCCGCTCACAGGAATGGTCAGCTTTTGCGATAAGCGACCGCCGGGCTCGCCTCCTGCCGTAAGCCCGACCGCTGTTTGCGCCGCTCTGAGGCGGCTGGTTCGACGGGCCTTGGCAGAAACCAATCCCGGAAATCGTTCGGTGAAGATACGCGTCACGCATTGTGTGTCGACACAACGAAAACGCCTGGCACGAAGTCGGATCGCCGCAGCTTGATCCTGGAAAGGCAGATCGGCAAGCCGGCGCAGGTAATGGCTGTGAACGCGCCCGCTGGATCGGTCGCAACTGGGGCAATTTGCCGAGGCCGAAATCGACCGCGCCGAAATAACGACTGCCCCACCTTGGCGCTCGACCTCCTCGACCTCGAAAGTCTCCGGAAGCAACGAGTTGAAAAAGTGAAGCACGAGCAAATCACTGCATAGACTACGATTCCGAATCTATGACCGTATTCGCGCCGCACGCGAATCCTCCTGCACCAAATATGCGGAAGAACCCAATCAAGGTGAGATTCGTCTCATCCTGATCGCCGCGCTATAGTGATCAGGGGCGCCTATCCGACGCCTTTGTCACGGCATTTCGAAACCTTTGAAGGCGACTTTCGAGCCGAAAGTCTCATCGGCAGCGTCGTTGCGTGGTGATTTTTACTTGCGTGGTACCGAGATAAGTTTCAAAAATGATAACGAATTCTTTTATAGTATCGATTAGTTTAATATTAAATCATAAATATGTATTATGCGATAGCATATAACGTCATATATCGAGGTAAATAGTCAAATTATTACTTGTTACGGTAAAAACATTTCATTTTAGCGGTTGAAATAATGCGTTCACTAGAAGAGCATTCCTGTGTATTCATTGTAGTGCTTGGGACGGATGCGTGTCTTCGGGACAAATTGCTTGTCCTCCCACATCAACATTAAGCTTCCCATCGCCCCTGCTTTGTCCTAGAAGGCACCCCGTAATCCGGTCGCAGCCTACCCGGTCAAAACAAGGACACCTATCATGAAGACGATTGTCATCTGCTCCGGCGGATTGGACTCGGTATCGCTTGCCCACAAGGTCGCAGCCGAGCAGGAGCTTATAGGCCTGCTCTCCTTCGACTATGGACAACGACACCGCAAGGAACTGGACTTTGCCGCCGCCTGTGCGAGGCGGCTTGGCGTTCCACATCAGATGATCGACATTCGCGCCATCGGCGCCCACCTCACCGGATCGGCGCTGACGGACGATGTCGACGTGCCCGACGGCCACTATGCCGAGGAAACCATGAAGGCGACGGTGGTTCCGAACCGCAACGCCATCATGCTCGCCATCGCCTTCGGGCTTGCTGCCGCGCAGAAGGCGGATGCGGTGGCGGTCGCCGTGCATGGCGGCGATCATTTCATCTACCCCGATTGTCGCCCCGGTTTCATCGAGGCCTTCCAGGCGATGCAGAACCAGGCGCTCGACGGCTATGCCAACGTTGCACTCTACGCGCCCTATGTGATCGTATCGAAGGCGGATATCGTCACCGACGGCGCAAGCCATGCGACACCCTTCGAAGAGACCTGGTCCTGCTACAAGGGTGGCGCACGCCATTGCGGCCGCTGCGGCACCTGCGTCGAGCGGCGCGAGGCCTTCCATCTTGCCGGTGTTGCGGACCCGACCGATTATGAGGATCCGGATTTCTGGGTGGCGGCGACGTCTGCTTTTTCAGCCGAGGAGGTGAAGTGATGTTCCGGATCACCAAGGAGTTCCATTTCTCCGCCTCGCACCAGCTAAAGAGCCTGCCGGCGGACCACCAGTGCGCCCGGCTGCACGGGCATAACTACGTCGTTGAAGTCGAGCTTGCCGGTGCGGAACTCAACGCACACGGCTTCGTGCGCGACTATCACGAGCTGGCGCCACTGAAGCGCTACATCGACGAGAGCTTCGACCATCGTCACCTCAATGACGTCCTCGGCCATGACCAGGTGACGGCCGAATGTCTGGCAAAGCATTTCTACGATTGGTGCAAGGTGAGGCTCCCTGAAACCTCGGCTGTGCGCGTCAGCGAAACACCGAAGACCTGGGCGGAATACCGGCCATGACCGGGCCTGGCGAAACGCGCATCCGGATCAGCGAAATCTTCGGGCCGACGATCCAGGGCGAGGGCATCCTGATCGGCCTGCCGACCGTGTTCGTGCGCACGGGCGGCTGCGATTATCGCTGCAGCTGGTGTGACACGCTGCATGCGGTCGACAGCGAATATCGCGACCAATGGCTGCCGATGACGGTGGGGGAGATCTGGAGCGAAGTCAGCCGGCTATCCGGCAGCAAGCCGCTCACGGTCTCGCTATCCGGTGGCAATCCGGCGATCCAGCCGCTTGGACCTCTGATCGCGCGTGGGCGAGAGGAAGGCTACCGGTTTGCCCTGGAGACGCAGGGCAGCATCGCCAAGGACTGGTTTGCCGATCTCGACGTGCTGGTCTTGAGCCCGAAGCCGCCGTCGAGCGGCATGAAGACCGACTGGAACGCCTTCGACGACTGTCTTCGCATGGCGGCAGGCCGGCCCGAGGTGGCGCTGAAGATCGTCGTCTTCGACGAGCGCGATTATGCCTATGCCCGCGATGCGGCGGCCCGTAATCCGCATCTGCCGCTCTATCTGCAGCCCGGCAACCACACGCCGCCGCCCCCTGATGACGACGATGCCACCGTCGATATCGACGGCATCATCGACCGCATGCTCTGGCTGGTCGGTAAGGTGACGGAAGATCGCTGGTTCGAGGCTCGGGTGCTGCCGCAACTGCATGTTCTGCTCTGGGGCAACAGACGCGGGGTATAGCGGGCGCGCCCTTGTTGTCTGCCTGCAAATCCTCCGGGCTTGGTCGGACAGCGGCGGGCGGCTATGGTCCAAGCAATGAGACCGTGTGAGGGGCGTTCATGCAGCTGAAGACGAAACGTGTCTATGAGCCGAAGGCGGATGGGGACGGCATGCGCGTCCTGGTTGATCGCCTGTGGCCGCGTGGACTTACCAAGGCGGAAGCGGCGGTCGACCTGTGGCTCAAGGAGATCGCGCCGACAACGGAACTGCGTCGCTGGTTTCACGGGGATCAAGGCACCTGGGACGAGTTCAGCAAGCGCTACATTGGTGAGCTCGACAACAATCCGGCGGCAGTTGACGTGTTGCGGCAGCACATTGGTGAGGCCCCCGTGACCTTGCTCTACAGCGTGAAGGATGAGGCTCGAAACCATGCAGAGATCCTCAAGGACTACATCCTGACACACCGATAGACGGGGGCGTCGGGCTCACGTCATGTCGTTGCGGTGGATACTTCGAACGTGCTGCCGATGCGCGCAGTGATCCGGCGCCAATCGTCCTGGAAGGGTAGGCCGAAGACGCCTGTCAGGGCAGTTTCTATTGCAGGCGCATCGAGATCACGGCGTGTGACGGTGCCGTTCCTGTCACGGATCGTCAGCCGGTTTCCGAACAGGATCTTGCGTGCCTCCTCGGTGGTCAACGCCACCAACAGGTTCTGCCGGAAAAGCGACTGCGGATGGGTCGATGTGACGATATTCGCGATCCGATACGCTTCCTCCCCGCAAATCGTTGGCGACACTTCGTAGACCGGTACCCAATCGCGACCGAGTTGGGCTTCGAGCAAGAAGCCCTCGATCGTCCGGCTGAGGCGGAATGGCTCATGTGGCGTCGGCTGTGGCGTGGTCCGGTCGAAACGCAGAGGCGCGGTCGGCACGCAACTGCCAAAACCGGTATCGACGAGATAGCCGACACCGTTCACGAAGACGCGAAGCGCCATATGCGACCATGCCGGCGGCGGCGCATCGGGTTCGCGCATCCACAGGACGCGGGCCATCAAGGGCTCTACCGGATAACGGAGCGCGCTGAGTACACGCTGCAAAAGGCTGTTCTGTTCGAAGCAGTAGCCGCCGCGTTTGCGGTCGATGAGCTTGCTGTCGATTGCCGCCGGCGACAACTCGACCGGATGGGCAAGCAGCACATCGATGGCCTCGAAGGGGATCGACGCCGCATGGCGAGCAATGATGCCGCCGAGCGTTGCCAGATCGGGCGATTGCGGCCCGGAGTAACCGATGCGGGCGAAGTAACGGCCGAGGTCGACGGGAAACGAGGCGTTCCGCATGGTTAGAGGCTCCGATAGATGGCGTCGCGGAGATCGACCGGGAAGCGTCCGTTCATGCCTTCAAAGGCGGTGTTGGTGAGCGCAACGACGGTCAGGCCGCGGACCGGGTCGATGAACCACTTGTGGCCGTAGGCGCCGTCCCATTGCAGCGTGCCGCGCGACTGCGGCGTTCCCGCCGTCTCGGGTTCGACAAGGACGGCACCGCCGAAACCGAACTCCCACCCGGCGCCGGCGGCCAATCCGCCGGTCCGTGCCTGAATATCGAACATCGAGCGGGTGGTAGGGGCGTCGAGCACCGGCGACTGCCCGGTCCTGAGGCTTTCGAGAAGGCGAATTACATCCCCGGTGGGGCCTGCCATGCCGGCACCACCGGAGGGAAAGGCCCCTGCGTTGAAGATCCGGCCGGGCGAGAGGCGCACGGGATTGCCGTCGCCAGTGAGCCGCCGCGGCCGCGGCGACGCGTCGCCATAGTGGACCACGAGCCTGCGTGTATCAGCCACGGAAAAGGCGGTGTCGCCCATCCCCATCGGGCCTGTGACGAGCGCAGTGATCGCCTCCGGCAGCTTCAATCCCGTCGCCTGCTCGATAACCGCGCGAGCACATCGAAGCTCATCGAGTAACCCCAACCGCGTCCGGGCGGATAGGACAGCGGGATGGCGGTGAGTTTGCCGATAAGGGCAGGGAGATCATCGTCGCTGCCATCAAGGCCGCTGCTGATGGGGTGCCGGTGGTAGGGACCATCGCCCTCTTCCATGAACACGTAGCTCAAGCCGGCGCTGTGCGTCAGGAGTTGACGGACGGTGATCCGAGGTACGCTGCCGTCCGGTAGCCGCGGCCTGAACGCGGGCAGCCATTCCGACACGGCATCGTCGAGACCGATGGTGCCGCTTTGCACCAGGTTGAGAGCGGCGACCGTGACGATCGGCTTTGCAACCGAGGAGAGCAGTAAGATGCTGTCCTCGGTCATCGGCCGGTCGGCTTCGCGATCGGCGAAGCCTGCGGCACATTGGTAGGCGGGCTCGCCGTCGACGAGGACCTCGACGACCGTGCCGACGATACGCTGTTCATCCAGGGCTTCCGCAATCACCCGGTCGAGTTCGGCCTTCAGCCGCTTCCGGCGCTCCGATCTTCCTTGCCTTGTCGCGATTGCATCCATTGTCGCCTCCTGTGCTTCTCGAAACTACGGCCCGATCGACGCTTCAGGGCGAAAGACGGGCTCCCGGACATAGGCAATCCAGTTCGCACCGAAAGTCGATTGTCTCTCCACGTATGGGAGGCATACGCGCCTGCACGAAGCAGCCGTCGCCGTCCGACGCTAGAAACCGTGCGACAGCGTCAGATGGAGTCGGGTTGATGAACACAAACAATCTTGGATTCGCCGGGAAGGTCGCCCTGGTCACAGGCGCCAGCAAGGGTATCGGCGCGGCCGCTGCCCGCGCCTTTGCGCAGGCCGGAGCATCCGTCGTCCTTCTCGAGGCGCTGGTGGTCTCCATCCGTGAGGCGGGCGGAGATGCACTGGCGATCGCGGCCGATGTCGGCGACGAGATTGCCATGAAGCAGGCGCTTGCGAGCGTGATGAAGCACTATGGCCGGCTCGACGCCGCCTTCAATAATGCGACGGATGGAACCATGCCGGCGCCGCTTGCCGATCTCGATATCGAAGGTTTCGATCGTGGCATTCGCACCAATGTTCGCGGCACCTTTCTCGGCATGCGTTATCAGATCGAAGCGATGGCGCGTGGCGGCGGCGCGATCGTCAACATGGCCTCCGTCGCCGGCATCAACGGTACCTCCGGGCTTTCCGCCTATGTCAGTGCAAAGGCAGGGATCATCGGGCTGACCAAGGCCGCGGCGCTCGATTACGCCGACCAGGGAATCCGGATCAATGTCGTCGCGCCCGGGCCGATCCTCACCCACCATCTCGAAGCTGCAGGCGCCGAAATCCAGCGGCACGCAGCACTTTCGACGCCGATGCGCCGGCTTGGCCGAGTGGAGGAGGTGGCCGCAAGCGTCCTCTGGCTCTGTTCCGATGAGGCGAGTTACATCACCGGTGTGGTGCTGCCGATCGACGGGGGCATGACGGCGGGCACGAAAGTGCCTATGAATTACCGTCGAGGCGAGCCGCCTCGACCGGCTGAACCCTGAGGTGCTTGTGGACTGGGAAGAACTCCATCTTGTTCAGCTGCTGGCACGCCACGGTTCGCTGAGCGCGGCGGCGCGGGCTCTGGGCACGACCCAGCCGACACTCAGCCGTCGCCTCGACGCGTTCGAGCAGAAGACGCAGCAGAAGCTGTTCGAGCGGCAAACAAGCGGCCTTGTGCCGACTGCGGCGTGCCTGTCCATTCTGTCGGCGCTCGAGCAGATGGAGGCGAATGCGCTTGCGGTCGAGCGA
This sequence comes from Ensifer sp. EB106-03-01-XG145, assembly GCF_058792075.1. Lineage (NCBI taxonomy): Bacteria > Pseudomonadati > Pseudomonadota > Alphaproteobacteria > Hyphomicrobiales > Rhizobiaceae > Ensifer > Ensifer sp. EB106-03-01-XG145. Next base: position 18,998 of record NZ_JBYTEC010000008.1, on the reverse strand, counting down.
CGCCTGGCGGCGCAGGACGATGCGCTGGCGGGTACCATCACCGTCACCAGCCTCGACTGGCTCGGAGATTATCTGCTGGCGCCGATCCTGACGAGATTTGCCGCGGCCCATCCCGGCGTCACCATTCACCTGTTGAACGACGCCCGGCGCTTCAATCTGTCCCGGCGGGACGCCGATATCGCCTTCCGCTTCGGCAGCTTCGATCAGAGCGACATCGTCGAGCGCAAGGTTGCCGATATCCGCTATGGCCTGTTTGCCATGCAGGCCTACCTCGATCGCTTCGGCCATCCAAACGCCACCGGTGACGGTCACGCCATTGTCGAACTGGCCGAGGTGCCGGTGCGGGTGTCACTCTCGACTTGGCTGAAGGACCTCTTGCCGGATGCGAGGGTAATGTTGCGCGCGAACTCGATCCGCTCGCAACTGAGTGCTGTCGAAACCGGCGCGGCGCTCGCGACGCTTCCGCATTTCCTTGCGGCCGGCCGGGACGGCCTTGTATCCGTGGATGTCGGCGTTGCCGCACCAGTCCTGTCGTTGAAGCTCGGCGTGCACCAGGAGACGCGCAATCTCCCGCGGGTGCGAAAACTCTTAGACTTCGCCGTCTCGCAGTTCGCGGGCCTGCGGCCGAAGCTCAATCCGCCGAGCTGAACGCCTGTAGCGGCGACTGCTGCGTTAGACCCTTTCGGCGCGCCGCAATGCAGGCCGAAATTTTCTTGATTGTCGACGTCGGGATGGGAAAGCGCTGCACGTCTTAAGCTCGACGGCGGTTTTGGACCGCGCTGACTACAAGGAGAATATGCATGTTCCGCACCGGTTTCATTGCTGGCGCTCTGCTGATTTCCGGCACCACATTTGCCGACGCCGAGCCGGTGGGCAATCGCGTCGATGTCAACGGCATGAAGATGTATTACGAGATCTCGGGCGAAGGCGAACCGCTGGTCGTGCTGCACGGCGCCTACATGAACATTCCGTCGATGGGCGCGATCATCCCGAAGCTTGCAGAGACCCACAAGGTCTATGCGGTCGAGCTGCAGGGCCATGGCCGCACCACCGATATCGACCGGCCGATCACTTATCCGAACCTCGCCGATGACATCGCTGCCTTCATGGATGCGATTGATCTCAAGAAGGCTGACGTCTTTGGTTACTCCATGGGTGCGGCCGCCGGTCTGCAACTGGCGATCCGCCACCCGGAAAAGGTGAACAAGCTCGCTGCCGCATCCGTCGCCTATGACGCTGACGGCTGGCAGCCGGAGTTCAAGGCGGTCATCCCGCAGATGACCGTCGAGATGATTGTCGGCCTGCCGTTTGCCGAGGACTATCGCAAGCTTGCCGCCAACCCTGACGGCTTTCCTGATCTCGTGAAGAAGCTGATCCAGCTCGAAAAGGAGCCGATGGCCTGGGAGGCGGACGTCAAGGCGCTGAAGGCACCGGTCCTGATCATTGCCGGCGATGCGGACGTGGCGACGCTCGAACACAATGTCGCGCTCTTCCGTCTGCTTGGCGGCGGAGCGATGGGCGACATGGGCAAGCCTCTGGCTGCCTCGCGGCTCGCCATCCTGCCGGCGACGTCGCACACCGCAGTCATCAACCAGACGGACTTGCTCTACGCCTTCGCCGAGCCCTTCCTGAAGGGCGAGACGCCGAAGGGCATGTTCCAGTAGGATTCGACCGGCGCCATCTCCAGAGGGATGGCGCCGGCGCAACAACACGCGCGGGCTGCCTAGATCATTTCATTGTTTCATCGAAACACTGAAGTGATCTAAGTCTTTGAAATTACGCAATTCTGGACGGAAAACCGTTTCGCACTTTTCCTGGAATTTTCCTACCGCAGACGCCTTCCGTCGGCGTCGAACACCAAAACGGCGGCCGGATCGAAGCGGGCGGCGATGCTATCACCGGACTTCAGGCCGCGACCATTCTTGGTCTCGATGATGATCAATTCGCCGTCGCCATGGCGGGCATAGGCGAAGGTCTCGCCGCCGAGGTGTTCCAGCATGTCGATCGTCAGATCGAGGCTTGCCGAGCCGCTGTCGCCGAAATGTTCGGGCCGGATGCCGATGGTCACGGAGCTCCCAGGCGTAGCCTCCTTGATGGCCACTGGAATAGTCGCGTTGCCGAAGTCGGGCAGACGTACCTGCGTTCCGCCAGCGTCGACGATCCCCTTCAAGAAGTTCATTTTCGGTGAGCCGATGAAGCCGGCGACGAAGAGATTGGCCGGATCGTCGTAAAGGTCGAGCGGCGAGCCGACCTGTTCGACCACGCCACCGCGCATGACGACGATCTTGTCGGCAAGTGTCATTGCCTCGACCTGGTCATGGGTGACGTAGATGATCGTGGTCGCGAGCTTCTTGTGTAGCCTGGCGATCTCGATGCGCATGTGGACGCGCAGTTCGGCATCGAGATTGGAGAGCGGCTCGTCGAAGAGGAAAATCTTCGGGTGCCGCACGATTGCCCGACCAATCGCCACCCGCTGGCGCTGGCCGCCGGAAAGCTGTTTCGGCTTGCGATCGAGCAGCGGACCCAGCTCCAGGATGTTCGCAGCCTCACCGACCCGTTGTTCGATCTCGGCCTTCGGCACGCCGGCAAAGCGCAGCGCGAAGCCCATGTTTTCCCGAACCGTCATATGCGGATAGAGCGCGTAGGACTGGAAGACCATGGCGATGCCGCGCTTCGAGGGGTCGACATCGTTCATGCGTTCGCCGTCAATCGTGAGATCACCCGACGTGATCTCCTCGAGACCCGCGATCATCCTGAGCAGGGTGGACTTGCCGCAACCGGATGGGCCGACGAAGACGACGAACTCGCCGGTCTTGATGTCGAGGTCGACCCCCTTGATGACCTCGAAGTTGCCGTAGGACTTTCTAACGTCGCTGAGTTGGAGTTCGCTCATGCAGCCGCTGCCTCGCTTGCCACTGCCGAAAGTTCCAGTCTTACGGATCCAAGCCGTGTCGAGGTTACCGCGACGGCGATGCCGCCAGCAGCACCCGTCGTCTCCAGCCAGAAGCCGGTCGAACCACCCTGGAAGACGAGGCGCTCGGGCCCAAGCAGTCGGGCAGGGCCGGTGACGGTGACGTCGACCGCATCGTTGAGGAACGGCAGGACGTTGCCGGCCTGGTCGAGCGCGCGCACGATCACGCGAACACTGTCACGCCCTTCGGCCCGCAGCGTCGCGTTGTCTGCCACGACCTCGAGCGTCGTCGGCACCGGGTCAGCGACCATGCGCAGGCGGGCAACGGCCTTGCCGTCGATGAGGCCGGTGAACGCGGCATCTTCCCATTTCATGCCCCATACGCCGAGTTCGTCCTTGGTGAAGTGGCGGTGGTCGATGACCACAGGCGGATGCGGCAGATGCGGGAAGTTCTCGCGGTCCGGACCGACGCGCTTCACCAGCGAGCCGTATTTCAGCTCGACCTCGTCGCAATTGGTGAGCACGATCAAAGGCAGCACGCCGCCGATGTTGCGCTCGCCGCGCGCCCAGAAAGTGACCGGCTTCATAACCACGTCCTCGGACGGCTCGCATTGGCTGGCGTAGACATAGGCTGCAAACTTCGGCTGGCGGAACATGTCCATGACACCGTGATAGCAGATCCGGTCGCCGGAGCCGAAATCCTTGTGGGTGTTGTAGTCGAACATGCACCAGCCGATGGCACCGGAGATGCTGGGGTCACCATGCGCGGCGTTCAGCACCTCCAGGTGCCGGCGCACATGCTCGGCCTGTCGCTGCTCCTGATCGTAAATCTTCGTCGGGTACATGTGGCCGCCGAATTCGGTGATGAGGTAGGGCACCTTGCGATTGAGCCCGGTGCACTCCTGCTGTGGGCGCAGCGCCGTGCGCGGGCGGTTTGCCCCCGGCAGTTCCTCGTTGCCGAGGATGAAGTCGTTCATCGTGTAGACGTCTTCGAGGAACTCGCTGTCGGTGATGTAGCGCACGCCGCCGGTTTGCCGCGTCGGGTCGAGTTCACGCGCCAGCCGGTTGGTCTCGACGTAGAAATCGTGGGAATCCTGCGACTCGTTGATGCGCACGCCCCAGATGATGATCGACGGGTGGTTCCAGTCGCGCTCGATCATGCGGCGGACGTTTTGGATCGCCTCCTGCTTCCAGGCCTCACCGCCGATATGCTGCCAGCCGGGGATTTCCTCGAAGACGAGCAGGCCGATGCGGTCGCAATGGTCGAGAAACCACTTGGATTGCGGATAGTGCGAGGTGCGGACAAGGTTGCAATGTAGCGTGTTCTTCAGGATCTCGGCATCGCGCTCCTGGGCCGACCGGCCCATGGCATAGCCGACATAGGGGAAGGTCTGGTGGCGGTTGAGACCACGGATCTTCAGCGGCCGGCCGTTGAGCTTGAAACCTTCCGTGGTGAACTCTGCAGTACGGAAGCCAAAGCGCGACGAGAGCCGGTCGCTGCCGCGATCGCTGCGCAGTTGCACCTCCGCCTCGTAGAGGACGGGACTGTCGATATCCCAGAGCGAAAGCCCCTTGAGACCGGTAATCTCCAATGTGACGCTCTCACCGCGGGTCTCGCCGATGGCTTCCGCCAGCACCTTGCCGTTCGTGTCCTTGAGCAGTGCCGTGACAGTTCCGGCTAACGTCAAGCTTTGCGGATTGGCGAGATCGCAACGGACCGTGACGGACTTGGCGTCGCTGAGGACATCGCGGGTCTCGATCTTGATGTTGGCGATCGAAACCGCGTCGGTGACCTTCAGCCAGACGTCGCGATAGATGCCGGCATAGGTCAGATAATCGATGCGGCCGCCGAAGGGCGGGATCTCCGGGTTCTCGCTGCCGTCGATCTTGACGGTGATCAGGTTATCGCCCTCCCGCAGCCTGTCGGTCAGGCGCGCTTCGAAGGGCGTATAGCCGTCCTTATGCGCGATGATCTCCTCGCCGTTGAGGTAGACGACGGCATCGGCCATCGCAGCGTCGAAGACGAGCGAGACCTCGCGGCCATGGAACTCCCGACGCCAGGCGAGCGGCTTCTGATAGGTGAAAGCGCGCTGATAGGCGGCCTCGTCGAAATAGTTGAACGGCAGTTGCACCGCATTGTGCGGCAGACTCACGGGCCTGCCCGCCTGCAGGCGGGCGGCTTCAGTGGCGGCGAAGCCTTCGGTGAAGACCCAGGAATCGTTGAAAGAGGTAACAGATCGCATCATCATTCCTATTTGACTGAGCCCAGCATTCCCTGGACGAATTGGCGTTGCATGAAGAAGAAGACCGCGAGGGTGGGAAGCGTCGCGAGAATGGTGCCGACCATGACGACGCCGTAATCGGGGTAGTAGGCGGAGGCGAGCGAGGAGACGACGAGAGTGATTGTCTTCGTCTCGTTCGACTGCAGCACGATTAGCGGCCAGAGATAGTTGTTCCAGGCCGTCATGAAGACGATGATGAAGGCGGCCGCATAGGTCGAGCGCATCACCGGCACGTAGATGTAGAGAAAAATCTGCCATTCCTTCAGCCCGTCGACCTTGGCCGCGTCGCGCAGCTCCGAAGGGAACGCCTTGGTGCACTGGCGGAAGTAAAAGACGATGAAGGCCGAGCCGATCGACGGCAAGACGACGGCGAGGTGGGTGTTGATGAGGCCCGCCTTGCCCATCATGATGAAGAGCGGGATCATCAGCGCCGCAAACGGGATCATCATCGTCAACAGTAAGGCGCTGTAGATCCGGTCGCGGTTGCGCGAGCGGAACATCTCGAAGCCATAGCCGGCAAGCGACGAGACGGCGAGCGTCAGCGCCGTCGCCAGAATGGCGATCTTGGCCGAGTTCCAGAAGACCAGCGGCGCGTTCACCTGGGTGAAGAAGGTGGTGATGTTGGTGGCGAGCGCGCTGCCCGGCAGCATCTTGCCCTTGATGATGTCGATCGACGAATTGGTGGCGCCGAGCAGCATCCAGACGAAGGGGAAGATCGAGAGAAAGGCCATCAGCCCGACGAAGCCGTAGGTGACGATGGCGGTTGCGATGCGTGCGGATCCGTTGTTCATCGGTCGCGCTCCCGTGCCGCGAAGAACTGAAGGCAGGCGAGCAGGGCGACGAGCACGACGATCACGTAGGAGACCGTCGCCGCGTAGCCGAAGTTCGGCATGAAACGGAAGGTCAGGTTGTAGATGTAGAGCGACAGCGTCAGCGTCGCGTTGGACGGTCCGCCCTTGCCCTCGGTCAGATTGTAGACCTCGTCGAAGAGCTGGATCGTGCCGATGGTCGAGATGATCGTGGTGAACAGGATGACGGGCTTCAACAGCGGGATGGTGATGTGGGTGAAGCGCGCCCAGGCGGGCACCCCGTCGATACGGGCCACCTCATAGATCGACTTGTCGATGTTCTGCATCGCCGCCAGGTAGAAGATCATGTTGTAGCCGGTCCAGCGCCAGGTGATGGCGATGATGACGAGCACCTTCGCCCAGAAGGGATGCGTCAGCCACGGGATCGGCGAGGCGATGATGCCGATCGCCTCAAGCGTCGAGTTGACGATGCCGTCGAGCGCGAACATGCCTTTGAACAGCACCGAATAGGCGACGAGCGAGGTGACGCAGGGCAGGAAGATGGCGGTGCGGAAGAAGCCGCGGCCGACGAGCCTCGGATTGTTGAGCAATGACGCCAGGATTAGCGCCAGCAAGATCATGATCGGCACCTGCACGACGAAATAGGTCAGCGTGTTGGTGAGCGCCTTGATGAAGACCGGGTCGTTCCAGAGACGGACGATGTTGGCGAAGCCGGCGAATTTCAGCATCATGCCGCGGCCGGACTGGAACGACATCCAGAGCGACCAGACGATCGGATAGATCATGAAAAGGGCGATCAGCCCGAGCGCCGGCGCAACGAAGAGCCAGCCATTGACGTTGTAGTATCGGCCGATGCCGCCGCGGCGCGCGAGAGCCATCATCATCCCCATGGATAGCAGGAGCCGTTGACCGCGGCGCAATCGCCACGGCCAGGAGTGGTGCAGACAATCGCCGTAGCGATTACTGGACCTGTGCGCTGACCTCGGCGTCGATCGCCTTCAGCACGTCGTCGACAGGTGTTCCCTGCTGCAGCGCCGGCAATTGCGCGGTGACCGCGGTGTCCGCCTCGTTGGTGAAGACGCCGTAGTTGACCGAGGGAACCTTCGCGAGCCAGTCGGAGAAGTTCTGCCAGACCTTTTCACCGCCGAAGAAGGCATCGGCCTCGCCATAGGCGGCCCCGCCACGGGCAGCGAGCAGCGAGCCGACGGCGCCGCGGTCCTGCAGGATCGTCTGGTAGAAATCGACGTCCTTGGCGTAGACCGCGTTCAGGAAGTCGATCGCCTCGGCTTTCTCCGCCGAGCTTTCGAGCACGTACCAGCTCGATCCGCCGAGGTTCGAGGCGTGCGTCGCGCCGTCGATCGAAAGGGCCGGGATCGGCGCCACGCCCCACTTGCCCGACTGGTCCGGCTGCGCCTTGACGGTGCCGGTGATCCAGACGCCGGTGATGACGGTGGCGACGTCACCGGAAGTGAAGGTTCCGACCCAGTCGGCCCAGCCGGCGGCCGGCTTGTAGATGTTGGAAGACATGATCTTGCCGACCGTCTCCAGCGCTCCCTTCAGCGCGGCGTTGCCGGTGATGTTTGCCTTGCCTTCCCTGTCGAAGTACCATTGCCCGGCCGATTGCATGATGATGCGCACGAGGCCGGCGTCGGTCGGGTCGAGACCCATCATCTTCTTGCCGGTCTTGGCTTCGACCTGCTGGCCGATCTCGATGAAGCGGTCCCAGGTGATGTCCTGCATGTCCTCGGGCTTGAAGCCGGCCTGCTCCAGATAGTCCTTGCGATAATAGAGGCCGGTGACGCCGGAATCGAAGGGCATGCCATAGACCTGGCCATCCAGCGTCATCAGCTCGACCTTGTAGGGAGCGAAGCCGGAATAATCGACCGTGCCGGAGAGCGGCGCGAAGGCGCCGGGGAACGATTGCAGATATTTCTGCGCGCCATAATCCTCGATCAGCACGATGTCGGGCAGCGCGTCTGCAGTGCCGGACGAAAGGCCGGTCTGCAGCTTCTGCTCGACGTCGGCCTTGGCGAAATCGACGATGTTGAAGGTGACGTCAGGATGCGTCTTGGTATAACGCGCGCCAGCCTCCTTCATGATCGCAACGTTGAAGTTGGGATCCCAGCACCAGACGGTGATTTCCTTGGCTTGCGCCGCAGTCACCGCCAAGAGGCTGGCGCCGGCGAGCGCGATGGCGCTAAAGCGCGGCAGATAGATACGCATGTCCATTGTTTTCCTCCCTTGAATTTCGTTCCCCGAGACGTTCCTCCTGGTCTCGGCGCGGAGTATTTCGCAAAATTCTGAAGAAGGCAATATTTCAGTAAATTTTTACTACCGTGTTTTTTACCGGCTGTATTACGGGCCAGCAACGGAGCCCGTCGTGGCCGTGCTGCCGCGCCAGACCATCTCTGTTCCGAGGATCACCTTCTTGGCGACGTCGCGTCCGGTCAGGCGCTCGATCAATAGGTCGACGGCAGTCTCGCCGATCATTTCGGCCGGGATCTTGACCGTCGAAAGCGGCGGGCCGAGAAACTGCGCGACCGGGATGTCGTTAAAGCTTGCCACGGCGACATCGTCAGGGATTCGAAGGCCCATCTCGTGAATGGCCCGGTAGGCGCCGATCGCCATGTTGTCGTTGCAGGTGACCAGGATCTTGGGCGGGTTGGGTTTCGACAGCATCGCCTTGGCGAGCGTATAGCCGCTGTCCGGCGTCAGCTTCTCGACCATACAGAGTTCCGGATCGTAGAGGCCGGCCTTCGTCATCCAGTGGATGAACGCGCGGCAGCGGCGCTCCGAATGGATGTCGTCCTTGTCGCGGAAGGCGTCGATCCAGCCGAGAAAGCCGATTCGGCGGTACCCCATGCCGTATATGCCTTGAAGCAGGCGGTTCATGGCCACGGACACGTCGCTCATCACGCTGTCGTCGACATCGTCGTCGGGGGCGAAATCCGCAAAGACCAGGTGGCGGCTGTGCCGCCGCAGCCAGTGGACCTCTTCGCCGTAGTGGTGGCCGACGGCAACGACGCCGTTGGCGCCCTGCAGGATCGCCGCCTCCGGCAGGTTGCCGTTGTGGAAGACCTTGACCACCTCGATCTTCAGCGCCTGGCAACGGTTTTCGATGCCGAGCCTGACGCCGACATAATAGGGATCGATCAGCTCTTGGGCGGGCTGGAGGAAATGCACCAGCGCGAATTTCAGGCCCTGCATCGGTCCCGCGCCGCGCCCGCGGTTGCGGGGCGTCGCATAGTTCAGCGCCTCGGCCGTTTCGATGATCGCCTGTCGCTTCTTGGTGGAGATCGAAAGCGTCGGATCGTAATTCAGCACCCGTGAGACGGTCGCCGAAGAAACCCCGACAGCCGAAGCGATTTCCTTGATTGTTACCATGTCCAACGTCCTGCCCGCCGCCACAACCCAGGCTTCGGGCGCGGCGCAATCTTTATTTAGTAAAATTTTGCTCGGGTTTTTTCAATCTCTGGGCGTTGTATTTCGTTCGTCGAGCGTGACGCAACCGCGGTCGAGATCACGCTGCGCGGCCGGTTGCCAATGCCTGCGCCTGAAGCTCTTCGGAAAGGAACGCCCACAGTGCTGAGACCGGGCGGGATGACAGGCCCTGGTCATTGGCCGCGAAAAGCCCGAGTTCGATCACCGGGGCGGGCGGCAGGCCCTCTTCGGTCCCGAGGACCCGCATCGTGTTGGCGCGGATATTGAGATCCAGCAGAACGGCGATGCCGAGCCCTGCCTCGATCATCGACTGGATCGAGGAGAGGCTGGCGCTCGTCAGCACCGTGCGCCAAGGCCGATCCCCGCCCTTCAGCGCTTCAATCATCTTGTGGCGCCAGGTGCAGACCCCGTCGAAGGTGACGAGCGGCAAAGGCCCTTCCTGCGGGAGCACAAAACCGCGCGCCGCGACCCAGCGCAGCGGCAGCCGCCAGGTGAGGATCGGCTCACCACGGATCAGGGCCGGATCGCCGATCGCGACATCGAGCTGACCCTGCGACAGCTTCTCCGACAACACGGTGCTTTCGGTGACCGTCAGTTCGAGCGCCACGTTCGGATGATATTCGGCGAAGCGCTGCAGTGCCCTTGGCAGCGAGCCGACGGCGATGTCCTCGATCATGCCGAAGCGGATCGGGCCCTGGAGCGCCTGCCCGGCGAGCGCTCGCCGGGCTCCTTCGCTCAGCCCCAGCATCTTCTGGGCATAGGGAAACAGCACATGCCCGGCTTCGGTCAGGTCCATGCCCCTGGTGCTGCGGTTCAAAAGCCTGGCGCCGACATCGTCCTCCAGCCGGCGCAACTGCATGCTGACGGCGGCTTGAGTCCGTGCCAACCGCTGGGCAGCACCGCTGACGCTGCCGCATTCGGCGGTCACGACGAAGGCGCGCAGCAGGCCGATGTCCAGATCATGCATATAACGATCCCTTATGACGACATCACAACTATTAGCGTTCATTATTGTGCCGGGATTGCTATGTCTGTTCAAGCCCAACGGGAGAACGGACATGGCGGAAACGGAGACGACTGCGGATAGCGGCTGGAGCGCGCAGGGTAGGACGGACGATTCCCCAGGGCGTGTCTCTGTCGCGATCGTTTTTTGTTTGCTCTCCATGTCGAGTGTGCAGTTCGGCGCTGCACTCTCCAAGCCGGCGATGGAAAGCGTCGGGGCTTTTGGCGCGACCTGGCTGCGGCTCTCCTGGGCGGCGGCATTCCTGCTGCTCCTCGTCCGGCCCGCCTTCCTCAGCTACACCCGGGCGCAGTGGCTCTCGGCGCTTTCGCTCGGCGCCACGATGGCCGTGATGACGCTCTGTTTCTTTGCGGCCATCGCGCGCATCCCGCTCGGCCTTGCGGTGGCGATCGAGTTTCTCGGTCCGTTGACGGTCGCTGCGATTTTCGGTGGCCGTGGCTGGCGCCTGCTTTGCCCCGGTATCGCCGCTGCCGGCGTAGTCTGCCTCTCCTGGGACGGTACCGCCTGGGTGGCGGATACGCGTGGGCTGCTCTTCGCCTTCGGCGCGGCGATCGGCTGGGGCGGCTACATCGTGCTGATGAAACAGGCCGGCCAGCGCTTCAGGGGATTGGAGGGGCTTGCCGTTTCGCTGTTGTTTGCTGCAGTCTTCGCGACGCCGTTCGGGCTGCATCAGGTTCAATCCGGTTTCTCCTTCGACATGCTGCTGATGACGGCTGGGCTCGCCATCCTCGTGCCGCTGCTCCCCTACGCGCTCGAGTTCATGGCGCTGCGTCGCATGCAGCCGTCCGCCTTCGGCATCCTGATGAGCCTGGAACCGGCGATGGGGGCCGGTGCCGGCTTCCTCGTTCTCGGGCAGGCGCTCTCCCTCAACCAGATCTTCGGCGTGGTTCTCGTGATGACCGCCAGCGCCGCCGGCACGTTGCTGGCGAAAGCCTAGCGCTTAGCGGCAGGCGCCTGTTCTCACCCGCCAATCCTCTGAACGTTCCGACGCTCCCGCGTCGGGGTCGGCCTGCCCGCGTTCAGCCTTCTGCGACCTCCGATGAATTTCATCGACGTCTTGCGCGTTAGATGAAAAGTGCCCGTTTACAAAAGTAATATTATATGATTTTTTCTCGATGGCTGCGTGGAGGCAGCTTTCTTTGGGAGGACATCATGAAAATCGCCAAGGCACTTGCGAGTGCAACGATCTTTGCTGCCTGCACGTTCGGCAGTGCTTCCGCGGCCGATCTGGTCGTCGGCTTTTCGCAGATCGGCTCGGAGTCCGGCTGGCGCGCCGCCGAGACGACGCTGACCAAGCAGCAGGCAGAGCAGCGCGGCATCGACCTTAAATTCGCAGATGCGCAGCAGAAACAGGAAAACCAGATCAAGGCGATCCGCTCCTTCATCGCGCAGGGCGTGAACGCCATCCTCGTCGCCCCGGTTGTCGCTACCGGCTGGGACGAGGTGCTGCAGGAAGCAAAGGACGCGGAAATTCCGGTCATCCTGCTCGACCGCACCGTCGACGCCTCGAAGGACCTCTACCTGACGGCCGTGACGTCCGATCTCGTGCATGAGGGCAACGTCGCCGGCAAATGGCTGGTCGACGCCACGGCAGGCAAGCCCTGCAACGTCGTCGAGCTTCAGGGCACGACCGGCTCCTCGCCGGCAATCGACCGCAAGAAGGGCTTTGAGCAGGCGCTTTCCGGCCACGACAACCTGAAAATCGTCCGCAGCCAGACCGGTGACTTCACCCGCACCAAGGGCAAGGAAGTCATGGAGAGCTTCTTGAAAGCCGAGGACGGCGGCAAGAACATCTGCGCGCTCTATGCCCACAACGACGACATGGCGGTCGGCGCCATCCAGGCGATCAAGGAAGCCGGCCTGAAGCCGGGCAAGGATATCCTTGTCGTCTCGATCGATGCGGTTCCGGACATCTTCCAGGCGATGGCCGCCGGCGAAGCCAATGCCACGGTCGAGCTGACGCCGAACATGGCCGGCCCCGCCTTCGACGCGCTTGCCGCGTACCAGAAGGATGGCACGGCGCCGCCGAAGTGGATCCAGACGGAATCGAAACTCTACACTCAAGCCGACGAGCCGCTGAAGGTCTACGAGGAAAAGAAGGGCCTCGGCTACTGATGTCGGCAGTGGCCCGCGCTGCTTCTCGCGCGGGCCACGCTCTTTTCCAAGTTTCCGGCTGAAGAAGCGCTGCTTGCCGCAGACAGGCGCCGTGCTTCTCGTCCGACAGATACCAGCATCGCGGAGACGGTACCGATGCAGACCAGTGACCACATTCTCCAGGCGATCCGGATCGAAAAGACCTTCCCGGGAACGAGGGCCCTCGACAAGGTCGATTTTCACCTGCGGCGCGGAGAAGTTCATGCGCTGCTTGGCGAAAACGGCGCCGGCAAGTCTACTCTCATCAAATGCCTGACCGGTGCCTACCGCCGCGACGGCGGCGCCATCCTGCTCGAAACCACGGAGGTCGATCCGCGCGACACGTTCGAGGCCCAGACGCTCGGTATCGGCACCGTCTACCAGGAGGTCAACCTGCTGGCGAACCTGACGGTTGCCGAAAATCTCTACCTCGGGCGCCAGCCCCGGCGCTTCGGCATGGTCGACGTTAGCGCCATGAACCGGCGCGCGCAGGAGCTGCTTGCCGACTATGAACTCGACATCGACGTCACCCGCGATCTTGCAAGCTATTCGGTCGCGATCCAGCAGGTCGTCGCCATCGCCCGTGCTGTAGATCTCTCAGGCAAGGTGTTGATCCTCGACGAGCCGACGGCAAGTCTCGACGCGCACGAGGTGGCGATGCTGTTTCGCATTGTCCGGCGCCTCAAGGCGCGTGGGCTCGGCATCATCTTCGTCACCCACTTCCTTGAACAGGTCTATGAGATTTCCGACCGGATAACGGTGCTCAGGAACGGGCAACTCGTCGGAACCCGTGAAACTGCCAATCTTGATCGGCGCGAACTGATCGCGATGATGATCGGCCGTGAACTGGCGGCGGAAATCCACGCGCCGCACGCGCAGGCCCAGGAAGGACCGTTGCGCTACCGGTTTCGCAATTACGGTCGCAAGGGTCGCGTCCGTCCCTTCGACCTCGAGGTGCGTGCCGGCGAAGTTGTCGGCATGGCTGGCCTGCTCGGTTCCGGTCGCACGGAAACCGCGGAGCTTCTCTTCGGGGCCCATCGTGCCGACAGCGGCGAGGCCGAGATCGACGGCCGTGTGGTCGATCTCTCATCGCCGCGTGCCGCCATTCGCCACAGATTCGGTTTCTGCCCGGAAGATCGTAAGACATCAGGCATCATCGGCGACCTCTCGGTACGCGAGAACATCGTGCTCGCGCTGCAGGCGCGCCGTGGCTGGACGCGGCCGATCGCCCGGGCGGAACAGAACCGGCTGGCGGACCACTACATCCGCGCGCTCGATATCCGCACGGCCGATCGCGAAAAGCCAATCAAGCTCTTGTCCGGCGGCAACCAGCAGAAGGCGATCCTGGCGCGCTGGCTCGCGACCGAGCCCGAATTCCTGATTCTCGACGAACCGACGCGCGGTATCGACGTCGGCGCCCATGCGGAGATCGTCAAGCTCATCGAGGCGCTGCGCGAGAAGGGGCTGTCGCTGATCGTCGTCTCCTCGGAGATCGAGGAACTGGTCGCCTACAGCACCCGGGTCATCGTGCTTCGGGACCGCGCCCATGTCGCAGAACTCGACGGCAACCGGATCACTGCCGATCAGATCGTCGAGGCGATTGCCGCAACCAATGAAAGGAGGACGTCGTGACGTCGTTCCTCAGGCTCTATTTCAACCGGTTGCTGCCGCAACTGATCGCGCTTGGCATCATCATCGTCGCGGTTTCGCTCGTGTTTCCCGGCTTCCTCAACCTGGAAATCCAGAACGACCGGCTTTATGGCAGCCTCATCGACATCCTCAATCGCGGCGCCCCTGTGGTGCTGCTGGCAATCGGCATGACCGTCGTCATTGCTACCAAGGGCATCGACCTCTCGGTCGGCGCGGTCATGGCGATCTGCGGCGCTACCGCGGCGGCTTGTATCACGTCGGGGCATTCGGTCGCCGCAACCCTGCTGATCACGCTTGCCGTCGGTATCCTTTGCGGTCTGTGGAACGGGGTGCTGGTGGCGGTGCTCGACATCCAGCCGATCATCGCGACACTGGTCCTGATGGTCGCCGGGCGCGGTATTGCCCAGCTCATCACCGAGGGCGCGATCCTGACCTTCAATGATCCCGGCCTCGCCTTCATCGGCAGCGGTTCCTTCGCGGGCCTGCCGATGCCGGTCGTGATCTGGCTGGTCTTCGGCGTGCTGATCGCCATGCTCGTCCGACGGACGGCGCTCGGCATGCTGATCGAAGCGATCGGCGTCAATCGTCAGGCGAGTACGCTGTCCGGCGTGCTAACGCCCGTGCTGCTGATCGCCGCCTATGTTCTTTCCGGCCTTTGTGCGGCCATTGCCGGCATCATTGCCGCCGCCGATATTCGTGGCGCCGATGCCAACAATGCCGGGCTCTGGCTGGAGCTCGATGCCATTCTCGCGGTCGTGGTCGGCGGCACATCCCTGCTCGGCGGCCGCTTCAGCATTGCCGCATCGGTGCTCGGTGCGATCATCATCCAGGCGATCAACACCGGCATTCTTCTTTCCGGCTTCCCGCCGGAGTTCAACCTGATCATCAAGGCCGCGATCATCGTCTTCATCCTGGTGCTTCAGTCGCCGCGGTTCCGCACCGCCTTTTCCTTCTTGGTGCCGGCGCGTGGCGCGAGCAAAGCGAGCGAGCGAGCTGCAAAATGAAGCCTAAATATCTTCCGCTGATCGCTACGCTCGTGATCTTTCTTCTCGGCTATGCGCTTTGCGTCGCGCAGTATCCGAACATCCTCTCCACGCGGGTGATTGGAAACCTTTTGACCGACAATGCCTTCCTCGGCATCGCGGCCGTCGGGATGACCTTCGTCATCCTCTCGGGCGGCATTGATCTCTCCATCGGTTCGGTCATCGCGTTCACCGGCGTTTTCCTGGCCGTCGTGCTGGAACACACGAGCGTTCACCCGCTCATCGCCTTCGCCATGGTTCTAACGATCGCGACGCTTTTTGGCGCCGCGATGGGGGCGATCATCCACTATCTGGAGATGCCAGCCTTCATCGTCACGCTTGCGGGCATGTTTCTCGCGCGCGGTCTGGCCTTCGTGCTGTCGATCGATTCCATCCCGATCAAGCATCCATTCTACGCGACGTTGAAGAGCCTATACTTCAAGCTGCCGGGCGGCGGACGCATCACGCTGATCGGTGGGCTGATGCTGCTCGTCTTTGCGATTGGCATTCTCTTGGCGCATCGAACCCGCTTCGGCACCAATATCTACGCGCTCGGCGGCGGCGCGGCGACGGCGCGGCTGATGGGCGTGCCGGTCGCAGCGACGACCGTGCGGATCTACGCGCTTTCGGGGTTGCTGGCGGGGTTGTCCGGCATCGTCTTTTCGCTCTACACGTCCGCCGGCTACTCCCTTGCGGCCGTCGGCGTCGAACTGGACGCGATTACTGCGGTCGTCATCGGCGGGACGCTTCTGACCGGCGGTTCCGGTTTCGTTGCGGGTACATTTGTCGGCATCCTCATCCAGGGCCTGATCCAGACCTACATCACTTTCGACGGATCGCTGTCGAGCTGGTGGACGAAGATCCTGATCGGCCTTCTGCTGTTTGCTTTCATCCTCTTGCAGAAGGGCATCATCTACGTCTCGCGTCATCGCCGACAGCCGGCGTGATCTGGCAAGGACCGGGCGATGTGGCCATTCTTCCAGCCGCCGCGTAAAAGGACGAGCCACCGGCTCGTCGTCGAAGAGCTCGGCCAGGCGGTTGTCGCAGGGGAATTCGCCGTCGGCGCCATCCTGCCCGGAGACGTGGAGCTTGCGGCACGATTCAACGTCTCCCGCACGGTTCTGCGGGAAGCAATGAAGACGCTCGCCGCCAAGGGGCTCGTCGTCGCGCGCGCCCGCATCGGCACACGCGTGATGCCGCGGGCGAACTGGAATCTCTTCGACGGCGACGTGCTTTCCTGGCATTTCCGGGCCGGTGTCGATGAGGAGTTCCTGCGCCATGTCACCGAGGTCCGTCTCGCTCTGGAGCCCTATGCGGCTGGGCTGGCTGCGCGCCGCGCCACGGACACCGATATCTCCCATATGATGCGGCTGGCGGTTGCCATGGGCGACGCCGACCACAGCGCTCAGACGCTGGCCATTGCCGATCTCGAATTCCACCTCCGCCTGCTCGAAGCTTCGCTCAATCCGTTCATGCAGACCGTTGGCAGCCTGATCGAGGCGGCGCTGATCGGCGTTTTCCGGTTGAGCAACTCGGCGGCCGATGGCGCCGAGATCGATCGTGTCGCCGTCGCGCATATCCGCATCGTCGAGGAAATCCGCCTGCGCAACGAAAAAGGTGCACGAAGCGCGATGGAGCATGTGATACGCGTTGGGCAGCAACAGTTGATCGCAAATTTGAGGGCGCGCGGCTGATCCGGAGGTGAGCGCCGGACGCTCCGCAGACGAGTTGCCACAAAGCACTTTCTGCGCAGCTTGGCTTTGTCCGTCGCGTGGGCGTAGGGTCGGCGAAGATGCCGGCGCAACTTTTGCCGCCGGCGAAGGCGCGCGGAGAGCAGGGTGACGGAACAGGACGTTCTGATCGTCGGCGCTGGACCGACGGGGCTGGTGCTTGCTCTCTGGCTGACCGCCCAGGGGGTGAAGGTCCGCATCGTCGACAAGAATACCGGTCCTGGCCCGACGTTGCGGGCGATGGTGGTGCATGCCCGCACGCTCGAACTCTATCGCCAGCTAGATCTGGCGACAGCGATGATCGCGGCCGGACACCGCAACCCGTCGGTCAACCTTTGGGCGAAGGGCAGGATCAGGGCACATATCCCCTTTGGCCCCACCGGTGGGGAGCTGACGCCCTACCCTTTTGTCCTGGTCTATCCGCAGGATCATCATGAGCGCTTGCTGACCGAGCGATTGGAAACCATGGGCGTCACCGTCGAGCGGCAGACCGAGCTGGTCGACTTCGAAGACGCGGGCGGCGCGGTCCGCGCGCGCCTTCGGCTGCCTGACGGCAGCGAGGAGGTCAGCGCTGCGCGATACCTCGCTGGCTGCGATGGCGCCCGTTCAGCGGTGCGGCACAAGCTCGCTATCGGGTTTGAGGGCGGCACCTATAACCAGACTTTCTACGTGGCCGACGTCGAGGCGAGCGGCCCCACCGCCAACGGCGAGGCGCACATATCGCTCGAAAGCGGCGACTTCGTTGCGCTTCTCGCCTATGCCAAGGGGCGAGGACGCCTTATTGGCCTGGTCCGTGACGAGCGCGCGGACGCGCACAAGCTCACCTTCGAAGATGTCAGCCACCGGGCGATCGAGGGCCTGCGGCTCACCATCGACAAGGTAAACTGGTTCTCGACCTATCGCGTCCATCATCGTGTGGCTGACCGTTTTCGGGAGGGGCGTGCCTTCCTGCTGGGGGACGCGGCGCATGTGCACAGCCCTGTCGGCGGGCAGGGCATGAACACCGGGATCGGCGATGCGATCAATCTTGCGTGGAAGCTCGCGGCGGTGCTGAGGGGACGAGCGCCCGATGGTCTTCTCGACAGCTACGAGCGCGAACGCACCGGCTTCGCACACCAGCTCGTGGAGACGACCGATCGACTGTTCACCTTCGTGACGGCAGAGGGCCGCTTCGCGGACTTTTTGCGGGTCGAGATTGCGCCGGTTCTGGCAGGTGTCGCCGACCGCATAGGTGGCATCAGGGCATTTCTGTTCCGGATCCTCTCGCAAACCCAGCTGAACTATCGTGGCGGACCTTTAAGCCGCGGCAAGGCCGGCCGGGTGGACGGCGGAGATCGGCTTCCCTGGGTCTTGGTCAAAGGTCTCGACAACTACGCGCCCCTTGCCGCCATCACCTGGCAAGTTCATGTCTATGGTGCGGCGTCCGGCGCACTGAAGCAATGGTGCGGGGCGCGCGGCGTGCCGCTCCACGTATTTCCCTGGACCGAGGAGCACGCGGCCGCGGGCCTGGCCATCGATGCCGCCTATCTCTTGCGCCCCGATACCTACGTGGCGGTTGCCGCTTTGGAGCGGGCGCCCGATGTGTTCGACGCCTATCTGGCGGAAAAGGGGATCACCCTCTGCTGACGCGCGCCGTCGCAACAGGGGCCTGGCAACCCCGAAGGCAGTTCCTGTTGGGATTGCGGGGCAGGCGGATCCAACGCCGATTGGATGCCTCTAAAAACCTCCCCTTCAGCCGGTTTTCGTGATTCAATCCGGCCTGCGTGATTTGCAGGGAACGGATGATGCGTGGACAGCTAGGCTTTTGGGATTTGGACGAGCGTTACGAGCGCCTGAGTGCCGTCGGCGACCCTCTGGAGAAACTCAACAGCATCATTCCCTGGGCTGTGTTCGAGAAGCCGTTGGCGAAGGCGTTGAAGCGATCCGACGGATCGAAGGGCGGACGTCCGCCGTTTCCGGCGGTGCTGATGTTCAAGATCCTGGTGCTGCAGGCGCTCTA
>NZ_JBYTEC010000007.1:169181-312830 GCF_058792075.1 Ensifer sp. EB106-03-01-XG145 | reverse complement strand
CATCCGTTCCCTGCAAATCACGCAGGCCGGATTGAATCACGAAAACCGGCTGAAGGGGAGGTTTTTAGAGGCATCCACCTGCCTACCGCTATACCGTCAAGCACTCGATCTATGTTCATCATGAACATCTCGGCCAGGGCATCGGAGGTCTGCTCATGCGCGGCCTGATCGACGCTTGTGCTGCAGCCGGCTTCCGGCAGATGATCGGCTATATCGATGCCGAGAATGTTGCCTCGCTGTCGCTGCACGAACGGTTCAACTTCGTTCGCGTTGGCCTCCTGCAGGGGGTAGCCTATCGCTACGGGCGCTGGGCGGACAGCGTCATGGTCCAACGCTCGCTCGGCACCGGCGCGACGACGCCACCGCCTCCCCCGCCCCTTTCCACCCGTTGACGATCGAAGTTGGAAACCCGGGTGGGCTGCGCCCGCTCAAGCCTCCCCGAGAGGCGGCCGCGACTCCCTGGCCTTCATTCAGCACTCGATCTCTGACGCCGGCTAAAGGCCTTTGCGTAAACTGAGGGTGTCTTTCCGACATAACCAAAGAACGCACTTGAAAATGCGGAGCTCGAAGAGAAACCGGCTTCGAAAGCAGTCTCCGTTATGCAATGTCCCTCTTTGCGCAGAAGTTCCATCGCCCGGTTCATCCGCTGTTCACGGATGAGTTGTAACGGATCCGGAAATCGAGAGGGCCGCATAGCCGGGTCATGCGCGGCGCCGCCCAAACAAGTCTGACTACCGGATGGGCTGTTCTCCGATCGCCAGCTCGCACCTCTCAAAACCTTCGCGTGCGCAAGCTAGTTGGCCTAAGCGGTGCTCAAGGTGGCCGCCCCTTAGTCCCGCCGTTCTGTCGCTCAAAGCATGATATCACGCCGCTCGCCCTCCGGACCTGGTTCGACGAGTTCGATCAGCACGTTGTTCGGGCCCTTTAGATAGACAACCCGCCGCCCCGCCCAGTGCCCGTTTGCCACGACCTGCGGCGCGCCGAAGGCGCTCCACCCGTAGGGCGCTGCCATGCGCAGAGTAGGATCGACGTCCCGCACCATGAGTCCGATGTGCGATGCCCCGCTGTCGCATGCCTGAAAGGCAAGCGCCTTTCGCCCGAAAGCCGTCTTGTACTCCAGAAGTTCGACGATATGCGGCCCCTTTGCTAGCATGGCAAGCTCAATGGACCCGTCACGAACTCCCGTCACGTCGCGAACGAAATCACGATCCTCCAAAACATCCCTTCCAATGAGCTCGAAGCCGAGAACGTTGATCCAGAAATTCAGCGACGTTTTTAGGGACGAGACCGTAATCCCGAAATGATGGACCGCTATGCCTGATACATCCTCAGGCATAGCGGTCCTCCCGAAACAGATACAGCGCCTGTTGAACGGGCCGATCCGAGAAGGAGAAGAGCACACTGTCCTCGTCGCTCTCATGGCGTACGTCGTGCCACGAGGGCACGACGAAGATGTCGCGCTTGCCCCATTCGCTCACGGTATCGCCGATATGTGATCGCCCGCGCCCTTCGATCGGTACGAAGACGGTGGCATCGGTCGAGCGGTAACGGGCGGTTGTAAACCCCTTTGGCAAGAGCTGGATGAAGGTGCCGATGGTCGCCATGGCGTGGTTTCCGGTGATCGGATTGGTGTAGCGCATCTTCAGTCCGTGACACGGATCCCAGGCATCGTGGCAGCGCATGCGTTCCAGTGCGTCGCGTGTGCGCTCGTAAGGGTAGTTGAAGACGGGGGACGTGCCTCCGCCGACACCATGGTCGACTGGCAGGAGGTTGGCGCCGTAGCGGGCGTCGCTGTCGCCGATCGGGCGGTCCAGCGGCTGCTCGTCCTGGTCTAGATGTTCCGCGAACGAGGCGTCGAGGAACTGCACGATGGGGATGTCGAGCCCGTCGAGCCAGAAGATCGGCTCGGAACTCTGGTTGCCGTGATCGTGCCAGGCCATCGGCGGGGTGATGATGAAATCGCCCTCGTGCATGATAGTCTTTTCGCCGTTGACCGTCGTATGGGCACCGCTGCCTTCCAGCACGAAGCGGAGCGCGCTTTGCGTATGGCGGTGGGCCGGCGCCACCTCGCCGGGCAGTACGAGCTGCACCCCGGCGTAAAGATCGGTGGTGATTTTCGATTGCCCGCGCAGGCCGGGATTTTCGAGCACGAGCACGCGCCGCTCGGCCTCTTTGGCGGTGATCAGGCCGCCGGCTTCGAGGATGGCCTCGCGGATCGTCGGAAAGCTCCAATGCGCCGGGCGGCAATGGCTGCGTGGCGTTGGTGTGACGAGATCGGCCAGTGACGTCCACAGCGGCGTCATGTTGTTCTGGCCGATCCGGTCATAAAAGTTCTGGCTTCTGGCTGACCTGCATCATCGTCGTCGCCGCGCTGTTCCCGAGCTACCTTGTCGACCATCTGCACCTCAACATGGACCAGATGAGTTTCATCCTCTCTTCCATGGGTTTTGGCGGGGCAATCGGCGCGTTGCTGCTGCCAGCGCTGTCCGACCGGGTCGGTCGCAAGCCCGTCATGCTCCTGTCGGCCGTGCTGGCCTTCGGCGCCTTCTGGATTTTCGGCGGAGCAGGCGCGAATGTCACCGTGCTCTTCCTCTGCATGATGGTGGCGATGGGCAGCCTCTATGCGCTGCTCACACTGACGGTCGGTCCGTTCACGGCCGAATCCGTGCCCGCTCGACTGATGGCCACGGGCTCCGGGATGGTCATCGGCATCGGTGAAATCTTCGGCGGCGGCTTTGCGCCCGCCATCGCCGGCACCATCGCAAAACACTACGGCATCGAGCATGCCGCGGCGGTCCCACTCTATGCCCTCGGCCTCGGCATCGTCGTCATCCTGCTTCTCAAGGAAACCGCCCCCATCCGCCTTCGCGGCAAGACCGCCGCCGAGCCCGTCGCTGCAGGAGGCGTCCATGTCGGCTGATCCCCACACTGCCTCGACCGAGGCCCTGCTTCTCGCAGAAGGCTACACGTCAGAAATTTCGGCAAAAGCGGCAAAGATTCGAGGATTACGGTCGAAGAAATCGAACGGTCTGGTCAACGCATCTCGCGCTATATCGTTCGATTTTCTCGACCGTATCCAATCATTTTATTCGACTATTCCTCCAAGCTATTTGATGCGAGCTTTTTCCCAAGCCGCAAGGGCGACTGCTTCAAACCAACGGAGAACAACAATGGCGAAGGTACTGGTCCTCTATTATTCAACCTACGGACACATCGAGACGATGGCCTATGCCGTTGCGGAGGGAGCCCGAAAGGCGGGAGCCCATGTCGACGTCAAGCGCGTTCCGGAAACCGTTCCGGAGGAGATCGCGCGCAACAATCATTTCAAGCTCGATCAGGTAGCTCCGGCCGCCACCATTGCCGAGCTGGCGGGCTATGATGCGATCGTGGTTGGGACCGGCACGCGCTTTGGCCGTATGTCCTCGCAGATGGCTGCGTTTCTCGATCAGGCGGGCGGTCTGTGGGTCAAGGGGGCCTTGCATGGAAAGATTGGTGCGGCCTTTGCTTCCAGCGCAACCCAGCATGGCGGACAGGAAACCACCCTGTTCTCGATCATCACCAACCTTCTACATTTCGGCATGATGATCGTCGGGCTTCCTTACAGCCACCAGGGCCAGATGAGCGTCGACGAAATCGTCGGCGGTGCGCCCTACGGCGCAACCACGGTGGCAGGCGGCGACGGATCGCGCCGGCCGACCGAAATCGACCTCGCCGGTGCCCGCCACCAGGGCGAACTGGTAGCCGCTGCTGCCATCAAGGTCTTCGGCTAGGCCGATCCGTCGGAGGCTAGTGCCTTCGGCTTCCAATCAACCCCGACAATTCGAAGGAAACATCGTCCCGCGCGCGGGCGAGGAGCGAAGCCATGTCAACGGATTTCGACGGCAAAGTGGTCCTGGTCACCGGCGCAGGCTCGGGGATCGGCCGGGAGGCGGCAAGGCTGTTTGCCGAGCGCGGTGCCCATGTTTTCGCGGCCGACCTCAATCGGAGCGGCCTTGAGGAAACGAAGGACATCGCGGCGGCAGGAAAGATCGAGGCCACCCGTGTTGACGTTTCGAGCGAAGAGCAGGTGAAAGCCCTCCTCGTGCGCATCGAAAAGGATGCCGGTCGGCTGGATGCAGCGTTCAACAATGCCGGCATCACCGGCGGCACCCACCGCATCGAGGACTACCCGACCGACGATTTCGACCGGGACCGTCAACCTGCGCAGCGTGTTCCTCGGCATGAAGTACGAGATCCCGCTGATCGCAAGGACAGGTGCGGGCGCGATCACCAACACCGCCTCGGTCGCCGCGCTGACCGGGCCGGGCGGCATGAGCGCCTATGCCGCCTCCAAACACGGCATCCATGGCCTGACCCGCGTCGCGGCGATGGAGAACGCCAGCCGCAACATCCGCGTCAACGCGCTTGCCCCCGGCTGGACCGAAACACCGATGGTGGTGGCCAACAGCGCCCAGAACCCGGCTTTTGCCGACCTTGCCCGAAAAGCCATCCCCGCCAAGCGGGGCGGCCAGCCGCGCGAGCTCGCTGAAGTGGCCGTGTGGCTCAGTTCCCCGGCCGCAAGCTACGTCTTCGGCCAGATGATCGTCGTCGACGGCGGCATGACCATCGGCGGTTTCGAACTCTAACCCCTGACATCGAAGGATACGACCATGACCAGAAGTGCAGAAAGCGAAGCGGCGATCGCAGTGGTTCGCCGGAACACCGAGGAAGTACAGGGAAAGGGCAATTTCGCCGTCTTCGATGAGGTCTTTTCCGAAGATTTTCTCGACCATACGCCGCAACCGAACATGGTGCCAGACAAGGAGGGTGTGCGCGGCCTTTATGTCGGCCTGCGCTCGGCTTTCCCGGATTTCCATGCGGTCATCCACTGGCAGACGGCCGACGGCAACCTCGTGACGACCTTCAAGACCTATTACGGCACGCACAAGGGAACCTTCCTCGGCATCGAGCCCACCGGCAAGACGATCCAGTTCGAGACTGTCGATGCCATGCGCGTCGTCGATGGCAAGATCACCGAACACTGGGGCGTCGCCAACCTCTATTCGCTCGTCGGCCAACTCGGCCTCCAGCTTCAGCCGAAGGGCTGAGCCATCCCATCTTCCCGAAGGAAACTTGCCATGAGTGACATTCTGAAAAACAAGGTGGTCGTCGTGACCGGCGCTTCGAGCGGCATCGGCCGCGCCATCGCCATCCGCGCCGCCGAGCATGGGGCGAAAGCCGTGATCGTCGCCGATATCACCGAGGCGCCGCGCGAAGGCGGCCGACCGACGCTCGCGGAAATCGAGGCGATCGGATCGGCCGCCCGCTTCGTCAAAACCGACGTCAGCAAACGGGCCGACAATGACGCCCTCATCGAAGCGTCGGCCGAATTCGGCGGCGTCGATGTCATGGTCGCCAATGCCGGCATCACGCTGCGCACCGACGGCGCGGACGTACCGGAGGACGATTACCACCGGCTGCTGTCGATCAATCTCGATGGCTCGCTGTTCGGCGCGCAGGCCGCCGCCCGCCAGATGAAGGCGAACGGCAAGGGCGGCAGCATCGTGCTGATGGCCAGCATGGGCGGGATATCGGGCGCCGGCATCACGGTTGCCTATTCCACCAGCAAGGGCGGCGTCGTGCTGATGGCGAAATCGCTTGCAGACGCGCTCGGCCCCGACGGAATCCGCGTCAACGCCGTCGCACCGGGGACCATCGACACTGAGCTTTTGCGCACCAGCCCCGGTATTGCCGAGGCATCGGAAGGGTTTCGCAAGCGCACGCCGCTACGCCGCCTTGGCCAGCCCTCCGAGGTGGGCGACGCGGTCGCCTATCTCGGCTCGGATCTCTCCAGCTACGTCTCGGGCATCGCGCTTCTCGTGGACGGCGGCCTGCTGGCAGTCCTCTGACCCCTAAAGGAACTCGACAATGAAGGCCCTTCGTTTCGAACAATTCGGCACGCCGGATGTGCTGGTTCACCGGGATATCCCCACCCCCGCCCTCAATGCCAGCGAGGTTCTCGTCAAGATCCACGCTGCGGCGATCAATCCGAGCGACGTCAAGATCGTCAGCGGATTGTTTGGCGGCGCGGTTCCGCGCACACCTGGGCGCGATTTCGCCGGCGTGGTCGTCGAAGGCAACGCACTTGTCGGCAAGCATGTCTGGGGCAGCGGCGCCGGCTTCGGGTTTCGGCGGGACGGTGCGCATGCCGACTATGTCGCCCTGCCGGCAAGCTGGTTGTCGGAGAAGCCCGCGAGCCTGTCGATGGCCGAGGCGGCCGCGGTCGGGGCCTCCTTCGTCACGGCCTGGCATGCACTCGTCGATGTCGGCTCGCTGAAGAAGGGCGAGACGCTTCTGATTACCGGAGGTCTCGGAGCCGTCGGTCGGGCCGCCACACAGGTCGCTCGTCATCTTGGCGCCCGCGTCATCGTGGCCGCCAGAAGCGAAGCTGCAAACGACGCCGATGATTTCATCGACCTATCGAAAGCGAACCTGCCAGACGCCGTCCGCAAAGCGACCTGGGGCAAGGGAACCGATCTGGTTCTGGATGCTGTGGGCGGCGCCATGTTCGAGCCTTCGCTCAAATCACTGGCTGTGGGCGGCCGCCATCTTGCCATCACCAGCGTCGGCCAGAAGCGCGTCGAGTTCGATCTCGCCGATTTCTACCACAACCGTTCGGCGCTCTTGGGGGTCGACACCGCAAAGCTGTCGGGTGAAGAGATCGCAGGCATCCTCGACCGGCTAAGGGCCGCGTTCGACGATGGTTCCTTCAAGAAACCAGCGTTGCGGCAATGGGCATTCGACCAGGCGGTCGATGCCTATCGCAGCACCGCTTCGGGTGAAGCCGCAACCAAGAATGTCCTCATCACGAATTGACCGTGGCAGCCGGTGCGTTCAGCGGTAGTCGGTTCGCTTCTCGTCGACCGATGCCCTGACCGCCCGGTTGACTGCCAGGCTCAGCTCTGCGTGAAGAACGCTCGAAGTGCGACGTCTACCAACGGTTGGAATAGACCATGTCGTCGCCTTCGGCTTGGCCTTCGAAATGCGATATCAGGAAGCGGCCGGCGGGACCGGGAGGGACATCCGTGCGGTGGACCGCCTGGAGCCGATAGGGACCGCCCTTGCAGTCCGGTAGGTCGAGATGAACCAGGCGGCCGGTTCGAATGTCTTCTCTGACCATCGGCTCGGGCATATTTCCCCAACCCATCCCCTCTTTCAAGAGCATATGCTTGGAGCCGAGATCGGCCAGGCGCCAGGTTCTGGCGCCGACAACGCCCAGCTCAAACCCTTCTGTCAATTTCGAACGATCGGTGAGAACGAGCTGGACGTGCTCGCGCCCGGCGCCCGGAAGGTTCCTGCCCGCCTTTGCCAAAGGATGGGATGGTGCTGCCACGGGAATAAGCTGGACGAAGCCGGCGCCGATCCGCTCAATGCCATCAATCTCGATATCGAGCGGCCCGCTGACGCCGATCACCGCCTTGCGATCCAGCACCATCTGCGCAACCGCGCCCAACGCTTCCACATAGAGATGGAGCGTGACAGACGGAAACTCTTCGCTGAACGCCCTCAATGCATCGGTAACGCGTGCAGCGGGCAGCATGACGTCCAGCGCCACATGAATCTCGGGCTCAACGCCCTCGAGCATTGCCCTTACCTTCGCCCGCAGACCGCTGACGCCGTTCGACACGA
Organism: Ensifer sp. EB106-03-01-XG145; assembly: GCF_058792075.1. NCBI lineage: Bacteria > Pseudomonadati > Pseudomonadota > Alphaproteobacteria > Hyphomicrobiales > Rhizobiaceae > Ensifer > Ensifer sp. EB106-03-01-XG145. The sequence continues at coordinate 305,162 of NZ_JBYTEC010000007.1, read as the reverse complement.
TCCTCGCCTCGGCGAGTACCGTGCGTCCTTCAGTCGTCAGCTGCGGCTTCTTCGTCGTGTCGCGATCGAACAGGGAAATTCCGAGCTGTGCCTCAAGGTTCGCGATCGAGTAGCTGATGACCGATGTGGCTCTGCCCAGCTTGCGCGCGGCCCCCGCGAAACTGCCGACATCCACCACCGTGAGAAATACCTTGAGTTGATCAAGGGTCGGCATGCCCGGATTCTGCATATCTATTTCCTCGAACGTTTGCCTTCATTTTATGTCAGTTTTTTCCACAAGCGACCAGCGGTAGTTTCGAGCTCGACAGCAACGTCCCCCTCGCCTCCCGGCTGAGACTGGATCGTTGAAGGAGCGAAAATGACTTATGCCTCGAATACACGAATAGAACAGATCATCCTCCCGGCGACGCGCGACCTTGGCGGGTTCTCGGTCAAGCGTGCGCTTCCGTCACCGCTGCGACGCACGGTTGGTCCCTTCATATTTCTGGACAGCTTCGGACCCGTGACGTTCGGTCCCGGCGCCGGGATCGACTCGCGACCGCACCCGCATATCGGACTGTCGACGATCAGCTATCTGATCAACGGAGAAATCATCCATCGCGACAGCGAGAACAATGTCCAGAAGATAAGGCCGGGTGAAGTCAACGTGATGACCGCAGGTAGGGGGATTGTCCATTCCGAGCGCAGCAGCGACACGCTACGCCAGACAGGAGGACGTCTGTTCGGCTTCCAAAGCTGGGTGGCGCTGCCGACCACGCACGAGGAAACGGACCCTGGCTTCCAGCATATTACGACGGATGCGCTGCCGCGCATCGAGGGGGAAGGCGTCGACATGCGCCTGATCGCAGGCTCGCTTCATGGCGAGCGCGCGCCGGCAAGAATGTTCTCCGACATGTTCAATGCCGACGTGGCCCTTGCGGCCGGCGCGCGCTTCCGTCTCGACGGCGAGCACATCGAGCGGGCCGTCTTCGTCATCAGTGGAACGATCGAAGTCACCGGACAGCAAGAGCGGTTCATACAGGATCAACTGGTTGTCTTCAAACCCGGCTCCGAAATCGTCTTCAAGGCGATTGGCCCAGCGCGGCTCATGGTGCTGGGCGGCGAACCGCTCGCCGAGAAACGGCACATTTTCTGGAACTTCGTGTCGAGCCGCCGCGACCGCATCGAGCAGGCGGCCCTCGACTGGCAGAACCGCTCATTCCCCGGGGTGCCGGGAGAAACGGAGTTTACGCCGTTGCCCGACGGGCCCAGAAACATCACCTAACCCCATCCCAAACAAGGAAAATGAAAGAAATCGGAAATGACCTACGCAATCATCGGATCCGGTGCCATCGGCTCGGCGCTCATCGCACATTTCGCGTCAAAGGGCATACCTGTCAAAGTGGCCAACAGCCGAGGACCCGCATCGCTTGCCGCCGCCAAGAAGTCCGGCGACACGACAATCCCCGTCGAGATCGACGAAGCCGTGGCGCAGGATATCGTCATCCTCGCCCTGCCGTTCACGGCGGTGCCCGACCTGGCAAAGGTTCGCAAGGACTGGACGAGGACGATCGTCATCGACGCCACCAATGCGATCACCTTCCCCGAATTCCGCCCCGCCGACCTTGGCGGCAGGCTTTCGAGCGAGATCGTCGCGGAGACGCTTCCAGGCGCAAAAGTGGTCAAGGCCTTCAATACGCTTCCGGCCGCCTTGCTCGCAGCCGACCCCGCCGAGGCGTCGGGACGCCGGGTCGTGTTGTTGTCCGGCGACGATAAAGACGCCAATGCCAGCGTCGCAGGTCTTATTGAGAAACTAGGCTTTGCAGCGCTCGATCTCGGTGGCCTCAAGGCCGCCGCGCCCATGCAACAGTTCGGCGGTCGGCTGGTGGCGGTCAATCTGATCAAGAAGGGCTGACGGAGCCCTTTCACGGCCCGCCCATACTCGGCGTCAACGCCCTCATCGCGCGAGCGATGGGGGGGCGCATGGGAATCCGTGGCTGGAACGCAGCCCAGAACGTTCGAAATTATAGATCGTTATCGTCTATTTTATTCGGCTTTTGCGATGAGTTCGATCGCGGCATAGTTGTTTCCACAGAGCGGCCATGATGGCTGCCGATTTCAAAGGAAACCAGCATGTCGCATATCGCAACCGTTCGTCAGACCGAAGACCTGACGTCCTCCGCCACCGTTCAGGCCGTTCTGCCGGTCATCGGCCGCATCCTCATCAGCCTGATCTTTCTGCTGTCGGGCTTCAGCAAGCTCACCGCCCCGGCGATGACGATCGGCTATATCGAATCCGTCGGCCTGCCGTTCCCGACGCTGGCCTATGGCGCAGCACTCGCCGTGGAATTCATCGGCGGCGCCGCCCTTGTCCTCGGCTACCAGACGCGCCTCGTCGCAGCGAGTCTTGCCGTGTTCTCCGTCGCCACAGCAGTCAGCTTCCACAACGATCTCGCAGACCTGAACCAGTTCGTTCACTTCTTCAAGAACATCGCCATGGCCGGCGGGCTCCTGCATGTCATCGTTTTCGGCGGTGGCAAGTTTAGCATCGATGGCTGGCGCCGCTAGGCGGAAGGACCGCGCCGGCTTTCGAGCCGGCGCTCCTGTGTCAGCTTCCACTGCAAGCAAGAAAGGCAGACCCCATGCGCGTCCTGAAGATCCTTCCGTTGGTTGCTTCGCTGCTTGCCGGCGGCTGGGCAATGGCAGCACCTCAGAACGAGGAAACGGCAATCGCGGTCAAATGGTACGAAGCCTTCGACAAGAACAAGCCGGAGATCCTTGAAGCCATTCTCGCCGACGCTTGGCGCGACATTCCCGATGCGCCCGACGCCCCTCGTGGTGCGCAATCCGCAAAGGCCGTCCTAAAGATGCTACACACCGCCTTCCCGGACTTTCAGATCACGGTCGAGGACATCATCTCCGACGGAAACAAGGTCGTCGTCCGATCGACCATCTCGGGTACCCACAAGGGATCATTTGCCGGGCTCCCGGCATCCGGGCGGAAACTGCTCATCCAGGCCGTCGATATTCACCTTGTCGAAGACGGCAGGATCCAAAAGACCTGGCACACTGAGGATTGGATGTCCGGTCTCACCCAGCTCGGTGCATTGAAGTGCTGACGCTGTAAGCCGAAATACCAGCAAACGCATTTTTGCGATCTCACTCACCCCGAAGTCCGATCAACAGGTCGGCAGGCCCCGCCTGCCCATGGAGAAAGCCATGACCTACGTCGTCAAATACAGTCAGTGGGGCGGTCCATCCGTCCTGCGCGTCGAACAGGAAAGTGCCCGCGCACCCGGCGCCGGCGAAGTGCTGATCAGGCATGAAGCGATCGGCGTGAACTTCGTCGACACCATGTTCCGGGACGGCACGTTCAAGGTCGGTCTGCCCGCGGTGGCCGGCGTGGAGGGCGCCGGCATAGTCGAAACGGTCGGTCCGGGCGTCACCCGCTTTGCCCCCGGCGACCGTGTCGCCTATTTCTTCGCCCCCGGCAGCTACGCCGCAGAGCGCGTTGTCAGCCAGGACGTGCTCGTGAACCTGCCCGACGACATCTCGGCCGAAACAGCAGCGTCCATCCTCACCAAGGGCCTGACCGCCTGGATGGCCATCAACGCCATGGCGAAGCCCGGCGAAGGCGACCGCGTGCTCGTTCAGGGCGCGACCGGCGGCGTCGGAAACCTGCTTGCCCGCTGGCTGCGGACGCGCGGGATCACGGTGATCGGAACCGGGTCGCAACGTAAGCTCGCCGGTCTGGAGCAGGCGGTCGACCACGCATTTGCATATGAGACCGTCGCGCTCGACGAGCACATCCGCACCGTCGCCCCCAATGGCGTTGATATCGTCTATGAACTGGTCGGCGCAACGACCTTCGCCACAACGCTCGGCGTGATCCGCGATGGCGGAACGATTGCTGTGATCGGCGCGGCATCGGGTGGCGCCGCCATCAATGAGACGGGCCTCAGCCGCCGCGGCATCCGCCTGGCGCGTGGCAGCACCGGCCAGTATGTGACGAAGGACAACCTTCAGGCCGCCGCAGACGAAGTGTTCGATGCCTGGCGGAACGGGGTGTTCGGCACGGTCAGCGCCCGGAAGTATCCTCTGTCGGAAGCGCAGCGCGCGCATGCCGACATTCTCGAACGCCGCAGCGACGGCCCCATGGTGCTCGTCCCCTGATCGGCTTCGAAGGAAACCGTCATGTCCGGTTGTGACAAACTTCATCCCGCTTTCCGGGATATTGCGGCGGCCGACGACGCCCGCCGCAGGCGCCCCCGCCCGTCGCTGGTCGAAGCTCTCGCCGCAGCGGTCGTCCTGCTGCTCGTGTTTGCGGTCAACTTCGATCGATGGACGGGCGATGCCAGTACCGGAGCGCCCTCGGCGCTAGCCGCTTTCGACGAGACCGGGCCGGAACTCGACCAATGCCGAGGGGCTTTCCTGCCCGGCGACTGCTAAGACGGCGATGGCGTCACCTCGGAAGGTGACGCCATTTCACCATATGCTCGCTGAGATCGAGCACATCGCCATCGGCCGCAAAAACACCGTCGCCGCGATGATGCAGGGTCCGCCGCTCCTTGCGGTCCGTGTCGATCCACAGCCGTTCGGCCTCCAGGATGAAGAGGTTATGGGCCTCGGCGGTATCGAGCACCCTGCATTCGATGTTGGCAACGCACTCGCCGATCAGTGGCGCCGCGACGCTGCGTGCCGGCTGCGGCGTCAGGCCGAAACGCTCGAACTTGTCGACAGTGTCGCCCGAGCAATTGCCGATATCGACGACCGCCCTTGCAAGATCGAGGGTCGGGACGGCGATGACGCATTCGCCGGTCGCTCTCAGCGCGCTGTAGCTATGATTCCAGGGGCCGATGACGCAGCCGATCAAGGGCGGCGCATGCTGGATCATCATGTGGAAGCCCATCGTCATGATGTTAGGCGTTCCTTCGTAGCTGGTGGTCACCAGCACGATCGGACCCGGTTCGAGCTGACGAAAGGCCCCGGAGGCCGGTACTTCCTTCATGGGAAACTCCTTGTCCACAGGCCTCCCCGTTCCTGACGGGAAGGCCGGTCTCTCGCGATGTTGGTGATGGGTGCTTACCAGCCCTGTTCGACCGGCAGGACGAAGAGCTCGGCCACGTTGACGTGGGCCGGCGCCCGCGCCGCGAACAGGATGGTCTCGGCAATGTCGGTGCCTTGCAGGAAGGTCATCTGCTTGGCGAGATCATTCATCTGCTGGCGGTAGCCCGGATCCGTGATCTGATCATAAAGTTCGGTCGCTACCGCGCCGGGTTGAATGCAAGTGACGCGGATGTTGTGCTTCTGGCCGACCTCCATGCGCAGGCCGTCGGAGAAGGCGGTCACGGCATGCTTCGTGGCGCAATAGACCGACAGTCCCTTGAAGACCTTGCGGCCGGCGATCGAGGAGGTGTTGAAGATATGGCCGGAATGCTGCTTGATCATCTGCGGCAGCACGGCCGCCGTCGTGTTCAAGAGGCCCTTCACGTTGACGTCGACCATGCGAAGCCATTCGGCGGTCTTAAACTGGTCGATGTCGGAAAGCGGCATCAGGCCGGCATTGTTGAAGAGAATGTCGATCGCACCATAGGTACCGATTAGCTTCTTCACACCGGCTTCGACGGAAGCCGGATCGGCCACGTCCATCTCGATGACCAGGGCTTCACCACCCTTCTCAGTGATTTCGGCCTTCAGCTCTTCCAGACGATCGGTGCGCCGTGCCGCGATGCCAACCTTTACGCCAGCTCCGGCAAGCGCAAGCGCCGTTGCTGCGCCAATGCCGCTCGAAGCACCGGTGACCAGTGCGACTTTGCCGTTGATATTCGTCATGATGATATCTCCTTGTTGCTTGCAGACCCGCTCCGGAAGCGGAGACGTGTTTGCTTCGACAAGGAGAACCCTATGAAATCCGGGATTTTTCCTCTCCCGGTGGCTTGCCGAGGCTATCGGGATTTTGCTCCATTCTGTGCCGAATGAGCCTAGCCCCTGCGATAGTCGCTCGGCGTAAGCCCCGTTTCACGGCGGAAAATCTGGGCGAAGTGGCTGGGACTGGAATAGCCGACCATGAGGCCGATCTCGATGATGCTGGTGTCGGTTTCCTGCAGCAACTGCTGGGCCTTGGCCACCCGCTGCCGGATGAAATAATGCGAGGGAGGAAGACCCGTCGCCTTCTTGAACAGCCGGCTGAAATGGAATTCGCTGATGCCGACCTCCTGTGCCAGGCGGCCGAGATCGAACGGCTCCTCGAGATGTTTCTCCATGAAGGCGATCGCTCTCCTGAGCTTTGCGCCGGGCAAGGCGTTCTGCGCACGCATCTCGGTATTGGCGACCGCATAGTGGCGCACGAGATGGACGGCAAGGCTTTGCGCCAACCCTTCGACATAAAGCGGGCTGCCGCCGCCATCCGCTGGCAGTTCCTCGTTAAGGAGACTGAGGATATGCGAGAGCGTCGCGTCGCGGCCGCCGGAGACGTCCTTCAGCGTCACGTTTCCGCCGTCCTTGCCGAACATCGCCTCGACCACCCGCTCGAACAGCGGCACGGAAACGTAAAGGTGCATGACGCGGAAGGGCTGGTCGCCCTCGGCCTGCCAGCGCATTTCATAGGGCACCGGCGAACAGGTCAGGAAAAAATCGCCGACCTCGACGCGGTTTGCCATCCATTCTCCGCCGAGATCCCGCTCCTCGACAACGGCACTGCCAGACATGATCCAGACGATAAGAGGCTCGGCGACGGCGGGCACCAGGAAGGGATGTTGAGCGCTGTGGCGCGATAGCACCTGCACGAAGACATCTCTCCACGCCGGTCCGTCGCCGCTGACCAGCGTGTTTCCGCTGATGTAACTTTCGAGACCGACCGGGGAGGTTCGCTCAGGGATGGGCAGACACGCGGTTGGTTCATCCAAAGCCATGATCGTCCCCTTCCCCCTGGATCGCTCAAGCAAATGTGGCGCCGGGATCAAGGATATCCGGCGCCAGGGAAAAGGGAAGAACGAAGACTTCGCCGCTTAGTCCGGTTTCTTTCCGTCGCGATAGAGGATCATGCCGGCATGGTGCAGCACTCCGTCGATGAAGTCGCCATCGGCGGTAAATCCGGTATCGTCCCAGTAGTCGATGTGATTGCCGCGGACTTCGTATCGTCCCTGATAGGCGCTTTCCCGTCGGCCGCGCGCCTCGTCATAGCGGCCGTTCGGCAACAGGTTGTGACGAATGCGGCCATCCGCGGTGATCCACATACCGACATAGGGATGCGTCTGGTCTGGTGGAGTTGTGTTCCGGATCATTTTCATCTGGGAATATCCTTCCTGGGCGGAGGCCATGCAGAACAGCATCGCGGCAAGGCCCGCGCCTGCAAGTCCAGATCGGTTCGACATCCCGTCTTCCGATCACATGCTTGCAGTGGGCCGGATGACGATTTCGCTGGTATCGACATCCGCGGGTTGGCCGATCACATGCACGATCGCGTCAGCGATGGCCTCCGGCTTCAGGGCTATCTGGCGATAGGCGACCATCGCTTCGGCGGCAGTCGGATCAGTGATGCTATCGGCGAGTTCGGATTCCACGACGCCCGGATAGACGCAGGTCACGCGGATCCGATCGTTCTCCTGCCGCAACCCGTCGGAAATGGCCCGCACGGCATATTTGGTGGCGCAGTAGACGGCGGCCGTCGGCGATACCGAAAGGCCTCCGACGGACGAGACGTTGATCACCTGCCCGGCGCCCTGCCGGTTCATGGCGGGCAGCACGGAGGCGATGCCGTAAAGCACGCCCTTGATGTTGACGTCGACCATCCGGTCCCATTCATCCACTTTCAGCGAAGCCATCGGTGAAAGCGGCATGACGCCGGCATTGTTGACGATCACGTCGATGCGCCCAAAGGCATCGAGCGCGGTATCGGCGAAGGCCTGGACATCCGCGCGGGATGTGACGTCGAGGCTCCGGTAGAGTGCCTTGCCGCCTGTGGCGGTGATCTCGGCGGCCAGGGTTTCGAGGCGGTCGATGCGTCTTGCCCCAAGCACGACCACGGCGCCGGCCTTGGCAAGGGCGCGCGCCGTCGCTTCGCCGATGCCACTGCTGGCGCCGGTGACGAGAACGATCTTGTTTGTGATGTTGCTCATAGGAATGTCCTTTCTTGAGGTGTGATGGTCATGTTGCGGCTTCGCACCAACGATCGTCACGCCGGCTCGAAGCCGCGTAGGGCGATGACACGCGAGCCCGCCGCAGACTGTCTTTGTCTTGCGAGAGGCGCATAGGCCGGCGACGCGAAAAGATCGCGGATCGCCTGCATGTCGGGGAATTCGATGATCAGCATGTTGCTCGCCTCCCAGCCTTCGAGCTGGAGCGGGGCATCATCAAGGGCAATGAGCCGGCCGCCGGCTTCGGCGACGAGCGGCAGGGCCTTGGAACGGTAATCCGCAATCGCATCAGAGTCTTGAATGTCGAGATCGACAACGAGGTAGGCTGACATGGATGGCTCCTGTTTGCTGCGGCCCCATCCAATCCGGATGGGTCGACTGAACCTAGGCCCATCACCGGCAGAACTCTCTTGCCGGCTTGCGCGAGCCGTCGGGATCTTGCGCAAGGCGCTTCTCTGACTATGCCGCAGGCGCCTGTCTGGCATCGAACAGCGACATGCGCTCCTGCGCGATCAGCAGAGCTTTTTCGTCCAGCGGAGAACCGGCATGGCGAATGACGTTGAAAAGCGCTTCGACGATTTCTTCCCGGGAAGCCCCAAGGGGCGCTTTGTGGCCATCCTGCGGGCAAGCGGCATCCTGAGCGGCAACCTGGCCGGCGAGTGCGCCGACGATTGCCCTGGTGGCAAACATGATTTTCAAAGAGGTCATCGTACTTCCTTTCATCGCGGGTGCCGTTTCTCTCCCCACTCGCCGTCTGCACCGTGGGATGAAGGAAGATTAGATGCGGTTGATTGTCGTCGGAATTCCCTTATAACTAATCAGATTGGTTAGCATGGCGCGACAATGAATCTGGATCTGAACCTGCTGCCGCTTTTCCTCGCGGTGGCCGAGGAGGCGAATTTCGTGGCAGCCGCCGCCCGCCTCGGCGTCACGCGCTCGGCCGTCAGCCAGGGCATCCGGCGGCTGGAAGACGGCTGCGGGATAGCGCTCGTCACCCGCACCACGCGCAGCGTCCGGCTCACCGAAGCGGGTGAGCGCCTGCGCGACACGCTTTCTCGTCCCATGGCCGAAGTCCTGTCTGCGCTCGAAGATGTCGGCGGCAACGCCAACCCCCACGGTGTGCTTCGCATCGCGGTGACCTCGATTGCCGAAGATTTTCTCTCCGGGCCGCTTGTCGCCTCCTTTGCCGAGGCCTACCCCAATATCATCGTCGACGTGACGGTGACGGACGATACGTTCGATATCGTCGCCGGCGGCTTCGATGCAGGGGTGCGGCTGGGGGATGTCATCGAGCAGGATATGGTGGCCGTTCCACTGTCGGGCGAACAAAAGGAAGTCGTCGTGGCGAGCCCCGCCTATTTCGAAGCCCACGGGTTTCCGACACATCCGAGGGACCTGATCCATCATCGCTGCATCGGATGGCGTCCGTCACCGGACACGGCTCCCTACCGGTGGGAATTCGCCCATGAAGGGGAAGCCTTCGACGTTTCGGTCGAACCCCAGATCACCACGAATGACCTGCGCGTTATGATACGGACGGCGCTGGCCGGCGGCGGCATTACATTCGCGCTGGAGGAGACCTTTCGCCCCTATCTCGAACGAGGCGAGTTGGTTTCAATCCTGGAAGACTATCTGCCGCCCTTTCCGGGTTTTTTTCTCTATTTCCCCAGCCGGCACAATATGGCGCCCAAGTTGCGCGCCCTGGTCGACCACGTTCAACGTTTCAGACGCGAACGCCTCAGGACCAAAACAAGTGCGACGCCCTTGGCGTGAGCCATTCGGTTTCCAGCAAGATCGGCAAGGACCCGTGACACCATGCCAAATGGCTGGCCGCAAGCCGGCGAAGCCGAAGGGCCGCTGCCCGAACTTTCGGGCAGCGGCAACTTTCCTTACTTGATCTGAACGCTGTAGCCACCGTCAGCCATGACGATGGAACCGACAATGAAGCTCGCGCGGTCGGAGGCAAGGAACGCCACGATTTCCGAAGGCTGAGCAGCGCGGCCGATCGGCGCGCCCTTGCCGTGCTCGGTCAAAAAGCCGGGGCCGTCTTCCATGAAGCTGTTCAATAGGCGGGTGACGACGTCACCGGTACCGATCGCGTCACGCGAATGCCGTGTTCGGCAAGCTCCAGTGCCATGGTCCGGGTCAATTGCGCCAACGCCCTCTTTGAGGAGGTGTCGGCGGCAATGGTCGGGAAAGCGAAATAGGACGCGTAGGACGCGATGTTGACGATCGCTCCGCTCTTCTGCTTGATCCTCAGATTTGCGGCTTCGCGAGAATGAAGGAACAAACGGGTCACGTTCGTTTCCATCACGTAATCCCAATCCCCTCGGGTCATTCCGACGACGGGCTTATAAACGATGCGGGCGGCATTGTTCACCAAAAGATCAAGCTTTCCGAAGTTTTCGATGGCGAGTGCAGCCGCTTTCTCGGAGCTGCCGTCCTTGGAAATGTCGGCGACGAATGGCACGATGCCGTCTGTTCTGAGGGCATCGACCTGGGGTCAATATCCTCGGCGATGACTTTCGCACCGCGGGAGTAGCAGTTCGACGGTGGCCTTGCCGATTCCGCTGGCGGCGCCCGTAACGATTCCCAACCTGAATTGTTCAACCAGGACGATAGGAAGCGACCCGATCTCCGAGGCAGATATGCTTTGCGCCCTGCGCCACAAGGGCGAACATCGGTCCGGTAATTTCACCGGCCGGCAGCGTCGGCATGCAGCTGCTCACGAGCACAACACTTGGAAGCATCCGACGGGCATCTCCGCCGTCAGCATGCCGGGCGATCAACCGTTGCATCTCGAGAGAAAGAGCGCTGTCCACGTGCCACGACGGCACGCCCCGACCATAATCTCGTGGCCGTCGTTGGCAGGATTGTGCATGGAACTGGCAGTTTCAGCGCCTTGCCTCGACCGCGCAGCCAATCCCCCTCATGGCCAACTCGCAGGTTCCGTGGGGCGTCGAGGCGCTTCAGGGCGAAGTCAGAAACCCCGCAGCCCTTGCAGGCACCGGGATCGTACGCCTGTTCGATTACCAGATACATTATGCGATGCTCAAAGCACAAAACGAGAACTTCCCCAGATCAAAGCCGCACAGAATCGATGCTGGGACCACGCCCCCCGTTCCATACGGCGAGTAGCGAGGCGCTCGTCAGTGAGGAATTCGTCCTCCCAAGGCGCAAATTCCCGCGCACGAGACGGATCTGAGGCGTATCAGGCGGGAAACTCGCAAATCCGTATTTGCCTCACCTTTCGCAATGCACCATATACTGGGACCGTTCTAGCGGTTCGATCCAGGAGACCTCATGCCCACCTCGCATAGCGAAGCTTTCGAGCCTCAAACGGAGACGCGAAACTTCCTTGTTCTCCTGCTTGGATGCGTTGGTGTCGTCTATGGCGACATCGGAACCAGTCCGCTTTACGCATTTCGCGAAGCACTCCGCCCTTTCTCGAACGACGGTGTACAGGGGGAAGAAGTCATCGGCCTTATTTCCCTTATGGTCTGGACGCTGACGATCATCGTCACGTTCAAGTACGTGCTCTTCCTGCTGCGCGCCGACAATGACGGGGAAGGCGGAACTCTATCGCTTCTCGCGCTTCTGATGAAAAAGACAGGCAGCTTCATGCCGGTGTTGTTTTTTGCAGGGTTGGTTGGGGCGGCACTGTTCATCGGCGATGCCATGATCACCCCTGCCCTGTCGGTCATGTCGGCTCTTGAAGGCATGAAGCTCGTCACGCCCGCCCTTTCTGACTACGTGCTACCACTGTCCGCGGCCGTGATGGTCGCGCTCTTCGCCGTCCAGTCAAAGGGCACTCAAGCGGTCGCAAAGTTCTTCGGGCCGATTACGGTGGTCTGGTTCCTCGCGATGGCCTGGGGCGGTCTCATCCACATCGGCGACGACTGGACGATCCTGCAGGCTCTCAACCCGATCAATGCCCTCTGGTTCGTCACCCATGCGGGCTGGGCAGGCCTGGTCGTACTCGGTGCCGTCTTCCTGACGGTCACGGGAGCGGAAGCCCTTTATGCGGACCTCGGCCACTTCGGGCGCAAGCCGATCAGCACCGCGTGGTTTGCGCTTGTGTTCCCAGCATTGGCGGTGAACTACCTCGGACAGGGTGCGCTCGTGCTCGGCCACCCTGACGCGGCGCACAATCCCTTCTTCCTGCTCTATCCGGACTGGGCTCTGCTGCCGATGGTCATCCTCGCCACCATGGCGACAATCATTGCCAGCCAGGCGGTCATCACGGGGGCGTTCTCGCTCGCACGGCAGGCGGTTCATTTGGGCTTCCTCCCTCGGCTGCTGATCAAGTTCACCTCCGAGACCAACACCGGCCAGATTTATGTGCCTGCCGTAAACGTGCTCCTGTTTGTTGGCGTCATCGTGCTCATCTTCTCGTTCGGCGACTCGGAGTCCCTTGCCACCGCCTACGGGATCTCGGTGACCGGCGCCATGGTCGTGACAACAGTGATGGCTTTCCAGTTCCTCCGTTCCGTCTGGGGCTACTCGACGCTTCTCGCGGGACTGATGCTTGCACCATTGCTTGTTATCGAGACCGTCTTTTTGCTCGCCAATTTGCTCAAGATCCATGATGGCGGCTGGGTGCCTGTAGCGCTGGCATTGACGATCATGGTCGTGATGTGGACCTGGACGCGCGGATCGCAAATGCTCCGCGAAAAGACCGCGCGCAACGACATCCCTCTTGAAACGTTTATCCGCTCGATCGAAAAATCCACCCATGCGCCCCAGACCGTTCGCGGGACGGCCGTCTTTCTGACCAGCGTGGGCGACAAGACGCCCGCCGTCCTCCTCCACAACATCAAGCACAATCACGTCCTTCACGAACAAAACGTCATCCTGACCATCCGGACGTCCGAGCACCCGTATGTGGCAGAGGAAGACCGCGTATCGCTGACCGAACTTTCGGACAGGTTTGCAAGGCTCGAACTTTGCTTTGGCTTCATGGACGAGCCAAACGTCTCGAAATCGCTGTCGCTCTGCAAGAAAGCAGGGTTCAAGTTCGAGATTATGCAGACGTCGTTCTATCTGGGGCGCAGGACCCTTATCAGTGATCCAAACTCCGGTCTGCCGGGCTGGCAGGACAAGCTCTACATCGCGCTCGCGGGGCTCGGCATTGATCCATCGTCATACTTCAAGCTGCCCGCCAATCGGGTCGTCGAGATCGGTGAGCAGGTAACGATTTAGTCGTCTCCGCTCAGACGCTGAACGCGCGACCAACGCAATTTCGGAAAGCTTAAATGACAGTCGTCGCCTCTTATCTGTATCGTTCGGGCAAGCGCGCCGAAGAAGTGCCCCTTGCTGCCCAGCCATTCGAGACGTCAGACGGCGAGTTTGCCTGGATCGGACTGACGGATCCCTCCACGGACGAGATGGCGAGCCTTCAGGCGATGTTCGGCCTTCATCCTTTGGCGGTTGAGGACGCCCTCAACGGCAATCAAGTGCCGAAGGTGGACATCTACGGAGACCAGTTGTTCGTTGTCGCCAAGACGGCCCATCTTGAGGGTGACAAGATTGCCTACGGCGAAACCTGCATCTTTGTGGGAAAGCGCCATCTCATTTCGGTTCGCCATGGTTCAGCCCGCTCCCACAAGGAACTGCGCCAGCAACTCGAGCAGTCCCCACGGCTTCTCGAACACGGTCCCGACTACGTCCTTCACGGCATCATTGACTTCGTTGTCGACGGCTACTTGCCGGTGGTCGAGACGCTCGAGGACAAAGTTTTGGAACTCGAGAAACACGTGCTCGTGTCGCTGCTGCAGCCGGAGCAAATCCGGCGCATCTTCCGCATGCGTCGCCAAGTGATCCGCTTTCAGCGAGTCCTCGGACCTATGGGGGAAGTGGCGGGAAAGCTCAGCCACCTCGAACTCCCTTGCATCGACGACAATGCGAAACCCTTCTTCAAAGATGTGTATGACCATGTGAGGCGCGTTGAGGGGTTGGTCGGCGGCCTTCGCGAGGTGATGACGTCCGTGTTCGAGGCCTCCAATCTCTTGGAGCAGCAGCGCCAGGGCACGATTACTCGGCAGCTTGCGGCCTGGGCGGCAATCCTCGCCGTGCCGACAGCTATCGCCGGCATCTACGGGATGAACTTCGAAAACATGCCCGAGCTTGCGACGCGCTACGGCTACTTTGCCGTCCTCGGCGTTATCGTCACGCTTTGCGCCATCCTGTATTGGCGTTTCAAAAGGTCTGGCTGGCTTTAGGAAGTTTGCTGGCGGTCGAGTGCCAACGCCAAGATGCTGCTGATAACGTCGATCAATGTCTCCGGTATGTCGGGGCGCCGGTCGGGATCGAACGCGAGCCCAATCACGGCGCGCTGACCGGACGCCGTTGCAACAGGCCAAAAGTCAACACGCGACTCCGGATAGACCTCGGCAAGTTGAACGGTTCCCGTCGCCGCTGACGATAGCGCCGCGTCGAACTCGGCCTCCTGTGGCGCAATGTCCCCAACGCTCTCGAAGAAAGCCACCTTATTCTCCGCGACAAGAATAACGACCGCAGGAACGTCGAAGAGCGCGGCAAGCGCCGCGGAGGTTATCGTGACTGAGGCCTTTGTATTTCTCGCCGTTACGATTTCGCCGCTATAGTCCTTGAGTGGCCGACAAAGGTGTCGAATCCGATATACGACCAGGGCGACACAATGGAGAAGAAGTAGTCGATCGTCTTTGGCACTCATATGCTCCTGCTTTGCGAGGCTTCACATCGGAGCCCCCTCGGTTCTAGGCCGCTTTCTGGCCGGCCGGCGACCACCCGAGCTCCGGAGCAATGCGAGCAACAAAGTCGTGGACGATCTGGCGGTAGTCCTCGTCCTCGAATTCGTAGGGGAGTTCGAGCCTGAGTTCGCGGACATGCGGCAGGATCGGGTCTGCAAACAACCGTTCAAGGATTTCATCCGAACTACCGACGAGGTCGCGGGCGTAAAGCGTGCGCCGATCGCCCTGCGGCGTAAGCGTTCGCTCGGTGCGTCCGGCCGCGTAGTCGAGATAGCGCTGGCGCGTTCTCGCGTCCGCACCATCCAGCGGAACAATGACCCGGCCAAGCGCGACCCGCCTCTCCGTACCGCCCGCCGCGCGATAGGTCTCGAGCTGGCGCTGCTGCGCGAGGAAGAAATCGTCGGTCCCTTCCCCGGTCGTGACATTGCCGATCAGGAGATTGAGATCATTGCGCCCTGCCCATCCGGCAGACTTCAACGAGCCGCCGCCGTACCAGATCCGGTCCGTCAGTCCCTTGGCGTGGGGCTGGAGCCGCGGGCGCTGCGGGCCGAACGGCGTCTTGATGAAGGTGTTTTCGTCGCCGATCGGGCGACTGCGCAGATTTTCGACAAAACGCAGAACCCGCGCATGGGTGAAGTCGAAATTCTCCCAGCCTTCGTCAAAGACAAGATGACCGATCAGATCGGCATGCAGCGGACGTCCGGCGCTGAGGCCGATGTTTAGACGACCGCGCGAGAGCACATCGACGGTCGAGAGATCCTCTGCCAGCCGGTACGGGCTTTCGTAGCCAATCGGGATGACGGCAGTGCCAAGCTCGATGCGGTTCGTCCTTTGCGTCGCCGCCGCGAGAAAGGCGGCGGCCGATGATATCCCGGGTTCGAGGTGTCGCTGGCGCACCCAGGCGCTGGCAAAACCGAGCGCCTCGCCATACTGCAGCAACGCCAAGGTCTTCTCCAGCCCATCCAACGGGTCGTCCGCCGGGTAGTTGCCCGGGCTCAGGAAGCCAATATGGCTGATCGATATCTTGTTCCGCGTCACGCCAAGGCTCCTTAGAATTTCGGAAGACCGGGTGGGTTGGTCTCGGATTTCGGCAAAGCCTCCTCCCGGAGGTGCCAGCGTTCCAGAACCTTGCCATAGGTGCCATCCGCAATCAGGCCGTTGGTGGCGATCGTCAGAGCGTTGGCGAGACCGCTGCCTTTGCGGGTGGTGATCGCCACGTCCGAACGCTCCGGCCAGCCGGCGCTCAGCGTACCGACACGCTTGATGTTGTTGTCTCGGGCGGCAATGAAGACGAGCTGCGCATGCGGCTGAACGATGACGTCGGCCCGCCCGGAAGCGAGCGCCACGAGGCTCGTCGCCTCGTCGTCGTAGTATTGCAGCTCCAGCGGCTTCAGACCCGCTGCGACGTTCTCGTCGCTCCATTTGAGGAGGATGCGCTCCTGGTTGGTGCCGGCGCCGACGATGATCCTAAGACCCGCCGCATCCTTCGGTTCCTTGATCGAGGTTATGCCGCTATCGGATTTGACGAAGAAGCCGTGCAGCCCCTGCCGATAGGTTGAGAAGTCGAACTTCTCTTTGCGCTGGTCGGTGACCCCGACATTGGAGATCACTGCGTCGTACTTGCCGGAGGTCAGCCCCAGCGGCCAGTCGATCCAGGCGGTGGGCACGAGCTCAAGCTCGAGCCCCAAGCTGTTGGCGATCGCACCGGCATATTCCGGATCGGCCCCAATGATCGTACGCGCGTCGGTAGCGTAGGTGGCAAGCGGCGGGCCGCCGGGGCTGACTGCGACGGTGAACTTGCCCGGTGTCACGAACTTGAAATCCGCGGGGATGGCCGCGACTGCAGTTTCGTTGCGAACGGCATGGACGCGGTCGGGCTGTTCGGGGCTGAGATCAAAGGCAGTGTCGGCCTGCGCCGAGCCGACATGAAGAAGGGCCGCCGCGGCGGCAAGAAGAGTGCGAAATCGGGTCGTGCCGTTCATGCTGCTAGTCTCCGGGTGAAATGCAGAAGCTGAACCGGCGGCGGCGCCGTCGATCCAGCGAGGCCAGATCAGGAACCGCTCTTCGGCAGGCCGGGCGGGTTGGTCTGAGCCTTGTCAACCGCCTCGGCACCCAGGCTCCAGCGCTTCAGTACCTCTCCATATTTGCCGCTCTTGATCAGATCGTTGAGCGCGACAGTGATCGCGTCGGTCAGGCCGCCGCCCTTGCGCGTGGTGACGGCGATCTCGGCCGTCAGCGGCCAGCCGCCGCTGGCGATGCCAACGACCTTGGTGTTGTTCTTGATCGACGCGGCATAGGCTCTGGTGGCATTCGGGTTGAACTCGACATCGGCGCGGCCCGACTGCAAGGCGAGATCGCTGGCGGCGCGATCGTCGTAGTATTGCACCTCGATCGGCTTCAGCCCGGCCGCGACGTTCTGCCGGTCCCATTCCAGAATGATCTTCTCCTGGTTGGTGCCGGCACCGGTGATCACTTTCAGCCCGGCGACGTCCTTCGGTTCCTTGATCTCATTGATCTTGCTGTCGGACTTGACGAAGAAGCCGAGCACGTCCTTGCGATAGGTGGAGAAATCGAACTTCTCCTTGCGCTCCTCGGTCACCGTGACGTTGCTGATGACGGCGTCGTACTTGCCGGAGCTGACGCCGAGCGGCCAATCGGCCCAAGCGACGGGCACGAGTTCAAGCTCAAGGCCGAAGCTGTCGGCAAGCAGCGAAGCGATATCCGGGTCGGCGCCGACAACGGTCTTGGAGTCCGATGCGTAAGTGGCAATCGGCGGGTCCCACGGGTTGACGGCAACGGTAAACTTGCCCGGATTGACGAACTTGAAGTCAGCAGCGATTGCCTTGACCGCGGCTTCGTTCTTCTCCGCCCGGATGCGATTGGAGGTGTCGGGGCTGAGATCGAATTTCTCCTCGGCCTGGACGGGACCCAAGCCGAGGGTCACGGCTGTGACGGCACCGGCCAGAAGCAACTTTGCAGTGTCGAACATTGTCATAGTCCTCTCCGTTTCAATCATTGGTTGTTGGTGATGGCAAAGCTTCCCATCGGGAAATAGCGGACAGCTTTTTCAGAGAACGCGCGCGAGGAATTCGCGGGTGCGCGGATGGCTTGCTGCGGCGAAGATCTGCGCCGGCGGTCCGGCCTCAAGCACGCGCCCCGCCTCCATGAATATCACGGTGTCGGCGACCTCACGGGCAAAGCCGGTTTCATGGGTGACGATGACAAGCGTCGTGCCGGTGCGGGCCAATTCCTTGATGACGTCGAGCACTTCGCCGACGAGCTCCGGATCGAGAGCCGACGTCGGCTCATCGAAGAGCAGCACCTTCGGGCGTAGCGCCAGCGCACGGGCAATCGCGACGCGCTGCTGCTGTCCGCCGGAGAGCTGACGCGGATAGGCGTTGATCTTGTCGCTCAATCCGACGCGGTCGAGCAGATCCCGAGCGAGGCGCACCGCGTCATCCCGGCTGAGACCGCGCACATGAACGGGCGCCTCAATCAGATTTTCAAGCACGGTCAGATGCGGAAAGAGATTGAAGTTCTGGAACACCATGCCGATATCGGCACGCCGTTTCAGGATGTCCTTTTCCTTTAATTCGTAGAGCGTGTCGCCCTTCTGGCTGTAGCCGACAAGCTCGTCATCGATCGCGATGAAACCATCGTCGACGCGCTCGAGATGATTGATGGCGCGCAGGAGCGTGGACTTGCCCGAACCGGACGGCCCGAGGATCGCCGTGACGCTGCCCGCCGGCAGGTTCAGCTCGACCCGGTCGAGCACCTTCAGCGGCCCGAAGCTCTTCGATATGTCGTGCACGTGCACGGTGCCGCCGGAGCGGACAACCTGCGCATCGCGAAAGCCCACCTTTGCGATTGCGGCAGCCGGGCGCGCGACCTCCGGCAGCGGCTGGCGAAAGCGCGAGATGAGTACCTGGAAAGGCAGAGGCACAGGATTGCGCACCGCACCTCTCGAATAATAGCGCTCGATGTAGTGCTGGGCGATCGAAAGGCCGGTCATGATCACCAGGTACCAAACGGTCGCGACCATCAGCAGCGGAATGACCTCAAGGTTGCGACGATAGATGACCTGCACCGTATAAAAAAGCTCCGGTAGCGCCAGCACGTAGACCATCGAGGTGCCCTTGGCGAGACCGATAATCTCATTGAAGCCGGTGGGCAGGATCGAGCGCATGGCCTGTGGCAGCACGATGCGGAACGCCTGACGCCTGCGCGGCAGGCCCAGCGCCGCGGCCGCTTCGTGCTGTCCCTGATCGACGGCGAGGATGCCGCCGCGCACGATCTCGGCGAAGAAGGCGGACTGATTGAGAGTGAGGCCGAGGAAAGCGGCGGCAAATGGCGTCAGCAGCTGGGTCGTCGGATAGTTCAGCCAGACGGTATCGGTGAACGGCACGCCGATCGCGATCGTCTCGTAGAGGTAGCCGAGATTGTTGAGCACCAGCAGCAGAACGATCAGCGGGATGGAACGCAGCAGCCAGATATAGCCGAAGGAGAGGCTGGCAAGCAGCGGCGATTTCGACACGCGGGCGAGCGCCAACGCTGTTCCGAGCAACGAGCCCGAGACGGTGGCGAGCGCCGTCAACAGCAGGGTCCGGCCGAGACCCGCGAGCACCGGCGCGGCAAAGAACCATTCGGCAAAAACCGGCCAGCCCCAACGCGGGTTGGTCAGCACCGAATAGAGCACGCCTGATATCACGAGCGCCGCAAACAGCGTGCCGAGCGCGCGGCCCGGATGGCGAGCCGGTACGATGCGGAAGTGCGCATAGCCCGGATTGGGCTCGCTGGTCCGGCTGACACCGGGCGCGCCGGCGCGATCGCTCAGAACGGCCATGTTGGATCCTCTCTTGAAAGTCGGTTGGCGGCCGGGCTTGCGACCGGCGCGATCGCTCGGGGTCAGGCGTGGCTTGCGGCCTGGGGATGGGAGGGCGGCACTTCGCCGAGAAACGCAAGCGTCGTGACGAGGTGGGTGATGTCCTTCTCGAAGGGCAGAGTCTTGTAGACCTCCAGATCGGCATCGACGTCGAAGAGCGCGGTATAGCCGTTGGCGAGATAGAGGCCGACCGCTTCGGGTTGGCGAAATCCGGTCGTCAGATAGATGCGCGAATAGCCTTGCCGCGCCGCCTGTGCCTCGAGCTCATAGAGCACCTTGCGCGCCAGGCCTTGGCGCCGCAGATCGGAGCGGGTCCAGATGCGCTTGAACTCGGCGGTGTGGTCGTCATAGTACTTGAAGGCGCCGCCGCCGATGGTTTCGCCATTGCGGATCAGGAGCACGAAATTGCCGTGCGGCGGGGCGAAGGCCTCCGGCGGATAGCGGTTCATTTCCGCCGCCGCCCCTTCTTCGCTGAAGTCGTTGCCGTAGCGGCTGTCATATTCCACGATCAGTTCGTCGATCAGCGGCTTGGCGCGCGGGTCGAGGGGCGTGGTGTAGAGAAACGTGTCGCTCATGTCTTTCGCCATCCCATGGTCGTCATGCGAGAAAGGTTTCCACCAGCCGGACCCAGTAGCGGGCGGCGGGTGCGATGATCGCGTCGTTGAAATCGTATTGAGCGCTGTGAAGGGAGGCGCTGTCGCCGTTACCGACGAAGGCGTAGTTGCCCGCCTTCTCTTCCAGGAAGAACGCGAAGTCCTCGCTGGCGGTGCGCGGCTTGAAGTCGGCAATGACCGCTTCGGGGCCAAGGGCCTGCAGCGCGACGTTGTGGGCGAAATCCGTTTCGCGCCGGTGGTTGACGAGCGCCGGGAAGCCCAGCCTGTAGTCGACATTTGCGGTGGCGCCAAAGCTTTCGGCCTGCGCCCGTGCCAACGCCTGGACACGTTCGCCGAGCAGACGGCGAACCTCGCCATTGAAGGCACGCAAGGTCAGCCTCAGCGAGACGTTCTCGGGAATGACGTTTGATGCCTGGCCGCCATGAATGGAGCCGACTGTGACGACAGCCATGTCCTGCGGGTCGACATTGCGCGAAACGAGGCTCTGTAGGGCCGTGATCAGCGATGCCGTCGCCAGTACCGGATCAATCGTCAGATGCGGCTCGGCCCCATGACCGCCCTTGCCGACGACCGTGATATTTGCCTGATCGACGGAGGCCATGGCAGCGCCGGCGACGAAGCCGAAGCGTCCGGCGGGCACGCCCGGCCAATTGTGCAGGCCGAAGACCGCATCGACCGGGAACCGCTCGAACAGCCCTTCCGACAGCATCTTGCGGGCGCCGGCGCCGATTTCCTCAGCCGGCTGGAAGATCAGCCGCAGCGTGCCATCGAAACGGCCCTCGGCCGCCAGAAAGCGCGCGGCGGCGAGCAGGATCGCCGTGTGCCCGTCATGACCGCAGGCGTGCATGACGCCCGTGTGGCGGCTGGCATAGGCAAGCCCGGTCGCCTCCTCGATCGGCAGCGCATCCATGTCGGCGCGAAGACCGATCACCTTCTCGCGGCTTCCGCGCCGAACTGTTGCGACGATGCCCGTGCCGGCGATGCCGCGGCGGACCTCATAACCCCAGGAGGTAAGCAGATCGGCGACGAGGCCGCTGGTGCGCTTCTCCTGAAAGGCAAGCTCCGGATGCTGGTGCAGGTCATGGCGAATGGCGACGATCTCATCGAGAAAGGCGGCAAGGCCTCGCTCGACCGCGGCGGACCTCTGGGTGTCGGTGAGAATGAGGTTCATGTGCGCGCCTCCAGCGATAACATCAGGCTCCGACTGCCCTTCCCCGTTCGATATCCGGGGCCGGCGCGGCGTAGCGGCTCTCGCGGTAGGAGAGCCCGAGGTGGTCGCGCAGCGTTTCGCCTTCGAGCTCGCGCTTGAAGTAGCCGCGGCGCTCAAGCAGCGGCAGCACATGTTCGGCGAAATCGGCGAGCCCTTCGGCGATCACCGGGAAACCGAGAATGAAGCCGTCGGCGGCATCCTCTCCGATCCAGCGGATGATCTCGTCGGCGATATGCTCGGCCGTGCCGATGAAGGCGGTCCTTGGCGTTGCGACATCAAGCGCGATCTCGCGCAGGGTCGCCCCGGTCTCCCGCGCCGTCTTCTTGATGCGGTCGGTCGTTGCCCGGAAACTGTTCTTGCCGATGTCGCCGATGTCGGGGAACGGCGCGTCCAGGGGATAGGCGCTGAAGTCGTGGTGGTCGAAGAAGCGGCCGAGATAGAGAAGCGCCTCCTCGATCGTCACCAGATCGCGAATGGCACGGTACTTCGCCTCGGCTTCCTCGGCAGTCGCCCCCACGATTGGGCCGATACCCGGGAAGATGCCGATCTCCGCGGCGCGGCGCCCTTGAGCCACCGCACTTTGCTTGACCTGCTTGTAGAACGCTTTCGCATCCTCGATCGGGCCGCCATTGGTGAACACCGCGTCGGCATGTTTGCCGGCAAGGCGGATACCGGAATCCGAGGCTCCCGCCTGGAACACGACCGGCTGTCCCTGTCTGGAGCGTTCGATATTGAGCGGCCCCTCGATCCGGAAGAACCGCCCCTTGTGGTTGAGCCGGCGCAGCTTCGTCTTGTCCACATAGACGCCGGCTGCCCGATCGCGCACGAAGGCATCGTCGTCCCAACTGTCCCAGAGCCCCTTTATGGCGTCGAGATATTCGTCGGCGATTTCGTAGCGCAGCTCGTGCTCTGGATGCTCGCGCCCGTAGTTGCGGCCCGAACCTTCAAGCGGTGAGGTCACCGCATTCCAGCCGGCCCGGCCACCGCTTAAAAGATCGAGGGATGCGAACTGGCGAGCCACCGTGAACGGGTCGCTGTAGGAGGTCGAAACCGTGCCAACGAGACCGATCTTCGACGTCGAAGCTGCAAGGGCAGACAGGATCGTCAGCGGTTCAAAGCGATTGAGAAAATGCGGGATCGACTGCTCGTTGATGTAGAGGCCGTCGGCGACGAAGGCGAAGGCGATGCCGGCGGCTTCGGCCTTGCGCGCCGTTTCGACGAAAAAGCCGAAATTGACGCTGGCATCGGCCGGCCCGCTCGGGTGTTTCCAGGCATTCATGTGCCCGCCCGGCCCCTGCAGCATGATACCGAAAGTCACATTCTTCTTGGTCATGACAGTTCCTTCCCGGAATGATCAGGCGGCGAGAGACAGTCGTTCTCGTGCAATGAGTTCGATCGAGGCGAAGCGTTCGGCAGCAGCAACCGAGGGCGTGTCGATGATGAATTCCTGGACGCCGTAGCGACGATGCAAGTCGTCGAGCTCCCGGCGCACCTGCCGCGGCGTGCCGGTGAGCACGCTCGGCGTCTTTATCTCGACGCGGTAATCGGTGATGCCGGCCTGGCGGGCGTATTCGGCTGCCTGCTCCTCGCTGCCGACATTTACGCTCTGGCCGTTTGCAACCAGCACCTTGAAGATCTTCAGATCGGCAACGCGTTCGCGCGCCCGCTGCTCGCTTTCGGCCGCGAAAGCTGCGAGAGCGAGGAGCGGCCGCTCGCCCTTCGTTGCGCGATCATAGGCGTCGAAGGTTCTTTGCAGATTGTCCGGATCGCCGTTGAGATGGCCGGCAAAGACAAGCTTCCAGCCCTTTTCGGCAGCCAGCAGCGCGCTGTCGACGCTCGCTCCCAGGAGGAAACGTTCCGGCGCAGCAGGCGGCAGTGGCGTCGCCAACAGCTCCGAAGCCGCGTGGCCCTCCGCCAGGAAATAATGGTTGAGATCGGTTAGTTGCTCGGGGAAGCTCGGTCGCAATGCCGGGTCAACTCCGACCTGCAACGCTTTGGTGGAGAACGGAAAACCACCAGGTGCCTTGCCGACGCCGAGATCGACCCGGGATGGGGCGAGACTGGCGAGAAGATTGAAGGTCTCGGCGACCTTATAGGCACTATAGTGCTGCAACATGACGCCACCGGAACCGATGCGGATCTTCGACGTCTTCGCCAGGAGGTACGCGATCAAGGTTTCCGGCGCGGAGCTCGCGAGGCCGGCTATGTTATGGTGCTCCGCGACCCAGAAGCGATGGTAGCCCCACTCCTCCGCCTTCACGGCAAGGTTGGCCGTCGCATGCAGGGCGTGTGTCGGTGTGCCTCCGGGATCGACGGGACTCTTGTCGAGAAGGCTGAGCAGATAGGACATGGGTTCTGAGTTCCGGCATAGTTGACATCATAACGTCATTAAATACATAATTTTTATAGATTATAGGAATGACGTTCTCTTTCGCTGCCCAAAACAAGAAAAGTTGCCGCATTCGTTGACGTCCCGAGAGGCGCCTTTCTCCAATCGTGGATCGGACCCGGATGCCTGCCGATGTTCGGGGCGTCTCAAGCGTCCGTTGTTCGACGAGGCGACACCTTATAGATTGGAACGCCACCCTGGAGATTGGAAACATGGCGCTCAAGCGGATGGACAACGTAGGAATCGTCGTCGAAGACCTGGCAGCGGCGATTGATTTCTTTCGCGAACTCGGCCTCGAGCTCGAAGGCCAGGCAACGATCGAAGGAGAATGGGCCGGACGTGTCACCGGACTGGGTGATCAGCGTGTCGAGATTGCCATGATGCGCACACCGGACGGCCACAGCCGGCTCGAGCTCTCCCGCTTCCTCACGCCACCTGTGGTCGCAGATCACCGGAACGCCCCGGTCAACGCCCTGGGCTACCTCCGCGTCATGTTCGCCGTGGACGACATCGACGAGATGCTTAAAAGGCTATTCAAGCGCGGCGCGCAGCTCGTAGGCGAAGTAGTCCAGTATAAGGACGCGTATCGGCTCTGCTACATCCGTGGACCTGAAGGGCTTCTCATCGGACTAGCCCAAGAACTCAGCTGAGTGCAATACGAAGACAAGTGGTAAAGTGTGGCCAATGTCAGCGGGCGCGTCTTGGGCCGACCCGCCTGTTCAAAGAGAGAACAAGGGCCATTGCGTACGACCTTCAAATAGCACATGCTCTCATCTTCAGTAGCCATTTTCAGGGCGCTGCTGCTTCGGGGCGTTAGTGTCCTGGCCCCAACGAAAGGAGGACCGCGTGTCTTCCGAGCTTCACCTTCACAGTACCGCGCGTAATCTCGTCAACGTTAGCGGGTTTGGATACCGCGAACGCGGTCGGCTTCAGCAAATTTGTAAAGGTGAAACTACGGCCGCACTCCGTATCAAGCGGTTCAGTTCGGCAGCACGAGGCCCCAGGCTTTCCTGCCTCCGTGGCGGAACGTTCCGTCCTTGCTGAGTGGACACAAAGGCACGGTCATGTCGCAGCATTGAAATTCTGCAACCCATAATCAACCGAAAATCCAGGAGGATCAGATGGCCAAAGGCCAAGTAAGAAGCAATCGCGAAGTTCGAAAGCCGAAAAAGGACAAGTCCGTGGCACCGGCCGCCGCCGCCGCGCAGGGCAATCAGGTCAAGTTCGCCACGAGCGCGCCCAGCGTAGGCAAGAAGCAGAAATAGCGCTAGTGGAGCAGAGGCGACTTGCATGCCGCCTCTGCCACGGCTGATGACGCCAAGGGTTATCAGCTTATCGACGGCGAGCGGTGGGCAGCTTTGAATAGGGCGGTGGCTCATCTATGGAGCTTCCGTTTTCATCCGTTCGGCTACCTGATCCGGCCGGCACGCGCCGTGGCGATCCCGGATTTGCAAGCTTTTCGAACGCCGCCCTGCAGGAGATAATTGCGCTCAACGCTATTGCATTGCGCATCCACTTCGTAGGATACGTTCCGGCACGCAGCGCCCGAAGGTTCAATGCTGCCAAGTTATGGCACCCTCCCGCGACATTCACCTTGCCACCAGAAGCGCACCCATGACGATATTTTGACCGACGAGGCCGAGCGCGATCGCCGTTATACGGCGCGCATGGCTCGTCGGGCCCGACACTCTCCACCATTGCGCTTGAAACTCCGGCGCAAGCCATAGGCCTGGCAGGTTATTTGCGAGGCGAGGAAATACGGACCAGTTTTGATGAACACACATGTCTACTCACCGGCATCACTTGTAGAAAATGATGCCCGAGCGTGGTTGAAGATCCTCGCGAAATACCGTCAGCCCCGCATTGGGCGCAGCGCCTTGGAGCTTCTTGTCACAGTCGTGCCGTTCGCCGGCTTCTGGGCCATCGCCTATTTTGCCCTCGCGTATGGGTTCTGGTACGGGCTGATCGCAATCATTCCCGCCGCAGCCTTCCTCCTACGCCTTTTCATGATCCAGCACGATTGCGGCCACGGTTCGTTCTTCGCCCGTCGCGGCCCCGACGATTGGACGGGTCGTGTCATCGGTGTGCTTACGTTGACGCCATACGACTACTGGCGCCGGGCGCACGCTGCTCATCACGCCTCGGCCGGCAATCTGGACGAGCGGGGTACCGGCGACATCACCACGCTCACGGTCTCGGAATACCGTGCACTTTCACCCGTGAAACGCCTGGGCTATCGCTTGTACCGGCACCCGCTTGTGATGTTCGGCATCGGCCCTGCCTGGCTCTTTCTCCTTAAGCAGCGTGTGCCTTTCGGGATGATGAAGGGAGGTGCCCTGCCCTGGGTCTCCACCATGGCGACGAACGCTGCGATTCTGGTGTGCGCCGCCTTGGTGGCTTGGATGGTTGGGCTCCTGCCTTTCCTCTTGATCCACCTGCCGATCGTGCTCTTGGCGGGCGCCGCCGGCATCTGGCTCTTCTACGTGCAGCACCAGTTTGAGGAGACGCACTGGTCGGCCGGCGAGGATTGGCAGTTTCCCCAGGCAGCCCTCCACGGCGCATCCCACTATGACCTGCCGCTGGTGCTGAGATGGCTGACCGGCAATATCGGCATTCATCACGTGCATCACCTGTCGAGCAGGATCCCTTACTACAGATTGCCGGAAGTTCTGCGCGACCACCCCCAACTCGCGGATATCGGCCGTATCACTCTTTGGGAAAGCTTGCGCTGCGTCAGGCTCGTCCTGTGGGATGACGGACGCCAGAGACTCGTTTCATTCCGCGATGCTGCCAATAAGGCCATTCACCCTTAACAGTCGGGTTCCGGCTTCGTCTGGGTGTTGTTCACCCGCAAAGGATCCCGCGATGATCTCTGCATTCGCCGTCAAGCACAGAGCTGGAAGGAGCAGCTTGTCCACAGCAGCCGTTTCGTGAGAGAATCGAGAAATCGGAAGTACCGAAGCGCTCGACGGGTAAGCTCGGCCAAGTCCAGTCGTGTTTCAGCCTGTTGACAAGTTGGCCGCGGAACATGGACCTTCTCTTCGCTCTTGGCCTGATCGCCATCAAGATCGCGTTGCTGATCGCAATGCTGCTTCTGCTACCCTTGCCGCTGACCTGGCTGGAACGCAAAATTGCCGGCCATATGCAGCAGCGGATGGGTCCCATGCGCGTGGGGTGGCACGGGTTGTTGCAGCCCGTGGCGGACGGTATCAAGCTTCTGACGAAAGAAGACCACATCCCTGCAGAGGCTGACCGCTTCCTGTTTAAGCTGGCGCCGATCCTGGCGCTCGCTCCGCCCTTTGTCGTATTCGTCGCGATCCCCTTCGGGGAGACAGTTTCAGTGCTCAATGCCGAGATCACGCTCTACGTTTCGAACCTGAACGTGGCACTGCTTTTCGTCTTCGCGGTGATCGGGTTGGAGGTCTATGGCGTCATCTTCGGCGGCTGGGCCGCCAACAGCAAATACGCGGTTCTAGGCAGTCTCAGGACCTGCGCGCAGATGATCAGCTACGAAATCCCCATGGGTTTCGCGGTCATCGGCGTCGTCATGCTGGCACAGTCGATGAGCCTCGTGGACATCGTGCGCGCCCAGAGCGATCTCTGGAACATTGTCTATCAGCCGATCGGGTTCTTCGTGTTCTTCGTCGCGGGCTTGGCCGAAGCGCAGCGCATTCCCTTCGACCTGGCCGAGGCGGAAGGGGATCTCGGCGCCGGGTTCCACACCGAGTACAGCGGTATCCGCTTCGCGTTATTCATGGTCAGCGAATACGTCATCGTGCTCTTGGTATCGGTCCTCTCCGTCATCCTGTTTTTCGGCGGCTGGAACGGTATCCTACTTCCGCTGCCACCGCTTCTCTGGTTTGCGCTCAAGGTGGCATTCTTCATTTATGTTTTTATGTGGTTCCGCTTCACCCTACCCCGCTACCGCTATGACCAACTGATGGCGATCGGATGGAAGGTCTTGCTTCCTTTGTCGATGGCGAACATAATTATCACCGGTATTGCTTTCACTTAGGGGCCATGGCGGCTCCTCCGCGTGCGTTCCTGGATCGGTGTCGATCCGAGGAAGGTACGTGCAGCGATCGAAGGGACTACAGCGACCCTCCTGCGTCGCAATAGACGCACGCCGCTGTAGAACGGCGCGATGATGTCACGCGTAGTCGACAGAGCTGGAACATGGATCGGCTGGGCGCTTTTTGCCGATCTGCTAAGCGCCTTTACGCTGACCTTTGGCTATATGTTCTCCAAGCCGGTGACCATGCAGTATCCGGACAAGGAGAAATGGCTCCCCTACTCGCGCTATCGCGGGCATCACTTCCTGAAACGGGACGAAGAGGGCGAAATCAAATGCGTCGCGTGCGAACTTTGCGCTCGCATCTGCCCCTGCGATTGCATCGAAGTCGTTCCTTATGAGGACGAGAAGGGCAACCGCCACCCAGCAAAATTCGAGATCGACACGGCCCGGTGCCTGTTCTGCGGCCTGTGCGAGGACGCCTGCCCTGCGGACGCCATCGCACTTGGCCAGCAGTATGAGTTCTCGAGTTTCTCGTCACGTGACCTGGTGATCGGACGTGACGATCTGCTTGGCAAACCTGGAAAGGCAATGACCGGCGGTGGCGTCGTCACCGCACGCCTGAACACGGAACAGGACGTGCTGGTCGAGACGAGCGAGCCGCATGGCTATAACTGGTGGCGCAACATCCGGCGAACGTGAGGAGCAACGATCAAACCGGCGCGCGCAGATAGGAGGCTTAGATGCTTGTCGGTGAAATCGTGAAAGAGAAGGGCGCTGGAGTGATCGCGGTCGCTCCCGACCAGACGATGGTGGAGATCCTGCGGCTCTTTCGTGACAACAATATCGGCTTCGTGGTCGTCAGCCACGCGCCCGGAAGGTATCTGGGCACGCTGTCGGAACGGGACTGCTGCAACGCACTTGCGGAATACGGGCCCGAGGCGGCGCTGATGCCGGTCGCCGATATTATGAACCGCAACGTGGCGATTTGCTCGGCTGTCGACGGGCTACCCCTGGTGATGTCGATCATGACCCAGAGACGGACACGTCACGTGCTGGTCATCGAGGAGGAGGCCATTGTGGGCGTCGTCAGCATCGGCGATGTGGTCAAGCATCGGCTGGACGAAGCGCAGCGCACGGAGCGGCACCTGCACGAATACATTGCCGGGGCCGGTTACCACTGATGAGGTTTCGCGCCGGCCGAATGGCGAGAATGGAGGGAACAGTGCCTCGCGCCCAACCTCACGCTCCACGCCAGATCCGATTCGTACCCTTGATTTCGTGGGCGGCTTGCGCCTTTTGAACCTGGACCGGACACGGGTATTCACCCCGCTGCAGCAGGCTGTTGAGGCGCAGAGACCGATAGTTTTCTGGAATGAAGACGAGGCCCTTGGGAAACGGTTTCTCGACCTTGAGTTGCGCCGTTAGTTCGCCACGGGTTGAACGAACGATAACCTGATCACCATCCGCAAGGCCAAGCTGCGCAGCATCCTCAGCGCTCGTCGCGACATAGGGGTCGTTGGCGACCGTATTCAGAATCTCCGAGCGCTCCGAAAGATAGCCATTGTGGAACAAACAGTTGCCAGTGACGAGCATGAGCCCGTCGCTCGCCCGCGAAACAGCCGGCGGTGCATAGAAGGCGCCCGAGGGTGGCGTCGGGCTCGCCTTGGTGAAGGCACCGTCGGCGCCAAGCCCGGCCCAAGTCAACGCCTGATAGGCCGGAAGCAGCCGGGCGATCTCATCGAAAATCTCGACGTGCGTCAAATGCTGCAATGCTTGGCCGCGCAGTGCTGCGACAAAATCGAAGATAGCGAGATTGCCCCGCGCCTCGAAGACCGGTTCCCGGAACTTGCGGACCTGCTGGATGCGACCTTCGTTGTTGGTAAAGCTGCCGTGCTCTTCACCGTAGCCCGCCGCTGGCAAAACGACCTCGGCCAGTGCGGCCGTCTCCGTAAGGAAACTGTCCTGCACGATCAGCAGATCAGCGGCGCCAAGGGCCCGCGCCACGAACTCCCTGTCCGGATAGGCGATCAGGGGGTCGGTTCCGACAAGATAGAGGGCGCCCATCTGCCCAGCGACGCACAGATCCAGCATCGCGTCGAGATCAGAACCAGGCTCGTGAGGGATTTCGGTGCCCCAGTTCCGGGCAAGAGCGCTGCGCACCGTATCGTTGGCGACTGCCTGCAGGCCCGGGAAGGCGCCCGCCAAAGCCCCCATATCCCACGCGCCCATCTGGTTGGCGCGGTCGAAAAGGATCTGCAATGCTGGGGTCTTGCCGAGGAGGCGGAGCAGTTGCAAGAGGTTGTTGAGCTGGTGCAACACCACCCGCGCTTCGGACGATCTCAGGAGGTCGACACCGACGAGCACGGTGACGGTGTCGCCTTCGTTGAGCGCGGCGGCCAGGCGATCCGATCCGTCGCTGCCAATGCGAGCTGCCGGGCCGCCGATCGTTGCCCCGATCTCTGCAAGAACGTCACCCGACAGTTTCTCGCCGGCTGCCACCGCAAGTGCAGCGACGACGGACGCAAGGCTCGTTGCCTCGCCACCGGGCGGTATGCGAACCACAGCCTCCGCATCGGCGTCGAGACGGGACGGCCGCGTTGTGAGCATGAGCAGTCGGGTGCCGCGCCGCCGGGCGGCATCCCGCAGCAGATATTCCGTAATCGGGTTCTCCTCGGTCACGTTGCCACCGATGACAAGCACGCGGTCGACACCGATCACCTCCTGCAGCGGCGCACGCGTGTAGCTCGCCATCAGAGGGGCGAGTGCATCGAAGGGCGTAGACCAGCGCGACGAGCAGTCGATGTTGCTGGTCCGGAAGACCGTACGCATGAGCTTCTGGAACTGATAGAGCACCTCATTGGGCAGGCGCGGCGAGACAACTCCGCCAGAAGCCTTGCTTTCGACCGCCGCCAGCCGCCGGCGCAGATAGTCTCCTGCTTCGTCCCAGGAAACCGGAACCAGCGCGCCATCGCGGCGGATCATTGGTCGTTTGATCCGGTCGTGGCCTTCGATGAAGTCAAGGCCGAACCGGCCGCGTGCGCATAGCGTTTCGCGGTTGACGCCGTGCTCCTCCTTGGAGCGAACCCGCATGAACTCGCCCTTGCGCGCGCCGACCGTCAGCTGACATCCGGTGCCGCAATGCGGGCAAATCGTGTCGACCTCGGCGAGATCCCAGGGCCGCGCCTTGTAGCGATAGGGAAAACTCATCAGCGCGCCGACCGGGCAGACTTCGATGCAGTTGCCGCATTGGTCGCAACTGGCGAGACTGCCCTCGAAGCCGGTGACGGCCGTATCCATGCCCTTCTCGACGGTGCCGAGGGCGACCGCGCCGACGACCTCCTCACACATCCGCACGCAGCGCTGGCACTGGATACAGCGGTTGACGTTCATGATGACGACGGGACTGAGGCGAATATCGCGAGAATGGAAGACGCGCTTGGGATCGTGAAAGCGGCTTCTCCCCGGACCATAGGCCATCACCATGTCCTGAAGCTCGCATTCGCCACCCTTGTCGCAGATCGGACAGTCGAGCGGGTGGTTGGCGAGCAGCATGTCCAGCATGGAAGAACGCGTTTCATCAATCAGCGGCGTGTCTGTTCGCACGACCATGCCTTCAGTGACAGCTGTGGCGCAGGACGGCTGTAGCCGACGCAACCCCTCAATCTCGATGAGACACATGCGGCAGGAGGCAAGCGGCGGCAGGCGCTTCAGGTAGCAGAAGGTCGGAATTTCGATGCCCAATCGCTGGGCGGCCTGCAACACAGTCGAGCCGGCCTCGACTTCCAGTGTTTGCCCATTGATCGTAACGCTAACCATGGCCTACTCGCCCGCGCTAGAGCGCTCCTCAGTGGAACGGACACTTCCGCTCCTCGATATGGGCGACGAACTCCTCGCGGAAATGCGCCAGCGAGGCCCGCAATCCCATCGCCGCGCCGTCACCCAAAGCACAAAACGTATTGCCGAAAATGCCCTTGCAGAGCATATCCAGTTGCTCCATGTCGCCGGGGGCGCCCTCGCCCGCTTCGATCCGGCGCAGCACTTTCACCACCCAGTTCAGCCCCTCGCGGCAGGGTGTGCACTTGCCACAGGACTCGTGGTGAAAGAACTCGATGATGCGGGTGGCGACCTTGACCATGCAGGTCGTGTCGTCGACGACGATCACCCCGGCCGAGCCCAGCATCGTGCCGGCGGCAGCAAGCGAGTCAAAGTCCATCCCGACGTCCAGGCCAGGCTCAGGGATCACCGGCGCGGAAACACCACCTGGGATCACCGCCTTGATCTTGCGACCGGCCGGCGGCCCGCCGGCATGGTCCTCGATGAGTTCGCGAAGCGGAATTCCCATCGGCAGTTCGTAAAGCCCGGGTTTGCGCACCTGCCCGCTGACGCAATAGAGCTTCGGTCCGGGGCTCTTCTCCGGTCCGATGCTGCGGAACCAATCGGCGCCCCGAGCCATGATATGCGGCACGCAGACCAGCGTCTCGACATTGTTGATGACAGTCGGGCTGGCATAGAGCCCGGCAACCGCCGGGAAAGGCGGCTTCAGGCGCGGCTGCGCCCTCTTGCCCTCCAGCGAGTCGAGCATCGCGGTCTCCTCGCCACAGATATAGGCACCCGCGCCGCAATGGACGTGCACGACGAAATTGAAATCCGAGCCCAGTATCCGGGTTCCGAGATACCCTTTGGCCTTGGCCTCCGCGATCGCCTGTTCCAGCCTTCGGATCGCCAGCACATACTCTCCGCGAATATAGACATAGGCGACCTCAGCCCCGATCGCGTAGGCACTGATCGCCATGCCCTCGATCAGCTGGTGCGGGTCGCGCTCCATGACGATACGGTCCTTGAAGGTGCCGGGCTCCCCTTCGTCGGCGTTGCAGCAGAGATATTTCGGCTTGTCGGGCCGCTTCGGCACGAAACTCCACTTCATGCCGGTCGGGAACCCGGCTCCGCCACGGCCGCGCAGGTTCGATCTCTTGACGAGATCGATGATCTCGTCGGGCGTGTATTCCTTGAGAGCTTTGGCAAGTGCGCGATAACCGCCGCAGGCCTCATAGGTGGAGAGGAGATGTCCATCCGGCACGTGCACGTTCTTCAGAAGAACCGGTTCGTACATGGCGCTATTCCCCCGGTGGTTCGGCGGCAGCGAGATCGGCGCCGGTCGTCTCGGGCACCGTCGCGCGCAGCCGGGCGAGGAGCGCATCGATCCGCTCGATGTCGAGATTGCCGTGATAGTCGTCGCCGACCTGCAGCACCGGGGCCATCTCGCAGGCGCCGAGGCATTCGACGGTCGACAACGTGAACAGCCCATCGGGGGTCGTGCCGCCCTTCTTGATCCTAAGGACCTTCTCCAGATGCGTCAGCAGCTCCTCGGATCGCCGCAGCATGCACGATACGTTGTCGCAGAGCTGTAGATGGAACGTCCCCACCGGCTCGGTATGGAAAAGCGTATAGAAGGTCGCCAGCTCGTAGACCCAGATCCGCTCGACACCAAGGATTTCGGCGACCTCTTCCAGCACCGGCCCGGGCAGATGGCCATGTTCCCTTTGCGCGATCAGAAGCGCGGGCATGATCGCCGAGCGCTGGTCGGGGTACCGCGCCGCCGCCTGTTCGATCTTTTCGCGCATCGTCATCACGTCCAAATCCCTGCTACTTGTCCACCTCTGCCATCACAGGATCGAGGCTGCCGAGCACGGCGATCATGTCCGCCAGATAGCGAGCGTTCGTCACTCCGAAGACCGCCTGGAGGTTGACGAACGAGGGTGCCCTGACCTTCATGCGAAACGGTTTCGGCGACCCGTCGCTGATGATGTAGAAGCCCAGCTCACCCTTGGGTGCCTCGATTGCCGAATAGACCTCCCCCTTCGGCACGTTGAAGCCATAGGCCGACAGGTCGAAATGCTGGATCAACGCCTCCATCGAACAATGCACGCGCTCCTTGTCGACGGGGAAGGCGATCGTCGGCATGTCGACCTGGAACGGCCCCTCGGGCATCTGGTCGATGCATTGTTCGATGATCCGCATGCTTTCGCGCATCTCGTCGACCCGGCACCGCCAACGCGCATAACAATCGCCCTCGGTGCGGGTGATGACATTGAAATCGAGCCGGTCGTAGATCTCGTAAGGCTCGTCACGGCGGATGTCCCAATCGACGCCGGAAGCCCGCAGGTTCGGACCGCTGAGGCCCAGATCAATGGCGTCCTCGGCAGAGATGACGCCGATGCCCTGGGTGCGTTTCAGGAACACCCGGTTGTCTTCGAGCAACCGCTCATAGTCGCGGATCCGGTTCGGGAAGATGTCGCAGAACTCCCGGATCTTCGGGAAAAATCCATCAGGAAGGTCCTCGCGCACGCCACCAACCCGGCAGAAGGAAGTGTGCATGCGCGCACCGGTGATCATTTCCATGAGATCCATGATCATTTCACGCTCGCGCATGACGTAAAGCAGCGCGGTCATGGCGCCAAGATCCATCGGCAGCGCGCCGGTGATCAGCAGATGACCGGAGATGCGCGCGAGTTCCGCCATCATCACGCGGATATATTGCGCCCGGATTGGTGCCTCGATGCCAAGGAGCTTCTCCACCGCGAGCGCGAAGGCCAGGTTGTTCGAAGGTGGGCAGAGATAGTCGAGCCGGTCGGTCAGCGGGAAGATCTGCGTATAGGTGAAACTTTCCGCCAGTTTTTCGGTGCCGCGATGCAGGTAGCCGATATGTGGGTCCACCCGCTTGACATATTCGCCGTCCAGTTCGAGGACGAGCCGAAGGACCCCATGGGTGCTGGGGTGCTGGGGCCCGAGGTTGAGAAGCACTTCCTTGCTGTTGAGCGCTTCGCCTTCTGGCCGCGTGAGCTCGGTGACTTCGGTCATCTCAACTCTCCGGCGTCGATAGGTCTCCGTAGTTCATAATGATTTCGGATCGGTCCCAGCGGAAAACCGCCCGCACCAGTCCTTTTCCCTCCCTATGGAATCTCCCGTGTGGCGAGGTCTGGCTGTGTCGGCGGTGGACCTTCGGCACCAAACGGGTTCAGCTTGTCCTTATAACCCCTGAGCGGGAAATCCTTTCGCTGAGGAAAGCCCTCGAAGCCCTCCCACATGTAGATCCGGCGCAAATCGGAATGCCCCTGGAACCGGATGCCATACATGTCCCAGGCTTCGCGCTCATGCCAGTTGGCGGTGCGCCAAACCGAGGTGACCGAGGGGACCTCGGGCGGGTCGCCAAGCCGACACTTGATGCGGACCCGCCAGCGGTTGGGCAGCGAATAGAGATGGTACACCGCCTCGAAGCGCGGCGTTTCGGGATAGTGGTCGACGCCGCAGATGTCGGAAAGGAAATTG
Organism: Ensifer sp. EB106-03-01-XG145; assembly: GCF_058792075.1. NCBI lineage: Bacteria > Pseudomonadati > Pseudomonadota > Alphaproteobacteria > Hyphomicrobiales > Rhizobiaceae > Ensifer > Ensifer sp. EB106-03-01-XG145. The sequence goes on along the minus strand of NZ_JBYTEC010000007.1, from coordinate 269,881 downwards.
AACCTGAGCTCCGGATCGTTTTTCAGGAACCGGCAGAACTCGACGATCTTTTCGGGCGGAACCACAAAGACATCGATGCCATGTGCAGTGCCGAGATCCTCGATCGTTTCCCCGAAGCGCTCCAGGATCGGAGCGCGATTGAGAGACGGCTCGACGCTCATGATACAGCAGCCCGATCGAGAGGCGTTCCGGCCAGTGCGCGGGACCTCTTGATCTTTTCTTGCAGCAGCAGGAAGCCGTGCATCAGCGCCTCGGGGCGCGGTGGGCAACCGGGGACGTGCACGTCAACCGGAACGAAGGTTTCAGACCCTTGCACCACGGCATAGGTGTTGTAGACGCCGCCCGATATGGCGCAGGTACCCATGGCGATCACCCAGCGCGGCTCCGGCATCTGGTCGTAGAGCCGGCGCACGACGGGCGCGAACTTCCGGGTCACGGTGCCGGCGATGATCATTACATCGGACTGCCGCGGCGAAGGGCGGAACACCACGCCGAACCGGTCGAGGTCGTAGCGCGCGCAACCGGCCGAGATCATTTCGATGGCACAGCAGGCGATACCGAAGGTCTCGGGCCACAAGGCCGACCTTCGGCTCCAATTGATGACGCTCTCGGCCGTGGTGAACAGCACGCTGTCCTGGATCGTGTTTCCTACTCCTCCCATTCCAGCGCTCCCTTCAGCCAGGCGTAGGCGAAGCCCACGAGAAGCAGGACGATGAAGACGAACATCTCAAGATAGCCGACGATACCGATCTCTTTGAGGACGACCGCCCAGGGAAAGAGAAACATCGCCTCGACATCGAAGACGACCAGGAGGATCGCGAGGATGAAGAACTGCACCCTGAAGCGCCCCCCAGCGGCTTCGCCTGCTGGGTCCATGCCGCATTCATAGGGCATGTTCTTTTCGGGATAAGGATTGGACGGCCGCAAGAGCGAGGAAACAAAAAGCGTCGCCCCCACCACCAGAACAATTCCGGCGATCATGAAAAGAACCGGGAGGAATTCCGCTGCAGACATATTGCGCAGCCCGGTCACCCATCGGGGACGTTGCTCAAGCCGCGATCGGCTCCTTCGGGCCGGTAACGCGGTCGCCCCGGGAAGCGACTAAGGGCATTCCTTTCCTAAACCGCTAGTTTATTCCGTCGCATAGGCCAATGCAAATCCGATCGCTCAGCCGCCAAAGGCCGACTGCTGAGCGAGCTTCAGAAACCACGCAGGAAACAGTCCGATGCCGACCGTGCCGGCGGCGGTGACGGCAAGTGCGGCGCCGACCAGAGGCGTCAGCGCCGGCTCGAACACCCGTTCCGGCTCGCGCATGAACATCACCATGACGATGCGGATGTAGAAATAGGCGGCAACAGCGCTCAAGAGCACTGCGATCACGGCCAGCAGGACAAAACCACGCTCGACGAGCGCGACCAGCACGTAGAACTTGGCAAAAAAACCGGCCGTTGGCGGAATGCCCGCTAACGAAAACAGATAGAGCAACATCAGTAGAGCCAGCCCCGGATGCAGCTTGGCGAAACCCGCATAATCCTCGATGACCTCGCCCGAGAAATTGCCATTTCGCATCATGATGACGGCGCCGAAGATGCCTAGATTCATGAAGGTGTAGATCAAGAGGTAGAGCATCACACTGGCGACCCCGTCGGCACCGCCGGCCACGATGCCGAAAATGGCAAAGCCGGCATGGGCGATGCTGGAATAGGCGAGCAGACGCTTGAAATTATCCTGCACCAGCGCCACGAAACTGCCGAGCGCCATCGTCACCACCGCGATTACGGCTAATATGATCCAGACGTTGGAGCCTGCGACCAACGGGTTGAGGAACACCCTGAGGATCACCGCGAAGCCCGCCGCCTTCGGCCCGACAGACATGAAGGCGGTTATCGTTGTCGGTGCACCCTCGTAGACATCCGGCACCCACATGTGGAACGGCACCGCGCCAATCTTGAAGACCAGTCCGGCGACAATGAAGACCACCGCCAAAAGCAAGCCCGGATCGAGCGGACCACCGGTGACTGCCGCCGCCATGCGGTCCAGTTGCGTCGTGCCGGTGAGGCCGTAGACCAGCGAGACGCCGTAAAGGAAAATCCCGGTCGAAACCGCGCCGAGGATCACATATTTCAGTGCCGCCTCGTTTGACCGTTGCTCACGCCGCAGGAAGCCGGTCAGCACGTAGGTGCAGAGCACCATCAGTTCGAGACCGACATAGATCGAGAGAAGGTCGGTTGCCGAGGCCATGATCATCATGCCGGAAAGCGCAAGGAGCAGCAGGACGTAGTATTCGCTGCCGCCGATCCCTTCGATATCGGCATAGTTGCGCGAGAGCAGGAACGTCAGGACGATCGCCAGGTAAAACAGGGACTTGAAGAAGACAGAGAACGGGTCGGCGACGAACATGCCTGCATAGGCCGGCTGCGCTCCACCCGACAGTGTGAATGTCCCCAGGGCGGCAAGCAGCACGACTGCGACCGAGGCCCAGACAAGGACAGCGTCCCGTCCCTTCGGCACGAACTGTCCGGCGATCAGCAGGATGCAGGCCCCCGTAACCACGATGATTTCGGGCAGGCTCGCGAGGATCGACGGAAGGAGCGCTACCGCGGTCATGGGCCGTTCCCCTTGTCGTGCACCTGCTGCAAGAGATGCGTGACCGAGCTATCGATGATGGCGAGAAAGGGCTTTGGGTAGAGCCCGACCCAAAACACGAAAACGGCGAGCGGCAGGATCGCCGCCATCTCGCGGCCGTTGACATCGCGGACCTTGAAGCGCGTACCGACACTCGCCGGACCAAGCGCGACCTTCCGGTACATGCCGAGCAGATAGGCTGCGCCCAGCAATGCGCCCAAAACTGAGACCGCGCCGAGGGCAAGGTTGGCCGCAAACCCGCCCGACAGCACCAGCAACTCACCCACGAACGCGTTCGTTCCCGGCAGCGCCATCGAGGACAGCACGAACAGCGCCAGAAACCCGGTGTAGACAGGCGCGACCTTCATCAAGCCGCCATAGTCGGCGATGCTGCGGGTGTGGGTCCGCTCGTAGATCAGGCCGACGAACAGAAACAGGGCGCCGGTCGTCACGCCATGATTGAACATCTGCAGGATGCTGCCTTGAAGGCCAAGCGGGTTGAGGGCAAATATCCCAAGCGTCACGAAACCCATATGGCTGATGCTGGAATAGGCCACCAGCTTCTTCAGGTCGTCTTGCGCCAGCGCCAGCAGGCCGCCATAGACGATCGCGAGCGCCGAAAGCGCCAACATCAGGGTCGAATAATGGACCGAGGCCTCCGGCAGCATCGGCAGCGAGAACCTCAGGAACCCATAGGCGCCCATCTTCAGGAGCACGCCGGCAAGGATGATGCTGCCTGCCGTTGGAGCCTGCACATGGGCGTCCGGCAGCCAGGTATGGAGCGGGACCATCGGCACCTTGACCGCGAATGCGACAAGGAAGGCAAAGAACAGCCAGGACTGAACCTCGAACGGCAGGTCGAGTTCCATCAAAGCAAGGATGTCGAAGGTTCTGCCGCCCTCGAAATACAGCACGATGATGCCGATCAGGAACAGGAGGCTGCCCGCCAGGGTGTAAAGGAAGAACTTGAACGCCGCATAGACCCGGCCGTCGCCACCCCAGATACCGATGATCAGATACATCGGGATCAGCATCGCCTCCCAGCAGACGTAGAACAGAAACAGGTCGAGGGCCGAGAACACACCCAACATCAGGGCCTGCATGGTGAGCAGGCTGATCATGAACTGCTTCACCTTGCGGTCGATGGCGATCCATGAGGCGAGCACCGAGATCCAGCCCAACAGCGCGGTGAGGAACACGAAAAGCGCGCTGATTCCGTCGACACCGAGCGCAAAGGTAATGCCGAGCGCCGGCACCCACGGGCGCTTCTCGACGAACTGCATCTCGGAGGTCCCGGTGTCAAAACCGGCGAGCATCGCGATGGCGAGTGCCAAGTCGAGCACGGTGAAGCCGAGCGCCGCCCACCGCACGAGATCGTCGCTGCGCAGGAACATCACGACCGCTGCCCCGGCGGCAGGTACGAAGACGATGAGGCTGAGCAGCGGGAACGCCATCACACCACCTACTGCCACACGACGGCAAAAACGGCGATCGCCGCGATCACACCGGCGATCATCGCCAGCGCGTAGTGAGTGACGACGCCGGTCTGCAGACGCCGCAGCGCACCGCCGCCAACAAGGATCGCACGCGCGAAGCCATTCACGGCGGCATCGACGCCGTTGAGATCGACCCGCAGCCCGGCGCGCGCCGTCCCGTGCAGAAGCGGCAGCGCTAAGGTGTCGGACACGTTGCTCACCGCCTTTTCATAGCGCGCCAGCGGCTTCTCTGCGAGCCACAGGAAGGCACGCGCACCCTTGCGGTAGAACCAGTCCGTGTCGATGCTGATTGTGTTTTCCGGATCGAGCGCTTTCAGGAACAGGACGAAGCCTAGCGCGGTAAACATCAGCAAGCCCAGGCTCTCGGTGACATGGACGCCCGTATAGGGCTCAAAGGCGACCGGATAGGGAAGCAGCGCGTAAAGCGGTTCCGGGAACACGCCGATCACGATGCAAAACACCGCCGCTATCCCCATGGCAACCAGCATGTTGCGGGGCGGCTCCCGCGCCTCCAGCTTTCGGTCCGTGCCGAAAAACATGTAGTAGGGCAGCTTGAGTCCGGTGTGCAGGAACGTCCCTGACGATGCCATCGTGAGCGCCAGAACCACGAGCGCCCGGTGGTCCTGCCCGGCGGCGGCTATCACCATCGACTTGGTGACGAAGCCCGAGAAGAACGGAAAGGCGGAGATCGCGAAAGCGCCGACCATGTAGAGGGCAACCGTCAGCGGCATGGTTTTATAGAGGCCGCCCAACTCGGTGAGCTTACGCCGCCCGGTGACCTCAATCACCGCCCCCGCGCCCATGAAGAGAAGCGCCTTGTAGAGAATATGGGCGAAGGCGTGGCTGGTTGCTCCGTTCACGGCCATCTCGGTGCCGATGCCGATACCCGCCACCATGTAACCCACCTGGCTGACGATGTGATAGGCGAGCAGCCGCCGACAGTCGTTCTCAAGCACCGCGTAGATGACGCCGTAGAGCGCCATCACAGCGCCGAGCCACACGAGAAGCTCGGTTCCAGGAAATGCGCGCGCCAGCACGTAGACGGCCGTCTTGGTGGTGAAGGCGCTCATGAACACCGCCCCCGTGACGGTCGCCTCGGGATAGGCGTCGGTCAGCCAGGCGTTGAGCGGCGGCACGGCGGCATTGAGCAGGAACCCTGCCAGGATCAGATAGCCGCCGACGTCCATTGTTCCCGCGAGAGCGCCGCCCGCGATCGGACCGAAGAGCAGCGAGCCAGCCGCGAGCCCGTGGAGCACGATACCGCCGAGCAGAGCGACGCCACCGGTGAGATGCACCATCAGATAGCGGAACGCGGCACGGATTGCCCGTTCGCCTCCTTGCGCGAAGACCAGATAGGCCGACGCAAACGCCATGCCCTCCCAGAAGAGGTAAAGGGTGAGGTAGTCGCCGGCGAAGACCACGCCGAGCGCGCTGCCGACATAGACGAAGGCCGCCACGTGCTGGCCGGCTTGCGACAGATGCAGCGCGTAGACCATGCCGATCAGCGCCATGATGGTGAAAACGGTGGCGAAGACGATGCTGAGCTTGTCAACCTTTGCAAACAGGATCTCCTGCCCGATGAAGTGCGCCGCGCCATAACTACCCGGCTCCATCGTGAGAACCACGACGATCGCCAAAACCGGGATCAGCACCAGGTAGGTCTTGCGGATCGATCCCTTCAGGAACGGGATCGGCAAGGCACCGAGCATGAACAGCAGAGCGGGATGGACGAACTCAATCATAGTAGTCCTCGCGCCGCATGAGCCCACCCTGATGGCCGAGGAATTTGGAAACGAAGATAAGCAGCAGGCAGGAGCCGAAGCCATAGACGGCAGACCAGCCAGGCAAGCGGTCCCAGAGGTATTCGGCGTGTTCGCGCGGAACCGGGAAATCGGCGACGACGATGAGAACGAGCACGATATAGAACAACCGGCGGCGCGACCGCGCATAGCCCTCGTCACCAAAGAAATCGACGACACGCTTGATCATCTGACCACTCCTTCCGCCAAGGCTAGGAAATAACCGGGGAAGACACCCATCAACACCGACAAGGCAGCGGTGGCGACCAGCGGGATCGTCACCAGCGGAATTTCACGGACAGGTTCCGCCGCTCCCGGCGCCTCCGCTTTGAAGAAGGCGATATAGCTGACGGGCAGGAAGTAGGCGGCGTTGAGGACCGAGCTCGCCAAGAGGACGGCCAGGAACGCCATCTCGCCTGCTTCGACCGAGCCGAGCGTCAGATACCACTTGCTGACGAAGCCGGCAGTTGGCGGCACGCCGATCATGCTGAGCGACGCGACGAAGAATGCCCCCATCGTCCAGGGCAGCCGGCGGCCGATGCCGGCCATGTCGCTGATGTTTCGCTTTCCCGAGGCGCAGTAGATCGATCCGGCGCAGAAGAACAGCGTGATCTTGGAGAACGCGTGCACGGCGATATGAAGGATACCGCCGACCATCGCGACGGGTGACAAAAGCACCGCGCCCAGCACCACGTAGGAGAGCTGGCTGACCGTCGAATAGGCGAGCCGCGCCTTCAGGTCGTCCCGGGTCAGGGCATAGATCGACGCCATCAGGATGGTGAAGGAGACGAGGTAGGCCGTCGCAATGCCAAGACCCAGCCTGCCCACCAGATCCACGCCGAAGACATGGAACACCACCCGCAACACGCAGAACACGCCCATCTTGACCACCGCCACGGCATGTAGGAGCGCGCTGACCGGCGTCGGTGCAACCATCGCGGCGGGCAGCCAGGCATGCATCGGCATCACCGCGGCCTTGGCGAACCCGAAGAGGTAGCAGAAATAGACAGCCGTCAGCAGCGGCGCCGAGGCATCGACCCTCGCCAGCAACCCTCCGGGCACAAAGTCGAGTGACCCGGCAATTTGATAGGTCAGCGCCAGCGCGGCGAGAAGCACGCTTTTCGATGCGCCCATCAGGTAGACGAGGTACTTGCGGCTGCCCGCCCAGGCCTCTTCGTCCTCATGGTGGTAGACGAGCGGATAGGTCACGAGGCTCAGCACCTCGTAGAAGATCACCAGCGTGAACAGATTGGCAGCAAAAGCACCACCGACGGCGGCTGCGAGACTGGTGGCAAAGCAGGCGAAGAAGCGGGTCTGCGCGTGCTCGTTCAGGTGTCGCATGTAGCCGATGGAATAGACCGCCGCGACGATCCACAGAAGCGAGGAGACGGTGGCAAACACCATGCCGAGCGCGTCGACCCGGAAAGCGAAGTCGATCCCCGGCAGGATCTCGAACAGGCGCAGTTCGACTGTGCCGCCCGCCAGCACGATGGGCGCCATCGAGATTACGATCGCGAACATGGCGACTGCAGCCAGAGGCGAGACGGCATCCCGGACTTTCTCGTGCTTGTTCAGAAGGAGAACTGCCAGTGCCGCCAGCCCGGCGATGGCGACGGCAAGTAGCGGCCGGACTGATAGCACCGGTTCCAAGCCGCTATCCTTTCATCGCCGTCACGTCGTCGATCTTGAGGGTGGACTTGTTCCTCACGAGGGCGACCAGAATGCCGAGGGCGACGGCAACCTCCGCCGCGGTGATGGCGATGACGAAGATCGCGAAGATCTGCCCGCGAAAATCATCGTAGTAACGTCCGAACGCGATGAAATTGATGTTGACCGAGTTGAGCAGCAGTTCGAGCGACATCAGCACGACCAGGATGTTGCGCCTGAGCAGCACACCCGCGGCTCCGATCACGAACAGGACCACTGCGAGCGAAATGTACCACCAGAGCGGAACCATCACCCGGGCTCCTTCCGTGCCAGCACAATGGCGCCGACAAGTGCCGCGAGAAGGATGATCGAAGCGACTTCAAACGGCAGGAGATAGTCGGCGAAAAGTGTCGTGCTGAGCTGCCTGACTTGATCGCCGGCGCGCCGTGCGATCGGCTCAACCGCCGAGAAGCGGCCGCTCCAGAACACCAGTGCAAGCATCTCGACCCCAAGCAGGACGAGCAGGGTCAATGCAGGCAGATTTCGCCCCGGCAGAAACCGCTGCAGCACCGCCTCGCGCACGTCGATCATCATGATCACGAACAGGAAGAGGACCATGATGGCGCCGACATAGACGAAGATCTGCACGACCGCGAGCAGCGGCGCCTCGAGCAGGACGAAGATTGCCGAAATCTGCAGGAAACATGCCATCAGCGCCAATGCGCTGTGAACAGGGTTGCGCGCCAGGACGACTGTCAGGGCGGTGATCACGGCCCCCGCAGCAAACAGAAGGAAGAACCCCTGGCCCATTGACGCAGCCTCTCCCGCGCGAACCGTTCCGCGGCGCGTGACGGCCGGAATTCAGATAGCGCCGCACTTCGGTTGCGTTCATAAATTGTGCCTGAGGGAAGGATTTTTCACAAGAATATTGTCGGCAACATAATCGAATGAGGCTGCGCGGAGCCCAAACCGGCTTCGTATAGGCGACTTGCCAGCGCGCGACCCTCAGGGCGACTCCCTTCTTGGCCAGTCCTCGGGCGTCACTCGCTCTGGCGGAAATTGCGGATACGATCGAAAAGAACCGCGAGGATAGTCGCGCTGCCGATGAACGTACCCTGCCAGAAGGCGTTGATGCCGAGAAGACCGAGGCTATTGCGGATCACCTCGATCAGTGCTGCGCCTACGAGCGCGCCGAAGGCAGTGCCGACGCCGCCGGCGAGATTCGCGCCCCCGATCACGGCCGCGGCGATGACCTGCAGCTCCATGCCGGCGCCGATATTGGTCGTCACCGCACCGAGCCAGCCGGTTTGGATGATGCCGGCGACGCCGGCCGAAAGCGCCGAGATCATGTAGACGCAGACCTTGATCGGTCGCACGGGGAGGCCCGTGGCAGTGGCCGCCTTCTCGTTGCCGCCGATGGCGTAAATGTAGCGGCCAATCCGGGTCCAGCGCAGCACGAAACCGGTGAACAGTGCCAGCATGATCATGTAGATCACCGGATTGGCGATACCGAAGACGGATCCGCCGCCGAGCGACAGCAGCTTGTCGTGGTCGGGGCCGAACTCGAAAACCACCGTATTGTTGGACGCGACCATGGCCAGGCTTCGGGCAATCGAGAGCATGCCGAGGGTCACGACAAAGGGCGGAAAGCCGAGATAGGCAATGAGGATGCCATTGAACGCACCGATCACCAACGCCGTCGCGATCGAAACGGCAATACCCGTCTCGATGCCGTATCCCGCGTGCATCGTGACGGCGAGCACCATGCTGCACAGGCACAGCACCGAGCCCACCGAGAGGTCGATCCCGCCGGTGATGATGACGAGCGTCATGCCAAGGGCGATGATTGCGACGAAGGTGACGTTGCGGGTGATGTTGTAAAGATTCTTTGCGGTCGCGAAGCTGTCGGTGGCGAAAGACAGAAAGATGCAGGCAAGGATGACAGCGATCAGAACCCAGAAGGTCTGGTTGCCGAGGATCGTTCCTCCGAGCGTGCGCTGCCTGCGCTCGATCGTCTGGTCCAGCGTCGTTGCCATCGTTCCTCCCATTCTTCCGGTGCAGAAGATCGAGCTCGCTTGTCCCTCATCCACCCTCGATGGCTCCGGTAATCAGCCCCGTCACCTCCTCCGGCGAAGTCTCCGATATCGGTTTGTCCGCCACCTTGCGGCCTCGGCGCATGACGACGACGCGATCGGCGACATCGAAGACATCGGGCATGCGATGGCTGATGAGCACAACCAGGATACCGCGATCGCGCAACTGCCGGATCAGATGCAGCACTTCGGCCACCTGGCGCACGGAAATTGCCGCTGTCGGCTCGTCCATCAATACGATCTTCGCCTGCGAGATCATCGTACGCGCAATCGCCACCGCTTGCCGTTGGCCACCCGACATCTGCCGCACGAGGTCGCGTGGCCTGGTCTCCGAGCGGAGTTCTTTGAAGATCTCCCCGGCGCGGCGGTACATTGCCTTGTAGTCTAGCACGCGCAAGGGGCCGATACCGCGCCTCAGTTCGCGCCCGAGGAAGACATTCGCGGCCGCGGAGAGGTTGTCACAAAGGGCCAGATCCTGATGAACGATCTCGATGCCGAACTGCCTTGCCTCTATGGGGCGATGCAGGACGATATCGCTGCCGTTAAGGCGCATGGTTCCGTGGCTCGGACGGAAATTGCCTGCGATCATTTTGACAAGCGTCGATTTGCCGGCGCCGTTGTCGCCCATCAGGCCGACAACCTGACCGGCCTCTAACGACAGCGAAATGTCATTCACTGCCTGTATGGCCCCGAAATGCTTGGAAATATTGCTGAGCTCTAGCAGCACGACCAGCCTTCCAGACTCGCCAACACGCGCCAATCCGCCTCGCCGCATGTCCGCCCCCTCGCGAGCCAGCGACTGCTTATTTACGCAAATCGTCATGAACGCGTCAATGATCTCTCACCCGATAAACCTGTTTTGTATGACAAATAGACATTGGGGCGAAGCGATCATATATTAGCTAATTCTTGGGAGATAAGCATGCTTATCCTTGTCACCGGGGCAACTGGCAAGGTCGGGCGGCACCTCATAGCAACGCTGCTTGATCGGCCACGTTATTCGCAAGCGCGCGTTCGCGCGCTCTGCCACAACCGTGTGCTCGATCCAGCCGAGCGGCTCGATATCATCCGCGGCTCTATCGCCGATCGTGCGGTCGCGGAAGACGCGATTGCCGGTGTCAGCCACGTCGTGCATCTGGCGACTTGCAAGGAAACACCGGCCGACGTCATGGACGTGACCGTCAAGGGCCTCTTCTGGCTGCTCGAAGCGTTCAGAACGAGCCCCACGGCACGGCAGTTCATCCTGATCGGCGGCGACGCCGCGGTCGGGCATTTCTTCTATTCTCATGACGGACCGATCACCGAGACGACGCCGCACCGCGCCTATCCTGGCTGCTACGCGCTCTCGAAAGTGCTCGAGGAAGTGGTCGTCGAGCAGTACGCGATCCAATACGGGTTGAACGTCTGTTGCCTCCGGGCGCCGTGGATCATGGAGAAGGACGACTTCAAATATTCGCTTTCCTTCGGCGATGACGTGTTCGGTGGACCCGACTGGAAAACGCTTTTTGCGCCCGACGAAGCCAGGCGCTACGCGGAGGCAGGAACGGTTCCGTTGCTGCGCGATGCCGACGGAAGGCCGCTCAAGCGCAACTTCGTTCACGTCAGCGACCTCGTCTCGGCAATACTCAACACGATCGACAATCCGCGCGCAGAACGCCAGCGCTTCAACGTCGCCATGGATCGCCCGGTCGACTACGGCGAGGTCGCAAGCTACCTCAGGCGCACGCGCGGTCTGCCGTCCGTCGACGTTCCAAGCCACTTCCACTCGAACTGGTTGGACAACAGCAAAGCGAAGTACCTGCTGGGCTGGCAGCCGGAATACGATCTTAAAAAGCTTATCGACCAGGCCTGGCAATACGAGCGTCCGTCAAGCGACCCTCGCATCGTCTGGTATCCGGGTTGATTTGTGCCGCGGACAGACAGTGTCCGCTTGTTCAACGGGAGGATAGAATGAGGAAAGCATTGGTGCTTGCAGTTGCAGCGCTCGCGCTGGCCGCCGGCTCGGCCGGCGCCCAGACGAAGAAGCAACTCGTCATTGTCGTCAAAGGCCTCGACAATCCGTTCTTCGAGGCAATCAACCAGGGATGCCAGAAGTGGAACAAGGAAAACACAAGCTCGGAATATGAGTGCTTCTATACCGGCCCGGCGTCGACCTCCGACGAAGCCGGCGAGGCGCAGATCGTCCAGGACATGCTCGGCAAGCCCAGCACGGCTGCGATCGCCATTTCGCCATCCAACGCCAAGCTGATTGCGCAAACCCTGAAAACCGCCAATCCGACAGTTCCGGTCATGACGCTCGACGCCGACCTCGCCAAGGAGGACGCGGGCCTGCGCAAGACTTATCTTGGCACCGACAACTACACGATGGGGGCGCGGATCGCCGATTACATCAAGAAGGCCAAACCGAACGGTGGCAAGATCTGCACGATCGAGGGCAACCCTGGTGCCGACAACATCCTGCGGCGGGCCCAGGGCATGCGTGACGTGCTCACCGGGAAAGACGGGCTTGCCGAACTGAAGGGTGAAGGCGGGTGGACGGAGGTCGCAGGTTGCCCGGTCTTTACCAATGACGACGGCGCAAAGGGCGTACAGGCGATGACGGATATCCTCGCTGCCAATCCAGACCTCGACGCCTTCGGCATCATGGGCGGTTGGCCGCTCTTCGGCGCGCCGCAACCCTATCGCGACCTGTTCAAGCCGATGGCGGACAAGATCGCGAAAAATGAATTCGTCATCGGCGCGGCGGACACGATCGGCGACGAGGTGGCGATTGCCAAGGAAGGTCTCGTAACCGCGCTCGTCGGCCAGCGGCCGTTCGAAATGGGCTACAAGGCGCCGTCGGTCATGCTGGACCTGATCGCCGGCAAGCCGGTGGAGGATCCGGTATTCACGGGTCTCGACGAATGCACCAAGGACACGGCGGATACCTGCATCCAGAAGTAAAAACGGTGGCCGGGGCGTCGTTTGAGGGCTCCCCGGCGCCTCCGCCTTATCCGCTGCGACCGTGGTCAGCACGCACTCTTGCCGGCTGGCCGCGGCACCTTGCAACGACCCCGCCTGGAAGATCCCTTTGACGAACTATCATCGATAGGCATCCCCCCATTCGTGCAGAGCATGGAGAACACAATGAACAAGCGGATCATCTTCACCGGAGGGAGCGGCAAGGCCGGCCGCCATGTCGTGCAATACCTCGTCGAACAGGGCCACCAAGTGCTCAACCTCGACACGAAGCCCCTCGACAACCCGAAGGTGCGCACGCTGATCACCGACATCACGGACAGCGGCCAAGTGTTCAATGCACTGTCAAGCTACACCGGCCTGCACGAATTCGACCCGTCGCTCGCGCCGCAGCCGATCGATGCCGTCGTCCACTTTGCCGCGATTCCGCGCATCCTGATCGCCCCCGACAACGAGCTCTTTCGCGTCAATGCGATGGGCACCTACAATGTCATCGAGGCGGCGGTGAAGCTTGGCATCCGCAAGATCGTCATCGCATCGAGTGAGACGACCTACGGCCTCGTCTTCGCCAACGAGCCGCGAAACCCGCGTTATTTTCCGCTCGACGAGGACTATGACGTCGACCCGATGGATAGCTACGCACTCTCCAAAGTCGTCAACGAAAAGACCGCGCGCGCCTTTGCACTGAGAAGCGGCGCCGACATCTATGCCTTGCGCATTGGCAATGTGATCGAGCCGCAAGAATACCATCTCTTCCCCGGCTGGTTTGCCGATCCAGGCTTTCGCAAGCGCATTGCCTGGAGCTATGTCGATGCGCGCGACCTCGGCCAGATTACACTCAGGGCCGTGGAGACGGACGGTCTTGGGTTCCAGGTCTTCAACGCAGCGAGCGACGATACGTCCTCCGACATTCCAACCCGCGAACTGATCGACCGGTTCTACCAAGGCGTTCCTGTCAAGGGGCAGATCGGCGAATACGAGACGCTCCTATCAAACCGCAAAGCCCGCGCGATGCTCGGCTTTGAGCCGCAACACAGCTGGCGGAAATATGTTGAGGTCGGGTGACGCTCTGCGCGGCTGGGCGGTACAGATGCGAGAAAATAACGAAAATGGCTGAACGACAACCAGGAAAAGTCTCCGCCGGATCGACCGCGGCGGAGGCGAAGCGTGCGAGCCGACGCCTCGATGCGCCGCGTATGTCGGGACCCAGCGTCCACATGTCGCTTGCCGATGACATCGGGCTCAGTATCGTGCGTGGCGACTATCCGCCCGGAACGATCCTGCCGAACGAGGCGCAATGGACGGAAATCTTCAACGTCAGTCGCACCGCGGTGAGAGAGGCGATCAAGATATTGATGGCCAAGGGATTGCTCGCCTCGCGCCCGAAAATCGGCAGCTGGGTGGAGCCGAGGGAGCGCTGGAACCTGCTCGATCGCGACGTTCTGAGCTGGTATGCGGTCTCACCGGACCGTCTCCAGTTCCTCAAGACCGTACAGGAATTTCGCCACATCCTGGAGCCGGAGGCGACGGCGCTCGCCGCCACCCGCCGGAACGAAAAGCAGATGATCGAAATCAGCGCGGCATTGGAAGACATGCAAGAGGCGACAACGCTGCAGACCCGCATCCAGGCTGACACGCGCTTCCACCTTGCAATCCTGCGCGCGTCGGGAAACGATCTCCTGGTACCGCTGGGCGCGCTGATCGAATCTGCACTCAACCACCTTTTCCTGCTGGTGACCCGAGAGGACAGCAGCTCCGTCCACGCACTGAAGCTCCACGAGAACATCGAGAAAAGCATTCGCCTCCGACGCCCGAACGCGGCCCGCAATGCCGTGCGGCGACTTCTAGCCAATACCGATGAGCTCATAGCGCAATCGGGGCGCTATGTATGATCGTCAGGTCGTATGGCATGAGGCCCTCGAGCGCACCTCCGCTTGTGTGAGAGTTCGCTGCCCCGCCGCGCGATATCGTGCACGAAGAATCGCAGCGCTCGCCTTCATGATCATTGGCACCGTTTACGACGGGCACGGCGAGTGGCCACAGGCGGCCTTCGCTGACAGGACACGAAAAAGCTCGACCGCGAGCCGCGAAGCGCGTGAATGCGCGGTTGCGGGAGTGGGCAGCCTTGAATAAGCTGCAGTGGCAATTTGCAGGCCACTCAGCTGACGAGGATAATCATGGCAATCGGTACCGTTAAGTTTTTCAATCAGGACAAGGGCTTTGGCTTCATCACACCGGACAACGGTGGAGCGGACGTCTTTGTCCATGTGTCAGCGGTGGAAGGCGGAAGCCCACTCCGAGAGGGTCAAAAGGTCAGCTACGAACTTGGCCAGGACCGCAAGACCGGAAAATCGAAAGCCGAAAACGTCAGGCCAGCTTGAACGTCTCGACCTACGGGACTTCTTGTGGTCGGGCGATCTCGGCAATGGCAGGCTGAGCCATCAAAGCGGAAAGTAGATCACCGCTTTAGGTTGGTTTAAAGCCAAGCACGAAATCGACGACCTTCGACGAGGACATTTCGCAGGGCTTGAGCGTGGTGCTCGCACCAGAAAGCACATAAAAGTTGAAGCTGACGACATCCGCTCCGCCCAGTTCCTCGCCATATATCCAGATCCGCCTGCCATCGGCGGAGCGCCTGACGGTCACGCCCCATGGGCGACCTGCGAAGCTTCCCTGTCCATAGCCGTCGGGAAGCTGCGCAAGCGCCTTCTCAAACTTGACCAGCACCTCAGACGATAGCTCTGGCACCGACGGCGTCATTGCGCGAGGCACTCGTCACAATTGCAGCAACCGTCGGCGTCGATTCGCGAGGCCGACCGCTTCTTTTGACAACAGAGGCCTATCATCGCGTTCCGGACTGGCCTCCGTCGTGCTCTGGCGGGATGACGTCGATGTCGATGTCGATGTCGGAAAGAACATTCGTGGCAAACTGATCCATCTCGAGGTTCCATGTCGGGGACGGCAATCTTAGCAGGATCATCATCTGTCCGAGATCGATATGGCCCGGAGATCCGGATCAGCGCTTCACGTCCTTTTTCCCCTGAAAGAGCCGGATCGTCAGGTGCTGAAGCAGAATGATCGTTTTGGCGTCGCGAATCTCACCACGGTCGATCATCTGGATCGCATCGGACAACGAGATTTCCATTACATCTATGTCTTCTCCCTCGTCAGGAGCACCTCCTCCAGTTCCCACCCTGTGTTTCTCGGTATATTCGCCGTAGAAAAATGCCAGGTATTCCGTGACCGATCCGGGGCTCATGTAGATGTCGAAAAGATGCGTCAGTTCGGAGACATCATACCCAGTTTCTTCGATCAGTTCTGCGCGCATCCGCGTTGCCGGCTCGGCACCATCAAGCAGTCCCGCCGGGGTTTCGATCAGTGATTCCAGACCGCCATTCAAAAAAACCGGCAAACGAAACTGACGGGTCAGCAGAACACGGCCACTTCGGGGATTGTACAACAGGCATGTCGCCCCGTTGCCACGATGGTAAGCCTCTCGGGTCTGCCGCTGCCAACCTCCATCCCTTAGCCGAAGTTCAAATTCGTACTTGGTCAGCCGTCCCCAATCATCCGCCAATACACGCTCCGCGATCGGCCGGAAAACACTCTCGTCCATCAAGTCACCACTCTCTTGTTTGCCGCTTCAATGGCCATGCAATCGGCCTCATACAGTCTGCCTAGGCTCTGTTGACAAAGTTTTGTCCCGTCTCCCTGCGGACGCTTTGCCGAAACTCCTGCCGCTGGCCTTTGACCGCTCGTGGAGTGGCAAGATTGCCCGAAATCCTGCCGCTCCGCGTTGTGTTGATATCTCCGCTAATCTTAGACAAGCCGACCTTCATTTTGCGGTGAAACGTCGGTTGTGCCCTCGTAGTTAGAGGTATCGTTTTCGATCACCAATCGTCCCCGGAGTTGGTCGATAGCCCGTTGGAAAACGGCTGGATCGTCCATTGCCCGAGAAAGAATAATTGCTCCTTGGATAGCGAGAACTGCCTCTTCCGCGAGGAGGCGCGATTGATCGGCTTCACGGCCCTGCCGAATAAGCGCTGACTGCAATGCGTCCACCCAAGCTACGAAATAACCTCGGATAGCTTGCGCGAAGAGGTCACGCGTATTGGCCACTGCCAAGGCACCGACGAGGCACACGCGCCTGCCGGACCGAAAATATTGGTCCGTCGAGGCGAGCATGGCACGGATGGCACCATTAACATCGCTCTCGTTACGCAACGGGGAATATACGGCATCCTCGAACCATTGGCCGATTTCGCCGAGAACAGCCCGCACCATCTCTTCCTTTCCGTTCGGGAAGAAGTGGTAGAGGCTGCCCTTGCCGAGACCGGTAGCCTTGCCGATCAAGGCAAGGCTTGCGCCTTCGTAGCCATGTTCGCGGAAAACTTCGGCCAACGGGGCTATGGCGTCGGCTCTTTCAGCGACCATGCGGGCCATGATTAGAGGCCCAGATCGCTGAGGCTGGCGTGATCATCCGGCCGACGGCCAAGAGGCCAGTGGAACAGACGATCGCTTTCAGCAATCGGCATTTCATTGATGCTCGCGTGTCTGTGCGCCATCAGACCGTCCTCTGCGAATTCCCAGTTCTCGTTACCATATGCGCGGTACCAGCGGCCGCCATCGTCGCGATATTCATACGCGTAGCGTACCGCGATGCGGTTACCGGTGAAAGCCCATAGCTCCTTTATGAGGCGGTATTCGTGCTCCTTGTTCCACTTACGTGTCAGAAATGCCTGAGCTTCTTCGCGATTGCTCGCGAACTCGACGCGGTTCCGCCAGCGGGTGTCGAGCGTATAGGCCAGAGCGACTTTCGCCGCGTCTCTAGTGTTCCAGCCGTCTTCGGCCAACCGAACCTTTTCGATGGCGCTTTCGCGGGTGAAGGGGGGGAGTGGGGGACGTGACATCTTTAGTTCCTTGTTGAATTGATGGGATTGTACCGATCGGTAATATGTTTACCGATCGGTACAATCTCGTATGAACATGTGGTTGTCAAGTGGCATTTCCGTCTGGCTGTTTGAGATCGATTTGGAGCGGCACGTGGTAGACTCGTTGGCGGCCGCTACCGACTAGGCCGGAGCGTTCTCACTCTGGCGCGATCGCGAGGGAGGCCGTACGCGACAGCGTATTGTCTTGAAGACGGAGTTAATCTGGCCCAGGTCCTGTTACCCAAGCTGATTCCCAAATCAGCGGAAGCGTGATTCAAAACTGCCTTTTAGGAGGCGGTTTTGGCTCGTGGCGACCTGACGGATATGGAGTGGCGGATCATTGAGGGGCTGTTGCCCACCGAGCGCGGGAGGAAGTCTCGCCCCGCGCACGATAATCGGCAATATCTGAACGGCATGCTGCATGTTCTTCGGGTCGGCTGCCCTTGGCGCGACATGCATGAGCGCTACGGAAAGTGGAATTCGGTCTATGTGCGCTTTCGCCGTTGGGCCGAACAGGGCGTGTGGGATGCTCTCCTTGAGACTCTCGTCGAACTGGGGCTGACGGATGATTGGCAGCACATGATCGACAGCACCACGGTTCGCGGCCACTCTCAGGCTGCGGGCGCTAAAGGGGGACTTATCAGGAGGCTTTTGGTCGATCACGCGGCGGCTTTACGACAAAAATCCACGCCCGTGCAGACGGTCAAGGACGCCCTCTCGGCTTCATCCTGACGGGTGGCGAGGCTTCGGATTACAACGCCGTTCATGATCTGCTGGCGATACCGGTCGGCAAGCCGAAGCTCTTCCTTGCCGATAAAGGCTATGACGGCGATTTCCTGCGTGAAGAACTCCTGATCCATGGGATCAGGCCGGTCATTCCGCCAAAGGCCAACCGCAAGAACCCGCTTGCCTGCGACTACCGGGCCTACAAGGACCGAAACCGTATTGAGCGGATGTTCAATCGCCTCAAGCAGTTCCGTCGCGTTGCGACCCGATACGACAAGACACGAAAATCCTTCTCAGCATTCCTCGCCCTGGCCGCCGCAAAGATATGGCTGCCATACTTTGTCAACAGGGCCTAAGGCTACAAAAGCCTCCGCTCGCTGATCTTGAACCAGGCTTTGGCAATCTTGCCGTTTTCAACTTCATAGATACAAACGACATCGACCTCGCCCTTCCCTTCCGGAAAAGTTCGCGCAACCGTATCGTGGTCGATAACGACATTGCCGACCACGATACGTGTCAGCAGAGTTCCATGTAGATCAGGCTCTTTGAACCGTTCGATATGTCGCTCCCGAATTTCGACAGCCCCCCCTGCCAGAGGTGTGGAGGGAAATGCGTAGTCTGGCAATCATCAGCCCACCAAGGCATGAATGCCTCAATATCTCGGTCGTTATAGGCTTCGAGCTGTCTTTGGACGGGGAGCTCAATTTCTGCCCTATCGATTGTACTCAATGAAACACCTCTTCTTTCCCTTTTCAAAGGCCGTGTAGCCGGCCTTCGACATGCGTGCGCGTTTCGAGCCTACCCAAATTCGGCCAACGTCATCGCGGCCCACATGAAGCCGGCCATGGCGCCCAAGACGGGTCCCCTGGGCGGCGACATAATCCCCATCAACCGCACCTCCAGCGAACAACCACTGTGCGATCGAGGCATTGAGGCTTCCGGTGACGGGGTCTTCGACGATTGCACCCAGATGGTCGCTGAAGAACGCGCGAACCTCGAAGGCTGCATCGCGACCCTTTGCATGCGGACCAACCACACCAACGTCGATCCGACCGGCCCAGTTTCGGAGCGGATTGAGCGAAAGCACTTTCTCCGCCGATGCCAATCTGATCCCCAGCCATCCAGGTCCATTGTCGATCCAGGCGGCATCAAGGATATCGCAAGGTTCAATGCCCAACAGCTGTCGGGCCCCATCCAATTCACCCTGTGTTGGCGCACCGGAACGGATCAGCGGCGGGGCGGCAAACGAAAGCCGCCCCTGCATACGCCGGATCGTGACCAGACCGGCGCGGCATTCCTGAATGATTTCCGTCGCCTTCTTCGGCACCCGCCCCGTCGAGAGCCAGACATGACAGCTTCCAAGCGTCGGGTGCCCGGCAAAAGGCATCTCCCTGTCCAGCGTGAATATCCTGACCCGGTAGTCAGCATCTGTATGCGTGGGCGATAAGAGGAAGGCGGTCTCCGACAAATTGAACCACCGCGTCAACTGCTGCATTTCATCCGTCGTCAGGGCGTCGGCACCGATGACCACTGCCAGCGGGTTACCAGAAAACGGCCCGGCGCCAAACACATCGACCATATGGACGGCAAGGGTCATGACATCGCGCTTTCAATTTGGGTCACTTCATTGGGGCATCGACGGACCCGGATATCAGCTCTGCGAAGCAAGCAGTTTAAGTCCCGCAACCGCGAACACCGCCGAGAGCACACCTTCAATCCAGCGCCGCAATCTCGCGTATAGGGCAATCATGGAGGCCGTCGAAAAGACGATGGCGTAACCACCGAACACCAGGACGCCGAGGATGGCGCAACCGCCAATGATCACCGGCAGCGTGCCTGCGGGAGCATCCTGACGGAACCCCAACGACATGATCGCTATCCAGGCCAGAATCGCCTTCGGGTTTCCGATATGCATGAGAATGCCCTGCCGATAGAGCGATCGATAACAAGGCGTGGCAGCCCTTGTGTCCTTCTTCGTGATGTCGGAGATCGGCTTCAGAGCCGACTTGCCCGCACGAAAAGCCAGATAGAGCAAATAGATACCGCCAACGATCTTGATGACGAAAAGCGCCTCTGCATAGGCGGTCAACGCGGCGGAAATGCCCGTCGCCGCCAGTACTGCCCAGAAGAGTGAGCCCGTGATGACGCCCGCCGCCAAGACGAGGGCGGGCAGGCGGCCGTCGCGCATCGCCGTTCCCATGATCGCCATGTTGCTCGGCCCAGGACTGGCGGTGGCGACGAGATAGGTGCCGTAGACGAGTGCTATCTGACTGCCGATCATTCGAAATTCTCCAAAAACAGAAGGCTTCTCCAGCATCAATGCTGGAGGTCTCCGCGGTGGACGATGTGGACCTTGTTTCCATCGGGGTCGCGCAGATACGCACCGAAGTAACCGTCGCCGTAGTGTGGGCGCGGGCCTGGGGCGCCTTCGTCAGTCCCGCCGTGCGCGAGACCCTCCGTGTAGGCCGTCCTCACAGCCTCCTGCGAGGGGGACAGAAAGGCGGCCAGGCAGCCATTGCCGGCCGTCGCCGGCTCGCCATCGAAGGGGATGTAGACATAGAAGCGCGGCAGTGGCGCTTGAATAGCCACCCAGCAAAGCGCCGGAGGCCCGCCATCGGAGGTAACGACGCGGCGTTTCAGGCCGAGCGGAGCAAGCACGGCGTCATAGAAACGACCCGCCCGCTCAAGATCGCGCGCCCCGACGGTAACATGACTGAACATCTGGCTCTCCATGCGCCCGTCATCGCGGTCAGGCGCCTCCTGCAAGTGTGTATTTCGTTCAGCGTCGTCATAGCGTATGTTACACTTGCTGTTTATATGAATAGTGTCATGTGACACTTTTATCGAGGTGGCGAACATGCTCCTTCAATCGCCATGGGCACCACGTCTCGCCGACATAGAGGCGAATGCCGCCGAGCGGCTGGTGCTCGCTCTCGCCGACGACATCATCGAAGGGCGGCTGACGGGAGGCGACCGCCTGCCGGCGCATCGCGATGTCGCATGGAAACTGGGGATTGGCCTCGGCACGGTGACGAAAGCCTATGCCGCTCTTGAACGGCGAGGTCTGACGCGTAGCGTCAAGGGCCGGGGAACGTTCGTGGCGATCCGCCACGCACACAAGGATCGGCAGATCGATCTCTCATCCAACGCCCCGCCGGCAACGCTCAACGCACGCCTTCTGGCGCGGACATTGACCGGGATCGCGCGCAAGATCGATGCGGATCATCTCAATCTCTACGCCCCACCCGCCGGACATCTGGAGCACCGCCGTGTTCTGGCCCGCTGGCTCGAAACACTGGGTCTCATCGTCGATCCGTCGCATCTGGTGCTGACGAGCGGCGCCCGCCAGGCGCTCTCACTGGCCTTCGACCTCGCCTGCGGTCCGCAGGGACTGCTTCTGACCGAACGGATCACCTATCCCGGCGCGATCGCGCTGGCCCGGCGCAAGGGATATCGGATGCAGGGTGTCAGGATCGACGCAGAAGGGATGGTGCCAGAGGCACTGGCAGAGGCGCTCGACAGCGCCGCATCGGCCGGCAGAAAGGCAGTTTACCTCACCCCGACGCTTCACAATCCGACCACCGCCACGATGGGCGGGGAGCGAAGACAGGCCATCGCGGAAATTTGCCGTCGGGCGGGCGCGTGGATCATCGAGGACGGCGTCTATGCGCCGGCCGAGCCGGCTTTGCCTCCGCTGACGGCATTGGCGCCCGAGATCGCCTTTCATGTGAACGGGCTGTCCAAGTCGCTTGGCCCCGGATTGCAGATCGGCGTGCTCGCGCTGCCGGCTGGGTTTAACGAAGCAGCGGAAGACGCCTTGCAAGACATGCCTCTGGCCCCCTCGCCGCTCTCCTGTGCAGTGGTCGAGGAATGGCTGATCACCGGCGTCATCCCTTCGATCCAGCGGGATCTGCGCCATGAGGCGCGGCGTCGATCCAGTCTGGCAGTCTCGCTTCTCGGTACGGCCGAACTTGTCTCTGATCCCGATGCCTATAACGCCTGGCTACCGATGCCGCGCGAGGCTGCCAACCGTTTCGTATCCGCCGCTGCGGAGGCCGGCATCAAACTGACCCCACCGGATTCCATGATGGTGGACCGAGAGGATCGGGCGAGCGGAATTCGGCTTTGCCTCGGCGGCGCATCGTTCGAAGATCTGAGCGAGGCACTGACACTTCTGGCGCAGTGGCTGATCGAGATGCCAAGGCAATCTGCGAAATAAGACCCGCGAACGCCCTACCTCACGCAACCGCCTGGGCGCCCGTTGTTTGGACAAGCGAGCCACAAATGAACGCGGCTTCCTCCGACACGGCGACTTTAGAACACGAAGTCGCCGTTCGCAGATAGCTCCCGATTTGCCGTAGCTGGCCCAAGCAAAGAGATTGCTTTGGGCGGGCCTAAGTTGCGATTACGACTTCAGAGGTGCTTCAACATCCGAATAGGTCTGGACAGCGTCTGGCAGCCTCGCGCCACGGATCTCGATCACTGACACGGAGACGTTCAGTTCGGCAATTTCGGCGGGCGAGAGCTGGCATGGATGTGGAAGGGGAACGCCCATCGGGCGGCGCCGATCCGGTCGATTGGAGCCGCAAGATCAAGATGAGCTTCGACGTCGTGCGCCAGGTCCACAAACCGCTGGACTGGCGGCGCTACCCGTTCCCCTTCCTCTACGGCCAGATGGATCCGACGCTGTTTGATCTCAACGCCTAGCGTGATTGCGCCCGCCGGGCGCTTGCGCGCGAGGACTTCGTGCTGATGGCGAGCGACTTTGCCGCTGCTGACGACGTGCGGCTCGTCAACTACATTTGCTCGCGCACGCTGCCGCGGCGCGGCATTCATGCCACTCCGGACGAAATCCTCGTCACCGTCGGCGCGCAGAATGCGCTCTGGATCGTCACCCGACTGATCCTGGAAAAGGGCTCAGCCGCCGTCTGCGAAAACCCCTGCCACCCGGATATCAGCGCCTCGCTCCTGCTCAGCGATGCTGACGTCACGACCGTCGACGTCGATCGCGAGGGCCTGTCGCCGGATGCGCTACCGGAGAAAGTCGACGCCGTCTTCGTGACCCCGAGCCACCATTCGCCGACAGGCGCGACCATGCCGGTCGACCGGCGAACGCAACTGCTTGAAGCTGCGGAGGAGAGAGACTTCGTCATTGTCGAGGACGACTACGAGTTCGAGATCAGCTACCTCGCTCCGCCCTCGCCGGCGCTGAAAGCGCTCGATCCGACGGGCCGGGTGCTCTACATCGGCAGCTTCTCAAAATCCCTGTTTCCCGGGCTTCGGCTCGGCAATCTCGTGGCGCCTGCACCCTTCATTCGCGAGGCGCGCGCGCTTCGCTCGCTGATGCTGCGTCACCCGCCCGGCCACCTGCAGCGCACCGCTGCCTATTTCCTGGCGCTTGGGCATTATGACGCCGTACTGCACCGCATGCGGACCGAGTATCACAAGCGCCATGTGCTGATGGCAGAGTCGCTTGGCCGCGAAAACTTGACGATCGCCGGTTCCTCAACCTTTGGCGGCACTTCCTTCTGGATGGAGGGGCCGGAGGGGCTGGATGCCGACCGTCTGGTGAGCGAACTGCGGCAGGACGGCGTGCTGGTCGAATCCGGCTCGCCCTTCTTCCCGAGAAGCGACCAGCCTTGCCGCTATTTCCGCATGGGCTACTCATCCATTCCAGGCGCGAGTATCGCCGAAGGCGTCGCCCGCGTCCGCGCCCGCATCGACGTTCTTACTTGCCGCAACAACTCTGGAAAACTGAACGAGCACCCGGCAGCGCGGGGGACCTAGCCGCTGCGCTTATTGTCGACAATCTGGCTAGAAGTAGTACTCATAATTGTCGACAAATACGTTGACAAATCCTTTTGTCGTGCGATTGTGCCGATCAGCAGCAACGAGCTAGGGAGGAGCAGGTTGATGCAAGGTCTTTGGAAGACGTCGCGACGGCGTATCCGTGCGGCTTTTGGCGACGGTCGCACACGCCAACATGCTCCGCCGGGCCGGCCAGCCTGACATCTCCTCATTCGATCCCTATTCCAACGTCCTACATCGAAACTTGGGTTTCTCAACCACATCCATGAAGGGTGCGGGGACAAGCCTGTGTTCGAGGTGGCGCGTGCGCTGGCTATCGACTGACAACTGATCGACAACAGAACTTGGTGTTTCAAGCATCGCCGGGACGCTTCAACTCGACCGCCTCACTGGCCAGGGACGCGAGTTGATCATGATCCCCGCGCACAGGCTGTCGATGGCCTGGGCGGTGACCGACAAGATCGAGCAGGTCCTTTCCGCGCCAACGACAGGCCGCGCTACTTGCCGACCCGCGTCGGGCGACCAGACGTACGGCCTGCAGGCCGTCCTTGCCTCTTTAAAAGAAGATTCCCGTTCAAGGGGACAGGTGACCTCAACCAAGGAGAACAGCAGAATGCTCAAGAAATTAATCCTCGCAGCCGTCATGTCGGCTGCGCTTTCCGCGCCGGGCCATGCGGAAACGCTCAAATGGGGCGCCTCGCGCGACATCTATTCGCTCGACCCCTATTCTTATGGCGACAGCTACACGCTGTCCTTCCTCAACCACGTTTATGAGGGGCTTGTCCGTTTTGACGCCGAACTGAAGATCGAGCCGGCGCTGGCAACGTCCTGGGAGACGGTGTCAGACACGGTCTGGCGGTTTCATCTGCGCGAGGGCGTCAAGTTCCACGATGGCGCCGATTTCACCGCGGACGACGTGATCGCCTCTCTCACTCGGGTCAGCGATCCGGTGTCTCCGCTGCGTGGCAATCTCCCCGCCTACAAGTCGGCGAAGAAGGTGGACGACCACACCGTCGATATCGAACTGGTCGGACCCTATCCGCTGCTGCTGAACGACCTGACGAACATCCACATTTTCGACGCTACCTGGCTCACCGACAACAACTCGCTGAAGCCGACCGACGTCGGCAAGAAGATCGAAGGCTACGCCACCTACCACACCAACGGCACGGGTCCGTTCAAGCTCGAGAGCCGCGCGCCCGACAGCAAGACCGTTCTCATCAAGAATGACAAGTGGTGGGACAAGTCGCAGTCCAACATCGATCGTATCGAGTTTACACCGATCGTCTCGGCCGCGACGCGCGTCGCCGCACTGCTGTCGGGTGAGATCAACTTCACCGAGAATGCGCCTGCGCAGGATCTACCGCGCCTTCTCGCGCAGCCGGATCTGAAGGTCATGGAGCGCACCGACCTGCGCACCATCATGATGGGCTTCAACCGCAAGCCGAAACTGGCCGACGGCGTCGACAACAAGTTCAACGACCTGCGTGTTCGCCAGGCCGTCGCTCACGCGCTCGACAAGGAGCTCATCCAGAAACGGGTCATGCGCGGCAAATCGAGGACGGCGGGCGCGATCATTGCGCCGGAGATTCCCGGATATAGCGAAGCACTGGACAAGGTGGTGTCGTTCGATCCCGAACTGTCGAAGAAGCTACTGGCAGAAGCCGGCGCAACCGACCTCCCATTCACACTCGTCTGCACGAACGAGGCCTATGTCAACGAGGAGGAGCTTTGCCAGAGCATCGTCAACATGCTGAGCCGCGCCGGCTTCAAGCCGCAGCTCGACATCGGCCCTACGGCCGCACAGGCGCCCAAGCGCACGGGTGGCCTCTCCGACGTCTACATCATCGGTTGGGCGAACGAGCCGATGCTGGACAGCTACTCGATCCTGCTCCAGATGATCGAGACGAAGAGCGACAAGGCGGGCGTGTTCAACTGGGGTGGCTGGAGCTATCCGGAGATTGACAAGCTCGTCATCCAGGCATCGACCGAAATGGATCGGACGAAACGGCTCGAGCTGCAGACCAAGGCACTCCAGATGGTCAAGGACGAAATGATCATGTTGCCGTTGCACCAGCAGCCCATGGCCTGGGTAATGAGCAACAGGATCGACCGGGTCGCTCAGCTGGCGGACAACAAGCCACGCCACTGGCTGACTCATTTCGCGGAGTAACCCTCGCGCGGAGCTGGAACGGCAAGGCGTTCGGGCTCCCGCTCAACATGCGAGGCGGACCGATAAATCCCCGCCCCTCACCTGCCCGGCCGCGCCAGCGACCGGGCAATGTCGGTAATGTCGTCTCTCGCTGCGGTCCGAAGCTTTCGCACAGTTGGAGGCGGGTGTTGTTTTGCCGGCCGGTCTGAACTCGCCGAAGAATGGTAGCGTGGTTCATTGCAAAGTCTGTGCGGTCCGGCGAAAATCGCGCAGTTGCCAACCTGAAAGGTTGGCAACTCACTGGTGCAGGCCGTGAGCTCCCGAGGATAAAAGGGCGCGCCCGTCAGTCGCGTTGCCGCTGTGGGGCCAACGCCATCGTCTGCGCATAGGCGAGCGGCGACCGGTTGCCTGGCAGGTTTTCGTCCAGCACCAACGTCTTGAGGTTGTCGGCGCGGATGTCGAGAGATATGGCCCGCTCGAGTTTGTCGATCGACCAAACGGCGTAGCCGAATTTCGCGTCAAATCCACAATCGCAGCCGCAATCGCCGTCGGCGATTGCCGTCGGCCTTTCAGATAGACACATGATCTGCGGTTTTGGCAGCTTGTAGCAGTGCCCCTCATAGGCATAACCATAAATCACGCCAATGCTCTTTAGATACTCTACTTCACCCCCAAAACTAACGGGAAGGAAGCTATAGTATTTTCCATCAAACAATGCGATCGTTACTCCATCGCCAACGATTCCAGAGCTTTTCTTTATGTAATCCAAAATCTCCTCTATCATCCTGTTTATATCATCAATTATCCCCGTTTCTCCAATAGATCTTAGCTTTTTCTCAATCCCATCGAGAGCTTCTCTAATATTTTTATCTTTATTCTTCCTTTCATAGAACCTTGTCGGTCGTCCATATAACCTAATATCTCCTGGTCGATACGACTTATATTCAATTATATCTTCTAGATCCTTTGGATCTAGTGGATATCCAACAACAGGATTCGCGCAACAACCACTCATTTTTTCCTCCCTTGACTTACCTTGAAGCGATGATTTCGCGCCAAGCGAAATTCTCTTCGAGCAATTCGGCGGCGGGCCCGTCCGCCGAGGCGACGATGGCCTCTGCCGCCTGCTCAAGGCGCAGTGTGTTCAGATCGAGTGTGCTCAATGACGTCGCGAGTGCCGCACCCACCGCGTCTCGCGCGGCGGTCAATGCCAGCTTGAAATATAATGGCTTGGTGCCGAAGGCCTCCGCCGTCGCCTGCCGAAAAGTATCAAATTCGTCCCGCGCCAGTTCCCGGATATCGACATCCAGAAGCCGCCTGTCGGCGCAACCGTTCGCGACCAGATCGCGATGATAAAGTGCAACGATGCTGTCAAAGATGGCGCCAACGAACGGCAGCGCGCGGTCGTGCACCTCGCGGGTAGTTGCGGACATTCGCCGGAAATTGGTGGCCAAGCGAATCTGCGTTTCGGGGCTCGTCTCCGCAAAGCGGTTCAGTTCGTTGTAGAGCAGCAGATTGCCTCTCGTTCGCCGCAAAAGCCGGTCAATCGCGGAATCAAAGTGCAAGAACGAGATCAGTGAAACACAGTCCGAAAATGCTTCGGAGAACGAAAAGAAGTCGCCATCAGGCGATGTCACAGTCGGTACACCCGTCTCCGAGAGCATGATCAGATGTCCGACCTCGTGCGCGATCGTGTCGAAATTCAACGCGTAAGGTCTCAGGATGCCGTCGACGTCGGACCAACCCAGTTCCAGAAAACCGTAGCCCGCTTGAGCATTGTCCCAATCAACAAATGGAACGATTTCTAGCCTTGGAAAGGTCTGATCGAAGAACCAGTGGACCCGCCGCCCCAAATAGCTCTGCCAAATGTCGAGAACGAAACGCACGCAGGCGTAGGCGTGAACAGCAAGAAATGGCCGGGAGGTTGGATCGATGTTGTCGAAGTGACGATCCGGACCCGGCCTCACCGGCGCGCGCTTCGCCCCGCCGAATGGCGGCAAGCTCGCGAGGCCATAGGGCTGCTTGTCATAGAGCGGATCCGCGACATACATGGAGAGGTCACTGGGGCCCTCGCCTAATTCGTCGCGTGATATCGATAGCCACACACGATCGGGCTGTTCGTATCCGGGAATGAAGGGGGGCTGCGGATAAATCCAAAACCGCGTGCCGACACGCGCATTTCCAGAGTCGAGGGCATCGTCCCGAAGCAGACGCATCGCACAATTGCCCCCCTCGATTGAAAAATCTGGGATTAAGGATTCAATTTATAAGTGGTTGCTAATGTTGAGTCAATGCCGCCCGCCTCAAGATCCCGGACAAAGGTGTTCGTTGCAACCCACGCACAGCTCACAGGCCCCGTATTTTCCTGCATCACGAGGGACCGCGCGTTTCGCAGCGCAAGCAGAGCGTCCCGTTTTTTTTGCCCCACCATCTCCTTCTGCAATTGCTTGAGCCCCTCCTCCTGCCATCCTGCATCCCGTAAAATCGCTTCGAACCGGCGCTCTCGAAAGTTCATGTTTCGCGCAGTTGTTGTGAGCAAGTCGCGATCGGCTGCCGTTATGAAATCCCGGCGTGTCAGGCTGGCGAACGTCCGCTGGAGATCGACCAAGGCGTCTGTCAAAGGAAGAAAGCCAAGCTCCGGCGGCCCCGAAAGAACGGCGACCGCATCATCGGGAGCAAGCCGCCAGCGCCGATACCACCTGTAGATCAGGCCGACACCGATCATGCCGAATTCACTGAGTTCCGCCGCCCTGAGCGCGCCCATGCTTGCCGCGCCGATCACGACGATCCCCTGTGCCATTGCCCAGAGGATTTCCTTGTGTCGGACAGCCGGCCTGTCCTCGAATTGCCCGTCGATCAGGACCATCGCCCGCGGGCGGAATGCGTGGGCGGCAAGCAGAATGTCGCCTTGCGCGGCGGGCTGCAGGTAGATGCCGTCGAGAACCGGCTCCGCCTCGGCCAGCCGAAGCGTCGGACCAAGAAACACCAGGATCGGACCTTTCTCGCTCGCATCGACCATGTGAACACTCACCGCACGATCAAAAAGGGACTGGCTCCGGGAAGGATGGTTCTCACGCACTGAACGCCTGTTTCGACGTCCGTTCCCACCGGCACGGCCAATATGGGCCCCATGCCGGCGGATAGGACCCTGTCGATGAGCGCGCCGAGATCCGAAACGCCGGGTGCTTCGATTGCCGGACGCGGCAACCCGGACGTGTCCATAAGAATAAGCTGGCGGGCCTTGGCGACGATCGCGTCGGTGCTACGTCTGTAATGCTCCCGGGTTTGATCGTCGCGGGCGCCCGATATCGCCCCGGCCCGCGCTGACAGCGCTTCGAGCATCGCGCTCTCCGCTGCCGCGGCGATGCTCGGTCCTGCCGCGTAGCCCTCGGTCGGAAGAGCAAGGATCGGTTCGCCGGGGCCTGTCTCGATCGTCTGGCACCAGACCACTGGGACATCTGCCGGCGAAGGGGCTAGCCAAAGGCTGAAGGATATATGGTGCTCGCCCGCAACGGACAGTATCTGATCAACTCCGTCACCCAGCCCCAACGGGGATATGCGCATTCGATCAAAGAAGCCGTGGGTGGCGAAGGCGCGCGCGATAGCGTCGCGCTCGATACATTCGAACAATCCATGCGCAAATGCACCGAAGACGGTCATATGACAGGCGAGACCCGTGGTCGTGCGCATGAACAGGCCATCATGAGCGGGCGGCGGGTCCGTGTAGCAGGTGTGAACAAGTTCCAGGGGGACCGATTGTGGGAAACCAGCCGTGATGTCGACGCCGGTGATCCAGGGTATCGTCCGTGCCCGCCAGTTCCCCTGGCGATCAGGTGCCAGAAGGTTTTCAAACAGGCCGTCGGCGATCTTGAGTTGATCCGCCGTGGTGGAAAATACCCGCTCCGAGGGAATGGCTTCGGCGTAAAACCGCTCAAGCGATTCCATGATCGCCCCCACCGCCGCTCCCGCCATGGAAAGGCCGCGCCCGAGCGACGTGACTTCAGAAAGAGCGGCGGGTCGAACGGCTTGAGCCACCGGCAGGCCGATCCGGTCAAGTCCGGTGAGATCGCCAAGCCGGGTTATGCCCGTACGGCGGCAGAGCGGTAAAATCGCGCGCAAGCATTGCTCGGCCTCTTCGAGGTCCGCGGGGGGAGAAAGCGGCTTGCTAAGGCCGGCAAGTATGGCGTCGCGAAAACGCGCAAGCATCCCCCCAAGGTTTGACGGATCGTCGGTTTTCTGCCTCGTTCGTTCAATGTTGACCGGCAACGCCAAGCTCCTGCATTGAATGTCTCGCCCGTCGCAGAAGTGCCTTTGCTCCTTGACGTTCGGCGATATCTACGGCTGAGCGCAGGTCGAGGATGATGGGATCCTTGGTGGTGTTGCCCCGCGCCTGAAGAACGGCGCGGCGACGGTAGAGCTCCGCGAGCCAATAGGCATGACCGGTTTCCTTCGCCTTTTCGATCGCGTCATTCGTGACCTCGAGCGCTGACTCATAGTTGCCAGCTTGCCCGAGCAGCGTGGCGTGCATGTAGAGATAAATCGGGAGATCTGCGACGACACCGAGGCTTCTCAAGAGCGACAGCCCTTCGCGAAACATCGCATGTCCGCTCGTGAGGCTTTCCCCATGCGCTAGAGCCCATCCAGCAAACAGCAGCGACAGGCCGGACAGCGACTGCATTTCATGCGATCTCGCGAAGTCTGCCATTCTCTTGGAAATTTCGGTGAGACGCCCATAGTCGTCCCGATAGAACGCAGACACCGCTTCCGTATCAAGCGAATGCGCCTTGCTGGGCGCGTGTGATATCCGGTCAACGAACGCGACCATCTTCGAAAGAGCCGAATCCGATGCTTTCGATTGTCCTGTCAGCCACAGCGAAAGGGCCAGTTGCCCTAGACCGCACACCTTGGCGTCATGGCCGCCAAATAACGTTCGGTTGGTTTTCGCCGATTGCTCGTCATAAAGCGCCAGTCCGGCCTTAATCGCATCCTGGGCCTCTCGATGGTGGCCAAGGTTAAAAGCAATGGCCCAGATGCAATGGTTAACCTGGAGCTTGATCTCCGGATCTTCCGTCCCAGCCTGCATGGCCCGCACCTGCAGAGCGCGTTCGCGCATAACGCGAAAGTCTGTTCCCGTGAGCCACCACCCCCAATAGATCGGAAACCATCTGGATTGCTCTTCCATCGGTTGCCGGCGGGCGATGGCTACGCCATCCTCATATAACTTGCGAGCCGGAGGTGAGTTCAGTCCGACAAGACCGGTCAAAACTGGGCCGAGCGAAATCAGCGCGGATAGCTGCAGTGTTTCGATCGCATGTCCCGCGCCGAACCGGTCGCAAATCTCCACGGCGTGCTCCAGGTAGTTGCGCGCCTCTACCATCGCCGATCGGCTCGAGCTTTCCTTCCCTGCCGCAGTGTACAATTCGATTGCGTTTTCGATGAAGCCCGCTCGTTCCGCATGTTCGGCGAGCGTTCCGGTGTCCATCCAAGCGGCCATTTGGCGGTTTTGACTGACAGCAATGAACAGCCGCCGATGCAATGCCTGCCGCTGCCTGCGCAAGAGCCCATTGTAGATCGTTTCCTGAATCAAAACGTGCCGGAAGCCGTAGGCGATATGCCCTCGCGTCCTGATCCGCATCAGGAACCCTGAATCACTCAGGGTATCGGCGGCCTTGACCAAAGACTTTTTGCCCAGCCCTGGCAGCAGTTCGCGAAGCAACGATAGCGTGAACCGGCTGCCCGCAACTGCTCCCGCTCGCGCCACGTCTCTGGCCGTGCCCAGGTGGTTGAGGCGTGCGTCCAGTATTTCCTCGAATGCCGACACATGGCTGGGTTTGACGTTTTCCGACAGGCTCATAGTGTCTGCAGCAACGTTCTCCGAGACCCATTGGCAGATCTGCTCGATGAAGAGTGGGACGCCGCCGGATATCCTCTCGATAACATCATAGAGCTCAGGAAGCATGCCCTGCCTCTGCTCCGGCCATCTTGCCTCTATCGCCCGTCGTGTTTCGTCACGATCAAGCGGGAGCAGCGTCAGCCGCGTGGGGTTGGCCGCGTCCAGCCAATCCGACGCAAACCCGAGACGTGAGGTCGCGACGAGGAAAATCGGAAGTTGGTGTGCAACCCGAGCGGCCTCCGCCAGCAAATCCCGGGAGGTTGGATCGATCCAGTGGATGTCTTCGACAGCCAGGACGATCGGGCCGTTCGCGCACAACGCCGCGAGTGCGCGAAACACGGCGCGATGAGCCTTTTCCCGGATGGCTTTTGGGTCGTTGTCGGCGAGCCGTTGATTTCGTCCCAGCGCACCCAGCAAATACGCGAATGTTTCAATCGTTTCTGCGTCGCGAATGCCGTTTCGTTCAAAGGGATTTGCTACAGCGGAGGCGGACAGGCCCAGTTGATCGTCTTGTCCCGACGTTGCGCCCATAAGACTGTTCAACAGGGGATGCAGCGTCGAGCGATGCCCGCCTGGCAGGCACTGAAAGAAGTACAGCCCTGATCGCCGGTCGCGTGTTATCTTGCGGACTTCCCGCAGAAGCCGCGATTTTCCGATGCCTGCATCTCCTTCGAGCAGGAGGATTTCGCCACCTTGCGCGGTGACCTTTTCCCAACAGGCGGCGATCGTTTTCAACTCGCTTTCGCGGCCAATGAAGGGGCCGCCAAGGCTCCCAAAAGCGTAGAACCTGTCGACATCAATCTTGTGACCGAGTGCGCGCCATACCTTCTCGGGCACAGTGAAGCCCTTGAGCGTCCTGGCGCCTTCGAACACGAAAGCATGCGACCTACCGGCCAGGTCGCGCGTGTCCTCCGAAACGAAAACGCTGTCTGGGTCGGCAATCTCTTCCAGACGGGTGGCTATGGCCAGTGCAGCACCCGTAACCGGTTCCCCCTTCTCCTCCTGCGTCTCTTGAATGAGCGCAACGGATGTCGCGATCCCGACTCGAACGTGCAAGTCGTCGCGCCCGGCTTCTCGGGCAACGCCCGCGCAGCCCTCGACGATCGCGAGACCCGCGCGAATGGCGAGCGAAGCCGCATCCTTCGCACCCAACTCGATCGGAAAGAGCGCCACGCCGCCATCTCCAGCCTCAAGCTGCATGACGCCGGAATGAGAGACTATCGCGTGTTTCGCTGCATTCTGAAACGCAACGATCAGTTCCTGATAGTCTTCTATGTCGAGCAGGTGGAGAAGTCTCGTCGACCCGACGAGATCATAGCAGATGGCGGTGACGATCCGCCGCTCACCTCCATATTCGGAGAGGCGTCCCTTGCGTCCCGAAGGTTTCGTCGGTTGTCGTGGGTTGTTGACCCGACTTTCGAGCATCCGCCACCCCCACCGCTCGCATGTATGATGGATTAGGAATATATAGCATAAGCGAGCGGCGTTCGCGTAGGAGCAGCAATTCTATCGGGCCGCCGCATGCCCCCAAAGCTGTATTCGTCGAGCGCCTTGCCTGGCTTAACGCTTGAGGTTCCAGCCATCGCTGACCTTTGGTTTGCGGAAGGATGCAGTATAACCCGTGTGCATCCGCTGGTGATCGGCCCATTCAATAAGTGAAACCTCCGCCTAAACCGGCGAAGCCCGTTTCAGTCCAGCATTGAGGACAGTCACATAGGACGAGCAATCGCTCAAAGACGACACCGGCGGCACTCTCAGAAGCCAGCTTCTTTCTGATGGCGCACGACGAGGATTGTCAAAATGTCCCCATCAATACGGTAGCGCGTGATGTATCCGCTATCTCCAAAATCAATGAGCCACTCTCGATATTGATCAGGCAGATCATCAATGAGGCGCCCCATTTTAGGATGTGCGCCAAGGGCTTGCACACCCTTCAGAATGGCTTCACCGGCTCGCTTGGCTGCCAATGGGCTTTTGGCCTGCAAGAATTTGCGAAGGCGTTCAAGATCACGAACAGCTGCCGGCGAGAAGACTATTTGTGGCATTCAGGTGCGGCGCTCTCGTCGTCCGTTTCCCACGTGGATAGCCATTTTTCGACCTCGTCCTCAGTGGCATGTAGGCCGGTCGCTTGATACTCCTCCCACGCGCTGAGCGTGGCGTGTCGCAATGCCTCTCGCTTCTCTTCTCGCTCCACGTATTGTGCAATCGCTTCACGCATGATCCAGTGAGAAGACCGGCGGCGGATTTCGGCCAAGTGTTGAACGCGGCCCTTGAGCTCATCATCGAGCTTGAGCGAGGTCGGGGATGCCATGGCAACCCTCCTTAGTTAAAGGTAATACCAGGCGCTAAATATAAGCGCTGTCGTTTCGCTTGTCTATGATCCAGCTGAGACTTGCACGCCCCGCGACTAACAATTCCCTTGCTCTTGACCAGGTTTGAACCGCGTACTTATGCGATCGTTGAAGCACACTTCCTGTACAGCGAGGATAGTGCGCACAGGACATCGTAGACGTGCCTAAGCCGCAATCGGCGTTTCATGCAGATGCCGCCACCGGAGCGAGCCATCCGCTGAAGCTTCCAAAACGACGGTCGAGCGTCTTGCTGTTTCAACCCCGCCCGCATCCGCGTGCGTCGCAATGGCGTTCCTCTCCTGTCACCTCGGCTGGATGCGCCGCCAGTGACGCTCGAAATCGTTAATGTCTTGCATTATGCATTGCCGTTAACGTATTGTTGTACAACACTATTTATATTACCTCAATTGATTAAAGCCATGTAACCCATGACGATGCGCACGAATGGTTCGCAGCGATTGGCCAGCTCGCCTAGGCGACCTGCCCAATGACCGAATGGCGTCATCCGGATTGTGGGCACCCCAAACATCCCAATTCTCCCGGTTCCCCGTACCTCGTAATGGAGATGATGGGAAAACTGCGGTCGCTCCCCGGCCACAATTTTTGGCCTGACGACGTGAGCCCTGTTGGGTCCGGTGATACTGGTCCCACAAAAATTCTGACTGCTGGACAGGTCACTTCGCCCGAGAGTCGCGCTTACCTGCCATGTTGAACTGCATCCTGTAATTGCCTGACGAGTACTGCGGTCCGTGGGTCATTTGGCTGGAGTCGGGCGAGCGCCTCCGCAAACTCAAGCGTCTCGGCATAGCGGCCGAGTTTGAGTCCAAGCTGAATGGCAGTGCCGAGCAGATCGGCGTCAGTCCTACTCCCCGGAACGGTCGGATCGAATAGTTCGAAAGCGTCATCCGTGCGGCCCACCGCATCCAGCGCGATTGCTGCCGTCGTCCTATATCGGGAGTTGGCAGGGGCCAGGCGCACGGCCGCCTCCAGTTCCCGGATCGCGTCCGGCATCGCCTTTTGGCGAACGAGCGATAAGCCATGTCCGTAGCGAAGGTCTGCCATATCCGGGTTGGCGGCGACCGCCTCAGCGTAGGCCTGTTCGGATTTCTCGTTGTCACCGCTGGCGCGATAGAGCTCGGCGAGATTGATGCGTACGCCGGAAAGCGTCGGATCAAGAGCAATCGCCCGGCGGAACGCCTTTTCTGCGTCGTCCGTGCGCCTCTGTTCGAACAGGAAGGATCCGTAGGTGCTCTGGGCCTCGGCGACGTCCGCGTTGGCCTGGACATAGGTGCGCAAATCGTCGACGGCCGCGTCGAAGGCTCGGCGTTGGTCGCCGAGAAGGTCCAGTGACGGGGTGCTGCCAAGAGCCCTGGCAGCGGCCACCCGGACTGCTCGGGTTTCGTCGCCAAGAAGAACGCCGATCGCGGCCAATCGAAGTTCAGGCGGCAGGCTGGCAGCCGCTTCTGCTGCCCCTAGCCGGACGAGCGGATCGGAATCTTTCGCTGCAACTTCGACGTCTGCGGCCGTGGCTCCTCCGACGAGCCTCGTCATTTCGGCAATCGCACTGCCCCTGACGATGCCTGGTTGTTCACGGTCGGCCAAAAACCTACGCAGATCATCGATCGCTGCACGATCGTCCTGCGCCGCTGCCGCGAATGCGTGCGTGATCGTCGGTCGATTGCGCCAGTTCGTGCCGTACCATTTGTCCATGGTCTCCGCTGACCATGCGTTTGTCCTGCCTTCATGACACGAGGTGCAGGCATTCGGGACAGCGTAGGCTTCGGAAAGGTCTGGGCGCGGGATCACGAACGAGTGGTCGCGTCGCGGATCCGCCTTCATGTAGGTGCGCTGGGGCATGTGACAGTTGGCGCATTGCGCGCCGGGCGACCCCGTCGGGTGATGGGTATGTGCCGTCGTGTCGAACACTCCGCTGGGATCGTACTTTTCAAAACGCTCCGGTGCCGTTTCAGTGTGGCATTGCGTGCATAGGGCGTTGCCGACGGCCTTGACCGTACTTTCATGTGGCTTGTGGCAATCAAAGCAGGTGACGCCCGCTCTCGCCATCTTGCTCTGCTGGAAGGAGCCGTACTCGAACACCTCGTCGAGAATCTGTCCGTCCGGAAAATAGAGGTCCCGTCGGAGCAGCGCCGGCGAAAAATGGTCGAGGAAGGCGTTTCCGGGTCGATAGCCATCGACAAGCTTGGTCCGCCGAGCGTGACAGGCAAAACAAGTGCCTGCATCGACCTTCGACAAGCCCAGACCGGGCGCCGCCGTCGGGGCATCTTTGGATTTGGTCTTGGCCCACTCGACATGCTTCGCACCGCCGCCGTGACAGGACTGGCAGCCGATGCTGGTCGCGACATAGGACGACTTGTATTCGTTCGTCTCCGGCTGAAAATTGACCTGAGGGTTGGTGGAATGGCAGTCGATGCAGGTGCGGTTCCAGCGGTAGAAAGGCCCTGTCCAATGATAGGTGGATGCTGGCCGCGCCGATTTGCCTTCGCCGAGCCAGAACCACGCCTGCTTGTCTGTGTCCCAGGCGACGTCGAAAGCCTGCAATCGCCCGTGGCCGAGATCGATCAGATATTGCTGCAGGGGTTCGTAGGCGAAAGTGTATTTAACCTCGAAGTCCGCTTGCCGACCGTCCGGTCCTTCCGTGCGGACGAAGAAGCGACCGTCGCGGCGGAAGAACTCTGCCGCAATGCCATCGCGCTCGAACCGGGTGTTGTTGAAATCGGCGCGCACTGTCTTGTCGTCGGCAAGGGCCATCGCCTTGGCATGGTGCGACTTGGCGAATGCGGCCGCCTCATCGGCATGGCAGGACGTACATGTCTTCTCGGCCACGAACCCGTCATGAATCGCGATCAGCGGATCGGCGGCGGCAGGCGGAGCCGTCTCGGCGGCAACGGTCTGTGCGGCGAACGCAAGCATGGCGCCAAATAATAGGGCTGCCCGAATAAATGCCGCTGAGAAAACAAACCCCGTCAATCGAACGCTCCGTATCGTTCTGGAACAAAGGTCTCCCTGCACCCGGCAGCGTGACCAAAGCATCGGGCAGAAACGAAACCAAGAGAGGCCCAATCAGCCGAATTTACTATTGGGAGGTTGCGCTCGTGCTGATTAGACCAACCAACCAGCTTAGTAGCAAGGCGGGTACGGATAGTAGCCGCATTGCGGCGGGTAGTAGTACGGATTGGCTGCTGCAGCGCCGACGGCGGCACCAGCCACCACCCCCGCGGCAACCGGAGCGCCGCGATACCAAGCCCCGTGATAGACGGGCGCGTGCCAATAGGCACCTCCGACATGGGCGAAACTGGCGTCCCCGACACGCGCATAGCTTCCATGAAACCCGCCGGCACCAAAGTCCCCACCGCGGAAGCCACCTCCGCCAAAACCACCGGCGAAATGATCG
The DNA here is from genome assembly GCF_058792075.1 of Ensifer sp. EB106-03-01-XG145. Classification (NCBI taxonomy): domain Bacteria; kingdom Pseudomonadati; phylum Pseudomonadota; class Alphaproteobacteria; order Hyphomicrobiales; family Rhizobiaceae; genus Ensifer; species Ensifer sp. EB106-03-01-XG145. The sequence continues at coordinate 231,990 of NZ_JBYTEC010000007.1, read as the reverse complement.
ATGAAAACCGCAGCGGGTCCGGCCGCACCACTCAGACTTCCTTCCAGAACGGCAATATCGAATGTGAGCGTAGTACCTTCCAGTTTTGGCGATTTCAGAGTGACCACGACGTCACTGACGTCCGAGCCGCCACCTCCCAGCACCGACACCGTTGCGTTTGGAGGGTCGACAGCGAAGTTGTCCTTGCCCTCATCCCACTGCATGATGAACTGTTCGGTGGTTACATGTCCGGCGGCCCGCACCGGTCGGTCGGCAAAGACAATCGAATTTGCCGACACACCAGTCAGAACCAATTTGTCACCATCGATCTTGGCGCCATCCGAGTTGATGACTGCAAGTGACGGCACCGGACCGGTGGGCGCGACCGTTCCGATCGCCTTGCCCAGCGGCACATGCTGCTTCTTCGTGGAATCCTGGGCGAGTGCAGCAGTTGCTGCCAGTGCCAGGCCTCCAACAACGGCTATCAAGCCGGCGACATGATTGATTTTCATCGTGGATGTCCTTCGAGTTTGGGATAAGCGGCAGGGCCGCCTGTCCTGATGGCCTCACGAACGTGGATGGACATTGACTGCACAAGAGTGTCGCACACGATGCACGCAACGCAGTCTACTTCTTCGGAAAGATCTCTTTCCAATCTGCCTTCATGTCGACCACGGTCCATTTGTTTATCGCCGCTGCATCGAGCGCCTCGTCGAGGCGGCCGAATTCCGTGTCGCGATCGTAGGCGTATTCGCGTTCGGCATCGGTGTGATGAATGAGCATGGCGAAACGGACGCTCCCACCCGTCATTGTCGTCCATTGCAGCATTTCCAGGTCGCCGTCGGAATTGCCGAAGGCGGCGATCGGGCGGCGGCCGATATGCTCGTTGATGCCGACCGGCTTGCCGCTCTTGTCATCGATGAAGTTGACCTGCGGCAGGCGAAACAGGGTCGGCATCCCGTCACGCATCTCGAACTGGGTTTTGATCGACGAGCCTACGACCTGCTCGGGCGGGACGCCATAGACCTGTTCCGACCACGGCCGCATGAACTCGATGCCGCCGCCGGATACGATGAAGGTCTTGAAGCCGTTGGCGCGCAGATAGGCCAGCAGTTCAAGCATCGGCTGGTAGACGAGCTCGATGTAGGGACGCTTGAAGTGCGGATCGCGTGCGGTGGCAAGCCAATCGGCAACGACCTTCTGGAACTCGTCGCTGGTCATTCCGCTATGGGTTGTCATGATGAGCTCGATGAGGCCCTTTTCGCCGGATGCGGCAAGGGTCTTCATGTCGCCTTCGAGTACTGCCTTGAACGGCTGCGTGTCCTTCCATTCCGGATGGGACGGAGCCTCGGCCTTCACACGGTCGAGCGCGAAGGCGAGCTGGGTATACATCGGATGCTCGACCCATAGCGTGCCGTCATTGTCGAAGACGGCGATGCGCTCAGGCTCCGGGACGAAGTCGGGCGTGTTCTCCGTCGTCACCTTCTCGACAAAGGCGACGATGGCCGCCTTCGGGGCGGTATCGTTCCACGACGGCAGCGGATCGGTCTGGGCCTGTGAAGGATCGCCGGAGCAGGCGACAGCGATCGGAACCAAGATTGCCGCGAGCGTTACGAACAGTCGACGACGGCCGAGCTCGAAATGATGGAACACTCCCATGTCGTGTCTCCTGTTGTTGGCCGAGCAGTTGCCGCGGTAACGGCAAACGCCTTGGGGGTCGTTCCGCTACTTTCCCGTGAAAAATACCGAGCGATCCGCAGCGCGTCCGGTTGGCAGGCGGCCCTCCTGGGCCGGCTGCCATGTCGTACGCCCATTGGCGCGTCAGTCGTGACCAGTCTTCATTTCCCGGACCTTCTGCATGACCTGCTCCAGATTGTAGCTTGCCGGGTCCTGCATCGGTGGGAATTCGATGTAGCTCTCAAGGTGCCTCAGCCACAACTGCTGCCCGATGGGCAGCATGTTCCAGTCATAGACATAGGCCGTCGACGGAGAGGCGATGGCGCCGCCCATGCCGAACAGTGTCTTGATCTGCTGGCCGACCGAAGTTTCGAACGGATCACGCTTGATGTTGACGACCTGCGTCCAGGAATAGGGCTGCACGCCGGAGATAAAGCCAGCCGGGTCGTCCGACACCATCGCGAAGTACATCTTCCAGTTCTTGTATCGCACTGCCGACGGCTCCTTGCCGGAGTAGTACAAGAAGTGGTCGCGCGCGGATTTTTCCGACTTGCCTTCCAGGTAGTCGCGCTGGTTGACCCCGTCGAGCGTGGTCTTGGCGATGCCAGGATACTCGCCCTTCTCGATCCGCGCCTTCAGCTCGTTGCCCTTGGGGCCGCCGGCAATGTCGACCAAGGTGGGCAGCCAGTCGAGAGCGGCGAACATCTCGTTCTTCACCGTTCTGGGCTCGATATGCCCGGGCCAGCGTACAACCAGCGGCGCGCGCATGCCGCCTTCCCAGGTGGACAGCTTGCCGCCCTTGAAGGGGGTGGTGCCGCCGTCGGGGAAGGTGATCGTCTCGGCGCCGTTATCGGTGGTGAAGACGATGATGGTATTGTCGAGCTCGCCCATCTCCTCGAGCTTTTTCAGCACGTAGCCAATGTTGTCGTCCATCTGCTTCATGCCGGCTTCGTTGACACCCCAGTCCTTGCCGCCAGGCTCGCCGACCATGGCCAGGTACTTGTCCGGGAGCACGGTCGTGATGTGCATACGGGCCGGGTTGTACCAGACAAAGAACGGCTTCTTCGTCTTCTCGGGATCGTTGCGGTCGAGGAAGTCGATAACCTTGGCCGAGATCTCCTCGTCCACGGTCTTCGATCGCTCCAGCGTCAGCGGGCCCTGATCCTTGCAGCTTTGGTTCGCTGCAGTCCCGTCGGAGGATGTGCACGCGAGCATCGGACGCGGTGGCGTCAGGCAAGTCGTCGTCTTGGGATCAACGGCCGCGGGATCCTCCGCAAGTCCTGGGATCGGCGTGTTCTTGCAAGGCGGCGCGAGTGTCTGCTCTGTCGGTGTCTTGTTGATATCAGGGAAGCTTACTCCCTGCATGGCGTCGAGATGGTACAGATACCCCCAGAACTCCTGGAAGCCGTGCGCGGTCGGCAGGGATTCGGTGTGATCTCCGAGATGGTTCTTGCCGAACTCGCCAGTGTTGTAGCCGAGATCGAATAGGAACTTGGCGAGTGAAGGCGTGCCGGTCCGCAAGTAGGACGGGCTTCCGGGAATTTCCGGTAGGACCATGCCGACGCGCACCGGTTGCATGCCGGTGAGGAAGGCAGTGCGACCGGCAGTGCAGCTCTGCTCGGCATAGTACGTCATGAACTTTGCACCCTCATTGCCGATGCGGTCAATGTTGGGTGTTTCACCCACCGCAATGCCTTGATGATAGATGCTCGGCTGCATCCAGCCGATGTCGTCGCCCATGATGAACAGGATATTGGGCTTTCTCGTCTCCTGAGCCTGCGCCGGGGCGATCGCGCCCCAGAGAAAGGCCACAGTCGTCAACGCACCGAGACTGTAACTAAGGGTTTTGCGGCTCATTTTCAGCTCCTCCGGTGAATACGCATTTCCCGTTCGCGAGATGATCCGTTACGGTGGCTTTCACCCGGACGCATGAGAGGGCAATCCATCGAAATTCGGCGACCGCGTGTAAAACCTTGCATTGACGGATGCGCCGGAAGCACGCCGGAGCATTCGCGTCTGCTGCCCGTTGAAATTGGAATTACGCCCAGTTCAAGTAATCGCTACATATGCGAACGCCACCCATCGTATCGGAGCCTAGTGAGGATTGCGCCTCAGCGATATTGTCCTTTGGGGCAGCGCGCATGAACGGCTGCGTGTCCGTCCATTCCGGATGGGAAGCTCGTCCCTTGAGACATGCGGAGGACTGTGCCTTGGAACCAGACGGGCGGCCCTGGAGAGCCGCCCGTCGTGTTGAGCCTGCCTTCTAGTTACCTGGCTTGTTCTTAATTGCGGCGTCGATCTGCTTCTTGACTGCATCAAGATTGAACGAAGCCGGGTCTTGCATCGGCGGATAGTCAATCGCCGTGAGCGCCAGTTTCGTGACCTCCTGTTGGACGCTGACGAACCGCCAGAACTCGCGAGCGAAGAAGTCATTCATATAGCCCCCGCCGAGGTCATTGAGGCTTTGGCCGCCGATCGAGGGCGTCCGCTCGAATGGGTCCTGGCGGATATTCACCATAGTGGGCATGTCAGTGGTTACCTTCGGCCCAGGCCAGCCCTGCGGCTGTTGGAAGAACTGGAACTTGAAGTTGTCGATGCGAACCGCCCCCAGAGAAGGGCCACCGAAGTAGAAAAACTCATGACGCGCGGACGGTCCGTTGCCCTGCAGCAGGGCCAACTGGTTGTAGCCGTCGAGGTGGTTCTTATAGGTCCGGTCACCCAGTTCCTTCCCTTTCAGAAGCTCGTCGGTGATGTTGGCGTTGCCGGCTGCCGCCAGGAGCGTGGGGAACCAATCCAGAGCGGAGAAGATGCCGTTCTCGACAGTGCCCGGCTTGACTTTGCCCGGCCAGCGGATGATTGCCGGTGCGCGAAAGCCGCCTTCCATCACCGTACCCTTGGTGCCCTTGAACGGGGTCATACCACCATCGGGCCAGGTGAAGACTTCGGCACCATTGTCAGTTGTGAAGATGACGATGGTGTTGTCCGTCTCGCCCGCATCCTCCACACACTTCATGATGGCGCCGACGCTGTCATCCAGTTGCGCCATGCCGGCTTCTTCGAGGCCGTAATTGCTGTCGCTGTTCATGAGCGCCTGATACTTTGGCGACAGAAACGTCCAGACGTGCATACGTGTCGTGTTGTGCCAGACAAAGAACGGTTTGCCGCCCGTCTTGGCCTTGTCCATGAAGTCGCACGAGGCCTTGACCAGCACTTCGTCGAACGTCCCCATGTCGTACTTTGCCTTGGGCGTGATGTCATGCATGTTCGCGACGTTGGTCATGTCGGCGAATGGCGCCAGGGGTCCCTCGTCGACGATCCGCTGCTTGCCGATCTTGCCCCAACGCGGCTGTTCGGTCGTGTCGTCCGTATCCATCGCAAAGCTGTGCACCAAATTGCGCGGGCCGACTTTGTCGCGGTACGACTGGTCATTCGGGAACGAATACCAGTAGGGATCCGACATCGCGTCGAGGTGATACAGGTACCCGAAGAACTCATCGAAGCCGTGCAGCGTTGGTAGGAACTTGTTCAAATCGCCGAGATGGTTTTTACCGAATTGACCGGTGGCGTAGCCCTCGGTCTTGAGGGCGGCGGCAATGGTTGCGGCCTTGTCCGGCATGCCGACGTCTGCGCCCGCTTGTCCGACCGTCGTCAAGCCAGTGCGCAACGGGATTTCACCTGTGATGAAGCTTGCTCGGCCGGCCGTGCAGCTCGCTTCCGCGTAGTAGTCGGTAAACAGCATGCCCTCGGAGGCAAGCTTGTCGAGGTTCGGCGTCTTCCCGGACATGATGCCCCGGTGATAGGCGCCAATGTTGAACCAGCCAACATCATCGCCCATGATGACGACAATGTTGGGTTTTTGCTGATCTTGCGCGGCTGCCGGCATAATTGCTGCTGTCGCAACAAAAGTGGAAGCCAGCAGACCAAACCAGATGTTTTTCATCTTGTTCATGGTCTCGATTCCCTCCCTGGCTGCCCGAAATGGGCCGGCAGCCTGCGCCCCATATGGCAACGCCTCATGCCGCATCTTCCAGTTATCGCAGGCGGGTCGATTGTTATCGTCGACACAGCGGAGCAGTTTCCTCGAAGGGATTTCTCAGCGTGCGTGTCCGACACTTCTCCTCAACGCACCAAGACCATAATTTATGGTTGTGCGACTCATTGCCGGCCCCCCCGTCGAACGTGTGATGACGCACTCTGCCAGCCGGAAGATAGCTGACGGTGGCCTGACCACATGCCGACCTTGCATTGATGGATGCGCCGAAGCACGCCGCGCGTCTGTTGTCGTCGAAACTGGAACTACGCCGAGTTCACACAATTGCTACTTACGCGAAAGCCACTCATCGCATCTCAGCCTAGTCACGAACGCGCCTCGGCGGTATTGTCCTTTGGGGCAGCGCGCACGAGTTGGCGCGGTATGGATCGGTCAGCAATCGCATTGGGTGTGGAAGCCGTACGCAGGGCAGGAAGGTTTCGGCGCGGGGGCCGGACTAAATTTTGAAATAGTTGAACGCCGACGGGCAATCGCCCCGGCCGCATCGTCACCTCCGAACGCATTGACGGAGAATGGCGCAAAGGACGTTCAATATGGCTCGTGCATCGACGAAACCATCGAGCCCGTTCACCCGGATCGCATCCGCATTTCTTTGCCTTCTGCTGCTCGTGATCCTGATGGCGGCCGAGCCCTTGTCGGCGGAGGTCGTGGACCAGGTACCACGCATCCTCATCCTCTATCCCTATGACGAAAGGATTCCGGCAACGACCATTGCCGGCGAGACCCTGAGACATCGGCTGCAGCAGGCGACAACGGGGAAGGTCGATCTGTTCTCGGAATTTCTCGACCTTTCCAGATTCCCCGAGAAGGTTCACATCGACCGGATGGCGCGATATCTCAGTGAGAAATACGCCGACCGACGTCCGGATGTAGTGATTGCGCTTGGTGAGGAGGCAACGGGCTTCATCGTCAAGTACCGCCATGCGGTCGCCCCGGATGCGAAGATCGTGTTCTGCGGCTTCAGCAGCGCGGACGCCGAGAAGTTGAGCCTGCCGAGCGACGTCGTCGGGGCCTTCAGCGAGTATGACATCGCAAAAACCCTTCTCATGGCGCGCGGTCTCCAGCCGGATGCCCGCGATCTCGTCATCATCGGCGGGTCCTCGGATTTCGACCGTTCCTGGCTTGCGACGGCGCGCGCGGATCTCGCCGGCCCCGCAAGCGGTCTTAAAACGACCTACGTCGAGGATTTGACCATCGATGAATTCGCGGACCGCGCCTCGCGTGTGCCGGAAGGGAGCATTATTCTGGTCCTCACCGTCTTTACCGATCGCAGCGGCCGGAACTTCATTCCGCGTAACGCGCTCGAACGGATTGCCGCCAAGGCGAGCGCTCCGGTCTACGGTCCTTACTCCACGTATATCGGCCATGGCGCCGTCGGCGGTAATACCGTCACCTTCGAGTCGGTCGGAACGGCGGTCGCCGAACTCGCCCTCGACGCGATCGCGGGAAAACCGATCGCCAACGTCAACGTCCCGAAAACCTTTGTCGCCGATGCGAGAGAGTTGACGCGCTGGGGCTTGCCGGAGAGCGGGCTTCCTGCCGGAACCGTCCTGAGCTTCAAAGAGAAGAGCCTCTGGGAGGAATATTGGGTGGCGATCATCGGCATCGTCGCGGTGCTTGCGCTTCAGGGGGTGATCATCACGGTGCTTCTGGTCGAGCGGCACCGTCGGCTGGCCGCGGAGCAGGAAGCGCGGCTTCGTCTGCTCGAACTCGTGCATCTCAACCAGTCGGCAACGGCGGGGGCCCTGTCGGCATCGATCGCCCATGAACTGAACCAGCCGCTCGGAGCGATCCGCAGCAATGTCGATGCCCTCGAAATCCTGCTTCGGAAAGAGCAGCCGGATCTCGACCTCATCCGGCAGATTCTCGTCGACATCCGCGAGGACGACCAGCGCGCCAGCGATATCATTGTTCGACTGCGGGGACTGCTGAAGAAGCGAAGCGAGATCGACTGGCAGGAATTCGACCTGAATGAGGTGGTCAACAGCGCGATCCATATCCTCCACGCCGAGGCGGGACAAAAAAGCATCGTCGTCAGCTCCAGCGACCCCACCCGGGCGCTGCCGGTGCGGGCCGATAAGGTACATCTCCAGCAAGTCATTCTCAACCTCGCCACCAATGCGATGGACGCCATGGTCGATGCGGCGGCGACCGAGCGGAAGCTGGTCTTTCAGACGGCGCTGATCGAGAATTCCGAGGTCGAGTTGTCGATCTCCGATACCGGCCGCGGCATCCCGAGCGACCAGCTCGACCATGTTTTCCATGCGTTCTACACGACCAAGCCGACAGGCACCGGGCTGGGTCTCTCGATCGCCCGCGCGATCATCGAAACCTATGGCGGCAAGATATGGGCGGACAATCGCGCCGAAGGCGGCGCCGTGTTTCGTTTCGTCCTGCCGCTTGCTCAGCACGGATGACCCAGTTGGAACCCGTCATTCATATCGTCGACGACGACAAGTCCTATCGCACCGCGCTGGCACGGTTGATGGAGGCATCCGGCTATCGCGTCGTCACCTACGGCTCGGGCGAAGAGCTTTTGGCCCACCTGACGGGCTCCGACCCCGGATGCATCCTCCTCGACCTGCAGATGCCCGGTCTGAGCGGGCTCGAGTTGCAGCACCGGCTCACCGAGAAAGCGCCGCTGCTGCCGATCGTGTTTCTGACGGGGCGAGGCGACATCAAGGCGAGCGTCCGGGCGATGAAGGCCGGCGCCGAAGATTTCCTGGAGAAACCGGCCCCGAGGGAGGCGTTGCTGGAAGCCGTCGAGCGGGCGCTGCTTCGCTCGGCGATACGGCGCGCCGAACTCGATCGCGTCCAGGCACTTCAGGCGCGTCTGGAGGCCCTGACGCCACGCGAGTTCGACGTTTTCGGCCTGATCGTCCGCGGCAAGCTCAACAAGCAGATCGCCTACGATCTCGGTACCTCCGAACGGACCGTCAAGGCGCACCGGCACAACGTCATGGAAAAGCTTGGCGTGCATTCGCTGGCCGAGGCCGTGTCGATCGCAGAGAGACTGGGATTTCTCGACCCGACGGCAAAACCGTCTGAAGATGCGCACGGTGCTGTTCGCCGCGCTTCCCCATAGGACAATATCCAGCCTTCGACGTTGGTCATACGATCGTCATGATCGGGGCTGGACATGCCTTTCCGCATGGGGCCTCAGAAAGGCATCCCTTGGAAAGCCAACCACGCAAGGTAGCCGTCGTGGAAGACGATCCGAGCATGCGCAAGAGCGTCGCGCGGCTATTGAACGCGCATGGTTTCGCGACGGAAGGATATGCCTCGGCCGAGGCCTTTCTGAACCGCGCCACGTCGAGCGAGATCGGCTGCATCGTACTCGATGTCCATCTCGGCGGCATATCCGGCATCGAACTCTGGCACCGGCTGAAGGACGGCGGCTCGAAGGTAAAGGTCATCTTCATCACCGCCGTCGACGATCAGGCACTCGAACAGGAGGCGGTCAACGCGGGCTGCGTCGCCTATCTGCACAAGCCGTTCCCGGCCGAATCCCTGATCGACGCAATCAACAGGGCAATGACGGTTTCACCCGGCGATTGAATGACGACCCAGCGGGAGCCGCTCCGAAGCAGCACTCGCGGACGGCGGTTCGAAAGGGGAGACGAAACATGAAGTGGCTCGGACCGTGGCGGGGAATGTGCTTTGCATTGGCGATCGGCTCCTGTCTCGTTGCCAATGCGTTGCCTGTCGGAACAGCATCTGCGCAGCCATCGACGCCAAACATCCTCTTCGTTCTCGCCGACAACATCGGCTACGGCGACATCGGCGTCTACGGCGGCGGGGAGCTGCGCGGGTCGCCGACGCCGCGCATCGACCAGCTCGCCGCAGAGGGCCTGCGGCTGACGCAGTTCCTGGTCGAGCCATCCTGCACGCCGTCGCGCGCCGCATTGATGACAGGTCGCTATTCCATCCGCTCCGGGCTATCGCTGGTTGCGGTCGCAGGCACGCCTTTCTCGCTGCCGGACAAGGAAATCACCATGGCGGAAATGCTGCACGACGCAGGCTACGCCACGGCGATCTTCGGCAAGTGGCATCTTGGCGCCCAGATCTATAGCCAGCCGCAGAACCAGGGCTTCGACGAGTTTTACGGAATCCCTCCTGGTGACACCTGGGACGCGTTCGGGATGATCCGCCAGGGCCATCAGACCAAGTCCATCGACGTCCCGCTGGACAAGGGGCCGCATATCGTCGAGGCCAAGCGGGGAGAGCCGGTGAAGCTGGTGAAACCCTATACCGAGGAAGTGCGTCGCGGGATCGACTGGGAACTGGTGGACCGCGGCGTCGATTTCATGACGCGCCAAAAGGCGGCCGGCAAGCCATTCTTCCTGTATCTGCCGATCTCCCGGACGCACTTTCCGAACCTGCCCTCGAAGCGCTTCGAAGGAGCTTCCCGCATCGGCCAGTTCGGCGACTCGCTGATGGAGGGCGACGCGATCGTCGGCAGGATGCTTGACGCACTGAAGGATCTTGGCATCGAGGAAAACACCATCGTGGTCTTCGCCTCCGACAATGGACCGGACGGCCCCGGTGCGAGCCGCTTCGGCACCGACATGCCGGACATGGGAACGGCAGGACCCTATCGCGGCGCGCTGGGCGACGTCAGCGAGGGCGCGATCCGCACCGCCGCCGTGATCCGCTGGCCGCAACGGATCAAGCCGCGATCCTCCTACGCGATGTTCTCGATCATGGACTTCTTCCCGACATTCGCGAAGCTTGCGGGCGGCAAGGTGCCGGACGACCGGCCGTTCGACGGGATCGACCAGAGCGACCTGCTGCTCGGCGACAATGACAGCGGGCGTCGCGAGCATTTGCTGACCTTCGTCGGTTCCGATCTGGTCGCCGTCCGCTGGAAGCAATTCCGGGCCTATTTCGCCGACGTGGCGCCCGGCCGCAGCGGCGCTGGCGGCGCAATCTTGATGGGCGGTATCGGATCAAGCGCTGCGCCGATGAATGGCTACCCAAAGGTGTTCAATATCGAGGCCGACCCGCAGGAGGAGCACAATATCGGCGAGATGTATAACTGGGTCCTCGGGCCGTTGTTGAAGACGGTGGAGGAATACAAGGCGAGCCTCGCGCGGTCACCCAATCCGCCCGCCGCGAACATGACGAGGTTCTGAACGTCAATACGTTGTGAAGGCGGGCCTTTTGGTTTGAACGCGATCATATTGCCACCGCCGGCGTCACGCCGATGTAGGTCGAGGGCCGGCTAAGGACCATAGGTCGGTTCAGCCGCTCACCGCTACCAGTGGATCGGATTGGAGAAGAGGCCGCCGCCTGAGAAATGATAGCACCGCGCCAGGGACGATAAGTATGCCGACGGAGGCCAGATCGAAAGAATCGCGTGATAAAGGGAGACGCAAGGACTCCCGGCTCGAAAAATTGCTCTTCCGCCTGGAGGCCCAGCGCATCTGCCTCGAATGGGCCTTCAGAGAGATAGCCGGCCGGCCGGGCATTGTATTCGAGATGGGTCTGGGTCACGGTCGCACCTACGACCACTTGCGCATCCATCTCCCGGAGCGCGAGATCTATGTGCTGGATCGCGAGACCGACTGTTTCGCCGACTGCACGCCGCCACAGAACTATTTGCTACTCGGCGACATCGAGGACACGCTTTCTGCCGCAGCCACCCGCTTTGGCGGACAGGTCATCCTGGCACATGCGGATATGGGTTCATATGTCGAAGCGAACAATATTGCGACAAGCGCCAAACTGAGCCGATGCCTCCCGGCGGTCCTTTCGCCGCATGCCATCGTCCTGTCCGATTTGCCGCTCGAACTTGCGGGGACCCGTTCGCTACCGCATCCACCGGGCGCGCCCCAAGACACGTATTTTCTCTACGCCAATGGGCCCCGGTGATCCGCTGGCCGCAACGGATCAAGCCGCGATCCTCCTACGCGATGTTCTCGATCATGGACTTCTTCCCGACATTCGCAAAGCTTGCGGGGGGCAAGGTGCTGACGGGATCGACGAGAGCGACCTGCTGCTCTGCGACAATGACAGCGGACATCGCGAGCATTTGCTGACCTTAGTCGGTTCCGACCTGTCCGCCGTCCGCTGGAAGCAATTCCGGGCCTATTTCGCCGACGTGGCGCCCGGCTGCAGCGGCCCTGGCGGCGCAACGCTGCTGGGCGGTGTGGGAAGCAGCGCCGCACCGATGAACGGCTATCCGAAGGTGTTCAACGTCGAGTCTGATCCGGATGAGGAGCACAATATCGGCGAGATGTACAACTGGTTCCTCGGCCCGGTGTTGAAGACGGTGGAGGCCCTGGATGCGTCCTAAGACGCACCGACCTTAGCCGGTCAGTGAAACTTGCAGAGTATCGTGGCCGTCGATCCTACCAGCGGCCGGCAAGTTCAGACGACTTCCCCTAAGGACAATATCGCTCAGTGGAGTTTCGCGTAATCTCAGTTGGGACGAGTTGCTTGAGCAGCCGCGCTTGGTTGCCACCCCGTCACAAGCGCAAAACCTAGGAAGGAGCATGACAATGAACCGCATTGCGACTTTTTCTATGATTGCCGGCCTCTCCGCCCTTAGCTTCGTTGGAATCGTGCACGGCCAAGGTGCCGCAATGGATTGGCCCAAAGAGATTGAGCAAACTGTGCGCAGCTACAGCGGCGACAAGATCAATGTCGTCGATGTAAGCACACTTGCGGAGCAGAACCAAACGCGCATGTGGGTCGAGCATGCCACGCCGGAACAACGCGCAGCGCTGCTCGAGGCCGTCAAAGCGAACAAGTCCTTGGCTGAAAAGCTGAAGGCGCAGAACGTCGAGATGGACAATATTGGCGGCGCTGAACAGGCGACTGACGGCGGGCTGACGATCTACGTTCGCTAACCCTCCCCGGGGTCAGTAAAGCGGGGTGCGGAACACCGATGGTACTCGCGCCGCATCCCGCTCCATCCGCGAGCATACCGCGGCAGGCGTTCGGTACTCGTTACCTTTATAGGACGCCCCACGCGCGAAACCTCCCCCTCCCCGTCATTTCCCGCAAGCCAAGCTCGCCGACGATCCGGCGGGCTGCCTTCGGCCCAACGTCGAACGCCTTGGTGGACCATACCGGCCGAGACCAGCGGCATGGCCATGACCAACTCAACCAGTTCCGGCAGTTCCGACGAGGCGCGTCAGCCGGTCAGCTTTCGCTCCATCATCTGCCGCGCCAACGCCAGCCGGTCACTTCGAAGCGCTTCGTGCTCGCGTCAATGAACGGCCCGCCAACGCATCTCCGTTCATCGCGCCAACCATCCTCCATCAACCGGGATGACGGCACCATGCATGTAGCGCGACGCCGGCGCGAGCAGGAAAACGGCAGCATCGCCGATATCCTCGGGGGTGCCCCAGCGGCCAGCAGGAATGCGATCGATGATCGCAGCGCTGCGATCGACGTCCGTGCGAAGCGCCTCGGTGTTGTTGGAGACGATATAGCCAGGCGCGATAGCGTTGACGTTGATACCCTGGCTTGCCCATTCGTTGGCAAGAATCCGCGTGATGCCCAGCACCCCATGCTTTGATGCCGTGTAGGAGGCGACGCGAATGCCACCCTGGAAGGAAAGCAACGAGGCGATGTTGACGATCCGCCCGATGCGCTTTTCGTCAAGAAGCCTTCGGCCGTAGGCCTGGCTCAGAAGAAAGGCAGCCTTCAAGTTGAGGTCGATCACCTCGTCCCAGTCCGCCTCCGAGAGTTCGGCCGAGGCGGCGCGGCGAATGATGCCAGCGTTGTTGACCAATCCGTCCAGCGGGCCGCAACTCTCTGAGACGCGATCGATCAACTGCTTGACCGCATCGCCATCGGCAAGATCGCAGGCAAACGGCACAGCCCTGCCGCCCACTGCTTCGACCTTTTCGACCGTCTCGGTCATCGAAGAGCGCCCGACAGCAATCACCTCCCCGCCGGCCCGGCCGATCGAAATCGCTATGCCCTGGCCGATCCCGGTGTTGGCGCCGGTGACCAGCACGCGCCTCCCTTTGAGGCTGAAGGCGGAGAGATCGCTCATCGCAACGTCTCCATCGGCACCGGGTCAGCATCGGTGTAATCGACATTGTCGCCCGCCATCGCCCAGATAAAGGCGTAGTTGGAGGTGCCGCAACCGGAGTGAATGGACCAGACCGGCGACAGGACGGCCTCCTCATTGGCCATCACGATATGGCGCGTCTCGGAGGGCTCTCCGAGGAAATGGAAGACCCGTGCTGGTTCCGGCAGATCGAAATAGAGATACACTTCCATGCGCCGGTCATGGATATGCGCCGGCATGGTGTTCCACACCGAGCCTTTCTTCAATTCCGTCATGCCAACGACCAGCTGGCAGGTCTCGATGCCATTGGTGAACTGGAAGATCGAGCGTTCGTTCGATGTCTCCAGGCTACCGAGGTCGAGGCGCTTCGCGCCGGAGATCGTCATCAGCGCCGTCGGGAAGGCGCGATGCGCCGGCGCCGAAAGCAGATAGAACTTTGCCGGGTTCGCGCGATCGTCGGAGACGAGAACCACATCCTGTCCCATGCCGACATAGATCATGTCGCGCGCGCCGAGAGCATGGCTCTCGCTGGAGACCACGACACGGCCCGGCCCGCCGATGTTCACGGCAATCAGCTCGCGGCGCTCGAGAAAGGTCTTCGTCCCCATCGGCTTGATGGCTTCGAGCGTCAACTCGGTCTCGACCGGCATCGCCCCGCCGACCACCATGCGGTCGTAGTGGGTGTAGGTGAGATTGACGCGATCGCTCGCGAAGAGACCGGCGATGTGAAAGTTACGGCGCAGTTCGTCTGTCCCCATCGCGGCTGCGGCGAGCGGGTCGATGGCATGGCGGGATGAGAAATTGGGGATCGTCATCTCATGTCTTTCGTCGTTGCGGGAGGATCGGTTGATGTCAAAGCGGCACGCCACACATCAGCGTTACGGCAGTCCCCTGCTCCGACAGGAGCCGTCGGAGCGCCTCGACATCTGGCGCTGCGGGCAAGCGGGATAGTTTCCCCTCGCCACCTGCCGGGTCGGCCTGCGCGAGGACAGCGACGGCCAAGGTGCTGACGCCGACCGGAACAGTGGCGAGCAATTGAGGAACCACGGTCTTTGCGGATACCAGATTGGTATTCGGCGCCGCGATGTGGCAGCGCCCGTTGCGGGGAACCGACGAGCCGACATCGATCATGGCCGACAGGTCCGTCGCCGTGGTGACGACGGCACGACCAGCATCCTGTTCACGGACTTCGCCGGCGTCGCGTCCGATCGCAAAGCCGCCTTCGATGGTCTTAAGCGGCCGCGGCGTGTCGATGCGATGGAGCCTGACGTGAAAATCACCATCCCAGTAGAGCCAGGTCTCGACCGAGACATCGGCATAGGGCCGCCAGCGCGCATAGAGAACGTTGTCGGCGATCAGGGCCTCTTCGTTGGTTTCGCGCACGCGGAAATGCACGCCGTCGTCGCTGAAGCCAATCATGGATTCGAGCACAGAATTGTCGAACCGCCAGAGATCGTTTTCGATGCTGAAGCCGTAACGCGCCGAATAGGCGAACTTCGCATATTTCTCCGGCGCGAAGCGGATGAAGGTGTTCGCAGCACTTGTGTGCTGGCCACAGGAGAGCGCAACGGCGTCACCCGGCGGATTGGCGACCAGGAAGCCGATGTGACGCTGGGCTGAGACGGCCGGTCGCGGCGGGCAGACAGCTTCGTCGCTCGCCCAGAACGGATGGTCCTCCGGCAGCATGAGCGGAAGGAAGGCCTTCAGCGCCCAATAGGGCGATTGCGCGGAATTATAAGGTTCCGACATGATCAGGTTAGGATAGGCATAGCCGACGGGCATCACGCCGTCGCGCGCAGCAAAGGGCTGCTTTGCCCACCAGCGCAGATGACGCAGGAAGTATCCCTTCTGCTCGCCGAAGGGGATCGCTTCTTCGCCGACGAGCGCCATGGCGCCGAAGAGGCCGGCGATGGCAAAGCGATAGGTCATCGAGCGACCGAAGCAGAGCGCCGGCCCGTCATCGGCAAACCAGCGGGCCATGTCGCCCGCGATCAACCGGGCCCGCTCACAATATCTGTTCGTCCAGTCGGAACCATCGAGGGCCGCCAGGATCAAGCCATAGAAGTGGAAGGCGAAGGGAATGTAGTGATCAGCGCGGCGTGTATCGCCATCGTGATACCAGCCATCGCCGAGATAGAAGCCGTCAAGTTCGCGCCGGTACTTTTCGTCGGGCCTCCGGTCGTAGTCGACGCCGACGTGGCTCAGCCCCATGCCAACGAGCAGCCGGAAGAACTTCCAATTGTTGTCGCTGTATTCGCAGGCATGACCTTTCAGCAGATAGGCAGCGACATTGCGCCGTTCGGCCTCAGACAGGGGCGTCCAGAGCTTGTCCGGCACGAGTTTTAGCGCGAAACCGATCGCTGCCAGTTCCACCAGGCGCTGGCTGCGGTCGAAGCATTCGCCCCAATATTCCTGGTGTCCCGGATCGCAGCCGTTAGCGAGGCCGCGGGCGATCGGCGCCCAATCGATCCACGTCGCCCCGCCGATGTGCGCCGGCGCCAGGCCCCAGAGCAATCGGGAGTAGCCTTCCATGTCGGCGGATTCCTGGTCGAAATGCGCGGCGTGCGCATCGAGGCGGATGCGCGCACCGCCCGGAGACCGGTACTTTTCGACCGGCTCTACCAGCGCCCTAAGCGCTTCCTCGACATCGGCGCGGTTTTTGAGCGGATTGCCTGCCCAGGGTTTGAACAGGGTTTCGGCGAAGATCGTATCGGACATGTGAAAAGGCTTCCGTTCGGACATTGATGCGCGGGAACAGTGAGCTCCCCGCGCAGCTCGGCAAAGTGGAGCGGATGCTCAGGCCTTGAGGATGCGGTCGGCCGCCGAGATGAGCTCGCTGCCCGCATCCATCGGCGACAGCTGCCCGAAAGCCACCTTGTCGGCGAGCGGCCGGAAGACACGCTCGTCCAGTTCACCGGCGCCAAGCGGTACGGCCGGCGGGTAGGTGCCGACCCGGTCCGCGATGCTGTTGACATAATCGACGGTCTTCTTCGCGGTCGCATCGATCGACGGGAGGACTGCCGCCTGCACGTCGGTGTTCACCGGCACGCCTCGCTCGACCTGAAGGATCTTGCCGGCCTCCAGATCGTTGACGAAGAAGTCGATGAACTGCGCCGCGAGCTCCGGGTTTTTCGCCGTGCTGGCGATCGACCAATGCAGACCGGGACGGTAGAAAAGACCGGAAGGGCCGCCGGTAGCACTGACCGGCAGCGATGTGATGTCGAGTGTGCTCTTGGAGATCTTCTGGAAGGCCGGCAGTTGGTTGGAGAAGGCAATGGCCATGACCGCGTTACCGGTTGCCAACGGGTTGCTGTCGACCAGCACCTTGTCCAGCGCCTGAACCTCGGCGGAAACGCAGCCGCCGTTCTTGGTGAGGCTTTCCCAATAGCCGAACCAATCAGCGGCGTCGCTCGCCTCGTAACCGAGCTTTCCGGCCTCGGTGTAGAGCTTCTTGCCGCGCTGATGCAAAAACGCCTCGAAAGCGAATATGTAACGCGACGCGTTTCCAACCGCCCAGACGTTCTTCTTGCCCATCGCCTTGGTGAGGTCGATAGAGAGCTTGGCGAAGTCATCCCAGGTGGTCTTTGCTGAAGGCGCTGGAAGCCCGGCCTTTGCCACCGCATCCGCGTCGTAGATCATCGCGAAGGCGTTCAGCGATAGCGGCATGCCGGTGACCTTGCCGTCGACCGTTCCAAGATCGAGAACGCCCGGCACCAGCTTTTCGGTGCGGATCACCTTGCCGAGATAGTCGTTGAGCGGCAGGTTGGTGGATCGGCGGCTATAGTCGGCAAAGCGGCTCGGCTCGAGCTGGAAGATATCCGGCGCATTGCCGCCGGCGATCATCGTCGTGAGCTTCGCCCAGTAGTCGCTGCCACCTACCTCGCCGACGATCTTCACACCGGGGTGTGCGGCTTCAAAAAGCTTGGCTGCGCCCAGCGTGCGCTCGGCGCGGCTGGGTGTGCCCCACCAGTAGAGGCGCATGGAATCTTCCGCGAAGGCGCGGAAGGCCGGCATCGTCGCGAGCGTGGCGCCGGCGCCGAACAGTGCAGCGTTGCGCAAGAAATGGCGTCTGTTGATCATGTTCTCCTCCTCCATGATGTGTTTTGAGATCCCGTTTGTTAGATCATTGGCCGATGCGATCGCCGGCCTCGTCGAACAGGTGGCAGTTCTCCACGGCAATTCGGACTTCCAGCGTGGAACCGGCGCTGATCGCGCGTTGGCCGTCGAGGGCGACCGTCAGCGACTGCCCGTCGGAAAGGCGACCGTAGACAATGGTCTGGCCGCCGAGATGCTCGACATGAACGACCGTTAGCGTGCCGAGTTCGAGCCCGCCGGCTCCATCGATTCCAATGTGTTCGGGCCGGAGGCCCAGGCTGAGCTTTGCACCAGCCGCAACACGCTCCTCCATCGGCAGTCGCGCTTGCCGGCCGGCAAAGTGGACCGAAACGCCACCATCGCGGACGTCGCCAGCGACGACGTCGAGGAAATTCATCTTGGGCGAGCCGATAAAGCCGGCGACGAACCGGTTGGCGGGCCGATTGTAGATCTCGAGCGGCGTGCCGTGCTGCTCGATGACGCCGGCGCGCAAGACGACGATGCGGTCGGCGAGCGTCATCGCCTCGACCTGGTCGTGGGTGACGTAGATCATCGTCGCCCCGATGT
This sequence comes from Ensifer sp. EB106-03-01-XG145, assembly GCF_058792075.1. Classification (NCBI taxonomy): domain Bacteria; kingdom Pseudomonadati; phylum Pseudomonadota; class Alphaproteobacteria; order Hyphomicrobiales; family Rhizobiaceae; genus Ensifer; species Ensifer sp. EB106-03-01-XG145. Next base: position 213,592 of record NZ_JBYTEC010000007.1, on the reverse strand, counting down.
CCCGGTGGAGCTTGGCAATTTCGACACGCGTCTGAACCCTCAGCTCCGCGTCGAGGTTAGAGAGCGGCTCGTCGAACAGGAAGATCTTCGGGTCGCGAACGATCGCCCGGCCGATCGCGACGCGCTGCCGCTGGCCGCCGGAAAGCTGCTTCGGCTTGCGGTCGAGCAGATGGGTAATCTGCAGGATGTCGGCCGCCTTGCGCACGCGCTTGTCGATCTCTGACTTCGGCATCTTTGCCGTTTCGAGGCCGAAGGACATGTTCTTGTAGACGCTCATGTGCGGGTAGAGCGCATAGGACTGGAAGACCATGGCGATTCCCCGCTCGCTCGCCGCGGTCTCGTTCATGCGCTCGCCGCCGATCGAGAGTTCGCCGCCGCTGATCGGCTCCAACCCAGCAATCATGCGCAAAAGGGTCGACTTGCCGCAGCCGGACGGGCCGACGAAGACCACGAATTCTCCGGAACTGATCGCCAGGTCGACGCCACGGATGATGTCGAGATTGCCAAAGCTCTTCTTGATCTTGCTCAAAGCCAGCGTCGTCATCGTTTTCGTCCCTATCTCTCAAATTCCGTGTGTCAGCGCTTCATGCCGGTTGTCGCGATGCCTTCGATCAGCAGTCGCTGGAACAGGATGAAGAGAATGAAGATTGGCAGCACCGTCAGCGTCGACATGGCGAAGAGTGAGCCCCAGTCGGACGTCCCGGTGGAGTCAACAAAGGTGCGAAGGCCGAGTTGGGCGGTGTATTTCTCGATGTCGTTCAGGTAGATCAGCGGCGCGAAGAAATCGTCCCAGGTCCAGATGAACGAGAAGACTGCTGCCGTCGCGAGCACCGGGGTGGAGAGCGGCAGGATCACCTTCAGGAAGATGCGCAGCGGCCCGCATCCGTCCATGATCGCCGCCTCGTCGAGCTCTCGCGGGATGCCGCGGAAGAACTGCACCATCAGGAAGATGAAGAATGCGTCGATCGCGAGGAACTTCGGCACCACGAGCGGCAGGATGGAGTTCACCCAGCCGAGCTTGAGGAACAGCACATATTGCGGGATCAGTACCGCATGTTGCGGCATCATCAACGTGCCGAGCATCAGCGTGAACCAGAAGCCGCGTCCCTTGAAACGCAAGCGCGTGAAGGCATAGGCCGCCATCGAACAGGAAAAGAGGTTGCCGACGACGACCAGCAGCGAAATCACCAGCGAATTGAAGAACATCCAGCCGAAGCTGACGCTGAGGCCACTCCAGCCGCGACGATAGGCGTCAACCGTGGGATCGGTCGGGATCAGCCCTGTCGAGGTGAAGATCTCGCTGTCCGGCTTGAAGGAACTCGCGACCATCCACAGCAGCGGATAGAGCATCAGAAAGCTGACCGCGACCAGCAGCGCGTAAAGCAAAGCGCGCGTCCACGGCGATACGCTGGGCTCGGCAGCGTCGGCACGCGGCCTGATAGTGGTCGTCGAAAGAGCGGCATCAGTCATCGTAGTGTACCCAGTACCTGGCCGTCAGGAATGACATGGCGGTGAAGAAGGCGATGATGAGCACCAGGACCCAGGCCAGCGCCGAGGCATAGCCGAAGCGGAAATTGGTGAAGGCCTCCTGGTAGAGATAGAGCGTGTAGAACAGCGTGGAGTCGATCGGGCCGCCGGTTCCGTCACTGATGACAAAGGCCGAGGTGAAGGCCTTGAAGGCATCGATCGTCAGGATCACGGCATTGAAGAAGATCACCGGCGTCAGCAACGGCAGGGTGATCTTGAAGAACTGCCGGGTTTTACCCGCGCCATCGATGCTGGCCGCCTCGTACATGTCCTGCGGGATCTGCCGCAGGCCGGCAAGAAAGATGATCATCGACGAGCCGAACTGCCAGACGGCCAGGAGAACGAGCGTATAGAGCGACGTCGAAGGGTTCGAAATCCAACTTGGCCCCTCAAAGCCGAAAAGCATGTTAAGCGCCTGATTGAGCAGACCGTCGCCGGCAAAGACCTGCCGCCAGAGCACCGCCACGGCGACGCTGCCGCCGACCAGCGACGGTAGGTAAAAGATCGCACGGAAGAACGACAGGCCTTCAAGCCCCCGGTTCAACGCCACTGCCACGGCCAGAGCAAAGATGAGCTTCAACGGCACCGACAGAAGCACGAACGTGAAGGTCACGTTCATCGCGGTCCAGAAGCGCGGATCGTCGGTGGCGATGCGCACATAGTTTTCCGCACCCACCCAGTTGGCCGCGCCAAGACCGCTATAGTCGGTCAGAGACAAATAGAATGATGCGACCGCGGGGCCGAGCGTCAGGAGAAAAAAGCCGACAAGCCACGGCGCCAGAAAGCCGTAACCCGCTAGACTGTCTCCGAATTTGAATCGCCCGCCCGCAACCGGCCTCTCCGTTGTCCCCAATGTGGACATTGTACCTTCTCCAACCATGCCCGGCTCCTCCCGAGGAACCAACATCTATCGCCAGAAATTTTTCCCGTCAATAAAAAGTTTCGTAGTTGACGAAATTATCGTAATCAGCGAAAACTTCACGAAACCAACGTGAGGCTTATCAAATGCGCATAGAACGAAACAGCTACTTCAGCGCGGTCGAGATGGTCGGCCAACGCCCCAATCGCAATCGCCATCAGCAGGCTCTTGAGCGCTGCACTGCCAAACTGCTCCAGACCATGCCGATCATTGGGCTGCGCAATCCGAAAATCGGGCTGCCGGATCAGACCTGGAGCTTCTGCGGACCCTATGATTGGGTCGTGAGCTTTCATGCTGGCCAGCTCTGGCTTGCGCTGCAGCTGACCGGCGACCCTCGCTTCCTGAACGCCGCCCGCGCTCGCCGTTCTGTGTTTCGTGACATCTTGCGCCTTCGCGATGCCCAAGACCACGATCTCGGCTTCCAGTTTTCGTTGAGCTGCGTTGCCGAATGGCTGCTGACGGGCGACCAGGAAGCACGCGATCTCGCTCTTGAGGCAGCAGGCAGGCTGCTTGAGCGCTACCGGCCGGATGGACAATACATCCAGGCCTGGAACGCTCGCTCGATCCACGGCGGCATTCGCTCCGAATTCGTCAATGGGCGCGTCATCGTCGATACGATGCAAAACCTCGCACTGCTGCACTGGGCCCATCGCGAGACCGGTCGCTACGATTTTGCCGAGGCCGCCAACGGCCACGCCGCAACGACCCTGAAGCACCTCGTTCGGGCCGATGATACGAGCTTCCATACGTTTCTGTTCGACCCGGCGAGCGGCAAGCCGCTGCGCGGCGAGACCCACCAGGGCTACGCAGACGATTCCTGCTGGTCGCGCGGCCAGGCCTGGCTGATCCATGGCTATGCGCAATGTGCAGCAACGACAGGCAACCCGACCTTCACTGACGCGGCCAGGCGATTGGCGGCGAAGGCAGAAGTGCTGATGGGCGACGACGACGTCCCTGTCTGGGACTATTCGGTGCCTGATGCCAAGACCGCGCCGCGCGACAGCTCTGCCGGCGCCATCATGGCCGCCGGTGTCTTCATCCTTGCCGGGCTCTGCGAACCGGAAGAAGCCTCGCGCTGGCATGCCTTCGGCGATCGCCTGATCGGCGGCCTGCTCGACAGCTGCGACCTCACCAAAGATCCCAAGGCCGAAGGCTTGCTCGCCCATGGAGCCGCCCATGCGAGCGCCGGCTATTCCGATGCCATGCTGCCCTATGGCGACTATTATTTCATGGAGGCACTGATGCGCTCGCTTGGGCACACGCGCTTCTTCTGGTAGTGGACGATCATGACCATGCAGCCGCGATCAATCTCGCCCACTCCGGCCAGATAGGACCTTCGTCGAAATGGATGACGAATCAAACGCCCCGACACTCAAGGATATCGCCGACGCCGCGGGCGTTTCGGTCGCATCCGTATCGAAGGTGCTCAACAATCGCGGCGGCGTCGGCGACGAAAGCCGGCGTAAAATTCTCGACCACGCGGAGCGGCTGGGATACCAGGTTCGGGCCGCCCGCTCGCTGATCCGCGCCGGCGTCGAGAGCACGGTGCTGGTGATGCCGGCGCAGTTCTATGCGAGTTCGGCCTTCTACGAGGACGTCATTCAAGGCGTCCTCTCCGAGGCCAGCACAAGCTCGCTTAGGATCGACGTCAGGCTCGTCTCTCTCGATGCGGAGATCGCAATCGGGGAAATCACCGACATTCTGCGCGACATCCGGCCGGGCGCCCTCGTCCTGCTCGGCATGGACCATCCCGTCATGATCGATAGGATCGTCGACAGCGGCATCCCTGCCGTCATCATCAACGGCATGGACCGGACCATGCGGCTCTCGTGCGTGCTGCCAGACAACTGGTCTGCCGGTTGGCTTGCCGCGCAAAGGCTGCTCGCGGCCGGCCACCGCGAAATCGTGCACGTGACAATACCCCATCGTCTGTCGCTAAGGCGACGGCTCGAAGGTTTCCGCGTCGCTCTGGAAGAAGCCGGCATCGTCTTCGATGAAAACAGGCATCTCTTCGATCTCGGTGGCATGGGCCTGCAGGAGCCCGATACGACTCCAGCGATACGGCAGGCGTTGCAGCAGGGACGCTTCACCGACACGACCGCATTCTTTTGCAGCACAGATCTGATCGCGATCAACGTCATGCAGGCTCTCGAAGCCGGCAGCCATTCGGTTCCGGATGATTTCTCGATCATCGGTGTCGATGATATCGCGATCGCCCGGCACAGCCGCCCACCGCTAACGACGATGCGGATCGACCGGGGCGAGCTTGGCCGCGCCGGCATCCAGCTCCTGCTGGAGCGGATCAACGATCCGGAAATCAATGTGCGCCGGGTCAATCTCGGCGTCCGCCTGGTGGAACGCGCCTCTGTTGCTGCGCCAAGGAAGCAGCATGAATGTTGAACGAGCGTGAAGCGCAGCACGTCTAAGTCGATGCCGATGCGACCTACCCTCGCTCTCGAACTACCAGCGCCGATCCCATTCCGCCCGTCCGAAGCAATCGGGCAGGACGCGGCATTTCGCAAAAAGTATCAGATTTCACCGAGTGAATTCCGTCACCGACATCGTTGAACAGTGCAGAGCATGCGACGCACCGACTGTGACGATCGGATGTCGTGGCAGTTATCCCTCTAGCGGGTCCGACTATTTCCGTTGGCCCGCCGGGCGGCAATCACGCGCCCTTCCATAGCAGCGGCCGTGGCGCGAAGCCGAGTTTTTCCTTCGCTCGCGCGTTCGCGGCACCGGTCAGATGGGTGTGGTAGTAGACCGCTTCCTCGCCGGCCGATTTCAGCGCGTCCTCCACACTGACCCGCCCCGGCTCCGATGCATCAACCCATCGAGCGAAAGCCGGGAGCCATTTGGCGACGGGCATCGGGTCGTCGTCGACGATATGGACGAACGACCAAACGGCATTTCCTTCGCCGATCACCACCGCCTCGCCATTGCGAACCTGATCGGCAATCGCTCCGTCCGGCCGGTACCACGTACCGGGCCCGTAGAAAAAGCCGTAGCGTAGGACGACGCCATCGAGCGACGGCGACGCAAGCACACGGTCCTCATAGGCGCCGATGGTGCGCGTACTCTCGCCGATCTCGCCAGGCGCGTCGTACCTGAGCCTCGCGGTCTCGTCGGCGAGTTGTCCTGCCGGGGCATCGAGGTAGAAGCCACGAGACTGCATGATGTAGCGGCGAACGCCCAGCTTCTGCGCCGCGGCGAGCAGGTTGGCGCCGCCCTCGCGATGAAGGCGCGTATCGTCCGGCATCGCCTTGATGATGTCAGCGGGGTTGGCCGGAAGCCAGGTGAGCTGGTCAATCACGACGTCCGGCGCTGCTGCCGCGATTGCCTCATGGACCGCCCCTGGGTTGAAGGCATCCGCGGTCGACGCGTCGGCCCCGAGTTCGCGGAGACGATCCACGCCTGGGCCTGGGCGCGTCATACCGGTCACCTGATGGCCAAGGGTCAAGAGCGCCCGCACCAGCGGCGAGCCGACGGCGCCTGTGGCGCCCGCGATGAATATCTTCATAGCCAACTCCTCAATTTGAGCGTTTCGGGCGTTCGCCCGCCTTTACTTCTCAAGTGCTGCCTGCGGCGTGTTGCGGAAACTGATCGCCATGCGGTTGTAGGCGTTCATCAGGCCGATCGCGATCGTGAGGTCGGTGAGTTCACGCTCGTCAAACAGCGCACGTGCAGCCGTGTAGGCTTCGTCCGGCACACCCGTCTCGGCGACGCGTGTGACGGTTTCGGCCCAGGCAAGGGCCGCCCGCTCACGCGCGTCGAAGAGATTGCCGGCTTCTCTCCACACCTGAACCAATGTGATCTTCTCGATCGGTTGGCCCTTCTTCAAAAGGTCGCGCGTGTGCATGTCGAGACAGTAGGCGCAATTGTTGATCTGTGAGATGCGAAGATAAACCAGATCCACCAGCACCGGCGGCAGGCCACTTTGCAGGACGTAGCCGTAGACGCCTCCAAGGGCCTTGGCGCCGGCCGGTGCGATCTGGTTGTAGTCGAGACGCTTGCTCATTGTTCTGCTCCTGAATTCGGGTTTACTTGATCGGGGTGGTGAGTTCTTTTTCATCGGTGTCGGCGACGAACACCGCCAGCAGCTTTGCCGGCTTCGTCTGGCTCGCGTTGCGGCTGACGAGATGTTTCGATGCCGGCGGCTCGTACCAGCTCTCGCCGGCGCGGTAGGTCTGTGTCGGACCGTCATTCACCTTGGACACGATTTCTCCGGAGAGAACGTAGGCGAAGATGAAGGACGACTTTGCATGCGTGTGCGGAACCGAGGCGCCGCCTGGGGGATAGTCGACGATCAGGGCGGTCAAGGTCTTGCCCGGAATATTGGGTATCGCCTTTTCGAAGTGCGGCGTGACAACGTCGCCGGGATCGTGCGCTGCGGCCGGCAGCGCGGTGACGATTGCAAGGGCGGCGGCAGCAGCGCCAATGAAGGTATCGTAGGGTCATGCCAGGGATCTCCTTTCCGCGTGGTCCTGATGACGTTTCTTCCTGCCCCTAGAAATGACGACTAACTGGTTCTAAAAAAAGCACCAAAAACCGACAAAAATCATGTACCAAGAAAGCATGGATCAGCTGCTGGAACTGAATCTCGATCGGTCGGCGCGGACGCCACTGGCCGAGCAGATACGAAAGGGCATCAGCGCCGCGATCGAAAGCGGGGTGCTTGCCCCAGGCGCGCGTCTGCCGTCCTGGCTGGATCTCGCCGCTCAGCTTGGCGTTGCACGCGGCACGGTGCGTACGGCCTACGACAAGCTTTCCGCGGCCCAGCTCATCGTCGCCTCGCGCTCGACCGGGACCCGCGTCGCCGCTCGTCCTGCAGCGGTTGCGCGGATCGAGCCGCCACCGGATCCCGGCTCGTTCATGGAGCGGTATCGGGAAATGACAGCCGGCCCGGCGATCTTCCAGATGGGCGTACCGGCGCAGGAAACCTTTCCCGCGACGCTCTTCGCGAGAATCCGCGCGCACGCCGTACGCGTGGAAACGAGCGCTCCGGCGATCTATCCCGACCCACGCGGCGAACTGGAACTGCGCCGGGAAATTGCCGCCTATCTTACCGTCGCGCGCAGCATCGAATGCTCGCCCTCCGAAATCATCATCACCGGGGGATACGCCAGCGGGCTTGGAATGGCGCTCCGCGTCCTCGGTCTCGAAGGGCAAAAGGTCTGGATGGAGGAGCCAGGGTTCCCATTCACCCGGCGCGGGCTGGAGCTTGCGCGACTGGAGATCGTGCCGGTCCCCGTCGATGCCGATGGCGTCAACGTCGAGTATGGCATCCGCCGTGCCCCGGATGCAGCGCTGGTCGTCGCGACCCCGGGGCAACAGGCGCCGCTCGGGTCCACCTTGTCACTGGCACGCCGACTGCGTCTTCTCGACTGGGCGGCGGGGGCGCAGGCCTGGGTGATCGAGGACGACTATCTCAGCGAGTTGCAGCTCGACGGCCGCGCCGCGCCGGCGCTCGCCTCCCTCGACCGCGGTGGACGCGTCATTCACATCGGCTCCTTCAGTAAGACCATCAGCCCGGCGCTCAGGCTCGGCTTTGTCGTCGCGCCGCGAGCGCTCGCCTCCCGTTTTGCGGAAGTCGCAGCCTGTCTCGCACCGCCTCCCGGGCCATCCGTGCAGCTTGCAGCCACTGAGTTCATGCGCGAAGGGCATTACTTGCGGCATCTCAGGCGGACGAAGCGGGTTTACTCCGCCCAGCGCGACGCCTTGCTGAAATCCCTGCGGCCAGAGGAAGCGACAGTTGCCGGATTGGCCGTGCTGTTGCGTTTGCCGGACGGGGCGCCGGATCTCGCTATTGCCAGAGAAACGCTGGCTTTCGGCATGTCGCCCGCGCCACTATCGGCCTGGTACGCGTCGCCGGATTCTGCAAAATCCGGCTTGCTTCTAGGCGTTGCCACGGCGCCGCCACGGCAGCTTGCGAGATCCTGCGACCGCCTGCTTGAGATTGTAAGACGGTTTGCTTGACGTGTTGCATGTGTAAGCAAAGTGCGAACTCTCAAGCGACGGAACCGTTCTGTGCGCCTTCGGACACCTCCAGCCAATGGCAAGAAAATCCTGTTCCGGTCGATACACTGTGCGACCCTTCTGCTTGTCGTGCGAAACCACGAACCTGATTAAGCGGGATACGTGGCTCACCTGCCGGCAATCGCGGATGACACATCAATGGAACTTAACTGGGAGACTTTTTTCAAATGATATCAATGGTGCGCGCCTGCCGGAACAGGCGCGCAGAGTCCCAACGTGTTGGGACTATTCCTCGATATCGACCTTGTCGAAGCGATGCGAACCCAAGGGTTCCATCATGTAGTTCTTCACCTTTTTCGACATCGGCAGCACAACGGTGGAATGAGCAATCGGAACCCAAGGTGCCTGGTCGCTGATCATGGCCTGCGCTTCTTCGTACAGTTTCGTCCGCTCGCTCTGATCCGAGCTGGTACGCGCCTTCTGGAAGATCTCGTCGAGCGGCTTGTCGCACCAGTTGGCATTGTTGCTCCCGCCGACGCCGGAGCAGCTGAAAAAGTAGCTGAGCAAGTTGTCCGGATCGCCATTGTCGCTCGTGCCGCCGAGGATGACGGCGCCGTCGCGCGCTTCGTCGCGCGACTTCTTCAGGTACTCGCCCCATTCATAGGAAACGATCTCGACACCGATACCGACCTTGGCAAGGTCCGCCTGCATCAGCTCGGCCGCGCGGCGGGCGTTCGGCATATACGGACGGCTGACGGGCATCGCCCAGATTTTCATCTTCAGATCTTTGACGCCGGCTCCGTCGAGAAGCTCCTTTGCCGCTTCCGGATCGTAGCTGTAGCCTTCGATGGTGCTGTTATAGCCCCACATCGTCGGCGGCAGGACGCTTTTGGCGACCTGGCCCATGCCCTGATAGACGGAATCAACGATCGCCTTGCGGTCGATCGCCATGTTGATGGCGCGGCGCACCTCCAGCTTGTCGAACGGCGCGACCAAGGTGTTCATCGCGAGATAGGAGACGTTGAGACCTGGTTGTTCCAATACCGTCAGGTCCGGATTTGCCTTCAGTCCGGCGACGTCAGCCGGCGCCGGGTACGGCGCGATATGGCATTCGCCCGCCTGTAGCTTCTGCATGCGTGTCGTCGGATCGGTAGTGATCGCGAAGATGAGATTGTCGATCTTCGGCGCGCCGGCCCAATAGTCTACATTGGCTGCAAAGCGGATCGCCGCATCTTGCTGGTAGTCGACAAAGCGGAACGGCCCGGTACCAACAGGCTTGCGGTCGAGGTCCTCGCGCCGTCCCTCAGCCGCCAGCTTGTCGGCATACTCCTTCGACATGATCGAGCCGAAGTTGAGGGCAAGCTTCGCCGGAAGCGACGCATCCGGTTGCTTCAGCACGAACTTGACGGTCTTTCCATCGACCTTGACGATGTCCTTGATGACCGTTGGCATGTCCATCGCGTTGAACATTTCCCAGTTCGCACCAGGAAAGTAGCTGTTCCACGGGTCGTCCTTGTCCAACTGGCGAATGTAGGTGAAGAGTACGTCGTCGGCGTTGAAATCACGCGTCGGGGTGAAATCATCCGTCGTCTGGAACTTCACGCCCTCACGCAGTTTCAGCGTGTATTTGAGATTGTCGTCGGAAATGGTCCAGCTTTCGGCAAGGCCCGGAACGACATTGGTGGTGCCGGACTCGAACTCAGTGAGGCGATCGTAGATCGTCTCGGCTGAAGCATCCCACGTGCTGTTGGCCGAGTAGAGCGCTGCGTCGAACCCCTCTGGCGCGCCCTCCGAGCAATAGACGAGCGTCTTCGCCATGGCAGGCGTCAGCGCCACGCCAGAAAGCATGGTTGCTGCAAACAGGGAAACAAGGGTTTTGCGCGTCCGCGCGAATTTCAAAGTCATTGGCGTGTCCTTCCTTGGGAATGGAATGCGAAATGCCCGGCGGATTTCTCGCCGACTGAGATCAATCGGCTTTGCCGGCCGTCGTGCCGAGGCCACGGCCTGGCGTCCAGACCGGGTCTGGCGCGGTCCAAAGCACGTCGTTGTGGATCAGCTTCACCAACTCGTTCGCCTGCAGGTCGAGGAAGCGCTCGCCCTTTTCGGCGGTTGCGCTGCGAGGATCGCCCCAGGTGCCGGTGACCGGCGCCCGCTCGGCGAAGGAATAGAAGCGCGACACGTCCGCAGGTACGTCAACGGGATGGTGCTGGTTGCCGAAGGCCTGGCCGAACATCTCGGTCTTTACCGCATCCGGAACGATCGCCAGCATGACCGACGCTTCGCCCTCGCAGGCGTGATGCGCACCGGTGTCAACCTCGAAGATCTTGCTGGCCTCCTCTGGTGCCAGCATCCACGGCGTCGTGGCGACAATCGGCGTGGCGAACTCGACCGCCAGTTCGCGCACGGCAACCGCGAGCGGGTCCATGTTGCCGCCGTGACCGTTGACGATGAACAGCCGCGCGAAACCGAGCGTCTTCAGCGATCGGACGATGCAGCGAATGACGCGGCTCAGCGTATCGTAGTCGAGCGTGATGGTGCCGCCGAAAGGCAGATGGTGATCGCTCATGCCGAGCCACAGGCCGGGAAGAACGGCGACCGGGATGTCATCGGCCACGAGACGGGCGGCACGGATGGCCGCGGCCGATGCGCTGGCGGTGTCGGTAATGACAGGCAGGTGCGGCCCATGCTGTTCCAGCGAACCGATCGGCAGAACGGCAAGCGCGCCCGGTTTTCCGGCAATTTCGCGCAGGCTCGGCGCGGTCATGCGCGCCCATTCGACTTCCTTCTTCATCTTAGGCCTCTTTCATTAGATCAGATTCATTTCGGCTCGTAGCCGCGCGGACCGCTGCACGCACGACGGCGTCCGCCGACATCGGGGAAAGACACGGAAGCGGCAGCTGACAGAGGGCACCGATCGGCATTGGTCAGGTCAATGTCGTCTCCGGCGGCGTAGGCCGCGTTTCGTTCGAGTGCAGAGGTGCGATGCGCTCCAAATATGCACAGTCGGAAATATCAATCAAATCATTTTTCCTATAAGAAAATTATCTTTCTTAAAATATCGAGACAGCGCATCAAATGACATGGAGCGGCCTCGCCGCCTCCCACGTCAGGGGTCGGCGAAGCGCGTCTGTAGCGCTCGTCTGTCCCTCATCCCTGCGCCAGATGACACCTTGCACAGCGTGCGCCCTCGCCGAGCCGCTGGAGAACCTGCGGCGTCTCACAGCCGGCGGCAGCCTTGCCGCAACGTTCCTTGTAGAAGCAACCGGCCGGCAGTCTGCGATTGTTTGGGAGCTCGGCGGTCCGCACCTCGGCAATAGTCGGCAAGGGACTTGCGAAACTCGGGGCCGCGGCCAGAAGCGTCTGCGTGTATGGGTGCCGAGGATCGCCCAGGACCTCTTCGGCCGGGCCTGATTCAACGATCTGGCCGAGATACATCACCGCGACATCGTCACAGAAGTGGCGCACCAGTGCGACATCGTGCGAGATCATGAGGTAGGCGAGCCCCCGCTCCCGCTGCAGTTTCAGAAGCAGGTTGATGATCTGCGCCTGGACCGACACGTCGAGCGCCGATGTAGGTTCGTCCAACACCATGAGGTCGGGGTCCGTGCTGATGGCGCGGGCGATGGCAATGCGCTGGCGCTGTCCGCCTGAAAACTCATGTGGCAGACGATCGAGATGTTCCGGCCTAAGACCGACGGCGGTCGCCAGTTGTTCAGCCTTCGCATGCAGCTCGGCGTTGCTATGCCCGCCGCGAATATGCAGCGGTTCGCTGATGAGCCGCCAGACCGGTAGGCGCCGATCGAGCGAGGATTGCGGATCTTGGAAAACGATCTGCATCTTCTGCCGCAGCTGGCGCTTCTCTCTCCCCTGCGCTGCCTGAAAATCCTGACCGTCGATCGCCACCCTACCCTGCTCGTATGGCGCAAGCCCGATGATCGCCTGGGCGAGCGTACTCTTGCCGCAACCGGATTCGCCGACAATGCCGAGGCTTCTGCCGGCACGAACTCTAAGGGTGACACCGTTGACGGCATGCACATGCGAAGTGGGGCGCCCGAGCCAGTTGCGGCACGCCGGGAAGCGGACATGGAGGTCGGAAACCTCCAGAACCGGCTGTGCCATCGTGTCAACGCCTTCGGTCATTGCCGGCTCCCTGCTTTGATGTTTCTGGCGCGACACCACGCCGCCAGCACGCCACCTGTTGGCTGTCGGCCCCGGCCAACTGCGGAGACTGGGATCGACAGAGATCAACCGCTTCCTTGCATCGCGGCTGGAAGTAGCAGCCCGTCGGTGGATGCAGGAGATTAGGCACCGCGCCGGGGATCGCTTCGAGCTCCTGTTTTGGCGCCACCCGCTCCGGCAGACAGCGCAATAGCGCCTGGGTATAGGGATGCTGCGGCGCCTCGAGCACGGTGCGGGTCGCACCATGCTCAACGATCCGTCCGGCATACATCACGTAGAGCCGGTCGCAGAGCTGCGACACGACGGCGACGTTGTGCGAGATGAAGATCACCGACGTCCCGGTGCGGCGCGCGCGGTTCTGGATCAGCCGCAGGATCACGGCCTGCACGGTGACATCGAGCGCGGTCGTCGGCTCGTCGGCGATGATGAGGCCGGGATTGCATGAGAACGCCATGGCGATCAGCACGCGTTGCCGCATGCCGCCGGAGAGTTCAAACGGATAGAGCTTCATGACCCGCTCTGGCTCGCCGATCAGCATGTCGGCAAGAATATCCCGCGCAATGCGCCTGGCATCCGGCAAGTTTGTCTCCTCGTGACGCATGATGACGTCAGTCAGCTGCTTGCCGATGCGGATCGTCGGGTTCAGCGCGTTCATCGGCTCTTGAAAGATGGTCGAGAACACCTTGCCGCGCACATCCTGCAACTGGCTGTCGTCCATGGCGAGGGTGCTATGGCCAAAGAGCCTGACCGAGCCGCCGGTGATCCTGTAGCGACCCCTGGGCAGCAGCCCAGTCGCGGCCATGGTCGTTACCGATTTGCCGCAGCCGGACTCGCCGACGATCCCGACGATCTCGGCCTTTCCGACATTGATCGACACATTGTCGAGCGCCTTAATCGCGCCGCTGAAGGTTGGAAACTCCAGCGACAGGTTGTGAATGGCCAGCGCCTGGCCGCGTCGTTCTGCCGTGCCTGTCATCATCTGCCCCTCAAGCGCGGGTCGAGCATATCGCGAATGCCGTCGCCAACGAGATTGCACCCCATCGCCGTGATCAGAATGGCGAGGCCCGGGAAGGTCGCGTACCACCACTGATCGAGCATGTAGCTGCGACCACTGCTGACAAGAGCGCCCCATTCGGAGGTGGGCGGCTGCGCGCCGAGGCCGATGAAGCTAAGCGCGGCCGCAATCAGCACGACGCCGCCAAGATCGAGCGTCGCCTGCACGATGATCGGCGACATCGCGTTCGGCAGGATATGCCAGCGCAGGATGTAGAATGGCGAAGCGCCGAAGGTCCGCGACGCCTTCACGAAGACCTGCTCGCGCAAGGAAAGCGTTTGACCGCGGGCCAGGCGCACATAGGCGGGAATACGCACGATCGCCACGGCCAGCATGGAGTTGAACAGGCTCGGACCAAGGGCTGCGGCCAGCGCCATGGCCAGCACCAGCGCCGGCAGAGCAAGAACGACATCCATGAGCCGCATGATGGCGGTGTCGACCCGTCCGCCGACCACGCCGGAAAAACAACCGATCAGCACCCCGACCGACATCGAAATCAGGACGATCATGAAGGCGGCGCCGCAGGACGCCCTCGCCCCATAGATCACGCGTGAGAACAGGTCGCGGCCAACCTCGTCCGTGCCGAACCAATGCGCGGTACTCGGCGGCAACAGGCGCGCCGTCAAGGAGACCTTGTCCGGGTTGAACGGTGCGATCACCGGTGCGGCGATGATCATGATGAGAACGAGCAGAATGATGGCAGCGCCAACCAGGGTCAGCGGGCTGCGGCGGCTCAGGTACCACAAATAGTGCAGCCGCTCGGAGACGGACTTGGTCCTGCGCATCGCGGCACCCGCCGCGGCAGGTTCGCTCGGCATGACGGCGGACATGATCAGACCTCCCTGATTTGCGGGTCGGCGAGCATGTAGGCGAGATCTACCAAGAGGTTGATCAGCACATAGCCGATGGATGCGACGATCGTGAAACCCATGATGGCGGGAAAATCGAGCGTCTGAATGGAGGTCACGACATAGGTGCCCATGCCCGGCCAAGCGAAGATCGTCTCGGTCAGCACTGCTCCATAGAGAAGGTCGCCAAGCGCCAGTCCCAATAGGGTGATCGAAGGGATCAGCGCGTTTCTGAGAGCGTAGTTGAAGACGATCATGCCCTTGCGCAGGCCGCTGGCGCGGGCGGTGCGGATATAATCTTCCTGTAGCACATCCAGCATCGAGGCGCGGATCTGGCGGGTGATCACGCCCATATTGGCGAAGGCCAACACAAAGCCCGGCAGGATGATGTGGTAGACGGCGCTGCGAAAGGCATCGAAGCGGCCTTGCAGCAGAGAGTCGATCAGCAGGAATCCGGTGATGCGTTCGGGTGCAACGATGCCCATGGCCAGGCGCCCGCTGCCAGGCAGTATCTGGAACTTGGCGTAGAAGAGGTAGATAAGGATCAGGCCGAACCAGAACACCGGCATTGAGATGCCGCAGACGGAGACCGTCCGCGCGATCTGGTCGATCGGGCCGTCCTTGTAGACGGCCGACAGCACGCCGAGTGGTACGCCCAGACAGATCGCGATGAAGAGCGCGACCGTTCCGAGTTCCAGTGTTGCCGGCAAGAAGGTGCGAATATCGGCTGCAACCGGGCGGTTGGTCCGCAAGGACGTTCCCAGATCGCCTTGCAGGAGATTGCCGATATAGATGGTGAATTGTTCGACGACCGGGCGATCGAGACCCAGATTGCGCCTGACGTTCTCAAGCGTTTCGGCGCTTGCCCTATCGCCCGCAATCATGCGCGCGGGATCTCCCGGAATGAGGTGAGAGATCGTGAAGGTGATGACCGCGACCCCGAGCACCACAAAAAGCAGCAATATCAGACGCGGAATGATGATGCGGGTGATTGCCATGGACGTCAGCCTTTCCAGCAGGAAAACCTTGCTTGGGAAACGATGAAACCCTGCCGTCACAGCCGTTGGGGCCGGCGGCAGGTGTTCCGTGGATTGAGGCCTGTTGAGCGAGAGGATCGCTTCAATCCGGCCCCTCACTCCGTCTTCGACATCGTCCCGAAGTTGTAGACCTGGATCAGCATGGGATTGTAGACATAGCCTTTCACCACGGCGCGACGGGCGAAGATGTCATTCTTCTCCATGATGTAGAGATAGGGCGCGTCCTCGGTCGAAAGCTTCTGCGCCTCGATGTAAAGAGCCTTGCGCTTGACCTCGTCGACGATCGATCCCGCCTCACGCACGAGATCGGTCACCTGCTTGTTGCCGTAGAAGGAACGGTTTCCCGGGCCGCCCATTTTGTCGGCGTCGAACCAATAGTTCATGAACATGTAGGGGTCGGCAAAGTCAGGCGTCCAGGCACCGGGAGCCATATCGAATTTGCCGTTGGCCACCAGTTCGCGTTTGGTCGTGTCGGCGACCGCCTGCAGATCGAGCTTGATGCCGACTTCAGCCAGTGACGCCTGCAGCGCCAGCCCAACCGGCTCCCAGGCAGGGTCCGCCTGAGAGAAGGTATAGGTCAGGTGAATATCGCTCTTGCCGGAGTCGGCAAGCAGAGCCTTGGCCTTCTCGATGTCGTATGTGTACTGGAAGCCCTGCGGGTCGTGTCCCCACATGCCGCTCGGCACCGCGCCGCGCATTTGCTTGGCCTGGCCGAGCATGATGCCGTCGATGATGCCTTGATAGTCGACCGCATAGGAAATCGCCTTGCGAACCTTGGCGTCGTCGAGCGGCGGCTGGCGGTTGTTCATGTAGATGTAGTTCACATACATGCTGGGATTGCTCTCGACCACGACGGAAGCGTCCTTTTGCAGCGCCTCCGCCTGATCGAGCGGGATCTGTTCGATGATGTCGGCATCGCCGTTGGTCAACTGAAGGCGGCGGGCCGACACGTCGCCGACGATGCGAATGACGACCTGTTTCAGCGCCGGCTCAGTGCCTGCGTAATGTTCGTTGCGGTCGAGCACGATGCTCTGGTTCCGCTCCCAGGAGGCGATACGGTAGGGCCCGCTGCCGGCGGAGTGCTCGGCAAGCCAGGCCTTCGCCATGTCGCCGTCCTTTTCATGCTCCATCACCTTGGGATTGATGATCGCTGCTCCGGAGACGGCCAGCGTCGAAATGAACGGCGCGAACGGCGCCGTCAGATGAAATCTGACAGTCTGCGGATCGACTACCTCGACCTCCTTCAGCACCGGGAACGCGTCGGACGGTCCGGCCTTCAGCTTCATCAGCCGGTCGAAGCTGAATTTGACTGCCGCGGCATCGACCGGTGAACCGTCATCGAACTTGTGGCCGCTGGCGAGCTTGAAGGTCCACACGAGGCCGGCATCGTCGGCGGTCCAGCTTTCAGCCAGTTCGGGCCCGACCTCCGTGGAGCCGCCCTTGTAGGCGACGAGCCTTTCGTAGGCGGCATAAATCAGTGTGTAGCCGCTGTTGCTGATTTCAACTCCAGGATCGGCGGTCGGCGGATCTTCCGCTCGCGCCATCACCAGCACGTCCTGCGCTGCGATCGCGCCGGAAAGAGGCGTCGACGCCAGAAGCAATGCAACGCCGATCGATTTCCACTTGGAACCGTTCATCTCGTAGTCCTCCCCAGAACTGCGGCGCACGATGCCCTCCCGGCATTCACCGCGGTGCTAGACTAGGAAACGATTTTCCTAAGTGCAATGTTTTTTCTTATCGTATTTGTTTTTTTAGTTTCGATCAGCTTTTGAGCTTGATCGTCTGCGCGTTCGCCAGTGTGGAGACCAGCTCGGTTTCCGGGGTCGAGCAAACGCACAGGATATGCGCAGGTTCTTCGCTGACGCTGAGATAGGCGTGACCCATTATCGCGTCGAAGTAGCAGGAATCGCCCTTCTTGAGCCGCAAAGGCGCATAGATCTCGGTGTGAAGTTCCAGTTCCCCTTCGAGTACGTAGAAGAACTCCTCGCCCTTGTGCCGGATAAGCGGCCCAAACTCCTCAAGTGTGCGTGCACGGGCTACCGCCACGATCGGAACCATCGACTTCTTAGAAATCTCCGTGCAAACATAAAGATAGTCGTAGTTCTGCGTGATGATCGCCCGCCCGTCGCCGGACTTGGTGTAGGTGCGCCGCCCCAGCATGTTGGGGGCTTCCTCAGCGCCCGCCATGGTCCCGAAAAGCTCGACGATGTCGACCTTCAGGCCCTGGGCGAGCTGGATCAGTCGGTCGTAGGTGAGCTGCATCTGGTTGTTCTCAACCTTGGAAAGGGTCGAGACCGCAAGCCCGGTCATGGAACTCACCTCTGCCAACGTCCAGCGATTGCGGTTGCGAATCTCCTTCAGGATATCGCCGAGGGTGGATTTCGCATCGGTCATCGTTGGCGTCTCCAATTTGCCTGCAGCCGTTCCGGACCGCGTGCCGATCCCGGCTCAGCCCGCGACGCGGCAGAATCCGACTGGCATGATAGGAAAACCATTTCCTATAATACGTGGCCGAAATCAACATTGCCTCGAAGGCAATGCGCGCCGGCGACAACCCTGCCCGCGATCGTCTTCGGATCGATACCGCCCTTGCCCTACCCTTCGAATGGGTTGGCGACCCTTGGCCAATAGGGCCGCTTCAGCTTGGTAAAGGCCAGTTCCTCGAATGAGGGCTGCAGGGCACCGGGCGCGCTGACGTAGAGAATTTCGCGCGCGATGGGTTCGAAGCCTGCGCGGAAGTGGTTGCTGGATTTCACCACGACGATCTTCTTCTGCGCCGGGTCCAGGCCGAGCGCGGTCATGCATTCCGGGTGGAAGGTTTGTGTGCGCACGGTGTTCAGCACGATGTCGACGTTGCCGGCACTGACCCAGACGGCATCGCCGATGCCGAGCGGCGTCGGCCCGAAGTGCTGGGTAATGCCCGAAGCGACACGCCTGACCGTCACCGTCAGATCGAGCGGATCGCCGGAAGCCGGCCCGACCTTGCCGCCGATCCGCAGCGCCAATGTGGCCCCCTCTCCCGCCTCGCGGCACATGCGCACCGCAATCGGGTCCCAATAGAGGCAAGTCGCCACGTCTTCGATGCCGCGCTCGATGATGCGACGCAGGATGAATGTCGAGTCTCCAGGCGCCCCACCGCCTGCATTGTCGGAGACGTCGGCGAGCACGACCGGTCCGCTCTTCGCCGCGACGGCCCGATCCAGCGCGGCATCGATACCGAGATAGTCTCCGCGCATCTTCTCGCGCGCATCGAATATCTCCCGGCCGAAGGACCGGGCGGTGCGCGCAGCCTTTTCCGGGTCATTGTCGGTCACGACGAGCATCTTGGCGCCGACATCCTCGACGTCGCCCCAGGGGAAGCCGTGGCCGAAGGAGACCGACAGCACGCCATCCTGCCCTTCCAGGGCCTTCATGCGGTCGACAATGCCGCGCAATGGCGCGCGGTGCGGGTGGAAGGTGTTGATCATGCGGCAGTCATAAACGCCCATGGCCGGTCGCACTTCGCCGGCGAGCGTCCGCTCCACCAGCCGGAACAACTGGCCGGCAACCTCCTCGATGTCCGTATGCGGATATTCCTTGTAGGTGGCGATCATGGTCGCATTGGCGAGCATGCGGTCGGTGATATGGCAATGCAGATCAAGTTCGGCGGCGACCGGCACATTCGGCCCGACCAGGCCGCGCACATGCTCGAGCAGATCCCCCTCGACATCGTCATAGCCTTCGGCGACGCAGGCGCCGTGCAGGGCAAGCATGACGGCATCGACCGGCATGGCCGCCTTGAGGTCGCCAAGGATGGTAGCGCGGAAGCTCTCATAGACCGCCCGCGTGGTCCTGCCGCCTGGCTCGGCCACGGCGCACAGGCTCTCCACCACGCACCAGGCCTTTTCTTGAGCGGCCTCGCGCCAGACAGACATCTGCGACGAGCAGCAGTTGAGCGGCCTCCTGGTGGCATCGCCATAGGCGATCAGGTTTTCCCGGAAAGCCTCAAGCCCCGTCTGCATCGGCGAAAAAGTGTTGGTCTCGGTGTCCAGCCCAGCGATGAACAGTTTCATTTTTGCCTCTCGCCTATCAAGAAAGATATTTTCTAATCATAAAACTATGTTTATCGTCGGAAAGTCAAATGTATTATCCGCGCCATCGCGCGGCTGACTGGGGAGGCAGAAGTGCGCGTCTATATTTCCGCGGATATCGAAGGGATCGTCGGGGTCGTCAGCCGCGACCAGCTGATGCCCGAAGGTTTCGAGTATGAGAATGCCCGGCGCTGGATGACGGATACCGTGGTCCACGCCTGCGAGGCCGCTCACGAGGAAGGCGTGGAGGAAGTCATCCTCAGCGATTCTCATGGAAATGGCGAGAGCATCCTGATCGACCGCCTGCCCGACTATGTGCAGGTCGTGCGCAGCTGGCCGCGGCCGCTGATGATGATGCAGGGCGTCGAGCTCGGGTCCTTCGTCGGCGCCATGCTTCTCGGCTATCACGCCGGGGCAAGCCACTCGGGGGGCGTGCTGTCGCACACCATCGGCGGCACGGCCTTTGCCGAGGTGCGGATCAACGGCGTCGTCATGGCGGAGGCCGGCATCAACGCCGCCATCGCTGGGCATTTTGGCGTGCCGGTGCTGCTCGCCTCGGGCGACAATGTGGCATTGGACGAGATAAGCCAGGTCATCGGAGACATCGTTGCGGTACCGGTGAAGCAGGTCTACAGCACGCAATCGGCGATTACGCTGACGCCGGCCGTCGCGCATCGCCGGATCCGCGAGGGCGTCAAGGCGGCGCTGGCAAGAGCAGGCTCTGCAAAACCGTTCAGACTGGAAAACCCTGTCCTGGAGATCGTGTTCCGAAATCGCCTGCCGGCCGAGTACCTTTCCTACCTCAAGGGCGTCGAGCGCACCGATGGTTACACGATCCGCTACCAGGGTGACGACATGGTCGACGTCTCGCGCTTCATCCAATTCGTGGTCGGCTACAATTCGCGCCTGACTTTCTGACGGGCCCTTCTGCGGAATCAAACAATGGCTACCTCCATCGTCCTCGGCGCCGGCATGGTCGGCGTCTCAACCGCGCTCGCACTGCAGGAGAACGGGCACCAGGTGGTGCTGCTGGATCGCCAGGCGCCGGGCCGGGAAACCAGCTACGGCAACGCCGGCATCATCCAGACCGAGGCCGTCGAGCCTTATGCCTTCCCTCGCTCCGTGACCGAGATCGCGAGGGTGGCGCTCAAGCGCGGCAACGACGTCGATTGGCGGCTGCGCGATATGCCACGCTTGGTGGGCCCGCTCTGGCGCTATTTCGCGCAGTCGGCGCCCGCGCCTTACGCAAGAACCATCGGGACCTATTCACAACTGGCGCTGCGTGCGAGTGACGATCACGCGCGTTTCATCGAACCCGCCGGCGCTGGGGAACTGATCGTCCGGCAGGGCTGGCGCGCGGTCTATCGTACGCCTGCGACATTCGAAGCGGCTGCCGCCACCGCGGAACGGCTGAAGCGTGTCTACGGCGTGCCGTCGGCGGTGCTTGGTGCAGATGAACTCGCGGCCAGCGAACCGGCGCTGCAACCTCGGCTGGCGGGGGCGGTCCATTGGACCTCTCCCTGGACCTGCCGTGACCCGGGTGAACTGGTCGCGCGCTATGCCGCCCTCTTCATTGCGCGCGGCGGAACGCTGGCCCGCGGCGACGCCATGAGCTTGCAGCAGACTGGCGCCGGCTGGCAGGTGTTGTCCGAGGGCGGCACATTTACGGCACAGAACGCGGTCGTCGCCTTGGGTCCATGGTCGCCGACGCTCGCGAAGACGTTCGGCTATCACATCCCCATGGTGTTCAAGCGCGGTTATCACAGGCATTTCGCAGACCCGAACGGACCGCGCATCTCGATGCTGGATGTCGACCGTTCCACGCTGGTTGCGCCGATGAACACAGGGTGGCGAGTTTTGACCGGTGCGCATATGGCGCCGCCGGGCACAGCGCCGGCATCGCGGCAGATACTGCATGCCGCCAATGCCGCGCGCGAGCTTTTTGGCCTGCGCGAGCCCGTCGAAGCAACGCCATGGTCGGGCACCCGCCCCTGCATGCCCGACATGCTGCCCGTTGTCGGCCCGACCCGCCATAAGGGCCTGTGGTTCCATTTTGGCCACGGCCATCAGGGATTCACATTGGGCCCGACGACCGCCTTCCTTCTGGCGGAGCAAATCGAGGGGGGACACGGCAATCCGCTCGCTCTGCCCCTGATGCCGTCCGCGCGAGGCTGGGCATAACGCGTAGGTTGGCGCCGTTCGGCATGGACGCTGGGTAGGATTACGAGCACGAGCACTTGCGGACTGGTGAGACTTTCAGCGTCTCGTCAGTCTTAACGGTGCGGTTGGCAAACACCGGTAACGCTCACAGAGCGCCGCAGTCTTACCTATTTTCTCTTCAACGGACGGTTCGATTCCGTGCCCGGTACAGCCTTCATGCGGCTGCATCCCGGAAGATGCCAGCACGGCGGCGCGCTTAGCGCTTGAGAAGCTGTCCCCCTCGCCGATTCCTCCGTGCCAGCGGCGATCGTTTTGTTCCTCGCGGCCGCTGACTTCCAATCCTCCTGCGCATTCAGCGCGAATATGCGCAGGCGGAAATATTCTCCGGTCGCCAGCTTGACTCCGTTTAGGCGTGCTTCTATCAAGTTGTAGGCCTAACCCTACAATTGGATGCCATGCACCACTCTCACTCATCTTCAACGTCCGCGCTGTCACTCGCAGACCTTCCCGGTCCGGATGTCGCCATCCGTCCACTGCACCACCCCTGGCGGTGGATCAGTGGCGGTCTCGTCATCCTGCTGCTTGCCGTAATCGGCCGCGCCTTCGCAGTCGGGCAAATCCAGTGGACGGTGGTCGGCGAGTTCCTGACGGCTGGCGTCATCATCACCGGCTTCGGTTGGACGCTCCTGATCTCGGCCTGTGCGCTGGTGCTTGGCGTCTTTCTTGGTTTCGCTTTCGGCATCATGCGGCTTTCGGAAAATCCGATCCTGCGCTTTGCTGCATGGCTCTATGTCTGGGTGTTCCGCGGCACGCCGGTGCTGCTGCAGTTGCTCATCTGGTTCAACATCGCGCTGGTCTTCCCGCGCCTCTATATCCCCGGGCTCATCGATGCCCGCATGGTCGACGTGGTGACGCCGTTCGTCGCGGCTGTCCTTGGTCTCGGCGTGAACGAAGGCTCCTATCTGACGGAAGTGGTGCGCGGCGGCATCTCTTCGGTCGACAAGGGCCAGAAGGAAGCTGCCCATACGCTCGGCATGACGCCGGGCCAGACGATGCGGCGTATCATCCTGCCACAGACCCTGCGGCTGATCCTGCCCGTACTCGGCAACAGCGCCATCGGCATGCTGAAGTTCTCCTCGCTCGCTGCCACCATCGCCATGGGCGAGATGCTGAACGCCGCACAACGCATCTACTTCATCAATGGCGCTGTGATTGAACTGCTGTTCGTCTGCGCCGTCTGGTATCTGGCGGGAACCACCGTTCTTTCCATCGGCCAATACTATCTCGAACGCCATTTCGGCCGCGATGGCGCAGCCGCAACCAGCGAGCGCCGCTGGTTCAAAGGATGGGCGCGTCGTCCCGTCGCCTCGGGGGAAGCATGACACTCGCAGTCAAGGCGGTCGGTATCCGCAAGAGTTTTGGGAGCCACGAGGTCCTGAAGGGTCTCGATCTGGAAGTCACCTATGGTCAAGTGCTCTGCATCCTCGGGCCCTCGGGCAGTGGCAAGAGCACCTTCCTGCGCTGCATCAACCATCTGGAAACGCCGAATGGCGGCTATGTCTGGGTCGACGGCGCGATCATGGGCTACGAGCTCAGCCGCGGCGCGCTTGAGGAATTGCCGGTCAAGCGGCTCAGGGCGCAGCAGAGCCAGCTCGGCATGGTGTTCCAGCATTTCAATCTTTTCGCGCACCGAACGGTGCTCGGCAACGTCATCGAGGGACCGATGGTGGTACGCGGCTTGAGCCGCGCCGAGGCCGAAGCCCGTGCCATGGGCCTACTCGAGCAGGTCGGCATGGCGGCCAAGGCATCGAGTTATCCGTCTCAGCTTTCCGGCGGCCAGAAGCAGCGTGTGGCAATCGCCCGGGCGCTCGCCATGGAGCCGCGCGTCATGCTCTTCGACGAGCCGACCAGCGCGCTCGATCCGGAACTCGTCGGCGAGGTTCTGGAAGTCATGCGCAATCTGGCGCGCGGCGGCACAACGATGATCGTCGTCACCCACGAGATCGGCTTTGCCCGGGAGGTCGCCGACCGCGTCGTGGTGATGATCGACGGCGAGATCCGCGAGATGGGCGTACCCACGCAAGTTCTGAGCAACCCCGGCGACCCGCGCGTGCGGAGTTTCCTCAGCCGCGTGCTGGCCTGAAGACAAGAGTTCAAAAAGAGGGAGAACTGAAAATGAAACAACTGCTACCAATGGTTCTGGGGCTAGCCTCCGCCACCTTCATCAGTCTCGCCGCGGGCGGCGTGGCACAGGCCGCCGACCAGAAGCTCGCGGCCGCTCTGCCGGACGCCGTGCGCGATACCGGAAAGCTGAACGTCACGATCAGCCTTGCCTATCCGCCAATGGAATACAGCGACGCCGGCTCGACGGAACTGAAGGGCTTCGACATCGATCTTGCCAAGGCAATCGCCGAACGCCTCGGCCTGACGGCCGAGTTCCAGAACGTCGAGTTCCCGCAATTGATCCCGCAGGTCGTCACCGGCCGTTCGGACCTGATCATGACCGCCTTCTCCGACAAGGTGGAGCGCCAGACGCAGCTCGATTTCATCGACTACTTCAAGTCCGGCAACGTCTTCTATTCGACCGCAGACCACCAAGGCGAGATCAAGACCGAGGCGGACCTTTGCGGCAAGACTGTCGCGGTCGCAACGGGAACCAGCTGGGTCACCTGGGCGGAAAATATCGGCAAGGCTAAATGCGCACCTGACCAGCTGATCACCGTCATCCAGATCCCGACCCAGGCCGAGCACATCATGCAGATCCGCCAGGGCCGCGCCCAGGCTTCGGTCATCGGCCTTGAGGGACTGCTCGACCTGATGAAGCAGGAGCCGGGCAAGTTCTACCAGATCGGCGAAGTCGGCGACGTCAACCACTACGGCATTGCTTTGGCCAAAGCGAATGGGCAGTTGCGCGATGCCGTAAAGGGCGCGCTCGACGCCATGAAGTCCGATGGCACTTATGCACAGATCCTCGACCGCTACGGCTTGAAACAGGCTGCCGTCCAAGAGTTCAAGATAAACGGAGCCACGAAGTAACCGAACCGCGCCGGAGCCTGCCTTGACCCATCCTTCCATGCCAGACGCCTCCACCATCGCAGCAAATGGAAACCCGGACGACAGACTGGCCCGGCTGCGCCTCGATCTCTATTCGAGCGAGCAGCTCTACCGGCAGCTCTATCGGGCGCTCCGCGCCGCGATTCTCAGCGGCGACTTCTCCGAAGGGGAAGCGATCCCCTCGGAGAACCAGTTGCGCGACCAGTTCGGCATTGCCCGAACCACCGTGCGCAATGCGATGGCGCTTTTGGTTTCGGAAGGTCTGGTTCAGCAGGTTCGCGGCCGCGGCACGATCGTCTCGCACCGGCCGATCAGCCACAACATCTGGAATTTCGGCAGCTTCACGGAGCTTGCCCGCCGCCAGGGCCAGCGCCCGGTGACGCGCGTGCTGGAACACCGGGTGGAGAATGGCGAACTCTTGCTGGTGCGCGCCCGTGGACTTGCCAATGGCGACACCGTGAGTTGGCTGAACGTCGACACGTCTCAGCTCGATCTTGCCCTCTATCCGGGGATCGACCGCTACGATTTCGCGGCGCAATCGCTCTACGAGGTTTTGCGCCGCGACTATGACCGCCACCCCTTGCGTTCGGAACTGCTGCTCAGCGTCGTGCCGTCTTCCGAGCGCCTCAGGGAGGTCTTTGCCCCGGCGCCTGACGTGCCGGGCTACCTTTGCGCCAGCGGGGATGTGCTCGATGCCGACGACCGGTTGGTCGAGCGCACGTCGATCGTCTACTCGCCGGCAGTCCAGATGAAATTTGCAACGCGCTGGGGGCGCGAGACCGCGCCGCACGGTGCGCAGGAGAGCAAGACATGAGCCGCTTCGGCGACACTTTCACGACCCCAAAACCCATTCTTGGCATGCTGCACCTGGCTGGTGACGGCCCCGCGGCCAAGCTTGCCCAGGCCGAAGAAGAGGCCCGCATCATGGCCGGCGAAGGCGTGGACGGGGTCGTGGTCGAGAACTACTTCGGTGGTGCAGAAGACGTCGAGCGGGTGTTGGACCGGCTTTTCGGGTTCGACCTCGGCACCCGCATCGGCGTCAACGTGCTCAGAGACGATGCGCGCGCCTTTGCCCTTGCCAAAACGTACCCCGTTTCCTTTATCCAGGTGGATTCTGTCGCCGGCCATCTGCCGCCGGAAGCGGACGAAGCCTTCGAAGCCGAACTCGCGGCACGCAGAGAGGGCGTTTCGGCGCTGTTGTTCGGTGGCGTTCGCTTCAAGTACCAGCCTGTTCTGTCCGGGCGGTCGGAATCGGAAGACGTGCGCATCGGCGCTGCGCGCTGCGACGGTTTAGTGGTCACCTCCGACGCCACAGGCCAGCCGACCGACATGGACAAGGTGGCGCGCTTCCACGCTGCAACCGGCGGCGGGACGCCCCTCTTGATCGGCGCCGGCCTGACCGAAGCCAATGCCGCCGAGCAACTGGCCAAGGCCGATGGCGCCGTCGTCGGCAGCTGGTTCAAGCACGACCATAAGGACACAGGCCGCGTCGAGCCCGCCCATGTTGCCGGGCTCATGCGCGTCGTGCGCGCCATCAGGAGCGACGCATGAGTGCGGCCGACACGGCTTTCGCCCGCCCGGTGACCCGGGACAATTTCTCGCGATACGGCAAGGTCTATGAACTGACCGGCGACATCGATCCCAAGGTGGTCTGGACCGCCGGTGATGGATGGCGCGACGGCTTCACGAAAACATCGTTGATCGATGGTGCCGGCCATCTCGGCGTTACGCGCGGCGGCAGCGCACCGTGGCACTGCGGCGCAATGGAGCGGCATCCGCAAACGGAGGAGGCGATCTTCTGCTTCGCCCAACCGGTTGTCCTCGCCGTCGCTCCTGCATCTGACGCCACGGCGCCGGACCGGAATGAGATCGAAGCCTTCGTGATCGCGCCCGGGCAGGCCGTGGTGATGGACCGCAACGTCTGGCACGATGCCTGCCGGGGCGTTTCCGGCCCCGCACCCTATTACTGGATGGCCGTCTGCGGTCTCGGTGAAAGCCCTTGGGTTCGGGTTGCTGGTGGCCCGAAGCTGGTGCAAGTCATTCCGGGCGAAGGACCAACCGCATGACAAGCTTCTTCATCGGCGACGTCGCGCTCGACGAATACTACACCGCCGATCGCTGGCCGGGCCGAGCCGACAAGGGCCTGGTCATGGAGCTTCCATCCGAGGCTGGCGGCTCCATTGCGAATGCTGCGGTCGTAAATGCGGGGCTTGGCGGCCAGACGCAGTTCATCTCCCTGCTCAACGACAGTCCCTTGTCGCAACGTTTGATCGCCGATTTGAAGAAGAATGGGGTTGGCGTCGATCACATGCTGATCGATCCCGCCATTCCGGAATCGCGGAACTTCATCTTCCTCGTCGACGACGAGCATGTCGTTCTGACGGTCGAGATGGGCGAGCAGCCGATGTGGCTCGACCCCGCTGCCCTCGATGCGCTGCGCCAACCAGGCTTTCTCTACACGACGCTCTATCGCGCCCGTCGTCTCCATGCGCGAACGGATCAAGGCGTGGTCAAGCAAGCCGACCTTCTTGCCGATCTCCGCCAGAACGGCCGGCGCGTCATCTTCGATCTCGACGTCGGTGGATGCACGCCGCAGGATATGCCTTATCTCACCGGTGCTGCGGTCGTCATCTTCAACCAGGTCGGCTTCCGCGCGGCTTTCGGCCACGACGAAATCACGTTTATCGGCGACTGGATGCAGACGCACGATATCGACTGGGTCGTGCGCACCCTCGCTGCGGATGGCGCCGAGGCCCGCAATGGCGACACGATCCTTCGTGTGCCCGGGTTTCCGGTCGACGTCGTTGACGTCACCGGTGCAGGCGACACCTTCGGCGGCACATTGACCTGGTGTCTGTCGCAAGGCCAGACCATCGAAGAGGCGCTGGACTTCTCCGTCGCAGCCGCCTCCCGCTCCGTCACCATTCACGGCCCGCGGGCGGGTAAAGCAGCGCCGGAAGATATCCGCCGCTGGCGCGATGACGAGCGCCGGCCGAGATCACGGTGAAACGCGGTAACTGAGCCCTTCCTTTCCGTACGAATTAAATGGACGGCTGGATGTCACGACCTGCCGTCGAGGGGCTGAACCTTGCCTCAGATCCCCAGCATGCGCCGGTTGGCGGCCTCGTCGGTGCCGCCGCCGGCGAAATCGTCGAAGGCCTTTTCGGTGACGCGGATGATGTGGTGCTTGACGAAGTCGGCACCCTCGCGCGCGCCATCCTCCGGATGTTTCAGCGCGCATTCCCATTCGACCACGGCCCAGCCCGCAAAATCATTGGCCGCCATCTTCGAGAACACCGCGCCGAAATCCACCTGACCGTCGCCGAGTGAGCGGAACCGCCCGGCCCGGTTGACCCAGCCCTGATAGCCGCCATAGACGCCCTGGCGTCCGGTCGGGTTGAACTCCGCATCCTTGACGTGGAACATCCGGATGCGATCCTTGTAGATGTCGATGTTGTCGAGATAGTCGAGGCACTGCAGCACGTAGTGCGAGGGGTCATAGAGCATGCAGGCTCTGGCGTGGTTGCCGGTGCGCTCCAGGAACATCTCGTAGGTGATGCCGTCGTGCAGGTCCTCGCCCGGATGGATCTCGTAGCAGACATCCACACCACAGTCCTCGGCATGGTCGAGGATCGGCTTCCAGCGTTTCGCCAGTTCGTCAAAGGCGGTCTCGACGAGGCCGGCCGGGCGCTGCGGCCAGGGATAGACGAAGGGCCAGGCAAGCGCGCCGGAGAAACTCGCCATCGCGTTCAGCCCGAGGTTCTTCGAGGCGGTCAGCGCCAGCTTCACCTGCTCGACCGCCCATTGCTGACGCGCCTTGGGATTGCCGCGCACTTCCGGTGCGGCAAAGCCATCGAAGGCTTCGTCATAGGCCGGGTGCACGGCGACGAGCTGGCCCTGCAGATGGGTCGAAAGCTCGGTCACCTCGACGCCGTTGTCGCGCGCCTTTCCGGCAAACTCGTCGCAATAGGCCTTGGACGTCGCTGCCTTTTTCAGATCGATCAGCCGCGCGTCCCAGCTCGGGACCTGCACGCCCTTGTAGCCGCAGTCGGCCGCCCATTTGGTGATCGCGCCCCAGGAATTGAACGGTGCCGCATCGCCGGCAAACTGCGCAAGAAAGAGTCCTGGCCCCTTGATCGTCTTCATCTCTCGTCTCCTCCGTTGGAAAATGTGCCGGGCAAAAGAAAGGCGCCGGCGATGCCCGCCTGGGGCTCAAGACGACACGACCTGTGATGTGATCGTTGTGGGATGGCAGCCCGCGCCGACCGCGGGCCGCCTTTCAGTCAAGCCTGGATCAGAACGGCGAATCCGGGAAATAGAAGTCCTTGGCATTGTCCTTGGTCACGAGGGTTGCATCGATCGTGTAGACGCCACGGACCGGAACCTGGCCGTAGAAGTTGGCGACCGTCATCTCAAGCGCCGTACCGACCATTGCCGGCGGGTAGAGCACGTCGACCGGGATCATCTTGTCGCCGTCCATGACCTTCTTGATCATTTCCTTCGAGCCGGCGCCGGCAACGACGTATTGGATGTCGGTGCGCTTCGCCTGCTCGATGGCCTGCAGCACGCCGACGGCCATGTCGTCGTCCTGGCACCAGACGACGTCGATCTTCGGGTACTTCGTCAGGTAGTCCTGCATGACCTTGAAGGCATCGTCGCGGTTCCAGTTGCCGTACTGGCGGTCGAGAACCTTGACTTTCGAGCCTTCGATGCCCTTGTCGAAGCCGTCCTGGCGCTGCTGGTCGATCGGGATCGGCAGGCCGCGAATGACGACGACTTCAGCTTCCGGCGTCGTGGCCTTGATGTATTCGCCCGCGACCTGGCCGAGCGCCGGATTGTTACCGGCGACGTAGAGATCGCGCACGGAGTTGTCGTTGACGCTCGGCGCACGGTCGACGAGCGCGACGAAGGTTCCCTTGCCCTTTACTTCCTTGATTGCGTTGACCAGCGGATCCGGATCGGTCGGCAGGATGACGAGAGCGTCGATGCCCTGTGTCTCGAGGTCCTGCACGGCGTTGGCCTGGCTTGCCGGATCGGGTGAGGTCTTGACGATGACGTTCAGGCCCGGATTGCGTTCCATCAGGATCTTGGCGACGCGCTCGGCATGGAAGACCACGCCGGCCGTCCAGCCATGATCGGCTGCCGGGATCGAGACGCCGATCGTCACTTTCTTTTCTTCCTGCGCGTGCGACACGCCAGCGAGCGCTGTCATGGCCGCGAGGGTCAGGCCGAATAGCTTATTACGCATTAAGTTCCTCCCAAATATCAGGTCAGCCTGTTGCAGGCCGGGAGACCTGTGGACCCGGCCGTCTCACGATTTCCGAACCAGCGAGCGCTGGACGAGCATCGCAATGATGATGATCGCACCCTGGATGGCGCCGATCAGGTATTCGCTGATGAAGTTGGAGAGCAGCATGATGTTGCCGACCAGTTCGAGGATGAACGCACCACAGATCGTGCCCCAGACGCGACCCGCGCCGCCTTTGAGCGCGGTGCCGCCGACGACAACGGCGGTGATTGCCTGTAGTTCCCACAGAATGCCAGTCGTTGCCGACGTCGAGCCGAGGCGCGGCACATAGAGGAGGACGGCGGCTGCCACGCAGAGCCCCTGGATCACGAAGGCGACGGTGCGGACGCGGTTGACGGAAATGCCGGAGTAACGCGCAACGTCACGATTGGAGCCGACGGCGACGACGTGGCGACCGTAGCGCGTGCGATAGAGAATGAAGGCCGCCACGGCCGTCACCGCGAGGATGACGACGATCGGTACCGGCAGGCCGAAGATCGTGCCGAAATAGGCGGGACGATAGATTTCCTGGAGCTCTGGCTCCTTAAGCGTGATCGCGCCGCCCTGCGACAACCAGGTCGTCAGTCCCCTATAGATGCCCATGGTGCCGAGCGTCGCGATGAAGGGTTCGATCTTGCCGACTGTGGTGATCAGACCGTTGGCAAGACCACAGAGTGCGCCGGCGACAATAGTAAACAGGACCGCCGCCAGAAGCATGAGCACCGGATCTGCGATGACCCCGGAGTTCATGAACAGGATCATCAGACTGGCGATGAAGGCGACCATCGCCCCGACGGAGAGATCGAGATCGCCCGACGAAATCACGAAAGTCGCTCCGACCGCGATGATGGCGATGAAGGCGCTGCGGGTAGCGACGTTGGCGAGGTTGTTGATGCTGATGAAGTTGGGATTGACCAGCGCCCCTACCAGCAAGAGCAACGCCAGTGCGACGAATGGCGCCACGGCCCTCAGATCGATGTCGCGCCAGCTGCGGCGACGAATTGCGCCCTGACTGCC
This sequence comes from Ensifer sp. EB106-03-01-XG145, assembly GCF_058792075.1. Classification (NCBI taxonomy): domain Bacteria; kingdom Pseudomonadati; phylum Pseudomonadota; class Alphaproteobacteria; order Hyphomicrobiales; family Rhizobiaceae; genus Ensifer; species Ensifer sp. EB106-03-01-XG145. The sequence goes on along the minus strand of NZ_JBYTEC010000007.1, from coordinate 182,464 downwards.
TTCCTCGTTTACGCTCATATCCAATTGAACCTCCGTCCCACCTGTCGGGAATCTTGTTGTTCTCGGCATCTGCGCAGGATGCGCCGCGGCCGCCTCAGGCCGCCGTCTTCCTCTTCAATCCTGCGGCGTAGCGCATGATCTCCTGCTCGGAGATCTCGTCCCCCTCGAGAATGCCGGCGATATGGCCTTCGCGCATGACCACCACGCGACTGCATAGGCCTATGACCTCGGGCATCTCCGATGAGACGACAATGATCGAGCGACCGTCCCGGGCGAGCGCCGAGATGAAGTGGTAGATCTGCTGCTTGGTGCCGACGTCGATGCCGCGGGTCGGCTCGTCGATGATGATGATACCAGGGTCGGTTTCCATTACCTTGGCGAGAAGCAGCTTCTGCTGGTTGCCACCGGACATGCGTCCGGCGACAATCTTGTCATCCCTGACGCGGATGTCGAAGCGGCGGCGCGCCTTGACCAAAGCCGCCTCCTCGCTTCCCGGATCGAGATAGCCGAGGCGGCTATGGCGACCGAGCGACTGCAGCGTCAGGTTCGCCATCATCCCGGCATTGAGCAACAGCCCCTTGGCTTTCCGGTCCTTGGTCATGTATGCGAGACCGGCCTTGTTGACCGCGTGCACGTCACCGGATGAAACCGGCTGGCCACGAACGAGAACCTCGCCGGACACACGCGGGCGCAATCCGACAATCGCCTCCATCAATTCCGTCCGACCCGAACCGATCATCCCGGAAAAACCGAGGATTTCGCCGCGGCGGACCTCGAAGCTTGCGTCCCTAACGTAGCCTGTTGAGACCGAACTGACGCGCAGCACGACCTCCTCGTCGAAGTCGGGTTCGCTTTTGGCGGGATAGAGGCTCGAAAGCTCACGGCCGACCATCAACTGGGCGATCGCCTCGCCGTCGAGGATGGAGGTCGGCGATGTCTTGATCCATTGGCCGTCGCGCAACACCGTCACGCGATCGGTGAGTTCCATGACCTCGTCGAGCTTGTGCGACACGAAGACGAAACTCGTTCCCTTGTCGCGCAGCTTGCGCACCAAGCGGAACAGAAAGTTCGTTTCTTCGCGAGAAAGGACGGCGGTCGGCTCGTCCATGAAGACGACACGCGCGTCACGGCTGATAGCCTTGGCAATCTCCACCATCTGCTTTTCGGCGATCGACAGCGAGCCGATCATCGCGTTCTCGTCGACATGGGAGCCGAGGAGATCGAGAACGCGGCGCGTTTCCGCGCGCATGAACTTGCGGTCGAGCACGCCGAACCTGGTCACTTCGCGGCCGAGAAACAGGCTCTCTGTGACGGTGAGATGTTCGGCCAGATTGAATTCCTGATGGATGATGACGATGCCGAGCGCTTCGGCCGCACCGTTTGCTGGGAGCTTCACCGACTGGCCGTCGAGCAGGATCTCGCCCGAGGTCGGTTGCTCGAAGCCGGACAATATCTTGACGAGCGTGGATTTGCCGGCGCCGTTCTCGCCCATCAGCGCGTGAATCTCGCCCTGGCGCAGCTCGAAATCGACGCTGAAAAGCACCTGCACGCCGCTGAAGGATTTACTGATGCGGCGCGCAGACAGCACGACGGGAGCCCCGTCGACAACCTCCGTGGTCATATTCCCCTCCCTGCGGCCTCCACCGCTTTTTCAATGATGTAAACCTTTACACTGCGCGATGTAAAGGTTTACATCATGCTTGTAAGACAATTTTTTCGGCCTGCGCGTTTGACCGTCAGGCAAGTCTGTGTAGTGTCTCGCAACAAAGCCCGAGGCCAAGCGAGTGTCCGATTCCACCCCCGCAACCATCGAAGATGTCGCACGAATCGCCGAAGTGTCGATCGCGACAGTTTCGCGGGCCATTCACATGCCCGAGAAGGTTGCCAAGTCCACGCGGCTGAAGGTCAACCAGGCCATCGCGCTGACGGGCTACACCACCAATGCGATGGCGCGCAGCCTTAGGCTGGGGCGCTCGAACATGATACTCGTGGTCGCGCCCGATATCGGCGATCCGAACTTCTCCAGCATTCTGGTTGGCCTTGAAAACGAAGCGCGAGCCCATGGCTACGGCGTGCTGATCGGGCATACCCAGAATGATGCCCAACGCGGGTTGGAATATCTGAAATTCTTCAACTCGAACCAGGCGGCCGGCCTGATCCTGTTTACCGGCATTCTTCCTTTCGGCCATCAGGAGGTGACGCCGCGCCTGCCGCCGACCGTCGGTGTTTTCGAGCCCGTCTTCAACGGTGGCATTCCCTACGTCGGCGTCGACGACGTCGAAGGCGCGCGCAAGGCCGTTGATCTTCTCATTTCCGAAGGGCATCGGCGGATCGCATTCATCGGAGACTCCCATACGCGCCTTGCCTATGGCCGTCGTCGGTCGGGGTACGAGGCCGGACTTGCCGCGGCCGGCATCCCTGCGAACCGCCGCCTTATCCTCGAAGGCGACGGAACGGTGGAAAGCGGCAGGCTGGCGCTGGAGCAGCTCTTCATGCGCGACGACCTTCCGACCGCCTTCATGTGTGTCAACGATCAGACTGCTCTTGGTGTCGCGCTTGGCCTCAAAGCGCGCGGCTATGAGATACCGGATCAGTTTTCGGTCACCGGCTTCGATGACGTCCCGCAGGCCAGTTTCATGACCCCTTCCCTGACGACGATCCGCCAACCACGGACCGCGATCGGCAAGCACGCGATGGCACTGCTTCTAGAGATGCTTTCGGACCGCACCCCTTCAGAAACGGAGATCCTGCTGAGGCCCGACCTGGTGGTCCGCAACTCTGTTGGGCCGCCGCCGACACGGCGATGAAGGATTGGGCGCGACTGTCCGGTTACTCCGAGAGCAGCCACTTCGTTCCGAAAGCTAGCTGACGATCCTGTTGCGCGCCTGCATGATGATCTCGCGCAGCCACCGGTGCATCGGCGAATGATGCGAGCGGTCATGCCATAGCATGTGGAAGACCATCTGCGGGAACTCGATCGGCGGCTGGCGCACGACGAGCGGCAGAAGCCCCGCAAAGTAGCTGGCAAAATGACGGCTGGTCGAGAAGATCAGGTCCGACTGCAGCAAGAGGTACGGTGCGGTCGTAAAATAGGAAAGCGCCACGGTGCGCGCCCGGCTGACCCGAAGGCTTGACAAGTGGGTTTCGACGACACCGCGATGGGCCATCGAATAGGCCACCGGCACGATATGGGCCGCCGCCAGGTAATCGGCTTCGCTGAATTCGCCCTGCGCTAGAGAATGGCTATCCCGCATCAGGCAAACGATGTCGTCCTGCAGGAGGATTGAGCGCTTGAGATAGGCGGGCGGAGACGGCCAGTTGCCGATGACGACATCGACGTCACCCCGGGCAAGCGCTCCCTCGAAGTCGAAGTCGGGACCGAGCGCCCGGATCACGAGGCTGGCATTCGGCGCCTTGCGCCTGATCTGATCGACAATTTCCGACAGGAACACCGGCGCCATGTAGTCCGGCGAGGCGATCGTGAAGCTATGATTGCTTGATGAGGCGTCAAACGGCGCCGTGGCGTCGACCAAGCTGGTGAGATCGGCCAACAGGGCCTGAGCGCGTGGCAAAATCGCCAGAGCGCGCTCCGTCGGGACCATTCCGTCACGGCCGCGCACAAGCAATTGGTCGGAAAAGATCTCGCGCAGCTTGCCCAGCGCCAGGCTGACCGCCGGCTGGGATTGCTCCAGCTTGACCGCGGCACGCGTCACACTGCCCTCGGCCATGAGCGCGCAGAACACCTTTAGGAGATGTGCGTCAACGGTATCTTCTTTCGACATCTGATTTTCAGAATAGCCAACAAAATCCGGCAGGGCGAGCCGGCCAATAGGTCAACACCACCTTTTATTCGTCTGGCTAATAATGGGTATTTGCCTGCCCGCGTTGACCAAATCGCCCCCGCCGAGCACCGTTTGCATAGGAAACGCCCCGATGCGGCGGCTCAACTTCAGGGCATGACATGCTTGATATCGACGCGATCAACCAAATGGACTGCGACGCCTTCGTCGCTTACCTCGGTCCTGTCTTCGAGAACTCGCCTTGGGTCGCGCAGCGCAGCTGGCAGAAGCGGCCGTTCGCCGACGTCGAGGCATTGCATGGTGCGATGTTCGGCCAGATCCTGGCCCGTGACACGGCGTCCAAGGTCGCATTCCTGGGCGCGCATCCAGACCTTGCCGGCAAGGAGGCCAAGCAAGGCCGGATGACCGCGGAGTCGACCGTCGAACAGGGAACGGCCGGGCTCGACAGCCTGGCGGGCCACGAGATGGCGCTGATCGACGATCTGAACCGCCGCTATCGCGCCCGGCACGGCTTTCCCTTCATCGTTTGCGTTCGCCACTACACCAAGGCCGGCATCTTTGCCGAGTTCAAGCACCGCATCGGACGGGAGACCGAGGCTGAGCTTGCGGAAGCACTGCGGCAGATCGCCAACATCAGCCGCTATCGACTGGGCGCCCTCGTCAAGGAGGCGCAGGAGGTTATCACGCCGGCCGCATAGCGGCTGGTATCCTGAAATGGACTTATACGGGAGGTAGTCCACAATGGCATCGGCAGCACATGCGGGGCACGGAGGCGGCTCATCCGCCGCGAACCCCGAAAATCTCGAGTCGGTCTACCGCAAGGTGACATGGCGGCTCCTTCCCTTCCTGATGTTCCTGTGGATCCTGGCATGGATCGACCGGGTGAATGTCGGTTTCGCGAAGCTCACCATGCTGCAGGACCTGCAGTTCAGCGAAACCGTTTACGGTCTCGGTGCCGGCATCTTCTTCCTTGGCTACTTCTTCTTCGAGGTGCCGAGCAACATGTGGCTTGAACGGATCGGCGCCCGCGCCACGATCGCCCGCATCACCATCGGCTGGGGCATCATCTGCGTGCTGATGATGTTCGTCACCCAGCCCTGGCAGTTCTATACGCTGCGGTTCCTGCTCGGCGTGTTCGAGGCCGGCTTCTATCCCGGCATCATCCTCTACCTGACCTATTGGTATCCGTCGCTGCGTCGCGCCAAGGCCTTCGGCCTCTTCATGTCCGCCTCGGCACTTGCCGGCGTCATCGGCGGCCCGCTGGCAGGCACGATCATGACGCAGCTCGGCGGCGCCAACGGCTGGGCCGGCTGGCAGTGGGTGTTCCTGCTCGAAGGCATTCCGTCGGTCCTCGCCGGCATCGCCACCATCTTCTATCTGACCGACAAGCCTGAGAAGGCGCATTGGCTGACCTCGGAGGAAAAGGCCCTGCTCATCCAGGACATCGAGCAGGACAAGAAGGCTCTCGGCCATCGTGAGCACAGCGTGCTCAAGGCGCTGACGAACCCGACCGTATGGAAATTCATCGCCATCTATTTCTGCATCATCATGGCGAACTCGACGCTGACTTTCTTCGGCCCCTCGGTGGTACGCGAAATCGGATTCTCCAGCCCCGCGACGGTCGGCTGGATCATGGCAGCCATCTATCTCGGCGGTGCTGCGGGCATGATCCTGAACGGCATTCATTCCGATCGCACCTCGGAGGTGCGCTACCACTGCGCCTTTGCAGCACTCGCGGGTGCCACTGGCCTCATGGCCCTGGGTTTTGTCCTTCCGGCCAGCGCTGTCCTGTCGCTCGCTGCCCTGGCGCTTGCGATCGTCGGCACCATGTCCGCAATCCCGGTCTTCTGGCAGATGCCGAACCATTGCCTGGCGGGTTCGGCTGCGGCCGTCGGCATCGCGCTCATCAATTCGGTCGCGAACCTTGCCGGCTTCGGCGCCCCCTATCTCATGGGCTACCTGAAGGATACGACCGGTGTCATGACCCACGGTCTGTGGCTGGTGGCTGCCGTCGAGGCGCTGACCTTCGTGCTGATCGTCGGTTTCGTCAGCAAGGTCAGCCGGCAGTCGCATCAGCCTGCGTAGAACAAATCCGACAAGACCTCGCGCGTTGCGGGTTTTGGTAGGACGAGAAATTGTATCGGACCATCGCGGCTTTGCTCGATGGTCCGATTATCTGCGACGCGCACGACACGTGAGAGGGCGACACGGACCAAGGATTTCGGCACCCCCAATCTGCGTGCGGCCGGCGCGTTCGCAACTCGGTCCAGACGGTAGTTCTCAGATTTTCTCAGATTTTTTTCTGCGCGATGGATGAGAAGCCGCGCCGGCTCCGTATATGCGGATATGGATTCGAAGAAAGGCGCTTTTGACGTAATTGGGCAGATGGCTGCGCTGAGGCGCTATGCCCGCTCGCTTGCGCGCAATTCGCCGGACGCCGAGGATCTCGTTCATGACGCTCTGGTGAGAGCCTACGAGCGGCGCTCGACATTCCGGTCTGGGGCGAACCTTAGAAACTGGCTTCTCGCGATCGTTCGCAACACGCATATCGACCGCTTGCGATCCGCAATCTCTCGCGGCCAGCGTGAAGACCAGACGGCGCAGGAGGTCGGATCGTCTTACCCCGCCCACCAGGAGCACAGCGTACGGCTGGCTCAGGTCCGCGAAGCGTTCATGATGCTTCCGCAGGAGCAGCGCGAGGCCCTTCATCTCGTTGCCGTCGAGGACCTCTCCTATCACGAGGCTGCCGACATACTCGACATTCCCGTCGGGACTTTGATGTCGCGGGTCTCGCGGGCAAGAGCGAGTCTGAGAGACTTCGAAAACGGAACGAAAAAGCCCAACCACCTGAGGCTTGTCGGAGGCGATAATGACTGACGTCGACACGATTATCGATACCGATCTCGATTCCTATGTGGACAACCAGTTCGATGCGGCCGGCAGGCTTCGGGTTGAGACCTGGCTTGCCAGGAACCCGGACGCGGCGGCTCGTGTCATGGCTGACCTCGGCATGCGGACCACGCTCAAGCTGGCGTTGACGTCGGATGGCGTTGCCGGACGCCCCGAGACGCGAGAGGCGGCCCGCCGCCTTTCGTCGGGACTGGCGAATGCGCGCGTGTGGAACGCCCTGCAGAAGGTGGCGGCGGTCGGCTTGATGATTTCGGTGGGGTGGATTGCCCATTCGTCCGTCGGTCCGAGCGAAGTCAATGCCTCGGCCCATCCGCCGGCTTTCGTGGAATACGCCATCCGCGCGCATCAGACCTCGCTCGTCAGGGCGGGAATGCCGTCACAGCCGGAAGTGCAAACCTACGACCGCGCCGACATTCGTGCCGCGACCGCCATCGTCATGCCGGAGCTTCCGAAGGACTGGAACGTCGTCGACGTCCAGGTATTCCCCTCGGATTTCGGGCCTAGCGTCGAGACGAGCGTCAAGACCGATGCAGGCACACTCATATCACTCTTCGCCGGCAGGCCGGGGCACTTCGCGGTTGAGTCCGTGAAGGACCTCAATCTTTCCAACGCCGAGGCTGCCTGGTGGCAGGTCGGCGAGGTCGCCTATGCCGTCGTCTCAAGCACGCCGGGCATCGGCCTCAGCGATGAGGCCGAGCTTCTCAAGAACTCACTTTACTGAGGAAACCTTCATGTATTCGAACCAGAACCGCTTCGGCGGCATGAGCCAAGCTTCTGCCGCGGCCCTCGACGAAGGCCTTCGCCAGCACATGCTGCGCGTTTACAACTATATGGGCCTGGGCCTTGTCGTGACGGGCGTTGTGGCCTTCATCGTCGGCACCACGCCGGCACTCTACGTGCCGATCTTCTCCACGCCGCTGAAATGGGTGGTGATGCTGGCTCCGCTCGCCTTCGTCTTCTTCTTCTCCTTCAAGATGCATTCCATGTCGGCGTCGTCAGCGCAGATGACCTTCTGGGCCTTCTGCGCCGTCATGGGTCTATCGCTGGCCTCCGTCTTCCTGGTCTTCACCGGAGCCAGCATCGCCCGCACCTTCTTCATCGCCGCCACCATGTTCGGTGCGACGAGCCTCTACGGCTATGTAACGAAACGCGACCTGGCGAAATTCGGCTCGTTCCTGATCATGGGCCTGATCGGCGTGATGATCGCCTCGATCGTCAACATCTTCCTTGGTTCGAGCGCTCTTCAGTTTGCCGTCTCGGTGATCGGTATCGTCGTCTTCGTCGGCCTGACTGCCTGGGACACGCAGAACATCAAGGAACAGTATGCCGACAATTTCGACCAGGAATCCCAGCAGAAGCTCGCGGTTTTCGGTGCCCTGTCGCTCTATCTGAACTTCGTCAACATCTTCCAGCTGCTGCTGAACTTCACCGGCCAGCGTGAAGAGTAATACCCGCAGATAGCAAGGAACATATCTCATGGATCGCAACGACCAGCAGGCCATTGACGGCCTGTTCTCCAGGCTCGCCCATGTCGAGCGCCAGTCTGGCCCGCGAGAGGCTCAAGCCGACCGCTTCATCCAGGAACGGATCAGCGCGCAGCCGGGTGCACCCTATTACATGGCACAGACCATCGTCGTGCAGGAGCAGGCGCTGGAGGCGGCTCAACGCCGCATCGAGGAACTGGAGGCGCAGACCGCGCAGAGCCAACCGCGCGGCGGCTTCTTATCCTCGATGTTCGGCAGCAACGCCGCCCCTCAGCGCCCGGCGCCGCAACAGCCCGGATATGGCCGCGCCGCGCCCGGCTCGCCATGGGGCAGCCAGAACCAGGCCTACGGCCAGCCGATGCAACAGCGCGCCGGCGGCGGCTTCCTCGCCGGTGCGGCGCAGACCGCAATGGGCGTCGCCGGCGGCGTCCTGCTCGGCAATGCGATCGCAGGCATGTTCGGCGGAAACGAGGCTCAGGCTGCTCAGCCCAGCGCCCCGGCTGCGGAGCCGGAAGCGCCTGCGGACGACATGGATTTCGGCGGCGACGAAGACATTTGACGCCGCTATTGGCTTCCGGGGTCTAATCCCCCTCCCCCGGAAGCCTGACCCCACCTGCGCCCAAGCTACAGCCTACCCCCTGTCCGGTTCCGATGACCCTCCATCTTCCCGGATGTGGAGAATGCGCAGATCTCGGCTTGCTGTCTGCCTAACTTTCCCTGAGATGGCCGCAACATCGATAAGGTCACGATCAGGGCGCTACACATGGTTACTTGAGCATGGCAACCTGCCGATGTTCAGCAACGGTCAACGCTGCCCTTCGTCCGGGAATGCCGAAGAGTAACGCCGGCGTCGCCCGGGGGCCGCTCGCAGCGTTGCTTCGAGATGAGAGGCTCGGCAAGCCTGTGGATGATCGCGCCCGTGGGCCGGCAAGCGGAGCTTGAGGCCAGCGCTTGCGCTTCAGAACGATCGCGGCGCTGGATCCATTAGTTTCACGCTGCCGGAGGTGACCTGGTAGATCGCGCAGGTTCGCTCGACGGAACCACTCTTTTCGAAGCGGAAGGCTGCGGCCGCGCCGATGAAGCCGTTTGGAGACCGAAGGCTCTCCTGCGTGATGGCGGTTTCGCCCTGGCTGCGCACCAGGCCGGCGGCAAGCGCGATCACGTCGAAGCCATAGGCCGCATCCGTGCCTGCGGCCCGCTCGTATCGATCGAGATAGCGCGAGGTCATCCGGGAACCATTTTCAGGACCAAACAGACAGAGATGGCTGCCCGCGAGCTCGGGGCGCTTGTAAGCGGCATTTGCCCAGCCAGAACTTCCGACGACCATTGCGTTCGGTTTCAGATAGCCGTTGGCCTTCAGTTGCGACAGAGCGCCGACATCCGGATCTCCCGATCCGACCAGGAGCACGCCATCGGTGTCTTTCAATGTGGTCTTGGAGGCCGCGTCGCCGGTGAATGCCGTGGTCCCCGTCACGGCGACGAGCGCCGGTTTGATGCCATAGCCGGCAAGTCCGCGATCGAGCCTTTGCCGCTCGGCGGCGGAGACGTCGCCCGGCAACAGCACGACGAGCCGCTTGCGCCCGGACGCCACCGCATAGGATGCCCCCTCGACGGCGCTGTCGATGCGGTCGGACACGAAAGCGAAGGTGCCGGCCGGCCGCTCGGCGCCGTTGCCCCGCAGGACCAAAAGCGGCGCACGGGAAGAGCCGAGACCCTGGCGCACGGTGCTGACAGGAACGTCGGCGACCGACAGCGCGACGAGCGCGACGTTCTGGCTGGCAAGCCGCTTCGCCGCCTCTTGAATCTGCTGTGGCGAACCGTCGGTATTTTCGACTAGCAACGAGAGCTGGCCGCCACCCACCTCGTCGATGGCGAGCGACGCGCCGTCCCGGATATCGCGTTCGCGTACCGTTTCGCCTGACGGCGCCATCAACGCCGTGATGAGCGCGATCCGCGTTGCGCCCCCGCCGAAGGTTTCCTGCGGCTTTACCGCATGTTCGGCCGCGCGCCGCGCATGCCTCGCCTGCGGCGATTCCACGTCGAGAACATCCTGGGGCGTGGGTGCGCCCTGACAGCCCGCAAGTGTACCGAGTGCGAGGACGCCGAGGACTAGCCACTGCCGACAGGACGACACCCGCCTGGTCGGTGAAACGACAGCGTGGGACATGACGATCAAACCGACTGTCTCAATTCATGAAATTCCGCATCTTGGAGTAGAAGCAATCGCATTTGGCGATGTAATCCTCGTCGCGCCAGTTGGACTGCAGGTAGCCATAGGCCTTGCCGCAGGCAACCTTGGTCTCGGACGCCCAGACGAAAGTCGGCCGCGTCGAGGAGATCCAGTGCGGATCGTCGGCGACAGCGATCGCCTCGTCCATGCGCGACACGACCTCCTTGGTCAATGTCGCGACATCCTGGTCAACGGCGAGAGAGGATTGGCTGGCTTCAGCGCATAACCGAGCGGCTGGCGCATAATCGACGATGAGATCGGCCGCGAAACCTGAAACGGGCATAAGAGCGACCATCGCCCCCACCAGCATGCTTCTGATCATGAAAAGGTTCCCCCTGGAAATGCGGTTCCCGGATGATTACCGAGAACCGCTGAACTGTCGAGATCGATGTTGCGCTTATGAAACGTCCTGTGTCTTCGGCGCACCGTTTTCGGTGAACAGGATCTTCACCACCTCGGTCGAAACGTGGAAGTCTTCGAGCATCGCGACGGTGTGCCACCCCGAAGCATTGCCAGCGCTGCCATCGGTGTCCACCTGAAGATTGGCGTTCTGACCGTCCTGGACCACCTGGACAAAGTTACCGTCGAGGTTCGTGCCCGTTGGCAGATTGCCGAGCAGAGCCGTCAGGTCGACGCTATCGCCTTCGGTGTAGTTGTAGTCGGTGATGACGTCATCAATGCCGGGGAGCAAGGAGTCTGCATCGATCGCGAAGGTGTCGCTGCCCCCGCCGCCGGTCATCCTGTCGGAGCCCGCCCCTCCGTAGAGCGCGTCGTTGTCCAAACCGCCGTAGAGAGAATCAGCGCCACTCTCGCCATAAAGCGAATCATTGCCGATACCGCCAGCAAGGTAGTTGGCCCCCGAGTCGCCGTGCAGAAGGTCGTTGCCGGAACCGCCGATCAGCCCTTCGATGCCCGTCAGCGTATCGCCAGCCGCATCACCACCGCCAATGGATCCTTCCGGCTGGCTGCCTACGGTCGCAGCCGACGAAGCGTTGCCATTGTCATCGAGATTGATGAACACCGCCGACGTGCTGCCGGTATAGTCGGCAATGTCCGAACCGCCCGCACCGTTGATAGTGTCCGCCTTGGTGCTTCCGGCAATGGTGTCGTCGCCGGCCGCGCCACTCAGAGTATAGGAGCCCCCCGATCCGGCTGCCACCTGATCGACATGAAGGGTTTGAGCGACGCTGGAATCTCCGTCGCGATCCACCGCGATAATTTGGAAGTCATAATTCTGGTCTGCGGGAAGAATTGTTGTGCCGACTTCTGCTGCCGTGAATCTGGCTCCCTTTCCAGAACCCGAAACGCCATCAACGCCCTCGATCGTAAGAACATTGAAGTCAAATCCTGGATTCACCAGCAGAGATCCCGCAATTCCATTGGTGATGGTGATGAACCCAAAGTCGGTCGTGTTGGTTGCTGTGTTCGTGGCCGTCCACTTATACTGTATGAAGTTATCGGTAGCACTGTTCCCCAGGTTCACGTCGCCGTATGCGAGCGAGACGCTGCTGACATATTTCGGATTCTCTGTTGGTAGATTGTTCCCGGCTTGTCCCACATTGTGGAATTCCATCGTAAACTGCTCGCTGTTCGCGAGGCGCTGATCGTCTACACCGAATCCCGTGCCCGAACTGTTAACTGTGTGGCCCGTAGTAGTCGAAAACTCGACGAGCCCGCCAGAGGTTTCCCTGAATTGAGCATTTCCTCCGGACATGCCGGCCAATGGGACGGTTGTATTTGTTGCTGCTTTCGGCTGGATCAGGTCAAAATTATATGTTCCGTCTGAAGCAACCGTTAGCGAGAAGACAGAAGTATTGCCGGACTTCCCAAGAAGGGTTGTGGTGCCATCTGGACTTATGGACGTTGTATAGGAGATGCCGCTGATGGCGGGTCCTGTGATGTTGAAGTTCGCGATACCATCGGCCCCGGGCTGGAGCGCGAATGTGCCGGTCACCGAGCCGACTTCGTTCGGGATCACCGCCGTCATGAACTGGCCCAGCACAGGGGCATCGTCGACGATCGAAATCACCAAATTTCCCGCCGGGGCGGCGTCACCGTCCGCATCGGTAACCACGACCGCAAAGGTCGCAGACGTGTTATTGCCCGATGTGTTGTCCAACAGTGTGTAGCTGTAGACGATCGAGCCGGCACCCGTCGCCGAGTCGTAGATGTAGTGCGCCGTCAGCGAACCCGTCGCATCGACGAAAGTCTGCGGCGAAGTCGTCAGGGCATGGCCACCGAGCGTGATCGTCGAGAGACCATCCTTCGACGCGAAGTTGATCGTGCCGCCCGTCGTCTCCGATGTATCGGAGTTGTTGCCGGCATTGCCGTCCGCCATTTCACCAGTGCCGGCCGATTCGAGACCCCGCTCGGGAAGGCCCTTCTCGTAAACAACCGTTCCCTCCGAACCGGCGCCCGGGATCGATACCGTCGGCCCCGCGTCACCAATGCTGATTGTTAGCGTCGTATGCGCGAGGTCGCCGTCGCCGTCCTTCACCGTATAGGTGAACACGTCGTTGCCACCACCGGCCGAACCCGGATTGCGCACATAGCTGTAGCTGCCATCCACATTCAACGTCAGCTTGCCGAATGTGCCGGTGATCTGCGTGCCAAGGGTCAACGGATTGTCCAGCGACGCTCCGCTATTGCCGGCGGTAACGCCGACAACCTTCGCACCATCCGCACCTAGCGTATCCACTCCGTTGTTCGTCGTACCGGCGCCGCTGATCACGTTGCCCGTCGCTGGCGTGAAGTCCCCAGCTGATATGCTGTCCAGGTCCGCAACCGCCGTCGGAACGTCGTCGACAACGCTGATGCCGACCGTTGCCGTGGCACTGTCACCATCCTGATCGGAGGCGG
>NZ_JBYTEC010000007.1:0-169083 GCF_058792075.1 Ensifer sp. EB106-03-01-XG145 | reverse complement strand
AGCAACGGTGATCGATGCGCTGCCGTCCGTCGCCGTCGGGCCAGTACCGTCGGTGATGCTGATCGGCTGCACTGCAGTCGCCGTATCGCCGTCGCCATCGGTGATCTTGTAGCTGAAGCCGGCATTCACGGCCGAAGTGCTGTTCAGGCTCGCAACCGGCGTGAACGTCCATGCACCCGCAGACGTGAAGCTATAGGTGCCGTTCGCCGTGACGACCGGCGTCGAGCCCGAAGCCGCAACCGTATGCTCGGTACCACCAATCGTCACTGAGGTCAGCGTCGCACCGTCAGCACCGGCCGTGTCGTTGCCGAGCACGTTGCCGCTGATCTGCGCCCCACCCTCGACAACGCTCTGGGCACCGTCATCAACCGCCGTCGGAACGTCGTCGGAGACTGATACGTTCACCGTGCCCTCAGCCGTGTCGCCGTCCGTGTCGGAGGCGATCACCTTGACCGAGCCGAGGCTCGCAAGGTCATCGGCATTGACGCCGGGATGGCTGGCGTAGTTGTCGTTCAGCGTCGCCGTTACCGTGGCGCTGTCGCCGCTGCGCACCAGGTCGAGCGTGACGATCGCAACACCGCCGGCGCGGCCGATAATCTGCGTGTCGGAGACGCGGTCCCAGGTCAGTGCCCCGGTCAGGCCGCTGGTGTCGCCGAACGCGATCGTCGCGATCGCATCCGAACCGGCCGTAAAGCCGATCGTGCCGGCGCTCGTGTTCGAACCCGGCGTCGAGCCGTCGGCGAGGTTCTGGTCGTCGAGCGTCAGCGACGCGGTTCCGCCCTCCGCTGCGGTCGTCGGACCGCTACCGTCGGTGATGCTGATCGTCTGGCTGTCGCTCGTGGTGTCACCGTCGGCGTCGGTGGCCGACAGCGAGAAGGTGACGTTGACGCCACCGGCATTGTTGAGATTGCTGGCCGCATCGAACGACCAGGTCTTGTCGGCATTGACCGTCAGTGTGCCTTCGGCAAGCGTGAAGACCACAGACTGACCTGCCGTCAGCGCCAGCGTCTGGGTGGTGTTGCCGACCGTGACGTCCACGGTGCTGACACCGTCAGCGCCGGCCGTCAGCGTCCAGTTGCCGGCAAGCGCCTGGCCCTCGACCACGTTGGACGAGGCCGGATCCGTGATGCCGACCACCGGAACGTCGTCGGAGACCGATACGTTCACCGTGCCCTCGGCCGTGTCGCCGTCCGTGTCGGAGGCGATCACCTTGACCGAGCCGAGGCTCGCAAGGTCGTCGGCGTTGATGCCGGGATGGCTGGCGTAGTTGTCGTTCAGCGTCGCCGTTACCGTGGCGCTGTCGCCGCTGCGCACCAGGTCGAGCGTGACGATCGCAACACCGCCGGCGCGGCCGATAATCTGCGTGTCGGAGACGCGGTCCCAGGTCAGTGCCCCGGTCAGACCGCTGGTGTCGCCGAACGCGATCGTCGCGATCGCATCCGAACCGGCCGCAAAGCCGATCGTGCCGGCGCTCGTGGTCGAACCCGGCGCCGAGCCGTCGGCAAGGGTCTGGTCGTCGAGCGTCAGCGATGCGGAAGCCGCAAGCGGATCGACCGTCGGGCCAGCACCGTCGGTGATGCTGATCGTCTGGCTGTCGCTCGTGGTGTCACCGTCGGCATCCGTGGCCGACAGCGAGAAGGTGACGTTGACGCCACCGGCATTGTTGAGGTTGCTGGCCGCATCGAACGACCAGGTCTTGTCGGCATTGACCGTCAGCGTGCCTTCGGCAAGCGCGAACACCACCGACTGACCTGCCGTCAGCGCCAGCGTCTGGGTGGTGTTGCCGACCGTCACGTCCACGGTGCTGACACCATCAGCGCCGGCCGTCAGCGTCCAGTTGCCGGCAAGCGCCTGGCCCTCGACCACGTTGGACGAGGACGGATCCGTGATACCGATCGAGGGAACGTCGTCGACGATATCAACGCGCAGCGTCGCCGTACCCGTCGCGCCGTCAACGTCGGTGACCGTCAGATTGAAGGTATCCCGGTCCTGCTCGACATTTGCGCCCGGGCCGGAGCCAGTAACGGGGCTCGTCAGTTCATAGGTATACTGCGCCGCGCCAGTGGCGGGGTTGTACGCGGTGATGGTCAGCACGCCGAACAGGCCCGCGACCGATTGGCCGACGAGTCCGCCGATTGCGAAAGTCTGGCCGTTGATCGTCAGGCTGGCGACATCGTCCAGGCCGTCCGGATCGGAGATCGTGAAGATGCCGTTGACCGAAGCACTGCCATCGCCGGCGCGCGATCCGCTGGCGAGGCCAGCTTCGTCGACCTGCCGGTCGCTCACAAGGATGCCGCTGGGATCGCTGCTACCGCCATCGGGGATGATCGACGGATTGTCATTGGGGTCAAGCGTAAAGGGAAGAAGCTCGGTCGCCTCAAGCGTCGGAAATTCCAGGGCGGTCGGCGGCAACAGACCGATGACCGGTCCGGCCTGGCCAATGTCCGCGTTGGCGTCACCAAAGCCGCCGCCGCTGCTCTGGTTCGAGACGACGCTGATGCTGCCGTCCGGACCCGCTGCAACGTTGATGCCGTTTTCGCCGAGCACAGCCACCAGGGTTTCGCGCGGGATTTCAGCGTCGCCGATGACGAAGGTCGGAACCTTCAATGCGGCGTTGAGAATGGTGATCGTCGAGCCGTCCGGCTGTTCCAAAACGATATTGGTACCGACGACCTTGATATTCTCGATCGACGCGCCTGCGGGCAGGTGCACCACGTTCGAAGCATCGGCGGTGACCGTCGCGGGCATGGGCGAAGTCTGTGGCGCAGTCTCGGCGCCTTTCACCGGCGCTCCGGTTGCCGGGTCGGCGAGCTGGGGTTCTCCCTCTTCTCCCGTCGCCGCCTGCGCCACCAGTCGGTCAGCCTTGCCATCCGGCGCGTTGCGGAACTCGATTGCCTCTGCCTGCGTAGCGGCGGCTTCGTTCGAAATTGTGGTGCCTTCGGTTGCCATAGAAATACCCCTCGACCTTTGCGAGCAAGAAAACACCAAGCTTTTTGGAGCGCAATCGGGGGCTGAGGGATTAGCGAAAAACAGCATAATATATTATGCTAATACCCAAAATTGGTGAGCTTAGTACAAATTTAGTATTTCTGGTCATTGGTCCGCAACCATCTTCCGCGCGGGCACGGCGACTCGAAAAAGTAGCCCGGAAATCGTGCTCGACGACACCTGAGCCCTTCCATTGAATCGACATGCGGGCTTATCGCTTAGGGAACTTCAGGAGGATCTGCGAAACAAACGGTCGCGATTTGCAATCCACGCGACATGCCGCCAATGACGATGTTGCGGGTGTGTCTACAAGGTGGGCTGGCGACCTGATCCGAAAGAATACACAAGTATAAAATTTGAATAAAATTTTATACAAAACGTATTGTTCCGGAGCACACTAAATAATACATACCGCTTTACCGGCATTTTTCTTTTCGTTCGTACAGTGTCCTCACGAAACCGAGAGACACGGCAATGAACAAGAACAGCTGGAAGCACTGCGGAAAATACCTGAAGACTTCGGTGTTCGCGATCGGCCTGGTGTCGCTATCTGCGACATCATCCGTTCAGGCGGGCCAGTCCGGTATGCTCCACGCTGGTCTCTTCCAGCAGCTGCTGAGCATGGCAAGCCCCCTGGCAGCCGTCGCCACGGAGACGATCAACACCTTGTCGAAGCAGGCTTCCGAGGCTCTGAAGAGCCGGCAGGTGCAGAAGGTGGCGGTGACTGCGCGCGCGAGCCTCGGCGGCCAGGCAGCGGCAGAGTCGGAACCCTCCGCCGTGTTCCATTCGGTCGCCTTCCGCGTCTCTTCAATCCCAGTGGCGCGCAAATGGAAGACCGTCTATCCGGCAGTCGTGGCGGCGGACTTCAACCGCTGCGCACAGGAGAGCGGTTGTGCCGCCCGCGGCATTCTCGGCAAGGCGATCGAAAACGCCAACGGTCTTGCATTCCGCCAGAAAATCAGCGGCATCAACCGCACGGTGAATCGGATCGTGCGCTACCAGCCGGACGCGGAGAACTACGGCTCCAAGGACTACTGGGCAAAGCCGGATGAAATTCTTGCCCGCGGCAAGGGTGACTGCGAAGACTATGCCATCCTGAAGATGGCTGCCCTGAAGGCGGCCGGTCTGCCGTCAGAGGCCATGTCGATCGTTGTACTTCGCGATGTCCGGCGCAACCTCTATCACGCGGTGCTGGCAATCACGACAAGCCAGGGCCACTTCATTCTCGACAACCTGAGTGACGAGGTGAAGCTTGACCGCGCGCTTCCGAGCTATCAGGCGCTCTTTTCGGTCAGCGCCGATCGCTCCTGGATCCATGGCATCAAGACCACCGGCGATAAGGTCGCGTCTGCCGCACCTTTCTCGGATGTCATGCCCGGCGAAGGCGTTGCGGTTCGCTGAACCTCGGCTCCAACGTCGACGTCTTCACCGATCAGACAACGCCGCCCAGCCGTCCTCGCGGCAGGCGGACCTCCGAGCTCTCAGGCCAGGATGAAGCCGATGATCACGTCCTGGTCGGCAAGCGGGGCCAGTGCGGCGTTGAGTTTGCCGCGCGTCACCTGCCCCTGCACGCCGATAGTGAAACCCGCGGGCTGCGGCTCACCTGGAGCTGCCTTCAAACGGCGGACAAGATCGACGAACTGAACATCGAAGGCGAGCCTCAAGCCGCGCGCCGGCTGCGGCTGCTGCGACCGCAGAACCCGCGACTGGACAAAGGAGAGGAACGCGGGGTTGAAGGCGACGATGTTCTTGTTTCCCGTGAGCGCAAAGGCAGGCGTTGGGCTGGCGCGAACCTGGCCGGCGACGATCGCCAGATTGCTGCGTTGCCTGGCACCGATAAGCTCGTCGCGCATGTAGCGCGTGGCGACGTAGCGCAGTCGCGCCGTCAAATTCCCCTCGCCTTCAAGCTCTCTTTCACAAGCTGCAACGATATCCGCAAGTCTTCGTCCCTGCCGCGCGGCAAGCTCGCCAAGACACTGCCAATAGATTTCCTCGAGCTTGATCCCGCGGCGCTGACCGCCGATGGTGACGACGCGGAACCGCAGCGCGCTCAGGTCCTCATCGGACGGTGGAGGCTGCGTTTCGTTCATTCATCAGCGCTCCCGCAGAGCTTCCTCACGCGCCTTGTTGATCGGCTTCATCAGATAGGCAAGGATCGTCTTCTTGCCCGTCATGATATCGACCGAAGCGATCATGCCCGGCATGATGGCATATTCCCGCCCGTCCTTCACCAGCGCAGCCGTGTCGGTTTTAACGCGCACGAGATAATAGGTCTCGCCATTGTTCTGGTCGACGAGACTGTCGGCGCTGACGGTTTCAACGATGCCGCCGAGGCCGCCATAAATCGAGAAATCATAGGCGGAGACCTTGATCAAAGCCGGTTGGCCCGGACGCACGAAGGCGACGTCGCGCGGTGAAAGCCGCGCCTCGACGAGCAGCGTCTCCGATGTCGGCACGACGCCGCCGATCACTGCGCCCGGCGTCACATAGGCACCGACCGTGTTGACATCTAACGTATTGATGATGCCATCGACCGGGGAACGGATATCGGTGTTGGCGACCCGGCTGGTCGCCCCGCGGATCGTTTCGTCGATCACGGAAAGCTGCGAGAGGGCCTCCGTTTTTTCCGCCAGGGCCTCCTGCTTCAGTTGCAGGGAGAGTTCGGTGACCTGCAGCGACGCCTCCTCGAGCGCCGCCTCCAGCTTGCCGACCGATTGCTTCCAGAGGGCGAGCTGTCCCCGGGTGTCGGTCAATTCCTTTTCGACCCGCAGTAGCTCTGTTTGAGCGATGAGCTTGCGTTTGGCCATCGGCTCGATGAGCCCCTGTTCCCGTTCCGTGACCTGCAGGCTTTCGGTCAGCCGGGTGATGTTGGCTTGCGCCTCCGCCAGTTCCTTCTGACGCTGGCCCTCGCGGGCCTGCATGACCGACAGCTTGTTGTTGAAGTTTCCAGCCTTCGCCTGGAGCAGTTGCTCCTCGTTGGCGCAGATAGCCGGTGCGACCTTGGCGATATTCTCGGGGCAATTGTACTTGGCGTCGTAGGCCCCACTCTCTTCGAGCTCCAAGCGCGCTATCTGCGCGCGCAGCGACCGTGCCTTGGCTTCGAGCTCGCCAAGCGAGGAGCCGCTGGCCGTATCGTCGAGCCGCAGGATCAGGTCGCCGCGGCGGACGACCTGCCCGAGCTGCACGGCGATCTCGCGCACGATGCCGGGCTCGCTCGACTGGATGATCTGCGTCTTCGAGACGGGAATGACCTTGCCTTCGCCACGTGCGATTTCGTCTACCTCGGCAATCGCCGCCCAGGCGACGAAACAGCTGATCAGCAAGCCGATGACAAGCAGTCCGGCGCGCGCGGCAAGCGGCGGTTTCTCAGTCATGCTGCCCCCTCCCGCCACTTGCGGACAGGCATTGTTTCGTCGTCATGTCGAGAGCGTGGATCACAACCCCGCCCCCTCGGCCGGTCCGGC
This sequence comes from Ensifer sp. EB106-03-01-XG145, assembly GCF_058792075.1. NCBI lineage: Bacteria > Pseudomonadati > Pseudomonadota > Alphaproteobacteria > Hyphomicrobiales > Rhizobiaceae > Ensifer > Ensifer sp. EB106-03-01-XG145. Next base: position 162,631 of record NZ_JBYTEC010000007.1, on the reverse strand, counting down.
AGGACCGGAGCGTCGTTGCAACTGTTCGATGACCGCGGCCTTCGGGCCATCAGCGACGAGGCGCCCGCGGTCGAGAACAAGCAGGCGATCGACGAGGCTCAGCATGCTGTGACGGTGCGTGGAGATCAGAAGGGTGACATCGCCGCTGAACACATTGGAGAGCTTGTTGATCAGTTCACGCTCGCTGGCGAGGTCCATGGCCCCGGAAGGCTCGTCCAGGAACACCACCTTCGGCTTGCGCAACAACAGCCGGGCAATGGCGACCGCCTGGCGCTGCCCGCCCGAAAGCTGGGAACCGCGCTCACCGACCGGCATGTCATAGCCACGCGGATGATGGGAGACGAAGTCGTCGACGCCGGCAAGCCGGGCTGCCGCGACCACTTCTTCATCGCTGGCGGTCGGGTTCGCCATCAGCAGGTTTTCCTTGATGGTGCCGGAAAACAGGTCAGAATTCTGCGACACGAAGGAGACGGCCGAGCGGACGACGGAGGGATGCAACTGCCGGATATCGACGCCATCGAGCAGAATACGGCCGGCGCTGGGCGCGTAGAGACCTGCGAGAAGCCGGCCGAGCGTGGTCTTTCCCGAACCGATGCGGCCAATGATGCCAACACGCTCGCCCGCCTTTATCGTCACGTTCATGCCGCTGACCACTTTGTAGTCGGTTCCCGGATAGGCGAAATCGAGATTGGTGAAAGTGATAGTGCCGTTGCGGATCTCGCGGTTGACGAAACCGATCGTGTCCGGCCGATCTTCCGGCTGCTCCATCACCGCATTTAGGATGCGCAGCGACAAAATCGCCTGACGCAGCCGTGCCAGCGTCATCGCAATCTGCCCCAGCGGCGCGACGGCACGGCCGGAAAGCATGCTGGCCGCAATGATCGCGCCCGAGGAAATGTTGCCTTCAGTGAATTCGTAAGCGCCGGCGACGACAATGCAGACCGTCACCAATTGCTGCACGAATTGTGTCGCGTGCGAGGCCCAGGAGGAGATTTCCTTGATCTGCTCGGCCGTGTTCGAAGAGTGCTTGGCCAGTTCGTTCCAGCGGCGCAAAAGCTGCTTTTCCGAATGCAGCGTCTTCACCGTCTCGATGGCGCTGATCGTCTCTACCAATAGCGCCTGGCGCTGGGCTGATTCGTTCGAGGCGGCGGCGACGCGGTTGCCGATCTTGTACTGCGCGACATAGCCGATCAAGACGCTCAAGAGGAACGCGACCGCCGGGATGAGCGCGATCCAGCCTGCGACCGCGTAGACCGCTGCGATGAAAACGAAGACGAAAAGGCTGTCGATGAGGGTGCTGAGCGTATTCGAGGTGAAGAACTCGCGAACGAATTCGTACTGCATCGCTCGGTTGGCGTATTCGCCTGTCGAAGGTGGCCGCGATGCCATCGTCGCATGCAGTATCTTCTCGAACAGCATGTAGGAGAGCTTCAGGTCAGCCTTCCGTCCGGCATAGTCGATCAGCGCGGCACGAACCGTCTTGAGCAGAAAGTCGAACAGAATGGCGGTGCTGATGCCGAGCGCCAGCACCCAAAGTGTCGCCATCGCCTTGTTCGGCAGAATCCGGTCATAGACGTTCATCGTAAAGAGCGGCGCGGCCAGCGCCAGCACGTTGATGAAAAAGGCCGCGATCGCCACCTGCACATAGGCTTGCCAGAATGGCTTGACCGTGGCCGTCAGCCAATGCCGGCGGTCGATGTTACGGGCCTCACCGACGCCGCGGCCGGACGCCGTATTGAGATAGGTGGCTGAGAAGGACAAGGCATAGGCGAGACCGCCGAGCTGCAACTCAGACAGTTTCACCGCCGCTTCGCCGGGGGCAACAGCTCTGTTCGAAAGGTTCAACGTGCCGTCAGGCGCCTCTTCCAAAAGCGCCATGGCGCTGCCGTCACGAAAGACGAGCAGCAGCGGGTACACGAAATCACGATTCCCGATCCCGCGCCCGGAAACGATTTCCGTTTCCAGGCCGACCCGCTCCGCAATACGTGAGACGTCCTCGGCGCTCGGCAACCGCGCGTCAAAAGGAACGTCGGAATAAAGCACGCTGTCGGACGAGGGGCGGTTCAAGAAGATACAGATCTCCTTGAACGCCTCGGAAAAGCCAGTCAAAGACGGGCCGATCTGCACATGCCTGTCAATGCTTTGCACTACCACCGATTGTGTCCACCTTGACGAGGACTATCATTTCTGCCGGATCGGCGCCAACAAATCGAGCGGCAAGTCGTTCGTCTGGCGCGAAGGAACACGGCGATAGGTTTCCGTGGGCGGCGTATCCGGAACATTGAACTCGTTGCGGGCATAGGCTTCGGCCTGGGCCGGCGCCTTGATCTGCATCGTCGACAGGAGCTGGCCGGTCGCCGCAAGCAGGCGGTACTCGGCAAACAGAGCGGCGTACTGCGAGGTTTTCGCTAGAACGCTGACATTGAAACGCGAATTCTGCGCGCCGAGCACGTCAAGCAGCGAACGCTGCCCGACCTTGAGCTGTTCGCGATAGGACTCGACGAGCTGTACGTTCATCTGAGCCTGCGCGTTCAGCGTGCGGGAGATCTCGTACTGGCTGTTACGGCGTTCCCAGGAAATGCGAACGGCTTCCTCGACCTCGCGATGTGCCTGGTGGAAGACCAGCCGCTGTTCGCTTGCGCGGCGCATCTGCTCCTGCTCGTTGGCGATATCAATGCCGCCACGATAGAGGTTCCACTTCGCCACGATCCGCGCCTGGGCATCCCAGCTGTTGCCGGTCGCGCCGTCGATATCGTTGCCGGTGCGCACACGCCCTTCGGCGAAGACTTCCGGAAGCATGTTCGAGCGTGCCGCTTTGACCTGCGAATCTGCAGCGCTGATGTCGGAATCGGCGGCCTTGATGCGCGGATTGCTGCCGCGGGCGATACCGATTGCCGTCTCGAGCGTCTTCGGCAGAACGCCGGCGACCGACTTCGGCATGGACGGCTTCGTGAGGGGCTGGCCAACCAGGCGGTTGAAGCTGATCTTGACGGTTTCGAGCGATTCCTCTGCTTCCTGCAGACGGGCCTTGGCCGACAACAGGCGTTCACTCGCCTGCTGGCGATCCGCATCGGTCAGGGCGCCACCTGAAATCAGCGAGCTGATATCCGACAGGATCGACTGGTGCACGCCGACGTTCTTGCGCGCTTCCGCAACGATCTGCTGCTGGAGAATATATTCGAAATATTCGCGGACGATCTGCAGACCGATCGTCTCGGACCGTTCGAGGACCCGGAAGGAGGCGCTGTCGACGCGCGCAGCCTGACGCTCCAGTTCGGCGCGACGACCACCGCCATCGAAGAGCTTCTGCGTAATGGTCAGCCCGACGTCGGAAGGATAGAGCGGATCGTTCTCAATGGAACCAAGGCGACGGGCTTCGTCCTCAAGATGTTGAACGCCCGTCGAAGCTTCCATGTCGACGCTCGGCAGATAGAGACCGCGCGCCTGCCGCAGTTCGAACTCGATTGCCTCGCGGTTCTCGATCGACTGCCCGATTTCCGGGTTCGATTCCATCGCGATCTGAAGCGCTTCCCTCAGCGTCATCGCTTCGGCCGCGCCACCTGCAAATACGGTTGACGCGAGCAGAATGGAAAAAAGTCCGCCCTTAAAAGTTTTCCCCACTTTCAATATTATCCCCCTCGCAATCCGTACGTCATGCTGGCGAATCCGAGCGTGCGTTACAACTGCCGAAATTTACCGATAGATAATACAGAGGTAATATAACGCGGCCACCAATTTTGGGGTGGTTCTATGGCGCCCCAAGCTTTCGCACGGCTATGTTGCAAAAATGGAACATTCGTGTGGCAACAAGAGTAACCGTTAACCTATTGAAATAAAATAAATCAGCCGCGGCTGCCCAAGGTAACAAGGCGCTTCGGCCCGTTGCAACGTTGCCGTCAACGCAACGGCAGCGCGAAATCCTCACTATGGCCTCAGCCGCTGCGAGCGGAGATTACCCGTCTTCCCGTCACTGGCGCCGGCACCCAGTAAATCACGCTGAAGGGAGCCGGACGAAATCGACGGTTTGTGTTCCCTCGCTGGCAACCAATACAGTTTCGGATGCTGCCGCACGGCGCAACCGTTCGAGATCTACGCTGCCGTCGAACAATGCGCCGCCGACGCTAATTGCCAGATCGACCTTGCTGCCGTCTGCCGAGAAGTGTGCCGAAGCCAATGCCTTCGTCAGGCGGATGGAAACGTGCTCGGCATCCGATTCGCTCGCGCCGACCAAAAGAACGTCGAAGCTTGCCGGGCCGGTTCGAGCGACGATGTCATCGCGCCGCACCGAGGTGCTGATCGTGGAGGCGACGAACTGGAGCAGTTCTTCGCTCCAGGCCGGACCGAAAGCGGCACCGACATCGTCGAGGTTGTTGATCCTGAGATGAATGAGTGCTCCGTGAAGCTCTTCGCCGGCGCGTTGCCGGCGACGCTCGAGGCCATTGACCTGCTGGACCAGCCCGCGGCCGGTTACGCAGCCCGTCGTGGCATCGTGGGCGACGACATGGTTGATCTGGTTGCGAAGGCGCTGGGCCCGGCGAAACTGCGTCGCCGCGAGGACGATCAGCGGCACGCCCATCAACAGGGAGATCAACGCGGCGCCAACCACGGCGGCCGCATAGGGCCGATCGACGAGAGCCACCAGGCTGAGATAGACCAAAACCTGCGCGAGTACGGCGAAACCAACAATGCCACCGATGACATATCGCGCGATTCGCCAGTCCCTCTGCCCGTTGAACTGTACTTCTCTTCGCATCCACCGCTCCCGATTCACCAATGACGATCGGTCTAGCGCGAGTTTATGGATATTCCATTTCCAGGGTACCTACAACTTTATGCAGTATGCGGGCTTTCCAAGAAAAATGCTCCAAAACGGGATATCCGGTTCGCCGAAAGCAGCTTGCCGGTCCCTCCCGCGGGCTTGAACGCGCCGTCAACCTGCACCGACGAAAAGAAGCGATTCGATGCCGGATGTCACCTTACCGACCGGGCTCGCGCACAGCAACGCTGCCCAAAGCAGTCGCTGGCTGCCGTCGATCGCTTTGTTCTCAGTACGCGGTGCACCGCCGACAACCGACGAAGCGCGCCTTGTCTTCGGCGCTTGATAGGGCCCATGCGTCCGTTCAACTGCGACAAGGTCGGGAACCCTCCCCGTCTTTCGGCGTTCCTATTCCGCCGGGCGCCCTCGCCCGATGCTGAAGCGCCACGAAAGGAACCGATAATGTACGACAGGGAGCGTTGGCCAGAACAAAGGGCATCAACCGGACTGCCGGTCGGAATCATGCTTCTTTCAGCCCTCGCCATTACCGCCTATCTCGCCGTCGGCGGCGCTTTTTCGGACGGTGGTGATCAGGCTGTCGTCTACATCCCACAGACAATCGGAAAGTAACCCACGCAGCGCGGAAGTGCACGGCTACGTTGACCGAAGCTGGCGGACATGAGACATCTCGCAGGCGTGAGACGGGGCGGCTCCTCCTCCGTCCCGTAATTCACGACAGGCCTAAAATGTCTCTACAAACAATGCCGTGAGTGACCGGCAATGAATCCGGCCGAGCATACAGCCCGCCCGGTGGCCATTCACGAGCTATCAAGGTGACAGCGAAGGCCATTAAAGGCAACGAATCAAAAGGGTGGCGAACTCCTCAATTCGGGCTAGGCGGTGCTGATCTCAGCGTCGGGGTTTGCCTATCGCTCAACTGCGCGCGAGCGCCCGCCCGCCGTCCTTGAGACGATGGAGTGCCGACTGTCCGGGGGCCTTTCTCATCCGAAACGATCAGATCTAGCCGAGACGCATGTGGATCTTTCGAACGCGCCCCAGCGCGCGGCTCCAATATTTGCTAAATCGGCTATAAGCCACTCGGTCAAACCACTCAGGAGAAATCATGGAAACCGTCGAGATCAGCGGCCGCAGCGACTTCGCACTTTGGGCAATCCAGCGCGCCCAGGAAATCGTCACCGCCGAGGGCGCCGCCTTTGCTATGGCCGCTCGCGACATGAATGAGGATACGCTGGGGGAAACTGCCGCCGCGCTCGGCAAAGCCATCAGCGATGCCATGCTCGAAGTCTTTGACGGTCTGACCGCGGAGTGACCTGAGCCGTCGGGATGCACACCGGTCTCGCGATAGGGGCGAGCGCCGGATATCCAAATGGAGGGGGGCGGGTAGCGATCAGCCGCACATCTGGCTTGTGGTTCGCGGTCCGGAGGGCTCGCCGTTCGCCTGTCACCAGAACGCAATGGCGCGCGCCTGTCCTTCATCAACGCATCCAGTTCTTGAGGAGGGTTCACTTCTGCCGCACGTCGAGGCCTAATGCCTCGGCGATTGTGATGGTTTGGTCGATCGTGATGATCGCGTCCTTGAGGTGCACGTTTTCCGGTTCGATCGCACTGAGGTCGCTGCCTCTGAGATCACAGGCTGTGAAATCGATGCCGTGCAGCCACGCGCCGGAGAAATCGACGTCTCTCAGCGAGCCACCCTTGCAGGAGGCACCGGTAAGGTCTGCCTCCCGCAAGCGGGTTTCCTTGAAGGATGCGCGGCCGAGACCGGCGCCGGGCAAGCTGACGAAGGACCAGTCGCCGCCTGAGACCTGCATCTGGTCGAAGTCGCATGTATCGAACATGCTGCCGACGAACTTGCACTCTGTGAACCGGCTGTCGAAGAATTTGCAGGACACGAAAGTGCAATTCACGAAGGCACCCGCCTGATGCGACGAGGCATTGAAGCGCGCCCGCCGGAAGGTGCATTCGTGGAAGACGACACCAACGGTCTGCGCCTCGGTCAGGTCGAGATCGACGAACAGAGTGTTCTGATGACGCTCGCGATCGATCTGCCGGCCATACCAGTCCGCACCGGCAATCGTGATATCTATCTTCGGCGGCACTTCGCCATATCGTCGTTCAGCCATCGTCATCCATCCATTGAGCTCTGTTAGACGGCGAACGCCTGCCGTTCGGTCATCCTGTTCGACCGGGCAACAATTGAGGACACCGGCAGCGACCTCGCTTCACGCGAGGGTCGACAGACTGTTCAACCTGACTAGCAGAGTCGACAGATTCTAGTAACCGGCAGCTGCCGAAGACCAGCCCGGCCGCGCGTCAGTCGTCGATCCGGAAACCGACCTTCATGACCACCTGATAGTGCGCCACTTCGCCGTCCTTGATGTGGCCCCGGATCTGATCGACCTCGAACCACTCGAGATTTCTCATGGTTTTCGACGCCCGCGCGATCGCCGTTTCGATCGCCTCCGTAACGGAAGACTTCGAACTGCCGACAAGTTCTACCTTCTTGTAGACATGGTCACTCATGACACCCTCCCGGTTGCCTCTAGAAGCGATCACCAAGCCTACAGGCAAATCACGAAAGCAGCACCTGCCCCACGCATCGAAAGCGACGCGCGCGAGTTGCGGGCATCGCCACGGCTTGCTTCGACTACGGTCGTCCTGGAAAGCGAGCGTGACCTCAAAGCGGATCATGCCCATGCCCAGCGACCGCGTGATTTGCACAAGGAACGTGCAGTTTGCCTGGCACTGGCCAGTTTTTCCCGCAAATCGGACGCGCGGTCGTGCAAATGCAACACCGTTTCAGGTGGCCCAACTCTTGCTTCACTCTGTCTGAAACATCCAACCAAGGGATTGTCGGATGATGTGGAGTGGGTTGCTGCTGTCGCTGCTGCTGAGCGTTTCAATGGCCTTCAGCCTGACGGAGTTGAGTTTCGTGCGCAATGGCCGCGGCCAGCAATCGCGCGGCGATGCGGTGCGAACAACGCTCGCGATGTCATCTGGATTGACCGCTTTGGGATTGGCGTTCAGTCATCAGGGGCCATCACTGGGGGTAATGGCAGTCGTCGCCGGCATAGCGCTCTCATGGCTGGCGGCGCGGTTCGCCTCACGTACCGTTGCGCTCGCGGTCACCATCCTGTCGCTCGGCTTCTATCTGCAGTTCGCGGAACTCGCACCCTTGCGCCCTTGACCGACGGTGCATGAAAGCGTTCGCCCTTCGGTCACGATCGCATCCATCGCGATGTCGTGCCATTGTGGCCTGATGCTCTCCATTCTCTGCTGTTCGAACCCAACGCCGATCACGAATGGCTTCGGTTGAAGCACGGCGAGTGTACGATCGTAATAGCCCCCACCATAACCCAAGCGACAACCGCTCTCGTCGAAACCGACGACCGGTGCGATGACGATGGTCGGCTGAACATCCCGCCCCTCGGTCGGAATTGGGATCCCCCAAACACCCCTCTCGAGCGCCTCGCCAGCGCGCCAGGATCGAAAGCCGAGAGGTTTTGCCTTGGCGAGCACCACCGGTAATGCGCAGTTGGCGCCGCGGGCAATGAGCGTGTTCATCCAAGAGCGCAGATCCGGTTCACCACGGAACGGCCAATACAGCGAAATCGTTTCGCCTCGAACGTTGGGCAGAAGTTGGTCGAGCGCAGAAACGATCGCGTCTGTCCGTGCGGTCCGTTCTGCAATCGGAATGCCCTGTCGCGCGGATATCAGCCTTTTTCTCTCCTGCTCCCGCCATTGCACAATCGAGATCGCCTCTGGAGACTCCATGCCCATATAGGCCGGATCCACCTCGTGCATCAGGCAAGGCGGTGATGAAAAGCGCGACGGAAGATCGTCCTCATCAGGCGTGCACATGGTCGATGGCCTTTCTCCGTTTCCGGGAATGTTTCGAACGCAGTTTCACGAGATCACCTTGATTATCATTTCCCATTCGAGAACAATAAAGCAGCTTCATTCCCTTCGTAGATAAAATGGACTTCACGACCCTTGAGATTTTTCTGCTGGTAGCCGAGCGCACCAGCGTGACCCGCGCCGCCACCGAGATTGGCCGTGCGCCATCCAACGTCACCAACCGTATTCGCGCACTCGAGGAAGAATTGGGCGTCGGCCTGTTCAGCCGCGACGGCAAGAAGATGACGCTGACGCGCGAGGGGCGTCTTTTTCGCTCCTACGCCACACGGCTGGTGGCGCTCGGTGACGAGGCGCGCAACGCGCTGAAGCCGACGATGAAGCCGGACGTCTTGCGGCTGGGCAGCATGGAGAGTACCGCTGCCAGCCGCCTGCCGCCGGTTCTGCAGACGATCAACCGAACGCACCCGGATTTGGCGCTGAGGCTCTCAATGGGCTCGACGGAGGAACTGACCCGAGCCGTGCTCGCTGAAGAAATCGACTGTGCGCTGATCGCACGTTTGCCAAGCGATATCGCGATGCCGAGACCCGACCCGCTCGAGGACCTCGATGGAGAGCCGATCTACCGCGAAGACGTTTTGATCGTCTTGCCCGCGTCGCATCCGCCGATCAAAACCGCCCTGGACGTGCGTGTGAGCTGGTTGGCGGCGCTCGAACCCGGATGCACGTACCGCCGTGTCGCGGAACAATGGGCACGTCCCTCGCCGACGATTGCGACCAAGGAGGTTTCCTCCTATCACGCCATACTGGCGAGCGTTGCAGCCGGTGACGCGATCGGTGTAGTGCCACGATCCGTATTCGAACTGATGGACTGGCCAGGCGACGCTCGAACCCATTCATTGCGTGAAATTCAGACACTGCTCATCTATCGTAGGGAGGCCAGCTCCCCTGCGATCGAAATCCTGCGCCGCGCATTGCATACCGACGCTGGCACCCACTGAAATATTCAACCTACGCGCTGCCATTTACAGGTGACTGCATGACCAATTCGCCCAACCAGACGCCCTCGCAACCGCCGGGCCGTCGTTTCTTCGCGCCGATCCTGGCGGGTGCGACGTTGAGGGAGCGCCTGATTGCGTGTCTCGGAGCGCTGGTTGGTATCCTCCTGACCGGTATGATCAGCGGCAGTATCTTTGGTGGCGGTGCCAGCCTTCCGTTGATCGTGGCGCCGATGGGCGCATCCGCGGTTCTGCTGTTTGCGGTTCCCACAAGCCCGCTTGCCCAGCCGTGGTCGATCGTCGGCGGCAACACGATCTCCGCCTTCGTGGGGGTTCTGTCAGCTATGTTCGTGCCGGATCCGCTGATCGCAACCGGTATTGCCGTGGGGATCGCGATCGCGGCGATGTCCTTTACGCGCTGCCTGCATCCGCCCGGCGGCGCCGCTGCGTTGACGGCAGTGCTTGGCGGCCCTGTCGTGGCGAGCTGGGGCCTCCTGTTCCCGCTGGTGCCCGTCGCGCTCAACTCGTGCCTGCTGGTGGCTCTCGGGATCCTGTTTCACAAGCTGGCCAGACGCAACTACCCGCACGTCGTCGCTCCGCCCGCAAATATGCACGCGACCATTGATCCGCCCGCCAATCGCCGGGTCGGCTTTACCGGCGCGGATGTCGATGCCGCGCTCGAGGCGTTGGACGAAACGTTTGACATCAGTCGGGAAGATCTTGATCGGGTGCTGCGCCAGGTGGAATTGCAGGCGGCAATTCGGGCGACACCTCACATCCTGTGCCGGGACATCATGTCGCGCGACGTCATCTGCGTCCATCAAGACGACAGCAGCGAGGCCGCGCGCTCGTTGCTTCTCAGACACAATATCCGGACCATCCCCGTAAAGGATGGAAACGAGCGGCTTGTCGGTACAGTCGGACTGAGGGAGCTGACCGAGCCCGGCGCCACCGTCGGCAGCAACGTTGCGACGCCAGTAGTCGCGCGCCAGGACGACCGGGCGATGAACTTGCTTCCGGCGCTCAGCAGCGGAACAATTCACGCGGTCATCATCGTCGATGACGACCATCATGTGCTGGGACTGATTTCGCAAACGGATCTGCTGGCGGCAGCAGCGCGGACGTTGTTCGATCACAACGCAGGTCGCGAACAGGCTGCGTAGGATTTGCCTTCGGTTGTCCACGCGGATCAATCCACTGTGCCCGTCGGCAGATTGGCGAGACCAGCAGGCTCAGTGCAGCGAAATCTGTCGCGTCGGTTGCCTCACGTGATGCACGAGCGGTGTTTCGCTCGATATCAGTCGCGCAACCAGACGCCCTGACGCCGTAACCACATCGATGACGGCGTCGCAATAGTCGTCGTCCTTGGTCAGTTCATCGACAATCCTTTGACCATAGGCAACTGCGGGTCCATCCGATGGGTATTTCCGGCCAACTTCGTCGCGGCTGACGACGCCTGCTGCATAGATGTTGAACAGATAGCGGCGCATGATATTCCACTCCATACGGGATGCCGCGTCGGCGCTGGCCATGCTGATGGCACTGAAGGCGCTATGAGCGGCATTGAAGGGTTTGAAATGACCCTGCAACCTATCGCGACATCGTCTCCTTGTCGCGTGACCCGAGCGTGACATTTACTCTACGTTAAGCATCGTCAGCTTCACCGTGCTCGACGGACAAGGTGGGATCGGCGTGTCGGATGCGTCTGACGCTTTCCTGGCTCGGGACATATTGCCGGTCAAAAAACGGCTCGCGGTCGAGGTCGATCCCTGGGCGGACGACGCCCCGCACCTAAGAGGAACCGGTAGGTCGAAGACGAGACGCACGCGCGGTTCTGAAGTTTGCGCAGGCACAAAGACGAAGATCCTCCCCTCTCGTAGTCAAGGATGCTCTCTGCGCCGCGCGGCAGCCCGGAAGTCCCCGGCGCCGGAGGGGCCGATACACATTGCCTCAACCCCAGACGACTTCGATGCGTCCGAGCGCTGCTCGGAATTCGTCTGCAAGCATCCAACAAGGAACAGATGATGACCGATCTCAGCCTCGAAAGCACAGTCGCAACGATCGCAGCCGAATTGCCGGGGGCCGCGGAACTCTTCCGCCGTTACGGCATCAGCTTCTGTTGCGGCGGCAAGATGTTGTTGTCGGAAGCTGCGCTCAAGGTCGGTATCGCCCCTTCGGCATTGCTTACAGAACTGGAAACGCTCAAGCGTTCCGCAAGTCGAGATGCCCCGGAGGAGACCGCCGATCTCATCGCTCACCTCCTCCACAGGTACCACCAAACGCACCGTGCTGAGCTCGCATGGTTGATTCCGCTTGCTCAGAAGGTGGAACGGGTACACGGCGGCCATCCGTCGGCGCCTGTCGGGCTTTCCCAAGCCCTGGAGGCGCTGCGCGACGAGCTCGAAAGCCACATGATGAAGGAAGAGCTCGTGCTGTTCCCGATGATGCAGCGCGGTGATGGCGCGACGATTTCCTATCCGATCGCCCAGATGCGGCGCGAGCACGACGACGAGGTGGAGCATCTGCGAACGATCGAGCACGTCACCCACGGGCTTTCCTTGCCGGACGGCGCCTGCGGTTCGTGGACTGCGCTTTATACCGGGTTGCGTAAGCTCACCGACGACCTCGTCACTCATATGCATCTCGAAAATGCCGTGCTGTTTCCGCGCTTCGAGGCTGGCCTCCAGACGATTTGGTGATCGCGGCGCCAAAGGCGTGGACATCGATCTGGCAGGCGCCGCACCGACCCCTGTTCTTTCTGGCGGGTCTCTGGGCGTTTGTCGCGCCTGCGGTCTGGCTTCTGCCCGAGGGTATTGGACCGGACAAAGCCGCCTGGCACAGCCATGAGCTTCTCTTCGGCATGGCCGGTGCGGCGGCAGGTGGTTACCTGTTGACCGCCCTGCCTGCCTGGACAAAGAAGGGCCCGGTCTCGCGTGATGTCACCGTGCTCGCGACCGTTCTCTGGTGCGTGGCCCGCCTGACGACGGCTCTTTCGGCGCACCTCTCGGTCGTTGCTGCAGCGGTCGGGATGTCAGCCTACTTCGTCTTTCTCGCGGTCGTTCTCGCCCGGGGGGGTGTATCGAGCAGAGCGGGACGCCGCTTCTGGGCACCGTTCGCCATGGCGCTGATTGGCATGCTCAGCTCGCTGTGGCTTGACGGAGAGGCAAGCTATCTCGTCGCAGAGGCAGTGCCGCGGATCTTCCTCGCCTTGATCACCCTGATCGGCGGCCGTGCGGTGCCCGCTTTCACACGCTCCTGGCTCGGACGAACTGGTGAGGCAGATCTCGTTCGGGACCAGCCCGAGCTTTCCTACCTGGCGATCGGCGGCATAGTTGCCGCCGCCTGGCTCAACGCTTCCGAACAATCGAATGCAGAGGGCATCTTCCTCGTACTGTCCGGCTTGGCGCTCGTGTTACGAATGAGCGGCTGGCAATGCCTGAGGACCCGGCGCTACCCGGCGCTCTTCATTCTGCATCTTGCTTTTTGCTGGACGCCGGCGGCTCTTCTGCTCATTGGCTTCGCCACCATTTTTCCAGACCAGATGTCACCCGCGACCGCCGTGCATGCGGCGACCATGGGGGCAATGGGAACAATGATGGCGGCCCTCATGATGCGTGCTGCGATGGCACGCAACGAAAGCGTACTCGTGCTCAACGGGAAGATGGCATGTGCTTTCGCTCTTATCTGCCTCGCCGCAATGATTCGCATTCTGGCCGAATGGATCGGTAGCGCGTATTTCAATCCCGTCGTCGCCGCGGCCGCATGCTGGATGTTGGCATGGGGGCTGTTCCTTCTTGCCTATCTACTGGCGCTAAGAGGGCCTGTTCCGAGACCAGTCCTGAGCGCTGACAGGGCGCTAGCACCGCTGACCGAACCCGAACGATAGGCTTTGCGCGGTCCTTTCGGACCCGCCATGTGCACCGCCGCGAGAGCGAGTTCCGTTGCCGGAAACACCTGCCTGCCGGCCAATTGCACATTGCATCATGAACATTGTCAGGTCACAAGGTCGCGCTATCTTCCGGAAGATCCATTTAGCGGTAGCCGATGCCACGCCCTCCCAAGACCTCAACCCAGATTGCAAACACCTCCAGCAAGGGTGCCGATCGCCCGGAAAGCTCGGAATCGACTGTCGAGCATGTCGTGCTCCAGACGGGCGCTTCAAACCCATCCGACGGGCCGGATCAATCCACGAAAGCCACCCCCTCCCCGACACTCTTCGGCCAAAGCGGACAGGCAGCTCGCCATCTGTTGGTTGCGCTCGGCCACGACTTGAAGGTGGGTGCAACCTTGGTCCGCGCGAAGACTAAGTATGCGGCTTCCTATCTGAAAACGAAATTCAGGCCTTCGAATGCAGACGAAGCCGCATCAACTGCCGACGATCCCCGTGGGTGGTTCGTGGCTGCTCTGGCGAAGTTCGGGAACCGGCTGGGTGCGCTGCGTAAGAAGCCCTCCGAAGATCGCGCACGCACCTTCGTCAGGCCAAGCTGGTGGAAGGTTGCCATCGGCTTGGCCCTCCTCGCCTGCCTCCTTCTTCCCGGTACTGTACTCGTGTGGGCGCTGAAGGATGTTCCCTGGAGCGAGATCCGAGACGGAACTTTGAAGCCTGTCGTGGTGCTGGAAACGGCGGACGGAGGACCGCTGGTCAGACAAGGCCCTTATCAGGGACCCTACGCACAGTACGACCAATTCCCTCCGCGGCTGATTGATGCCGTGCTGTCAATCGAGGACCGCCGGTTCATGGACCATTTCGGCATCGATGTCAGAGGGATCGGACGGGCGCTTGTGCGGAACTTCGAAGCTGGCTCGGTGGTCGAGGGCGGCAGCACCATCACCCAACAGCTCATCAAGCTGCAATATCTCGACAGCGACCGAACAATGAAACGAAAGATCCAGGAGTTCGTGATCGCCCTGTGGCTGGAGTGGAAGCTGGGCAAGCAGGAAATTCTGACGCGTTACCTCAACACCGCCTATCTCGGCGCCGGCGCCACCGGCATGCCCGCAGCCGCAAGGATCTATTTCAACAAGGACATCGGCGCACTCAACCTACCGGAATCGGCGATGCTGGCTGGCTTGTTGCGGGCGCCGAGCCAGTGGAATCCGATCGACAATTTTGAGGGTGCGCGCCAACGCACATCGGTCGTCCTCGACACGATGGTAGCCAATGGCAAGATCACCGCACCCGAGGCTGCACAAGTCAAGGCGAGCTTCGCCACGCTCCATCCGACGACGCCGACGCCACGCTCCGGAAGCTGGTTCGCCGACTGGATCTCGCCGCAGGCGAGCGAAATCGCCGGCGCGTCGCCGGGTTCGACCACGGTGCGCACGACACTGTCCCCACAGCTGCAACGGATCGCCGAAAGGGTTCTGGCAAACGCGCTGGATACGGAAGGAAAGGCGGCCGGAGTATCCCAGGCGGCGTTGGTTGCGATGACGCCCGACGGAGCGGTCGTCGCCATGGTCGGCGGTCGCGACTATAAGCAAAGCCAATTCAATCGCGCAGTGACCGCCATGCGGCAACCGGGTTCCACCTTCAAGCTGTTCGTCTACTATGCGGCCCTGAAGGCCGGGTTCACTCTGTCCGACCAGGTCCTGGATGCGCCGATCGACATTAACGGCTGGTCGCCCGAGAATTCCGGTGGCCGCTATCGCGGCTGGGTCACGCTTGCCGAGGCCTTTGCCCGCTCGCTGAATGCGCCAACGGTGGCGCTTGCCCAGGAGGTCGGGCTCGACAATGTGATCGCCGCAGCGCGCGAGCTCGGCATAAACGCGCCGCTTGCCAATACGCCGTCCTTGGCCCTCGGCACTTCCGAGGTCAGCTTGCTTGACCTCACCAGCGCCTATGCCTCCGTCCATCTCGGAAAGGCGCCCGTAGAACCCTGGGGCATCATCGACTTTCAGGCGGCCGGGCAGCCGGAGGCGTTCCGTGTCGGCTCACAGGTCGCGCCGACCATTGATCTCTCCGCCTACCAGCCGGATCTCGTTGGCCTTTTACAGTTGGTGGTCGAGCGCGGAACCGGACGAGGGGCCGCTCCCGGCGCGTTCGCGGCCGGCAAGACCGGCACCAGCCAAAACAATCGCGACGCCTGGTTCGTCGGCTTCACGGAGCCACTCGTCGCCGGCGTATGGGTTGGCAATGACGACGATACGCCGATGAAGGGGGTCACGGGTGGCGCCTTGCCAGCGCATATTTGGCGCGACTTCATGCGGGAAGCGATGGCGGCGCCTGCGGCGGGAGCGCTTGTCGAAAGCCCGGCCGCGCCGCAGTCCTGCAACATCACGGCCTGCTCCCGCAGCTATCGTTCCTTCAGGCCGTCGGACTGCACCTATCAGCCCTATTATGGCGGACGGCGACTCTGTGAAAAATGAGCCTTACTTGGGCGCGATGCCAGCTGACTGGAGCACGGCCTTTGACGTTGGACGGTAGGGACAGCGACACCCTCGCGCGTGCGTCGATCGAGACGGCGCACTGCATGGATTCGCAGTCGGTGCGAAGCTTGCCGTTGCATCGATGCCTGGGCAATGCTTGCAGCTCGATGGATTGACAGCGCGCATTTCACCGGCGAGATGATCGAGGCGAACACGATCGCGCCTGACCTGCCACCGCTCTCTGCTCAAGGCAGCGTATGACAACTAGACCGCTGAACCGATGATACACAGCAATCGCTCGATCTTCGAACGCCCCTTCTATCTGGCCGTCCTTTGGTGTCTCCTCCTGCTTGTCGGTGGAGGCATGCTGGTGGTCTGGGAACGGCAGGCGCTGGTTGCCGAACTTGAGCAAGAGAGCACGCTCCTCCATAGCCTGGCCTCCCAGCGGGCCGATCAGCATGATGCGCACCTGACCGCGTTGTCGGCCGTTGCCGTCGCATCCGAAGGGCGCAGGCATGACCTGTTCCTCGAGGTCGCCCGCACGATTGCGCGCTTCTATCCACGGATCGACGAGGTTCAACTCGTCCCCCTGGATCCAAACGCGGAGACCGTCGGGACCGATCCACTCGACGCCAAGGCCGCCGAGCTCATCCGGACAGCTGCCAGAGCTTCGGACGGGCGCATCGCTCTCCTGCCCCATCCGCAACGCCCCGACCACTACATCATGGTCAAGCGCAGCCCGAACACCGACGAGGCGCGCTATGGTTTGATGCTTGGTATCGATGCAGCAAAGTTGATCGGAGAAGGCGGGCCATTCTGGTCTCGCCCGGGTGTCGCGGTGCGGTTGTCTTTGCCGGACCGACACCTTCTGCTCCAGCCGGCCGCCCTGCCCGAGGCAATCCGCTTTTCGAAGGCGCTGAGCAGCGTATCGCAGCCGTTGGTGCTGGAAACAGGCATGGAGATCGGGTTCGCGGACATGTTCCCGCCCGTACAGACCGGCTTGACGTTTCTGGTAGTGAGCCTTGCCTACCTCGCAGGATTGGCTGCATTGCGCCAGCGTGCGCGCACGCGCGCCGCAGAACAGCAGGCAACGCTCAGCGCGCTCGAATCGCGCCTCACGCACGCCTCACGCGTCAACGCGCTTGGCGAAATGGCGAGCGGCATGGCGCATGAACTGACCCAGCCCCTGACTGCAATCCTGGCGCAGGCGCAGGCCGGGCGCCGGCTGCTCAGCCAAGGGCAAGACGCAGCGCTTGCTCCGGTACTGGAGGATACAGTGAGCCAAGCGCGCCGGGCATCCGCCATATTGGAAAGGTTCCGCAACTGGTCGCAGCCCCATGCGGCGCCGGTTGCTGCCTTCGATCTGCGTCAGGCGCTCGCAAATGTTGAAGCGTTGCTTGAACCAGACGCGATATCACGCGGAATTCAGCTTGATTTTCAAGTTCCAGAAACACCGGTTTCAGTCGTTGCCGATCCGGTCGAGATTGAACAGGTCGCATTCAATCTGGTCCGCAACGCCTTTGAGGCATTGGCTCAACAGGCGGGCGATACAGGACGCGTGACCGTTACCTTGAGCGCGGACGACAACACGGTGGTCTTCGAGGTCGCCGACAACGGTCCCGGCGTTCCGGAAACACTTCGCCCGCGGCTGTTTACGCCATTCGTAACGACCCGCGCCGGCGGCACCGGGCTCGGTCTGGCACTGAGCCAGCGGCTGGTGGAACGCGCCGGCGGCGAAATCGCCCTGGTCGAGAGCGACCCCGGTGCCACCTTCAGAGTGACGCTGCCCCGTGCGCGCCGAACCGAGGAACCGAGGCGATGACCCTCCCCGTCTATCTCGTTGACGATGACGATGCGGTGCGTCGCGCGCTCAGCCTGTTGCTCTCGACGGTCGGCATCAAGGTCACGGGTTTTTCTGATCCGCAAGTCTTTCTGACACAGGTTTCGCGCCTCGAGCCCGGCTGCCTGGTGCTCGATATCCGCATGCCCGCCATCTCCGGGCTGAAGCTGCAGGAAAGACTAAGGGAGCATGGGGTAGACTGGCCGACGATCGTTATCTCCGGTCATGGTGATATCGAGGCCTGCCGTCGTGCCTTCCGTAATGGCGCGATCGATTTTCTCTCGAAGCCGGTGGACGAGCAGGACTTGATCGATGCGATCCACAAGGGCCATGAACTGCTGGAGCGCACCATGCGCGTACATGCCGAGAAGGCAGAGACGCTCGCTTTGCTGGCGATGCTCACGCAGCGCGAGCGCGAAGTTCTCGACCGTATCGCTGCGGGTTTCACCACCCGCCAGATCGCCGAAGGTCTCGGCCTTTCGCCGCGTACTGTCGAAAGCCATCGGGCCGCAATCGGTGCCAAGCTCGGCAGCACGTCGCAGGCGGAGATGACGCGCATCTGGCTCGACGGAACGAAAACTCCGTAGAACTACGGATGCTCGCGCAAGGTCTACGAATACCGGCGACAGCCGAGGCGGGATAGCCTTTCCACATCAACAGGAAAGGAACCTATGATGATCCGCAATATCGTGCTCGCAGCTGCGCTTCTCGCTCCCGTCGCCGCCGCGGCGCAGGAACTGCCGACCGCGGCCTACCTGCCGCTCGACATGGCCGTCAAGGCTGCCGAAGCCGCAGTGAAGGCTTGCGCTGCGGAAGGCCACAATGTCAGCGTTGCCGTGGTTGGTCGCGATGGCGCAACCAAGGTGATGCTGAAGGCCGACAATTCCGGTCCCCACACCGGTAACAGCGCGCAGGGCAAGGCCTTCACGTCCGCTGCCATGGGTCGTGACACGGCTGGCCTCGGCGACTTCATCGTCTCCAAGCCGGCGAATGAAGGTCTTCGCGACATGGACGCCCGGATGGTGATCCAGGCTGGCGGCGTGCCGATCAAGTTCGGCAAGGCCCTGGTTGGCGGCATCGGCGTAGGCGGTGCGCCGTCGGGTGATATCGACGCGAACTGCGCCACTGCCGGCCTTCAGGCAATCGGCGCCAAGTAATCCGCTGGACATCAGAAGTGGCCCTCCCAAGAGGGCCACTTTCCGTTGGAGGTTCTGCGCTTGGGAACCGATCCAACGGAAACCTTCGCAGGGCCGAAGCGCCTGCATGCACTGGCCGTCAGTTCTGCCTGGGCTTTATGTTGCCGACGGATATCGTGCCGGACCTCACGCCTCGGGCAAGGTCTTTGCGGACCCTCGGTCCCAAATGCTCCGCTGCGCCGGCCATCATCTGAACCCCACTCGAAACCGGCCCGCACTGGTCCCTTGAAATTGCGGCCGCCCACTCCATTTAAGGGGCATCACCCGTTTCGAGAGCCTGTCATCAGCGATGCTATCTGCATTCAATGACGGCACTCCGGGTCCGAACAGGGCGCTCCCCGGAACACGGGTCGAGCGCCCTGTTTCGTTGAACTCGGGCGAGCGGAATACCGTCGTAGATGAGCGGCATTGGCCGTCCCAGCCGGAACCGAGCATTCCCGGCGCGCTCAATCTGCTTTGATCCGCTGGCGATAGACGAGATACGCACCTGCGGCGCTCATCGTCGCGAGTGCGAACCACGTCAGCGCATAGACCAGATGGCTGTTGCGAAAGCGGACGATCGTGAGGCCGCCGATCGGCAGTCCACCGGGATTGGGTGTTGCATCCGCATCAATAAAGTAAGGTGCGACATTGTGCAGGCCCTTCGCCGCGGCGATCGCAGCGACGTCTCGCGAAAACCACCGATCGCTTGCCGGGTCATTGGACCGCAGGAAGGCGCCGCCGGGTTCGGTGATGCGCAGAAGCCCGGTTACCGTAACGGTTCCGTCGAGCTCACCCTCACCGCGTGCGGCAACATCGCGGCGATCGGCCGGCACGAAGCCACGGTTGATCAGCACGGTTGAGCCATCCTCAAGCCGCATCGGCGTCAAGACCCAAGATCCAGCGCCAAGCTCCGTCACCGCCTGTACCAGCGCGGTTTGGTCGTGACTGAAGGTACCGGTCGCGGTGACGCGCCGGTATTCGTCCTTTTCCCGATTGACGGCGCCCCAATCGGATTGTGCTGGCGCCGGTACAGAGGGTGCACCGACACGCGCCTCGACACGGGCAATGAGATCGAGCTTCCAATAGAGCCGTTGCACCTGCCAGGTGCCGAGCGCCAGGAACACCGCAACGAGGAAGAGCAAGGCACCCGTCATCATCAGGCGGGCGCGGGAGGATACGCGGCCCCTCCCCGTCGCCTTGTCGTCGGTGATCATCGTCGTATCCGCCTGACCCGTCCCGCGCTCAGGGCATGTTCTTCATCATCTCGTGGGTCATCGGCATCATGTTGGTATTGAGATGATGCATGACCCAGAGCGAACCTGCGAGCGCGATACCGACGATGACGATCGTGAAGATCAGCGCCATCAGCGTCCAGCCCCCTTCGGAACGGGCGTTCATGTGCAGGAAGTAGATGACGTGCACAACGATCTGGACGACGCCGATGCCCATGACGATGACGGCGGTCAAAAGCTTGCTGTCCAGCACGCCGCCCATGACCAGCCAGAACGGGATAGCCGTCAGAATCACCGACAGGATGAAGCCCGTCATGTAGCTCTTGAACGAACCGTGACCGGCGGCATCGCCGTGATGGCTGTGCGCGTGATGAGGTTCGAACGCGCTTTCGTGGTCGGAATGTGCGCTCATCCGAGAGCTCCCAGGAGATAGACGAAGGAGAAGACGCCGATCCAGATGACGTCGAGGAAGTGCCAGAACATCGACAGGCACATCAAACGGCGTCGGTTTTCCGGGATCAGCCCATGTTTGCTGACCTGCACCATCAGCGTGATCAGCCAGATGATGCCGAAGGTGACGTGCAGGCCGTGCGTGCCGACCAGCGTGAAGAACGACGACAGGAAGGCCGAACGTGTCGGGCCGGCGCCCTCGTGAAGCAGGTGATAGAACTCATAGAGCTCCACAGCCAGGAAGATTGCGCCGAACACGCCGGTGACGCCGAGCCAGAAGAGCGTCTCCATCTTGGCGTTGCGCTCCATCTGGAGCATGGCAAAGCCATAGGTGATCGACGACAGAAGCAGCATCGCCGTGTTGAAGGCAACGAGGCTAAGGTCGAACAGGTCGGCCGGTGACGGTCCCGCCGCATAGTTGCGGCCGACGACGCCGTGCGTGGCAAACAGTACGGCGAAGATCAGGCAGTCGCTCATCAGGTAGAGCCAGAAGCCCAGCATGGTGCTGTGTTCCGGGTGATGTTCTTCCGTGATGTAGAACTGCGGCTTCTCGTTTTCTTGGACTTGGGGTTCGCTCATCGTCTCAGGTCCGTTCCGCGAGCAGCTTGGAGCGTGCATCTTCAGTCGCCGCTACAGTCTCTGCGGGGATGAAGAAATCTCGCTGATAATTGAAGGTATGGCCGATTGCGACGGCAAGCAGGGCAATGAAGGACACGGCCACCAGCCACCAGATGTACCAGATCAGCGCGAAACCAAGCACGACGCTGATGCCGGCGAGAATGACGCCCGTGCCGGTATTCTTCGGCATATGGATCGGTTTGAAGCCGGTGAGCGGACGCTCATAGCCGCGGTTCTTCATATCGTACCAGCTGTCGTGGTCATGCACGACCGGGGTGAAGGCGAAGTTGTAGTCCGGCGGCGGCGACGAGGTCGACCATTCAAGCGTTCTGGCATCCCAGGCGTCACCGGACGTCTCGCGCAGTTGCTCGCGGCGGAGAAAGCTGACGATCAGCTGCATGATGAAGGAAGCGATGCCGATCGCGATCAGGACGGCGCCGAAAGCGGCGATGATGAACCAGATCTGCAGCGACGGATCTTCGAACTGGCTGACGCGGCGGGTGACGCCCATCAGGCCGAGCACATAGAGCGGCATGAAGGCGAAGAAGAAGCCGATCTGCCAGAACCAGAAGCTCATCTTGCCCCAGAAGGGATCGAGCTTGTAGCCGAAGGCCTTCGGCCACCAGTAGACGAGCCCGGCCATCAGCCCGAACAGCACGCCGCCGATGATGACGTTGTGGAAGTGGGCGATGAGGAACAGCGAGTTGTGCAACACGAAGTCGGCTGGCGGGATCGCCAGCATGACGCCGGTCATACCACCGATGACGAAAGTGACCATGAAACCGATGGTCCACAGCATCGGCAATTCGTAGCGGATGCGGCCGCGATACATGGTGAAGAGCCAATTGAACATCTTGGCACCCGTCGGGATCGAGATGATCATTGTGGTGATGCCGAAGAAGGCGTTGACCGACGCGCCAGACCCCATCGTGAAGAAGTGGTGCAGCCACACCAGGTACGACAGGATCATGATCACGCAGGTGGCGTAGACCATCGAGGTGTAGCCGAAGAGACGCTTGCCGCAGAAGGTCGCCACGACTTCGGAGAAGATGCCGAAGGCCGGCAGGACGAGGATGTAGACCTCCGGGTGGCCCCAGATCCAGATGAGGTTGATGTACATCATCGGATTGCCACCAAGGTCATTGGTGAAGAAGTTCATACCGAGGTAGCGGTCAAGCGACAGGAGCGCCAGCGTCGCCGTCAGGATCGGGAAGGTCGCGACAATCAGGATGTTGGTGCAGAGCGAGGTCCAGGTGAAGACCGGCATCTTCATGAAGGTCATGCCCGGGGCGCGCATCTTCACGATGGTCGCAATCAGGTTGATGCCCGATAAGGTCGTGCCGACGCCGGCCACCTGTAGCCCCCAGATGTAATAGTCGACCCCGACGCCGGGACTGTAGTCGGCGCCCGAGAGCGGCGGATAGGCAAGCCAGCCGGTGCGCGCGAACTCGCCGACGAACAGCGACATCATGATGATGACGGCGCCGCCGGCGGTCATCCAGAACGAGAAGTTGTTGAGGAAGGGGAAGGAGACGTCGCGTGCGCCGATCTGCAGCGGCACGACATAGTTCATGAAGCCGGTGACGAACGGCATCGCCACGAAGAAGATCATGATCACGCCATGGGCGGTGAAGATCTGGTCGTAGTGATGCGGGTTGAGGTAGCCCTCATTGCCGTTGAAGGCGATCGCCTGCTGCAGGCGCATCATCAGCGCATCGGCAAAGCCGCGCAAAAGCATGATGATCGCTAGGATGATATACATGATGCCGATCTTCTTGTGATCGACGCTCGTGAACCACTCGTGCCAGAGATAGCCCCAGAGCTTGTATTTCGTGATCAAGGCGAGGATCGCAAGGCCCACCACTGCCACGACCGCGAAGGTCGCGACGAGGATGGGTTCATGATAGGGGATCGCTTCCCAGGTAAGCCGCCCGAAGATGAATTGCGTGAGGCTGGTGTCACCAAACATGGGTCTTCCAATATGTCTCGAATTGCGGCCCAAAAAGGACCTTGGCGCTCGCTGGATCGGAGCCGGCGAGCGCGCGAAATCCTACTGCGTCTTGTGCATATCGTGGTTCATCGGCGCCGGCTGCTCTTCCTTGACGCCCTCGGCCGGTTCCTCGCTTTTGGCGGGATTGCCGGTTTCGGGGAAGGTCGCGGCAGGCGCGGAGGCTTCCGCCGCGGCGCCGGCATGACGGTTGTCATGCTCGAGCTTGGCGCGGTTCTCATGGCTTTCGACGCCGGCGCCGCCCATCATGTCGATGTGCATCATGTCGTTCATGCACATTTGCCCTTCCCGCACGCACATGTTGAGCACCGCCTCATAGAGGCCGTCGTCAACGGAGGCGTAGTAGCGCACCGGCTCCTTGATGCTCGGCTTTTCGAGCTTCAGGTAGGCATCGCGGTTGAGCATCGTGCCATTCTGCTTCGCCCGGGCGACCCACTGGTCGAAGCCCGCCTTGTCCACACCGTGGAATTTGAAGCGCATATGCGAGAAGCCGTCACCGCTATAGTTGGATGAGAGCCCTTCGTATTCGCCCGCCTTGTTGATGACGGCGTGCAGCTTGGTCTCCATGCCGGGCATGGCATAGATCATGCCGGCGAGCGCCGGAACATAAAAGGAGTTCATCACCGAGGAGGCTGTGATCTTGAAGTTGATCGGCACGTCCACGGGTGCTGCCATCTCGTTGACTGTCGCGATGCCATAGTCCGGATAGAAGAACAGCCATTTCCAGTCGAGAGCTACGACCTCGACCGTGATCGGCTTCATCTCTTCCGTCACCGGGCGTGCCGCATCGATGCGGTCGAGCGGCCGGTAGGGATCGAGCTTGTGTGTGCTCACCCAGGTGATCGCCCCGAGCGCGATGATGATCGCCAGCGGCGCCGACCAGATGATGACTTCGAGACCGGTGGAATGGTGCCATTCCGGATCATATTTGGCGGCCGTGTTCGACTGGCGATAGCGCCAGGCGAAGAAAAGCGTCAGGAAAATGACGGGTACGATAATCAGCAGCATCAGGACCGTCGAAATGACGATCAGATCCCTCTGCTGCGCGGCAATATCGCCGGATGGCGACATCACAACCATGTTGCATCCCGTGAGTGTCGAGAGCAACAGGACGGATATCATCGATCGTCCGGCTAAACTGAATGGCTTCGGCATTGCGGCCTCAACTTGCGTTTTGTCTAGTCGGCATTACTCGGGCATGATCGCGCATGGAAGTGAGGTCCATCGTCGCAGCGCAGCATTTTGCCGCAGTGCAGTGACCGCCTTATCGCTCTATGCGCGTTTGTACGGGCGCAAAGTCTATTGTCGGTCCGATGCCAGCTGTTCCAGCGAACGTTAGGCACGAACTCAAATGAGACATGTGCGCATGTACGTGCGCGGCATTCTTGATATCAGACGCCAATTGGTCAACACTCTAACGACAAGACGTTCGTTCGTCGGAGAAATTCATGGTTTCGGTCTCTCACCCCACATCGTCTGGTCTCGAGCGGGATGCACGTCGCATTCATGAAGACGACAAGCCTCTGTCGCCGGGTAGCATCGCCATTGGGGTGGTCATCGGCCGAACCTCCGAATTCTTCGATTTCTTCGTCTACGGGCTCGGTTCGATCCTTGTCTTCCCGAAATTGATCTTTCCGTTCGCGTCCAATGCGGTGACCGCGACGCTGATGTCCTTCGCGCTGTTCCCCCTCGCCTTCCTCGCGCGCCCCGTCGGGTCCTTCGTCTTCATGTGGGTCGACCGGAACTACGGACGCGGCACGAAACTCACCATCGCGCTCGTCATCCTCGGCGGCTCAACGGCATCGATCGCCTTCCTGCCTGGCTACGACACGATCGGCTACTGGGCCGTGGCCCTGTTGGCGTTGTTCCGCCTTGGACAGGGTTTTGCGCTTGGCGGCGCCTGGGACGGTCTCGCCTCACTGTTGAACCTCAACGCGCCGCAGAATCACCGCGGCTGGTACGCGATGATCCCGCAGCTCGGCGCGCCGATCGGCTTTGCGCTGGCGAGCATTCTTTTCGGCTATTTCGTCAGCAGCCTATCCGAGGCAGACTTCCTCGCCTGGGGTTGGCGCTATCCTTTCTTTGTCGCTTTCGCGATCAACGTTGTGGCGCTCTTTGCGCGTCTGCGCATCGTTGCCAGCAAGGAGTTCGGTGCGGCCATGGAGGCCAAGGAGCTTGAGGCCAGGCCGATCTTCGAGATGCTGAGCAAGCACAGCATCGATGTCGTGCTCGGCGCCTTCGTGCCGCTTGCGAGCTTCGCGATGTTCCACCTCGTGACAATCTTCCCCTTGAGCTGGGTGACGCTCAATGGCGGTCAGTCGGCAGCCGAATTCCTGTGGGTCCAGGTTGCAGGTGCCGCTCTCGGCGCCATCGGCATCGTGCTGTCGGGCGTGATCGCCGACCGGGTCGGTCGGCGAAACCAGCTGATGATCGGCGCCATCCTGATCGCGATTTTCAGCTTCTCCGCGCCGTTCCTGCTCGATGCCGGCGGCAAGGGCCAGGATGCGTATATCCTGATCGGCTTCGCCATCCTCGGCCTTTCTTTCGGCCAGTCCTCCGGCGCCGTTTCGTCGCGCTTCACCCAGTACTATCGCTACACCGGCGCGGCGCTGACATCCGACCTCGCCTGGCTCGTTGGCGCGGCCTTTGCGCCGCTCGTCGCACTCGGCCTTGCCAGCAGCTTCGGCATCATCTTCATCGGCGGATATCTGATTTCAGGTGCGATCTGCACGATCGCGGCGCTCAGCCTGACCCGTGCGCTCGATCAGCAGTAAGGGCATGGCGGGGCGGCGACGCCCAGCCTGACATCCTCAGAGACGAACTTCGACATGAAAGCCCCGGTCCATCCCCGGGGCCGGCGAAGCGATCAGCAGTCGTCCGTGCATTTGTTCCATCAGTCGCTGCACGATCGCAAGGCCGAGGCCGGAGCCGGAAGCTTCCGTCGGCCCGCGATTGAAACGCTTGGTCAGGCCATTCAAGGTATCCGCGTCGATGACGGCACTGTCGTTGGTGACGCGCACGCCTTGCGCATCGACGTCGATCCTGACCGGGCTGCCGGAAGGACTATGGATAAGCGCATTCTCCAGGAGATTGCGCAGGACGATCGCAAAGGCATCGGGGGGAATCGGACGCACGAGTTCGGCGCCTTCGGCGACATGAACCTTGAGACGGCTTGCGCCGAGCGCCGACCGCTCCATGTCCTCCAGCACAAGAGCCAGCACCGGCAACAGATCCGTGTTTTCGTCCGAGATGGCGATCCCGGCTTCGGCCCGCGACATCTGCAACAGCTTCTCCGCCAGTCGACCGAGGTGAAGCAGCGCGCGTTCGATCTGGCTGGTTCGTTGCCGAAAAGCCGGAGGCACTTCGCTCGCAAGCCGCTGTGTCTGCGCGAGTGCACCGGCGATCGGGGTCCTCAGTTCATGGGCGCTGTTCGAGGTGAACTCCCGTTCTGCTTCGAGCGCGGCCTTGAGTCTCGTCAGCAGAAGGTTCACCGAACGGGCAATTGCCCGCAGTTCCTTCGGCAGCGCCGCTTCGTCGAGCGGGGCCATGTTGCCGCTGTCCTTGGTGAGGATTTCTTCGCGCAACCGTTCGACCGGCGCAAGCGCGCGGCGCGCGACAAGGATGATGGCGATGATGCTGGTCGGAATCAGGGCCAGCAGCGGCAAGAGAAGCGCCGTGCCGCCCTCGAAGAGAGCTTCGGTGCGATGCTCGAAGGCGTCAGCCACTTGGACGAAGAGGGAGCCGTCGGTTGTTCCGGCGGTGTAGATCCGGTGCGTTGCCGTTTCCGAGAAACCGACCTCAAGCGGAACGGCGAAGGGTTCCGGCGCGCCGTCGTCAAACAAGACCCTGCCGCTGCGATCGCGGACCTGATAGGCTAGATATAGTGAATTCAGCGCTGGCGCGACCAAGCCGACAGCGGGTGTGCCATCGGCACGGTCGCGGGCGATGTCGTCGACTACGATTTGCAGCAGCCGTTCGGCCGTTTCCTGGACACCGCTGTCGAAAATCTCGGTGAATTCGTCCTGCATGACATAAACGCCAAGGCCGAGCGCGACGAACCAGAAGATGGCGACGACGCTCGTCAGCGCGATGGTCAGCCTGCGGGTCATGCTTGCAACGCGCGACATCCGGTCACCTGATGCTGTAGCCGAGGCCCCGCACGGTCTCGATCCGGTCGGAGCCGATCTTCTTGCGCAGGCGGCTGATATAGACCTCAACCGTATTGCTTTCGATCTCAGCGCCAAAGGCGTAGAGCGCGTCGTGGAGTTGCTCTTTCGAAACCAGCGCGCCGGGGTGGGCGACGAGTTTGTCGAGCACGGCCCATTCCCTTGCGCTGAGGCTCTGGCTTTCACCTTCGACCAGCACCTTGCGATGGACCTGATCGATCTCGATGCCGGGAAGCCGGACCGTTGGCGTCGCCTTGCCGACATACCGCCTGGAAACGGCCAGCATGCGGGCACTCAGCTCACCGAGATCGAACGGCTTGACCAGATAGTCGTCGGCCCCGCTGTTCAATCCTTCGATGCGATCGGAGATCTGGTCGTGTGCCGTCAGGATGATGACGGGCGTGCCGTCGCCCCGCATCCGCAGCAAGCGCAGGAGCGATAGCCCCGAACCGTCAGGCAATCGAAGGTCGAGCAGTATCAGACCATAGAGAACCGTCTCCGTCGCGGCCGTGGCATCGGCAGTGCGCGTAAACCAATCGACGGCGTGGCCGGCCGCCGCGACATGGTCGCGCAGCGCCTCCCCCAGAACCTGATCGTCTTCGACTAGTAGGACTCTCAAGATATCACCGGACACTTGTTCGTCCTTGCCTATGTTCGATGGGGGATGGGCGTCAAGCCCCTGAAGCATTGTGCATCACTTTGCGGCAGCGGCGGCGCCGACGCATGGATGGTCGCGATCGTGGAGCAATGGGCGCCAGCGGGCTGCTAGGATGCGGCGCGTTCGCGAAACGCGCCGCGCCTTTTCATATAGCTGACGATCGCCGTGCCGATGCCGACGAGCGCCATCAGAACGCCGAGCGCCGCGAGTACACCGGTATTGTGTTCCACGGGGGCATTGCTCGCGAACTTGTACATTTCGGTGGCGAGGATTGCGATCATCGCGGCCGAGACGGTCGAGTAGTCCTTGCCGATAACGCGCTTGACGTTGAACGACATTCCCTCGGTAGACTGCGCAAAGTTCCTCATTCGCAATGCCCATCGCGGCACGTCGCGGCAATAGGCCTGGTAGGCTTCGCCGAACGTTCTGTCGAGGAAGGCTTCTTCGGCATAAACGATGCACTGGTACATGAAGGCAAAGAGCCCGATGCCGAAGACGACGAGAAGCGGGTTGCCGTGCAGCAGGAACACGCCTGAATAGAGCAGCATGTTTCCAACGTAGAGCGGGTTGCGGCAGACGCCGAACATGCCTTCCGTAACGAGATCCTTGGCATAGACCTTTTTCTTCAGGCCGCCGCGCTGAATGTATTTGTACCCGACCACGGTCGCACGCAAGGTGAGGCCGGCCAGGATGACCAGTACGGCCGCGAGGTCCTTGGCGAGCGTTAACGCTGGGCTATCGAGCACCAGGGCCGGAGGCGGCGCCAGCAGAAACAGAACAATGATGATGGCCGGAAACAGTTGGTTCCGGAAACGGAAGAGAAAATTACCGATCGCGATCATGGCCCGACGTTCCTACTTGATCGCGATGATGCCGCAGAAATTGTACCAGCGGAAAAACACCTCGACGCTGCGGAATCCTGCTTCCTTCAGGAGCTGGAGGTTTTCCTCCAGACGGTAGGGAATGAGCACGTTTTCGAGTGCTTCGCGCTTCTTGGCGATCTCGATATCGGAGTAGCCGTTGCGGCGCTTGTAGTCGTAGTAGTGCTCGATGAACAGGCGGTTGAACGTCGAGTCCTCGCTGGTGAGCTTTTCGACAAGCAGTAGGGCGCCGCGTTCATTGAGCCCGTCATAGATCGTGCGCATGATCCGCTCGCGATAGAGCGGACGGACGAACTGCAACGTCAGCAGCATCATCACGACACTTGCGTCGTGAATGTCGATGCCCTGGTGAAGGTCGCCGACCCTCAGGTCTATCGACCGGTTGGTGTTGGCTTCGACGATCTTCTCCCTCGCCTTCTCGATCATGTCGGGAGCGTTGTCGATGCCAACGAAGCGGACGGAGGGATCAACCATGGCGTCGAGGCCGAGCAATGTCGTCGCCGTCGAACAGCCAATATCGTAGAGACAGCTACCCCGTTCAGCGAAGTCTCCGGCTAGTTCGCAGACCATGCGCTGGATCTCGCCGTAATAGGGAACCGAGCGGCTGACCATGTCGTCGAAGACAGCGGCCACCGTCGCGTTGAACGCGAAGTCGCCGACCGGCTGATCTGGTGTTGCGAAAACCTCGTCTCGCCTGTTGTTGTTCTCGTGCACCTGTAGGTGCGGTACCTTGCTAGCCATTCGCAGGTTCCTTTGTCCGTCCAAAGCACTACGCGGACCCTTGCCTT
Organism: Ensifer sp. EB106-03-01-XG145; assembly: GCF_058792075.1. NCBI lineage: Bacteria > Pseudomonadati > Pseudomonadota > Alphaproteobacteria > Hyphomicrobiales > Rhizobiaceae > Ensifer > Ensifer sp. EB106-03-01-XG145. The sequence goes on along the minus strand of NZ_JBYTEC010000007.1, from coordinate 132,816 downwards.
CGTTGCGGCAGGGGCCAATTTGCGGGCTAGAGGGCCATCGAAACCTGACATGAACCTGAATGGCGGCACCAACGCACACGACACTCCAACAGCGCCAATGTAACGCTCTGATTTTATGAACTTGCCGGCCGTCCGGATGCCGACTATTCGAGTTCGTCGGCTCCGTCGTCAAAAGTCACGGAGCAGCGATGCCCGGCCGGTATGTGGTTGTTGGGATTGGGAAGCTCTATTCGCAAGCCGAATGTGCCGCTCGCTGCGTCGAAGACCTGATCAACCACCTTGATCTTGCCGGTAAAGCGGCCCTGGATCGGAGCATTCGGGACGACCTGCGCATCCATTCCCACATGTAACTTGCCGAACTCGCTGACCGGGATGAAGGCCTCGACAAAGAGCGGGTCAAGCTTGGCAATTGTCGCCAGCTTGCCGTCCTGATCCAGGTATTCTCCGTTGAAGAGTGAACGCTCGAGCACGACGCCGCTGATCGGACTGCGGATCGTCCTTTGCTCAACCACCGTCTGCGCCCTTTGCAGTTCCAGCTCAGCGCTGCGCTTGCGGGTTTCGGCGGTCGCAAGCTCCTTCTGGATGACCTCCATTTCGGCAACGGCCTCTTCGAGCTTGTCGGTCGAGGTGACATTGCGCGCAAGCAGCGCCTCCGCCCGTTTCATGCGGTTGCGAGCAAGATCGAGCCGCGCCTTCTGCGCCTCGATCTCGGAGGTACTCGCGGCCTGCTCGGACATCAGCTCCACGGTCGCCTGCTCCGCATCGGAATGGAGCCTGGCGATAATCTGGTTTTCGTTCACCTGGTCACCGCGAGCGATCAGAACCTCTTTCAAAAGGCCGGGAACCGGACTGCCGATGCGTACGACGACAGAAGGGTCGATGACGCAATCGAAAGCGTGTGCCGAAGCCGGCGCGATGGAGCAAAGCGGAAAGAGAACGGCGAGCATCTGCCGCGCCTTCGCGCGCCTGTCCGCCCGGGGTTTTACCATTCCGTCTTCTGACATTGCGACACTTTTCATCGGGTCACTCCGGCAAGCCTGAAAAGGCCAGCAATGTGCCCAGGCGTCGATCCTGGGCCAGAAGGTTCTTTCGGTCCTTGGCATGCGTTCGTTCCGCCCGCTGCTGGGCCAGATCGAAAAGCAATAGCCGGGCACGCTTTCCGCATCGACCGAGCAGACGCAGCGGCTGCCAGGGAATGAGATCAAGCAGCGGGTCTTCCAGAGACAGGATCGCTTCCGTGCTTCCCGGGTCTCCCTTGCGGGCGGTTCGTCCCTCCATCTGCCTGTCGATGCGCCCCGCGTCATGTCGTTCGCTGAGCAAAACGTGAAGGCCACCCAGCGCGAGAGCCTGCGGGACCACGGCGATGTCGACGCCGCGTCCCGCCATGTTGGTGGCGACCGTCACCCGACCGACGCCGCCGGCCTGCGCAATGATCTCGGCCTCCTGCGAACTCTGTTCCGCATTGAGCACCCGATGCTCGATCCCTTGCCCCTGCAGTACGACACTCACTGCCTCGGAGGCCGAGACCGAGCGCGTCGCAATCAGGACCGGGCGGCCGGCGGCTTGCAGTTCCTGGACCCGCCGCACGATCGTAAGCCATTTGTCGTCAAGCGTTGGGCAAATCGTCGTCGGCAGTTTCGTGCGCCGCGAGGGCGCGTTCGGGGGAATACGCATCACCTGCAGCCCGTAGACATGCCGGAGTTCTTCGGTAATTTCGCGTGCGGTTCCCGTCATTCCCGCCAGGTGGAGGTATCGGCGGAAAAACCGCTGATAGGTCATCCTCGCCATTGTCAGCTTGCGGCTTGTGATCACGCAGCCTTCCTTTCCTTCGACCAGTTGGTGCAGCCCGTCGCTCCAGGAGCGATCAGGCATCACGCGGCCGGTATACTCGTCGATGATCTGCACCTTGCCGTCGCTGACGAGATAGTGCTCGCCCTTCTTGAAGAGCAGCAGCGCGACAAGCGCCTGGCTGGCAGCCTCCTCACGCCGGATGCGATTGCGCCAGATGCCGCCGATCGCCTCGGCACGTTCTGCAAGCTTGGCCTTTCCGGCTTCGGTCAATTCCAGCCTGCGCTCATCGAGCAGCAGCAAATAATGGGTCGGCTCCTTGAAGCCGTCGATCAGCGCGAAGGTCTGCTCCACCCATTGCCGCTCGCCGTCCGCGTCCGTTTCCTGGGAAATGATGAGCGGCGTTCTCGCCTCGTCCACCAGTACGCTGTCGGCTTCGTCGACGATGGCGAAATGCAGTCCACGCATGACAAAAGATGGCTCTTGGCCACGGCGCTCGTCCAACATGCGGTTCACCTTCGCGTGAACGGGCCGTGGCTGGCCGCCGAAAGTGATGCGGTCGCGCAGATAGTCGAAGGCGATTTCCTTGTTGCTGGCATAGACGACATCGCACGCGTAGGCTGCCGGCCGATCCGGTCTTGGCACAGTACTGTTGACGAGACCAGTCGTCAGCCCAAGAAAATCGTAGATTGGGCGAAGTATATCCAGATCGCGCGCCGCCAAGTAATCATTGACGGTGATGACGTGGACTGGAAGCCCGGCAAGCGCGGCGATCGACGCCGGCAGGCCGGCGGTCAAGGTCTTGCCCTCGCCCGTGTCCATCTCCGCCACGCGCCCCTTCAGCATGGCAAGGCCGGCAAGTATCTGCACGTCGAGGTGGCGCAATCCGATGGTACGCTGTGAAACTTCGCGCACGATCGCAAAGCCGAGACAAATATTGGCATCGATGAGGCCATGGCACCGCAGGGCCGCACGGACTTCGCCGATGCGCGCAGCGAGCCCCTGCCCGGTTTCGTCGCCCAGGGCTGCTCCCGCCGCATTGATCTTCTGGACAAGTTCCCTCAGATGGCGCCGGTGCAAACGACCGGCAACCATCTGCGGAACGCTGGTCACCATCTTCTCGATGCCGTCAAGCCAGTGCTCGGGTCGGTCCTGGCGTTCGGGGTAGACGACCAGTGGAGGCGGCGACCAGCTCGGGACGCGAATATTCATGGTCGCTTGCCCAATCCGCCTTAGGCGCTCGCTTCCTCGACGGGCGCATCTTGGCCGTTCCGGTAGCTCTTCGGCTGCTTCGGTACGGCGGGCGGAGCGTCTCCCTTACCGGCAGCATCCACGGCTTCGGGCATGCGCTCCAGCATGCTCGAGAAATGCCTGAGCGAGTGAAGATGCAGGTACGTGCATTCCAGCTCGTCATTGGTGAACATGGCCTGCATGTCTTCGCTTGCCAGCGCTTTCAGCTTTTCACGGTTGACCGTCATGAACCCGGAAAGCGACCGGCGTTCGCCGCTGTTGAGGTTGAACTGGGCCTGCATCGGCTGCAGCAGCCCCAGTGATTTCAACCGCTCACAATACTGGCGGGTTCGCTGGTGCCTTGCCTGATAGTCCTGCAGGAAGCCAAGCACGCTCTTCAGGTATTGGGTTTGCTGTCCCTCGCTGTCGAACAGGCGCTCGCCGCGGCCTTCGCGATTGAAGCCGTCGAAACTTTCGTCGATGTGAAGGATGAACGTCTTGCCGCTGCGGTCCGTTGAGAACACGAACGGATAACGGCGCACGAACGCCGGCACATATTTGCCGAGCCAGGCACCGTCGTCGCCGACGAAGAGGTTTTGCGTCTGCTGGGCGCCGAGAACCACCGCAGGTGTCACCGTGTCGTCCGTGCCGGCAAAGACGATCGGATATTCGGCGGCGGCCTGAGCAAATTCGATGGCCGTCACCGGAACCGAGTTCACTTCTTTTGCGAACTTGTATGAAGTTCCGCTTTTAATCGACACATCCTTATGGCGATCGGCCGAGACAGGATGCACGTCTTGATAGAAAAGAAGTTGCGCTGTCATGGTGGTTTCCCTCTAGTATCTTGTAAGTGCCACTCAGGTATTCTAAAAGACAATCGCCAGATTTTTACTCAGGCTGATTTGATCGAACACTTTATTAGACTTCGTGTCCAGTCAAACTTTAAATAAACGCAGGAATATCTGCCGCGTTGAACGATAAATTCTACTGGCGACGGGCGAGGACCCGTGAGAGAACCGCACAAAGACACGTCCACCTATTCGAGGCACGGTCGGGCTCTCGGTCAGCATCAGGTCGAGATGCAAAAGATTGGCAAGCACCCGCCGCTGTGACGTGTCGCGGGGGTCGAGCGCAATGGCACCGCCGCCGGCGGTGCTGAGCGCCGCATTGGGCAATGTGTCGGTTAGCGCCGGAACCTCGCGGACAACGACCGCCCTGTAGATCTTCGAAAAATCCTCGACGAAGCGCAGACTTACGTCCCGTGTTTGCGAACGGACAAGGTCGGCGTCCTCCTCCGGGACGATGACCCGAATGGTTGGCTTGTCGAAGTGCGCAACGTAGGCGATCACCTTGCCACGTTGCACGAACTTGCCGGGCAGGTCGCGATCGTCGGGCAGGATCAGCGTGCCGCTCGATGGTGCTCGGACGATCAAATTCTCCTGCCTTTGCCGTGCCAGGTCGAGATCGGCACGCGCAAGCCGCAGTTCCTCCTTGACCATGCTCGCATGGGCAAGATCCGACAGATCCTGCTTGGTAAGACGCCGTTGGAGCTCGGCGACACGCAGTTGCAGCAGGTCGACGCGCGCCGCCAGCAGCGGATCCTCCTGCCGGATCAGTGGATCGCCAGCCCTGACCTCGGCGGCGGGTGCGGCGGCAATTTCATCGACCGTACCATCGGTCTGAACATGGACGATCGCATCGCCTGGCAACCATACGATCCCCTGCACGACAGTCGCGTGCGGAATGGGCAGCACGAAGACCACCAGCGCGACTGCGGCGAGGACGGAGCCGACCACTGCGAATGCGCGGCCCCGGCTTCGCCGCAGGAGCGGGCTCGTCAGCAGGAACCAGAAAGCCTTTGCCAGCGGCACTGCAAACATCAGAATGAGCGCCCAGATGGCGAGCAAGGTACCGACGATGAAAAACTTCTGACTGACGAGCGCGATGATCGCGCCAGTGACCACAAGGCGGTAGAAGAACGCCGAGACGCCGTAGAGAACGAACCAGAACTCCTCCCCAGGCGCCGTCGCCGGCGAGTTGACCGAGCCGATCTTGAAGGCGTAGCGCTGAACGAGATAGGCAAGATATTTATTGGCCCGGCTCGCGAGGTTGGGTATCTCCAGAAGATCGCTCAGGACGTAGTAACCGTCGAAGCGCAGAAGCGGGTTGCCGTTGAAGAGCACGGTTGACACGCCGCCGATCAGCATGACGTTGAAGGCGAAGGCCCGCACGAGCCCCTCCTCCGCATAGACCCACACGATGAGGGCAACCGCGGCAAGCGTCATTTCCACGAAAATGCCGGCGGCACCGACGAGGGCGCGTTGCCACTTGCTGGCAAAAGCCAGGCTGTCGGATGCATCGACATATGGGACCGGCATGAAGACCAGCATCATCGCACCGACCTCGTGGACGTCGCCGCCCCATCGCTTGACTGCGTAGGCGTGCCCTAGCTCATGCAGGGTCTTGATGAGCGGATAGGCGATCAGCATCAGGAAGAGGTTCGACGTTGACAGAACGCGGTCGGTCACATTGGCGGTCAGCGCGTTCCAACTCATGCCGGCAAGAACGGCGGCATAGGCGACAAGACAGATGAAGACGAGCGCGCCGAACCATGAGAACAGCACCCGGCCGACAATGGCGGTGGCGTTCAGAAACTCGTTCGGATCGAGAAGGCCGAAGCGAATGGCGAGGGGATTGCCGAAACTCATCAAGAGCTTGCGATTGCGCGCCTTCTTGCCGCGCTCGGCGATTTCATTGATGTCGGGCGGAACATTGCCGAACAGGACGTCCGCCGCGTGCAACTGCCCGAGAAGCTGGATGACCTCATCCTGGGTCACGACCTTGTCGGTGAGCTTGTCGCAGGCGATGTCCCAGATCGCCTGCATTGTCCGGTGACCATCCATCAGGCTGATGATGAGATAGGTCTCGGGCGTGAAACGGTGGAAACGCCCGGATGTTCGGTCCTGCAGCACGTACCAGAGCTGATCACGAAAGACCGTTCGATGGATGCGTACATGGCCGCGCAGCTTCAGCTTCAGTTGCGCGACGCGGTACCAGGATGAGCTGAAGTAGGACCGTTCCATGTCCGCGCCCTCACGGCAACCAGCGCCACGCGGCGAGATAGGCCCATTGCACCATCTTGTCGGTGTAAACGCGGATCAGGAGCCGTTCGTCGACGGAGGTCTTGGCAATGCCCTCCATACCAGGCCGAAGCCGATCGCTCAGATGATCCAGAGCTGCTTCGACCTTGAAGAAATTGTGTCCCTCCTTCTGGGTGGAAATCGCGGTGATCTGCTCAATCCGATAGGTGAGCGGCTCCTGCGGAAGCGCGGAAACTCGCAGGACTCCCTGGCGGCCGATCTCGACATCGTCAATGTCGCTTTCATCGACTTCGAGGATGACGCGATAGGACTTGAGCGGTGCGATCGTAAAGAGCTCCTGCCCGCGCTCGACCGCAGCGCCGATCGACTGGCTGAGGTCGCCGTTGACGACATAGCCGTCAAAGGGAGCGAGCAGCCGGGTGCGCTTGAGCTGTTCGTCGATCAAAGCGAGCTGGGCGTCGGCCTGATCGATCTGCGACTTGACGATGAGCGCCTCGGCCCGTTCGTGCTGCATCAGCGCCCGGTCATATTCGGTCGTCTTCTGCTGTCGGGTGGTCGTCAGCCGAAGCCGTTCCAGTGTCAGATCCTGGTCGTCGAGCTGCGCCAGGATCTGCCCCTGTTTGACCACTTCGCCGGCCCTTGCCGACTGGCTGGATACATAGCCGTTGAATGGCGCCACGACGGTTCGCTGGATTGTACCGCGAACGACAGCCGAAGACGTGACGGAGTATTCCGTTGTGGCCACGCTGAAATAGGCGGCCAGGATGACGGCAATCAGCGTCGCGAGCTTGCGGCCGAAATAGCCTGGGCCCAGCAGGCGCCGCAACTGGTTGCCGGCGGCCTCCCAAAGCTTCACCAAGACGTTCCTGTCGTTGCGGCGTTTTTCCTCAAGTACTGGTCCGACGACCGCTGCCACTGCATCGCACAGGTCGACGGTCGTCTCGTCGAAGGCACTGCCGCGTGGGCGCTGCAGCGTCAGGGCGCCCACGATCTGATGCCCAGATTGCAGGGGAATCGTCAGCACGCCTCCGCACTTGTGCGTCTCGACCAGCTCTTCGTGCGCCCGAAGGACACGATACTCCCAGTGCTCCTGCGGCGGGTAGAGAACGATGGCGCGCTGATCGACAGCCTCGTCCATCGCCGCGCCGATGTCGCGAATGATGTTTACCTTGTTGCCGAAGCCTGCCGCATGCGAGACCGTCGCGACACGACATCGCCGTCCGCGGACGAAACCGACGCTGACGGGGTCGCAGGCAAGCCGCATGGCGAGTTCCGTCACGAGCGCGGTGGCCGCTTCGGCGAAACCTTTTGCCTCGATCACCGCGGCAAGCATGTCGAAGGCCAGCCTGTTGCGTTCGCTGACTTCTTCGTTTTCGACTTGGAGCTGGCGCCTGAGCAGGACCTCGACCCAGCCGGAGGCCCATTGCACCTTGCGCATCACCGCGTTGATGGAAGCAGGCTCGACGGAAAGCGAAAGCGCGCAGGCGCCGTACAAGCGCTCGTTGACGATCAACGGCGAAGCGATCATTTGCACCATACGGCTACCGGTCGTTCCGGTGGAGATGCCCTGGCGTTGGCTCAGCGCCCTCTCTGCGATGGCCGTCAACCCCTCGTCGGCGGCCCTTTCCGGCCAGAACGCGATCGGCGTGTAGGGCCCGGTGTCCGGTTCCCCGAGCATGACCATGCCGCTGGCGACGCCAGAGATCTGCCGGCAGAGTATGGCCAGCCACGTCTCCATGAATTCGTCTGGCTCGGTCGCATTGCGGAATTTTTGCCAGAGTGCTTGATCCAAAATAGCATACTTCACCGCCCCCGGGCCTTCGACCGGGGGCGGTGGTGCATATTCCCTGGCAATGTGATCAGTCATGCCGGCACGCGGTGGCCAGACAGTTTACTCGCACGCTAGCGCCCTCCAAAGAGACTGACCAGTCGAGAAAGCAGTCCCTTTCGGGCCTCCCACTCGATTATGCCGTTCAACACTTCTTGCTCACTCGCATCCGCATCATTCTCACCGGCGCCAGACGTCTTGGCGGCGTGATCTCCGACCTGCGTCCAGGCCGTTGGGTCGACAAACGTGCCGGTTGCCTCGTCGAAGACCCATGACTTCTCGTCGCTATTGCCGAAGCGCGCTATGCCATCGCCCCCACCTGTTGCCGTTTGCCAGGCGACCGCCAGAGCGCCTCTGCCGCTTCCGGCCCAGCCGGATGCCGCGGCTGTCTCGTTCGCCTCGCTACCCCCTGAGATATGGAGATCCGAGGCGCTGATGCCGGCAAGTTGCATCAGCCGTCGCTCAGTCGGGGTTACGAACAGACCGAGCTCCTCATCGAACACCTGGGCGTCGTTTCGCGTTTCGGACTGGGTTGCCGGCAGCGGCAACCGGCGCTCGCCGACCTCAAGCGTTTCGGCCATAACGCCGCCGACAGCATCGTCGGCAGAGTGGACCAATCCGGCCTCGTGACCCATTTCATGGAGCAGGACCGAGAGCAGATCGAAGCGTCCCGCGGCAGGGCTGCCACCGATCGCCTGCCACTTACCGTCGACAAGGCTGTACTCCTCGTTATCCTGCGGCGTGAGATCGACGAACCAGCCCCGTCCCGCGGCGTTGCGGTCGATCCTGATTGCGCCGAACACGGCTTCGGCCAGTCGGTCGCCCTCGAGATCGACGATCTGCAGATCGATCGTGCCAAGGCGCGCCAAGGTTGATGCATCGAGCAGTCCCGATTTCGCCCAGAGGGCGACGGCATCGTCGAGCACCGAGAGTGCCTGTCCTCTCGTGATCTCGCCACCGGCGACGGTCGTGTCGCCGGTCGCCGCCAGCAGATTGGTCGACGTGTTGAAGGCGGGATCGTTGGTACGGATCAGGAAGCGATCGAACGAGCTTGATCCGACACGTGACATCGTGCCGAAGCCGCCATCGACCAGTGCAGCATTGAATCCATAGGTGCCGACGAGGCCGCCGTTCACCTGAATGCTGACCGCCGCCCCCTTGAAGATCACCTTCAAAGAATAGTCGACGCCGACATCAAGGACGCGACTGAAGGACTGATCGATCTTGTAGCCGCCCTTGGCACTGACGTGGCCGACAAGGACCTTGTCGTTGACCGCATCGAGGGCGACGAACTTGTAGTCGTTCGGACCATAGCTGTCGAAGACGATACCGCCCGTGCCTGCCGTCAGCAGCTTGGCCTCGAGTTCGAGGTAGGAGTCCGCCCGGAGCTTGGTGCCAAGGTTGAACGTGCTGATGGAAGCGCCGGCGGCGCCGACGAAGCGACCACCTGCGACGGTCCAGCCCGTGGCCGCCGTACCGCTCATCGGGAACCGGCTGGTTGCGTCGAAGTTGTCGGTATAGTCAAGCGACAGGTTTGGCGGCAGGATCTGAACCGAGAAGTTGTCCACCTTCGACTTGGAGCCATCGTTGCCGGCGCCCACCAGGCCGCGGTTGAGGCCCACGGGCACGCCATCCTCGATCCTCGGCGCGAAGGTGTAGCCGAACCAGTTCACACCCGCGACCGTCACCGTGACGTTCGTGCCGTTGACGGCAAGGAGCACGTCATAGGTTATGCCAGCCTTCAACTGGACGGGCTTGTTCGACTGGGCGACCTGGTGCCAGCCGCTGGCGTCGCGGTAGCCCATTTCGATCTTGTCATTCGAGATGTTGATACCAGCCCATTTGAAGTCGGTCGGCGAGTGGTAGTCGAAGATGACATAAGAGTTGGCCTTCCAGCCCGCCAAAGGCTTCTGAGCGGTGATCTTGGCCGAGATCTCGAAATAGATCGGCAGGTACTGGTCGGCATAGAAGACGGCAGCCGCCTGCCCCCACGATGTCTCGGATTCGACCGACATCATGCCGCTCGAGACTGAGAACTTGCCCTGGTCGGCGGCGAACACGTCGAGCGTGCCGTCGTTGAAGTCGGCCGTGCGCAGAACGTCGCGTCGTCCACCGGGGATATTGCCCGGTTGCGGATCAGTCGGTCCGCCGGTCTGGTCTTGCCAGATGCCGTGATCCTTCTGGGTCACCAGGCCAAGTTCGCCTTCGACCCCGCCCTGGAACTGCGACACATGGCTGTATTGGTCACTGCCATTGACGCTTCCGGTATCGGCCGTGCGGGTGATGTCGACACCATCGCTGAAGGCTTGCGCATAGAGGAAGTCGAAGAGCTGCGGCGGCACCTGACGGCTGACCGTCGCGATGCCGAACGGAGCGAACGGCACGAGATAGCTGTTGAACTCGCCGACCCAATCGATCAGGCGGTCGCCGCCGGTGTTGCCGATCAGGATGTCGAGCCCGGCGCCGCCGAAGACACGATCCTCGTAGACCGGATGCGTTTCCGGCTGGTCGTTCATCCAGCCATTGGTGCTAAGCACATCGTCGGCATTCATGAGGTCATTGCCCCAGCCGCCATAGATGTGATCGCGCCCTGTGCCGCCGACGATCCAGTCGTTGCCGAGGTCGCCGAAGATGGCGTCACTGCCGTCCGTATTGCGGTCGGCGAAGGCGATCGGCGTGCCGTTGGGCGAGAACGCGATCGCGCCGTTGACCAACGGTCCCTCATTGTCGACCAGGTTGAGGAAATACTGGAACTGGGTCGGCGCAGCACCCGACTTCCAGACGGTTCCGTCAGCATTGAACAGAATCGTCCGGCGCGGATCGTATTCGTCATAGAGGAAGAATTCGCCGAGCTTACTCTGAACCGGCTTCGGTGCGTTCCACGGATCGGTATCGGCACCAAAGCGCAGGATGTCTCCCGGGTTCCAGGGCCGTGTGAAATCGGTGCGCACCAGCCCGACCACGACGCCGTTTTCGAAGCGCTGGGTGTAGCTGAGCGGCAGGGCTTCGCCGCCGCCGACGGCATCGTCGCCGGCGCCGCCATGGATGAAGTCGTCGCCGAGACCGCCGAAGATGATGTCGTCGACGACATTGGCGTCGAACAGCGGATCATCTGCGCCCTGAGCGTTCGGCTTCAGGTTATAAGGCGTAAGGTCGACGGATTTCTTCAGCTGGCCGCCGATATTGATCGTCTCGGTCTGCACCTGCCCGGGCGTGTAGATGAATTCGTTGAGGACGTCGCCCTGGCTGGTGCGGGTATCCGGGTCGGTGGCAAGGAGGGCCAGGACGCCGTAAAGCGGCTCGGCATAAGTGGCGCTGTTGCGGCTCGTGAAGATCCGTCCGTCATCACCGAGGATGCCGTCCTGGCCGGTACCGCCGGAGATCCAGTCATTGCCCCAACCGCCGATCAGATCGTCATTCTCGGCATCGCCGAACATGCGGTCGTGGCCGCCGCCGCCATAGGCGATGTCGTCGCCGGTTTCGCCGTGGAATTCGTCATGGCCGCCGATGTCATTCTTCGCCCACAGACCGAATTCGTTGCGATAGGCCGCGTCGTTCGGGTTCGTCTTCGAGAACAGGTCAGGACGGAAATCCGGGCCGCCCGGTGTGTAGTCGAGAAGGTGAACGCCGCGGACGACGATGCGTTCGGCGCCGGTGCGGGCCGGATCATTCACATCGTAATTGTACCGGACGTAGAGCTGTTGGTTTGCCAGCCCGTTCGGGTTGATATCGACGCCATTGATCCCGACAATACGGACGATATTACCGTTGTCGCCGACCATGGTATCGGCATCGCGGGCATAACGCGCAGCCGCAAGGGTGCCGTCGCCCGGAAGGTCGAGGTCGTTCCGGTCGATTTCGGCGCCGGTACCGCCGAAGATGTAGTCGTCGCCGTCAGGCCGTGCATTTGCATCGGTCAGACTAAAGAACGAGGACGAGCCACCGACCAGGTCGTCCTGGCCGAGGCCGCCGAACAATTGGTCATCGCCACCACCGCCTTCGATGTAGTCCTGGCCATCGCTCGCAGCAGCAAAGGATGCGATCACTGTCAACGGACCGATCGGATCGGCAACACCACCCGACGTCCGGGATGCACCGACATGCGAGGTGCCGGCGAAGGCAAGTTCGATACCTCCGTCGCCCTGAATGACGTCATTGCCCAGTTGGCCGAAGATTTCGTCATGACCTTCGCTGCCGGCAATGTAGTCGTTGCCGAAACTGCCAACGCCGGCAGCTCCCTGGTCGAAGGCGAAGGTGTGAAGGGTCGCATAGTCGACCGCATACTCGCTCCACCACGGCGCGCCGTCCGGGTCGCGGTAACGGCGTGCGATACCGTCGACCAAGAGGAGACCGCTGTTGTCGCCAGTGACGGTGCCGAAGCCAGCCGGGATCGGCCGATCCGTGCGGCTGTAGAGCAGCGCGCCGGCCAAGGTCTGGAAGCGCTTGCTGAATGTGTCGTCCAGCAAGTTGCCGTCCGCGCCGCCCTGGCGGGTGAGGTAGACGTTGTCGCCGAAGATGCGATCGTCCTGCTGGTCGCCGTCCAGCATGTCATGGCCGGCACCGCCGACGATCACATCGCGGTCAAGCCCGCCGAACACGATATCGTCGGCGCCGTTCTGCAGCTCGGCCGACTTGATCGCCGTCACGAGCACGAGCTCGGTCGTCTGGATTCGCTGTTTGAGACCGGACGGCAGGTTCGGATCGTCCACGAACATCTCGACGACGCCATGGTCGGCGAAGACGATGTCGTCGAAGTCGCCGAGTACGCCGGCCGCAGCGACGGCACTCGGGCCGTAGCCGAGATGGGACCCTCCATCACCGAAGATCAGGTCACGGCCAGCCTGCATGAGGTCGCGAACCGCCGACTTCACCGGCTTGATCGTGGTGCCGTTGGTGTCGGTGTTCGGGTTGGCGGAAGGCAACGGGCTGTTGTCGACCGTGTCGATGAAGAGCTGGCGGGTGAAGATGTTCACGTTCACGCCGCTGTCGCCATAGATATGATCGACGCCGCGGTTGCCGATGATCAGGTCGTCGCCGGAACCACCGGCCAGATGATCGCCGGCCTGGCTGCCATAGATCGTGTCGTTGCCCGCGCCGCCATAGATCGTCAGTCCGACGCTGGGCAGACTCCCTCCTGCAACGCCCGCAAACAGTGCGCTGGCGTCGATGACGTCGTTGCCAGCGAGCTTGTAGGGATTGGCGAGCGGGAAGACCCATTCATCGTCTTCGTTCTCGCCATCCTGCAGTTGCGGGAAGGGATCGAACGGCTTTTCACCGAATTCCATGCCGAGCACATTGTGTGCCTGGCCGGAATACCAGATGCCGTCCTGGCTGGTGTCGCCATAGATGACGAGCGGCGAGTTCGGACCGGCGCCGCCATTGACCTTGATGTAGTCGCCGCCGACGCGCTTGCCGCCATCGAGCGTGGTGTCATAGCCGAACACGGTCAGTTGGACGCCCGTTGCCGGTGTCAACGCCACGTTCTGCAACGTCATCACCGCGGCAGTCAGCGCCTGGATCGTGAACGGTCCGGCATGGCCGCTGACATAGACCTTCTGGCCGACATAGAAACCGTCTGCTTGCCAGCTCCCGGCGCTGCGCGTCAGGCTGTTGGTGGCAACGTTCATCGTGCCGGAAGCCGTGATCGTGCGTGCTTCGGCGACATGCAGAGAGCGTTCGGCGTAGCTGTTGAACGCATCGGCCGCCAGCGAGACGCCGGGCCCCTGCCCGATGTGGGTGTTCGGCGCGCTCAATACCAGGGCGCTGAGATCGCCCCAGGTCAGGGCCGAGTTCGGCGGCGGCGGAAGGGTCGCGTCGACGATGGCAAGGATCGTCCGGGTGTAGGTCTCGCCCTCAAGCTGGATGACCTGGCCGACCTGGTACCGGTCTTCGGACCAGTCGCGCCCATCGAGGCGGGTCACGACGATCGAGCCACCGCCGCCACTGGCAATGTTCATCTTGCCAGCGCTTTCGAGGTACATGTTGCCGCCGCCGTGGACGAGCGTCAGGCCGCCATGCGCACCCTGCACATAGAAGCTCTTGACCGCATCGTTCTGTGTGGCGAGCAATGCGCCTTCTAGCTTCAGCGAGAAGCCGTCATCGGAGATCTCGATGATGCGGAAGTCGCGCTTGCCGTTTTCATCGACCATGGTGATGAGGTGACCGGCAAGATAACCCTCGTCCGCCCACTTGACGCCGTCCTGACGGGTGACGATGCCACCGGTATAGGTCGGATCGATACTGACATCGGTGACCACCGTTTGCAGGATGGCGCTGGTGACCGGGTTGATGCGGTTGATGGTCCGGGGCGCGTCGCTGACGAGCGCGAGCTGACCGCCGGTGACGCGCATCGTCGAGCCGACAATCGAGACGATCTGGTATTCACCCTTCGCGAAGTCCTCGTCGATAGTGATGAAGTCACCGACCGCAAAGCCGGTCCATGAGCCTCCATCGGTGCGCTCGATGATGCCGCCGGCAATCGTCTGGAGGACGTCGACGGACTTGTTGACGGTGATCACGTCCTTGTCGATCGCGGTGATGGTCAGTGCGCCGCTCGCAACGCCAGCGAGCGATGGGCCGCTGAGTACCAGGATCGAATTGTCGTTCGGGTCGGCGCCTTCTTCCGGATGCAGCGGATCGATGAGGGCGTCGTTGATCGCGACCACGGTCCAGGTGCCCACCTGCCCCGCAATCTTCACGGTCTGGCCGACGAGGAAGCCCATGGCCTTCCAATCGAAGCCCGCGCGCACGATCGTGCCGCCGTTGTTGCCGTTCGGCGTCACCGTGAAATTATTGGTGACCTGAACGGAGGGCGCCGGATCGAGCGTGCCCTGGATGACGAGACCATCATTGCCCTCGCCGAGCATCAGATTGACGACCTCGATGGTGCTTTGCGTCGCATTGGTGCCGAACTGGCCGTCAGAACCGACGCTGATCTTGCCGAAGCTGATGCCGCCCGGGAAGAAGCCCGATTCGCCGAAGGTCGGATCGCCGGTGACCCCGAGGCCGAGGCTCAGATCATCGGCCATGTTGAAGCCGGTCAGCGTCGTCTGCGTCATGACGCCGTCGACATCTTCCTTGCTGGTGTCGTTGAAGATGTTGAGGACATCGATCTGTTGCGATTCCGGCGGCTGGGCGCCGATGGCGATCAGGAAGTCGTCCGCTTCACCCGGCAGTTTCAGGCCGTTTTCCAGCGAACGGTCAGCGCCCGTCGGGCCGCCTTCAACAGCCAGCGGTCCGCGCAGCTTCGAGAGATAATGTCCCGAAGCCGGGAAGACCTTCACGCCTTCGCGCGTGACGGGGATGTCGTAGTTGTCATCCGCCTGCAGGACGACCGTCTGCTGGATATAGTAGTTCCCCGGATTGAACGTCGCGACCGCCGCGGTGCGCAGCACCTTGACGCCCGCAAGCGTGCTGCCGACCGGCAGCAGTCCAGCGTTCTCCGAAGTGATCTGGATCGTGGCATCCTTGGTGTCGTTCTCGCCGCGAATGATCGCGATCTTGAAGTTGCCGATAACGTTGTCGGCGGCGTCGAAGACACGGATCCACTGGCCTTCCAGGAAGCCATAGGCGAGCCAGCCGTCCGCATCGTCGGCAAGGCCGGCGATCGTCATCCGATAGGTGGGCGTGCCGTCCTCGATGACCGTATGGAACTGGATATTGCCCGTGAAGGCGCCATCGCTGGCGAGGTCCGAGAGGATGACATCGGCAAGCTGGCCGCCGGTACCGAACGTCCGGTCAACCTTGATGAACTTGCCGTCGACCGTGTCGATTGCGGTGATGTAATAGTCACCGCTGTTGCCGCCGGCGTTGCCGACGCGGATTTGCTGGCCGACGAAGAAGCCTTCATCGACGAAGCTGCCGAGATCGGCGCCCGTGCCGCGGGTAATCTTGCCGTTGAGGCCGTCATTGCTGAAGACAAGGTTGCCGTCGAAAATCTGCGTCGGCCTGAGCCCGCCGATCACCGTATAGCCCGAGCCGGGTGTGACGGCGACGCCGTTGACGCTGACGACATCCGCCAGCCCGTCGGTGACGATCGCGACCTGTACGGTGGTGCTGGGCGCCTTCGTCAGCCGGATCGTGTAGTCGTCCGTGTCGCTGCCATCGGCATTGAGCAGAGTCGTGCCGCCGCTTTCGAGCACGACGGCGCCGGCCGTGTCGTTGTCAATGACTTCGATGTCGACATAGCCGGGGCCGGAGCGCAGGTTCGGGAAGACATAGTCGTGGTCGGCGTCAGTCGTCAGAACGTCGTCGCGCTGGAAGTAGATGACCGCCGTATGCGGATCTTCGCGCGGGATATCGTCACGCGCCTGAACGCCGATGCGAACCGGGTCATCCCAGTTGGTATGGTCGAAGGTTAGCCGCCAGTAGCCGTCGGCATGTTTGTACATGCGGTCGCCGACCGAGTTGAAGATGTTCGTCGGATCGTCGACATCGAAGATCTGGATATCCTCGTCGCTCGCCTCGTTGAGGAAGAGCTTGACGACGATGATGTCACCCACTTCCGGCGCCGTCGAAAGCTGAACGAGGATCTCGTCCGTCAACTGGGTCGTCGGGCTGCCTTCGATGACCAGCGACCGGCCGTCTTCGATGTTCGTGCCAGGCGCCACCTCGGTGACATAGATCCCGGGTGTGTCGTTGTCCCTGACCAGCACTTCGACGTTGCGGACGTCAGCCGCGTCAAAGGGGTCTCCATCGGGATATTCGGCATCGATGTCGATGACATTTGTGTCGACGCCGCTGAGATCGGAAATCACGCTGTGCTGGATGACGACCACGCGGTCGCCTTCTGCCCGCGGGTCGTCCGGCGCATAGACGTAGACCATCTGCGGATTCATCCAGTTGCCGCTGTCGAACCGCAGCACGACCGCGCGATCCTTGATGATCTGCGGTACGCCGTTGACCATGACAATATGCTGGAAGTCGCTGTCGGTGACGGTTCCGCCGGGGTTGACGGTGGACAGCCAGATCGTGTCGCCGAGGCCGTTCGGCAAAGGCGCTGGGTTCAACAGTGTGCCGTCTTCCTCTTCCTGCGGCGAGCGTGCCGCAGACACGGTGACATAGACCACCTGGCCGGCGAGCGGAGCGATTGCCAGCTTCACCGTGTAGCTGTCGACATTGACCGGGCCGCCTTCGCGCACGGCAGTAAAGCCGCCGGTTTCGTCAATGCGGATGATGCCCTCTTCTCCGGAAGCGACGTTGTAGTCGAAACCGTCGACCAGCACACCGTCGTAGAGCGCGTCACCGGACGTGACGAGATGATCGACAGCACCGGAGGCCCCTTCGAGCTCGCGGGTCACGATGTCTTCGGTCACGTCGCCGGTGACGTTGATCGTATCGGATCCCAGGCCGCCAATGACGCGATAGGCAACGCCGAAGGCGGTCGACTGGACAAAGAATTCGTCGTCACCTTCGAGACCATCGATTTCGACCACTTCGATCGTGGTGTAGCGCACATTAAGGCCGGCGCCGAAAATGCCACGTTCGGTGATCGCAAAGTCGTCGGCGAACTCCGTGCCGAGGATGACGAGCTTGTCGAAGCCCGTGCCGCCGTCGACGGAAACCGGAGCATTGACGTTGTACTGGACCTCGTCCTCACCACCACCGGCGCGGATGTCGGGCGCCCGCGCAACAGAGAAGCCGAGTCCGATGATCGGCATCGCAACGCCCTGGTCGTCGCGCACGATCACGTCGTCGGTGTAGTCGTCGGGCGTGGAATCGGCATCGGCAAAGTTGATGACGCCGTCGCCATTGGTGTCGAGCGTGACAGCCGGCAAGTCGTCCTGGTCGATCGTGCCGTCGCCATTCCAATCCTGGTTGGCAACAGCGGCGATCGCAAAGGCGCGCACGATGAACAGGTCGTTGTTGTCGTCGCCTTCGAGCCTCAGTTCAGCCTGGTTCGAATAGACACGGAACTCGTCGTTGCCGGTTCCGCCCTGCGCGACCAGCGGCGCACTGATGCCGGGGCTCAGCCAGCCGCGAGTCGTAGCAACCATGTCCGGGAAGACGTCCTGGGCGAGCAGGCCGCCGCCGAAGAACGGCGTGACGCCGTTTTCCGGATCGTCGGTGCGCTTGTTGCCGAAGATCTGCCCGATCTGGAAGGAGTCGTCCCCCGCTCCGCCCTGAAGCGACACGATCGCCGTCGTATCGTCGGAATAGAAGTTGTCGTTACCGCCGAGGCCTTCGACGGTGACGCGACCATTGAGGGCCGTGTCGTAGTTGATGCGTGCGCTCTCGTTCGACGGTTCGTTGTCTTCGATCGTGTCCGCATAGGTGGTCGGCTGGCCGTAGACCATCGCGACATAGGCCGGGCGATCAGCCGTTTCATGCGGCAGAAAGTTCGCGCCGCGCAGCAGGAAGATGTCGTCGATCGGCTTGTTGCCGTCGCCGTCCTTGCCGTTGAATGCCGAGTTGTAGCCATAGATGTTCAGCGCATCGACGCCGTCGTTGGAGCGCCCGCTGTCGAGCACGTTGATGACGTAGTTGCGGTTGAAGTCCGTGCCGGCCGTGCCGCGGCCCGGATTGTTCGAGCCGAGCGTGTAGACCTCGTAGAGGTCGCTGCCGGAGACACCGTCGAGCGTCAGCGTGTGCTCGGCGGCTGTCGTCATGTTTGGCGATGTCTGCGTCGCTGTATCCTGCAGGTAGTAGACCGTGAAGCGATCTTCGCCGTCGGCGTTGGTCGGGTCGAGGTTCTGGCTGCCATAGGCCCGCGTCTTCGAGCCGAGGAAGATATAGCCGGGGCTGCCCTGGGTATTGGTGCCGCCGGCGCCAGAGGGATCGCCGAACTGGATGGTATCGACATCGGTATTGCCAAAGATCCAGGTCAGATTCGTGGCGTGAGGCGCAGCCGTCTTTGGTGCAGCGGTACCAACAGGCGTGCCACTGCTCTTGTTGCCGGGCGTTACTGCGGCATTGGCGATGATGCGCCCGCGCAACAGCATGACCGAACCGAAGCCGATATCGGCATTGGCAAGCAGGGTGATGGCCTCGTCGAAGGCGGTGACGTCGCCATAGATGTCGATCCGCTTGGCGGCCAGGATCTCGCTGTTCGAATCGAGTGTGACGTTGTCGCCGACGCGCAACTGCACATTGCCCTTCTCGGCGAAGATCTGGCCATGCGGGATGAGACGCTCGGCATCAGCCTGGAAGGTCGGGAAGGTGAGGCCGTCCTCGGAGAAGCGTGCGCTGCCGCTGTGCAGCAGGTCGAGGTTCTCCCCCTGTGCCGCCGTCTCGCGCACGGTGATGCGAATGTCGCCGTCATAGGTATGGGCGAGCACGAGCCTGAGGTTGCCGGCGCTCTCGCCGGGATTAACGGGTGCTTCCGCCAGATAGATGTTGTTGTCGGCTTCCAGCGCGACGTCGTCGTTCGACGAGCCGCGTGAGGAATCGATCTCCAGATCATTGTTGAAGGCGCCGATGGAGCCGCCGCCATTGGCGTCGAGATCGATGCTCTGGCCAAGCAGGTCGGCGAAATCATCGCCGGCGCCGTTGTTGCGCGCATCGAGGATCGAGCCAGAGACGGTGCGCAGCGAGATGTCACGCGTCGTATGGACCGTGTGGACGAGCAGATCGCCGACGACTTCATCGAGGAAGATGCCGAGCGTGCTGTCTGCGGTCGTATCGAATGCCCTGAGGACACCGAGGCCACCAAGACCGTTGCGGATGTCGACGTTGATCTCGAGGAAATCGTTCGGCAGGCCGATGCCCCCGAGCGGCGAATTGATGTCGAGCAGCGTCGGGTTGAGAACCTGCGCAGCGACCTGTGCATGGTTCGGGTTAAAGAGACCGACACCGGCGGCCATGGTGATGTTGCGGCCGGCGACATCGGCTTCGACATCGCCTTCCGTGAGGCCGCGCGCATCGAGAATGCGTCGCGGCGAATAGAGCAGCACATCCGACGCAGTCGACTTGATGCGCTCGACGCGCATGTCGCCGGTCTTTTCGCTCAAGGCGATGTAGCCGTTGGTCACCACATCGATATCGCCGTTTCCGGTAATTTCGGTGATTCCGAGGACATTGATCGTCGTTGCGCCGGGATCGGGATTTGCTGCAGCGACGATGATATCGCCACCGCTGGTGACCGCTCCGGCCTGGAGGCCGGGCAGAGTCCGATTGCCGGTAGCCGGATCGATGCCACGGAAGTCGTAGGTGGAAGCGATCGTCGTGTTGCCGGTTCCGAAAACGCCGCGGCTCAGCTCTTCAGGAAGGCCGCTGTCCGGCCGGAAGAAATTGTAATGGGTGATACCGGCTGCCTGGCTCGGCGCCTTGACGAGCACGCCGCCCGAGGCGCCTGCGCCGCTCTGCTCGAGGCTCGCCTGTAGCAGCACATTGGCGCTATCGCCGGCGCTTATCCGGTCGATTTCGACAATGTAGTAGCCGCCGCCGAGGTCTTCGCGCAACAGGGCCTTGAGGTCGAGGTTGATGTTCTGGACGGCATCGACGGTAAATGTCTCCGCCGCAATCAGGCTGTGCTGGTTGGTGAGCGGCCCGCTCGGCGAAAGATTGATCGCGACACCGGCGAGGGAATTCGCCAGCGTGCTTGCCAGCCTGACGCTCAGGCCGTCGGAGGAAGCGATGACATAGTAGTAGCCACCATCGACGAGCCCACCGATCGCTGTGCTGACCGCGTCATAGCGCACGAGCTGGCCGGTATAGAAGCGGTTCTCGTGCCCGAGGAAGATCTGCTCCGTCAGGCCGCTGACGCGGCCGGTATCGAAGCTGATCAATTGCGGCAGGCCGGCGCTATCGACGATGTCGACATTGACGCGGTTTCCTGTCGTTCCAACATTTTCCTCGGCGCGGATATTGAGGATGTGCGTGCGGATCAGGGATTCCCGGCCGTCGCTGCCGAGCACACCGCGATCGTTGGTCGCGAAAACGGATCCGTCGGTATTGACGATCGAGGTGGTCCCGATCGGGTTTTCGATGGTGCCGTTGATATAGATATCCGACCGGCCGCCCGTGTCGGTGATCTCAATCAGCGTCGGCGCCACCTCGCGCTCGATGTTGAACGTCAGGGTCACTGTCTTCGACGGGTTCAACCAGGCAAGCGGCTGCTCGTCGGTGACGACATCGATGTTGTTGATGACGATGTCCTTGTCGGACTCGTTGCGGATCGTAACGCGCTGCAGCGTGTCGCGGAACGTCCAAGTGCCGCCGGAACCGACCATCGTGTCGGAATCGAAGACGACGTCGCCCGGGCCGGGATTGACGATGTCGTTGACGACGATGTCGGCGCTCTGGATCGTATCGCCCTCTCCTTCGCTGCTGCCACCACCGCTGGCGCTATCGTTGACGGTCACCTCGACCGCGACGTCGATCTGCCCGTCAGCACCGATGACGAGCTGTTTGACAACCAGTTCTGGCGAGCGGCCGGAGAGAATGAGGACATCCGAATTGAAGTCGATCTGTTGCGGGCGGTCGTCGGGGCTGCTGCCATCGGAGCCGCCGGCGGCAAGCGAACGCTTGCTGTGGTCGGCGTCATCCGTCTGCGAGATCGAGCCGTTGACGGTGGAGGCATAGAGCGCCAGGTGTTCGCTCGATGCCGCGGGCTCCTGCGGATAATCCGGATGGCCGAGAACACCATCCGCATTGTCGCGCGGGCCGGCGGTCACCAGGGCTCCGGACGCGCCGGATATCTTCGATGCCACGTCGGTATCGTTGTGCGCATCGGAATCGACGAAGCCGAAAAGGCCTGTGGCACGGGCATAGGACTTGGCATGCGTCTTGACGTTGTCGTAGCGGGTGACGAGATCGACGCCCTCCCAGCCGGTCAGTTCGGCGTCGGCATTGATGTGCACTTCCGCCTTCGGCCGGGCCGTTATGGTGCTTTCGGCCTGGCCTTCGCCATAGAAGCCGGCGCCGCGGCCGTCGCTTCCGGCGAAGACGTCGAAGCGCCCGACTTTCGCGCTGGCAACGGCCCGCTTGGCGCTCAGAACAGCCCGGTCGCCGAGCGTTGCGAACGTGTCGGCCTGATCCGGATCGGGGTTCGGATCCGCAACACCGATATAGACATGCGTGACGGCATCGCCATCTCCGCCGAAGCCGACGCCTGAACCGGTCGACTTGGCGGAAACGCCAGCTTCGGAATAGGCGGTTAGCCGTGCCAGTTCGCCGGCGACGACGATCGCGTCGGCGCCGATCGTCGCGGCACTGTTGTACTCGATCCAGACTACGGTCGTCGGCGAAGCCAAGCCAACGGCACCGCCAGCGCTCGCATGCGACGAGGCTCCGGTATTGGCATTGGTGCTGGATGCAACGGTGACGTTCTTGCCGGCGACGATGCGCGTGCCGTCCCCAACCGAGGCAACACTGTTGATGTCCTGGTAGCTGTTGGCATCCGCGTCGCCGACGGCGACGAAGCCGCCGGTGCCGTTGACCGCGTGCGCCGTCGTATTGGTGGTGGCCGATGTGGTGATCGAGACATCGCCGCTCGTCGTTACAAGCGTCGCCGATATCGTGGCGGTCACGTTCGGATTGCTGGTGATATTGGCGTCATTGCCGTTGACGCCAACAAAGCCGCCGCCGGAACCCTTTGAATAGGCCGAGGATACGCCGTCGCCTGACTGCGGCGCGATTTCGCTGAGCGAGACCTCGCCTGGGCCGAACAGGAACTGGCCGCCAGCTACCGACGTCACTGCATCGTTGATGTCGATCCGAAGCTGTTGCTCGCTCGTGGTGTCGCTCGATATGTCGACGGCCAGCGCGCCAATGCGATGGTTGGCGTAGGGGCCGGAAAGCCCGGTCGGCGTCAACGTCATCTGCGTGCCGCCGGAAGGCGCGTCCCACAGTTCGAAGGTATCGTCGCCGGGCCCGCTGACGCCACGGACATAATAGGTCTTGCCGTCTTCGAGCCCGCCGATTGGCAGATTCTTGGCGTTGATCAGCGAATGGATGTCGTCGGCAGTCTTCGCCTTGTTGGGCGTGAGCGTGATGATCGACTGATCGAAGGTCTTGGTGAGCGTCGTTTCAGTAACGCTGTTGACGACCGACAGGATCAGCGTGCTGCCGCTGACGCCGGTAACGGTGTAGGTACCGCTGTTGGCACCGGCGCCGCTGATGAACAGAGTACCAGTTCCAAAACCGAAATCGGCCCAGTTCTCGCCATCGGTACGGATGATCCGGTCGCCGGCCCCATTGCGGACGAACTGAACCTGTTCGGTGACCACGTCATTGCGTTTCAGTTGGATCGTCGTCGAATTGACGACGTGGACACGGTAGGTCTGGCCATCAGACAGCCCCCCGATCGGCGTTCCGGGCGCTCCCGTTTCCGTTTCGACGTTGTAGACGACGTGCTCGCCCTCGCTGAACCCATGGTTCAGCGCGTTGCCGTTGTCGTCAAAGAAGCGAATGTTGTTCTGCGTGCCGTCGTCAATCGGTGAGCCATCGGGATTGAGTGCCGTCGGATGGACATCGACCTGCCGGCTGACGAAGGTCTTGGCGTCGGGCGCGTCATAGGTGACGGCCATGCCATTGGTGAACCCATGACCGGAGATCGTGATCTGATTGCCGGCGATGTCGTCGGGCTGGAAGTTCTTGAAGTAGTTTTGCGGGTTGACTGCCTTGTCATGCGTATTGACCAGTTTGATATGGGACTCGTCGATAACCAATACGTAGTAGAGATTGCCTTCTGTCAGGCCGAAGCTGTTAACCGTTTCGTCGGGCCCGGCGTAGTAACGCACGGCATCGCCGCTGATGAAGTTATGCGCACCCTGGAAAGTAATAATCTCGGTTTCGGAATCGATGCTTGCGGCATTGAAAGTCGAGCCGAAGTATAGCTTGTTCGGGTCGACATTGCCGCCATCGATGACGTTGATGACGTTGTACTGACGGTTGACCGCCGGATCCTGCGGATCGGGCCAGTTGAGGCCGGGGATCACCGCGCCACCGGTGCCGGCATCGTATTCGACGGTATCGCCGGTCACGAGACCATGGTTGTTGACGGTGATGGTGTTGGCGACACCATCGGCGTCGACGACTGCATAGTCGGGCTGCGTGCCTGGAATGGGCGCTGCAATCGCCTCGACCGAAACCGTGCCGGTCGCATTGATGACGCTGCCAGTGCCAATGGTGCTGGAGACGGTCGGGCTGACATTGGTCGTGGCATCGGAATCGCCGGCGCCGAAAATGCCGCCGATCGTAACGCCGACGACCTTCGAATCCCCTTCCGTGTTGGCGAGTGCCTTGAGCCGGATATGGCGTGCGGACTGAACGGACGTATTGTTGCCGATGGTCGCCGCAACGGAGGACGGGCTTGCGGTTGCCGTGGCGCTGTTGAGCGTCAGCGCCCCGAGGACGCCGCCGCCTGTCGCTTCCGCAACGGCGAGCGCGCCGTTGATCGCAAGCGCGTCGACCCCGATGTCGCGAACCGAAACGATATTGGCATTCATCGCCGCGTTCGACTGGCCGTTGGCGGTCGCTTCGGCATCGGTTGCACCGACAGCGGCCGCACCAAAGGAATTCGCCTCGGTGTTGGCGACGGCGTAGTTGCGCAGGCGCGACTTGATATCGATGTCGTTAGTAATGGTCAGGCTGCCGCCCGCGCCGATCGTAGCGTTGACGATGGCGTTGGCCTTGGCGGTGGGCACGGCGCCCTGGCCGCTGAACAGGCCGCCACCCGAGGCTTCGGCAAAGGCCTTGGCGCCACGATCCGTCGCCGTTTCGCCGGTGAAATTGTGGGAGGCGAGCATGACGATGCCGCCGGCTGTAATAGTCGAATTGCCACCGATCAGCGCACTTGTCGTCGGTACGACATTCACCGTCACGAAGCTCGTGCCGACCGCGCCGAGACCGATGGTGAGCGCGAAAACATCGCCCTTGGCATTGTGGCTCGAAAGCGCTTCCAGCGTCACGGTGCCGGTGGCATCGATGTTTGCGCCGCCAAGGATCGATGCTTCGATGTTGGTCTCGACATCGATCAGCGCAAAATTGAACGAGAGGCCGAGCGCACCGCCGGCGAGCGCAAAGGTCTCCGCCTTGGCGTCGACGGTCGAGACCGCATGCACAGTGATCGCACCGACCGTGTCGTTCTGGCCGATCTGGCTGCCAGCCCCGATGGTCGCCAGAGACTCGATCGTGCTGTCGTCCGTGTCGCCGATATTGAGGTCGACATAGGAGGCGCCGGCCGCCACTGCGCCGACCTGTATGCCTGTCGTCGTGACGTCGAAGTCCTGCGTGTTCGAAGCGTTGACCGACAACAGGGCGGCATTATCCACCACGGTTCCATCGAGCAGGCGGGCCTGCACGCGGCTGGTATCGTTGATGACGATGACCGATGCGCCGAGGCCGACGAACCCGCCCTGGAAGGCGACGGTCGTCACATCGACCTCTTCATCAAGCTCAGCCTCGACCTTGATCTGGTTGCCGGCGCTGAGGTTACCGCCGGCCTTTGCCTTGACCTGTCCGGAGACGTTGAGCACGGTCACGGCTGCGCCGGCGCCGACGAGGCCCGCGGCAGCGTTGCCGATCAGAAGATCGACCTTCATGTTCTGGCGCGAGACGACCAGAATGTCATGGCCGGCCTCGACATCCGCACCGGCTTCGATCGTGGCGGTAGTACCGTGCTCCTCATTCGTCGGGATCAACGCGGCAGCGAGGTCCGCGCCCGAGAAGAACGACGGGTCGTTCAGCCGGTCCGACGCACCCTGCATGTTGTCCCTGACACGGGAGTCCGCGGTGCGGGAGTTTCCGTCGCCGCTGAAACCGGTCATCTGGCCGGTCAGTTCGCCGACGCCGCCATCGGTCTTTTCCCCCGCATCGGCGGCCGCATTGTCGCCGCCGCCCGTGGTGGCATCGCCGGACGTGCCTTCCTTCTCGTTGGCGTAATCGTCCTTGAAATCCTGTCCGATCGACCAGACCGAGACCGACGCACCGAGGCCAACAACGCCGCCGACGCCGCTGAAGGCGAAGCCCTTGAGGACCTGAATCGAGTCTGCACTGACAGCGACATCGTTGCGGGCCAGGATGTCAGCATTCGCGCCGATCGAGGCTGTGGTGTCGTTCTTGATGCTGCCGAAATCGATGCCACCACCGATGCCGACGAAGCCGACGGCAGCCGAGCCGGCAAAGGACGTGATGCGGACATCATTGGCGGCGTTGACATAAACGCCCTGCCCGAGGCCGACATTGCCCGGATGCAACTGATAGTCTGCAAAGCCCTGGTTGATCGCGGCACCCGCGCCGATGGCGGCCAAAGTGTCGGAATCGATGATTGTCACACTGACCGCACCGGCAATGCCGACATAGAGCCCGCCGGCGCCGGCAACGGCGATATGCGTGACGATTTCCGACGATTGCGCCTGGACGATCACGCCGTGCGCCTCACCGGAAAGCGTGGAGAAACCGGTCGGATCGCCGCCGCTGGTCGTGATCTGGCCGTCGAGCACGTTCGAGATACCCGCGCCGTTGGCGCGCGCGTCGATCGTCGCGTTTTCGCCGATCGTTGCCTCGGTATCCTTGGTGACGTTGACGACGCCAACGGAGCCAGCGGCACCGCCGCCGGCCAGACCGATGGCGACCGCACCGGAAACGATGGTGAACTGCGAGTCGTCCTTGGCCATGACGGCGACATCGCCGCCGGCCTCAACCGTCGAATCCCCGATGCGCGCGAACGTATCGGCATCGAGCGAGACAACCGAGACGCCGCCGGCGAGGCTGACGGCGCCGCTTACCGCAAGCCCGGCGGAGACGACGAGAACCTTTTCCTTCGCAGTAGCGATGACCGCTACATCATTGTTCGCGTCTACGAGCGTGTCGTCGCCAATAGTCGCCTTCGTTTTCGTGGTAATGACCGACACGTCGACTGCCGGAGCGGCTGCACCCGACCCGCCGAAGGCCGCACCGGCGCCAACGCCGAGGTGGCTGAAATCGCTGGCCGCAGCGACTAGGACCGACTGCGCCCCATTGCCGCCACCGCTCATGTCCTGATTGATGCGGGCGCCTTCCCCGATCAGCGCGGTCGTCGTCGTGTTGAGTACGTTGACCGCCGCACCGACGGCGACACCGACGGATCCGCCGCCGCCGACGCTGATGGCCGCCGTCTCGATATCATCCTTCGTGCTTGCCGAAACCGCGACGCCGCGGAAGCCGCCATCAACGGCGGCCGTCGCCGTCCGCTGCTGGGTCAAGCCTGGGTCGGTTGGGGTACCGTCATCGCTCTCATCCTGGTCGAGGTCATTGAACTGGCCGAGGCCGCCGCCGCCTTGCTTGATCGGCACGCCCGCTTCGAGACTGTCCTTGCTGACCTGGCCGTCGGTCTGCGGGTCATAGCCATCGCCCATGCTTTGCGATCCGGCAAAGCTGATGTCGAACCGGCCGGTACGTGCAGCCACGCTGTGCTGGCCCTCGCCGGTCACGCGCGCGTCTTCACCGATGAACGATTCCGTCGTCTTGGTGACGACGGCCACACCGGCTGCGACACCGACGCCGGCGCTGCCGCCGACGGCAACGCCGCCGACGATCAGATCGAGCTCCGTTTCATCGACCGCCTGCACCAGCACACTGCCAAGGGCGCGAACGTCGGTCAGGCCCGCATTGGCGATGCCGTCGAGCGGATCGTCACCGATGAAGGCGCGAGTCTTCACGTCGAAGATGAACACATCCGCCGAGACCGTGATCGCGGCTGAGGAGGCCCCGCCGGCTGCGACCGAGAAGGAGCCGACGTCCTCGTTGCTGGTCGCTTCGACCTTGATGTTGCCATCGGCATCCATATCCATGCCGGAATCGATCGATGCCTGCGTGGTCTTGATCAATGTCGCGATATTCACGCCGGCGCCGACAGCGGCGCTGCCGCCGGACGCAGCAAGCGATCCCGCAACCGTCAGCAGATCGGTCTCGCCATAGGCATAGACCGCAACACCCGGATCATTGGCGCCGGACTGGGCCGTGACCGCCGTATTCGAGCCGATGCGTGCGATCGTCGTTTCGGTCAGCACCGTGACGGCGACAGAGCCGGCCACGGCCGCGCTGCTGGTCGAAACGCCGCCAGCGGCTGCGATCGTGGTCACGTCCTCGGTCGAAATGGCCGAGACGTCGAGGCCTGCCGGGCCGCCGGTTTCGACGTCCGCGTGGCCGCGGATCTCAGCCTTCACGTCGTCGATGTGAACGAAGACCGTGCCGCCGATGCCGATGCCGGCACCCTGGCCGAAGGCGATGCCGCCGGCGAGCGCAAAGATCTTGGCGTCACCGGTTGCCTTGAGGGAGACATTTCCGCCGGCATGAAGCTCGGATTTGTCGAGTGCTGTTCCCGTCTCGACATAGGCTTCGGTCGAGGTGTCGAGCACGACGACACCGACGGACGCGGCGATGCCCGAGCCGCTGAGGCTCAAGCCGAAGGTGGCGGCAATCGAGTTGATGGTGTCGAACGAATCGGCATTGACGAGGATATTGCCGGCAATGGCACCGAGGTCCGCCGTTCCACCGACCCAGGCGCTGGTATTGCGGATGATGACATTCACGTCGAGGCCGATGCCGACACCGGCATTGCTGCCCCCGGACAGTCCGATGCCGCCAGCACCACTGACCATGGTCAAGATATCGGTCGCTTCGACGGTCACCCCGCCATTGCCGTCGAAATCGGAGCCGTCATTGATGAAGGCATGCGTCTCCATGAAGACGACGTTGACGCTTGAGGAACCGCCCACCGCCGTTCCGTTGCTTGCCGCAACGCCGGCAGCAAAGCTGGTCACCGCCAGATTGCCGATGACAGGAATGCTCTCCGTAGTCGGCAGCAGTTCGGCATGGGCCGTGACACCAATCGCGCCGCTCGCCTCGGCATCGACGCCGGTCCCGACGTCGGCCTTGGTGTTGAGATCGTTGACGATATTGATGGAAACCGCGACGCCGACACCGGTGCCGCCATTGAGGCTCAGCGCCGCGCCGCCGGCGATGCTCTGCATCTCGTTGACGCTGACCGCATTGATAGCGATCCCGCCGGCGTTGGCGTCGAGATCGGCGTTGTTGCCGATGATGGCACTCGAATTGACGTCGAGATAGTTGATCGCGACGGAGCCGCCGACGGCGGTGTTCTTCGAGACGGCGCCTGCCAGTGCCCGCGCCTGGAAGGTATTCCTTTCGCCATCGGCCGTGACTGCCCGTACCTTGATTGAGCCGGCGGTAAGATCGGCGCCGGAATTGACCTGCGCGGTATTGTCGAGCAAGGCGATATTGAGGCCGACAGCGGCGGCAACGCCGGTATTGGCGCTCGTGTTGGTCGCCGTCGCCGTGCCGAGCGCACGCGCATCGGTGGTCATCGTCGCTTCGATTTCCATCGCGCCCGAAGACCCGATCACGACGTTGCTTGCGATCGTCGCGGTGTTGTCGGCGTCGAGGAAGTTGACGGCGATCGTGGCGGCGACGCTGGTCCCGCCCTGTGTCGACTTACCGGTCTCATTCGTGCTCTTGCTATCGGCGGTGCCGAGACTGCTGCTGCCAGATTGGGTCGGTGCCTTCGATCCGCCACTCTGGTTCTGCGCCATGTTCGTCTGGTTGCTGCTCTCCTGGTCGGAGTTCGCCTTCGAGGTATCATTTCCCTTGGCGCTCGCCTTGGACTCTGCCTTCGTGTCGAAAGTCGACGTGGCGGTGACACTGACATTGTTGGCGCCGGAGAAGTTCCTGCCGACAAAGGCATCGTTGGTCACTTCGGCGATGTTCAAAGCGAGCGAAACGCCGACGCCGACATTGCTGCCGGCCGCTTCGCCGTCGCCGAGCGTGTGGATCGTGCTGGCATGGCTCGCCTGCGCGGCGAGATTTCCGGTCAACGTGATCGCACCGCCAGCACCCGAGCCGATATGTGCATCCGTGTCATTATCCACGTAGGCGACTGCAATTGCGCCACCGACAGCAGTGTTGCCGGCTGCGCCCGCCTTTGCCGTGGTGGTGACCGTATCGTTCGAGGTGGCAAGTGCCTGAAAGTTGCCGGTGTTGCCGCTGATCGTTTCGCCGTTTTCGATCCCGGCGAAGGTCGTGTTGAGCGAAATACCAAGCGCTATCGACGCGCCGACGCCAGTGCTTCCTGAGCCGCTGCCGGCACCATGGGCCGTCGCTTCTGTCGTCGATTTGGTTGTGTTGGTTGCCTGCAGGCTGACGTTGCCGCCAGTGAGCGCCACAGACGTCGTGCCGCCGCCGCCGTGGTCGAGCCCAATCGTGCCGAGCGTATTGGTGGTTGCAACACTCAACGCAAACGAACCCGCCACGCCGGTGTCGCCGCCGCTCGCACCTGACGTGGATTTCGCACCGAAATTGTGCTCGGCATTGCCGCCGACCGTCTTCATCGTCGCCGAAGCGGTGAGGCCGTCGGCCGTGATGTGCGCGCCGGCGCCGACCGAAGCTTCGTTGCGCATGGTCGCGACGTTGATGGCAACGGCGACACCGACGCCGGTGCCACTGCTCGTGGTCGTCGCCTTGCCGTCGCCCGTGGCACTGGCATTCATGTTGTTGGAGGACTGGAGCTGAAGCGCTCCGGTGCCCGCGCCTTGCCCGGCAATGATCGTGACGCCATCACCGATCGAGGCGACGGCAAGCGACGAGGAGACGTTTAGGGCGAGCGCTGCGGCGACGCTTACCTGGCCCCCGCCGGTACCGCCCTGGCTCGTTGCGGACTTGTCACCCGTATTCGTCTTGCCCGATTTCTCGTTGGCAAGTTGCTTTTGTTTATTCTTCTGGTCGTCAGTGGTGGTGTTGCCGCTGTCGCTTTCCTTATCCTTGTCCGCACCCGCGGCACTGGCTGTAGCCTCGGCCTTGCTCGCGCCATCGCCATGGGCTGAGAAGCTGACATTGCCATCCGCAGTGATGTTGCGGGCGGTGCTCGCAGTCGCGCTGTCATCGACGAACGCAAGCGCAATAGCGGCGCCGACCGCCGTATTCCCGGCGATTGCGTCGCCGAGTGCGGAAGTCGCGCTGTCGCCATGGTGGGTCGCGGTCGCGGCGAAGGCGCCGTCAAGGTCGATAAGGCCTCCGGTGCCGAGCTTTGCCTCCGTCACATTGTCGGCAACAGTGATCGCGATGGCGCCGCCAACACCGGTACCATCTTCGGCTGTCGCGCCGGATTCCGCCGTCGTGGTGGTCTTGTGGCTACCGGTGGCGTTGAGCGTCAGGTCGTCGAGGCCGGTGAGGACCACGGAATTTTCGACCTTGGCCGATGCCGTGTTGTCGGCTGCGTTGATGGCGAAGGAGGCTCCGACGCCGGTGCTGGCACTCTCTGCATCCGCCTCGGCGACCGCGCTGCTTTCCGAAGTATTGGCGACCGTCAGCGAAGCGTCGTCGCTGCTGAGCGTGACGCTGGCGGAAGGCCGGATCGCCGATTCTGCTGTGGCATCCGACACGTTGAGCGCAAACGATCCGGCAACGCCGGTGTCGCCGCCGCTGGCGCCGGAGGTCGAATGCGCTTCGAAGACGTTCTTCTGGTCGCCGCCGACATTCTTCATGGTGGCAGACAGGATGACGCCGCCGTCGGCGTTGACGACCGCACCGTTGCCGATGATCGCCCTGTTGCTCATGTCTGCGACGTTGATCGCCACGGCGGCGCCGACCGCCGTGCCCGAGGTTTCGCTTTCGAGCGTCGCGCTGCCATCGGCGATGGCCGAGGCATCCATGTTGTTTTTCGCCTGCAGGCTCACGCCGCCGGTTCCGGCGCCGTCGCCAGCCGTCACGGTGCGGCCAATGGCGATGCTGGCCAGCGCTTCGCTGTCGGAGACGTTGATCGCAAGGGCGGCCGCGACGCCGACATCGCCACCGCTGCCACCGCCGGTATTGGCGGTCTGGCTCGTGTTGTCGGCATCGCCGGATTTGCTGTTGGCGAAGTCTACCTGCTTCTGCTTCTGCTGATCGGCCTTGGTGTTGCCATCGGCGGATTCGTCGTTCTTGTCGGCGCCTTTGGCGCTGGCTTTCGCGTCCGCCTTGCTGGAGCCATCGCCGAGCGCCGACAGGCTGACCGAACCGTCGGCGCGCAGATTGCGGTTCGTGGTCGAAATTGCACGGTTGTCGACGAAGGCGAGCGCAATCGCGGCGCCGACCGCGGTCGAACCGATCGCCGTGCCGTCAGCCGTGGTCGTGCTTAGCCCATGATGGGTTGCCGTTGCCGAGAAATCACCGGTTATATCGAGCTCGACATCGTCCGTCCCGAGCGAGGCGCGGGTGGTGTTGTCGATCACGTCGATCGCCACTGCGCCACCGATGCCGGTGCTGCCGCCGGTGCCGCCGGCTTCCGCCGTCGTCTCGGATTCATGGCTGCCGGTTGCCGAAAGCGTCACGTCGTCTGCGGCCGTGACCGTCGCACCGTTTTCGAGCTCCGCGATGGAATTGTTGTCGATGACGACAAGAGCCACCGAGCCGCCGATGCCGGTCTCGCCGGCTTCACCGAGATCATCGCCATTGGGGGTGGCGGCCGTCTCGGCGTGAGTGGTCGACGAGGCCGTGAGGCTGAGATCCGCGCCATTGAGATCGACCGTCGCACCGGCCTCGATCACGGCTTCGACGTCGGTCATGATGATGTTGATCGCGAGAGCCCCGGCGACATTGGTTTCGGCGCCGCCCGCACCGGCTTCCGCCGTCACGACAAAGCTGTCGCCGGCATTCAGCGTGGCATTGAGGTTGACGGCGCTCGCCGTCAGATCCGACGTTCCAGCGACATAGGCACGGGTGGTTACATCGGCGATGCCAAGCGCGACAGCCACGCCGACGCCGGTCCCGGCGCTGCCCGTAGCCGAGCCGTCGGCGGCTGCCGTGACGCTCTCCGTGGAGGTCGCCGTCAAGGCAAGTGTGCTTGCGGAAACGAGGGTGGAACTATCGAGATAGGCTTCCGTCGTTGTCCGGTAATCGGAAACCGTGACGGCACCTGCAAAGGTGATGTCGCCGCCGCTGGTTGCCGCCTTGTCCGAGGTATTGCTGTCCTGGTTCGGGTCGGCGAGCCGCTTTTCGGATTCGCTCGTGCCATCGCCCTGGTTCGAACCACCGGCGCTGGAGATCGCCGCGGTGCTGACATTGCTGGTCAAAGTCGCGCTGAAGGCGACGGAATCGGGCAAGTTACCGCCATTGGCGTTGAGCGACGAGTTGCCCGCCATATAGGCGCGCGTCGTCGCGTTCACTTCCGAAACGGCAACGCTCGCGCCCTTGGAGCCCGAGCCGCCATCCGCGGTTGTCGTCAGTGCCAGCTGGGTGTCGGCGGTCAGCGAAACGGCGCCGGATACGTTGAGGGCGCTGCCGCCCAGCACTTCTGTAATTGAATCACTGAGAACAACCGTCACGGAAACCGCGGCATCCTTGGTCGTGTCGTTCTCGCTTGCATCACCTTCGTCGGCCGCGGTCAGCGAAACGCTGACCGAACTGCCGGCCGTCAGGCTCGCTGCCGTCAACGTGCTGTTGTCAAATCTGATCCTCGCCTCCGGCAGAACGGTAACGATGACGCCTTTGAGCGGCCCTACCTCCGCGGTCGAAGCCGAAACGGTCGCATCCGCCGTCGCCGAGATCTGCACGGCGCCAGAGGCGGTGATGGTCGCGCCGCTGAGGTCGATGATCGCCTCGGGTGTCGCGAAATAGGCGCCGCCGGTGATTTTGCCGTCGTCTTCGGCGAGCGCCACAAGGGTGACCGTCGTCGCCGAAACACCACCTGAAACCGTGATCTTTTCGGCATGAACCGCCAAGGCGCCGAATGTGTTCGTCCCCTCGATGAAGACTTCGTCCTTGCCGTCATCGCCAGCCGTATCGGCAGCGTTCTCGCCAAAAACAGTAAAGCTTGCAGCCCCGAGATTGACACCGGTAACCGTTAGGACATCCTTCGACAGCAGCGGGATCCCGAGGTCGGCGCCAAGTTTGATTGTCAGGCTGTTGGTGGGCTTGGCGAAGGTGACCTTCTCGAAGGTCGGGATAAGCGACAGCGACTCGAGCGTCAGAGTGCCGTCACCGTTATCCTTCAGCCTTGCTTCGTCGTCGAAATCGCTGGTCGCGATAATACGATCGGCGACGACCGTATTGTCTGTGATCGGTTCCAGGCCATCGTAGCGCAGAACCTGACCATCGCGGGTGATCGTGCCGGATGCGGGACCGGTCGCAACGTAGGTGACGGAATGGAAGACGCCGCCATCGAGAACGAGACTGTCGAAGCCGTCGGCCCCACCGTCCATGACGCCGGTCAGTCCGCCGCCAGCTGAAACGAAGAAGGTGTCCTCGTTGTCGGCCGAACCTCTGAGATTCTCAACCTCGACGAAGGACACCCCTGAAACGTTGCCGGAATTCAGTCCGGTTATGTTCCAGTCGGAATCTTCTGGCGGTCCGATCACTGCGTCGCTGCCGGCCCCACCGCTCAGCAGGACCTTGCCCGAAACGGCGTTGTCGAAACCATTATGGACGAAGGTGTCGTCGCCGGCGCCGGTGTCGATCGTCAGCTTCAGATTTGGCGAAGCGAAGGTGTAGGACACCAGCGCGTCGCCGTTGATGCTGTCAAGTGTCGAGAACCCGTCTCCCGGCGTGCCGGCATCGCTGAGACGCAGAGTCTGCCCCTCGCCCGTCATGTCGGCAAAGATCCGCTCCTGCGCGGTTGTCGCATCGGTCACGGTCGAGACGCCACCGATACCGATCCGATGGCTGATCTGGCCGTCTACGGCGGTAAACACACCGGACCCCACGCCATCGACCGCGAACTCGACGAGATCGAACACGCCGCCGGTCAGCGAGAGCCTGTCGTCGCCGTCGCCGCCTTGAAAATCGATATCGAGCGCCTGAAGGAAATCCGTGCCAAAATCGATTGTCAGCGTATCGTTCGCAGCAGTACCGGTCACCCGGATATAGTCGATTTCTGCGGCATTCCGCTGCGCAACGAGGAGGCTCGACCTGTTGTCGTAAACCTGGACCGCCTGGATCAGGTTGTCATAGCGCAGGCTGTAGTCAGCGCCGCCATCACCGACCATGTCCACCGCAAAGGGCATGATATCGGCAGACAACAGATAACGGGGCTCAAGCGTCTCGAGCGCGAGCCCGGGTAGGTGGCTGGTTTCCGAGCGCGGTGTGAAGCTTCGTGCCTTCCTGCCACCGAACCACCGGAAAAGGCGTTCGATCATCGCCGTTTCCTGGGGAGGTGGCCCATCCTGTGCGGCTGACTTTCGGCGGAGGTGTCGGGAATTCTTGGAATCAAGCATCGACGACAGCGGCATGCCACCCTCCCGCGTTCAAAGCTGTAATGAAACCCCTATATTCGAATGTTAACAAACTCTAATGCGGAAAGACAAGCCGTAATCTTTCGCAGTCAATAAATCTTCATAATCCGCTAGATTTTTACTTAACCCGGAAAGCATATGACAACTGCGTTACAGAAATTTCATAATAGATCTGTCGCCATTAACGGATTGGTTTGACTGGTTTTTATAGCCCCTACGAGCTAATTCGGCCGCTTCCTTTTGATGACCCAAAGTGATCAGAAGCCCGATCTGCCCAGCGCCGGTTCGTACGCCACATGACCGCCATTCGGGTGTCGATTAATCGCATCGCGTTCAACGAGCGACAATATTGCAATTACCAATTGCACCGAGATAGTCTACGATCGTTGCGATGCCTTGCCTGCCTCCGGGAACTCCGATCTGAAAACCAATCGGAACCAGACAGGGCGGACGGCGGCCGCTGCCGAGATCACGCGATTTTGCAAGCAGACCGCCTCCCAAGAAGCCATGTTTGGCCGATAATCGAGCGATCGGAAACCGGAGGACGAGCTATGCGCCCTGGCTTCGCAGGTACGTTGCTGACCTTTTCGTTGCTCTTGTCGGAGCCGACTGCTCCCCATGCAGCCGACGTCACGCGTTCGGGCCAGCCTGTGTTTGACCGCGTCGTCGAACTGGTGGATGAAGAACTCTACGACACAACGGCGCTGGTCCGCTTCAACGCTGCTGCCCGGGCACAAATCGACGGGAGGTTGCACTCGATCGCGGCCGCGAGTTCGCCCAGCGACGTCGACGACGCGATTACATCGGTCCTTTCCAGCCTTCGGGTCTCGCATACCGGACGCTACAAGCCCGATACGATCGACTATTTCGAACTCTCCGACATTTTCCGTTTCGCAATCCGGAATGACATCCGCCGCCTCTTTCCGCCGGATGGCGAGGTCCGCTATCCCGGCATCGGCATGGTGACGACCGTTGACGGTGATCGTCGCTTCGTTGCCGATGTCTACGATGGATCGCCGGCCGAGAGGGCCGGCCTGCTCGTTGGTGACGAGATCCTGTCGGTGGACGGGCTTCCCTACCGGGAAATCGGCTCTTTCGCCGGTAAGGTAGGTCGAAGCGTCGAGATCCGGCTTCGACGCCATCGCGATGCCGCACCGATTTCGGCGAAAGTCCAGGTGGAGCGCTTGCGGCCGCTGCTGATGTTCGAGCGGGCGATCGACAAAAGTCTTGCACTCAGCGAACGCGATGGCCACAAGATCGGTTACGTGCGGATGTGGACGCTCTCAACGCGCAATGGCCTCGATATAGTCGCGGAAGCCCTTGCGACCGGCCGCCTCAAGGGCGCCGAGGGTGTTGTCGTTGACTTGCGCGGGCGCTGGGGTGGTGGCCCTGCCGATGCGGCGGAGCTTTTCGTTGGCGACACGCCGTCCTTTCGGTTGGTGCCGCGCCGCGGGGATGCGACACTCGCAAACTTCCGTTGGCGAAAGCCGGTGATCGCGCTGATCGATAAAGGCACGCGCAGCGGCCTGGAGCTCTTCGCCTATGCCCTCAGGCAGAATGCCATCCCGCTGGTCGGTGAACGGACGGCGGGCGCCCTGCTCGCAGGCCGCGCCTATGTCTTGCCGGATGACAGTCTGCTCGAACTCGCGGTTTCCGATGCGGTGATCGACAACGACCTTCGGCTCGAAGCTGTCGGCATCGAGCCGGATATTTCGGTGACGTCGCCGCTTGCCTATGCGGCAGGAAGGGATCCACAGCGGGAGGCGGCGGTCAACGAGATGGCTCGGATGCTTGCCGCCGGCAAAAACGGAAAGACCTCGGCGCCACTCGATCCGGCGTTGACACGCTAATCCGGCCAATGATCATGCGTGTGACGCCTAGGCCTCCTGTCAAGCGCGCCCTGACGGCTAACACGTACCGGCGACGACTGTTGCGGTGGCGCGCAATTCGACTTTGCCCGCCCGGATCGACTGCCGGGCGAGATCCAGAACCTCAGCCTTGATACTTTCCCGTGTTGCAATATCCGCCTGGCCCAACCCCGCGACCACGGGTGCGGCGATTTCGGTCATGAAGGTCCAATAGTCTTCGGGCGTGTCGTGAACCATCGTGGTCGTGACCTCTTCCTCGCGGACGTCTCGCAGGCCCGCGTCAGTAAAGACGGCAGCCATCAGGCCCTCGGGCGCACAGCGGAACAGGCCGGGGGCTCCCGCCGGCGGTTTCGGCATTTCCACGTGGCGCGCAATGGTCGACATGATCGTCGTTGCCCAGATGTTCTTGTCAGGCGAGGCCCAGACGGCGGCACAAACACGTGCACCCGGTTTCGCGACCCGCTTCAATTGTTCGGCTGCTGCCGCAACATCAGGGAAAAACATGAAGCCAAACCGGCAAAGAACAGCGTCGAACGTCGCGTCCGCGAATGGCAATGCGCCGGCGTCGCAGATCCTGGTTTCAAAATTCGTCAGACCGCGGTTCCTGGCGTTTTCGCTCGCCACCTGAAGCATGCGCTCGGATAGGTCCGTGACGGTGACGCGCCCGTTCGGAATCGAGGCGGCGACGGTCAGTCCCGGCTCGCCTGTCCCGGCAGCGACGTCAAGCACCTGATCGCCATCTTTGATCGCTGCTTGGCGGATCATCGCCTGGCCGAAGGGGGCAAGCCAGCCGAGAACGAGAGCGTCCCATTTCTTCCAGCCGGCTGCAAAGCGGTCCCAGGTTTCTCTTTGCTGATCGCGGATTTGATCGAGATGCGCGGACATACTGGTTCCTCCCTTGGCGCCGTTTTTCGACCTCGTTTGGCAAAACTATGAACCCGCTTTCGGATGGTACAAATCAATTTTGCGCCGGGATACGAGGGCCTTTGTGACCGCGGTTACATGTGAGCTTAGACAATCCGCTCTAGGGTGAGAGCGTAAGGCACGCTATATTCCAATTAAAGATACCGGGAAGGAGAGATTCGCACCGATGTCGAACCGGACGAACGTCAAGAATAGCGGCCGGATAGAGCCCAGCGACGAACAATCCCTCGGTGATCAATTGCGGATGATGCATCGGGCTTTCATGGCCTCGCCGCTACGCAACAAGATCATTTGGCTCAGCATAACCATCGTCGTTGTCATCGTTGTGACAGCCTTCGGCCAGATCATCCTCAATCGATGGTACAAACCGTTCTACGACACGCTCGAGCGACGCGACCTGCCCGCCTTTCTTCATCAGTTGGTCGTCTTCGCCCAGATCGCTGGCGTGCTTCTCGTCCTCAACGTCCTGCAAACCTGGCTCGGACAGGTCATCAAGCTGCGCCTGCGCGAGGGCCTGACGGAAGATCTCATAACCGAATGGATGCGCCCCTCGCGCGCGTTTCGTCTGGCGAACGCCGGCGCAATCGGCATCAACCCGGATCAACGCATCCATGAGGACGCACGCCACCTGACCGATCTGTCAGCCGGGCTTTCAATCGGCCTTTTCCAATCGGGTATTTTGCTGGTGAGCTTCATCGGCGTGTTGTGGTCGCTGTCCGACGGCTTCGTCTTTCATGTCTCTGGCTACGCCTTCGCCATTCCCGGCTATATGGTCTGGGCCGCCATTCTCTATGCAGGCACGGCCTCGTGGCTAAGCTGGCTGGTCGGCCGTCCGCTGGTGGCGCTGAACGGTGAACACTATGCCCGTGAGGCGGCGCTGCGCTTCTCGCTGATGCGCGTTAACGAGCATATCGAGGCGGTGTCTCTATCTTCAGGCGAGGCCAATGAAAAGAAGCGCTTACAGCGCGATCTCGCCTCGGTGCTCGAGATCAGTTACGGCCTGTTGCGCGCGGTGACACGCCTGACCTGGGTGACGGGCGGTTATGGCTGGATCACGGTCGTTGCCCCGATCGTCATTGCGGCGCCGGTTTACTTTGCCGGCGACCTGAGCTTCGGCGGGCTGATGATGGCGGTTGGTGCCTTCAACCAGGTGCATGCGTCGTTGCGCTGGTTCGTCGACAACATCGGCGCGATCGCCGACTGGCGTGCCACGCTGCTACGCGTTGCCGCCTTCCGTTCCGCATTGCTGATGACCGACGAAAGGCACGAGGGCGACAAACGTATCGACTTCAAGACGTCGGAAACGTCGCAGATGAGTTTCGACAATATCGAAATCGTCTCGCCGACGGGCTGCATCACGCTGCGGGAGCAAAGCGTGACAATCGATCCGGGCGAACGGGTGCTTGTCACCGGTGCGCCCGAGGTGGAGAAGGCGCCGTTCTTCCGGGCGATCGCTGGTCTTTGGCCCTGGGGTCACGGCCGCATTGCACTGCCGGTCGATGATAGCCTCGCCTTCGTTCCGAAGTCACCTTACTTCCCACCCGGGACCCTGGGCGAAGTTCTCGCCTACCCCGGTCCAACTGATAGCTACAGCAAGGGTGAACTTGCAGCGGTACTCTCCAAGGTCGGGCTTGGTCGCCTCAGCGGCCGGCTTGACCAGGATGCGCGAAAGCAGATGAACCTCAGCGAAGCGGAACAGCGCCTTTTGGCGATTGCCCGGCTCAGCTTGCACAAGCCGCGGTGGCTGATCATCGACGAGGCGCTCGACACGCTTGAGGACGACGCCTACCAGCGCGTTCTGAAGTTCATGGATGAAGAGCTCAAAGGTGTCGCGATCGTCAATATCGGACGCACCGAACGCGGCAATGACTTCTTCACCCGCGTGCTGCACCTCGACAAGAACCCGGCAGGCAATACGCTACGGCGACTGCAGCCAAGGAGCCTTCAGCCCGCCGATCCGCAATTGGTGGATTGAACCAAGCGCGCCATTCGGAAGCGCCAGTAACGGATTGAGGAACATAGAAAACCGCGCATTCGTCGAATGCGCGGTTTTGCCTTACCTAGCGTAAGTTTCCTTAGCGCGCCCGCAGCTTCATATGGCGGTTCACGTCCTTGTAGAGCAGATAGCGGAACTTGCCCGGACCACCGGCGTAGCAGGCCTGAGGGCAGAAGGCGCGAAGCCACATGTAGTCGCCGGCCTCGACCTCGACCCAATCCTGATTGAGCCGGTAGACCGCCTTGCCTTCGAGCACGTAAAGGCCATGCTCCATGACGTGGGTTTCGGCGAAGGGAATGATCGCGCCGGGCTCGAACGTGACGATTGTCATGTGCATGTCGTGGCGCAGGTCCGCCGGATCGACGAAGCGCGTCGTCGCCCACTTGCCGTCGGTGCCAGGCATCGGCGACGGGGTGATTTCGGCTTCATTGGTGAAGATGGCTTCCGGCACAGGCAAGCCATCGACATACTCATAGGCCTTGCGCACCCAATGGAAGCGAACCGGCGCTTCGCTTCCATTGCGAACGCTCCAGTTGCTGGCCGGTGGAATAAAGGCGAAGCCGCCCGGCTGCATCTTGTGCGCCTTGCCGTCGAGCGTAACGGTCAACTCGCCTTCGACGACGAAGATCGCGCCCTCGGCTCCCTCGTCCAGTTCGGGCTTGTCGCTGCCACCGCCCGGAGCGATTTCCATGATATATTGTGAAAATGTTTCAGCAAAACCGGAGAGCGGACGGGACAATATCCACAGCCGGGTTTTATCCCAGAACGGCAGATAGCTGGTGACGATATCCATCATCGTCCCCTTCGGAATCACGGCGTAGGCTTCGGTGAAGACCGCGCGATCCGAAAGGAGTTGGGTTTGCGGCGGGTTGCCGCCATGCGGCGCATAGTAACTACGGTTGGTCATATCTTCCTTCAGTCTCTGCTGGCAGGCACCGCCTCCTCTTATCAGCGGCGCAATTGGTTCGTTTGGGCGTCAAAGCAAGGCGGTGCGAAGATCGCGGGGCTGATCCTTCTCCTCGTCCAGATCCAGTTCCGCTTCCACATGGTTCAGGTGTTCGGCCATTTCCTTGATCGCGCTCGCGACATCGCGCGCTGCGATGTGTTCGACTACGGCCAGATGTTCGTCCGGCCCGCAATTGTGAAGGTGGTTCGAACGGTACATCGCGGTGATCAAGGATGTACGGGAGACCAGGTCGCGCAGAATGCCGAAGAGAAAGGCCGAGCCCGAGAGTTCCGCGAGCAAAAGGTGAAAACCGCCCGAAAGCCGAACGATATCAGAGAGATTGCCGGATCGGCCGGCAATGCGCTCTTCCTCGATATGGCCTCGCAACCGGACGATATCCTTGGGGTTGGCGCGTTCACACAAGCGCTCGACGACGCGCTGCTCGATGGCCCGGCGGGCAACGAAGACATCTCGCGCCTCATCGACGGAGGGCTCGGAGACGAAGGCACCCCGGTTCGGCATGATCGTCACCAGGCCATCGCGCTCCAGCGCGGTCAGTGCCTGTCGGATGCGGGCCCTGCTGACGGAGAATATTTCGGCAAGTTGCTCTTCTTTCAAGCGCGTTCCCGGCCGTAGCCGCCGCTCTGCAATCGCAAGCCAGATCTTCTCGCAAATGATCGCCGTCGGAGCACCGGCGGCTTCGTCCGCGTTGTACATGAAATCTCCCTTAGCCGTTCGCTTACTCTCGCCGTGCGGCGCTCAAAGTCAATTCCATCAGCTGCAGTTAGATATTGACTACAAAATTGTAGACAATATTGTGTACCGCAACTTGATGTGCAATGGCAACTGCTTAAACACGACCGCGCGACCGGCCCGAAGCCGGGGCGCGATGCCACTTGAGAGCCCCGATGGACCTTAATTTCACTGAACTGCCGGACCAGGAGAGGGGCGTGATGCGCACTCTGGACACCACGGCCGACGTCCCCTTCGCAACCGTCCTCCGGAAAACGAGCTGATCCATGCGTCTCCTGCTCATCAACCCGAATTCCACTCGCTCCATGACCGAACAGGCGCATCGCAGTGCGGAGCGCGTCGCAGCACCTCATACCTTACTGGAGTCCATTAACCCTACGTCAAGCCCGGCCAGCATTGAAGGGCATGCCGACGAAGCCATGGCCGTACCGGCGATGCTCGCAGAGGTTCGTAAGGGTGAGATGCGCGGCATCGACGCCTATGTCATCGCCTGCTTCGATGACCCGGGCCTTGGTGCTGCGCGTGAGATCGCCCGTGGTCCGGTGATCGGCATCTGTCAGGCGGCCGTGCAAGTGGCGATGAACATCGCGACCCGCTTTACGATCATCACCACCCTGCCCCGATCCGTGCCGATCATCGAGGATCTGGCTGGCGCCTATGGTGCCGGTCATCGCTGCCGCAAGGTCCGTTCGGTGGACATGCCGGTGCTGGCGCTGGAAGAGGACCTCGCCCATACCGAGGAGATGCTAGTGCAGGAGATCCTCAAGGCGCGGCAGGAAGATGGTGCTGAAGCAATCATTCTCGGCTGCGCTGGCATGTCAGAGCTCTGCGACCGCCTGAAGGCGCGCACCGGCATGCCTGTCATCGACGGCGTGACCGCTGCTGTGAAGCTCGCCGAAGCCCTGGTCGGTGGCGGATATGCCACCTCAAAGGTCGGCGCCTATGACTATCCCCGTGCCAAGGAAAACCCGGCCTGCAGGCTGGCTGACGTCGCCGGCTAAATCTCGAGCCTTTACGGGCCACCGGGCGGCACCCGGTCCGGTAGCGCTCGCGCTGGTGCCGATTGGCTAGATCAGCGCATCAACGCGTCAAGCTGCTCCTGCAGCGTCGCCACCTTCTGCTCGAGCGCTTCCAGTCGTTCTTCGAGGGCGGATAGCGCCGAGCCACTCGGAGCCGAAGACACCGCAGCCCTCTCGGCAGCCGGCTGCTCGACTTCACCGCACAGCAGATGCGCGAAGCGGTCCTCGCGCTGACCGGCGCCTCGGTTCAATTGAACGATCAGTGGCGGCCGGCGGCCCATCATCAGATCGAGATTGTCCTTCAGCTCCTCGATCGAGGAGAACCGCGCCATGCGCTCGCTGCGTGCCCAGAGCTCGTAAGCGGTCTGCGGACCGCGAAGAAGCAGAAGACCCAGCATGACGATCTGCGGCGAGGTCAGCGAGAAGCGGTTGGCTACCAGGTGCTCGTAGCGCTCGACCCTGGACGCAAACGCCTGGCGGACCAACCCCTTCTGCGCCAGCGACGAGAGCGCGCGGTGGACGTCCACCTGTTCGACCGCCATGACGGGATCACGGGCCGTCTTCTGGTTGGCGGCTGCATGCGCCGAATTGAGCGTCAGCGGGTAGACGTCGGGCGTCGTTTCCTTCTTCTCTATCAGGCAGCCGAGAATGCGGGCTTCAACGGCATTGAGGACGGGGAAATCGGTGTCGGAGGTCGTGTTCATAAGCCAACTCTTCAAATCAACGCATTCGATCCCAACCGAGCCCCCCAGCGGAGTGCAGCCCGGCTTTCGGCCCCTACCCTAACGTGAGTGTCGAAGCCCGGAAATGGTCATCGGTCTATTTCGTTGAATTCCGGTTAGCACCGTAGCATTCGCCTGACGACAGGGATACGAAACACGTTCGACAATACGGTTCGCCTGAACATCGCCCCCAAAAAAGAGGCTCCGCGACTGTTACGACACGGAGCCCAAGGCTTCAGGGAACTAGATGTGTCAGGCCGCGTGGATCGCCTTCACTGTTTCTTCGATGCGGTGGCAGGCGGCACGCGAACCGTCGGCGAAGTTGCGCATTTCCGGCCGTTCGCTCTTGCAGCGCTGGTCCGCAAAGGGGCAGCGTGGATGGAACGTGCAGCCGGACGGCGGATTGAGCGGGCTCGGCACCTCGCTGGCAGCGATACTGCGCCCACGCTTCGGATGGGTAATGTCCGGGATCGTCTCAAGCAGCAGTTGCGTATAGGGATGCCGTGGATTGGCGAAGAGCGTTTCGGTGTCCGCCTCTTCGACGATGCGCCCGAGATACATCACCGCGATACGGTCCGACATGTGGCGCACCACGCTCATGTCGTGGCTGATGAAGAGATAGGTCAGCCCCATCTCGTCCTGCAGCTTGCGCATGAGGTTCAGGATCTGGGCCTGGACCGACACGTCAAGGGCCGAGGTCGGCTCGTCGCAAACGAGGAACTCCGGCTCGCCGGCAAGCGCCCGTGCGATCGATATGCGTTGGCGCTGGCCGCCGGAGAATTCGTGCGGAAACTTGGTTCCGTCCGAAGGCGCGAGGCCGACGATCGTCAGCAGTTCGCCGACACGCTCCATGATCTCCGCTTCCGAATTGCGAAGCTTCAGCTCGCGCAGCGGCTCGGCGATGATGTTGCGCACGCGCCAGCGCGGGTTGAGGCTGGCATAGGGATCCTGGAAGATCATCTGCGCCGAAAGCGGTTGCCCGTTCTTGCCGGGCGCAAACCGTACCTCGCCTTCGCTCGCCCGGTAGAGACCGGTGACAAGCCGCGCGACCGTCGACTTGCCGCAGCCGGATTCACCGACGAGGCTCAGACAGCCGCCCATCGGCACGCTGAAACTGATGTCGTCCACCGCCCGCACGAACTGCTGCGGCTTGCGCTCGATCACCCGGTTGAGCCAGGG
Organism: Ensifer sp. EB106-03-01-XG145; assembly: GCF_058792075.1. Taxonomy (NCBI): domain Bacteria; kingdom Pseudomonadati; phylum Pseudomonadota; class Alphaproteobacteria; order Hyphomicrobiales; family Rhizobiaceae; genus Ensifer; species Ensifer sp. EB106-03-01-XG145. The sequence goes on along the minus strand of NZ_JBYTEC010000007.1, from coordinate 88,319 downwards.
CGCGGAAACATCGAAATTGCAGGTCAGGTCGTTGACCGTCAGGGCATCACTCATAGAACTCCTCCTGCGTTGAGCCAGCAAGCAGCAACGCCGCTGCCGACCGGGGCCGGCTCGGGACGATCCTTGCGGCAGCGCGGCCCCGCCTCCGGGCAACGCGGGTTGAAGGCGCAGCCGGTCGGGATTGCGTTCAGCCGCGGCATCGAACCGTCGATCTGGTTCAGGCGCTCGACGCGACGGCCGAGTGCCGGGATCGAGCCCATCAGGCCGCGGGTATAGGGATGACGCGCATTCTTCAGCACGTCGCCGACCGGACCGATCTCAACCAGCCGTCCGGCATACATGACCGCGACACGGTCGGCGGTCTCTGCGATGACGCCCATGTCGTGGGTGACCAGCATGACCGCGGTTCCATGATCGTCGCAAAGACGGCGGAGCAGCGAGGTGATCTGCGCCTGGATCGAGACGTCGAGTGCCGTCGTTGGCTCGTCTGCAATGATCAGCTTCGGCTCGGCGGCGAGCGCGAGCGCAATGACGACGCGCTGGCGCATGCCGCCCGAGAACTGATGCGGATAGTGGTCGTAGCGCGCTTCAGGCGCCGGAATGCCGACCTCCTTCAGAAGCTGGATGGCGCGCGCCTTGGCGTCGGCCTTGGAGAGCTTCAGATGGAGGCGGATTGTTTCGACGAGCTGCGCGCCGATGGTGAACAGCGGGTTGAGCGAGGTCAGCGGATCCTGGAAGATCGCGCCGATCTGGCGGCCACGCACGTTCTGCATCTCCTTGTCGCCGAGCTGGTCGATGCGGCGGCCGGCGAGCCAGACCTCTCCGCCGGAGATACGGCCGGGCGGCTCCAGCAGTCCCTGGACCGCAAGGCCGGTCATCGACTTGCCGGCGCCGGATTCGCCGACGACGCCGAGGATCTCGCCCGGGCGAATGCTGAGCGAAACGTCTGAGAGTGCCGAAACCGTGCCATGGCGCCCGGGGAATTCGACGCAGAGGCCGCGAACGTCAAGCACGGCCGATGAAGCAGTTTCCGTCATCGCGGCACCTCCAGAGGGTAGCTCGGCGGGAAGATCTCGCTGACCGGCGGGTGACCCCAGCTTCTTTCGGGATATTTGGCGATCAGACCATCGAACTGCGCCTGCGCCGTTTCGCGCGCCTCGTTCATATCGAAGCCTGCCACTTCGCCGTCACGCATCGACAGACGGCCATCGACGAAGACCGCCTTGGTGACGCGTCCCGAACCGCCGACCACCAGCGTGGTGATCGGATCGACCGCCGGTGCCATGTGGTGGTCCATGAGATCGAAGACGGCGATGTCGGCCCGAGCACCCGCTTCCAGGCGGCCGAGATCCGACCGGCCGAGGGCCTTGGCGCCGCCAAGTGTCGCGGCGTCGAAGAGATCGGCACAGCTGACGGCGCCCGGATCGTTTTCGACCACGCGGCAGGTGATCAGGCCGACCAGAAGGTTCATCAGCATGTCCGGCGGTGTCGTGTCGGTGCCCATGGCGATGTTGACGCCACGGGCCTTGACGGAGCGGAACGAGTTCAGCGTGCTGCCGCCGCGAGCCGAAACCAGCGGGCAATGGACGATGCTGACGCCGTTTTCGGCATAAAGACGCAGATCGTTATCGGTCGCCTGAGTAGCATGCGGCGCGATCAGCCGGTCGCTGAGGAAGCCGAAGCTTGCCAACCACTCCGGCGCCGTCTTGTCGTGCAAGCGGCGAACGGTATCGACTTCCATGGTGCCCTGCGCCGCATGCAGGCGGATCGGACAATCAAGGTCGCGCGCCGCGTCGGCAGTGCGGATCAGAAGCTTCTCGGTGCAGGTTTCCACCCGGTCCGGAGCCAGCAGCCCCTTGACCAGGCCACCGTGACGCCCTTCGTGCTCGCGGATGAAGCCGATGGCATCATCGAGGCCCTTCAGGCCCCTTGCTTCGTCGAAGATCGCTTCGAGCTGGCCCGGCGCCGTCACCATCATGCCGCCGGCACGATAGGCTGGGCTCAGATAGACGCGCAGACCCAGATCGCCGGCAGCATCCGACGCGGCTGCAAATTCCGCTACGGTCTCGCCCCACTCACGATAGAAGAGGGAGGCGATCGGCGCCGCCGTGGTGATGCCGTTTAGGAGAAGCTGGGCGAAGGCAAAGCGCTTCTGGAACGCCAGTTCCTCCTGCGTGTACATCTCATAGGGCCCACGTTCGATATAGGAGCGCGGCCAGACGCGACCCTTGGCCCAACCGGGCTGATGGTCGATCGAAAGGATCGTCGTGTCGAGATCCGAAAGTGCATCGAGGTCGATCAGGCCGGGGCTGATCATCGCGGCCCCGAGATCGATCCGCCGAGCTACGTCGCCTTCGAAGTGTGGCCCGACATAGAGCAGCGTGCCGCCTTCAATGACGACCTCACCGTTCGGGATCAGCCGGTGCGAACCGTCCCGGTGACCGAGCACCCATTGCGCCGTCAGAAGCGTGCGTCCCTCGGGACGTTGGCCAAGTGTCAAATCCTTGATGGTGTTCATGGGATTGCTACCTCCGCAATACCGTTTCGAGCGACGACACGTCCGCGCTTGACGACCAGAGGCCGCGGCGCGACGTCGACGACGGCATGGGCCAGCGTCTCGCCGGTGAGCAGGGTGAAATCGGCGTCGCAGCCGACGTCCAGGCCGTATCCCCTAATGTCCATGACCTCGGCGCCCCCCTTGGAGCAGACATGCAGCGCATGTTCGAGATCGACGTCACGGCGCAGGCCATTCTTCATGCCGAGGATGCGGGCGCGATCCATCATGTCGGGCTGTCCCCACGGACCCCAGGTATCGCGGATGCCGTCGCAGCCGGCCGCGACCTTGACGCCAGCTTCCTTCAATCGAAGGATCGACGGCACGGTCGAGGACGGCGAGCCGGTCGTGACGATGCGGATATCGAGCTCGGCAATCTGTTCGATCAGGCCGGCGACGCGCAGGTAATCCGGTGCTCCGAGCGCGAAGGCGTGACTGATCGCCACCTTGCCCTGCATGCCGAGCGCGCGGATGCGCTCGAACATCATCTCCATGCTGAACGCACCGAGTTCGCCCTGCTCGTGCAGGTGAATATCGATCGGCTTGGCATGTTTGTCGGCAAGGCCGAAGATCGCGTCGAGGTGTCCCTTCGGGTCCCGGTCGATGCCGCAGGGATCAATGCCGCCAATGACTTCGGCGCCCTTGCTCAGAGCTTGGTCGAGGAGCTCGACCGTGCCCGGACGGGTAAGGAGGCCCGACTGCGGGAAGGCAACGATCTCGATGTCGATGATGCCTTCAAGCGCCTTGCGGGTCTCGACGATGCCTTCCATCAGCCTGAGGCCATGGGTCGTGTCGATGTCGACGTGGCTGCGGATGTGGCTTGCGCCGTTGGCCGCGAGCATGATTGCCTGGCGCATGGACTGGCGGTGCGGCTCGATGCCGATTTCAAGCCGCTGCTCGCGCTCGAAGTCGATGCGTTCGCGCAGCGTCGCAGACTTGGCATTGACATGCCAGGGCATGCCCCAGACCGACTTGTCGAGATGCGTATGGGCTTCGACGAGACCAGAGATCACGATATGGCCGTTGCCGTCCTCGGTTGCTACGCCTTCAGCGGAAAGTCCTTTGCCGAAGGCCGCGATCTTGCAGTCGCGCACGAGGATGTCGGTCGCTTCGCCGGCATTGGGCCTGACGTTACGGATCAGGAGATTGGACATCATTCACCTCAATTTCGGATTGAGCGCATCGCGCAGCCAGTCACCGAGCAGGTTGACGGAGACCACGAGAAGGCAAAGCTGGACGACGGGGAAGAGCACGACCCACCATACGCCCGAAAACAGGAACTGGTTGCCGAGGCGGATGAGCGTTCCAAGGCTCGGCTGGCTCGGCGGCATGCCGATGCCGAGGAAGGAAAGCGTCGCCTCCGTCAGGATCGCCATGCCGAAGTTCAAGGTCGCCGCGACCAGGATCGGCGTCAGCGTGTTCGGCAGGATGTGCTTCAGCATGATGCGCCGCGCCGGTGTTTTCAAAAGACGCGCGGCCTGGACATACTCCTTGCCGCGCTCGACGATCGTCTGGGCGCGGACGGTACGGGCATATTGCACCCAGGCGCTGAGCGTGATCGCGAGCACCAGGACGGCGGCGGAGCCGACATCCCTGAGTTCCGGCGGCAGCATCTGGCGCGCGACGGCGCTGACGAGGATCGCGATCAGGATCGTCGGGATCGACAGCAGCACATCGCCGATGCGCATCAGCAGATTGTCGATGAAACGCCCGAAATAGCCGGCGACGAGCCCGAGGCTCAAACCCACGGCCAATGAAAGGACGACCGAGGCGACGCCGATCAGGATCGAGATGCGCGAGCCATAGAGAATGGCCGAGAGCATGTCGCGGCCTTGGGTGTCGGTGCCGAGCACGTAAGGCCACTGGCCGTCGGCCTCCCAGATCGGCGGCAGCTCGGAATTCCAGAGTTCGAGCTGGGCCGGATCGAACGGGTTCTGGGGCGCAATCAGCGGCGCGGAAAAGGCGGTTACGATCAGGAAGGTGAGGATGACCGCGCCGATGATCGCCGACGGCTTGTGGGTGAAGGACCACCAGAGATCGCTCTGGCGCCAGCGGGCAAGCCGCGAGGGCCGGCGCGGCGGTGTGGTTTGCTGGACGTGATCTGTCATGGCAGCGACCTCAGCGGGTGGCGTCGCGCAACCGCGGATCGATGACCGCATAGGCGATATCGACGAGCGTATTGAGCGTGACGAAGATGAAGGAGACGATGCAGAGATACCCCGCCATGACAGGCATATCGAGGAAGGTCACCGCCTGGATGAACAGCATGCCCATGCCCGGCCACTGGAAGACGGTTTCGGTGATCAGCGCGAAGGCGATCAGCGAGCCGAAATTCATCGCCGTCATGGTGACGACAGGCATCAGACAGTTGCGGAGCGCGTGGCGGAAATAGATCCGCCAGCGCGGCACGCCGCGGGCACGTGCGAATTTGACGAAGTCCGAGCGCAGCACTTCCATCATCTCGGCGCGGACGAGACGCATGACCAGTGTGATCTGGTAAAGCGCGAGCGCGAGGGACGGCAGAAGCAGGGACGCGCGACCCGAAGCCGTCAGCAAACCGGTGCTCCACCAGCCAAGCTGCACAACATCGCCGCGCCCGAAGGCGGGCACGAGGCCAAGCGTTACGGCAAAGACGAGGATCAAAAGGATGCCGACGACGAAGCTCGGCAACGAGACGCCGATGATGCTGACAAACTGAAGCCCCTCGGAATACCATCGCCCTCGGTGGATCGCGGTGATGACGCCAAGCGGAATACCGATCAAGAGCGACAGGACGGTTGCGACCAGCGCCAGCTCCATCGTCGCCGGGAAGCGTTCGGCAATCAGCTTCATGACGTCCTGGCCGTTGCGGTAGCTGATTCCGAAATCGCCCTGTGCAGCGTTGACGACGAACCGGCCGAACTGGGTCACGAACGAATCGTTGAGCCCGAGCTTTTCGCGCAGCTCGATGCGGTCGGCCTGCGACATCTGCTCGTTGGCCATCAATTCAACCGGATCGCCCGCGAAGCGGAAGATCAGGAAGGCAAGCAGCGCAACGGCGAGCATGACCAGCACGGCATTGGCCAGTCGCTTGATGAGAAAGACAATCATTGGGTTTCTCGCTGAATGAGAAAGCCCGGCAGAGCGAACTCTGCCGGGGCAAGGAAACTCAATCGCCGATGCGCGTCAGCCAGTGGCGCGGCTTGTTGTCGGCGCGAATGGTGACGTCCGTGACGTTCTTGGACATCGCCCAGGCCATCGGCTGCTGGTGCAGCGGGATCATGATGACCTCGTCCTTGGCGAACTTCAGCGCCTCGGTTTCGATCGCCAGACGCTTGTCGTGATCCATCTCGACCGCTGCCTTCTTCACCATGGCGTCGAGTTCCGGATAGGACCAGCCGCCGTAGTTGGCGACGCCGGCGGCACCTTCGCGGGTCGAGAGCACCTGAACCAGGATCGAATAGGCATCGAGCGTCGGCTCGTTGGCCCAGCCGATCATGTAGGCGTCGGACTTGCCGCCGGCGCGCTTCGGCGCCTGAACCGCACGCGGGCCGATGTCGAGGGTCGGCTTGAGACCGACGCGCGACAGCATCGAAACGAGCGCGCTGCAGACGTCTTCCTCGTTGACGCTCTCGTCGTTCATGCAGACGAACGTGAACTCCTTGCCGACGGCGCCCGCTTCTTCGAGCAGCTTCTTGGAGAGTTCCGGATCGTAAGCGGTCGGCACGTCGAGCTCGGCGCTGTAGCCGGGGATCTCAGGCGCGACCATGGTGCCGGCGACATGCGACTTGCCGCGCATCACGCGCTTGAAGATGAGCTGGCGGTCGATCGCATGGTCGATCGCCTGGCGTACCTTGATGTTGTTGAAGAAGTTTTCGCGACCGTCGGCGAAGGTGTCGTGGCGGTTAAAGACCATGTGCACGGTGCGCAGGTCGGTGCGCTCGACGACCTTGATGTCCGGCGAACTCTTCAAGCGCTCGAGATCCTGCACGGGCGCGCCGTCTGTCAGGTCGATTTCGCCCGAAAGCAGCGCTGCGACGCGGGTGGCGGCCGAGGTGATCGGCATGAATTCGATGCGGTCGAGATTGTGCTTGGGCGTATCCCACCAGCCGTCGTTCTTGATGAGAACCGTCTTGCTGTCTGGAACGCGGGATTCGACCTTGAACGGGCCGGTACCGTTGGTGTTGTAGGTGGCGTAGCCTTCGACCTTGGCGCCGACGTCGGTCGGCAGCTCGGACTTGTTGTCGACCAGCCAGTCCTTGTCGAACATGAAGATGTTGGTCATGTCGTTGAGGAACAGCGGGTTCGGCGAATTCACTTCGATGTCGACCGTGTAGTCGTCGACCTTGGTGGTCGAGACATAGGCGGGAATGTTGCCACGCAGCGGCGAGGTCGGGTGGCTAACGCGGGCCATGGAGGCAACGACGTCGTCAGCGGTGAAATCGGCACCGTTCTGGAACTTCACGCCCTTGCGCAGATGGAAGCGCCAGACCTTGTCCTTCACCATCTCCCAGCTCGTGGCGAGCGCCGGCTCGACCTTAAACTCCGGCGTATAGCGCGTCAGGCCCTCATAGACGTGGTTGAGGAAGGCCAGGTTCGAGGTGCTGCCGTAGGAATAGGGGTCGAGCGAGAAAATATCCCGCGGGCTTCCCCAGCGCAGCGTTTCCGCGGATGCGGAGGATGCGAGGACGGTAAATGCCAACCCCGCGAGGAGATGCTTTCTCAGTTTCATGTCGTTCCCTCTGTTTTCTCGTCAGTCGCCCTATGCCGGCGCTCTCGCCCACTCGTGAGCAAGCCACCCTAGATTTGAAGCTGTTGGCGACAATGTCAACTATTTTGTCGACAATTTTGTATGCATAAATGTTTAAAGTGGCATACGCTATAAAAAGTGGGGATCGGTTCCCCGAACAAAGAGGCTGAAAGACAGTGGTCAAGCAGCAACTATGAGGCGAATAAAATCTGTCGGAATGCCTGAAACGGCACGCCCGTCGGTATCGTTCGATACCGACGGGCAAATGCAATTTGTCCGATTGCTCGGCGCTTGGGCGCGTCAGCTCTCGAAGCGGGCTCGAATGGCGGGCATTTGCCGGCCCGATCCTGGCGCTGCCGATCCTGTCGCGGCTCAAAGTCGATCGGCCGAAGCTGAGCTTCTCGCTCGCGGTCGACAATTCCGCCCGCGTCATCGACCAGATCCTCGACTACCGGGCCGATGTTGCGATCACCGCGCAGACGCCTGACGATCCGCGCCTTTATGGTGTTCATTTCCTCAGCATGCGGATCGGGCTATGCGTACCCGTCGGCCATCCGCTTGCCGAGCGCGAGGGAGTGAAGATGAGGGAGCTGGAGGACATGTCCTTCGTCATGCGCTAAAGGAGGTCACGCACACGCGAGATCTTCGAAAGGAATCTCGCCGAACACGGCACCACCGTGCAGCAGATCGTCGAGATCTCGTCGCGCGAAGGTGTGCGCGAAGCGATCGCCAACGGTGTTGGTTGCGGCGTCGTCGCCGACCTCGAATTCGGCCACGATGCCCGTCTCGCCTTCGTGCCGATCGACGACGCCCGCGAACTCATCGACGAATATGCCATCTGCCTTGCCGAGCGCCGGCACCTGCCGCTGATCCGCGGATTTATCGACGAAGCGGGCCGATTGCGGCCGGACGACAGCGAGGCGGTCTTCGCGACGCCGCTGCCGGGCGTGTATCCCGACACGCACGATCGCAAAACGACCCGGCCGACCACACAATAGTGACGGTCAGCGCACTTGGATCACGCGATTCCCGGCGGAAAACCGCTTCACATTTTTCCCGGAATTGCTCGAGCGCTATGCCGCGCCGCCAAAGCCGGAGAGGAAGGACGTCAGGTTGTCCGATAACGCATCGCAGAGATAACCGCCTTCCTGTACGATCGCGGTCGGAAGGCCGAGGCCCGCGATCGCCTCACCAATCCGGGCAAAGCCCGGAGTAGAGACCGAGAGACCCCCGAAAGGATCGCCTTCGAAGGCATCCAGGCCCAGCGCGACAACCAGCGCGTCCGGCGCGTAAGCGCGGATGCGGCGGAAGGCGACGTCGAGCGCGGCGAGAAATTCCGCATCGCCGGATTTGCGTTCGAGCGGCAGGTTGAGGTTGTAGCCGAGGCCCGGCCCCTCGCCGCGCTCGTCCGCATGGCCCCAGAAGAACGGGTAGAAACGCACCGGGTCCGCATGGATCGAGATCGTGAGCACGTCGGCGCGCTGGTAGAAGATGCCTTGCGTGCCGTTGCCATGGTGCAGGTCGATGTCGAGGATCACCACGCGGGCAGCATTTGTCAGGAAGCGCTGCGCGGCGACCGCCGAATTGTTGACGAAGCAGAAGCCGCCGGCGACGTCGGCAAAGGCATGATGGCCCGGTGGCCGGCAGAGCGCATAGGCCGCCCGTTCGCCCGCCATGACCGCATCGGTGGCATCAACGGCGCTCCAGGCGCTCCAGCACACGCTCTCCCAGGTTTCGCCCGAGATCGGACACGCGGTATCGGCCATGTGGTAGCCGGCCTGGCCAACGGCGGACGCCGGGTAGCGACCGTTACGCGCTAGCGGATGAATGTTCGGGATAACCTCCTCCGAAGCCTCGGCGATACGCTGCCAGCGCGCGTAGATATGTTCGAGAAAATCGAGATACTCCGGCGTGTGCACCGCGGCGATCGGGTCGAGCCCGTGATCGCGGGGCCGCAGGATCTCGCAGCCGGCGGCACGGGCACCGGTGAGCAGGCGCTCGACCCGTTCCGGCCGCTCCGGATTGGGCTGCGGCGCTCCGCTCGACAGAAAGGCCTTCGGGTTATGGCGCTTCTGTTCGGCTGCATAGAAGGCTTTCATGCTGTCTCCCTTTCCTGCGTCGTCAAACTTTCAGTCCCCGGCCAGAGCCCCGAACGCCTCGCCATACGCGGCATGAGCGCGATCTTTCGTCTGCCAGGTGATGCCGATACGCTCGTAAAGGCGCTGCGCCGGCAAGTTCTCCACGTCGACTTCCAGCCGCAGATAGTCGCCGCCCCGCGCCTTCGACCATGTGGCCACTTCGCGAAGCAGGCGCTCGCCGATACCGAGGCCACGGAAACGATCGTCGACATACAGATCCTGCACGAAGACGCCGGGCCTCCCGCGCCAGGTCGAAAAGATCGGGAAGAACAGGCAAAGACCGGCAAGATCTGCACCCGCCTCGGCGATCAGACTGTGGAAGGCGGCGTTCGGACCGAAGCCGAAACGGCGATAGTCATCGACCGTGCAGGTGAGCTTGTCCGCCATTTCGAGCCCACGCCCCATAGCCAGGATCGCGTTATGTATGGTGTCGGCATCCCCTGGTTCGCCTGCGCGAATTCGGACATCGGCCGTTGAGTGCTGCATCATCGTCACTGTTTTCCCTTTCACTGCCAGCAGGCGAAGGCTCAAGTCGAACCATGCCCGTGGCGCCGGCCTCAGAATGCCACCTGATCTCCGCCCTTGAGGCCGAGAAGCGCGCGCGCCTCCTTAGGGGTTGCAACCTCCAGGGACAAGGCGTCGAGAACTGTGCGGATCCGGTGGACCTGCTCGGCATTGCTGGCCGCAAGCGTCCCGCGGCCGTTGTAGAGGCTGTCTTCCAGCCCGACGCGGACGTTTCCGCCCATGGCGGCGGCCATGGTGATCATCGGCATCTGATGGCGGCCGGCGGCCAGTACCGAGAAGCTGTAGTCGTCACCGAAGAGCTTGTCGGCGATGCGTTTCATGTGCGTCAAGTTCTCAGGATCCGCACCGATGCCGCCGAGCACGCCGAAGACGAACTGGATGAAGAGGTGCCCGGACACCAGGCCGCGGTCGCGGAAATGCGCCAGCGAATAGAGATGGCCGACGTCATAACATTCGAACTCGAAGCGCGTGCCGCAGCCCTGGCCAAGCCGCGTCAGGATGAATTCCATATCCGCGAAGGTGTTCTTGAAGATGGAGCTCCGCGTTGCTTCGAGAAGCTGCGGTTCCCATTCGTGTTTCCACTCCGTCGGCTTGTCGAGCGCCGGAAACAAAGCGAAGTTCATCGACCCCATGTTCAGCGAACACATTTCCGGTTCGGCGCGCAGCGAAGCCGCAAGCCGATCTTCCAGCGCCATCAGCGACGAACCGCCGGTGGAGATGTTTATTACCGCATCGGTCGACTGCTTGATGCGCGGCAGGAACTGCATGAACAGCGCCGGATCGGCCGACGGGCGGCCGTCTTCCGGGTTCCTTGCATGGAGATGCAAGATGGAAGCGCCGGCCTCGGCTGCAGCGATTGCTTCGGAGGCGATCTGGTCGGGGGTAACAGGTAGGTAAGGCGACATGGTCGGCGTATGCACCGATCCCGTCACCGCGCAGGTGATGATCACTCTGCGCGATGTTTTGGACTTCGTCATGGTCAAGCCCTCAGCGGTTGACGGGAAGATTGAGTTCTTCGGCGAGCACTTCGAGTACGTCGCCAAGGATGGCGACGATCTCGCCGATCTGCTCACGGGTGATGATCATCGGCGGGCAGACGAGGAAATGGTCGCCCTCCACACCGCCGCGCGTACGCCGTGAATAGATGATCAGGCCGCGCTCATAGGCGAGATCGACCATGCGCTGGTGCGCATTCAACTCCTTCGGCAGCGGCTTCATCGTCTCACGATCGGAGACGAATTCGGCCGCCAGTAGCAGACCCTTGCCGCGCACATCGCCGATGAAGGGGAAGCGATTGGAGAGCGCCACGAGTTCAGCCTTCAAAGCATCGCCCATGGCAGCGGCATTATCGATCAGGCCAAGGCGGTCGATTTCGTCGAGAACGGCGAGACCAGCGGCGCAAGCGAGCGGATTGCCTGCATAGGTGAAGCCGTGCTGGAAGCCGCCGGCATCGAGCACCGGCTGGACGATCAACGACGGAGCTGCCATGGCGCCGAGCGGGCAATAACCCGAGGCGAAGCCCTTCGAGAGCGCGATCAGATCCGGGCGGCAATTCCAGTGGTCGCCGCCGAGGAATTTTCCGGTGCGGCCAGCACCACTCATGACCTCGTCATGGATCAATAGGATGCCGTACTTGTCGCAGATCTCGCGAATGCGCGGATAGTAGCTGTCGGGTGCCACGAGCGCGCCGGTGGAAGCGCCGCCGATCGGCTCCATGATGAAGGCGAGCACGCTCTCCGGGCCTTCCGCCTGGATCCGCTCCTCCAGCATGTCGGCATATTTGATGCCGCGCTGCTCCATCGTCAGGTTGTCCCGATCGAGATAGGCGGTCGGCGCCGGCACCTTCGGCATTTCGCGCATCATCGGCGAGAAAGGATCGGAGAGCGCCGCATAACCGGTGACAGCCAGCGCCCCGAGCGTGCCGCCATGGTAGGACGGAAAGCGCGAGATCACCTTCCAGCGGTCCTTCTGACCGGTGGCGACCGCCCATTGCCGCGCAAGCTTGAGGCAGGATTCGACTGCTTCCGAGCCACCGGAAACGAAGAAGATCTTGTCCATGCCCTCCGGCAGCTTTTCCGCCGCGCGGCGGGCCAGATCTTCGGCCGGCTCGTTTTCAAAGTGCAGCCTATAGGCGAAGGTGACGCGATCCATCTGGCTCTTCATCGCGTCGAGCACATTGCGGTTGCCATGGCCGATATTGACCACCATGGCGCCGCTTGAGCCGTCGATCACCCGGCGCCCGTCCTGGTCGAAGAGATAGATGCCTTCGGCCCGATCGACCAGCGGCCGGCGGAGGCGCGACTGGTAGAAGAGATGGGAGGCAGGTCGTTCGTTGGAAGCTGTCGTCTTGAGCATGGCAAATCTCTGTCAGCGAGTGAGATAGTGATTGAGAACATTGGCGGTGACGCGCTCGACCATTGCGTCACCGCGTTTGAGCGCCGCCACCCATTCGCAGCTGCCGGCGTGGAACACCTCGCCCTTGCCGCGCGGGAAGTTTATGATCATGCCGCAGCCGCGCTTAACGCGTTCGACGGCCGCAGGGGCAGTGTCGCCGATCAGCGTCTCGGCGACGAATTTCGCGTCGGCATCCGAAAGGAATTGGTCGTCTGCGGGGATGTCGGCGCTTTCTTCCTTCAGCGACGACATGCCGAGCGCGAGGATTTCGAGCCCGTCCGGCGCGCCGCTGTCCTCCGTCGGCTCCGGCAGGCCGTTACGGATAATATAGTCGAGGCCATCAACCTCGTAACCAAACGCATGGCCTTCCGCGCCGAGGATATCACCGTAGTAGATGCCCGTTCCGGAGAAGGCCCAATGCTCCGGCCGATAGACCGGAAAGCCACGTGCGCCACGCGGAGCGCAGCCGCCCCAACCGACATAAAGACCACGGGTGGCATTGAGCCCGAATGTCGCCGCCCCCGGCCGACCGATCTCGGCTGCTTCCCAGGAGCCGCTGGTGCGCGTCGGATCTGCCGAGCGATAGGCGGGGTCTTCTGCTCGTGATCGGTACTTGTAGCAAACCTGCCGCTTGCCGCCGTCTTCCAGCCGCGTCTGCCACATGAAGTTGCCGGCAAAGCGCGCCGCCTTTCCGCCGCGTTCGACATAGTTGTCAACCGCATCGCGCATTTCCCAGGTCCAGTATTCGTCATGGCCGACGAAGACGACGCAATCGTAGCCGTCGAGGATCTCCGGGTTGAAATGAAGCTCGTGCTGGCTGGCGAGATCGACGGCATAACCTTGGCGTTCCGCCCAGCGGAAGAAGTGACTGTCATAGCTCGCCCAGCCGGACGAGGCATATTTCTTGGAATAGCCGTTGGCATAGGCCCATTCCATGTGCGGATAGCGCGGGGCAACCGCCATCGGCGCATAGATTTCCAAGGGCACCCGCGGAGCATCCGGGGGCAGCACGACGAAGCCACGGCAGAACGGACGTTCGATGCTGACGGTCGTCGCATACTGATCGCGGTTGGGGCCGGTGATCCCCTGGTAGTGGTTGGAGCCGCCCCAGGTGTTATACGAGGTCCAGGAGCCGGTGGCCGCCACCTGCAGCACCCGGCCCGGCTTGCGGCCAGCGAGCGGCCGAACAATGAACAGATGGTGGCAATGGATCGGCTTGCCGTCCCTGCCCTCGGCCCTCAGCGTGATGCGATAGGCGCCCGACGGCCAGTCTTCGGCAATCTTGAATTCGAAGCTCGTTTCCCAGCCGCAGCCGATGACTGAACATTGGTCCGGCGTTTCCTGCCAGCCCGCCGCAAGGCTGTCGCGCTTGAAAACCATCGTCTCCATCGCTCCATCGCGCGTAATTTCGAGCGAGAACCGTGAAGCTGTCGAACTCACTTGTAGCCGCGCGGTGGCACCGGGCGGATAGGCATAGCCGTCGGTGTAGCACCAGATCTCACCGCCCTCACCGTCCATGCCCGGATATTCGTAATAGTGACCGAGCACCGCCTCGCGGCGCTGTTCCGGCGTCAGGCCGAAATCCGGGTAGTGCTTGCTTTTTTCCATCATGGCATCCATCACGCTGCCAGGTATTTCTTGAGGAACGCCCGGGTGCGCTCCTGCGTCGGCTGGCGGAAGATTTCGCTGGGCGCCCCTTGCTCGACGACGACACCGCCGTCCATGAAGAGCACGCGATCGGCGACCTCGCCGGCAAAGCGCATCTCGTGGGTGACGATCAGCATGGTCATATGCTCGGCTGCGAGCTGTTTCATGACGGCGTTCACCTCGTCGACCAGTTCCGGGTCGAGCGCCGAGGTGGCCTCGTCGAAGAGCATCACCTTGGGCTGCATGGCGAGCGCCCGGGCAATCGCGACGCGCTGCTTCTGACCACCGGAAAGCCGCGACGGAAAGGCGTCTACCTTGTCCTTGAGCCCCACCTTCGACAAAAGCTCGATGGCGAGTTCACGCGCCGCAGCCTTGCCCATTCCCTTCAGGATGATCGGGCCCATGGTGATGTTCTGTAGCACTGTCAGATGTGGGAACAGATTGAAGTGCTGGAACACCATGCCCATCTGCTGGCGCACCGCATTGATGTGCCGTTCGAAAGCTTGGCCTTTCAGGTTCTGGTTGACCTTTACGCCATCGAGCCAGACCTCGCCGCCATTCAGCGTCTCCAGGTGATTGATCGATCTCAAGAGCGTGCTCTTGCCCGACCCGCTCGGGCCGATGATCGCGACAATCTGCCCTCGGGCAACGGAGAGGTCGATGCCCTTCAGGACCTCCAGCGCGCCGTAGTTTTTGCGGGCGCCCTTGACTTCGACCATGGGTTTTAGAGCGGTCATCGGGAGACCTCCACGTTCTTTTCGACCTGGCGCAGACCCGCTTCGAGGACGAGATTGATGATGTAATAGAGGGCGGCAACCGTGATGTAGAATTCGAACGGCCGGAATGTCTCGCTGATCGCGAGCTGCGCTGCGTGCACCAGTTCGGCAATGCCGATGATCGAGACGAGCGAGGATTCCTTCAGGAGCACGATCAGGTTGTTGCCCATGGCAGGTATGGTGTTGCGGATCGCCTGCGGCACGATGAAGTAGCGCAACGTCTGCATGCGGCCGAAGCCGAGGCTGCGCGCACCTTCCGTCTGGCCGGCGTCGACGGCCACGATGCCTGCACGAAGGATATCGGCACTGTAGACCGCAAAGTGCAGACCGAGGCCGATGATGCCGGCGATCAAGGCGGGGATCTTGAGGCCCAGTTGCCCGAGCCCGTAATAGATCAGGAACAGCTGCAGGAGCAGCGGCGTGCCCATGAACAGCCACATGAAACCGCGCACCGGCAGGGCGACCGATTTCGGCGCGTAGAGCACGACGAGGGCGAAAACGATGCCAAAGACGAAGCTGATCGCGGCGGCGGAAATGGTCAGAACGACCGTCCACCAGACACCCATCCAGAGGATATCGGCATAGGGTGGAACGACGCTGAAATCGAGACCTTGCATATGGCGCTCCTCCCTCAGGCTATGGCGTAGCGTCGATCAAGCAGATCGACGATCCGCGCGACAACATAGACGATGAGCATGTAGAGCACGGCGGCCACGCCGAAGATCTCGAACGGCTTGTAGGTCGAGCCGATATAGCGCTGCGCCGTGTAGGTGAGTTCAACCACCGAGATCGTCGAGACCAGCGCCGATCCCTTGACGAGCGCCACGGCATTGACGCCAAGCGGGCGGATCATGAGACGCGCGGCTTGCGGCAACACGACCTTGCGCATGGTCTGGAACCGGCTGAAGCCGATCGAGCGGGCGGCTTCCGTTTGCCCACGGTCAACCGACAGGATGGCGCCGCGGATGGATTCTGCCATGTAGGCGCCGATATTGAGACCGAGGCCGATGACGCCGGCAGCAAAGGGCTCCAGATTGATACCGATCTGCGGGCCACCGAAGTAGAGCACGAAAAGCTGGATGAGGCAGGGCGTGCCGCGAAACAGGCTGACATAGGCGGTGCCGAAGGCGCGCAAAAGGAACGAGCGCGACATCTTTGCGGCCGATATCAGGAACGCAACGACGAGGCCGAGCGCAAGCGCAAGTACCGAGATCTCGATCGTGATCCACGCCGCTTCCACGAAAAACGGGAAGACGCGCTGCACCAGCGAAACGTCCATGGGAAAACTCCGGAAGGCAAACTCGTGGCCTCCGGCCGCGGCTTACATGGCGGCCGGAGAGACGGTAAGGGTGGGGATCAGCGGATGTCGCTGCCGACCCATTGCATGGCGATCTTCTCGTAGGAGCCGTCTGCCAGCATATCCTCGAGCGCCTTCTGCATCGCCGCCTTCAGTTCCGGATTGTTCTTGCGGATGGCGATACCGATCGCGACGCTGCCGCCTTCGATATCCGGCGTTTCGAGACGGCGGACCTTCTCGCCGGTCTCCTTGACGGCAACCATCACCGGGATGTTGTCGACGACGATCGCATCGACGCGGCCGCTCTTCAGTTCCATCAGCAGTTCCGGCAGGCCCTTGTAGGTGCGGACGTCCCAGCCGCCCTGCTCGCGCGCCCATTTTTCATGGGTTTCGCCGAGCGTGACGCCAAGCGTCTTGCCCTTGAGTTCGTCGAGCTTCTGGACATCAGATGCTTCGCTGACGAAAACGGCGCGGCCGGCATGGTAATAGGGGCCGACGAAGTCCACGACCTTTTCGCGCTCCGGGGTGATCGTCATCGAGCCGACGATCGTATCGTATTTGTTGGCAAGCAGGCCGGCGATGATGCCGTCCCAGGCGGTCGTTACCAGCGTGCCCTTGACGCCGACGCGCTCGGCAATTGCCTGACCGATCGAGGCGTCGAAACCAACGACCTGGTTTTCTTCGTTGACGAAATTGAACGGCGGGTACTGACCCGACATGGCGATCTTCAGTTCGCCGGCGGACTTGACGTTTACTAGGTCGTCAGCACGAGCCGTGACGGCGGAAAAAGTCGCAGCAATGGTGAGCGTCGCGGCCAAGAGGCCGGAGAATAGGGTCTTCATGAAATGTTCCTTGTTCCTCTGGATTGGGGCGCGCCTTCTTGTGCGCTTGGGATTGGCAAGGGGCGCCTTCCGAATTTCATGATTGCTTCTGCTTCAGCATTGCGCAAATAGATAATGGAAATAGAGGGCATAGATTTCAGGAATGGCATCACCGCGATTGGAACGGCTCGTCTGGGAGCTCGACTGGAACCTTCTGCGCACCTTCGTTGTGATCGCCGAAGTGAAGAGCATCACGCGCGCGGCCGAGCGGCTGAACCTCAAGCAACCGAGCGTCAGCAACGCGCTTCGACGGCTGGAAGACCGCGTTGGACGCCGGCTCGTCGAACGTGACGCGACGCGTTTCGATCTCACTGAAGTTGGACAGCTGCTCTATGAGCAAAGCGTCGAGGTCTTCGGCACGATCTCGCAACTGCCGCAACTCGTGCGCGGCGTCAGCGACGACGTCACCGGACATGTCACGATCGCAGTTGCGAGCCACGTGGTCTCACCGATCTTCGATCGGGCGCTGATGGAGTTTCACCGCAGCTATCCGCGCGCCACGCTAACGATCAACGTCGGGCCGAGCGGCGAGGTGACGCGCCAGGTGCGGGAGAAGCGTGCCTCCTTCGGTCTTTGTCTTGTCAGTGTCCGGGATCCAGCGCTCGACTATTTGATGGTCTTCCGGGAGTTTTTTGGCTTCTTCTGCGGCCCGCACCACCGGCTGTTCGGACGCGAGGGGTTGAAGCTGGCCGACCTCAAAGGCGAGACGTCGGTGTCCTTCCATACCGACCACATCGCCGATGCCCTGCGGCCTGTGGCGCTCTTGCGCAGCGAAGCCAAGCTCAACGCCAATGTCGTCGGCGTCTCGTCCAGTCTCGAGGAGGTGCGGCGAATGACGCTTGCCGGTCTCGGCGTCGGCTCGCTGCCGCTGCATGTCGCCCGCCGCGATGTGGCGGACGGGCTCCTGTGGCGCCTGCCACCCTATGACAATCCGCCTGCCATCGATATCTTCATGCTGACAAACCCGGAGAAAGCGATTAACCGGGCAGAGAAGGCGCTGATCGCCGGTTTGCAGACGCTGATCGCAGAAACGCCGGTTGAAGAACGCGTCTATGCCGATTGATCTGCGCGTGCAGGCTCGTTGCTCGACAGGAGCGCCTCGGCGCGCGCCCGCGCGTCTGGCTCCAACGCAATGGCCGCGCGTGCCTCAAGATCGAAACGTACGGTCGTGGTCCTGTTGACCGCATGCACGATGCCGTCGAGCGTACCGGACATGATCTGCTCGAAGGTGACCGACGAGCGGCCAAGCTTGATGACACGCGACCGGATGGTGATCAGTGCGCCCGCCTCGGTTTCGTGCTTGTACTCGACCTCGGAGCGCACGTCGGCCCAGCCTCTACCCGTCTCCGACTGAGCTTCCGGCCCGACGATGTGACCAAGAAGCTGGAAGCTCGCATCGTCGAATATGGCCGCATAATGGCGCACATTCATGTGCCCCATCGTGTCGCACATCCACGGGTGAGCGACGCCGACATAGGTTGTCAAAGGCTGGACGGACATGGGGCGCGCCTCATTCATCGAGTTGTGACCGTTGCGAGACATAACGGATGCCCGACGCTTCTGTCCATGGCGCCCGAGAAGAGCATCCCTTGAACGCTCGCATCTGCGGTGGCTGGACAAAGGACCAGGAAATCCGGACTTATGTAGCAAATGCCACAAAGTTCACGCAGCGCAATCAGACGCGATTTTTGGTGCTTGATGTTACACGGACGGGCTTGGCTGATCGGGATGGCCGCCCTGTATTTTGATTGTTGGGCGATCTTGCCGTCTGAAAGCCGCTTCCGCGAGACCATCGAACCACTCCTCATTTATCGAATGGCTCCAAACCGATAGGACCTCGTAGAGCCACATCCATGTTTGCCACACTGGTGTCTCACGCAACATGTGGACACCAGAAGTGGCGTCGGGCGCGGCGCACGAAGAACGAGTGAGCAATGTCAGACAACGATAGCGATCTCAATGCGGGCCGCAAAGTCGATGACTTGGGACATCTCGGCGACGTTCGTGAATATGGGCGTCGCGCTGAGCGCGGATAGGTCGCTCGAGTCGACTCGATCTCCGAAAAGGAGGATCGATCGGTCGGGGTCGCAGCGCTTCGATGTCCATATCAGTCCATCGACATCAGGTCTTGCTTGGTGGATGGCAAGCGCCCATTGCGCGATCATCGGATATTGGTCGGCGTCGGTCTCGATCAATTCCGCACGCGAGATGTTCCAACGCGCGAGGTCCGGTGTGAAAAGGGGGACCAGTTTCAAATCGCGGATCGGCTCGACCACTGAGTGGGCCAGAGGCTTGATGTTGTCCGCGCCGACGGTCTTGCCCGGCGCGGTCAACGGCACGTCGTGGAAAATGGTCTCGTTGACGGCGCATTCAAACGTCGTCGCCACATACTGTGTTGGGATGGGGCCGCCGGGTAGATGAAGGGGAGCGAAACGGCTGAGCCGTCCGAGACCAGGATTGAATGTGCAACTCCCGAAACGAGCGTCGTGCACGCGATGCAACATCGTTCCACCTTTAAGGACGCACGTGTTCGAAGCAGGGAACGGTGACGGCGGAGGTGGTGTCTTCATCCTGCGATGAATTCCGATTCCTGCGCCGCCGCATTTAGCACACCATCCTTGTCATCGAGCGAGTTCGCCGGAACCCTGCCGCCCAACCATCCGTTGGGAGAGGTGAACCAGAACGCCAACTGCCAGGGCGACTTCCTGCCTTCCAGCTTCTTGATGACATCGCCGACTACAGCGATAGGTTGGCCATCCGAAAATTGGAAGACCGGGAAGTATTCCGTGCCCGCATGCTTGACGGAAAAGACCTTGTGACTGGCTTTCCAGCGAGCTGCAGTCATGCTCGGGTTGCTGGATGAGTGTCCGGCGCTTTCGGCGAGCTGCTTGCTTGTGGCGCAACTCCATTTTTCGAAGAATTCTTTGCGGGCCTTCGCGTTGCTTTCCAGCAGGAGCTGGGTGACGGCCGCGTCCGGCGGCGTCGGCATGTAAACTGAAAGAAGTTGATCGACTGCTTCGTCCGTGAGTTTTTCGTGCCGCGCCTCGACCACGCCCGGAGCCCTGGAAACTACGCTCCTGATGGTGTCCCGCAACAGGGCGTCATCTGATTTCACCACCACGATCATCACGTCTTTGACGTCGACGTCGGACGTCCCTCGAATGACCCGCTCGACGACGTTGGCGAACTTTCCCGCACGCACGAAGGGTTCCCCACTAGCCTTCTCAGCGGTGATCTTCTTCGAGGTGGTTGCCCTCCCCTTGATTTTGGCGGATTTAGCCTTGGGCACGGTCATGCCTGCTTGAAGAGCGAAAGCGAACTCGGCTCCACCGTATATCTGCAAGTCGTCTTTCCTGGCCATGATTGCCACCGTTATTCAGGTTATTCTCATAGTAATTAACCTATATAATCTTCGTGCGATTTTCAAGGTCGAAGATCGGCGAGACACGTCGTTCTCGCGTCATGGCTGTTGGCTATCGGAACTCGAACTTCCTCGACAATGCTTCTAGTATGTCTGGACGGGCGCGGTCTCGAACGCCGCCTTCTGCCCCTCAAAGGCGGCTTCCTCTCGGATCGCGACCAACCTGGCGTCGTCCTCGGCCAGTATCCACTTCGATTCGTCGACCACAGACGCCATGAAAAGCACACTAAAAGCACACCGTTTTGATGCAATCAGGAGTATATCAATTTCGTCGACCTGGAATCTTGTGGCATTTGCTACATAAGTCCGGAAAAATCCGAGGGTAAGCACACTTGCTCCAAACGATAAACGATGGCTAGGCGCAGCGTGGTTGCCCAATCCTAGATAGCGGCTTGAAATACGAGGAGGAATGAGGCGTGAAGGTCTATCTCGCTGGCCCGGAAGTCTTTCTCTCCAATGCGGTCGAGATACAGCAGGAGAAGGCGGCACTGGCGCGCGCGGCCGGCTTCACGCCGCTGGTGCCGGGCGATCTCGAAATCCCTCCGGCGCCCACCAAGCATGAACGTGGCCTTGCTATCTATGCGGTGGACGAGGGCATGATGCTCGCCTCTGACATGATCATCGCCAACCTGACGCCATTTCGCGGCATCAGTGCCGATGTCGGCACGGTGTTCGAACTCGGCTTCATGTGCGGCCGTGGCAAGCACGTCTATGCCTATACCAACACCTCGCGCAGCTACTACGAACGTATCCTGAATGATCATTACAGAGGCACCGCTGCACTGCGCCCCGACGGACGCATGGCAGGCGCCGACGGCCTCAGCATCGAAGATTTCGACATGGCCGACAATCTGATGCTGGATGGTGGCATCCTTCGTCGGGAGGGCGCGCTGATCAAGCGCGAAGTGCCAGAGGCCGATCGCTTTACCGACCTCGAGGCTTTCAAGGAATGCCTGGCCATCGCCGCAAAGCGGCACCTGGCGTAGAGTTGCGGTTGGTCCTGTCGTCCGGCGAGGGGCTGCCGAAATCGAAGAAATCATCGACCGTGACGGCCCGGTCGCCGAAACTTATATCTCTGATATCGTTGCGGCCGGCCGCTCTATCGACGCAAATTGCACGTCCGAAGCAGTTTCTCGCCTCTTTGAAGGATGCGATCGCGAAGAATGGTGCCAATTTCTTTGCTTGACCTGAAACCGGACTCGATTGCCACAAGCGCCGCTCAACCGCATCGATCGATTGGCCGCGCCGAGCCAACCTTCTATAGAGTTTACCGCTCGGGAAATTATCTGCGGAAGACATCATGCGGCCGCGTTAATTTTCCCGTTCGGGAAAATTAATCTCGACAGAGCACCCAACATGCTGATACTTTCCCGAGCGGGAAAATAACGATGGCAAAACGGGTCAAAACTCCATCTGATATCGGCGCCCTGGTCCGAAGCGCACGCAAGGAGCAAAACTTGCGGCAGGACGAACTCGCCGGCGTTGCTGGCGTCGGGCTCCGGTTCATTGTCGATCTCGAGGCCGGCAAGCCGACAGCACAGATAGGAAAAGTGTTGCAGGTTCTGCAAACGCTCGGCTGTTCGGTCGATATTCTGGTTCCTGGTGAACGCAGACAATGATGACAAGGGTTCTCAACGTCTGGTGGGATGCTCGAATTGTCGGGCAATTCTCCCAGGATCGGCACGGCGATATCGGTTTCGCCTACGCTGAAGCTTGGCTTGATGATGAAAGCACACTTCCGCTTTCAGCCTCCCTCCCGAAGCGCCAGCAGCGTTTTTCCCGTCGTGAATGCAGACCATTTTTTGGCGGCCTGCTGCCCGAAGAAAGCCAGCGCTTGGTTGCAGCGCAAGCATTGGGCGTCTCACCTGCAAATGATTTCGCGCTACGATAAATCACTTTGCGGACTTGATCGCGGGCCGCGCCAAACTCGTCAGGTTGTCGATTTAGCCGAACTGCGGAGTGCAATCCTAAAAGGCTTTGTTTCGCCACCACCACGAATTCCGCGATCAGATTAGCTGCTTGTTACATCCAACGCTTCGGCAACGCATCCCCGCCCGGCATCTGCGCCGTCCGCACTGCCGGCCCAAGCGTTGATAAATCAGCCGCTGTCTTCCACGTCGGGATCGGGCACAAAAATAGGCCACGGCTTTCCGGACGCCGGATCGGGATGCAGTCGCTCGTTTTCAGGTGTGCCGCTTTCGTCGCGGACCCGGTCGATTTCGCGAAGCACGCGCGGGGCGGAGTCGCGAAACTGCCGTCCCGCCGTCATCGGTAAGAGCTTTCGTCGAAGTAAAGGTCAAACGCACCCCGCGAGTGTTCAGAGGGCAGCGAAAGCCTCTAATCGGAGGCGCAGGGCCACCCCGCCGGTGTGTTCAGACCGGCTGGCAACTTGGTCGAGCTATCGCCGCACGTCATGTCGACCTGCTCCTGTTCGAGCCCGGTCGCCTCGGAGAGGTTTACGCCCTCGATCCGCGTCAGGAACATGAACGCACCATCGAAGTCGATCGGTCCCGTGAAGCTCGAGTTGCTAAAGCTGGCGCGCGACAGGTTGGCGTGAGAAAAGCGGGTTCCGGTCAGTTCCGCCCTATCGAAATTCGCCCGTCCGAGTTCGGCTTTCTCGAAGCTCGTACCCGTCAGCCGGGCGCCGCTGAAATTGGCGCGCTGCAGTTCGGAATTGACGAAGGACGCCTTTTCGGCAGCGATACCCGCAAAATTGCAGCGATAGGCTTCGATCTTGGAAAAATTTGCCCCTTCGGCCAGGGCGCCAGCCACCGATGAACGCACCAGTGTTGCCTTCTCCAGGTTGGCGCCAATCAGATTGGCGCCCCGCAGGTCCGTCAAGGTGAAATCCGTGTTGACCAGATTGGCACCTTGCAGATCGCTGCCGCCAAGCATGAGCGCCTTCTTGTTGCAGTCGGTCCAATCAGCGCCGGGTGCGGCCGCGTCCTTGCAACTCGCGGCGTGGCCGACCGCCGGCGCCGCCAGGGCGACAAGGCAAGCGGTGATTGCCGGCGCCAGCAAATTTTTCACCGTGCGAGCCGTCCCGTTCAGCGTTTTCCGGCGCAGCGCCGTGGACTGACGCATCGCGCCGCACCCGTGGTCGAGATCGGTTTTGAGGATAGTCATGGCGCCGCTCCGGGACCCGCGGGGTCGAATGGTTTGCATTTCAGATGGCATACACATCCTTTGCGATGATCGGCATCACCGGTTGTGCGTGCTTCGCTGGTAAACGTATGACGTTGTTGCCCTTTATGCAAATAACAGAATTGAAAACGCTTCGTTTCAGATAGCGGCTTCCAACAGCCAGTCGCGCAGTTTGGCGTGGGGGCTACCCTCGATAATGGCTGCTGGTGCGAGCAGTTGGTAGACCGTTCCGTCCTCGATAAATCCCGCTGGCGCGGTCAGAATGCCGCTATCGATGTCATCACGTACTAGTTGCCAAGGACCGATCGCGACACCGATTCCGGCGACCGCGGCCTGAAGGCTTATGTAGAAATGCTCGAAACTCTGTGAGCGCCGCCCGAGCGTGCGGCAATCGGCGAGCCTTGCCCAGGTTTCCCACGCATCCGGGCGGCTACGCGACTGGAGGCGTACCGCATCGGCGCGCAGTTCCGGCAGGCGGCGTGCGTCAGGCCGGTCGAAAAAAGATGCAACCTTGTCGACACGGCAGATCGGGCCGGTGCGTTCACGAAACAGCGGGGTCGCATGGACCGCGCCCGTCTGCAGGAAATCGTTTCGCCGGATAGCGAGATCTATGCCGCGCCCCAGTGTTACCGGACCACCCCCGGCAACGAGATGTACAGGGACATCCGGGTGCCGCCCTTGAAAATCCGGCAACCTCGGGATGAGCCAGCGCATCAGAAGCGTCGGCTCGCAAGAAACCACGAGGGCAGACACCCTCGCCTCTTCCCTGATCTCCCGGACGGCTGCCTCGACGAGAGCAAAGCCCTCGCGCACGGCAGTCGCGAGCTTGCGGCCGGCGTCCGTCAGGAAGACGCGACGACTTCGCCTTTCAAACAGCGCCACGCCCAACTCGTCCTCCATGAGACGGACTGCCCGGCTGATTGCGCCATGGGTTAGATGCAATGCCTCCGCAGCGCGACTGAAGCTTTCGAGCCTGGCCGCCGCCTCGAAACAGCGAAGCGCTGCCATAGGCGGCAGGCGAACGGTGTTAATCTGTGATCTAGGCTCACCAATATCGTCAGGATTCATCGTTAGTCGCCGCACCGTTTTTCGCCTATTGCTTCTGCAACATCGACGGAACAAGCGAGAAATGCAATGACGGAACTGTTAGCCGTAGTCACCATTACGATCTTGGCTGTCATCAGCCCCGGCCCCGATTTCGCGATGGTCACGCGCAACAGTCTTTTGCTGTCCCGACGGACCGGCGTTTTGACGGCGCTCGGGATCGGCGCAGGTGTCTGCGTCCATGTCGCCTATACCATCCTGGGTGTCGGGCTTGTAATCCGGCAATCGATCCTTCTCTTCAGCATCTTGAAGCTTGGCGGTGCCGCCTACCTGATCTGGCTCGGTTTCAAGATGTTGCGCGCCAAGCCTGCGGGCCCGCTGGAAAAGCTCGACGTTCCGGCGCTTTCCGATCTCGGCGCCCTGCGCACCGGATTTTTCACCAATGCGCTCAATCCAAAAACGACGGTCTTTATCGTCAGCCTCTTCATGCAGGTCGTCGAGCCAACGACCCCGCTGCTTTTGCAAGTCGGCTATGGCGGCTTCATCGCAGCCGCCCATATCGTCTGGTTCGCCTTGGTGGCCTTGTTCTTTTCGTTCGGTGTCGTGCGTGTTCGCCTTCTTCGACTGCGGCATTGGATCGACCGCATCTTCGGCGCCTTGTTGGTGAGTTTCGGCCTTCTCCTGGCAACGACGAGTGTCACCAGACCCTAGCTGCGGCGTCTGACAGGCGCCTATCTCCTGTCATTATCGGCCATATGCCTTGCCTGGGACGCGGAAGCATGCAATATCCATACAATTATCAAGACCGGATATTGTAGCGATGAACGACGAACGCTTGCAGATTTCGTGGAGCCCCACCATTCGCAAGGCTGATGGGCCTCTCTATCTCGCGATCGCGGATGCGATTGCCGCGGATATTGCCGATGGGCGGCTTGCGGACGGGATGCGACTGCCGCCGCAGCGCGTGCTGGCAGAAGCGCTGGGGATCGACTTTACCACCGTTAGCCGTGCTTACAACGAAGCGAGGCACCGTGGCCACGTGGAAGGCCGCGTCGGCCAGGGCACCTATGTTAAGGCACGGCGGGCCAATGTCGCCCGTCCGGCGACCAGTGGCATTGTCGACATGAGCATGAATCTGCCACCGTTGTTTGACGATCACGCGCTTTCTGCGCGGCTCTGGGATGACATGGCAGCACTTCAGGCTGAGCACGGGCTCGACCTTCTGATGCGCTACCAGGCGCCCGCCGGCACACTGCACAACAGAGCCGCCGGCGCCGCCTGGCTGAGACCGCGCCTCGGCGAGGTGCCAGTCGGGCGCATGCTGGTCTGCCCTGGCGCGCAAGGCGCGCTGCTTGCCGCGCTCAGCAGTTTGGCCAAGGCAGGCGACACCATATGCGCCGAGGCGATTGCCTACCCGGGTCTTCGGGCGCTCGCCGCCCATCTCGGCATCACGGTGCTGGGGGTCGCCATCGACGACAAAGGCCTTATTCCGGAAGCCTTTGAAGAGCTTTGCTCGACGCATACATTAAAGGCCCTCTACTGCAATCCGACGCTTCACAACCCGACGACCGTCACGCTCTCGCTGGAGCGCCGCGAAGCCATCGTCGCCGTCGCCAGACGACATGGCGTGGCGATCATTGAAGATGACGCTTATGGCGCCCTCCCGGTGGCACCGCCACCCGCGCTTGCTGCGCTGGCGCCGGATCTTGTCTATTATATCGGGGGCCTGGCGAAATGCCTCTCGCCGGCGCTCCGCATCGCTTATCTCGTCGTGCCGGATAGCCGCAGCTCGGTCCGGATCGAGGGCGTCATCCGGGCAACCGCCGGCCTGGCGTCGCCCCTCACAGCCGCTATCGCCACCCGCTGGATCGAGGATGGAACGGCAGATGCCGTCCTTGGCGCGATCCGCACCGAAACAGCCGCTCGGCAAAGGATAGCCGAAAACGTCCTTCCGAAAGACACGGCCGTCAGCGACCCTCATGCCTTTCATGTCTGGTTGCGCCTGCCGCGGCCCTGGACCCGCGGCGAGTTCAGCGGGCGGCTGCAGGCGGCAGGCATCGCGGTCGTTCCGAGTGACGCCTTTGCCGTCGGCCCGGCCCCGGAAGCCGTCCGCCTGGGGCTGGGCGCGGCTGCCACACAAGAAGAATTGCGCCGCAGCCTGTTGACCATCGCTGACCTCCTCGGCCAATCCCCCGCCGCATCCAGCCTCGTGGTCTAAGGGAAACGGTACTGCTGGCGGGCGAAATTGTCGCAGCAATGTATGCATACAATAATTTGACAATGTATGCTTTCGGGCGCTTAATCCTCTGGACCTGAGGCGGCGCCTAGGAATGGCCGGCCGCATACCAGGCAACATCGGCAAACATCAAAATGCGCCGGACGAGACGCCTGAAAGGAACGACTATGTCTTCGGATCACGAATGGCCACCTATCCCACCCATGCAGACCGGTCTGCGCGGCCGTTGCCCGCGCTGCGGACAAGGACACCTCTTCCAGGGGTTCCTGAAGATGCGCAAGGAGTGCGAAGTCTGCGGTCTCGACTATTCCTTCGCAGACCCAGCAGACGGCCCCGCCTTCTTCGTCATCTGCTTTGCCTGTGTGCCAAGCGTGCTTCTTGGCGTCTGGCTCGAGGTTCAGTATAGCGCGCCGCTCTGGGTGCATCTGCTGGTCACCGGCCCGTTCATGCTCTTGACGTGTATTCCACCGCTTCGACCCTTGAAGGGATGGCTCGTCTCAAGCCAGTTCTTCTACAAGGCCGAGGAGGGCAAGGTCGTCAGGCGCAGTGCGGATCCGCCAGTTGCGACAACGCAGTAATGACCGCGCCTCACTGCGAGAACATGGCTACCGGTCGCCGATAGCGCGGCGACCGTCTTCAGGTGGCGGCGCGCCTTGTCAGGCGGCAGATACCGACCGCCCGCATCCGCCAGGAAGGCCGATCACCTGTTCGATACAGCGCGGCACTGGTCGAACAGAACCTTCTCCTTGGCATCCGCCTCAGGGCCAAGCCAAGTCAATGCCCCGAACTTCGTCCCCAATCCGCCAACGGTAACTGCCTCCGTCACCGTGCGGAGACACATACATCTTCCTCGGAGCGGTCGGTGAGGCGCCACATTCGGACGGTTTTGCCCGCAAGTTCCGCCAGCACGGACTCCTCACCGCTCTTCTTCTTCGCATAGGCAATGGTAACCGGACCTTGTTCGCAAGAATAAGCAATGACCGTTACTGCCGTGGTCGCCTTTGCTGCGAAAGATGAAGATGCATCCGAGAGCGACATGACTGCCGCGGCGATGAGGAATGCACATCGATTCATGCCGAAATCTCCGATGGGACCGTGCAGGCTGGATCGCCTTGCGGGCCTGTGCCCTAGGAGGAATTACAATCATTGGCTTCATTTCGTCAAGCAAGTCGCGACCATCAGGAGCGCGCCGGAGCGTCAGCGCAGCGGTTCCCTTCCAAGCAGCTTTTAGAGGCGTTGCGTGTGGGTCGCTGCGGCACTGATCGCGAACGGTCGGTCGCCTCCCAGAGTAAAAATTCCCTAAAAAATAACGGCGCCGCCAACTGTTGATCGTTGACGGCGCTCTTCACCGGAAGCCTCTCTTCTCAAAGGCCGACACTAGGTAAAATATAGAAACCAAACCGTCAATGTGTAGTTTATGACGTTTTTATGAGGGCTTGTTGTCAATAGTTCTTCGCCGCAAAAATATAATTTGGATTCATTACTATCTATAAGCGGTCATTTTTATTTTAGAAACACATGATAGTGAATATTGTGCCATACTATATATCAAAGAAGTTCTCCGAAGATTCGAAACAAAATTGTTACAAAACTGTCGTTTGGCGACGATAGCGGTGTCGCCGCTGCCCGCCGCGAGCCATCGTGGCCGGTTCATTTCGTCGCAGCGTGAGCGAGGTAGCCGATAATTTTCTGGGCGACACCAGGGTCGGGCCTTGTTGACCTTGAAGACCATTAGAGAGTTCGTCCGTATGAATATCAAAAGCCTTCTTCTCGGCTCCGCTGCTGCTCTCGCAGCAGTCTCTGGCGCCCAGGCAGCTGACGCAATCGTCGCAGCCGAGCCGGAGCCCATGGAATATGTTCGCGTTTGCGACGCTTTCGGCACTGGCTACTTCTACATCCCGGGAACCGAAACCTGCCTCAAGATCGGCGGCTTCATCCGTTTCCAGACCTCGTTTGGTCGTGACGCTGCAGACAGCCGTTACAACAACGAAGACCACTTCTTCGAAGGTGCCCGCGGTCAGTCCACGTCTGACTGGGATGCCTTCTCGCGCGCTTACATCTCGTTCGACGCCAAGAGCGACACCGAGTATGGCACGCTCACCGGCTTCTTCGCCGCTGAGTTCAACGCCGACAACGACACCGATACTGGCGACAGCGACTTCATCGACGTTGATGAAGCCTACATCCAGCTCGGCGGCCCGAAGGCCGGTTTCTTCTACAACTGGTGGGATAAGGGTATCAACGGCGAAACCGACACGCTCGGCAACGTCACCGAATTCAACTCGGTCGCCTACCTCTATGACGGCGGTTCGTTCCAGGCCCTCGGTCGACGAGCTCGAAGGCTGGTCCACCAAGGCAAACGGCATCGGCATCTCCGGTATCGTTTCGGCTTCGGTCGGCGGCGTTTCGTTCGACTTGCTCGGCGGCTACGACACCGAGTGGGAAGAAGGCGCAATCCGCGGCCTGCACTCGGCAGACCTCGGCCCGGGCACCTTCCAGCTTGCCGGCATCTGGGCTTCGAACCCGAACACCTACTGGAAGGCTTCCAAGTGGACCGTTGCAGCGTCGTACGCCTTCAAGGCCACCGACAAGCTGAAGATCACCCCCGGTGTCCAGTACTGGGATAGCCTGCAGACCTCGGCTACCGATTTCGGTGACGACGACATGTGGCGCGCTGGCGTAACGCTCGACTACGCGATCACCGAAGGTCTGGCGACCCGCATCTCCGTTCAGTACAAAGACAAGGACAATGCCGACGAGCAGGTCAAGGGCTTCGTCCGTCTGCAGCGCAACTTCTAATCCGACCACCATCGGATGCAATGGCCCGCAACCTCTGCCGAGGTTGCGGGCTTTCTTATTGCCAGCGAAATACGTCAGCCGCCGGGCCCGGCGCTGATCAATTGGCTGGGGTTGGCTCGCCCAGCGAAAGCATCAGACGGTTCGCCCAGTTAAAGAACGCGGCGCCGTGGATCACATCGGCGATTTCCAATTCATCAAGGCCGGCCGCAGCCAAGCGTGCGACATGCTCGTCGCCGAAGGCTGGCGGTGTCGCAGTCAGCGCGACGGAGGCGGCAACGATTGCATTCCATCGCTCGCCAAGGTCGGCGCCGACACCCTCATCCAGCAGCTTTTGCACGTCGTCGCCGCGTTTCGAATGATGAGACGCGAAGCGCGCGTGGACCGATGCGCAGAAGATGCAGCCGTTTGACCGCGAGGCGGCCGTGGCCGCGAGTTCGCGCTCCGCGCGTGGCAAGCCCGTGCGGGTATTGTAGAAGATGTCCTTGTCCGTCTTCGTGCGTGCCTCCAGTACCACCGGATCGCGTACCAGCAGACGAAAATAGGGAGACTTTGCGCGCGCCGCTTCGACAAGCCCGCGGAGATGTCGATCGGTCAGATCGTCCTCGGCCAAGGGCTGGAGCCACGGCGTCCAGCCGATCTCGGCCTGGGTGAAGGTTACAGGAGGATTTTCTACGCCCGGTGTGATGGCAACTTCAGTCATTGTCGCGGTTCCTCTCGACGTCTTATGCAGCGGCACGCTTCGATGCGGCGGAAAGCAGGCTGAGCCCGGCGATCACCCGGATCTGGAACGCGACAAACGAGACGAGTTGCGACAGCGTGACGATGCCATCTGTCGTCCAGCCGGCGTCGAGCAGCGCCTGCAGCGCTTGCGGGCTGGCCTCGCGCGGGCGGAAGACGAGCAGATGCGCATGTTCAAACGCGGCTGAGAGCTTTTCGCCGAGCACGTCGCGGTTTGTGTCTGAGACGCGATAAAGCAGACCCGCCTTGTTCTCGACGCTCAAGGGCCCCTCGGGGTAATCGCCGTAGGGACCCGTCGCCTGCCCTGCCCCAATCTCCGCCTTCAATACCTCGACAAGCCAGCGATCCGTACCGCTTTCCTCCAGGGGATTGACATAGAATTCATAGATATCCGGCTGACGGTGAAGTCCGGCGATGAAGCTCGCAATTGTCTGCCGCTCCGCCAGGGAGACGTCGCCAGGTGCCTTGGGTCGAAATAGCGCGAGATAGCTTTGCTGCGCCTGCTCTCGCGTTTCCGGTCTTTGGGCGCGGATGCGGTCGAGGCTCGATCCCGGGGTGATGCCCGCAAGCAGATCTATGATGTCTGGCGACACTTGGGTCATGGCTTTGTCTCCTCTACTTGGTGAAATCGGCGCTCAGTCTCAACCGACGGCACCAAACCGGCGCGCGTGGAACTTCTCCTGCGGCGACCAACCGAGCGCTGGCGCAACCTTGGTTGCGACCAATTCGATCGAACGCAGGATCAAAGGGTGCGGCGGATCGACGGAGTGAACCTGAAACACGAGGTCCGTCACGCGCTCCAGGGTCTCGTCGCGGCTGAGGCTTTCGGTGACGTCGTCCACCGATCCGACATGGACGTCGAATGCGGCGATCAGATCGGCAAGGGAGTTGCCGGCAACCTTGTGACCGGCGGCAATCAAGCGTTCTGCACCGCGGTTCAGCCCGATCTCCGCCAGGCGCAGCGCTTCAGCACGGCTATCGGCGACAAAAAGGCTGCGGGACCCGAGGATGCGGGGCGCGCGACCGGAGGGAAGCGCATGCAGGTATGCGTCGATGATCGGGTTCTGTAGTTCCGCCAACGAGGCGTTCGGTTTGTCCTGCGGCCGCGGCTGCGTGCGCGACAGCATCAGGCCGTCGCCAGCGCGACCGGCACGCTCGCCGCCGGCGACCGAGAAGGTTGCCTGCCAGATGCGATCGAGCAGTTGCGGCGCTGCGGGATAGAGACGATCCCCGCCGGCAAGCGCTCGGCCGGCCCAGGCATCAAGCACGGTTTGGAGATGCCGACCGAAGACCACACCACGCTCCGCGCTTTCAAGGCCGAAGGCGGTAAAGGAGGACGGCGTTCCGCCTGTGCCGAATCCGACCTCTAGGCGGCCCCCGGAAAGCAAATCGAAAACCGCTGCATCTTCCGCCACTCGGATCGGGTTTTCGAGCGGCAAGGTAATGACGCCCGTGCCGAGGCGGATGCGCGTCGTCTCGGCTGCTACATGAGCCAGGAAAACAAGGGGGGCGGGCAGGCCGCCTTCATCGGCATGGAAGTGATGCTGCGCCACCCAGGCAGTATCGAAGCCGAAGCGCTCGGCGGTCACGATCTGCTCCTTGGCGTAGTAATAGCGAGTGCCGGCGGGAACGTCGTCGAGCACGCGTGTGAAAAAGCCAAGGCGCTTGCGTGGGGTGGTCTGTGTCATGGTCAGTCCTTGTTCGTAATTCCCGCCGCATCAGGCAGCGGCCCGGGGGCTTTGCCCGGGAATGGCGTTGATCAGCTCGCGGGTGTACTCACTGCCGGGATGTTCGAAGACCTCAGAAACCACGCCACCATCGACGAGGCGCCCATCCCTCAGGACGGAAACGGTGTCGGCGATCTGGTGCACAACGGCGAGGTCGTGGGACACGAAGACGTAGGTCAGGCCGAGATCGCTCTGCAGTTCCTGGAGCAGGGCGAGAATGCGCGCCTGGACGCTGACGTCCAGAGCGGATACCGCCTCGTCCAGCACCAGAACCTGAGGATCGAGCACGAGTGCTCTGGCGATCGCGACGCGCTGGCGCTGGCCACCGGACAGCGCGTGCGGTCGTCGCGAAAACGCGTCTTCGGGCAGCCCGACCCGGGAGAGGATCGCCCTCGCCTTCTCCTCGCGATCAGTGCGCTTGAGCCGGCTGAAATTGAGCAGCGGCTCTGCCACGATTTGCAGGATGCTTTGGCGTGGGTCGAGCGATCCATAGGGGTTCTGGTAGACGAGCTGGATCTTGCGTCGAAATTGTCGGAGATCCTCTCCGGTAAGACGCGAAAGATCGGTACCGTCGATTTCGATCCGTCCAGCGGTCGGTTTGTCGAAGCCAACGATACTTCTGATCGTCGTCGTCTTTCCCGAACCGGACTCACCAACGATTGCGTGGGTCGACCCGCGACGGACACGAAAGCTCAGATCGTCGACCGCGCGAAACCGGCTTTTGGCCTCGCCCGCAAATTCGCGAACAAGACCGTCGACGACGACAATATCGTCGTGAACCCCTGATGCTGCCGAACTGGCCCCCGGCCTGGACACCGGCCCTGCAAACGACGGCGCAGCCGCGAGCAGTTGCCGCGTGTACGGGCTACGCGGGCCGGCGAGAACGACGCTGGCTGCGCCTTGTTCCTGAATTCGCCCGTCCTTGAGAACGACGATCCGGTCAGCGCGGTCGGCTGCAACGCCGAGATCGTGGGTCACGAGAAGTACGGCTGTGCCGTACTCGGCTCGCAATTCATCGATCAGATCGAGAATGCGTTTCTGCACCGTGACGTCGAGCGCACTCGTCGGCTCATCGGCGATGATCAACTGCGGTTTCAGGGCAATGGCGATCGCGATCAGCACGCGCTGGCGCATGCCACCCGACAGTTCGTGTGGATATTGCCGCGCCCGCAATGCCGGCTCGCTCAGGCCCACACGGGCAAGCAGGGAAATGACGCGATCGTCGATCTCGTCAGGGCGCAGCGCACCGTGGATCCGGAAGATCTCGCCCACTTGCGCGCCGATGGTCTTGACCGGATTGAGAGAGTTGCCCGGATCCTGGGGCACGAGGCTGATCCTGGCGCCACGCACCGTTTCCAGTTGCCGATCGGTCCATCGGGCTATGTCGGTTCCGTTGAGCTTGATGCTGCCGCGTTCGACGCGACCGTTCGCCGCAAGCAGACCGATGATCGACTGCGCCGTCGTCGTCTTGCCGGAGCCGGATTCTCCGACAAGGGCAACGACTTCGCCAGGATTGATGCTGAAGGAAACATCGTGGACAGCGCGCCGTTCCGCAGTTCCATCACGATAGGCGATGCATAGGCCCTCGACGTCGAGAACGGGCGACACCTGCTGAGGGATCACGGTCATGCTGCGGCCTTTCCGAAAGATTGGCTGACCCGATTGGCGGCCAATACGACGAGAACGACCACGACGCCGGGCGCTGTCGTCAGCCACCAGGCCGTCGAGATGTAGTTGCGGCCTTCTGCGATCAGCAGGCCCCATTCGGGCGTCGGCGGTGGCGCGCCATAGCCGAGAAATCCGAGTGTCGAGATTTGCAGGACCGCCGAGCCGAACTGCAGCGATGCGAAGGCGAGAACTGAAGTGAGCGAGTTCGGCAGGATGTGCCGCCAAAGCACCGATGCAAACGTGCCGCCGCTGCCGAAGGCCGCCTCGACATAATCGCTGCGCCGAACGCGCACGACTTCGGCCCGCGCCAGTCTGGCGAAGCCCGCGACCGAGGTGACGCCGACGGCAATAGCCGCATTCACCGTGCCGAAGCCGAGCAGGATGATGATGCTGAGCGAAAGCAGCAATGGCGGGATCGACAGGAAAACATCGACAAGCCGCATGATCGCGTCATCAAAGCGACGCCGGACGGAGCCGGCGACGACGCCGAGCCCGGTGCCCACGATAAGACCGAGGCCAACGGCGACAAAGGCACCCGTCAGCGAATGCACGGCACCATGGACGATGCGCGCGTAGAGGTCGCGTCCGAGAGCATCGGTCCCGAGCAGATGTTCTGCGCTGGGGCGCTTCAACTGTGCGCCACCCACGCCCTCGAGCGGGTTGTAGCCTGTGAAGAGCGAGGGGGCGACTGCCCAGAGGAAAACCGTCGCCAGGATGAACCAGGACAAGGCCAGTCCCGGAGGCACGCGGCGTAACGTCGAGGCCACGCGAGAGCGCCGTCCGTGGGTCTGCCGCATTGCATCCGCAGCTATGTCGTCGTGAAGCGTATCGAAGGTGGTCATGCGGCAACTCCGACTTTTGTCCTGAGGCGCGGATCGAGCACGGGATAGAGCAGATCCACGACAAGATTGATGATCACGAATGCGAGCGCCGAGAGCACGACGATGGCCTGGAGGACGGCAGCATCCTGGCTGCCGACGGCCCGTTCGGTAAGGCCGCCGATGCCGTTGAGCCCGAAGACGGTTTCCGTCACCACGGCCCCGGCGATCAGTTCACCGAAGAGCACGCCCGCAATGGTCAGTGTCGGGAGGAGCGCATTCTTCGCCACATGCCGCCAGAGAATCCAGTGACGGTTGGCGCCTTTGGCACGGGCGACGCCGACGAAGGGCCGCGTCAACACGTCGTCGATGTTGCGCACAAGCACCTGGGCGAGCGGTGCAGAAATCGGCACCGCGAGCGTGAAGACGGGCAGGATCAGTTCCTGCCAGGGGCCGGGATTGATGACCGGAACGAGCTTCAAGCGGAAGGAAAAGATCTGGATCAACATGATCCCAAGCCAAAAGGTGGGGATCGAGATGAAGAGCGAAGGAACGGATTGCAGCACTCCGCGCAGCCAGGTGAACGGCGTCAGACTGGAGAGGAAGGCGATGAGGATCGCCAGCACGGAGGCAAGGAGGAAGCCAAGCGTGGCGAGTTTCAACGTTGCCGGCAGATGGGCCGCGAGCAAGCTGCTGACCGGAACGCCCGCCTGAACGGAGTAGCCGAAATCGCCGGTCAGGAATTTGCCGATCGTCTGCACGTACTGAACGAGAATCGGGCTGTCGGCGGCATAGGACGCCTGGATTTCGGCGACCTGTTGCGCGGTCAGTCCAAGATCGGGGTTCTGGAACTTGATGAGGATCGCATCGCCGGGCATCGCCTGCAGCAGCACGAAGGAGATCGTGAATGCGGCCCACAGGACGAAGAGCGCCTGTCCGACGCGATTGAGCAAATAGGCGGACATGATCCAATCCTCTGCACGCGAATTTCGGGGAGTGGCGGCCACCGCGAGCGCGGTGGCCCCGGGTCGATCAATGCTCGGCGAGCCAGGTGCTGTAGAAGCTCGGACGACCGACTGCCTCGAAGGCGACGCCCTGGACGTAAGGGGCGCCGGCGTAGGCCTGCGGCTCCTCGAAGATCGGGATCGCATAGGCCTGGTCCACGACGTAGTCCTGGATCTCGCCGGCGATCGCGAGGCGCTTTGCACGGTCCGGCTCGGAGGCCAGTGCGTCGAGCAGGCCGTTCAGCTTGTCGTCGACGAAGCTTTGGACCTTGTCGCTGAGGCCACCCTTCTGACGCAGCACGTCGCGGTTCTTCGGGTAGTACTGGCTCTTGATCACGTCGGGGTCGGCGCGACCGACCATCGCCGGTGAGACGGGCGTCTTCAGCGGATCGAGATCGTCGACCGTCCTGCTGCCACTATCGCCGGCAAGAACGTTAAGCTTCACGCCAACCTTGCCCCATTGCTGGGCGACCAGTTGCAGCGTCTCCTTGTTCTGCGGTTGCGGCAGAGATTCGTAAGCGGTCAGCACAAGTTCCTTGCCGTCCTTCTGGCGCAGGCCGTTGGATCCGACCGACCAGCCGGCCTCGTCGAGCAGCGCCTTGGCTTTCTGCGGATCAAAAGCGAGCTTTGCCGAGATATCCTTGTAGCCGAGCGCGGAGGACGCGATGATAGAGGTCGCCTGCGGATAGTTTGCCGAGAACAGCGTCGTGACGATTTCCTTGGCATCGGTCGCGTGCAGCAGCGCCTGGCGCACCTTGATGTCGGCCACCAGCGGATTGTCCGGCCGGAAAACGACGCTGTTGTTCACGCCGCGTGTCGATGGTGCGTAGATCTGGTAGTCCTGTGCCTCGACTTGGCTCTCGTCATAGGCCTGGACCTGGCGGATGAAATCTGCCTGGCCCGCAAGCAGCGCACCGATGCGCACGCTGTCTTCGCCGGTGATGATGTATGTGATGCCATCGAGATAGGCGCGGCCCTGGTGCTCGAGCTTCGCGGGACCCCAAACATACTCTTCGCGCGCCTTGAGGTTCAGCTCCTTGCCAATCGTCTCGCTCTCGACCACGAAGGGACCGGAGCCGATGATCTTGGTCGCATCGCCAAGCTCTTCGAAGGGAAGCGCGAGTGTGCTGGCGGCGACAAGCCCGGAGCCGATGACCGATGTTCCCTGCAGGAAGCCCGGCGAAGGTCGCTTGAAATAGAATTTGACGGTCAGCGGTTCGACGACTTCGCTGCGCTCATAGTTATTGATGACTTCGGAAACGGGGTGCTTCAGCGCTTTGTTACCAAGACCGAACACGTCGTAATTCTTGGCGACGGCCGCCGCGTCGAGAGGCGTGCCGTCGGAGAAAGTGACGCCCGGACGGATCTTGAACGTGTATTCGGTCGCATCCGCGTTGACCGTCCAGGATTCGGCGATCCAAGGTTCGATCTCAAGCGTCTTTGAGTTCTGATAGGTCAGCTTGTCGGTGATCTGATTGAGGATACCGCCGTTCGGATAGAAGCCGCCTGCCGGGGGATAGAGATTGGTATGGGCTTGCTGCTCCAGATAGATCAGCGTCCCGCCTTTTACCGGCTCCGCGCCTTCGGCGTGGGCAGCCACGTGGGTCAGGCCGGTCGCCGCCAGCGTCGCGAGGGTGAGCGCAAGCCGTTTCAGTTTCATCGTCATGAGAGCCTTCCTTCGAAAATCTGAAGGCTATGGTACGACTGCCGGCGTTATTATCAAT
The DNA here is from genome assembly GCF_058792075.1 of Ensifer sp. EB106-03-01-XG145. Taxonomy (NCBI): domain Bacteria; kingdom Pseudomonadati; phylum Pseudomonadota; class Alphaproteobacteria; order Hyphomicrobiales; family Rhizobiaceae; genus Ensifer; species Ensifer sp. EB106-03-01-XG145. Next base: position 51,055 of record NZ_JBYTEC010000007.1, on the reverse strand, counting down.
TAAATCTAGTAAATTAATATGCTATATGTTTCGACGGATGGGAAAGAAGCATCTCGCTCGCAGGCAAGGCTGAGATAATTGTCCCCGGCGTGCAAATTCACGTCGATCTCGACATGCTCCGAGCATCTCGTCTTTGTGGAAAGGCCGCCCCTGTGCCCACCCGCCACACACGCGACATGGACACGTGCTTGATTGCGGCCGGCATTGACAAGCCTATCATTATCCGTTGAAAAAACTCGGCAATTCCTTTGAACCTCCCAGGGATCGAAAAGCATCATGGAAAGTAACAAAGTCCTCGTCGTCGGCGGTGCCGGCTATATCGGCTCGCACACCTGCCTCGAACTTGCCAACAAGGGGTTCGAACCCGTCGTCTATGACAACCTTTCGAACGGTCACGAGGAATTCGTCAAATGGGGCGTGCTCGAAAAAGGCGATATCCGTGACCGCCAGCGGCTCGACGAGGTGCTCGCCCGCCACAAGCCGCGCGCCATCCTGCATTTTGCCGCGATGATCGAGGTCGGTGAATCAGTCAAGGATCCGGTCTCCTTCTACGACAACAACGTCATCGGCACCCTCACCCTGCTTTCGGCCGCGCTCGCCGCCGGTGTCGAGGCCTTCGTCTTCTCATCGACCTGCGCCACCTATGGCCTGCCGGAAAGCGTGCCGATCGACGAGCAGCACCGCCAGGCGCCGATCAACCCCTACGGCCGGACAAAATGGGTGTGCGAGCAGGCACTGAAGGACTATGGCCAGTACAAGGGTCTTCGTTCGGTGATCCTTCGCTACTTCAACGCCGCGGGCGCCGATCCGGAAGGCCGCATCGGCGAGTGGCACGAGCCCGAGACGCACGCGATCCCGCTTGCGATCGACGCTGCCCTTGGCCGCCGGCAAAGCTTCAAGATCTTCGGCACGGACTACGACACGCGCGACGGCACCTGCGTGCGCGACTATATCCACGTGCTTGATCTGGCCGACGCGCATGTGCGCGCTGTCGAATATCTGCTTGCCGGCGGCGACAGCGTCGAGCTCAATCTCGGCACGGGTACGGGCACGACCGTCAAGGAGCTCTTGACGGCGATCGCCGATGTCTCCGGCCGTGCGTTCAATATCGACCTGGTCGAGCGTCGCGAAGGTGATTCCACGACGCTCGTCGCCAACAACGACAAGGCACGCGACATTCTCGGCTGGGTCCCGCAATACGATCTGTCGGATATCACCCGCACCGCCTGGAACTGGCATTCGCGTCGCAACCAGGGCGCCTGATGAATTGCTGAATTCGGTGCGGCGTTTCAGGCGCCGCACCGAAAAGACTTAAGCTACGCCGCCTGCCGCAATGGCTTCGGTACGATCCGCGAGCGCAAACGTCGCGTCAGCGGCTTTTCGAGAAGCAGATAGGCGGCGACGCCCAATGCAGTTCCCGATACGACGGCGAGGAACGCCGATAGAGCGAGGTCGACACCCGCCCTGGCACAGATCTTCACCACAACCGATATGGCGAAGGTGTGCCAGAGATAGATGGAATAGGACGCATCGCCGAGAAGCATCGGCAATCCACGGGGGCGAAACCAGCCACGACTTTCGAGCGCCAAGGTGCCGACGACAAGCATTACGGCCAAGGGCCCGAGCACAAATTCGTCGAAAGGCAAACGAAACACGGCCAGCGCCGAAAAACCTGAAATCGCGATTGCAACGAGCGCCATGCCGGCATTGCTTCCCGGTACCCTGCCCCGCAGCCACAGTTCGGCAATGATCATGCCGGCCACGAATTCGAGCACGATCGGCCGCGTATAGGTGGCGAACAGCGCATTGTCGCTGTCGATGGCAAAACCCAAGCCGACCAGCAGCAGGAAGCATGCGGTGATCGCCAGCAATCGACGCGACCGCGGCAGAAAGAGGGTCAAGGCGAAGACGGCGTAGAAGAACATCTCGTAGTTCAGCGTCCAGCCCTGGACCAGAACCGGCCACACCTCGCCGGTGCTTGGAGAGGCCATTGGGACAAACAAGAGCGATGCAACCACGTGGGTGGGGCTGAGAACGAGATTGGGGAAAAGCCCGGCTAGACCGCCAAGAACCATGACGGCTGTCGCCAGCCAATAGACCGGCGCGATCCTTTGAACGCGGTCACGCAGGAAAGAGATCGGCGGCATTGGCTTGCGCTCGCTGATCACCCACATGATGAAACCGCTGATGACAAAGAAGATGTCGACGCCGGCAGCGCCGATCGCGAAATGATGCCCTGTGCGCTCGGCCGCATGAAAGACGACGACGCCGAGCGCTGCAACCGCACGCAGGTACTGGATCCCGTAGATAGTGGTCATCGCGCCCCCGTTGGTCCGGTCCATCAGTACCTCAGCTGCGGCATGGCCTGCGGCACGATCCGCGCTCTGCGAACCTCAGCCGGGCGCGCATCCGGTCGGGGTTGCGGCAAGGTCAGCTTGCCGGCGGCGAAATAGAGCAGGAACGACCCGACGTGGTAGGGGTTCATGATGTCGATCTCGACGAAAGAGCGCACCAGCAGCAACATCGCGATACCGAAGAGCACCGAGGACTGGGTATCGTGGTCCTCCGTCAAGAGGCGCTTGATATGGCCGAGAACGGTCGTCAGCAGAATGCCTGAAAGGAGGACAAGCCCGATTGCACCCGTTTCCACGATCGCCTCGATGAAGGTGTTGTGGAAATGGAAGCCCGAGCGCGTCGAGATGAAGAATTCTTCCCAGAGGCGTTCGGCCTCAGAGAAGCCCTGAACCCAATAGGCCTGATAACCGACGCCGACCACCGGCGATGCCATCGCAGCTTCGATGCCCTGCTGCCACAGATAGGTGCGCCCGGTCAGCGTCGAATCCTTGCCGAAGAGGCCAAGCACCAGATCGACGCCGCCGCCGTAGATGCCCGCGACAGCAACCAACGCCCCACAGATGACAGCTGCAAGAAACAGACCCTTGCGGTGGCCGGGCGAGAGCAGACCGACGACGCGCATGCCAAGCCAGAGCCCGATGATTACGGCGGTGGTCAATACGGATGTGGCCGATTGCGAAGCGAGCAGCGAATAGGCCGCAAGCAGCCCGAGCGCGCCGGATGCCAGCAGCCACAAGCGCCGCTCCCCAAGAGCGACAGGCGCAATGAAGGCGAAGTAGATGCCGAGCGAGGCGTAGAAACCCAGCTGGTTCTTTGAGGCGAAGGCGCCGACGAAGCTATATGTGCCGTCGAGCGGATCGAGATGGTAGACACCAAAAAGCAGGGAATAGACGAGCACGAACCCGATGCCCGCGATCGCACCGCGCGTCAGCGTTCTGATGTCGATGAGCCTCATGGCGATCAGGGCGCAAACGACATGCGACAGATATTGGATCCCGGTGCGGGCCGTCATCGAGGGGGCCGCCGACCAGAAGACCGACAGACAGGCAAAGACGGCAAAGCCGAGGATCCACAGACGCCTGCCGTAGTTGCCGAGCACGCGACGGTAATCGACAAGCACCAGCGGCAGCCACAGTCCGTAGTAAAGCAGGATCGACGCCTGCCCGAAGCGAGACGAATAGGCGAAGACGAAGAACGACAGCGCAATCGCAACGGTGCCATAGGCACCATTGCGGTCAGGCGATATCAAGCTCGACTTCGCAATTCTCACGGTCGATCCTACTGCGTCGCGAGGTTGGCTTGAACCTTGATCACGTCGCCCGGCAACACCGGCGTGTTTTCATCGGCAGTGATCTCGGTCGGCTTGCCGTCACGCTCGCGGATGATCGAATAGGCGATGACGGCGTCTGCCGTATTGTCCTTCGATTGTGCCGCTTCCGCCGATTGCAGCAGTGCTTCGGCCATCAGGTCGCGGCTGGTGCCGAGCTTGATCTGCAGCGTGTCGAGTTCCGCTTCGGTGTTCTGGAGATCCTGCGCCAGTTGCGCATCCCAATCGTTGCGAAGATTGGTTTCGTCCTGCGCCGCCTTGCTGACATCCTGCTTCGCCTTGAGCGAGGCCGTGTCGATGTCGAGCAAGGCAGATTGCAGTTCGGCCACGCGTTGCTCCAGCGAGAGCTTGCGCTGGCTGAGCGCCAGCCCCTTTTCGGCCAGGCTCTCGACCTTCTCGCGGTCTTCCGCCGCGAGCTCCATCTGGCGGTTCTGCGTTTCCGACTTCTTTGCCAGCGACTGGATTTCGCTTTCCAGCAATGCCTTCAAGTCGGCGAGCGACTTCAGTTGCAGCTTCTGCCTCCTGTCGCGCGAGCTCATCAGGGCCGTCTCGTTTGCAAGAAGCTTGTCGATGCCGGGTACGCCCTGGAGGTCTTTCGGCAATTCGATGCCCTGCTTGTCGGCAATCTCGGCCTGAAGCCGGGCGCGCCGGATCAGCAGCCGGTTGCGTTCGGCCGTCTGCACGCTCGAATCGCCGTGAGCGTTGATATAGTCGCGGGCGAAACGTTGCCCGCTTTCGGAGCGACGCAATCCGCCGCCGAGGCTTATCGCTTTCAGCACCGTCAGATTGGGTGCGAAGGGATATTCGCCAGGCTTTTCGACTTCGCCCGAAAGATAAAGCGGGCGGTATTGTGCAAGTTCGACGGAGGCGGACGGGCGATCGCGCAGACCGAACAGGGTCTGCATCTTCTCGCCGATCGCTTCTCCGACCTCGGTGGTCGTCTTGCCGGCAGCCGGCAGATCGCCGATGAACGGCAACGACAGCGCGCCGGACGGCCCGACGGTATATTCGCCAGTGACAACCGACCAATCGCGCACAGCGCCTTCGGCGGTTTGCCACTCGGCGACGCGAATCTTGAGCTTGTCCATGGTGCCAAGCTGATATTCCTCGGCGCCGGCTTGAGTGGCGCCGAGGACCACCGCGGCAACCAGGACCGTGTGGTAAAGGAAACGAGACACCTTGCGGGAAATCCAGGACTTCCCTGACGGAGCGTGTTTGTTCATATGAGGTTCCCGTTAAAAGACGCCGATCCCGCGGTCGACCCATCGGTCGCGCGGGTGCGAAGGCGCTGATCCGTCAGTAGCTGCCGCGCGAGAAGCAAACGGCTGGAATCGTCTTCACGACGATGGAGAAGTCGCTCAGCAAGGACCAGTTCTGGACATAATGGGTATCGAACGCGACGCGTGCCGCGTAGGAAACGTCGTTGCGTCCGCTGATCTGCCACAGGCCGGTAAGACCGGGGCGCGATTGCAGGTAGTAGACAGCAGCTTGGTCGTAGAGCTCCAGCTCATCCTGCACCACCGGCCGCGGGCCGACGATGCTCATTTCACCGCGGACGATGTTGATGAGCTGCGGCAGTTCGTCGAGGCTCAGCTTGCGCAAAACGCTGCCGACGACGGTGACCCTGGGGTCATCCTGCAGCTTGCGCGTCGCGCGCCACTCCTCATAGGCCGCAGGATTGCTTCTAAGATACTCTTGCAGAATCCGATCACCGTCCGGCCGCATTGTGCGGAACTTCAGGCAACGGAAAGACTTCCCGTTATGACCGATACGGCGATGGCCATAAAAGATGCTGCCGCCGTCGGAGAACTTGACGAGCGCAACCAGCATCAAAAAGAGCGGGCTCAGAAAGACGAGCGCCAGTGAAGCGGCAAAGATATCGAAGCCTCGCTTCGAAATGCCACCCACGGGCGGGAGCGCTGCAGTCTCTGCGGCACTGAAAAACGGCGAACTGGCCGATCGGGTCGCAGACTTCATAGAGATAACTCCATTTAGGTTGGCGATTGGTCGGTCCCTCGAAAGGGGGCGCTCTTATTCAAGAAAGAGTGTGTGGTGAGAATTTGTCTTTTGAGGGCGAAATAATGGCGGGTACCCGGTGGGCGCCTAAATGACGAATATCACTGATTTCTGATATGTAATATTTCCATCCAGCCAGCCGATATATTATGAGACGATAAAGTCTTACGTTCGGAGCTTTCGTGTATTGTATTGTTGGCGCGCAACTACGTTTCCGTAAAGCGAATATATCTTTGTATCTGTTATGTTTGCGTTCACCTGCAAGCACGTGTCTTGGCGCCGATAAAAATTGACAGGCGTCAGTCTTTCCAATGAAATGCTGCAATGCGGCAAGATTTTGCGCCGCACGCACGGCGGGACACCAAAAGTTAATTTCGTAACAAAAGGTGATCGCAATCGTTGCCCAAACAGCAACCAGCGGGCGGTGCGGTCACGACAAGACGCCGGATGGTGGAGGAATTGCCTTTGGATTGCCATGGAGTCGCAACGGTCGAACCGATGCGTCATCGAGAAACGGCCAAATTGATTCGAATGCTCTAAACGCGACATAAAGACTTTGGAGGCACAGTGGCAGCAGGGTGCGGGCTTTTGGCGGTTGAAGCGAAAGGGCGCTGCCAATATATTGGAATCCTGAGGAGGAAAGGCCGAACTCCGATGACGACATCGACGACAGAACCGAGCGCGAGGTAGCGCTATGTACGCACCGCGCGTTCTTGTGAGCATGCTCGGCGCCCTGGCCGTGTTTGCGATCGTTACCTATTTCCTAAACGGCTCACTGGCGTCGACGCTTATCCAGACCGTCATATGCGCCGTCCTGATGCAGGTCGGCTATTTCTTCGCCGTGCTTTACCTGGTGTGGAAGAAGGCGCGGGAGAAGGAAAGACAGGCTGCCGAGATGGCGCAATTGGCCGGCGACGACAAGTCGGCCGCCAAGACCGCGCCGCGCCGCCTCCATCGACCCGGCCATTTCAATCGCTGATCAAGGCTGGTCTCCGCGCTCGGCGGGCCACACGGCGGTACTCGAGAAAATCTCAGATTTGACGCGTTTGCGACACGATCGCCCTGCATGGTTCGGCCGTTGCCACCCTGGCGACATCGCGTGGCTGCGGCTAACCCAAGAAGCGGAGCCGCGCTGGAACCGAAATACCGCAGCGCTCGCAAAGACAAGCGCGCTGCCCGTTAGACACGATGCTGGAGGCCCTCATGACCACAGACGTCTGCGTCATCATCGCCGCAAAGAATGCTGAAGCAACCATTGCCCGCGCCGTTGCATCGGCACTGGCAGAACCGGAAAGCGCCGAAGTGGTGGTGATCGACGATGGCTCGACGGATGACACCGAGGCGGCCGCGCGCTCTGCCGACGATCTGAGCGGGCGCCTGACGATCGTCCGCTTCGAAAGCAATCGTGGGCCTTCGGCCGCCCGCAACCATGCCATTTCGATCAGCCGTTCACCGGTGCTTGCTATCCTCGACGCGGACGATTTCTTCCTGCCGGGTCGTCTCGGTCGGCTGCTTGCGGAAGACGATTGGGACTTTATTGCCGACAACATCGCCTTCATCGACGAGGCCGCAGCAACCGACGTCGCCCAGAAGATCGATGAGTTCAAACCGCAGCCCCGCCTGCTCAGCCTGATCGACTTCGTTGAAGGCAACATCTCCCGGCGCGGCGTGAAGCGCGGCGAGGTCGGGTTTTTAAAGCCGCTGATGCGCCGCCACTTCCTGGAGGGCCACGCCATCCGCTACCGGGAAACGCTTCGATTAGGCGAGGATTACGATCTCTATCTCCGCGCCCTGGCAAAGGGCGCGCGCTACAAGGTAATCCGCAGTTGTGGTTATGCGGCCACCGTCCGCAGCAATTCATTGAGCGGCAGCCACCGCACCGAAGATCTCAAGCGCCTCTACGAAGCCGACCGGATTATCCTGGCCGCAAACACATTGGAGAGCGCGGCTGCGGCCGCCATCCAAAGGCATGAGCGGCATATCAAGGACCGTTATCAGCACCGGCACTTTCTCGATCTGAAGAGAGAACGCGGCGCGGCGGCCGCGATAGGCTACCTCCTGCGTGAACCCGATGCCGTTCCTGCGGTCACGGCCGGCATCCTTGCCGACAAGACCGAGCGCTTCAAACGGCCTTACGCGGATGCTCCGGCCGCGCTCGGTGGTTCCGGTGGGTTGCGTTACCTGCTTTCCCCCACTGCGGACGGTCGCCAATAGTCATTTACAGCGCCGCGCGTCTTATCAGACGCGCAAAGGTCGCTGTAGCACTTTGAAGTGCTGCATGTTTTTGTCCTTTAACCGGCTACGGTTAAAGGAAACATGCAGTAGGCCACGGCACTTTCTGGGTGCCGTGGCCGCATCATCAGAAGTACGCGCGACGCACGGCCGCTAGAGCCTCTTGAAAACGGTCCTTGCGCTCGGCAAGTCGACCGTCGCTGCTCAATTGCGGCGCCGCCCGGATTGCCTGCCAAAGTGCAAGCGTCGAAGGGGCGGCGAGAACCTGCTTGGCAGCGCTGCGCAAAAAGGTCTGTCTCGGCTCAGCCGCCGCCACCATCACATTGTGATCGACGGGGCGCAGGTTCGGCACATCAGCCAGCGTCTGTGCCTCGAAGCCCATACCCCAGAAGCGCTCGCCCTTGATCATGGCTTCGGCACGGCTCGAGACCGGCACGTGGCGCGGCTGGTAGTGAACGCCAACGGTGCTTGCCCAGTCGTTCCACTTGAAGCTGTTGATGCTCTCGGACGTGGTGACGGCCACCCATGGCACGCGAAAGGCGTCTGCGAGAATGGCGCCATGCATCGATTCGGCGATGATGAGTTCGGATTGGGCAATCTCGCGGATCACGCTTTTGGCTTCGCCCCGCGGGTCGATATAGTGCAGGCCAACGGTACCGCAGGTGACCGGCCACATGCCGGCAATGGCGCTTTCCCAATGCGGAACGAAACTGCGTTTGTGGAGCTTCGGCAGGTTCTGGAACTCCGGCATCTCCGCGACCATCACGGCGGGATCGACGATGCCGAGTTCAGGCGCGATGCCGATCTTCCCGGCGGTCAGCGGACCTCGAACACAGCGGATATCCCATTCCTTCGGATCGCGCATGTCTGGCAAGGTGCCGTAGCCGAAGCCGCTGCCGATAACGAGCTTTCTGACACCGTCAGGCAAGAGTGCACGGTTGAGCACGGTGCCGACCCCCACCAGCAGGATTTCCTCGTGAGCGTCGCGGAACCCAGGCAGCAGGAAATCCCAAAGCCAAAGATTGAGGTCGTCGCCAAAATTACCGTGCTGAGATTCCCAGTAGTAGGGGTTCATGGGCAGTCCCTTCTTTCAAAATGCTGGATACGTCCGGATGCCGCGCCAGGCGGTCTTGTTCTTCCTCCTCGAAGGAGTGCTTCGATCAATGCGCGCGAGAAAACTTGCCGACGGCGAGTTCCAGCGCGCTTTGCAAGAGCCTTGGATCACGCAGGACCCAACGCGCCAACAGGCGGAATTGCGGTGACTTGCGTCGCTTGAGCCGACGCGCCTGGCTCCACAGCGCCTGCCGCCGTGCCGTATGTTGATAGGACCGGATCGAGGCGATTGCCGCAGGCTTGCGTGAGAACCGGCCCTCGAGCGTTTCCAGCGCAACGAAGGTGTTGAACTGCTGCTGCAGGAATTGCGGCGAATCGTTGTCGATCGAGTGAAAGATGTTGATGCCCTCGCCGCGCTCGGCGCCAGCTTCATCACAAAGCACGACGCGTTTGGCGGCAAGAATGCAGTCGCAGAAGAACAAGACGTCCTCGGCCGCCAGTCTCAGCGCCGCATCGAAGCGGACCGTCTCGAAAAGGCTGCGCCCGATCACCATGCAGGAGAGATGCAGGAAGCTCCAGTTTCTGAGCATCACATTGGTAAGGTCAGGAACTTCGACGACCAGCGGCGCTTCCTGCAGTCTGACGACGCTGTGGCTTTCCGTCAGCTCGGCAACATCGAAATGGTAATAGAACGCCTCGCCGCCGGTGATCGACGCCCAATAGCAGTCGGCACTGAAGCGGCTCATGCTTTCATAGGCATTCTTCAGATGATCCGGGGTCCATTCATCGTCAGAATCGAGGAATGCCACGAACTCGGAATCGCCGGGAACATGGTCCAGTCCGGTGTTGCGTGCGCCGCCAGGCCCCTTGTTGGGCTGGCTTATCACGGTCAGTCGCGCTCGTTCCTGCTCACTTAACGGCTCCAACTCCTCATCTATCGAATAGGGGGAGCAATCGTCTATCACCAGAACGTGGAAGTCCTGAAACGTCTGGGCAAAGACGGAGGCAAGCGCCCGCCGAAGAATACCCGGTTCCTTCTGGTAGTACGGAATAATAACAGTCAGCTTCGCCATCTTTTTGCCCCTGCGGTTTCTCTAAAAGAGTCTTGCGTGGTCTCCTCCCACCGGGTCGCGGCCTTTCATCTAGCCCTAGTCCTTTGTCGGAAATCCTTCAAAGGCATCATAGGATGCTCGCTATGCCCTCAACCGTAAATGCCAAGTCCGTGACACGGAATGTCGGCTGGAGCGTCCTTTCAAAGACAGGTACTTTCGGGCTGAAATTTGTCACCGTGCCGATTCTTGCGCGTATCCTGACGCCGGAAGAGTTCGGGACGGTGGCCGTTGCGCTCACTGTCGTGCAGTTTCTGGCGATGATCGGCGGTGCTGGTCTCGCCTCCGCGCTCATCATTCAGCGCGACGAAGACATGGATCTCATCCACTCCGCTTTCTGGGCCAATCTCGCGGTCGCGCTGCTGATGGCGCTTGCACTTTTCGTCTTCGCCGATCCATTGGCAAGCCTGCTCGGCGCACCCGAAGCGGGGTACCTGCTTCGGGTCATGAGCGTGCTGATCCCGCTGCAGCTTGGCGGAGACGTCGCCTATTCTCTCCTCGCCAGGCGGATGAATTTCAGCAAGGACGCGGTCTGGACCATGGTCTCCGAGACCGTCGGGGCGCTTGTTGCCGTCGGCGCAGCACTGCTTGGCTTCGGCGTTTGGTCGCTGCTGGCGCAGCTTTTCGTCTCCGCATTCATCCGCCTTGCCGGCCTCTATACCGTGTCCGGCTATGTGCCGCGGCTGGTCTTTTCCCCACGCCGCGTTCTGACGCTCAGCCGGTTCAGTTTCGGCATGATGGGGTCGGAGATTGCCAATTTCGTCACTTTCCAATCGCCGATGGTGGTGATCAGCCGGTATCTCGGCCTTTCGGACGCCGGTGCCTATTCGGCGGCGAACCGTTTCTCCAGCATTCCCAACCAGATCGTGCTTTCGGCGGTCATGGGCGTGCTCTTTCCCGCCTTCAGCCATATGGGCGAGGATCGCCAGCGGCGATCACAAGCGCTGATGTTGAGCACGCAGGTCACCACCGTGCTGTTGGCACCGATGATGTTTGGCCTTTGGGCTCTTGCCGAGCCGGCGATGCTGGTGCTTTTCGGCCAGCAATGGGCGGCCGCCTGGCCGGTCCTTGGTTTGCTTGCGCTGTCAAAGGGACTTTTGACGCCCTGCAGCACCTACGTCCCCTACCTGAAAGGCATCGGCCAGGGGACAGTCCTCTTCTGGTGGGCGGTCATCCGCGCTGTCGTGACGACCGCAGCTGTCGCCTACGGGGCAATGGGCGGCTCACTTGTTGAAGCGATGATTGCGCTCTGCATCGTCAACCTGGCAACGCTGCTCGGCTATTCCTGGGTCGTGTTCCGGGCCGATCGCCTGCCCTTCTTGCGCGGCTTCCTGATCTCGATCAGGCCGATGATCGCGGCGTTCGCGATGGCGGTTGCCGTCAGGCTGTTGCTGGACTTCTGTGGCACGCTCATGCCGAGCGCGGTTCTCCAGGTGCTGATTGGCACGGCAATCGGTGGCTTGATTTATCTCGCGCTGATGCTGGTCGTGGAACGTCCATTGTTGATGAAGCTCTACGGCATGATCCGCAAGCGCGACGCTTCGCCGAGCGTGCCCGCGGCGGCTGAATAACCGATTTCAGGCGCCGGAAACTGCCTCATCCTCGCCGCATTTCGGCTCGGCTCGGGTCCGTATTGGCCATTTGTCGCGTGACAAGAGAGAAAAACAGCACAATTTTACCGCGACTAGCGACACCAAACACTAGTAAAAGCATCAGCAAATAAGCGGCTGATAATATTCCGTAAATGCCCTATGCATAGGCTTTTTTCCCGACGCCGGCGCGCAAATGGGTAAATCTTCCTAGAAATTATTGAACATCGGATGCTGCACCGCAACAAAGTACGGCCGATTCGTTTGTTGCAGCGCCATATTTTCATCCGTGCCCGGGCCTAGCCTTTAGCACAATGAATGCGGGCTCTGGTCTGCTCTGTTGAAACGGTCGCCTGGAAAATGGCGCTGGCAGATAGGGGTGACGGACATCGTGGATGTGAACGCGAACATCTCGTCGCGGATCAATCTGATGCGCATCGTGCTGATCTCCGGCATCGTCTTCGTGCACGTGCCGCATGATCCGGCGACGAGCCCGTATGTCGGCACCTATGGTGTGCTCGATTGGCTGCGCGTCTTTCTTGGCGACAGCCTTTTTCGTGTCGGCGTCCCGTGCCTCAGCGCGATCTCCGGCTATCTCTTGTTCCGGCGTGGCCTCGACAGTTTCGACTATGGCAAAACGCTCAAGACCAAGGCCAGAACCGTCCTGTTGCCCTTCCTGATTTGGAACATTGCTTTTCTCGCACTGGCCTTCGTTGCGCAAAGCAGCGGTATCGGCTTCGGCTACCTGCCAGATGTCGTGGGCGCAAGCACACGGGAATGGTTGAACCTCGCCGTGGCGCTCCAGGATCTGCCGATCAACGTGCCGCTCTACTTCCTGCGGGACCTGCTGCTTTGCATCGTGCTGTCGCCGGTACTGGCGTGGCTGATCAAGCGTTATCCGATGCAGACGCTCGCCCTGTTGCTCGCCTATGCCGTGCTACCGCTGCCAAACGGCATCTTCCTGAAGAAGTCGATCCTCTTTGGTTTCAGCGCCGGCATATACATGAGCCTGCATCGCGTTGACGTGCGCAGTCTCGATCGCTTTTCCTGGCCGATCACCATCGCCGTCCTTGGTGCTTCGGTGCTGCTTTCGCTCGTGCTCTATCGGTACGGACCCGACTTTCCGGTCTGGGTCGATATGCTGCGCAGCCTGACCGCCCTCTCCGGCATTCTCGGCTCCTGGGCGGTTTCCGAGTTGCTGGTCCGCACGAACGTCGGGGCATCTCTGGCGCGCGGCGGCGGGCTCAGCTTCTGGATCTTCTGTACGCACTATCCGCTGCTGGTTCTTTTCTGGATGATCTGGAACCGCGCCGGCTTCGGATATTACCCGGCCTTCTATTACACGGTTCCGTTCATCACGATCGCAATCCTTGTCGCCGCCTACGGCCTCGCCGGGCGCTGGCTTCCGAACCTGACCGCAATCCTAACCGGCAGCCGAACGGGAGCCGCCCGAGGCGCAAAGGCGCGGCCGGCGGAACAGCGCGCCGAACTTTCACCACAGCAAAGGACCTGACCATGAGATCTTCTGGACCTCACCGCCTCGCCCTGTTGAGCCTTGTCGCCGTCGGCCTTGCCGGCCCGGCAAACGCCGGGGACACAGCAGAGGCAAAGTCCTTCATCGACGACTTCGATACCCTCGACACCGGCATCTGGTATGTCTCCGACGGCTGGAACAATGGCGCCCACCAGAACTGCACCTGGTCCAAGAAGCAGGTAAAGGTCGAGAACGGCATCGCGGAACTCTCCTTTACCGAAGGAAAGCTTGGCGAGCGCAACTACGCCTGCGGCGAGATCCAGACACGCAAGCGCTTCAGCTACGGGACCTACGAGGCCCGCATCAAGACGGCCGATGGTTCCGGGCTGAACTCGGCGTTCTTCACCTATATCGGCCCGGCCGACAAGAAGCCGCACGACGAGATCGATTTCGAAGTCCTCGGCAAGAACCCGGCAAAGGTTCAGATCAACCAATATGTCTCTGCCAAGGGCGGCAACGAAAAGCTTGTCGACGTGCCCGGCGGCGCCAACCAGGGCTTCAACGACTACGCCTTCGTCTGGGAGAAGGAACGTATCCGCTACTACGTCAACGGCGAACTGGTCCACGAAGTGACCGATCCCGCGAAGATCCCCGCCAACCCGCAGAAGATCTTCTTCAGCCTTTGGGGAACCGACACGCTTTCGGATTGGATGGGCGCCTTCTCCTACAAGGGACCGTCGACCATGCAGGTCGACCGGATCGCGTTCACCGCTCCGGGAGACGAATGCCAGTTTGCCGAATCGGTCGCCTGCCCACCGAACTAAGCGGCGGCCAGGAGCCGCATTCCCAAGCGACGCGTTCAAACCGCGACGCCCAACGTTTCAAACCGTGCTCGGCGACGGCCGAGCAGAGAACCGGATATTCATGCTGCAGGTACTTTATTTCGCCCAGGATCTTGCCGACCCCGCCGTTCGCCGGCGTGTCCTGATGCTCCTTGCCGGGGGTGCAAGGGTCAAGCTTGCGGGGTTCAGGCGCGACGCAAACCCGCTGGCGGCGATCGAGGGCATCGAGCCCATTGAGCTCGGGACAACGCATGACGGGCGTTTCGTTCAACGGATCGGCGCGATTGCCAAGGGCTGCTTCTCGCTCAGGCAGGCGCTGCGCAATGTCGAACGCCCGGACGTGATCATTGCGCGCAACCTCGACATGCTGGCGATCGCCAGGAAGGCTGTGAGTGTGTTGGGCGGTGACGTGCCGATCGTCTACGAATGCCTCGACATTCACCGCCTGCTATTGCGCCCTGACATCGCCGGCAAGACGTTGCGGGCGAGCGAGGCGTTTCTCGGGCGTGATGCGCGGCTCCTGATCACCAGTTCTCCGGCCTTCGTCGAGCACTATTTCCGCCCGCTTTCCGGCATCACGGCCCCGACCATGATGCTGGAAAACAAGGTGCTCGAGCTCAACGAGACCATGGCGCGACCGCTGGTTCCGGCAGCGTCGCCGCCAAAGGATGGGCCGTGGCGTATCGGGTGGTTCGGCGCATTGCGCTGCCGCAAGTCTCTGGCCCTGCTGTCGGCCTTTTCCCGCAAAATGGAAGGACGCTTCGAGATCGTGCTACGCGGTCGGCCGGCCTATTCGCAGTTCGATGACTTCGAGGGCTTCGTGCGCAATGAACCCTTCATGCAGTTCTACGGGCCCTACCGCAGCCCGGAGGAACTGAGCGACATCTATTCCGACGTGCACTTCACCTGGGCGATCGATTTCTTCGAGGAAGGCCAGAACTCGAAATGGTTGTTGCCGAACCGGCTCTATGAGGGCTGCCGCTTCGGCCGTGTGCCGATTGCGCTCCGCGGTACCGAGACGGCACGGTTCCTCGCCATCCGCGGTCTCGGCATGCTGCTCGACAAAGCAGAGCCGGAGGCGCTTACCGCCCTGCTCGGCTCGATCGACTCCGAGCGTTACATTGAGGCATCCGGCCGGATCGCGACTTGCGCGGCCGATACCTGGATTTTCAGCCGCAGCGACTGCGAAAGCCTTGTCCGGCGGCTTTCGGCGGTCACGTCGGCGGCGGCGCCGCGGATCGCGCCTAACCTCTCACCAACTCCTCAGAACGAAGGCGGATTGTCATGAGCAACAACACGCTGGCTTCGACACGAACCCTTATCGTCATCCCCTGCCTCAACGAGGCTGAGCACATCGAAGGCCTGGTTGAGGGACTGCGACCGGCAGCGGCGCATCTCAACGGCGCCATTCTGATTGTCGACGGCGGCAGCACGGATGGCACGCGCGAGATTGCTGCGCGCCTCGCCAAGGCACATGCCTCGGTTCTTGCCCTCGACAATCCGAAGCGCATCCAGAGCGCGGCGATCAATCTTGCCGTCGCCCAATACGGAGCGTCCTACGATTACCTGATCCGCATCGATGCTCACGGGACCTATTCAGACGACTATTGCGAACGTCTTGTCCAAGAGGCGCTTGAGACCGGTGCGGACTCCGTCGTCGTCGCAATGCAGACGGTCGGCTTCACGCCTTTCCAGAAGGCGACGGCCTACGCCCAGAATTCCAAGCTCGGCAATGGTGGCGCCAAGCATCGACTGGGCGCCACGAGCCACTGGGCCGATCACGGCCACCATGCGCTGATGCGGATCTCCGCCTTTCAGGCAATCGGCGGCTATGACGAAATCTTCAGCCACAATGAAGACGCGGAGTTCGATTACCGCTTCCGCCAGGCGGGCTATCGCATCTGGATGACCGACCGGACGAGCATGGTCTACTATCCGCGCGCCAAGGTCGGCCCGCTCTTTCGCCAATACTTCGCCTATGGACGGGGGCGCGCGCGCAATGTCCTGAAGCACCGCGCCTGGCCGAACCTGCGGCAGCTTCTGCCGCTCGCCGTGGCACCCGTCGCCATTGGCGCTCTGCTCGCCGTCATCAACTGGCTCGCGGTCGTGCCGGTGGTCCTCTGGGCCGCCGCCTGCATCGGCTACGGCATGTGGATGGCGCTTGGACAGAGGAACCCCTACGGCCCGCTTGCAGCCCTTTCGGCCATGGTGATGCATTTCGCCTGGTCGGCCGGCTTCTGGCGCGAGCTTCTTACCGCGCGAAACCGAAAGGTGGCGCCATGACCGGACTCACCAGAAAACGGATCGATGTTGCGGTCTGCACCTTCCGCCGTCCGGAACTTGCGGAAACTCTGCATTCGCTGGCACTCATCACGGTGCCCGCCGATGTCAACATCCGCGTCATCGTGGCCGACAACGACACGACGCCGAGTGCCGAGGCGCTGGTCAACCAGATGCGCCCGACCATGCCCTTCGAGATCCTCTACGTGCATTGCCCAGCGTCGAACATCTCGATCGCCCGCAATGCCTGTCTCGACAATAGCGCCGGTCACTATCTCGCTTTTGTCGATGACGACGAGACCGTATCGAGGACGTGGCTCCTGCAATTGCTCGACACGGCCGCTACGACCGGGGCCGATGTCGTGCTCGGCCCGGTTCGCGCCGAATACGCGTTGTCCGCGCCGAACTGGATGCGCCGCGGCGACTTTCATTCGACCCGCCCCGTATGGGTCGATGGCGAGATCCGCACGGGCTACACCTGCAATGTCCTGCTCGATCTCACCCGGCCGGTCCTTTTCGACAGACGATTCAACCTGGCTCTCGGGCGGACCGGCGGTGAAGACACGGAGTTTTTCCGCCATATGCATGCGGCCGGCGGACGTCTCGCCTACGCCCCGGATGCATTGGTCTTCGAACCGGTTCCGGAAAAGCGCGCGCGCCTTGCCTGGCTTGCCAAGCGCCGCTTCCGTTCGGGCCAGACCCACGGGCGCCTGTTAAGCGAGCCGGGCCAACCCGGCAGGCAGGTGGTGGAAATCGCCCGGGCGATGGCCAAATCCGGCTATTGCGCTACGGCGAGCCTCTTTCTTCTCGGGTCGCCGATCGCCCGTTCGCGCTACGCCCTGCGCGCCATCATGCATGCGGGTGTCGTCAGCGGACTTCTCGGCGTACGCGAACTTCAGCAGTATGGGGCCGCGACCGCCGGATGACGATCCCAGCACCAGAGGTCAGTTTTGTCGTCGCGGCCTATAATGCCGCCGACACGATCCGCCGCGCCATTGAGAGCGCGCTCGCACAGGAAGAGGTCGACCTGGAAGTGATCGTCGTCGACGATTGCTCCACCGACGACACCTGTGCCGTGGTCGAAGAGATCGCGGATACACGTGTGCGGCTGTTGCGGCTTGCGAAAAACCGTGGGCCCGGCGGAGCGCGCAATGCCGGGCTTGAGGCTGCACGCGGCAACTGGATCGCCATTCTCGACGCGGACGATACCATCAGCCCCCGACGTCTCTCCCGCATGATCGCGCTGGCGTCGACGGCGAGCGCCCAGATTGCCGTAGACAACATCGACGTCGCGAACCTCGACGGGCGCGTCGAGCGCATGTTTCCCGAAGCCTTGCTCGAACACCACCGGGTGCTGACGCTTGCAGCCTTCATTCAATCCAATGTGCTTTTCCGCTCGACCTATAATTTTGGCTATATGAAGCCGATTTTCGAGCGCCGTTTCCTGGAGGAGCACGGCCTTCGCTTCAAGCAGTCCATCCGGATTGGTGAAGACTACATCCTGCTTGCATCTGCGCTCGCCCATGGCGGACGCTGCATCGTCGATCCCTCAGCCGGCTATTGCTACCACATTCGCGAGGGCTCGATCTCCCGGGTGCTCGAACTTCGCCATATCGAGGCGATGATCGCAGCCGACAAGGATTTCCTCGCAAACCACTCGATCGATGCCGAAGCGATGACAATGCAGCGTCGCCGTGACAGGAGCCTGCGCGAGGCGCATGCCTTCCTGCGCCTCGTCGATCATCTGAAATCCAGATCGTTGGTTGGGGCCGCCCAGGTGGCCTTGTCCGACCCCCGAGCGCTTCGGCACCTCAGAATGCCGATCGCCGTGCGGCTGCGCCGTTTGCTTGCGCCGCTCGCACGATTGAAGCCCGCCACACCGACGGTGGCGGCTGAACGATCCACCTCGGGCAATAGCCCTCACGTACGTAAAGGATAAAGCCATGGACCGTATCAGGACCGTCAGGAAAGCTGTGATCCCGGTCGCCGGCAATGGAACGCGGTTCCTCCCCGCGACAAAGGCGATACCCAAGGAGATGCTGACGATCGTCGATCGTCCGGTCGTGCAATATGCGGTTGATGAAGCCCGCCAGGCGGGCATCGAGCACATCGTTTTCGTTACCAGCCGCAACAAGCAGGCAATCGAGGACCACTTCGACGACACGCCGGAGCTCATCTCGTCGCTGACCCGTTCCGGCAAGAATGCCCAGGTTTCGGAACTGGAAGAGATGCTGCCGCGTGCCGGCTCGGTCAGCTTTACGCGGCAGCAGGCGCCGCTCGGCCTTGGCCATGCCGTCTGGTGCGCGCGCGACGTGATCGGCGACGAGCCTTTCGCGCTGCTCCTGCCGGATATGTTGTGTCACGGCGCACGCGGCTGCATGGCCGGCCTCGTCGATCTCTATCGCCAGACCGGCGGCAACGTCGTCGGGGTCGAGCAATGCGCTCCGGAAGATGCGTCGAAATATGGCATCGTCGGCAAGGGTGCCACCGTTCCCCACGGTTTCGAAGTCACGAAAATGGTCGAAAAACCGCGTGCCGGCGAAGCACCGTCGAATTTTTACCTGAACGGCCGCTACATCCTTCAGCCCGAGATCTTCGACATTCTCGCGCACCAACAACGGGGTGCCGGCAACGAAATCCAGCTGACCGACGGGATGCTGAAACTCTCGCAAAATCAAGCGTTTCACGCCCATCCCTATGAGGGGCGCACCTTCGACTGCGGTTCCAAGGAAGGCTTCATCGCCGCCAATGTCGCCTTCGCACTCGCGCGCTCTGACCTCGGTGACATGGTCTATGCCGCGGTCAAGGACATGGTTCTGTCTCATGAAGGCCGCATCCGCGCGGCATAAGGCTGGTTTGGCGCCTCTTATCGAGGCGCCAGCCTTCGGACCAAAAGGGAAACGGACAGAGCGACCCAATGAACCAAAGAAGTCTCCCCTTCAATAGCGTTGTGCCGAGGGAAATGGAGGAACCCGATAGGTTCATCGACCTTGACCGGCTCTTCTCGGTCATCGTTCGCCGCGCCGGGCTGGTTGGCGCGTTCGTCGTGCTGTTCATGGCACTTGGCGCGGTCTACCTCGTTTTCGCGACGTCGTTCTATACGTCGATGACGCAGATCCTGCTCGACGAGAACCTCTCGAAATACGCCGAGGAGCAGGCGACGCCACAGAACAGCCAGCTGCTCGACACCCAGATGGCAAGCGCCGTCGAGATCCTGAAGTCTGGCGAGCTCGCCTTGCGGGTCGTCGACAAGATGAAACTCGACGACAACGACACGGTCCTCAATCCGCCACGCTCGCCCTTCGGTGCCGTCAAGGACTGGCTGAGATCCGTGACCGGCGTCTTTTCGTTTGGATCCGATATTTCCGAAGAGGCGGCCCGCAATGGCCGACGTCAGAAGGCGGCCGCGCTCATCCAGCAGGGGCTGGCCGTCGAGCGCGTAAACCGAAGCTCCGTTGTTGCGCTTGCTTACCGTTCCAGCGATCCGCAGCTCGCCGCCGCTATCGTGCGCGGCTATGCGGATGCTTATCTCAACGATCAATTGAACGCCAATTTCGACGCGACGGAGCGCGCCTCCGTCTGGCTGCAGGAACGTCTTGCCGACCTCAGGCAACGCTCGCAGGTGGCTTCGCTCGAGGTCGAGAAATACCGCAGCGAGAACGGCCTGACGCTCGCTCGCGGCGAACTGATGTCCGAACAGCAACTGGCAGATCTCAACAGCCAGCTCATCATCGCTCAAGCCGACACGGCAAGCGCGTCCGCACGGTTCAAGCAGTTCCAGGCGATCGTCGACCAGGGGCCTGAAACTGCGGTCAAGAACGCGACGATATCCGCCAAGGAGGGCGACAACTCCGTCATCCGCGAACTGCGTACCCGTTACCTGGCCGTCAGCAAGCGCGAACAGGAAGTGACGCAAAGCTTCAGCGCCGACCATCCCCAGGCAGTATCGCTGCGCAAGGAAAAGTCCGATGTCGGCCGGCAGATCTTCCAGGAACTGGAGCAACTCACTGCAAGTTACCGCAACGAATATGAGGTCGCCCGCTCGCGCGAGGCTTCGCTCAGGGAAAACATCGAAGGCACAACGGGCCGCAACTCCGATGCGAACCTGTCGCTCGTGCATCTGCGCGAACTCGAGCAGAAGTCGGCAGCGTTGAAGACCCTCTACGAGACCTACCTGAACCGCTATGAGCAGGCCTCGCAGCAGCGTTCCTTCCCGATCGCCAAGGCCCGGGTGATTTCCACGGCTGGTGTTCCAACCTCGCCCTCAAGTCCGAAGAAGACCTTGGTTCTGGCACTTTCGGCGGTGCTCGGCATGATGGCAGGCGGTGCGTTCGCAGCTTTCCAGGAGTTCCGCGAGCGGACCTTCCGGCTCGAAAGCGACGTGCGTTCAATCCTCGGGCACAGGTCTTTCGGCTATGTTCCGCTGATCGGCCCGCGTCAACTGACCACGACCGACCGGGTTCGCGCGCGGTTGATGAAGGGCAAGACGCCCCAGCCGACGACACAGGCCGCAGAGCCGTTGCCGTTTGAACGGGTCAGTCGCATCGTGCTCGACGCGCCGCGATCGTCTTTCGCCGAGACCTTCCGAAACGCCAAGCTCGCCTGTGACCGGATGTTGCACGGCAACGGTTCGCGGGTGATCGGCATCGTTTCTGCCGTTCCGGACGAGGGCAAGTCGATCATCGCGGCGAACTTTGCCGCACTGCTCGCGGCGAGCGGCAAGAAAACGTTGTTGATTGACGCCGACATCCGCAAGCCGGGGCTGAGCAAGATGATCAATCCGCCGCCAAAGACCGGCCTCGTCGAGGCGCTGATCGGCGAATCTTCCTGGCCCGCCGGCATCAAGATCGACCAGAAGACAAAACTGGCAATCTTCCCGGTTGGCGGGGAAGCCGGGGCGAAGAGCGAGCCCTATGACAGCCACGAGTTGCTCGCCTCCAAGGCGATGGCCGACCTTATCGACAATGCCCGCAAATCGTTCGACTACGTGATTGTCGATCTTGCAGCACTCGCCCCGGTGGTCGATGGCAAGGCGTTTTCGCCGCTCGCCGATGGCTTCATCTACGTTGCAGAGTGGGGCCGCACGCCGTCGCGTCTGGTGCGTGATCTGCTCAATTCCGAACCGCAGATCAACGGCAAGATCCTTGGCGTGATCCTCAACAAGACGGACATGAACGAACTGGCGAAGTACAGCGACTTCGGTGGCGCTGAGCACTATCGCCATCGTTTCGAGAAGTACTACGTCGAGAACGCCGGGACCTACCGCAAGACTGAGGCTGCCTGATCGCGTTCCCTTGCGCGTCGAGACACGAAGCCTCGGACCGGAAACGGTCCGAGGCCTCTGACTGTGGGTGGTCGCAGGCCAACAGGGCTGAGAATGCCATCCACTGTCGAGCGAAAGCCCGAAAAAGATGATTGCACGGCGATCCTCGCGATCAGACGGACGGTGGGCTGGATCAGCCAGTGAAAACAGATGATCACGGACCCGACGAAGATCGGCCGGCCCCGGCAGCTCTACAGCGGACCGACGCGGCGGATTACGTCGGGACCAGCGCGCGCTAATCGTTAGAAGCTTGCGCCGCTGATATCGCCGCCAAGAGCGTAGCGGCCACCGATCACAAACTGCTCGGCACTTATGGCGATGTGTTTGGCCGCCGCGCGAACGTCGCGTTCGCGCCTCTCGAAGGGCTGGGACTCGGCAAGGGCCCGGGCTCCGATCAGATCGTTCACCCGCAGTACGACGCTCACTGCGACTTCAGCGGCGTGAGAACAGGCAAGCCGATAGTTGATCCGGGCCGCAACCAGATCAGAGCCCTCGCTTTCGATGGACGCGCACAAGTCCGACATGGCTGACCGCATGTAGGCGCCAGCCGCCCTGCACTGCGAAAGGCAGCGCCCGATCTCTGCGTGAGCCAGTTCGCGTTCTGCGACGGGGACGGTCATGCCCTGACGACGGTGGCCGGAGCTTAACGAGATGAGCGCGTCGATTGCGCCCTTCGCGATCCCAAGCGGCACTGTGGCAACAGTCCAGACAAAGGCGGAAATGCCCGGAAGGCGATAGACGACACCGGCGTGGGTAGGATTTGGCTGAAAGTCGCAAACGAATTCGGCTGGCAGGAACGCGTTGTCTGCCTCGAAATCCCAGCTTCCGGTGCCTCTCATCCCTGACACATGCCAGTTGTCGATCAGATTGACGGCCTCACGGGGCAAGAACGCTAGAACGATCCGCCCGCTGCCTTCGTTCACTTCACAAAGCGGGGCAAAGGTCGTGGCGTGTGGCGCGCCGCTGGCGAAAGGCCACCGGCCAGTGATGCGGTATCCACCCTTAGCAGGGACCGCCTTGCCAATCGCGCCTGTGCTTGAGGCGACGAAGGCCGACGGTTTCCCGAACACCTTCTGTGCGGCGTCCAACGGCAGATAGCCGCCAGCGCGCGAAATGCCGCCTCCGTTTCCGACGAGCCAGCCGATTGTTCCATCAACTGCTGCGGCATGCTCGACCACGGTCATGAAGTCGAGGGGCGAAAGCCCGCATCCGCCCAGTTGAGCTGGCAACAGGAGGCGAAAGAACCCCGTTTCACTCAAGGCACCAAACACCTCGTCCGACAGCCTTCGATCCGCGTCAAAGCGCCCGGATTGCTGTGCCAGCAAAGGGCGGATCTGTTCGAACCTTTCGATCATGGTTGCAGCGGTCGATGCCGATTGTCCGTCCAGCATGATGATCTCCTTCCAGAATGCCGGAATGATCGGACTCGATGAGATGCGCGGCAACAGCAAAGAATTCGGGGCAAGGTGAGTACAATTCATCTAGAATTCGACGCATGCACCGCCTTCCGCCTCTTCGAGAGCTTCAGGCCTTCGAATCCGCGGCCCGCCTTCTGAGCTTCAGGAAGGCGGCCGAGGAACTGTCCGTCACACCCACAGCCGTCAGCCACCAGATACGGCTACTGGAACGCTATTGCGGCCAGCCCCTTTTTCAGCGCCAGCCGAGGCCGTTGCAACTCACCACTGCGGGCGCACAGCTTCTGCCGGTTGTCCGGGACGCTTTTCTGTCGATCTCGGACGAGCTTGCGCGCCTTACCCCTGGCAGCCCGATCGGCCATCTTCGGGTGACGACAACCAGCGCCTTCGCCGCGCGCTGGCTGCTGCCGCGCCTGGAAAGCTGGCGAGCGGAAGCGCCGGGATCGACGCTCGACCTTGTGGGAACGGATACGGTACTGAACCTTCGCACGGGCGAAGTTGACGTTGCGATCCGTTATGCGCGGCGATCCCCGACAGACGGAGTCGCGGTGGAGCTACTTCGCGATACCTTCCACGTCGTTGCGGCGCCGTCGATTCTTCAGGGAGGCGTCCGCATGATCGAGCCTCAGGCGATCCTCGATCTGCCACGTGTCGAGGTCGGCTGGCCCCTGACCGACGTAGGTGCGCCCACTTGGCGTCACTGGGAGACTGCAGCCCGAGCGGCAGGCTACCGAATCAGCGGCACCGTCCGGCCACCGCAACTGAAAATCCACGAAGAGCACCACGGGATCGAAGCGATCGTAGCCGGACAGGGTCTTGGGCTGTGTAGTGACGTGCTCGTTGCACGGGAGCTTCGCGATGGCCGTCTTCTGCGAGTCAGCGATATCGTTCTGCCCGGCTACGGCTTCTACTTTGTCTATCGGGCCGAGCACCCGAGGCGCGGGGCCTTGGAAGCCCTGCTTCGCTGGATGCAGCGACAAGCCTCCGCGTGAAGCCGATTGTCAAACATGCGCGTGCGCCGGCTCCCACGCACAGAAGATGACCTCAATCGATACTTCGCGCCGACCCCGAATGGCAGGAATGCCGCAGTTGTGCTGCAGCAAGTCGGTTCCCAGTGAATGATCGGTGTAGGTCTGAACGGCGTATCGTCCTACGGCAGGTTCGTCCGCAAAGCTGCCCTACGCAAACCGCCCCGCGTGAGCCGCTCTGAGGGTTCGAAGTGTCTGAGTCTGACCACTAGCTAGGATCACGCACACGTTTCACGAAAGCGAGTACGCCTACGCTCAGTTGAATAACGTTTGAGGCGAGTTATGATTCCAGACGAAATTACCGCGGCGGCGTGGACCATTTCAGCCAGACATCTCGCACGCGGACAACGCGACCCTACGATGATGATTGCCGAGGCGATTGCGTTGGAGCGGCAACGCTGCTTGGCCATTGCCACCGAATGCTGCGGAGAAAACAGCGGCGTGGCCAGAGAAATACGAAACGCCGGTAGTTAGGTAACGGGTTTCAATCGCCGTACTCACGCGTTGATGATGCCTGCGGCGATCGCGAGAAGTGCGCTATCAACGACTGGTTCCATCCGCGCAGCTCAATCCCTCCAGAAGAGCGGGGTCAGGATGACCAGCACCGTCAGGATTTCGAGACGGCCAAACAGCATCATCACCGACAGAAGGTAAAGGGCCGGATCCGACAAGGTCGAGAAGTTGCCGGCCGGCCCGATGATCGGCCCAAGCCCGGCGCCGACATTGGAGAGTGCTGTGGCAACGGCGGAAGCAGCCGTGACGAGATCATAGCCCATGGCGCCCATCGCCAGGCTGCCGAACGCCCAGATGAACATATAGGCGGTGAAGAACATGAAGACCGTGCGCTGGACATCGATATCGACGAGGCCCTTGCCGTAGCGCACCGTGTGGACCGCATTCGGGTAGATCAGCTTGAAGAGCCCCGCCCGAATGGAATTGAAAATGATGATGAAGCGGTAGGCTTTCATGCCGCCGGCCGTCGAGCCGGAGCAACCGCCCATGAAGGTCGCGGCGAAGGCGAGCGCGACGATGAACTCCCCCCACAGCATGTAATCATCGCTGGCAAAGCCGGTCGTCGACAGGATTGACGAGACCGTGAAGAACCCATGCGCAAGCGCATCGCTCGCTGTGACGCCATTGGCAAGGCGCTGATAAAGACTTGCGGCAAGCGCAAGTATGGTCAGATAGGACAGGAAGACGATGATCTGCGGATCCTTCAGCGTATCGAGGCGACCACGAACGATGAAGAGAATGAGCACCGAAAAAGGCAGGCTGCTCAAGGTCATGAAGAACGTAGCGACCCACAGGATCGGCAGGCTCTTGAAGTAGCCGAGCGAGGCGTCGTGGGTGGCGAAGCCTCCGGTCGCGATCGTCGACATTGCATGGTTCAGCGCGTCAAAGCGGCTCATGCCCAGGTAGGAGTAGATAATCGCGCAGGTGACGGTCAGCACCACGTAGATGAGGATGAAGGCACGGGTAAAGGTGACGATCCTGGCGAAGGGCTTTTCGGTCGTATCCGACGATTCCATCTTGAAGAAGGACATGCCGCCGACACGCAAGTAAGGCATGACAAAGAGCCCGAGCGCCACGATCCCGATGCCGCCCAGCCAATGCAGCAGCGAGCGCCAGAGCAGAATGCCCGGCGGAGCGAAATCGAGACCGGTGATCACCGTTGAGCCAGTTGTGGTAATGCCCGAGACGGATTCGAACAGGGCCTTGGCAAAATCGAGTTTCAGCGACGAGAACCAGAAAGGCACCGCGCCTACAAGCGAGATGACGAGCCAGAGCAAGTTGACGACGAGGAAGCCCATCTTGCGGCTGAAGGGCGGAGGGCCGCCCTGCGTCGCGGCCATCGTCAGAAGTGAGACGCCCCCGGTAATGAAGGCCGACACAGCAAATATCCGCCAATCCGGATGCCCATAGAACAGGTCCACCGCCGCCGGAAGAAGCATCGTGAGCGACAGGTAGAAGGCTGCCTTCGCGGCGATGTTGATAGCGGATTGGTAGAGAGATGCATGCAATGGTCGACGGCCCCAGCGCAGTTGTCCGAAAGCCCGAATCGGCTGTTGGGATCGGCCGCCATTCAATCTGAAAGTCGGGCGATTCGCACCCGCCGCTGCCGGCAAGTCCATCGGACGCAGGCCGAGAGCCCGCTTCCTATCTCACATTCGGCGCGTTTCATCACTGCCGGCGGGACGAGCAGCCGCGACAAACGCCGATACGCTGCGGTTTCCACAGCCGTTCTGCGGCATTTTGCCCATTCAACTCTAACTCACGAAAAGATCAGGCCCTTCGGCCGCGACAAGTCATCACCTTGACTTATTTCAGCGTGTAAAGCCTGCTGCATCCATTCCACATGCAACCTTGAGCACAACCGATGACACCCGCCCGTTTCACCCAATGCCTTCTCGTTCTTCGTTGGACGCCGATCAATCTGGCGAGCGCCCTGCATTGCAACCTGGCGTGGATCGAGGCGATGGAGACCGGCGAAGAAAAGGTTCCTGACGAGCTCGCGACCTGGCTGGAGACGCTGGCACGCACCCACGAGGAACTCAGCATCCCCGTCACCTATCGCGGCAAGGGCTTGGAGCCCGCATCGAGCCGCGCTGTGCGCCGTTGACTGACGCAGCCGGGCGCTGATCCAAGCAGAACTTCTCGCCGGATGGGTCAATTGTCACCCGGGGCGATTGCCAAGGCACCGGCAGGGCTGAGCGTACCGCAGCGCCAGAGCCGGTAAGATTGCTGTGTATCCCAGTCATAGTAGTAGGCCGCATCCAGTCGCTTTGTCTTCGCGAAGTCGGAAAAGACGCTACGCATGGCAGCCATCGCCCCCTCGCGCTGACGATCATCGACGGGACAGGTTCGGGCCGTGTTGGCGATCCCCCACTCCGTCACCCAGCATGGCCGGCCGCTCTCCGTTGGCTCACAGAAACCGAGGAGCTTGGTGACGACGGATGTGATCGCTTTCGGATCCTTGCGGGCGGGGTAGATGTGGATGCCGTAAGCATCGACATGCTTGTCCATTCCCCGTTCCCGCAGAAGCGTTATCACCTCAGCCGGATCGAGCCGCTCCATGCCTTGCCGGTCCGCTTCCTTGGCACCCATGTCAGAGAGCCCGGCGGAGACAATGGCGGCGTCGCTGCTCTTGGCGCTTTTGCGCACCTCGTCACGGGTGATCCTTAGCACCTCTATGTAGCGGTCGAGGCCCTCTTCGAAAGCTGCGCGATCCTTGAGATCCGCGACGGTTCGCGGCGTCAGCTCACCGGGCTTCTGATAGACGGCAAGGTCGCCGTTGTAGCCGGCAAGGTTAATCTCGTTTCCAGGCTCCACCGCGTCGATGCGAACACCGAGAGCATCCAGGCGCGTGAGCGCTTCGCGAAGGCCCAAGCGGTATCGGTCGAGATCCAGATCGGACAGGCGGTTGATGTCCCAGATGCGCCCCTGGCCACTGCGGGGCCGTAGCGCATCCGCATAGTAGCTTTTGTTCGCAAGCTGAATTTCGAGAAGGATATGCAATCCGAGCCGGCTGGCTATGCCGACCGCGTCGATGCTCTTTTCGACCGGTCGCGACAGAGAAAGGCGCACGTGCGTCGCGCCGCTATCGGCGATCTCGTTGAGCACACGCTCCTGCTCGGCGCGGTCGAGCCAGGCGAGATTGAGCCGATTGACCCCGTAGCGCGCAAAAGCAGCGTCCTCGGCCAGGGCTGGCAGGGAGAAAACGATCGCCGCCAGGGAAAGCTGGGCGGCAAGGAGCAGCGCCCATGGCGCTGCTCTCGTCAAGAGGCGATTAGATCCCAACCTGTTTGAGCGCACTTTGGAAGTTCGCCTCGCAAGCCGAGTACCGCTCGGTGACGGCCTGGGCATCGATCTTTGACAGGAAGTTGGCGAGGTGGGCGCGCTTGTCGCTTTCGCGGTTCCACACACCCGCCTCGACATAGGGGAAGCCGATGAATTCGAGCATCTCCCGCATGCGGTCGTCGACGGCGATCATGAGCGACGGCGTACCCGCCTGCATGCCGATGACGCAGCCATGGAACCGCCTGCCGATGCAGAGGTCTCTCGACGACGACCAGGCGCGCCACTGGTTGGTGTCGAAAAACACCATGAGCTCGTTCTCTCTCTGCCACTTCTCCTGATGCTTGTATTCGGTCTTGCCGGTGATGCGTCCGCTCGAGCGGTCGTAGACCGGGGCGTTGTCGTCAACGGGTAGCGTAAGATTATAGGCAACGACCTCGTCCTGGATGACGTAGCTTGCGACGCTATCGGGCTTCAGCAGCGCATGGGCATCGACGATCGTATCGGCGACGCTACCGAGATAACCGCCGAGCGCGAGCTTCTGGGCCGATGCCAGGTCCGCATTAGCAAGAGACGTCAGCGAGCGTCGCATCTCGTTCGGTGCGAAGAAGAGCGAAGGGCAGCCGGTCGGCTTGACGAACTTCATGCCCTCGGCCCTCAGGAACTCCGCGGTGAAATAGCCACGGGTGAGGAAGAAGCTCTCCTTCTGCTTCAACACCTCGAGGAACCGCAATGTGCCGGCCGGCAGGTTCTCCTTGAGCCCGTCCCGCTTCTGGATACCGATGCCCATCACCAGCACGGGCATCTTCAGTTTCTCGAAGACATCGGCTTCGAGATCGGCGGAGTATCCCGGGCGCAACAGGTTCGCCGAGGCGAACACGCACATGTCGAATTCCTTGTTCAGGGCATCATAGACATCGTTGGCGCCGCGGCTGTTGACCAGGTGCCAGAAGGGCACATAGGTCACGTCATGTCCGCGCAAGGCGTAAGCTGCGCCCTCGCCGATCAGGTAGTTACCGGTGTTGGCGATCTTTTTGACCTGATCGATCAGTTCCTTCTTGCTTCGGATATCGTCGAAGTAAGGCTTGTGAAGGACCGTCGCACCGGAAACACGCGAGACGGTACGCTGGAGATAAGAAGGGATTCCGGTGAGCAGGATACGCATCGATACACCTGATTAATCGGCTGGCCGACAGAGTTGACGAAGAGCAAGTGCGGGATGAGGAGATGTGTGTGGGGTCTTCCTCATCCCGCCCGAACATTGTGAAATCGATCGCATTCGTGCCTCGGGCAGAACGCACCCGAGGCGTCAGCGATTTATTGGCCGATGCCGATTTCGCGCAGCGCCGTGCGGAAATTGCGTTCGCGATCGGAGTAGCGGTCGACGAGTTCGGATGCGTTCAACCCGGCCAGATGGCTGGCGACGAATTCCGCGCGGTTTTCGGCTTTTTCGAGTTCCTGCACCTCGACCGATGGCAGGCCGGTAAAGCCCAGCATTTCGCGCATCCGGTCGTCAACTGCCACCATCAGGCTCGGTACGCCCGCCTGCATGGCGATGATCGAGCCGTGGAACCGCCGGCCGAAGTTGAAGTCCATATGCGAGGCCCAGGCGCGCCACTGGTTGGTATCGAAGAAGGTGCGCACGTCGAACGGGACCTTTTGGCGCTCAGCGCCCGGAAAGGCGAGATCGCCGAGCATCTTTCCAGAGCAGGAGTCAAAAACTCTGCCATCGGCATCCGGCTCGACCTTCATGTCGAAGTGCAGGAACTCATCCTGGATAACATATTGCGGCTTGGCTCCCTCGGGGTTCAGCGCGATTGCATCGACGATGCAATCGTGATTGGCGCCGAGATAACCCGAAAAGATCGTCTTTGCCTGGCCGATCTTGACGCTCGGCAGCTTCTTCATCGACGCGCGCATGTTGTTCGGCGCGAAGTAGACCGAGGGGCAGCCAGTCGGTCGAACGTACTTGAAGCCCTGGTCCTTCAGGTAACCAGCCGTCTCATAGCCGCGGGTCAGGAAATAGTGTTCGCGGTCCTTGAGCACGTCGAGCAGACGCTTCGTTCCCTCCGGCAGGCCCGTTTCCAGATCCTTGCGGTTCTGATGGCCGATGCCGAGCATGACGATCGGCATCTTGAGCTTGCTCAGGACATCGGCTTCAGCATCCGCCGACAGCCCCTTGCGCAGGAGATTTGCGCAGGTGAAGACGCAGATGTCGAAGTTGTTGTTGAACTCGTCAAACCCGCTGCCGTTCTTGTGGCTGTTGTAGAGATGCCAGAACGGGATCTGCTTGGCATGCGGCGCGATCGCACGTAGAGCTCCCTCACCGATCAGATAGTTGCCGGTGTTGCTGATGTTGCGAAGCTCCTGAAGAAACTCGTCCTTGGATTCGGGCTGTTTCTGCCGTTCCGAATAGGAAACCGACAGGCCATTCGCGCCATTGGCGAGGCGCGTGTAATGGCCAGGAATGCCCGTCAGGAGGATTCTTGGACGCATGCGTAAGTCCCTTCTAGTTGAAAAGTCGCCCGGCGCGCTCAAACTGCTGCTGCAACGCCGGTATTAGATGTCTCACGCGCACGAATAACCTTGGCGCGCGAAAGAGATGAATTGTTCACGGAGCCGTCACACCAGCCAAGGAACTCCGCGAAAGAGTTTGGCCAGGCCCGGCGCGCCGCCGTTCTGAGGCAGCCTTCCATGATTGGGGCAAGCAGGTTGCGGTCACGGGCAACCTCGGTGATCGCCTTCACCATGTCTCGCACCACCTGCGGGTCGGAGGGGGCGTTGATCAGGATGCCGTCCTCACGATCAACGATGAGCTCGTCGACTGCGCCGACGGCGGTCGCGATTGGAACACAGCCGAGCTGCTGCGCTTCTGCGATCATCAAGGGCGCACCTTCCCAGCGCGACGGCATGACAAGCACATCGGCCCAGCCGAGCGCCTTGATCAGATCCCGGCTGGCAAAGACAGGCGGACGCACGTCGACGCCGAGCTCTTTCAGCCGGTCGGTCCAGGAGAAGCTGGCGTCAGCCAGGATCTCGCCGCCGATCGCCCGGGCGTCGAACGGCACACGTGCCGCGCGCAGCTCCGAAATCGTCGCGGCGAGCCGGTCGATGCCTTTCTGCTGGTCGAGGCGGCCCATGTAGAGAAGCCTCAACCGATCGTCCTTGCGTTCGATCCGCCGCACCTGCAGCACCTCCGCAAGCACCTTCGGCGGGACCGAGAAGCTTGCGCCGTTCGGAACCGCAAATATCTTTTCAAGCGGTACGCCGAAGCTGTGCAGATAGAACTTGAGCTGTTCCGAGCAGGTCAGGAAGGCGTCGTAGCAATGCTCGTGCGCGATCGCTGCGAAAGGCTGGCCGGCCGGGCGCTTGAACGGCGTGTTGTCGACGACATGCAGATAGCAGGCTGTGCGCGTACCTTCGGAACGCAGTCGGGCGATCAGCGGGTGCATCGCCATGACGTGGTTGTTGATGACCAGATCGAAGCCAGAAAGCTGGCCCTTCAATGCGCCCCAATCGACCTCATGATGTTCGGCGATGAAGTCGTGTCCCAGGAACGAGCCGGAGCCGCCCCAGGCCGGAATGCCCTGATCCCAGAAATGCACGTAATCGAAGCTCGCATCGAATTCATCGATCACGTCCATCCGGCTGGTGCCGAGCACGAACAGGTGCGTCTCATAGCCGGCGGCCCGCAGTTCGCGGGACGCAGCATAGATCACCTTCTCGGCGCCACCGAAGGAGGCGTTCGGCACGAGGAGTGCTGCCGTTTTCTTTCCGGCCTCGCTGTGTCCGAGCGGCAGCACCGGCGAACCGCCGATTTCCGTGCGCAAGGCTTTATGCAGATCGGAATAGGGCATGAGCCGCGGCGGGCGCCACGTCCAGCGGCGCCCGGCGGTGCGGCGCAGCGGGCTCGTGGCAATCGCGTTGACGCAGTTGATCATGACCTGTTGCGGCGTGATGAGCGTCCGGCGCGGCAGAGCCCTTGGGAACGGGAACCGCACATTGAGGACCGCCGACGTCGGCCAGACTTGCTGGCTGCCGATCGAGGCGAACCAGTCGAGCGCGTTGTTGCGGATGACATCGCGTAAAAGCGCCGTTGAAATGAAGATGAGATCCGGCTGGCCGAGATGCTCGGATCCGGCATCGAGGAACGTCGGCTCGATCTTGCGCTGCGTGGCGTCATTGCCGAGATGGACGAAGACAACATTCGCCTTCTCGCTCAGCCGCTCCAGGTGGCAAAGCACGTTCGGCAACATGCGCGAGCGCAAGAGCAAATCGATCGTCGCCCCGCTGCCAGCCATCACGAATGGCGGAAAGTGCACGTTGTCCGGCTCACCGGTATTTGCCCAGAAGGCCGGAATGATATCGTCGAGGCGCAGCCGCTTCGGCTGCTTGGTCGGGTCGGTGAAGAACGAGATCGCCGCGTCTTCTGTGCGCGCGAAGAGATAGCGCGGGCACTCCTCGTGCTCGAAGTCGACGAGCATCGGCCGCTGGAACAGGGCTCTGTGGCGCTTCCTGAGGAAGCTTACGGACGCCGAACGGTCGCGGTTGGCTTCCTTGAACCGGCTTTCCGCCCGCAGGCGGTATTCAAAGGTCGCCTCGTGGCAAGGCGTGCCGACGAAGCCGTGTTCCACGCAGGAAAGCCAGAATTCCCAGTCCTCGAAACCGTTCTGCCGGTCGTCGTTGAAACGAACTCCCTCCCGGAAGACATCGATGGAGATCATCGAGCCGGTATCGCAGATGTTGTCGGTGATGCAGTGAACCAGCCTGGAATAGTGGTTGCCGTAGTGCGCCCGCCAGCTCACCGAGAAGGTATCGATATTGGTGTAGACCCACCCGGCGCCGCTCTCACGCAGTTGGCTGTAAAGGGTTTCGATCGTGCCCGGCAGAACGCGATTGTCGGCGTCGAGAAAATAGACGGCCTTCGCTTCAGACAGGTTTTCAAGCACATAGTCGATGGCGCGATTGCGCGCGCCGCCCGGCCCCGCATTGCGGCCGAAGACCACGTGGATGTCCGGATGAGCCGCAGAAAACAACAGCAGTTGATCGAAGGTCTCGTGCCGTGGGTCACCATCGACCGAGACGACGATGGCGATCCGGCAATCCGAAAGCGCCGAAGCCAGTGCGGACTCGATTGCCTCGAGTGCCAACGCCGCGTGCCCGTAGAGCGGCATGGCAATCGCGATCAGATCGCGTGGATCGCTATTGCTGGACATGAGATGCACCACCCGACTGCTTTACCATCCGGAAGCCCGACACCTTGAGCCAGGAAAAATCGACGGAGTCGGTGACCGCGCGGCTGAGGATCACCAGATCCATGGGATGGCGCACCGGCTCGTCCAATTGGAAATTGATATTAATCGGCTGCTGGTTCGTGACCTCGCGCCAGCCGCTGAAAAAGGCCGAAGGCTTGACCGAGCCCTTGCGGGCGAGTTCGGCAACTTCCGAGCGCGCGTTCGAATTGGCTGGCGCGAGCAGGAAGCTGACGGCGGCAGGCGCCCCCTTCGGATGATCGACGATGGCACTTGCGGAGAACGATATGGTTCCGGGCTCGACCGCCCGACCGATGGCACCGGCCGACACGCCGCTCGGCAGCGGGTGGCAGACGACTGCGTGTTCGTGCTCGAGGTAGCGCACGGTCTGGAACTCCGGAACCACCGGCGTGACCGAAACGTCGACGATCTGGCTCAAGAGATCCACCGACAGCCGGTAATCCTCGATGAAGTGACCGTCGAGCAGAGCCGTTGGCGCAATCATGTTGGGCATGCGCGTTGGCTTGACGCCGGGAAGGCCCGTATAGATGCGGAACGCGAGCGGACGCAGATCGAGGTCGGCATGACGCGTTTCAGAGCGCGCGGTGTAGTGCTCGCTGGCAATGGGGTAGCCGAGCGAAAGACCGATGGTTTCCGAGCCCGTCGTCGACACCCTCACCCGCAACGTCCTCGCTCCGCCTCCGCATGTGCGCGGTAAGGCGAAGAAGTTCCAGGTAGGCACCAGCTGTGAAAATGGCACGGACCATTCGGCCACGCCTTCGCCGCTTTCGACATAACTCAGGACGACGACCAGTTCGCCACCGTCTCTCGGAACGGAATTGAAGTGTAGCGCGATGCCTGCCACGCCATGGCTGGACACCGGCAGGAGCTGCTCGACGAAAGCATTGGCAATCAGATGACCGATGCCTTCGTCCTTGGGGTCGACATAGGGATCGTGCGCAAAGACCTCGGTGACCGGCTCCCAGTTGCGCGCCTGGAAGGCGTCTTCGAGCGCACGATAATTCTCGAGCAGCGTTTCGCGCTCGCGGCGCAATAGCGCGAGCTCCGAAGTGATCGCACTCGAAAACCGCGCAAGACGCCCGACACCGCCGTCGACCAGCGCCTGAATGATTACGGCACTTTCTGCCGCCGTGTGTGCACTCAACCGCTTGACCGGGAAATCCGGTACGGTGCCAAGCGCACGCAAGGACACGAGCCGTTCCGCAAGATCCTCCTCACCCTCTTTTGAGAAGGCAAGCCCGATCAGCGGGAATACGTTTTCGAGAGTGGTTTGGGCCCGATCGCCCTTGGGAAGGAAATGAACCAGGTGCTCGATGCCGCTACCTTCGACACTCGCCCTGTCATGATCAGATGCCACCACCAGCTTTCGCTTCGTTTGCGAATACCTCACGCCAGAAGACATCAACTCTTGCACGCGCCACCTTCAATATGAACAAGTTCCCTCTGAAGTTGAATTCGCCGAAACGAAATACATCGGCGAATTCAAGCTCATACGAAAATCATATCAAGGTTATTTGCACTGCACAATAAGTGATATTTGTGTTTTTCGTGAAATAATACTTCGGATTTTGAAGTATTATGCAGATGAAACCAGTGAGATATTAGAGGTCTGGGAACTGTTTGTTGCCTTGTCTAACAACATCATCTGTCGCGCGATGCAATCCCCCAACCGGAACCGCTGTTCGATCGTTCGGCGGGCGGCTGCACGCATCTCGGTATACCGTTCCGGGTGACGCAACGCATCGGAAAGCGCGCCCGCGAGCGCGTCCGTATCAAAGAATGGCACAAGCAGGCCGTTGCGACCGGAACTCACGACTTCCTGCATGGGGGCGGTATCCGACCCGATGACAAGTGCGCCGCAGGCCATGGCCTCCAGCACCGACCAGGAAAGCACGAAGGGATAGGTCAGGTAGATATGCGCCGCCGAGATCTGGAAGAGCTGTCGCAACACGGGATGTGGCACGACGCCCGGAAACAGGAACCGGTCCGCCGGCACATCCAGGGACTGCAGCAGGTGATCCTTCCAGGAGCCTCCGCCCGGCGGCGGAGCGCCGTAGCTGACGCCATCGCCTCCGACGAACACGAAGAGCGCATTGGGATGTTCCCGCGCGACTTTCGCCGCCGCCGCAAGCGCCTGTGGAAAGCCGCGATATGGTTCGAGGTCGCGGGCCACGAAAGTGACGATCGGCGGATCGCCGGCTTTCAGCACCCGCCCATCCGGAAGCTTGAGGGAGGCCGATGCATCCGGACGGAAGACGCGCGTATCGACACCCTCATGGCAAACGGCGATGCGTCCGCGGTGCTCAGTCGGATAGAGGCTCCTTTGCCAATGGGTCGGACTGATGCCGCCATCCATTGCCTCCAGCGACAGCAGCTGCGCCATGTTTCGCAGACGCAGCCGCTTTCGCGTGTCCGAATCGGGTTGGTCGTCAGGGGCAAAACCGATGTCCGCCCCTTCAGCGCGATAGAAGAATTCGCAATAGCCGAGCGCTGGAACGTTCGGCAGCACGTCCTTGACGAACATCATGCTGCCCCAGCCCGTGTGTCCGACG
Source organism: Ensifer sp. EB106-03-01-XG145 (assembly GCF_058792075.1). Classification (NCBI taxonomy): domain Bacteria; kingdom Pseudomonadati; phylum Pseudomonadota; class Alphaproteobacteria; order Hyphomicrobiales; family Rhizobiaceae; genus Ensifer; species Ensifer sp. EB106-03-01-XG145. The sequence continues at coordinate 15,392 of NZ_JBYTEC010000007.1, read as the reverse complement.
ATGACGTCGGGCACCTGGCCCTGCTTTGCCATCGCCTCGAAGGTCTCTGCGACCCGGTGACCTATGCGGACGTGATGGTCCGGGACGCCCAAATGCCTTGCCATTTGCGCATTGGCCTGCGGCCCCGGTTCCGCCCTGTGGCGGATGACCCGCGTGGACGGAATCCGCTGATCGACGGTTTCCGTCACGAGGGTTACTTCATTTCCCGTCTGCGCCAAATGGGCCGCGAGAGCGGCGAATTGGCAGAAGCCGCGCCGGTGTACAAATGCTACGTGCATGTTCCTAGCCTTTTACCGATGAAAGGACAGCGTTCGCGCCGCGGCTCAGATGCCGTAACGCGTCGCATTCCCCCAAACCAGCTCAAGCCGGTGCAGCGTTTGAAATGCGGTTTCGAGATTGCGCCGGTCCTGCTCGCCGTGGCTGAGCACCCGTTCATAGGCACCGGCAGCTTTCCTGAGCGAATCGCAGAGCTGCCTGCCCTTTTCCGAAAGCCGAATGCGAGCCGAGCGCCGGTCGCGCTGCGATGCAGCCCGGTCGATATATTCCCCATCGCCCAGTTGCTTCAGATAGTAGGACACGTTTGAACCGACATAGTGGCCGCGATCCAAAAGCTCAGCCACGGACACCTCTGCATCGCCGATCGCGAGCAAGACCATGGCTTGCGCCGGGCCAATGTCGTCGACGCCAAGCTTTGTCAATTCGGCGCGCAACAGGCCGGTAAACCGCCTGCTTGCTCGCTCCATCATCCGCGCCAGTTCGAAATACGAGACCACGGAGGCTTCGCTCTCCTGGCCAATATCTTCGTGTTCAGCGGCACTACCAACTGCGTCATCCCCGGGGCGGATGGCAACAGCGCCGCCGAAATCTGCGAACGGATAGAGAATCTTTTGATTCATCCCTCTCTCCAACTAAGCATTACTACGATATTCAAAAATTACTTCAAATTTTGAAGCAATTTTTCGCCCCCTTTACTCCCCCCGAATATGATTATCTTGAGCATCCCACCATTATTGTGTCACACTTATCACGGCAACACTGTGATTTAAGTGATAACAAACAAAATAGCTTCCTCAAGACCCCAACGAACTTATCCAGAAATTCGCCACGCGTGACAGCAAACGAGGCAATATGATTAGCAAGAACCAAATTGGGCCAAAGACGGCGCAAAATGGAGCAAACGATCCACGGCTGCTTATTTTGAAGGCGCGCCGCGTGTTCGTTTTGGCACTTATTTATGCAGCGCTGCTGAGCGCTTGCATCGGCATCTTGCAGCTCTCCACGCCGCTTTACATGATGCAGGTCCACGACCGCGTCCTGAACAGCCAGAGCATGGACACGCTTACCATGCTGACGATTCTGGTGATCGGGGCGCTCATTATCTATGGCGTGCTCGAATATATCCGGGCGCTGACGTTCCAGGCAATGGGAAGCGCGGTCGTGCGTTGGCTGAACCTGCCAGTGTTGACCGCGGCAGTGCAGGCGGCGGCCGATCAAGGGCTGACCCGCGCGACCCAGTCGCTACGAGACCTGGCTGAGTTGCGCAGCTTTCTCACGACCTCCGCCGTCAGTGCACCGCTCGATGCCGCCTGGTCGCCGATCTTCCTCGGCGTGCTCTTTGCGCTGCACCCGATGTTCGGCCTTCTTGGCGCCATTTCCATTGCCCTGCTCGTGTGTTGTGGATTGCTGACTGATTTGCTGACTCGCCGGCTGATGAAAGAGGCTAATCAAGCCAATATCGAGGCCGTCTCGAAAATTGGTGCGAGCTTGCGCCACGCCGAGGCGATTGAGGCAATGGGAATGCTCCCGGCTCTCGCCCGCCGCTGGCGCGCGGCGCAACTGCATGCGCTGGATGCGCTCGAAGTCAGCGGCAGCCGAAGCAAGGCGATGGCCTCCATCACCCGCTCGATACGCTTCATGATCCAGGCGGCAGCGCTGGCGACGGGCTCTATCCTCGTGATGAAGCAGGAGATCTCGCCCGGCGCGATGATGGCGACGACCATTCTGGTCGGACGCCTTCTCGCCCCATTTGATTCGATGATCGAAAACTGGCGCCAATGGGTACTGGCCATCGCCAGTTGGCGACGGATCGAGGCGGCACTCAAGGAAGATCTCGCCGTACGCCAGACGATGCCGCAGCCGCGCACGCAAGGCGATCTCGTCGTCGACAAGCTGGTCTATGCCGCCCCCGGTCTCGATGTGCCGATCATCAAGGGCATCGGATTTTCGCTTTCGCCGGGCGAGGTGCTCGGCATCGTCGGGCCGTCGGCTGCGGGAAAGTCGACGCTTGCCCGCCTCCTTGTCGGCATTTTGAAGCCGACCACGGGCGGCGTTTTCCTCGACGGCAACAACGTTTATCTCTGGGAGCGCGCTTCGTTCGGGCAGATGACCGGCTACCTGCCGCAATCGGTCTCGCTGCTCGAGGGTACCATCCGCGATAACATTTCGCGCATGGAGGAAGGTGAGCCTCAAAAGGTGCTCGACGCCGCCCGCCTTGCCGACGTGCACGACATGATCGGCCGGCTGCCACTCGGCTACGATACGCCGGTCGGTGATGGCCATTTGACGCTTTCCGGTGGCCAGCGGCAACGCATCGCACTTGCCCGCTGCCTCTATGACCGCCCCCGTCTGATCGTTCTCGACGAGCCGAACGCCAACCTCGACGCGATCGGCGAGCGAGCATTGATCCGTGCGATCGAGCGCGCCCGCAATGACGGCGCGATCGTCATCATGATCGCCCACCGGCCAACCATCATGCAGGCGGCAGACAAGCTGCTCGTCCTCGAAAACGGCCGAATCACCCAGTTCGGACCGCGCACCGACGTGGTCGCATCCATGACCCCGGGCGAACCGAGACGGGAAGGCGTTTCCGCATGACAAAGAAACCCAATCTACCGATCGCGCGCGATGCAAAGAACGCGGTGACAACGCGTGGCGGGGAGAACCTGCCTGCCATCGTCGACCGGCCTCATCCGCTGCATGGGCTGGATGTCGATGCCGAAGTCAGCGCCTCCGCTCCCCTGCGTGGCGTGGTCCTTGCCGGTCTCACGACCATCCTCGTCGCCTTTGGCGGCTTTTTCGGCTGGGCCTTCTCGACGGAGCTCAGCAGCGCCTCGGTCGCAAGCGGCACGATCGTGGTCGATTCGAAACGCAAGACCGTCAGCCACTTCGAGGGCGGCATTCTCAAGCGCCTGCTCGTCCAGGAGGGGGATCGTGTTGCGGCCGGGCAACCACTCGTCAAGCTCGAGGATACCCGCGCCCGCTCCGACCTGCAGGCGCTGCAAAGCCGTCGCCTCGGTCTGATCGCGAAGCTTGCCCGCCTGAGGGCGGAACAGTCGGATTCACAAGAAATCACGTTCCCCGATGATCTGAAGGGCGCACCGGATCCGGCAGCCGATGATGCGGTGAAAGCCGAAACGAACTTTTTCGAGCGCCGGCGCGAAGCAAAAGCCGGTCGCCTTGATGTTCAGGGCAAGACCATCGAGGAATTTTCGGAGAAAGCCAAATCGCTCACCGAGCAGATCCGCGCGACCGATCGGCAGATTGAACTCATTACCGAGCAGCGGACTGCGATCGCCACTCTCGTCGCGAAGGAGTTCGCCCAGCGCTCGAAGCTTATCGAGATCGATGCCAAGCTGAGCGAACTGGCGGCAACCCGTGGCGAGCTCGCCGGTAATAAGGCCCAGGCCGAAAAGGCGGAAGCCGGAGCAGAACTCGGGTTGACCGGTATCGAGAATGAGTTCCAATCCGAGATTGCCGGCGAAATCACCACGGCCCGCCTTGAGCTTTCCGATGTCGAAGAACGATTGGTGTCCGCCAAAGACATCCTGACCCGCCTCGACATCCGCTCACCACAGGCCGGCACCGTCACCAACATTCAGTTGCGCACGGCAGGCAGCGCCGTCTCGGCGGGGCAACCGCTTCTCGATATCGTGCCCGAAGACGAGCCGCTGCTCGTAGAAATGCATGTCGGCACCCGTGACATCGACAGCATCGAAATCGGCTCAAAGACGCAGATCAGGCTGACGGCCTACAACCAACGCACGCATCTGCCTCTTGACGGCGAGATCAACTATGTGGCGGCCGACCAGTCGGTCGATGAGAAATCGAATGTCTCCTACTACGTGGCGCGTGCCCGCATCGCGGCTTCGTCGCTCAGTGCCAACCCCGACATTCGGCTCTATCCCGGCATGCCTGCCGAGGTCCTGATCGTCCACAAGCCACGCTCGGCGATTGACTACATGGTCTCGCCGATTGCGGATAGCCTGAACCGTGCCTTCCGCGAAGACTGAACTAGAACTTAACCACTATACGAAGCCGGCGAAATTCAATTTCGCCGGCAATTTATTTCTAAATTTGAATTGAATTCCAAGTAATAACGAAGATACTTACCCCTTATATCCCAGGGATAATCATCAAAACGACACACAATATACATCTGAGGTAGCAGGAAACAGCACAGTACATCTGTATTTATTTTGTCTTTGCTGTTGCCATATGTTTTTTTGCAGTGCAATGTCGCGGCGCTCATCCAAGGTTTGAGGCCAGAGATGGGCGTAAGCAACAACTCAGAGGAGTAGCATATGGCCACGTTGGAAGGCGGCGCGTATGATGACGCCCTTTTTGGCTCACGCTTCGACGACTTCATCCATGCACGCAGCGGCGATGACTTCGTGAACGGAGGCAATGGCGACGACACCATCTTCGGTGACGAAGGTGATGATCTGCTGTTCGGCGGCAACGGAAACGATGCCCTGTTTGGCGGCTGGGGCGACGACCTCATCCATGGCGACAACGGGAACGACGTCCTGTTCGGCGGCCAGGGTGATGACGTGCTCAACGGCGACAATGGGAACGACATTCTCCTTGGCGGCGGCGGCAGTGACTTGCTGTTCGGCGGCAGGGGTAACGACGTATTGTTCGGCGGCGCCGACAACGACGTTATCAACGGCGGCCAAGGCGACGACGTCTTGAGCGGCGGCGAAGGCAGCGATGTGTTCGTCTTTGACGGCGGTGGCGGTAACGACGTCATCCTCGACTTCACGCCCGGCGAAGACCTGCTGCAGGTTTCGAAGGACATCAACGGCCTCGACATCTCTTCTCCGGAAGATCTGGCATCGCGCGTCACCCAGGTTGGCGGCAACGTCGTGATCGACTTCGGCCATGGCGACACGCTGACGCTTGTCAATGCCGATGCCGACGACATCCAGGCAAACCCGAACCACTACTTCACGATCCATTGAGATTGACCGGCGCGCCCCACTTCCTCCCGGTGGGGCGCCCTCCCTTTTCGTCCTTCAGGAGTAGCGCGTGACGGCAGACGACCGTATCAGAAGCCTCAGCCACGAGTTCGCAACTGCTGTGGCATTCAGGCTCAGCCTTGATGTTGCTGTGCTGATCTGGGACGCCCCCGCAGACCTGCCGGCGAAAACCAAATACGCGCTTTCTGCATCGCGATCCCTCGTTCCTCTTGTCAGCATGACCCTCCCGCGCGCCGACGGCGGGCAACGCGTCTTCTGGGCAATGCGGCCCGGAAACGAGCGCGAGCTTGCGGAAATCGCTGTCGATCACGATGTCCTTCAGACCGTCGTCCTCGAACCGACTGGCCGGCTTCCGTTCATCGATATGGCGGCGCAGTTCGCCAGCCTCGCGCCCGAGGGGCGCTTCAAGTTTCTCAACACCCTGCTCACCGTTTGGCGGAGCGCATTCCGGCTTTCTCGCGACGAGTTTTTTACCGGTCTGGTCGACGACGCGATCCATGCCCTGAACCTTGGCCAGCGCCCCGCGACGATCGCCTGCCGGCTTGCCCATGGCCGATACCTTGCGGAAACGACCGTCAGCGCCGAGTTTGGCGAGATCAGTGCAATCTATGCGCTGAGCGCCGACGCGGTCCTGCCGTTGCCGCAGCAGTTCGCAATCACCGGTCGGGCGGAGCGCGGCTGGCGCCGTTGCCACTTCGTGCTCGAAACGCCACGGGCGCCGCAGGCGCTCTCTCTCATGATCATGGGCAAGCGTGGCGTTGCCATCCGCGAGGTCGCCCATCGCGGCTCGCGCTACCAGAACATCCAGGAATGGTGGCCCGAACACGGCGCCGCGCTGGGCCTCAGGGAGTTCGTCGTTCGTTGCCTCTCTGCGATCCCTGAAAGCGGGACGGCGCTCGCAACCGACCTGCAGCTTCGTTCGCCCTTGCCGGCACGCCAGGCCGGAAAATCCCCCCTCCACCCCGGTGCAGAGATCGATCTGGCGCTCGCGCTACCCGACGGGCTGCTGGTCGGCGGTTGGACCCGTGACCCGTCCGGCGTGCTCTCGGGGATCGACTATCTTCAGGAAGACGGCACTGCCCTGCCGCTTGACGGCAACTGGTATGAATTCCCCGGCTGGGCCCGTGGAGCGGAAGAAGGCTCGAAGACTGATGTGACAGGCTTCGTCAGCTGGTTGCCGATGCGCGAACCGCTCGGCGCCCTACTTCAGCCCCGTTTCCAGATGCGGCTTGCCTCCGGCGCCGTCAAACCGCTCGTGCCGAAGCCGCAGCCCTTCGATCCCGCGACACAACGCAACCGCATCCTGCGGGCCGTTCCGCCACAGCATGCCATCGATGCGGCGTTCCGCACGATCCTCGCGCCAGCGCTTAAGGACGTGGAGCAAAGACTGGGAAAGACGATCAGGGTCGATCAGACGAAGGACTTCGGTCCTATGCTGGAGGCGCCTCTGGTCTCGATCGTCGTGCCACTCTACCGCGTTCTCGACTTCCTGCGCTTTCAGCTCTCAGGCCTCGCCACCGACCCCTTTGTCGCCGCCAATGCCGAGATCATCTATGTGCTGGATTCCCCTGAAATCCACGACGAGACTGAGCACCTGCTCGGCGGCTTTCACCTGCTGCATGGGCTTTCGATGAAGCTCGTGGTGATGAACCGCAATGGTGGCTATGCCCGTGCATGCAATGCAGGCGCACGCTATGCCCGCGGTTCCGTCGTCGTCATGCTCAACTCGGATGTCGTGCCCTGCGGGCCGGGGTGGCTGGAGACGCTTGCACTCCCGGTGCTCCGAGAGAAGTCGCTCGGCGCGATCGGCCCGAAGCTTCTCTTTGAGGACGGTTCGCTGCAGCACGCGGGTCTCTACTTTGCCCGCAACAAGCAGGACATCTGGCTGAACCATCATTTCTACAAGGGCATGCCCGGTGCCTACGCGCCCGCGCAAAAGACGCGCGTCGTGCCTGGGGTCACCGGTGCCTGCCAGGTCATGCGCCGGGAGGTCTGGGAACTCGTCGGCGGCTATGCCGAGGACTTCGTGATCGGCGACTACGAAGACAGCGATCTCTGCCTCAAGATCCGGCGGGCCGGCTTCGACATCGTCTATGAGCCGGCTGCCTGCCTTTACCATCTGGAGCGGCGGTCGATCAGCCGCAGCCAGGATTACACGCGCGGTGTTGCGAGCCAGTACAATGCATGGCTGCACACCGAACGCTGGAACGACGACATCAGCGCGCTGATGCCAGCCTACCTCGGCGCCGAAGAGGCGGCAGCGCCGAGCGGTCACAAGACTGCCGCCAGGAGCGCCGCATGAACCAACCCGCACTTCGCCACGCAGATAGCCTGCAAACGGCCTGGCAGCCGAACGAGGACCGCATCGACGGGATGCTTCAAACGGTTCTCAGCAATCGTTTCCTGCCACAGCCCGACAGCAACAGCGTGTTCGTCGGAGACGGTAACTACCGGGCGGTTGGCGCCGAGTTTCTCGGCCATTTCATCCGCATGGGTGGATTGCAGCCGGAAAGCAGCGTGCTCGACATCGGTAGCGGTATCGGCCGAATGGCAGTTCCGCTCACACAGTATCTCGACGCCGATCACGCCCGCTACGTCGGCGTCGATCCCGTGGAAGGCGGTGTCGCCTGGTGCCGCAAGTCCGTCACGCCGGTCTACCCAAACTTCACTTTCGAGCATGTTGACATTGCCCACGAGCTCTACAATCCCATGGGCAAGATCAACGGCAAAGCGCTGAAGCTCCCCTATCCGGATCGAACCTTTGATTTCGCGATCATGACGTCGATCGTCACCCATCTCCCGCCAGACGAGGTGCTTGTCTATTTCAGCGAAATCAGCCGAATGCTGAAGCCCGGTGGCCGGCTTTTCGTGACGGCGTTCGTGGTCGATCGCGTGGCCGCAAAAAATGAAAACGGCAGGCGGGATCCGCGCCTTGGCTTCAATCGCAGCGGCGATGGTCCCTGCTGGTTCGTGCCGGGCCTACCGCCGCTTGCCGCTGTCGGTTTCGATGACGGCTTTCTCGATCGGGCGCTCGAACGGGCGGGGCTTTCAACCATCCTGAAATCACTCGGCCATTGGCGCGGGCAGGATGCCGGCCACTACCAGGATGTCTTCGTTGCCGAACGCCGGGGTGCAAACGGATGAAGAAGCGCATTCTGGTCGCCGCGCACAATCATCCGGCGCTCCATCCGGGCGGTACGGAGATTTTCGCGCACGACCTCTTCCGCGCCTATCAACGCGCCGGCCATGAAGTACTCTTCCTCGGCGCTACCAACCAGACCCATAGGCAGGTGCGCCCAGGCACGAGCTTCCAGGCGATTGGCTCTGAGGGCGACGAGGTGCTGTTGTGGTCCGGTCATTTCGATCGCTTCTTCATGAGCCAGATCGACCTCTATGGCGTTGTGCCTGATCTGACCGAGCTTTTGCGAGATTTCCAGCCGGACGTGGTCCACATTCACCACCTGCTGCTGCTCGGCGCCGAGTTTCCGCACATCGTGCGCCGGACCTTGCCCGAATGTCGCATCGTCATGACGCTGCATGACTACTATCCGCTTTGCCACCATGACGGACTGATGGTGCGAACCAGCGGCAAGGAGCTTTGCCACAAGTCAACGCCCGACCGCTGCCACGCCTGCTTCAAGGATATCCCGCTCGACCGCTTCGTGCTTCGCGAGCAGCATCTTAAAGCCCTGTTGCGCACGGTGGACCGTTTCGTATCGCCGAGCCAGTTCCTGAGGCAGCGATACATCGACTGGGGCCTCGACGGGGAACAGATCGATGTCATCGCGAATGGCTTGCCACGGCGGGACCTTCCGACGCGGAAGGATCGACAGGAAAACGACCGGCCGATCTTTGGTTATTTCGGCAACCTCAATCCCTGGAAGGGCGCCACCGTCCTGCTTGAGGCCGCGCGGCAACTGATCGACGAGGGCCTGCGCTTCGAGCTCAGGGTGCACGGCGCCGCACCGTTCCAGAGCGATGGTTTCAAGGACGAGATCGCCCGCCTGTTCAGGAAGACGGCCCCCACCGTCCAGCAGCGCGGCGCCTACCGGCGCGACGACATTGCCGACCTCATCGCTGCGGTCGATTGCACCATCGTGCCGTCGATCTGGTGGGAGAATGCGCCACTCGTCATTGGCGAAGCGCAATCCCAGCGCAAACCCGTGATCGCGAGCAACATCGGCGGCATGGCCGAAATGGTTCAGGACGGCGTGAGCGGCCTGACCGTTACGCCCAACGACCCGCGGGCGCTTGCCGCCGCCATGCGCCGCATCGCGGAAAACCCGGATCTCAGGCGGCGCCTTTCGGCGAACGCCCGCAAACCCGATGATATCGACGCCACTGCCCGCCGCTATCTCACGCTCATCGATAAGATAGAGCCGGCACGAACCGCCGCGGCCTAGAGGAATGACCATGTCTGTAGCAGCCGACAAACCGGATGTCGCACCGGAACAAAACAATGCAAAGCCCTTGAAGGGCCGGGTGGACGCGATCGACCAGGGCCGCGTTTTCGGTTGGGCATTCGATCCTGAGACGCCAGAGAAACGGCTCGCCATTCGCGTGCTGCTCGATGGCAAGGTGATCGCCGAAGCTCTGGCTGACCGCAACCGATCCGATCTCAAGCGCAACGGGATCGGCGATGGCAACCATGCCTTCGAGATAGTCCTGCCTGACACGGCAAGCGCCCGCGCGGCCGAACTGGTTGTCATGGCCTCGACGGAAAAAGGCGGCGAGCTGCCGCTTCGCGTTCCCAAACCCGACGAACAGGCGGCCGAAGCCCTGATCGCCGCTCCGTTGGCAAAAGTGCTCGACAAGCTTGATGTGCTGATGGCGGCACAACGTCAACTCCAGGTCTCTCAGCGATCGGCCATCCGCCAGAAGCTCGACGACGGCGAGGAAGGCGAAGCGGCCGGACTTGCTGCTGTCAGCGACGACGTCGCAAGTCTGCGGACAGAAATCACCCAACGATTGACCGATCTCGATGTGCACCTGATGCGTCTCGATGGAGTTGTGGCGGGCATGGAAAAGAGCCTCAATGCCTTGAAGCAACGCTCGAACGGAGACTTGAAGCCGGCATTTCTGCTTCTCTTTGTGCTTGCGGGCTTCACCGCAGGTGCGATCCTGACGCTTCTCCTGCGGACCTAAGGGGGCGCATCATGCCCAATCAGGAGCTTTCCCTTTCGCCGAACCCTGCACCGCTTGCCCGGATCATGCGCAGCGGACGGGTCGTGGTGTGCCCGATCGACGAGGCGCTGCTGCTGGTGATTGGGGCTGGCGGCCCGTTGGCCGATCAGTTGCCTGTCGAGATCGATGAAGACCCCGATACCCAGGCGATCGGCTCCATCATCGGTTGGCGGCTTTCCACGCCACAGGCATCCGCCACCCATGGTTTCGCCGCGCTCGTCCCTGTCGACCGCACGCGTGGCATGCCGGCAACGCTGCGCTTCGGAAAGGAAGGCGGCGGCAAACGCTACGTCGTTGCGCCCCGTGCCGTGTCGACAGGTGATGTCGCCGCCATGCTGAAGGAGCTCGCCGGCCCGCAGGTCGTTCACGTGCTTGGCCGCCTGGTGGACGTGTTGATGAAGCCGCCGCTCGATCCGCGGAAGCTCACGGCGATCACAGCCTTGCTTAAGGCGGGAACCGTGAAGGACGGCTACATAGAACTGCTTGGCGAAAGTCACGATGATGCGATTGCACTCAAGGGCTGGGCGAATGACATTGCCGCGGGCGTTAGCCGCGCCATCATCAGGGCCGAAAACGCATCGGTCGCCGAGTGCAGCATCGCGGTTTTCCCGCGCAACGACGCACCGGAAGACGCGGTCGGCTTTCTGGGCCTCCTGTCTGCGGATGATCTTCCGCGGGCGCGTGACATCCAGGGCATTTTCTATCGTGGGCGTGGCGCCTGGCGCTATGCGCCGGTCCACGAGCGCAAGTTCGTTGCGGGCCCCATAGAAACGCCGGGTCATCTTCGCGCGATGCTTCTCCAAAGCCAGAGCTCGCCGCAGGTGCTGTTGCGCCTGCGCGAGGCGGCCAACGGCTTTGACGGTACAGAAACGATCTCAAGCCTCCCCGTTCCGGTCCGGCTCGGTGTCGACGCGCTCTACCAGGGCGATGAAGGCACTTTTCTGATCTCGGGCTGGATGCTCGATCCTGACGATCATGTGCAGAGCGTTCGGCTGCGTCGGGGGCGCGCCGGGGCGCGACTTGATGGTGCCTGGACCCGCACCGAGCGGCTCGACGTGGAAGAAGCCTTCGTGGACCGGCCGGAATTCAAGGGCGCAATATCCGGACATCGCCGTTCGCACGGTTTCATCGCTTTCGCGGATGGCCTCGTCGGCGATCCGGCGGCACCCCTTCACCTTGAAGTCACCCTTCGCGATTCTCGTCGCGCCTATATGCCGCTTCACCCGACACGGCTGTCGGCAAGGCATTCGGCGCTGCGGCTGCTGAACGCAATCGATCCGACCAGTTGGGCCTTGCCCGATATCGTCGATCGCCAGATTGTTCCGTTCATCACTGCGGCTCGCACTGATGCTCCGACCATCGAGACCGTCGTCGACATTGGCCGCTTCGGTGAGGCTGTGGGGGCGGCAATCCTTGTCGCCGCGGGGGAGGCCGAGGAGGATTTTGCTGCCCTGTTGGGACTTCTAGCGCTCGATCCACTTACGCGGAAGGCGCCGATCGTGCTCGTCCTGCAATCGGTACAGTTTCGCCGGCGCGCCGCCGGCATCCGGCGACTTGCGGAATTCTATCGCTTGCCGCTGCGCCTTTTGTCCGTCGAAGGTTCAGGCGATGCCAGCGACCTTGCGCGGACTGCGGCGCAGGCCATCGACAATGAAACCGTCATCCTGCTGTCTGCGTCCCTGACGCCCGCCAATCCCGGTTGGTACCAGACGCTTGTTGCGAACTATGAAACCAGGAGCGGAAGCATCATTTCGCCGACCCTTGCCTATGAGGATCATTCGATCCGTTGGGCCGGCAGTTCGTCGCTCGATCGCGCGGATCATCTGCAGTCGAGCCGGTATGCCGGTTATCCGGTCGGCGCTGTGAACCGCCTGAAGCTGACGCGGGTGGCGACCGCATCGCTCGAGTGCTGCATCATGCCTCGCAAGGCGCTTCTCGACGATACCGGCCCTTCGCCGGCTTATCTCGGTGCGTCTCTCAATGGGCTGGATCTTGCCTTGAGGCTGAGCCGCAGGGGCTACGAATCCTATTGGCTGCCCGCCTTGCAGATGCTCGGGTCGGATGAGGCGTCCGGTGCTGTCGCGGCAGCCACGGCCAGATACGTGGAGCGTGTCGATCAGACGCTGTTCCGCGGCCGCTGGATGCAGACTGTCGAGACAGACACCACGACCCACAATGAGGTTTCGGCATGAGTGAGAAACTCCGCGTGCTGGTCGTGTCGCACGGCCACCCGATCCATTCGCTGGGAGGCGCCGAGATCGCCTCTCATGGCTTGCACAGGGCATTGAACGGCCTGCCGGGTATTGAATCGATCTACCTTGCCCGCGTCGGCGATCCGGTGCCGCGCCACGCCGCGTCGGCGCTGATGAGCCTTCGCCTGGCGATGGACGAGGTGCTCTACCATGCCGAAGACTTTGATCATTTCTTCCTGTCCAACGGCGATACCGACGCGATCCGTCGCGACCTCTTGCGCTTTGTGGGAGACATCAAGCCCGACATCGTCCACTTCCACCATATCATCGGGTTCGGACTGGAAGCGCTCTATGCGGTGCGCGACGCTCTGCCGAAAGCGCGCATCGTCGTGACCTTCCACGAGTACCTGCCGATCTGTCACAACCACGGGCAAATGGTGAAGCGGCCCTCGGGCCAGCTTTGCAATGGCGCTTCGCCAATCAGTTGCCACACGTGTTTCCCCGAAATCCCGGTGTCGCGTTTCGTACGCCGCGAGCAGTTCGTGCGGGGCATGCTGAACCTTGCCGACGCCTTCATCGCCCCGAGCGCCTTTCTCGCCAACCGCTATGTCGAGTGGGGCATCGCTGCCGAGAAGATCTTCGTGATCGAAAACGGCATCGTCCTGGGTGAAATGACGCCCGCGCGTGAATTGCCTGCGCCGACGGCACGTCGCAATCGTTTTGCCTATTTCGGGCAGATGACCCCCTTCAAGGGCGTTCACGTGCTGATCGACGCGGTATCGCGCGTGCCGGAGGACATCTGGGGTGACGATTCCACGCTGATGATCTTCGGCGGCAACCTCGAGCGTCAGCCGACCGAGTATCAGGAACGCGTGGCGAAATTGATCGAAGACGCCGGCCGCCGCGTCCGCTTTTACGGCTCCTACCAGAACCAGGACATGCCGCGGCTGATGCGTTCCGTCGACTGGGTTGTGATGCCTTCTGTCTGGTGGGAAAACTCGCCTATCGTGATCCAGGAGGCGCTGCACCACGGACGGCCGATCATTTGCTCTGACATCGGCGGCATGGCCGAGAAGGTGCGCGACCGGCTGGATGGCTATCATTTCCGGACCGGCAGCGCACAGGACCTTGCGGATCGACTGATCGACGTGCTGAGCACGCCAAGGTCATGGGACAACCTCAGGGCAACACTCAGGCGCCCGATGAGCCATGTCGACTGCGGCCGCGAACACGTCGCGCTCTACCGGAAACTGAAGGAGGAGCAGCCGGCTCACCCGAGCGTCGCTGTGGCCTGAACCGAAAAGCGCTCTGTCTCCGTCACTCACCTCGCATATGCAAGCGACCGACTTCCCGACCCGACGGACATTCCATTATCGGGCAATGGAATGTCCTGGGTTTTTAAAGGTCAACTTGAACGGTGGAACCGGCGCAAAGCACCGGTTGGAATCAATCGTCGTTCGGTGCCCACCATCTATGGAAGTGATGAACCGGTCCCCGCCCCTGCCCGATTTTGAGCGCTGCTGCGACAACAAGCGCCTCATGCAGATAGGTCTTGGCGGCGATAACCGCGTCTTGAAGCGGCTGCCGACGGGCAAGACCAGCGGCGATTGCGGCAGACAACGTGCAGCCGGTGCCATGATCGTTTGTCGTCTCAACCCGCGGGCGCGACAGGCGCAAGGAAGTGTCCCCGTTAAAGAGGATATCAGCCGCTTCGTCACCGCCAGCATGCCCCCCTTTCATCAGCACGGCGCGCGCACCAAGCTTCAGGAGCATCTCCGCCTGCCGGGCCATTTCCGTCTCGTTCTCGGCAATTGCGCGGCCCGTCAACAGCGCCGCTTCGGGCAGGTTGGGCGTTACGATAAGGCCAAGGGGCAGCAATTCCTCCTTGAGGGTCGCGATCGAATCCGGACGCAACAAAATGTCACCTGAAGTGGCGACCATCACCGGATCGATGACTGCCAAATGCCCGTATCGCTTCAGACCGGACGCGATAGTGCCAATGGTCTCCTGGCGCGACACCATACCAATTTTCACCGCGCCAACCGCGAGATCCGAAAACACGGCATCGATCTGAGCTGTGACGACGGCGGGCGTGATATCCTCGACGGCCGTGACGCCTCTGGTGTTTTGCGCGGTGATGGCGGTAATCACGCTGGCACCATAGACGCCGAGCGCCGAAAACGTCTTCAGATCCGCCTGGATACCGGCACCGCCACCGGAATCTGAGCCTGCGATGGTAACGGCGATAGCGGTCATGCCTGGCTCCGCTGAAATGTAGAAGCGGAGCCAATGATCGCGAGTGCGCACTCAAGCCACCGGCTCAAACACGCGCAAACTGAGGCGGGTCTTCCGGGCAACCTGGAAGATAGATTGAGCCGATGGGTCGGTCGCCCAGCTCCCTGTAGTTCTACGTCGCTACATTCTGAACAGCGTATTGGCACCAACGATCTCCCGAAACCAAAATCACGGAGATCCGGATGAACGGCGAAGACGCGGGGGTGCCAGAGAGGCCCTTGCCGTTCCTACGCCGGTATGATCCGGATCAGGTTCAAGGGTCTGGCTCACCGCCATCTCAGCACCGTCAGATGCGCCCCTCGGCATCGGGGATGCTATGGGAGCGTGAGAGGGGATGTCAATTGATCAAATTAGGTGGATGCGACCAAGGTTGGTTCGATGCAGGTTGGAGACCTCGAATTACCGCTGATTTGGTGATCGGCGGCGCGGCCTGATGGCTGTTGGCGTCTTTCGCCTGCGATTT